>CAWHYR010000024.1:0-133598 GCA_963833735.1 uncultured Actinomycetes bacterium | reverse complement strand
CCGGTCCCGGCCTGGTCAGAGCCGGTAGGCTGCGGGGGCTCGCGAAGGACCGTGTCCGGTCCGATACGACGCGGGCACCGCCGGCGGGCCTGGTGGCCAGCGAACGACGCCCTGTGGGCACGAGCCGAAGGAGGTGTGGCCGATGCGACGCGACGAACCCCCCAGTAGACGCAGCGGCACACCTCGCCCCCGCTCCGCCGGCTGACCTTCCCCCACCCGGGCGGAACCCCCGGCAGGACCGACCGGCGAGGACGCGGCCCGTTGTCTTGGGTCGCCGCGCCCGAATCCGATCGTTGGGAGGTTCCCATGACCACCGAAGCCGCTCCGGGCAGCGTCCCGGGTCCCGCCGCCGCCAGGCCGTCGCCCACCCGCGCCCACCGCGGCGCGCGGCTGCGCCGCGGTCGGCGCCGCCAGACGCGCCGCATCCTGGCCTCGCGCGGCGTCTTCGACTCGATCGTCTCCTTGGCCGGCCTGATCGGCCGACCGGTGCGCAACCAGGCCGGCGACGAGATCGGACGGTTGGACGACATCGTCGCCTTCTGGTCCGACGGGCAGACCTACCCGCCGGCCAGCGGCCTGGTCGTGCGCGTCGGGCGACGGTTGGCCTTCGTCGACGCCAGCGCGGTCGACCGACTCGAGCGTGCCCAGGTGCTGCTGCGGACGGCGCGGCTCGACCTGCGCGACTTCACCCGGCGCGACGGCGAGGTCATGCTGGCCCACGACGTCCTCGATCACCAGCTGGTGGACGTGGACGGCGTGCAGGTCATCCGGGCGGCCGACCTCTATCTGGCCGAGGTGATCGGTCGCATCCGGCTGGTCGGCGTGGATGTCAGCACGGCCACGCTCTTCCGCAGGCTGGGCCCGCGGCACTGGCGACCACTGCCCACGCCCGATCGCGTCATCGACTGGGCGGCGATCCAGCCGTTCGGCGAGAGCTCTCGCGGCGTCTCCGAGGTGCGGCTGCGCACGACGCACGAGGGGCTGCACCGGCTCCGCCCCGGTGAGCTGGCCGACCTGTTGGAGGACCTGCGGCGCGACGGCCGCCAGGAACTGCTGTCGGCCCTCTCCCCGGACGAGGCCGCCGACGCCTTGGAGGAGATGGAACCCGACGACCTCGTCTCGTTGCTGCGCGAGGTGGAGCCCCACCAGGCGGCGGAGCTGGTGGCGTCCATGGAGCCCGACGAGGCCGCCGACGCGCTGCGGGACCTGCCCCGCGAGCACCGCGAGGAGCTGTTGACCCTCATGCCTTCCGCCGCGGCGACGCCGCTGCGACTCCTCCTCGGGCATCCCGAGGACAGCGCCGGCGGGTTCATGACGACGATCGTCGTGACCGCCAGCACCGAGGAGAGCGCGGGCCAGGTGGCCGACCGGCTGGCCGAGGCGCGCGAGCACGACGTGGACGTCGACGCCGTCGCCGTCGTCGACCAGTCCGGTCGCCTCGTGGCGGACCTGCCACTCCTGCAGCTCCTGCTGGCGCTGCGCGTCGAGCCGGACGCCCAGATCTCCTCGCTCATCGGCGACGACGAGCCGATCACCGTGACCCGCGACACGCCGGCCGACGAGGTGGCCAAGCAGCTGGTCGAGGCCCGACGCCTCTCGGTGGTCGTCGTCGAGAACGGTCGGCCCATCGGCCGCATCCTGGCCGACGACGTCCTCGACCAACTCGTGCCGACGCCGCGGCCGGTTCCACTTCCCCCGGTTGCTGCAGTGAGCGTGACCGCCGCCGGGGGCCCGACCGTGGCGAGGCGCAAGCGGCGGATCTGGCTCTACCTGGCGGTGGTCGGGCCGGGCGTGATCGCCGCCGCGGCCGGCAACGACGCGGGCGGCGTCGCCACCTACGCGTCTGCCGGCGCGGAGTTCCGCTACCGCACCTTGTTCCTGATGGTGCTGATCACGGTCGCCTACGTGGTCGTCCAGGAGATGGTGTCCCGGCTGTCGGTCTTCACCGGCAAGGGCCTGGCCGCACTCATCCGCGAGGAGTTCCCGCTCCGCCTGACGGCCTTCGCAGTCATCTGCTTCGCCGTGGCCAACGTGGGCCTCGTCATCACCGAGTTCGCAGGCATCGGCACCGCCTTCGAACTCTTCGGCGTGTCGCGCTACCTCTCTGTGCCGATAGCGGCCGTGCTCATCTGGGCGCTGGTGCTCTTCGGCTCCTATCGCTACGCCGAGCGCATCCTGCTCCTCCTCACGGCCGTTTTCGTGACCTACCTGATCGCGGCGGTGCTCGGTCATCCAAACTGGTCACAGGTGGTCACCCAGGCCGCCTACCCTCACTTTCTCGCCTCGCGTGCGTTCATCTTCCTCGGCGTCGCGCTCATCGGCACGACCATCACGCCCTACATCCAGCTCTATACGGCGGGCGCGGTCGTCGACAAGGGGACCGCCCCCGAGGAGTACCACTACGCGCGGGTGGACGCCATCTTCGGCGCCATCGCCGCCGCCATCGTCGCCATGTCCATCATCGTCGTCACCGGAGCCGTCCTCGGCGACACCGGCGTCTTGAATTCGGCTGCCGAGGCGGCGCGGGCCCTGCGACCCCTGGCCGGCCCGAGCGCCGAGCTGCTCTTCGGTCTCGGCCTCCTGGGTGCCTCCGCCCTGGCGGCCGCGGTCGTCCCGCTCTCCACCTCCTATGCCGTCGCCGAGGCGCTCGGGGTCGAGCGCTCGGTGTCGCGCAACTTCCGGGAGGCGCCGATCTTCCTCGGGCTCTTCACCGCCCAGATCGCACTCGGCGCCTCGGTGGTCCTGGTGCCCGGCAACCTGATCCACCTCATCGTGAACACCCAGGTCCTCGAGGGGATCATCACGCCCATCACCCTGATGTTCATCCTGGTCCTGGCCAACCGGAGGAGCCTCCTCGGCTCGGCCGCCAACGGGCCGTTCGCCCGGTGGTTGGGGGGTATCTGCGTGGCGGCGGTGGCCGGCTTCGCCACGCTGCTGGTGGGCCAGACGCTCCTCGGATGGCTGGGCATCGGCTAGTGGGGCCCCGGGTCCGAGGCGGAAGCAGACGTCCTGCTTGCGCCCATGGTGAGGGGCGGGGGAGGCTGGCCCGCATGGTCGCAGTGTCGGTGGTGTCGCGTGCCTAAGACGCCCCGTCAGCGCTGGCGGGAGCTGCGGGCCTCTTGGGAACGCAGCCGCCAGATCGTGGTGCCCCCCTCCGTCGTCGCCGCCCCGCCCCAGCCCGGTGGCCTGCGGATCGCCTTCCTCATCTACCGCGGCAACCCGCGCTGTGGTGGCCAGGGCGTCTACACCCGGCACCTGACACGCGAGCTGGTGGCGCTCGGGCACTCGGTCGAGGTCTTCGCGGGCCAGCCCTGGCCCGAGCTCGATGCGGGCGTGGGCTTCACGCCCGTGCCCGGACTCGACCTCTACCGCGACCCGGATCCCTTCCGGGTGCCCCACCCCCGGGAGTTCCACAGCCTGACCGACGTCATCGAGTTCGCCGTCATGTGCGGCGCCGGATTCGGCGAACCCCAGACCTACGCTCGGCGCGTCCGCGCCGTGTTGCAGGGCCGCACCGGGGAGTTCGACATCGTGCACGACAACCAGTGCCTCGGCAACGGGATGCTCGGGCTCGTGGCGGATGGTTGGCCCCTGCTCACGACTCTGCACCACCCGATCACCGTCGACCGGCAGCTGGCCCTCGACCACACCACGAACGCCTGGCAGCGCTTCACCACCCGCCGCTGGTTCGGCTTCCTGCGGATGCAGGTGCGCGTGGCGTGCCGCTTGCCCGCCATCGTGACCGTGTCGCAGAACTCGCGCCTCGACATCTCGACCGAGCTCGGCGTCGCGCCCGAGCGGGTCACGGTCGTGCCCGTCGGCGTCGACCACCAGGTGTTCAAGCCACCGCTCGACCGGACACCCGTGCCCGGCCGGCTCATGGTCACCTCGTCGAGCGATGTGCCGCTGAAGGGCCTGGTGCCGCTCCTCGAAGCGGTGGCCAAGCTGGCCACCGAGCGCGCCGTCGAGCTCGTCGTGGTGGGCAACCCCCGTCCCGGCGGGCGCGTCGCCAAGGCCATCGACCGCCTGGGCCTCCACGAGGTGGTCCGCTGCGTGACCGGGATCACCGACGAGGAGTTGGCCGCCCTCTACGGGGAGGCCGAGGTGGCCGTCGTCCCCTCCCTCTACGAGGGGTTCTCGCTGCCCGCCATCGAGGCCATGGCCTGCGGGGTGCCGGTCGTGGCCACGACCGGCGGCGCGCTGCCCGAGGTGGTCGGCCGCGACGGCGAGACGGGGCTGCTCGTCGAGCCCAACGACCCGGGCGCTTTGGCGGCGGCCATCGGCCGGGTGCTCGACGACCCCGCGCTCGGCCGCCGGCTCGGCGACGCCGGGCGCGAGCGGGTGCTGCACCGGTTCACCTGGCAGGTGACGGCGGTCGGCACCGCCGCCTGTTACGCCTCGATGCTGGCCGGCCAGCCGTTGCCCGACGCGCCGGGCGAAGCCGTCGGGGACGCCGTCCCGGGTGCGCCGTGCTGACCGTCGACTACGACCGCCTCGGGCTGTCGGCCGACGAGCGCGTACTCGACCTCGGCTGTGGATTCGGCCGGCACGCCTTCGAGGCGGCGCGGCGCGGCGCGGCGGTCGTCGCCCTCGACGCCGCCATGGCCGAGGTCCGCCAGGTCCAGGGCATGCTCGGCGCCATGCTCGAGGCCGGCGAGATCGGCGAGACGGCCAGCGCGGCCGCCGTGCAGGGGGACGCGCTGTCGCTGCCCTTCGCCGACGAGAGTTTCGACCGGGTGATCGCCTCCGAGGTCTTGGAGCACATCTACGACGACCGAACGACCATGGCCGAGTTGGCCCGAGTGCTGCGGGCGGGCGGCGTCCTCGCCGTGACCGTGCCGCGCTGCGGACCCGAGATCATCAACTGGCTCCTCTCGGACGGCTACCACAACGAGCCCGGCGGACACATCCGGATCTACCGCCGCTCCACGCTGTGGCGCCGCCTGTCCGCGACCGGGCTCCAGCCGCTCGGCTCGCACCACGCCCACGGGTTGCACTCCCCCTACTGGTGGCTGAAGTGCCTGGTCGGCGTCAAGAACGACCAGAGCCGGGCCGTCCTCGCCTACCACCGCCTCTTGGTCTGGGACATCGTCGCCGCCCCCCGCACCACGCGGTGGGCCGACCGGGTGCTCAGTCCCCTGCTCGGCAAGAGCCTCGTCGTCTACCTGCGCAAGCCGACCAAGCCGGCCGCCGCGCGCCCGGGCGACGTAACGGCGGCCCGCCGCCCCGAGCAGGAGGCGGCCGCGTGAGCGACATCGTCCGGGCGGGGGGCACCCGCACCGGCGCCGCCGCCATCCCCGAGGTTCGAGGCGTGCTGACGGCCGCCCAGGTGCTGGCCTCGGCCGAGTCCATCGCGCGAGGTCCAGCGGCCCGACGGCATGATCCCGTGGTTCGACGGGGGCCACTGCGATCCCTGGAACCACGTCGAGTCGGCGATGGCGCTCAGCGTCTGCGGGCTCGACGCCGAGGCCGAGCTCGCCTACGAGTGGCTGGCCGACCGCCAGCTGGCCGACGGCAGCTGGTTCAACTACTACCTGGGCGGCGGCGTGAAGGACCAGCGCCTCGACACCAATGTTTGCGCCTACGTGGCGACGGGCCTGTTCCACCACTCGCCTCGTGACCGGCGACCTCGATCTGGCCCGCCGGCTCTGGCCCACGGCCGAGCGCGCCATCGACTTCGTGCTGCGCTGGCAGCGCCGCGACGGCTCGGTGACGTGGTCGCTCGACGCCTCGGGACTGCGTGAGGGCTACGCGCTCCTCACCGGCTCCTCGTCGATCTACCACAGCCTGCGCTGCGCCATGGCCCTGGCGGAGCGCCTCGGCAAGGAGCGGCCGGACTGGGAGCTGGCCGCCGGCCGCCTGGGGCACGCCGTCGCCCACCACCGGCGCTCGTTCGCCCCCAAGCACGAGTTCGCCATGGATTGGTACTACCCGATGCTGGCCGGCGCGCTCTCGCTCGACGGCGGGCGCGAGCGCATGGTGGCCGGGTGGGACACCTTCGTGATCGAGGGGCGCGGCGTGCGCTGCGTGTCGACCGGTGACTGGGTGACCGCGGCGGAGACGGCGGAGTGCGTGCTCGCACTCGACGCGCTCGGCATGGAGGCGACGGCGCACGCGGTGTTCGCGGCCGGCCAGGGCCTGCGCCTCCCCGACGGCTCCTACTGGACCGGGATGGTCTTCCCCACAGAAGAGACGTTCCCCTCGGGCGAACGCACGACCTACACCGCGGCCGCGATGGTGCTGGCCGCCGACGCGCTCAGCAGCACGACCCCCGCCGCCGGGCTCTTCCGGGGCGAGTCGCTGCCGGCCGGCCTGGATCTCGCCGAGTCGACCTGCACCGGCGCCGGCGGGGACTGCGGTCTGCTGGGTTGAGCGTGAGCGACCGGCCGGCCGGGCCGGGGCGGGCCCAGCGCCGGTGGGCTCAGTGCCGGTCTGCTCAGTGCTGGTCTGCTCAGTGCCGGTGGGCTCAGCGCCGGCGACGCAGCACGCGGAGGCTGCCCTGCTCGCCGTCGTCGGTCCAGTCGCCCGACTCGAGGGCGGCAGACCACAGGTCGTAGGGGGGGCGACCGCCGTCGGCCGGGTCCTCGAAGACGTCGTGGATGGCCAGCCAGCCGCCCACCACCACGAGGGGGGCCCACCCCGCGAAGTCGGCGAAGGCGGGTTCCGCGCCGTGGCCGCCGTCGATGAAGCAGAAGCCGAGGGGCGTCGAGAAGTGGGCCGCGATGGTGGGCGAGTCGCCGACCAGGCCCACCACGCAGTGCTCGAGGCCGGCCCTCGCCACGGAGCGGCGCCAGTGGGGGAGCGTGTCGAGTCGCCCGTCGGCGGGGTCGACGAGGTCGGCCTCGTGGTGCTCCCACCCGGTCTGGTTCTCCTCCGAGCCGTGGTGGTGGTCGACGCTGAAGAGCACCGAGCCGGTCGCCTCGGCGGCCGCCCCGAGATAGAGGGTGGACTTCCCGCACCAGGCGCCGATCTCGGCCATCGTGGTTCCCCGAAACGCCGTGGTGCGCAACGTCTGCCCGGCGCGCAGCGCGGCCCACAGCAGTGCCTCGCCCTCGTCGTCGGGCATGAAGCCGCGGGTCTGCCGGGCCATCGCCATGACCTCTTCGAGGCGGCGGTGATCGCTGTCGTCGCGCGGCGGCAGGTCCCAGCTCACCCGCGCACCAGGTTCACGATGCTGTACACGCCGAAGCCGAGCAGGACGACGCCGCCCAGCCGCCGGATGAGGGCGAGGGGGAGCACCTTGAGCAGCGCCCGCCCGCCGAAGGCGGCGACACCGGAAATGAACACGAGCCCGGCCAGGGCGCCGGTGAAGACCGAATAGGGCTTGTGGTAGTGGGCGGACAGGTTGAGGACGAGCAGCTGGGTCAGGTCTCCGATCTCGCCGATCAGGATGACGCCGAAGGCGCCGGCCACGATGCGCCAGGCGGTCGCCGACGTGACCGGGGTCGCGATCGTCGACGCGCCGCCGCCGTCGGCCGCTGCGAGCTCGGCGCCGGGCGCGCCGGTGCCCGATGGCAGCTCGTGGGTCGACTCGCGCTCGCCCCGCGCCTCCTCGCTCTTCTCGGGGATGAACAGGAGGTAGGCCGCCCCCAGGAGGAAGATCACGGTGACCACGATCTCGACGGTCCGGTGCGGCAGGAGTTCGAGGAATCGGCCCGCCACGACGGCCACGGTCACGTGGACCAAGAACGCGCCCGACGCCCCCAGCCAGACGAGCAGCGGCCGGCCCCGTGCGCCCATGACCAGCGTGGCGATCATCGTCTTGTCGGGGAGTTCGGCGACCGCGATCAGCACGAACACCGTGGCGATGACCGAGAGCGTCACGTGGGGGTGTCTCGCACTCCGACTCGCGGGATCGTCGGCACGGGCGCGACGGCTACGACGGTGCGCCGCCGGCCACCGTGGCCAGCACGCGGCCGAGGCCGCCCCGCTGGCGGGTGCCGAACGCGGTGTTGATGCGCAGGCGCTCGAGCGCCTGGTCGACGCTGCGCTGGCCCGAGCGCACCGGGTGCCCGGCCACAAAACGGGCGACGTCGTCGGCCAGTGCCTCGTCGCGGCACAGGACCCGCAGCCCCGCCAGCATCCGTGAGTGGCTGTTGACCGGGAACCTGGCCAAGACGTCGTCCCACGACTCCTTCAGCCGCGCCCAGGCGACGGGGCCGTTGGCCCGGTTGGTCAGGAGGTCGAGGATGACGTAGGGCGCGTCCTGGGTGCGCACCTCGGCGAGCGCAAACGAGAAGGTGCGGTTGGCCAGGTCCTCGCCGGGGAAGTCGCACAGGGCGCGCAGGTAGCGCTGCTCCTCCTGGGGTGTCTTGGGCGCGCGGTAGCGGGCCACGAAGGCGTCGTAGTCGGCCACCCCGCCCCGCTCCGCCACCACGTCGAGCACGGCCGATTCGAGGTCCGGGTCGATCGCCGCCCCACCGCCCGCCGCCGCGTCGTAGCGGACCCGCGCCTCGCGCTGGGTCGCCTCGTCCTCCCCGAGCGTGCCGAGGGTGCTGACCAGGAGCGCGCGCAGGCTCGGCGTGCGCTCGCCCTCGCCTCGGTGTGGCTCCCAGCCGAGGACCGCCGCACGGGGGCCGAGCAGGGCGCGGGCGGCCCCGGCCAGGGCCGGGCGGTCCGCCTCGGTGATCACGCGGTCACACAGGCCGAGCGCGCCCGCCACGGTCGAAAAGGTGCTCGGCTCGTCGTCGTCGCCCAGCTGCGCGCCGAGGGCGAAGAACTCCTCCAGCGAGACGTGGCCGGCGAGCACGAGGGCCCAGGTGTCGTGGAACAGGTTGGCGCGCTCGAGGGGGACCAGCTCGCCGATGCGGGCGCCGAGCGCGGGCAGCTGGTCGGCGCCGTAGCCGGTGCGGTAGACGCCCCAGCCCCCGGCGTTGACCACGGCCGGGCCGCTTCCGGACAACTCGCCCAGGGCCACCGGCCCGGCCGTGAGCAGCAGGCGGGTCTCGGCGCTCGAGCCGGCGGCCCGCACGATCACGGGCACCTGCCACACCGAGCCGATGGCGCTCTGTTCGTCCGGCTGAGCCGGCGCATAGGCGAACGGCTCCTGGCGCAGCTCCCCGTCGCGCAGCGTGACGAGGGGATGCCCGCCCTGGAGGATCCACGAGTCCGCCACCGCGCGGACGGGCTCGCCGCTCGCCGCCTCGAGGGCGTCCCACAGGTCACCGGTCACGGTGTTGGCATAGGCGTGCTGGCGCAGGTACTGGCGGACGCCGTCGCGAAAGACGGTGGCACCGAGGTACTGCTCGAGCATGCGGAGCACGCTCCCGCCCTTTTGGTAGGTGAGGACGTCGAACATCCCGTCGGCCTCCGCCGGGGAACCGACCGGGTACTCGATCGGGCGCGTCGAATGGAGCCCGTCCACGTTGAGCGCCATCTCGCGCTCGAGCCCGAAGCTGACCCAGCGCTGCCACGCGGGCCGGAAGGCGTCGACACAGAGCACCTCCATGAAGGTGGCGAACGCCTCGTTGAGCCAGATCCCCTCCCACCACTTCATAGTCACCAGGTCGCCGAACCACATGTGGGCGATCTCGTGCGCGATGACGTCCGCCACGCGCTCGAGCTCGGTGCGCGCGGCGGACTCGGGGTTGACGAGGAGCGCCGTCTCGCGGAACGTCACGCACCCCAGGTTCTCCATGGCCCCGAAGGCGAAGTCGGGGACGGCGACGAGGTCCAGCTTGTCGGCCGGGTAGGGGATGTCGAAGTAGCTCGAGAAGAACCGCAACGAGTGCTCGGCCACCTCCAGGGCGAAGCCCGTCAGGTGCTCCTTGCCGGGTACGTGGACGATGCGCACCGGCACCCCGTTGACGTCGCGAGGCTCGGTGGCGACGAGGGGCCCCACCACGAAGGCGACCAGGTAGCTCGACATGATCATGGTCGGGGCGAACTGCACGCGGCGCTTGCCGTCGGCGTCGAGCGTGTCGCTCGTGACCGACGAGTTGGAGTACGCGTTGCTCTCGGGGTCGACGACGAGCGTGACCTCGAAGACCGCCTTGCGGTCGGGCTCGTCCCAGCAGGGGAAGGCGCGGCGGGCGTCGGTCGACTCCATCTGGGTGGTGGCGATCGTGTGGGTGGCCCCCGCCTCGTCGACGTAGGTGCTGCGGTAGAAGCCGCGCAGCAGGTCGTTCAGCACGCCGGTGAACGAGCAGGCGAGGACGACCGGGCCCGGCGCCAGCGGCTCGGCGAGGGAGAAGGTGGCCCGCTCTGCGGCCTCGTCCAGCGTCACGGTGGCCTCGCGCCGGGAACCGTCGGCCAGCGTCACGGTGGCCTCGCCGATCGAAAGATCGACGGCGTTGCAGACCAGGCGGTCGATCGGTTCGAGCACCTCGAGCTCGATCTCGGCCGACCCGGTGAAGGCGGCGGCGGCGAGGTCGGGGGCGAGGCTGAGGGTGTAGCGGCGGGGGACCGCCGAGCGCGGGAGCCGGTGCGGCTCGTCAGGCGCGGCGGTGTCGTGGGCAGAGGAGCTGGAGGCCATCGGCCGCGAGGCTACCAACCACCGCCGGGGCCCTCCCCACCCGCGACTACCCTCTCGGCGTGCCTGATGACCTCGACGCCGCACTGGGTCGCCCGGCGCCCCTCGATGATCTCTTGGACGTCGTCGCCATCGGCTCCTCACTGGTCGACGTGCTGTCTTCGACCACCGATGCCGAGCTCGAGCGCCTGGGTCTTGTCAAGGGCTCAATGGCCCTCGTCGACCTGGCCGAGGCCGAGGTCATCGCCGCCGCCGCCGCCGCCGGGACCGAGGTGTCGGGCGGGTCGGCCGCCAACACGATGGTCGGCGTGGCCGCGCTCGGCGGGACGGCCGGTTTCGTCGGCAAGGTGGCCGACGACCGGCTGGGCGAGGTGTTCGCCCGGACCATCCGGGCCACCGGCGTGCTGTTCGAACCGGTGACCGGCCGGGTCGAGGCCACCGAGGACGCGGGAACCGGCCGCTGCGTGATTCTCGTGACCGAAGACGGCGAGCGCACGATGTCCACCCACCTCGGCGTCGCCGGCACCCTCACCCCCGATGACATCCCGCTCGACCTCGTCCGGCGCTCGGAGCTCTTGTACCTGGAGGGCTACCTGTGGGATCTGCCGCCGGCCAAGGAGGCCATGCGCCGGGCCATCGAGGCCTGCCACGACCACGACGGCTCGGTCGCCCTGTCGCTGTCGGATCCGTTCTGCGTGGACCGGCACCGCCGCGAGTTCCTCGACCTCCTGCTCTCCGACATCGACGTCCTGTTCGGCAACGAGGAGGAGCTCGTCGCCCTGTTCTCGGCGAGCACCTTCGAGAAGGCGATCGCGGCCGCCGAGGAGACCGGGCTCTTGGTCGCCGCCACCCGGGGCGCCCGCGGCTCGGTGGTGCTCACCGTCCACGGGCCGGTCGAGATCGGCGCAGGGCCGGTCGCCCAGGTGGTGGACACGACCGGCGCGGGTGACCTCTTCGCGGCGGGCTTCCTCTACGGGCTCTCGCACGGCAAGGACCCGGTCGGCTGCGCCGAGCTCGGGGCGCTGTGCGCGGCGGAGGTCATCTCGCATCTGGGCGGCCGCCCGGTCGCCGATCTGGGCGCCCTGGCTGCGGCGGCCGGCCTGGCTTGAGGGTGGGGGGCGACCCCCAAAGGGGCGCGGGGGCGCCGGTAGGATCCGGGCGTGCGCCAGCGCTGGTTCTCCAAGCGGGCGATGCTGCTGCACGCGGCCGTGCTCCTGTGGACGCCGGGCTGCCTGGTGGCGGGGTGGTGGCAGGTGACGCGCGCGCTCGGCGGCAACGGCCTCAGCTACCTCTACTCCGTCGAGTGGCCGGTCTTCGCCGTCATCGGGGTCTGGGTGTGGTGGATCCAGATCCACACCGATCCCGAGAGTGTCGGGCTCCGCGCGCAGCGACGGCTGGAGGCCGCGAGGGCTCCCGTCGGCACGCCGACGGTGACCACGGTGCGCCGCTACGACGACGAGGATGCCGAGCTGGCCGCCTACAACGACCGGCTGGCCCAGCTGGCCGCCAACAGCAAACCGAAGACCTGGCGCAGCGGGTGAGGCGGCCGTGAAGGGCGCGCTGCTCCGCTACCGGGTGATGGCCTACCTGGTGGGCACCGGGCTCATCATCCTCGTGTTCATCGGCATCCCGCTGCAGTACGGCGCGAGCAAGCCGGGCCTCGTGATGGTGGTCGGTCCGATCCACGGAGCGTTCTACATCGTCTACCTGCTGGCCGCCATCGATCTGGCCCGGCGCGGGCGCTTCACGTTGCTGCAGATGGCGGCGATGATCGGCGCCGGTTTCCTGCCCTTTCTGGCCTTCTTCATCGAACGCCGCGTGACCCGGCGGGTCGAACAGGAGTTCTTGGCGCCCGACGTGTCGGCCGCCGACCCCGCGGGCTGAACGGTCCGTCGACGACCTCGAGGGCACGGTCAGCCGCCCATCGGGAGCGCGCGCCGGCTCATCGGTCTGCACCGGCTCATCGGCCCGAACCGTCATCCGCCCGAACCGATCGGCGCGCCGGCTCAGTTCGTCGTGAACGCCGTGGTGATCGGCTTGCCGTCCGGCGACACCACGTACCAGTAGCCCCCCTCGTTGAGCAGGGCCTGGCCGGTCGTCATGCCCGGCTTGGTGTCCGAGTTCCAGCGATAGAGCGGGTGGCCGCCGTAGGAGACCTGAGTGGAGCCGTCGGGCCGGCGCAGCGTGCCGAGGAGCGAGCGGTGGAGGCCGGCGCCGACCGTCGGCGTTCCCGTCACGATGACCGGGGGCCACAGGAACACGCAGACGGACGTCACGCAGGTGCTCTTGGTGGCCGTGTCCGGTACGAACTCGTACAGCGTGTAGCCGGTGCCGGTGGCCAGGATGGGTCCGACCGGCGACGCCTCCTCGGCCAGGGTGACGCCCATCGTCGTCGTCGGGGTCTCGTTGAACGTGGTGACGGGGCTTCCGCCGCCGCAGGCCGCGAGGAGGATCGACAGCGCCGTCGTGCCGAGCCCGGCGCCGATGCGACCGGCCGCTCGACTGCTCACGTCGTGGCCCCCGGCTGGATCGACCGGCCAACCAGCCACCCGACGTCATCGACCAGGTCCGCCAGCGTCCAGGTCACCCCGCTCGGGTGGTCCAGCTCCTTGATGCCGCCCGGGTTGAGCAGTGCCCTGAGCTTGGCACTGAGGTGGCCGCCGAGGTTCGGCGCGTTGGCGTCCAAGAACCGCTCGTGTCCGGCGCGGTCGAGCAGGATGAACCCGTCGGTGTGGTCGACGTCGTAGGTGAGGGGCTGACCCGTCAGCCAGTCGTCGTGGGGGGGCTGGGCTTCGGGGACGATCTGGTAGCTGACCCCGAAGAACTTCCAGACCTTGGCCAGGTTGGCCGGGGTCGCGGTGTCGAGCTGCCAGGTGGCGCCGAAGCGCTTGGCGTACTGCGACAGGCGGTAGGGGGTGTCGCGTCTCGGGTCGACCGTGAGGTCGAGCAGGACCACCTGCTTGGACAGGCCGGCCGCGCGCAGATCCTGCGTGAGGGCGAAGAAGGCGCCGGTCACGAGCGGGCACTCGTCCTGGCAGAGCGTGAGGAACGGGGAGAGCACGACGTACTTGCCCCGGTCGTCGGCGAGCGACGTCGGCTGGCCGTGCTCGTTGATCAGCGGGACCGAGTCGACCGGGACGGTGCGGTTCTCGACGACCCCCTGGTCGGCCGGCGGGGCGCTCGGCGCCCCGCCGCCGCAGGCGGCCAGTGCGCCCCCGAACACGAGGAGGGCCAGCCCGGTGCCGGCGAGGCGAGCGATGAGCCCGGGCGACCGCGGGTGGGTCTGCACCGCGTCATGGCTAGTCGTCCTGCGCAGGCCACTGCCAGTCGCCTCAGTGCCGCGGCAGCGGATCCGGGGGGAGGAACGCGAGCGGCAGGTCGGCCAGCTGCACCAGGGTCGAGGCGACCCAGCGGGAGAGCACGTCGGTCATGGGCCCGATGGTGCTGGGGTCCTCCAGGTGCCGCTCCTCGAAGCGCAGCGAGCCCTCGTAGGTGGCCTCGATGGCCCAGCGGATCGTGTCGGCGCTCCCGTCGGCCTCGGCGCTGTGGACCTCCTCCACGGTGGTGGCGGACCGCACGAGGCTCTCGGCCCCGAGCGCCGGGCTCTCGCGGGCCAAGACGGCGAAGACGGCCGCGGCCGGGAGGGACTCGGCCAACCGCTGGATCCGCAGCGCGACCTCGACGACGACCTCGGGAAGCTCGTCGGGCGGCTCGCCGATGGACCAGCTGCGGTAGGCGGTCTGGCTCCAGGTCGGCCAGTCGATCGACAGGTCGGCCCGCACCCGGGGTGGTTGTTCCTCGCCCGGAAGGCTGAAGGACGTCTCCCAGGAGACGTCGCCCAAGAAGACGTCCACCTGGAAGCGCTCCTCGACCGCCTGGCGCTGGAGCAGGGCCTCGTCGAACGACCGACGGATCGCGGTGATGAAGTCGACGAGGATGTGGTCGATCACGGCCCTACGAGGCTAATGGCACGGCATCGGGTAGGGGGCGGTTGGGGGCGGCCCGGTACGATGCGCACGGTGTCAGGAGCCAACTGGATGGAGCGCCGGGTGGTCGCCTACGCGCACCAGGGCGGCGCCTGGGAGTGGCCCTCGTCCACGCTCTTCTGCATGCGCCAGGGGATCGCCGCCGGAGCCAGCGCCCTCGAGCTCGACGTGCACGCGACGGCCGACGGCGAGCTCGTCGTCTGCCACGACGCCACGGTGGACCGCACGACGAACGGCTCGGGGAGCATCTCGTCGCTCACCCTCGACGAGCTGCGCCGGCTCGACAACGCCTACTGGTTCATCCCCGGGGCCGACGTGACCCCCGGGCGCGACCCCGAGGAGTATCCCTACCGCGGCCGGGCGCCCGAGGACCGGGACTTCGGCGTCGCCACCCTGCGCGAGATCCTCGAGGAATTCCCGGGCGTGGTGCTCAACCTCGACATCAAGCAGGGGGCCCCGGCCGTCACGCCCTACGAGGCGGCGCTGGCCCGCCTGTTGGCCGAGTACGAGCGGGTCGACGACGTCATCGTCACCTCGTTCCTCGACCCGGTGACCGACGCCTTCTCGGCGCTCGCGCCCGAGATCGGCAACTCGGCCGGCACGTTGACGACGGCGGAGTTCTGGCGGTCGGTCCACGCCGGCGAGGACCCGGCGCCGGTGAAGGCGGTCGCCTTCCAGGTGCCCGAGCGCTATGGCGACGTCGTCGTGGTCGATCGAGAAGTTCGTCGACGCCGCGCACGCATCGGACGTCGCGGTGCATGTGTGGACGATCGACGACACCGAGTCCATGGAGCGGCTGCTCGACCTCGGCGTCGACGGGATCATCAGCGACGTCCCGACGCAGCTGGTCGCCGTGCTGGACCGTCGAGGGGTCCGCTGGCCGGGACTACACGGCCCCTGTCGACGTAGGGCGGGCCCGCCGGCCCGGCCGGAGGGAGCCCGGAGGTGCGGCCGAGCGTCAGCCGCGGCCGCAGTTGGGCCGCTTGCCGTGGTTGGCCTTCTTCTTCGGCGGATCTTGCGCTTCACGGTTCGCTTCGACACAGGGGCGACATGCCTAACGGACGGGCGCGAGGGCTCCGAGTAGCGTCGGGTGCGTGGAGCGCCTGGGACTCGTCGGACTTCCCAACTCCGGGAAGTCCTCCCTGTTCAACGCCCTCACCGGGGGACACGTCCCGGTGGCGCCCCACCCCTTCACCACGACCGACACCACGGTCGGGGTCGCCCCGCTGCCCGACCACCGGCTCGACGCCCTGGCCGCCCTCAGCCAGAGCAAGAAGATCGTCCACGCCGGGCGTGGAGGTGGTCGACATCGCCGGTCTGGTGGCGGGGTCGTCGACGGGCGAGGGGCTGGGCAACCGGTTCCTGGCCGGCATCCGTGAGGTCGACGCCGTGCTCCTCGTCCTGCGCTCGTTCGTCGACGACGAGGTGCCCGGCGAGTCCGATCCCATCGACGCGTTGGAGACGCTCGAGCTCGAGCTCGTGCTGGCGGACGCCGCGTCGCTCGAGAACCAGGCGGAGAAGCGGCGCAAGCAGGCGCGCCTCAAATCGGACAAGAACCTCGGCGCGGAGGCGGACGCGATGGACGCCGCCATGGCGCACCTGCAGGCCGGCGTCCCCCTCTACCGGGCCGGCCTGGGCGCCGAGCAGCGCGGCCTGCTGGCGGGCTCCTTCCTCCTCACCGACAAGCCGGTGCTGGCGGTCGTCAACCTGGGCGAGGACCAGGTGGAGCGAGCCGATGCCATCGTGAACCCGGTGGCCGAGAGCCTCGGAGGGGCGGGCCAGGTGCTCGGGCGTCTGCGTGCAGCTCGAGGCGGAGGCGGCGCAGCTCCCCGCCGATCAACGCGACGAGCTCCTAGAAGGCCTCGGCCTCGGCGAGGGGGCCCTGCCGCGCGTGGCGCGGGCGGCCTTCGAGCTGCTCGGTCGCCGCACCTTTCTCACGACGGGTGACAAGGAGAGCCGCGCCTGGATCTTCCGGGCCGGCGCGAAGGCGCCCGAGTGCGCCGGCGTCATCCACTCGGACCTCCAGCGCGGGTTCATCCGGGCCGAGGTCATCCACTGGGACGAGCTCCTCGAGCTCGGCGGCTGGCCGAAGGCGAAGTCGGCGGGCCGGATGCGGGTCGAGGGCAAGGACTACGAGGTGCTCGACGGCGACGTGCTCGAGATCCGGTTCAACGTCTAGAGCGTCCGGCGCGGGAGGACTGACGTGCAGACGGGGTGGCTGCTGCGGGACGGCGAGGTGCTGGCGGCCGCGGATCTGGCCGAGACGTTCTGGGACCGCAACCGGGGACTCGTCGGGCGCTCGACCTACGACGGCGCCATGATCCTCCCGCACACCCGGGCCGTGCACTCCTTCGGCATGCGGTTCCCGCTCGACGTGGCGTTCGTCGATGCCGACCTCGTCGTCCTGGCCCTGGTGCGGCTGCCGGAGTGGCGGCTGGCCCTGCCGCGGCGGCGGGGCCGCTCGATCCTCGAGTCCGCCGCCGGGTCGTTCGACCGCTGGGGGCTGCGGCTCGGGGACGCGCTCGAGTTTCGTGCCGCTGGCTGAGCCGGGCCGCAGCGCGGGGCGATCCGGGGTCGTCGTGCTCGTGGCGACCCCGATCGGCAACCTCGGCGACATCTCGCCGCGGGCCATCGAGACCCTGGCGGCGGCCGACGTGATCTGCTGCGAGGACACCCGGCGGTCGCGGGCGCTGCTCAGCGCGGCTCGGGATCCCCGGGGCGGGCCGGCTGGTCTCGCTGCACGAGCACAACGAGTCGGCGCGGGTGCCCGAGGTGCTCCGGTGGGTCGCCGACGGCCGCACGGTGGCCGTGGTCTCCGACGCCGGCACGCCGGGCATCTCGGACCCCGGGGCCCGGCTGGTGGCCGCCGCGGCGGCCGCCGGGGTCCCGGTCAGCATCGTGCCCGGTCCCTCGGCCATCGACGCCGCCCTGGTGGTGAGCGGCCTGCCCACCGACCGCTTCTGCTTCGAGGGCTTCCTGCCCCGCCGGGGACCGGCCCGCCGGGAGCGCCTCGGCGCGATCGGGGCCGAGGAGCGGACGACCGTGCTCCTCGAGGCACCCGGCCGCCTGGCCGCCACCCTGGACGATCTGCGTCGGGCCTGCGGCCCCCGCGGCGGTCGTGGTGGCCCGCGAGCTCACCAAACTGCACGAGGAGGTCTGGCGGGGCGATCTGGCGGCGGCCGCCGACGAGTTCGCGGCCCGAGAGGTCCGCGGCGAGGTCGTCGTGGTGCTGGCGGGCGCGGCCCCGCCGGGCCCGGCGTCGGACGCCGAATGGTGGCCGCCGTGCGCGCCCGCCTCGAGGGGGGATCCGGCGTGCGCCAGGCGGCCGACGAGGTGGCGGCGTCGCTCGGGGTGGCGCGTCGGCGCGCCTACCAGGCGGCGCTGGATGTGCGGGCGGCGCGGGACTGAGCCCCTCCCGGCGCACCGGTGAGGCGCGTCGGCGGACGTCGCCCGGCCCGTCGGGAAGACCGAGGGGGCGCCGGTACGCTGGCGCCGTGCCGCCGTTCTTCCTGACGACGCCGATCTACTACGTGAACGACGTGCCCCACGTCGGTCACGCGTACACGACCGTGAACGCCGACGCCATCGCCCGCTGGCACCGCCTGCTGGGTGACGAGGTGTTCTTCCTCACCGGCACCGACGAGCACGGCGCGAAGATCGCCGAGGCAGCGGCCGAGAACGGGATCGCGCCGCTCGAGATGGCGGACCGGACGTCCTCGCGATTCAAAGAGGCCTGGGTCGGACTCGACATCGCCAACGACGACTTCATCCGGACGACCGAGCCCCGCCACCACGAGGCGACCCAGCAGTTCCTCCAGGCCATCTACGACAACGGCTACATCGAGCTCGGCACCTACCGCGGCCTCTACTGCGTGTCCTGCGAGGACTACTACACAGCGGACCAGCTGGTCGGCGGGAACTGCCCGGTCCACGGTCGTCCGGTGATCGAGATGGCCGAGGACAACTACTTCTTCAAGCTGAGCGCCTTCGAGGACCGGCTGATCGAGTGGTACGAGGCCAACCCGGGTGCCGTCGCACCGCCCACCAAGCGCAACGAGGCGCTCAGCTTCATCCGCGGGGGCCTGCGCGACATCTCGATCACCCGCACGTCGATCGACTGGGGCGTCCCGGTCCCCTGGGACGACGAGCACGTCTTCTATGTCTGGTACGACGCGCTCGATCAACTACCTCACGGCCGTCGGCTACGGCAGCGACGAGGCGCGCTGCGCCAAGTGGTGGCCGGCCGTGCACCACCTGATCGGCAAGGAGATCCTCCGCTTCCACTGTGTGTGGTGGCCCGCGATGTGCATGGCCGCGGGCATCGACCCACCGGCCAACGTCTTCGTGCACGGCTGGCTGCTCATCGGCGGCCAGAAGCTCTCCAAGACCCTCATCCGCAGCGCCGAGTCGGCGGATCTCCCCGTCCGCATCACCGATGTCGTCCCGGCCTCGCTGACCGAGGACTTCGGGGTGGACGCTGTGCGCTACTACCTGCTGCGGGACACCCCGCTCGGCACCGACGGCGACTTCTCCTACGAGGGGATCGTCTCGCGCTACAACGCCGATCTCGCCAACAACCTGGGCAACCTGGTCTCCCGGGTGGCGACCGTCGTCGGCTCCAAGTGCGGCGGGATCGGCCCGCTGCCCGACCCGGCCAGCCCGCTGGCGGCGGCCGCCGCGGCCGCGCTGCAGGCCGCGGCCGCGGCCTGGGAGCGCTTCGCGCCGCACGAGGCCCTGGAGGCCACCTGGCGGTTGATCGCCGCCGCCAACGCGGAGTTGGAGGCGACCGAACCCTGGAAGTTGGAACCCGGTCCGGCCGTCGATGCGGTCCTCGGCAGCGCGCTCGAGGCGTTGCGCATCGTGTGTCTCCTGGTGTCACCCGCCATGCCCAGCACGGCCAACCGGGTCTGGGCGCAGATCGGACTCGATGGCTCGCCCGCCGACCGGCGGCTGCCGGCGGATGCCGCCTGGGGCGGGTACCCGGGCGCGCGGCCCGTCGAGCGCGGCGACGCCACTCTTCCCGCGCCGAAAGGACTGAGCATCGTGGGCGAGTGGTTCGACTCGCACTGCCACGTCCAGGAGCACTACGAGTCGGCGCCGGGTGACGCATTGCAGCGGGCGGCGTCGGCCGGCGTGGCCGGCGTCGTGTGCATCGGGACGGACGCCGAGACGTCGGCGGAGGCGTTGGCGCTCGCCCGGTCGCGTCGGAGCGGTGCGCTCGGCACCGATGTCCCAGACGTCTGGGCCACGGCCGGGCTCCATCCCCACGAAGCCAGCCAGGGCACGAGAGACGTCACGCGCTTCGTGGAGGAGACGCTGGAGCAGGCCGACGGTGCGCTCGTGGCGGTCGGGGAGTGCGGTCTCGACTACTTCTACGAGCACTCGCCGCGGCCGGCGCAGCGCCAGGCCTTCGCCGAGCAGATCCGGCTGGCCCAGCGGTGCGGACTCGCCCTCGTCATCCACGCCCGCGACGCCTGGGACGACCTGTTCAGCGTCTTGGAGAACGAGGGCATCCCGGAGCGGACCATCCTGCACTGCTTCACCGGCGGGCCCGAGGAGGCGGAGCGTTGTCTGGCCGCCGGCCTGTTCCTCTCCTTCAGCGGCATCGTCACCTTCAAGAACGCGACCGCGTTGCGCGAGGCCGCCGCACTGTGCCCGAGCGACCGGCTGCTCGTCGAGACCGACAGCCCGTTCCTCGCGCCGGTGCCCCACCGCGGGACGACCAACGAGCCGGGGTTCGTGTCGTTGGTCGGCGCCGCCGTCGCCCTGCTTCGAGGCGTAGAACCCGCCGAATTGGCCCGCTCGTCGTCGGCGGCCGCCCGCAGGGCGTTCGCCCTGTAGGGCCCCGGAGTCAAATCGGTCCCACTTGCCGAGTGGGGGACCGCTCCTTAGTATCCCCGCTAGCCCGCAGCCGACCCTCGAGTCGGCCAGGGCCCAATGTCCCCGGGGAAGGGTGGAGATCTGAGGACAGATAGCACCGGGGGGAGGCGCGCGCTCGTCGGAGCGCTCCTGAGCGGAGCGCTGTTGGGCGTCCCTCTTCTGCTTCTAGGCACGGGCGCCGTGGTGTCGAGCGCGCTGCCCGCTGGCGCAGGCGGTGGTCGGACCGTTGCGACAGCTGATCCGCGCGCGCCCGTGATCGTCCCCGGGCTCCAGCAGGTCAAGTTCGCCCCGACGGCCGACTTCGACACCACGACGACCACGGCCGCGCCGCCCCCGCCCACGACCACGGCCGCGCCGCCCACGACGGTTCCCCGCACCACGCCTCCGACCACGGCGCGGCCGGAGGCGGCCGCCACCGCGGCGGCGCCGGCCGACACCGCGACGGGCCTCGCCACCTGGTACGCGGCGGCCCCCGCCGGCCGCTGCGCCAGTACCAGCCTGCCCTTCGGGACGGTCCTCACGATCAGGGACAACGCCACCGGGGTCACCATCACGTGCCTGGTCGACGACCGGGAGACCGCCGGCCCGCCGCACCTCGTCGATCTGTCGCCGGAGGGATTCTCCGCAATGGCGCCACTGAGCCAAGGGGTCATCGGCGTCACCGTCACCTGGTGACCCTGTCGGGCCCGGAGATTCACCGACTTCTCTCCGAGCACGGCATCCACCCGAGCAAGGCGCTCGGCCAGAACTTCGTGGCCGACCCCAACACCGTTCGCCGGATCGCGCGCCTGGCCGGCGTCGGGACGGGCAGCCACGTCCTCGAGATCGGTCCGGGACTCGGGTCTCTGACGCTGGCGCTGCTGGAGACCGGTGCCGACGTCGTGGCGGTCGAGATCGACCGCCGCCTGACCGCCGCCCTGCGCGACGCTCCTGCCGGCCGGCGCCCCGGTGCGGGTGGTCGAGGGGGACGCGCTGCGCCTGGACTGGCTGGCGTGGTTCGAGGGCGCCGAGGCGTGCACCCTGGACCCTGGTGGCCAACCTGCCCTACAGCGTGGCCACACCGGTCGTCCTGCATGCCCTGGAGGAGGCTCCGTCGATCGGCTCGGCGCTGGTGATGGTCCAGCGGGAGGTGGCCGATCGCCTGGTCGCCACCCCCAACACCGCCGCCTATGGCGCGGTGTCGGTCCGGGTGGCCTACTTCGCCGAGGCCACCATCGTGGGCCAGGTGCCGGCCTCCGTCTTCATTCCGCGGCCCAAGGTGGAGTCCTCCCTCGTCCGCGTCGTCCGCCGGGCCCGCCCGGCGGTCGACCCGGCGCTCGTCACCTACGAGCGCTTCGATGCCGTCGTCCGCGCCGGTTTCGGACATCGCCGCAAGATGCTCCGGCGCTCGCTGGCCGGTGTCGTCGAGCCGGAGGCGTTCGAGGCGGCCGGCGTCGCGCCGACGGCGCGGGCCGAGGACCTCGACGTCGCCAGCTGGGGCCGCCTGGCCGCGGTGGGCGGGACCGATGGCTGAGGTCCGCCGCCTTCTGGCCCCGGCCAAGCTGACGCTCTCCCTGCACGTGACCGGTCGACGCCCCGACGGCTACCACGAGCTCTCTTCGGAGATGGTGTCGATCGACCTCTGCGACGAGCTCGTGATCGACGCCGACGGCGCCGGTCTCGAGATCGTGGCCGATGACCGGAGCCCGTGGGCGCCGGGCTCGCTCCCTCCGGCGACGGACAACCTGGTGACCCGGGCCCTCCACGCGGTGGGTCGAACGGCCGGTGTGCGCCTGGTGAAGCGGATCCCGGTCGGCGGCGGTCTGGGCGGCGGCTCGAGCGACGCCGCCGCCGTCCTGCGCTGGGCCGGCCGGGCGGACCCGGCGGTGGCGGCCGGGCTCGGATCCGACGTGCCCTTCTGCGTGGTGGGCGGTCGCGCCATGGTGGGGGGCCTGGGGGAGCGGGTGACCCCTCTCCCGTACCAGCCGCTGTCCTTCGTGCTGCTGGTGCCACCGCTCGCGGTGAGCACGGCCGCCGTCTACCGCGCCTTCGATGCCCTGGCCCCCGCGGTTCACGACGCCGACACCGATGGCAACGACCTCACCGAGGCGGCGCTCGTCGTCGAACCGGCCCTTTCCGGCTGGCGCGAGGCGCTCTCGGAGGCCACCGGTCGGACCCCTCGGCTGGCCGGCAGCGGCGCGACCTGGTTCGTGGAGGGGACGCCCGAGGTCCTCGGGCTCGCGGCGCGCGAGACGCTCGAGGTGCAAGGAGAGACCGGGCGGCTGCTGGCGGTGCGGACCGTTCCGGCCGGCTGGGAAGGCGAATCCCCCCCGAACGCCTGACCCGAAGTGCTTACTTACCCGCTCGGCGTTGCCAGCGGGTGGCCTTCAGCATCTTCTTGTGCTTCTTCTTACGCATGCGCTTGCGGCGCTTTTTGATCAACGAACCCATGTCGGGACGGCAGGCTAGCAGCCGCAGATGGGCCCCCTTCCCGGCGGGCGCCGATCGGACGGCGGGCAGGCGTCAGTCGTGCCAGAGAGAAGAGCACGTCGGGGGCAGGGGGACGGCCCTGCCCCCGACGCACGAAGCCGCCGAGGGTGGAGCGGCAGGCCCAGAGAACAGGGCGCTGGGGGGGTAGCGACGACCGGAGCTCTCGACCCGTGCCGGAGCGACCACGAGACCCCGGGGGGCGAGCCCGGCCGAAAAGACGGAAACGGCTCTCATGATGGCTTCGGCGCCTTCACGAACGGTTCCGACGGCCCTGGCGCTGGTGCGGCGGACACGACGGTTGAAGCCTTCGCGTCCTTGGGTGTCGGTGCCGTTCGTCGGCTGAGTGTGGAACAACGGCCCTCCTCTGGGTTGGCTCAATCTTCGGACGGAGAACTAAGAGGACGACCAAGCGAGGATAAGAAACGTCGAAGAGGTGGCGCTGTGTCCGTTGTTCGAACCCGTTCACCGGAGACGGCCCGGAGTTCTCCGCGTAGCGTGGTCGGGTGCCGTTGCGAGTGGCCCTCGTGCCCTACCTGTTGATCGCGGTGCTCGCACTGGGTGTCGGCCTCGGTGCCGGCCTGGGGCTCTCCGAGGCGCCGGTGGCGCAGACCGCCCCGAGCCACGCGGTGACTGCCTCGCCGCTGCCCGGGTCGCAACCGGAGACGTGCGCCACGTTCTCCGCGCCGAACGACATCGGAGTCCGATGTACGCAGTCAGGTTTCGAGTCCCGGGTGAGCTTCAAGATCTCTTCGCACCTCTCGAAGGCCTTGGCGGAGTGCCTCTCCACTTTGCCGACGAAGCTGCTACCGAGGGGTAGCAGCGGGTTGGGGGCGATCACCGGGATGATCCGGGCGTGTGGCACCAACGGAGGCGGTTCCTTCAGCCCCTGAGCGGCACCCGCCGTCCGGGTGGATCGGCGACGGCAGCGCCGAGGAGTCGGCCGGAGCCGACGAGCGCTAGTCGATCTCCTTCGTCATGCGAGACACGAGCTGCCGCGACACGCGCCAGGTCCGGGCGATCTCGGCGAGCGAACTGCCCTCGGCCACCGCCTGCAGGAACATCGCCCGTTGGAATTCGTGACGGGCTTTGCGGACCCTGGCCGCGGCGGCGTTCAACTCCTCTCGACGATCGGCCAGCTGCATGGACTGGGCCACCTCCAACGCGGTACCCCCTCGCTGGATCTGCCCGATGGCGAGGTCCAGGCCGGTTCGCAGCTGTTCGAACATGCCCCTCAGAACTTCGCCGGCCGCGCCCACCTCGCGCATCGCCTCGATGGCGTCCGAGCGCCGGGCGCTGACTAGCGGTGACTCCTCGCCTATCGGTGACTGCTCGCGTTGTGAATCCACCCGCTAGGTCTACCTGGGTGGGTTGGCCGCGAGCACACTTCCCAGCTCCAGGCCCTCTCCGCCGGCCGCGTCAGCGAAAGCCGGCACCCGTCGGTCAGTGATCCGCGGCGACTTCGCTCGGTGCCGCGATCACCGGGAAGTGCAGCTCCATCAGCGTGCCCCCGTCGGCCGGCGTCGCCGCCCGGACGGTGCCGCCCTCGTCGTGTGCCACCTGGGCCACGATCGCCAGTCCGAGGCCCGACCCGGGGAGGGCCCGGGCGGCGCTGGACCGGTAGAACCGGTCGAAGATCCGCGGCAGGTCCTCGGGGGCGATACCCGGGCCGTGGTCGCGGACGGTGACAGTGCCCGCACGGCACGTCACCTGGACCGCTCCACCGTCGGGGCTCCACTTGAGGGCGTTGTCGAGGAGGTTGCCGACGGCCCGCGTGACCCGGTCGCCCTGACCCTCGATCCAGTTCGGTTCGAGGGTGGTCTCGAAGCGCACCGCCCGCAGGCGGCCGTGCGAGTTGGCCAGCGCCACCGCGTCCTCGACGAGCTCGTCGAGCCGGATCGGCCCGGGCTCGAGCTCGGTGTGGTCCCCGCGGGCCAGCTCGGCGAGGTCGCCCACGAGGTTCGTGAGCTCCTCCATCTGTGTCAGCACGTCGTCCACCAAGATCTCGCGGTCGGCGGCGGGGAGCTCGTGGACCCGGCGGACCACCTCGAGGTTCGTGCGCAGGCTGGTGAGCGGGGTGCGGAGCTCGTGGGAGGCGTCGAGGACCAGCTGGCGCTGGGACTCGCGCGAGGTCTCGAGGGCGCCCAGCAGCCGGTTGAACGCCCGACGGAGGCGCCCGAGCTCGTCGGGACCGCCCGGTTCGAGGCGCTCGGAGACGTCGGTCGTGTCGGCGAGGTCCTCGACCGAGGCGGTGAGGGCGTTGAGGGGCTCGATCGCCGCGCGGGCGATGAGCCAGCCGAGGAGGATCGCCAGCGCCACGCCCGAGAAGGCAACCAGGAGGAGCGCCAGGGTCAGGTGGCCGAGCTGCTGATTGACGCCGGACAGCGACGCCGCGACCTGGAGTGCGGCCTGCGGCACGGTGATGCACGACACGCTCCCTTCCTGGCTGATCGTGATCTGCTTCACCGGCACGACGTACTCGCGGAGTTCTCCCTTGCCGTCGCACGGTCACATCGGTGAAGTAGGCCGGGGCTTGTCCGGCGGCGACGGACTTCGTGGCCGCCGTCAGCGGGAGTGCCGCCGTGCTGAAGACCGGCGTCGTCGTTGAACGCCGCGACCACCTGGACGAAGACGCCGGCATTGTCGGTGAGCCGCAGGCCGCCGCTCTGGGGGACGGTGACGCTGTGGGCGCTGGCGATCAATGTGTCGTCGACGGAGTTGACGAGCGAGTTGCGCGTGGCGAGGTAGGAGCCGAGCGAGGCGGCCAGGACGGCGAAGACGGCCGTCACCGTCGCCGCCAGCACGATGCGCGTGCGGAAGGTCATTGCTCTCGCAGCACGTAGCCGACGGCCCGGACGGTGTGGATGTAGCGGGGCTCGCCCTCGGCCTCGGTCTTGCGGCGCAGATAGCCCACGTAGACGGCGAGGGAGTTGGTGCCCGAATCGAAGTCGTAACCCCAGACGCGTTCCAAGATGACCTCACGGGTCAACACCTGGCGGGGGTGCCGGAGGAACAGCTCGAGCAGGTCGAATTCGATGCGGGTGAGCGTGAAGCTCCGGTTGCCCCGTCGCACCTCGCGTGAGCCGAGGTCGAGCTCGAGGTCGCCGAACCGCAGGGTCTCGCCCTCGCCCTCGCTCCGGCGGCGCAGGAGGGCCCGCAGCCGGGCCAACAGCTCGGCCAGGGCGAACGGCTTCACCAGGTAGTCGTCGGCTCCGGCGTCGAGGCCCTGCACGCGGTCGTGTACCGCGTCGCGGGCGGTCAGCATGAGGACCGGAGTGTCGTCTCCGGCCGAGCGCAACCGCCGGCACACCTCCAGGCCGTCGAGGTCGGGGAGCCCCAGATCGAGGACCAGGGCGTCGGGGGACGAGAGGGCGAGGGCATGGAGTGCCCCGGTGCCGTCGGCAGCGGTCTCCACCTCGTAACCCTCGAGGCGCAGCGCGCGTTCGAGCGAACCGCTGACTGCAGGGTCGTCGTCAACGACGAGGATCTTCACGTGGCGCACCGTCTCCTCTGCGAGCGGTCACCGGGCAGGTCGACTGTCCGTGGTGCCGGGCTTCTTCTTCCATTGCTGCCGCACCTACGTCGCCGCGCCGCCCGTCAGACTACTGGTCCGACCAGGGGGTACGGAGCCAGGCGGTGCCAGCCGTCCATCTCGCGGGCCCCCAGGAACGGTGTGGTACGCGTAGTGCCGCCCAATTGGCGGGTAGTTCAACCGGCAGAACGCCTGACTTTGGATCAGGAGGTTGGAGGTTCGAGCCCTCCCCCGCCAGCGGAGTGAAGATCGAGGTAGAGACGTTGCCGACGATCGGTCGGCGCCAGTGAGCCCACCGATTTGTCAGCGTGTTGTCAGCGTGACTCGGTTGCCACTTGGAAAGCGGCTTCGTTGGTTCGGTACGGCTTCGATCGATTCGCAGCCTTGACGAGTGCCCGAACCTTGAACTCGGCGCGTTCCGGTTGCTTCGTCGACCACGACGGGTCGACGACCTGGAGGTGGAAGAAGAAGCTCCGGGAGTCTCCGTCCTGCATCAGGTAGCCCTCCGAGGGAAACGCCGGGTACCAGGTGTCGTAGAAGGGCTGGAAGCTGATTGCCATGGGTTCGAAAAGGGAAAAGGGCGCCAGCACCTTCCCGCCCGTCACCCCCGGATCGTCACCGGGCGACGCCCACTCAAACTCAATGGCCTCCACTCGGGTCGATCTGCCGCTGTGCGACACCAGCACGCGGGCAATTGGGATCGCGGCCTTCTCCTCGTTCATGGTTTGGCTGCTGAGACGGTTTGGGCGCCGACCCAAGTTCAGATAGAGGGCGTAGCCCGCCAGCGCTGTCGGAACGGCGAACCCGCCGATCCCTAGTAGGTCGACGCTCACCCAACAGACTTGCCGAAAGCGCCTCTCCCGCGTCGCGAGCATCGACGGCAGCGTGTGCTGGTAGATCGAGAGCGTGATCATGGGTGAGGAGTGACCGAGCATCTCGGACACCACCTTCACCGGGACTCCGGCGCCCAGCATGAGCGACGCGGCCGTGTGGCGCAGATCGTGGAAGCGCACCTTGCGCAGCTCCGCGTCGCCGGAGAGATCCTCGAACCGACTCGACAGGTACTCGGGGTAGTAGGGGCGTCCGAGCTCGTCGGCAGCCACGTAGCTGGTGCCCTGGTGCGCCGGGCCAGCTGTCAGCTTCTCGGCCGCCTGGCGAGCCTTGTGACTCTTGAGCATCGCCACGAGCGACGCGTCCAGGGGTACCGAGCGGCGCCCCGCCGATGTCTTTGGAGTCGAGTCGATCACCTTGCCGTCGACGATGACTCGGGTGCGGCGGACCTGGAGCGTGCCGCCCTTCAGGTCGATGGCGTCCCAGCGGAGCCCGGCCAGCTCGCCCCGGCGCAGTCCCCGGGTCAGCGCCAGCGCCCAGAGAACGGCCAGACGGTCGTCAGCGGTCGCCGTCAGGAACGCTCGCGCCTCTTCGGTGGTCCACGCCGACATCTCCTTCGACGTGGCTCTTGGGCGGTCGTAGCCGGCTAGCGGGTCGCGGCCGAGGAGCCCGTTCTTCAGCGCCCAGGTTGTCGCTGCCTTCATCGTGCCGACGGCCAGCTGCACTGAACGGTCTGAGAGGCCAGCGTGGCCCTGAGGCGATTTGGTGGTCCTCAGGTTTTCCACCGTGGCATTCATGTGGGCCGGCGTGATCGAGGCGACCTTCAGTGCTCCGATCTTCGGGACCAGCCACGACTTCACGACCATTCGGTACCGGCTCACCGTCGACGGGCGCAGTCCGCGCCTCTCCATCGCCGGGAGCCAGTGCAGCTCGAGCAAGGCCTTCACGGTCAGCGGCTTGTCCCGCGGTGAGGTGTGCTCGACGACCTTGCCGAGGACCGAGTTGAGGTGGGCCTGGGTCGCCTTGGGTCCGGAAACCGCCCTTCGAGTGTTGCTGACGCCGCCCGCTTGCCGGATCGGCCAGGTGCCAGATCGCGGTGAACGTCTTGCCGTGGGCGTGGATCATGCCCTTCATGGTTGGTTCCCTTCTGCTTGAAGTCGAGGCCCGGGGGTGGTTGGTGGCACGGCCCTGCTTGGTCGCCCCCAGGAACTGCTTGTCGTTTCGAGCGACGCTCGCCCAGTCGCGGACGGTTTCGCGTGGATCGGGCGCCTGAGCTTAGCGGTGAGCCGGTCGGCGACTCGCTGCAGCACCCCACGAGTCCCGGTGGCGACCTCCTTGAGGTAGATGAGTGCCACCCGGCGGTAGTGGTCATCGCCGAGGCTTGGGCGCCCCCCAGAGCGTGCCGAGTCGGCGGCGGCCTGAGTGCTCGCGACGTCCTGCTCGTCGCGTTCTTGTGCGCCGAAGGCGGCTCGCCATTGGTCGACGTCCGCCTGCGTCTGGATCTGAGCCGTGATGGACGGGAAGGAGATGACCGAGCCGGATTCCTCGAAGCGCCTTTGTGTCGATACCGCTCTCACCGGTCGTGACGACCTGGAGTTGCGAGAAGCCCAGGCCAGAACCGAGCTTGCTCACGACGCCGAGGACGAACCACGCCGGCGTGCCGGAGGAGTTCTCGGCCCAGGCAAACTCCGCGATGTCGGGCCAACGGTCGGCCGGGAGAAGGTTCATCTGCAGGGCCTCGACCTGGCCCGATACGACCATGTAGCCGCCAACCTCTGACCACTCTGGTCGCTCGTCCTGGGGAAACAGCCTCACCGCATCGGCCATGGACACAAAGATATTCCCTGTTCAGAGCTAAGTCAACTGTTGGCCTACTTTTGGTAAACCTTCCGACTTAGGTAGCGTGCTCGCCGGAAAAGTAGACCCGACTCCAACAGATCGCCAACATGGGGTTATGGTCACGTTAGAGGGGCTTGGGCAACGAGCACGGGCGAAGCGAGAGCCGCCCCCGCCGGAGATGCGTCGGATGATCCGGCGGAATGCCGGAGCCACCCTCCCGGAGGTCGCCCAGATCGTCGGGGTCACTCGCCAGTCCGTCAGCTACTGGGAATCGGGCTGCCGCCGCCCTCGGGGCGAGCATCTGGTCCGCTACGCCGAGGTCCTTCGGACACTCCAGGAAGTGCCCGGCTGATCATGGGCCCCGAGACCGTGACCGCCGAAGAGCTCGCCGAGCGGCTCGGCACGAGCCCTGTGGTCGATCTATCAAGCGGTCCGCCGGGGCGAGTGCCCAGTCCCGCCGATCCGGGTTGGCCGGCGCATCGTCTTCGCCAAGACCTTCGTCGATCAGCTCCTCGGCGCGGAGGCCCGGTGATGTGGGAGTCGCTCCGATGCGCCACGTCTTCGCCGACGCCCGAATCAAGGGGACGACGAAGCTCGTCGTGCTTGCATTGCCTGGCACGCACATGACGACGGCACTGGCAGCTACCCATCGCAGCGCACCATCGCCATGGAGACCGGCATGAGTGTCGAGACGGTCAAGAAGGAGCTCCGGCGCCTCGAGAAGCTCGATGTGATCCGCCTCGCTGGCAAGGTCCGGCAAGGACCACCTGCGGCCGAACCAGTACTCCGTGGTCCTGACGCCCCAGGGGTCGCCGAGTACCGGGGGGTCGCCGAGTACCGGGGGGAGGGGTCCCCCGCTACCCAACCAGGGGTACCCGGCTACCGGGAGGGGGGGTTGCCCGGTACCTATAGAAAGCCCTTGAAAGACAAGAACCACCACGGCTCGCTCGCCAGAAGCGGCGAGACCGTTGGTCAGGGACTGTAGCGGTTGCGGCTCTCCTTCGTGCGAGGCCACGTCAACTCTGCAGCGGGTCGGGTGTGTCTGGAGTGCGCATGACGAGCCCCGAGAGACGAGCCACGACCCATGAGCGATCGCAAGAACCGGCGACCCCATGAACGACCTCTACCCCATGGGCGACTACTAGCCTGAAACCGCTGCCTACTCAGCGCACACCGCTTGACCGAGCATCAGGTGATGCCTGCGAAAGCCCTGGTCAGACCCACCGTGTCAGCGCAATGTCAGCGCCAGATCCCACCTGAAAGGAACCACCAAGTGCCCGAAACCCTCCCGATCCTCGTTCAGTGGGAAGGCGTGGCTACCGTCGCCGTCAATCGCCCTGACGTGACCGTCGACCTCGCTCTCACTGAATCAGGGGCCCCGTGCTCAAGCTGCAGGCGGGCGACGCGCTGACCTTCGCCCCAGCGATCGCCGCACCACCTGCGCCGGCCGAGGTGGCAGCCGTGCCGTCTGCACCCACGGAGGCGTCCACGCCCGTGGCACCGGCGCCAACGCCGGCACCGAGCCCGATGCTCCACCAGCCGTGACCACCGAGGCGCCGGCTGCGCCCGCTGCGAAGGTGGCGACATCGAAGGTCGGGACCTTATCCGGGATCCCGAGCCCCGGTTCAGCGCCAGCGGGACCGTGTTCGCCACCTTCGGCCTCGCCGTCAAGGCCTACGTGCCCAAGGGAGAACCGGCGCCACCCGCTGTCTTCGACGAAGTCGTGACGTTCGGCACGCTGGCCGAGCACGCTCGGAGTGCTTGGTCAAGGGCGACCGGGTCGTCGTGGGCGGTGTCGGCCAGCTCGAGCACTGGACCGGCAAGGACGGCACCGAGCGCACGACGAAGAAGATCATCGCCGACGGTGTCGGGCCCGATCTCCGGTTCTCCGCTGTCCCACGTCGACCGACTGCAGCGTCAGCAACCGGCCGCGGTCGGCGCCAGCACCGCTGCAGGTGAGGGTTACGGCTTCGACGAGGAACCTTTCTGATGGCCGACAGCCCCTCGAGACACGGGCCGGGACGCGCGAAGCCGGCTTCCAGGGCCGGCGATCGCTTCCGTCCGTCGGATCACTCCGGAGCGACGGCACTAGGTCTTGCCGATCGAACCTCCTGGATAAACGGGGATTTCAGGGGTCGTCGTGTGATCGCCTCCAGTGCAGGGAACGGCGTTCGAGACAGCCGTGGTCGAGTACCTGCGGGGCCACGGGTTCCCACGCCGAACGGCGAGCACTCCGAGGCTCTCGTGACTGCGGCGACATTGCCGGCGTCGTCGGCTGGTGCCTTGAAGCCAAGGCGACTCGTGAGATCGATCTGGCCCGGGCCGTCGACGAGTCCCTGACCGAAGCCGGCCATGCCCGAGCCCCGTTCGCTGCAGCCATCGTCAAACGTCGCAACCGGCCGACGGCCGATGCCTACGTCGTCATGCCTCTGTCCCAGTTCGCCGAGCTCGTGGCGGACCTCCGATGACGGCGACGCTGACCCGCGAGACCGTCGACCAAAAGGCGCAGCGACTGCTCGCCACAGGTTGCGTAACCGTCGTCTTCGCCAGCGTGGTCCGAACTGTCGCTCACGTCCGAGGGGACAGCGGCATCCGTGATGTCGAGTGGAACCGTGACGGGGGCTGGAGCTGCACGTGTCCCAACTACGGCGACTGCAGCCACCGGCGGGCCGTCCGGTTGGTCACCACCGACGCCGAAGCGGGGGCTCTCTGATGTCGGTGGACGTGGGTGAAATTCAAGCCACCCTCGAGGTCGACCGGGACCCGTTCCAGGCGGGTCTCGATGCCGCTCAGTCGTCCGCTGAGCAGTTCGTCGCCGACCCATACACGGCGACGCTGGCGGTCGACGCTGAAGAGGCCGAAGCCGAAGTCGCCAAGCTCCGGGCGGAGCTTGAGTCGCTGACCGCGACGCCGTACCTCATCACCATCGGAGTCGCTGACGACTCAGCGGGCCCCCTGGCGGGGCTGGAGGACCTCGGCGCCGGGGCCGAGACGCTGGACTCCCAGCTGGCCGATTTGGCGACCCAGGCCGACACCACGGCTGTCTCGTTCGACTCCCTGGGTGTGCTGGCCGACGAGCAGATCGACACCCTCGGTGGGCTCGGTGACGCAGCTGCACTGGCCTCCGACGATGTCGGGGGCCTTTCGGCATCTCTCGGGACCGTTGAGGATGCGGCCGTCCCGGCCGCTAGAGGACTCGAGGGGTTCCTGGCCCAAGCCGAGGCGCTCGGAGGGCCCTTCGGTGGGCTCGGGGCCATTTCAGCCGGAGCAGAAGCGGCCGGGATCGACGTCGACACCTTCGTCAGCCGGCTCGAGCGCCTGCTGGTATCTCCTTCGAGGACTTCGAGCAGGCGGCCGCCATGGTCGGCGTCTCGACCCGTGACTTCTCGGCCGGGATGGCCGCTGCTTCCGAGGAACTGGAGGGATCGGATCTCGCTGGCTTCATGCAGGCGACGGGCCAGGACGCCGTCGACTACCAGCTCTACATGTCCGGTGCTGGCAACGCGACCGGGGATCTGGCGGCCGCTGCGGGTCCGCTGACCGACGATCTCGAACGGCTCGGGGGCTCTCTTTCGACCCTGCGGCCCCTGCAGACGTCCTTCACCATGTGGGGATCCGAAGCAGCGGTCTCATTGATTGCCATGGGATTGGCGCAGGAAAACGCCGGCAAGGATCTCGTCGATCTTGACGGAAACTTGATCTCGACGAGCTCGCTGCTCAAGAACTTCGGCATCGTCCTCGACGACGGGAAGGTCTCCTCGGTCGGGTTCAACCAGGCGATCGCTTCGTTCGTCTCTGACGGCCTGACCGACGTCACTTTGGGGCTGCGGGAGTTATCGCCCGAGCTGCAGCAGTTCATTGACAGCGGCCCTCCGCTTGAAGCCAGTCTCGCTGGTTTCTCTCAGGCGCTACCCAGGTCAGCGCCGGTAGCCAAGCGGCGGCGGCGGCCACCAAGGCCTTTGAAGCCGGCATCGCTGAGTTGGCCTACGCCCTCGACGATTTCGAGCCCACTGCCGAGGAAACCGCTGCGGCCATCGACAAGATCCTCAACGTGGCCGATGTCGCTGGCGGGGGCGGCGGCGGTGGGGATGGGGGCGGAGGGTTTGGGGCGATGGCGACCCTATTCGGTCCCGACGTCCTTTGCGCACCACGAGGTCACGGTGCTCGGTGGCATCGAGGACATCTTCGATCTGTTCAGGCACCGAACTCGTCGCCACCCACGCTCGGCACTGGGGACGAGAGCAGGTCACCTACGACCCGGTCCACTACCTGGCCCTCTTGGAACGCAAGCCCGGGGCCTTGGACGTGGCCCGCCCGCTGGCCGGCTGGGCGTTGCCCGAGTGCTTCGGTGTCCTGCGCCGGCGCCTGGAAGCCGATCTCGGCTCCTTCGAAACACGCGAGTACATCAAGGTGCTGCGCTTGCTGGAGCGGGCCACCATCAGCGAGCTCACCGGGGCGATCGAGGTCGCCCTGTCGATCGGGGCCACCGACGCGGATGCGATCGCCCTCATCGTGTTCCACCGGGCTGAGCGCCCGGTGGGGCTCTTCAGCCTCGACGGCCACCCCCATCTCAAGACCTTCGTGCTCGACCCACCCGATCTCGGTGCCTATGGCGCCCTAACCCACATAGGAGCAAGTGCATGAAGACCCTCGAGGCCAAGTCCCTCGTCCTGTACACCGCCCCCACCTGAAAGCCTTGCGGCTCCCGACGATCGGGGCCGAGTGTGAGAAGGTGGCGGCCCAGGCGGCGGCCGACAACGCCGATCACCTCACCTACTTGCTCCAACTGAGCGAGCTAGAGCTCATTGAGCGGGAGAAGCCAGCGGCCGAACGCCGGCTGAAGGCGGCCCGGTACCCGACGATCAAGACCCTCGAGGCCTTCGACTTCGCCGCCCGCCCGAGCGTCAACAAGATGCTGGTCGCCGAGCTGGCCCGTGGCGAGTTCATCGACAAGCGAGAGAACGTCCTGCTGGTCGGAAATCCCGGAACCGGCAAGTCGCACCTGGCGACCGCCCTGGCCGTCGCGGCCTGCGCCAAGGGCTACCAGGTGCGTTTTTTCCGGGCCACCGAACTAGTCACCACCTCTTGATCGAGGCCCACGACGAGCCGGGAACTTCCTGCGGCTCAAGGCCCAGTTGGCCAAGCTCGACCTGCTCGTCCTCGACGAACTCGGCTACGTACCGGCCTCCAAGGTAGGTGCCGAGCTGCTGTTCGATGTCATCTCCACCGCCTATGAGCGGACGTCGATGATCGTGACGACGAAACCCCCCCTTTGAATCTTGGACCGAGGTGCTCGGCTCCGAGCGGCTCACCGGGGCCACGCTCGACCGCTTGACCCATCGCTGTCGGATCATCGAGACCAAGGGGCGAGAGCTTACGGCTGCCACGACGCCAAAGCTCGGACCCGGCGGACCAACCCTCCTGACCCAGTGGCGAAGACCAAGCGCTCGGCCAGACTGACGACTAACCAACACGCTGCCGTTTTCAATGATCACGCGCTGCTGGTTTCGATGAGCGTTCACACCAGCTCGTAGACGATCTCGAACAGTGGGCCAGCGATCTGGTCAACGTCGTCATAGCGCCGTTCCGAGAACTGATCTCCGAAATGGAGTCGATCGGCACCGACATCATCGACGGGCTGTGGAACGGCCTCAAGGACGCTTGGAACGACGTCTTCGGCTGGGTCGAATCGGCCGCCGGCGGCATCGAGACCATCTTCAAGGACATTCTCGGGATCTTCTCGCCCTCGACGCGGTGATGATGGCAGTCGGCGAGAACATCACCGCCGGTCTCGGCATCGGTCTGCAAACCGGGTGGGAGAGCCATGTGGCCGGTTTCCTGACGAGCTCGGCCGCCCAGATCGCCAGTGCGTTTGCCACCGAGGCGACCGCGGTTCCTTCGGCTGGCGCCGTCTCCGGGGCGTCTCTCGCCGGTGGATTGGTCACCGCGCCGACTGGTTCCAACCTCGTCGGTACTGCGCCGATCAACTACACGAGCACCCTGATCGTCAACGCTCCGGCGAGCACTGCCGCCGACATCGCGGCCGTGGTGAAGCCGCTCATCAAGCAGAGCCACGCCGAGCTCGTGACCAAGATCTACACCGGGTAGCCGGGGGCACTGATGACGACCCTCCTTGAAGTCAGCGCCCAACTCGAGCCTCTCGTCTACAAGGTGGCTCGTTTTCCGGACCCGGCTCATTCCGGGGCCGAAGTCGCCGAGGTCTTGGCCCGCATCAGTCTCCTCGTCTTCGGCCGAATCCCGACGACCGAAGAGACGCAGCGGCTCGGCGTCCTGATGGGTCATTGCCTGGCTGCCGGGAAGTTGCTGTCCCTCCCGAGTCCTCCGCGGCACTTCGAGCAACAACAAGCCGGGCTCCGTGCCCGCATCTGTTCGACGAAAGGAACACCATGACCATCCAGAGCAACTACACCATCGAGGAAGCGACGACGACTCCAGTCGCGGACTCACGACCGGCGTGGGTCACGAACCGAACTACGCCATCGTCAACGACGCCTCCATTCGGTAGCCAAGCCTGCGACCTTCATCAAGCTGGCGCCGGGCCGCGTCGACCGCTGGACCGGAGAGCGCCTTGAGCCGCCCAAGGCGGAACCGACTCCCGAGGACGACTTCATCGCCTCCGTCCTGAAGGAGGCCGGAGTGAGCGATGCCCCCAAGTCCGCCCCGGACTCGGTCCATGCGCAGATGCGTCGGGAGCGCCTGTTCAGTGGACGGCCAGCAAAGAGGACGTCGTCGAGCTGGCCTCCGATCCGATCTTGGGCGACGTGGCCGTCAGCCTCACGCTGCGGGCCGAGCTTCTCGACCTGGCCAAGTCGGACGCCGACTCGGTCGACCTCGCCGCAGGTTCTGGCGCCCAGCGCAGCGCCCTCGACGACTGGTGTGGCCGCCACGCGGATCTCGCCCGGCCGAGCGTCCCCGCCATTGAGCTCTCACGATCCGGGCCATCTCCGCTGCAGTTCGTCGATCTTGCCGACCCGAGCGCTGACGACCATCGACTCGTGCAAGTCGGTTTCCTGGTCGACGGCAGCACCAGCGTGGACCGACTTCTCGAACGGCTGCGTCGGTTGTTCGGAGCCAAGACCACCGTCCACACGCCGATCGTCTGAAAGGACCATCTCATATGACCAGTTGGTGGGAAATGACGCCAGAACAGATCAAGCAGCACTTTGGAAAGGGAGTCGAGCCGCTCGTCATCGTCAACCCTCCGATTCCCCGCTTCAAGGGTGCCCAGATGGTCGGCTACGTGGGGGATGGCAAGACCGACCCTGTGCCGGAGCCTGTGCTGGACGCACCGGCCGAGCCGGAGGCCGAACCCGTCGAAGAGCTCGAGTCCGAGGTCGAGGAACCAGCAGGGAGATCCCGTCGGCGTCGAGCGGCCGCCGGGGACTGATGGGGCGTATTGCTGATGCTGTTCGGTGCACGGCCAAGAACCGGCAGGGGGGACGATGCGGGCTCGCTGCCGTGCCAGGAGCGACGGTTTGCGGCCGTCACGGCGGCAGGGCGCCCCAAGTGACAGCGGCGGCGGCGAGACGTCTCGCGACGGCTCAGGCGGCCGCAGAACGCTCCAGGCCCGGGCCATCCTCGGTTGTCACGACGTAAAGCCGATCGAAGACCCCATTCGGGAGCTGGCGGCACTGGGCGGCGAGATCCTCGACCTGAAGGACATCCTCGCGGCCAAAGTGGCCGAGCTGCGCGATTGGACGACGTCGGACTCGTTCGACCGTGAGGGGATCAAGGCCGTTCTCGGCGCCTACGAGCGGGCCCTGGAGCGCTGCCAGCGTCTCCTGGTCGACATGGCCAAGCTGGACCTCGACACTCGCCTCGTGCGGCTCAGCGAGGCTCAGGCCGACATGCTCGAGCGGGTCATCGAGGTCGTGCTGGCGTTGCCAGAGCTCGGGCTGAGCAAGGGACAGCGGAAGATTGCCCGAGAGGGGGTGGTCCGTGAGCTCCCCACGCTCGCGGCTGCAGGGGCCTGACCCGTTCTCGGTCCTCGCGGAGCGGTGGGCGCCACACCCACTGGAGCGATACCAGCACGACCCGGGCGCCTTCGCCCGTGACTGCATCGAGTGGCCCGAAGACAGCGATCTGACGGACTACCAAACCGACATTCTGACCGCTCTGGCTACTGACCACCGAGTCGCCGTCCGGAGTCTGCACGGCGGGGCAAGACCACGACGGCAGCACTCACGGTCCTGTGGTTCGCGGTCTCCAGAGACGCCATGGGGGTCGACTGGAAGGCTCTGACGACCGCAGGGGCTACCGGCAACTCGAGCGATATCTCTGGCCCGAGATCCACAAGTGGGCCCGCAAGCTTCGTTGGGACATCATCGGCCGCGAGCCGTTCAACCGACGGACCGAGCTGCTCGACCCCGTCCTGAAGTTGAAACATGGTCAGGCGTTCGCCGCTGCCAGCGACGACCCGGCGCTCCTCGAAGGCGCTCATGCCCAATCGCTGCTCGTGGTGCTCGACGAATCCAAGTCCATCTCGGCAGATGTCTTCGATGCTGTCGAAGGCGCAATGTCGGGGACCGGCGAAGCCTTCGCCTTGGCCACCAGCACCCCTGGAGAGCCGTCTGGGCGGTTCTACGACCTCTGCGTTCGCAAGCCCGGCCTGACTGACTGGCGGCCGTTCCATGTGACCCTGGAACATGCCATCGCCGCTGGCCGCGTGTCGTCAGGATGGGCCGCACAACGCGCCGCGCAGTGGGACGAGTCCAGCTCCGTCTACCAAAACCGGGTGCTCGGCGAGTTCGCCGCTAACTCCGAAGATGGCGTCATTCCCCTGGCCTGGGTCGAGGCCGCGATCGACCGCTGGCGGCAGTGGGAGGAAGCCGGTTCTCCCGAACCCCAAGGTCGCCACGTCGTCGGAGTCGACGTCGCCCGCGGCGGCGCCGACTCAACTGTGCTGGCGATGCGCAAAGGCGACGTCATCATCTCGCTCGATCGTCACCGGCTGAACGACGACACGATGCAGACCGCCGGCTTCGTCGCGGCCAAGCTCCACTCGGTCACTCCATCGCCGTAGTGGACGTGATCGGCATCGGTGCCGGCGTCTTCGATCGTCTCCGAGAACAGCGCTTCTCCGTACGCGGGTTCAACGCCTCACACAAGGCGACAACCCACTACAGCGAATGGGAGTTCCTGAACCGTCGCGCCGAGAGTTGGTTTCATCTCCGCGACCTTCTTGACCCGGCGAACGCCTCTTCGATCTGCCTCCCAGATGACGACGAGCTGATCGGCGATCTCCTCGCCCCGCGATGGTCTCCCAACTCGGCCGGCAAGATCCAGGTCGAATCCAAGGACGACGTTAAGAAGCGCCTCGGACGGTCACCAGACGCCGGTGACGCCGTCGTGATGGCGTTCTCAGTCAGCGGGAACCTTCCGACCGGGCAGAGCGGCCAGGTGTACTACCCGAAGTATCCACGGGGACTGCAGGACGGCCACGGACCGGGCCCGCTCTTCCCGCCCGGACCCGTCATGGGGGAGTGGCCCGATCTTCGGTGGCGCCGAGGAGCAGCCTCTCGATGCGCCGGAACTGCCGTCGTGGCGCCCGTGGTGACTTCCTTAGGGGCGTCGACGGCGAGGTTCCTGTCCTGGTCCCTCCGCCCATGAGGACTGACGCCCCTTCCCGGTCGAGCTGGCCGGCGTCGGCTGCTCACCGGTCGTCCGACCATGCTCCCGGTTCCCCGGGCCGTTGACAGGGGCCCGCGCCAAGAGGGAACGTGCCAGGGCGGCTGGCGATTGCGTGAACGCGACAGTGGGAGGGACCGAAGCCCCTCCCACGTCGCCGTTGATCGCGTTCGAGTGTCTCAGGTGGGTGTGACGGGAGGCCTCGACTCTCCGGGCTCCGGGTCGACCTCGTAGGCCACGCCGAGCAGGTCGAGTAGCCGACCAGTGGGCAACCTCCACGGCGATCCTGCACCCTGGCGGGGCAACGTCGGCAAAAGCCCGTCGATGCACTGCCGACGCACTGTGTCATGCGACACGCCGACAATCTCAGCCGCTTCCTCCGTCGACAGTGTGAGTGGTAGCCGTCGCGAGCCGACAAGGAGGAGGAGTGGGGCGCTCACTTCTTCCAACCAGCCCAGCCGCTCTCCATCTCGGCTTCCCACCAGTTGCAGCTCTTCTCGAGGTCCGTCGCGTGCCGACGAAGCTTCCGAGCCGTGGGCTGGCCCACACGGTCGGCTTCGGCTCGCCACTCCGCTGCCTTTGCTCGCGCCCTATCGATCGCCTCCGCGAGTTCATTGTCCCCCTTCATGCCGAAAGCCTCGATCGCAGCGCCCGTAGGAGATCCGAACCGCCACCGAATTGCTCAGGGGGGCCCTTGGAGTACACGGGCTGCCGTTCCCCACGGGCGACCTCTTGCAGCCACTCGCAGAGGGAGTGGTTCCGCAGGATCTTGTCGAGGACCTCACCCAGATGATGGGCGCCCCGTGGGTCGCTCCAACGGTGTTGGGCCAGGATCATGCTCGGCTCCTCCCGCCACGCGTCGTCGGATTCGATCCACTTGCTCAGGAGGTCCCCCATCGCGTAGAGGCCGCGGTCCTTCGATCGCCAGAAGAGCATCATGCAGCTCGCGGTTCTTGTCGTTGGCGCCGTGGCCGGGCCATCCGCAGGCCAAATAGCACTCACACTTGTCGAACGGTGGGTTTGGTGCGAATGCCTCCATCGCCTCCCCTTCGGGGTCAGGGGGGCGTTGTCGCCCCGACAACAGAGTACGCATATGTTGTCGCCATGACAACTACCGTCGGGGGCGTGGCCGAGCTGCTCGGGGTGACGGAGGTCGCCGCGCTGCTCGGCATCAGTCGGCAGCGCGTCCAGAAGCTTACGGAGACCGACTCCGATTTCCCGCTGCCGGCCGAGACGCTCGCTCGGGGCCGAGTGTGGCAACGGGCGGATATCGTCGAGTGGGCTCGAGCGACTGGGCGCCCGATCGCCCGCAAATGACATCCGTGTCATTCCATTCCGGCACCGCGACTGGCAAACTTTGACGGACGTGGACGCTCGGATTGCTCGACCGGCGTACCGAACGGGGCTTCGCGTATGCTGCGCCCTGTGACGCCCTGGACTCAGCTCGTTGAGCTGTCGTGGCGACCGGAGTTGCGATTCTTTGAGCAGCGGACGACCTTGCTCCGTGAACTCGAGAAGGCGTCCCTCCTGACTGCGTTCCAATGGCATGAGCAACAGATCGCTGCGAGGATCGGCCCCTACGAGTCGGTCACAATTCGCGTGAGTGGCATAACTCTTAGGCTCACCAGCCCGCGAGTGGGGCCCAGTCGATTGCAGCAAGCCCTGACGATGGCACTCGAACAGTTGGAACCCGAGTCGGTGACTTTGAATCGCATTGCGGTGCAGTGTCTTGTCCCCATACAGGGGGACCCAATCGAGGCACAGCGTGCGTCTGCTGTCAGGCAAGTGTCAATGCAGGGGCTGACGCCGGGGGTCGATCCGCTGGATTGGGCGATGATCCTCGATGCAAAATGTGATGATCTGGACGTTGCCTTTCAGGTCGAATACGGGGTACTACGTCCTGATGAGATGCCGGCAAGGCTGAATCGGTTTGTGGGACGTATGGCGGAGGCGGCAGCCCCCGCATCACCAGCTGACATGATGGAGTTCATCGGTGGTAGACACGCACCCGATGTTGACGTCGATTCAGAGGGGTTTCCCTCCGCTGCTGCATTCTACGATGTCCTCTTTCCACTCCGGGAGCGCCTAGAGGGTGAGGACGTTTCCCATCAGGCAAGCGACCGTTGGGGTCGTCTTGTGGGCTTGGCCGAAGATTTCGCCATTAACATGACAACGCGGTTAGGATTCGCCGTCCCGCAGGACGAGACTGGAAACGCTCGATGAGCAGCTTGATGATGACGATGAATGCACGTTCGGCCGTCGCGCCGGCAGCGCACAACGCGTGGATCACACTGACTGACCCGCCCAGGCGAAACCAGCGGCCAGCGATGCGACTGTTGCGCGGATTCATCGACGTTGCCGAGGACTCGACGGTTTACCCTGTTCGGCGATTTGTGCCCGTGGGGGACATCGAGGTTCTCTGAGCCGCCCCGGGGGGCTAGGTGGAAGACCCTAAGCCTTGGCTCTGCCAGGGGGACGTGTTCCAAGAGCTGCCGTTGGTCCTCGCCAGCCTTGGAGCGAGTGGCGTCGAGTTCGACACGGGTTCGACGGGCGTTGCCCTTCTGCTGACTAACGCGTGTCAACTAGACAAGCGTCGCGGGGACGGGACGCCGTCGGTCAGTCGCTTACAGTTCGCTCCAGTTCACGCCCTGGCTGACTCGGGTCTGAGCGAGGGAATCATGGGCCAACTTCGACGTGGGCAGCTGAACCCACCCGACGCTATCTACATCGACGACCCGGGCAATGGTGAACCGTCAGTCTCATTGCTCAGTGAGGCGTTCACCCTCCCGGCCACGTACTTCAATCTCACCGTTGCAGATTTCACGGGCATCCCGGGGAGTGATCCCGAGGACCCGCACCATGCTGTTGCGAGGTCCCACGGCGAGCGCGCTCGAACGATGACCGAGGGAGAACGCGAACTGTTGCACTACAAGATGTCCGCGTTCTGGACGGGCACCGTGCCGGAGGGTTCGCCGGATCGCTGAGCACTGCGAGGGGGACTGGGACAGCTCGAGGGGGCGAACCGACCCTCCCCTTGTGTGTAGGTCCAACGCGTTCTACGGTCGGCCACATGGCAAACCATGAAGCGTTCGCAGTCAGGAATTCCTGAGGGTTGGATCGCTCATTGCCCGACCTGCGGCGACCTTCCAGGCGCGCCGCTCCCGGACGTGCGGTTGGCCCGGGCGCCCGCGTCTCTTCACCGGGATCTCTACGGTGCTCGCTGAGCGATGGCCATCTTCCGCTGGTTAGTCCCACGCCCTGTGCGCCGAGTCGCGCACCCGGTCCGGAGCCTCAAGCGGTCAGTGACGCCCAAGCCGGTCCGGGCCGTCGGCTATGCCCGGCACCCGATCGGGACAGCGACGTCGGCGGCCACTCGGAGGGCACTCAGGGGGAGACGATGACGACGGGGCCCGCTCTAGGAGCCCTGAGATAGTCGCCGTGGATGGTTGGGAGGTTGTCAGTGCCGTTGCGGCATGTGGAGCAACCGTCGCCGCGCTTTTCGGGCTCGTATTCGCCCGTCGCACCGTTTCAGAAGCCGGGGAGACCGTTCGGCTGGCACAGTCCCAGCTGAATCAAGACGAGCGCGCTCGACTGCGAGCACAGTTGATCCGCTTAGGTGTCCTGGTCGAACAGATTCACTCCTCGGTGAACTCTTCGCGGGCCGACATTCACTGGGCACGAGTGGGAGTGGGACCGAAATCAGATTCGAGGAGAACTGATCGGCATTCCGAAGCAGTTCGATCTTTCGGACTTGGAGAAGATCTCGCTCGCAAGGCAGATGAGCGAGGCGGCGGATCAGATCGCCACGGCTCGCCAACAAATCGAGAACGCGCTCAACGAACTCCTTTCTGAGGAGTAGTGCATCCCCCCCCTGTCAGCGCGTTGTCAGCACAACTCAACCGCACCACCCTCGGCAGACCCCGCCAGACCTCACGACCGGTACCAACTCACCTCGCCTGACCTGCCTAGACCCTGACAACCTCACCAGACCTCACGACCTCTACGGGACTTTGGATCAGGAGGTTGGAGGTTCGAGCCCTCCCCCGCCAGCGGAGAGCTGTGACACAAGAGAAGGCACGATGGGCCATGGCGACCGGCGGGGAGCGAGGCCTGTCGAGGCCATGCCGGACCGCATCCGGCCGGATGCGGTCCGGTTGTCGAGTCCGTTACAGGCGGACAGCGGGTGAGCTATGTCAGGGTGCGGCGAAGGACGCCGGCGAAGTCCACGGTGTCGCTGAGAAAACCGACATGGCCTCCGGGGAAGTCGATGAGCGGCGTGCCAAGCCGTTCGGCAAGCGCTACCGCCGTGCGCTGCGCGAACTGGCCCTTGGAGGTCGTCCCCCCGGCGACGACGACGCGGACCGGTGCGCCCGTAAGAGCGGTGACGTCAGGCTGGTACAGCGCGATCGGCAGCAGGCCGTGACGAAAGAATCGTTCGTTCGTCGCCATCGCCACGGCTGACGCCGGCGGCGCGGGCTCCTCGCTCTGGGGGCCCATGTCCATGCCGGTGAAGGTGGCGAACTTCTGCCACGCGGCGCGTTCGCCGCTGTCGCGGTACGTGTCGTAGATGTCGTTCATCGCGACACGCACCGCCTCGGGGTCCGCCAGGAGCAGTCCGACCGGAGGCTCGTGGGCGACGAGGGTTTGCACATGGCCGGGGTGCTGAGCCGCTAAGGCGAGTCCCGTGACAGCGCCACCGCTGCTGCCGAACACATGGGCAGGCCCCTCGCCAACCGCCTCGAGCACCCGTCGCACGTCGTCGGCCAGCAGTGCTGGATCGGCATCCTGGCCGGGGTCGTCGATCGTGCTGCGCTCGAGGCCGCGGGGGTCGTAGGTCACTACCGTGTAGTCCTCGGCGAGCAGTGGTGCGATCGCAGCAAACCCCGAAGCACCCATGGGGTGCCCGACCAGCATGAGCGCGGGGCCCGAGCCTCGCACTTCGTAGTAGAGGCGTGCTCCGGGCACCTCCAGCGAGTGACTCGTAGGCGTCGCCATGTGCATAACTCCCCGCGGTCCGGGTTCGGGGCTGCGGAACCGAACGTCGTCGAGGCTACGCCACGACCACCCACTCGGTTGCGTGCGCGAGGTGGGACATGTTTCGTGCGCAATCAACCGGTCGCAGGACGGCTGTCATTCAGTCGCCCACACCAAAGACGTCGAGGTCGAAAGGTCCTGGAAGACTGTCTGCGATGTCGTCGGACGTCTCGGGGCCCGTCGTTTCGAACTCTGCGCCGACGCGGGCTGCCCCGAGATCGCTGGTCAGTCGAACCCGCGTCGACAAGCTGCAGCGGGTGAAGCTCACCACCTGGTTTCTGGTGATCGGTGGGGGATTGGGGCTGTTCCTGGTCTTTGCGGTTCCTCCAGCACAAGGAATCGACGAACCGAACCATTTCTCACGGGTGTGGACGCTGACAGACGGCGCCGTCATCGCGCCCGTCCGGGGACCTCACAAGATCGTCTGGATCTTTCCCTCGGCCGGCGTTCCGCCGAGCCAACCAGTGCGAAAGGGGGTTCACCGAGCGGGCGGAGTGGTGCCCGCCTGCGTCCAGCGCTATCTAGCGACCCTCTATGCCGATGGCGCCTCTCCGGGGCACTTCACCCTGGCTGAGGCCTGGCGGACCCCTGCGAACTGTGCCCATCAGGCGCCTCGGTTCGTCGCTTTCGAGAACACCGCTGTTGAATCGCCGGTGGCCTATGCACCCGAGGTGGTCGGCGTGGCCGTCCTGCGGGCCGTTCGAGCACCGCTTCCCGTCATCTTCTTCGGTGGCCGCCTGGCCGGGCTGCTCGGGTACCTGTTGTTGGTGTGGCTGGCGCTCAGCGTGGCCCCGCGAGGACGGGCCGTCCTCTTTGTCGTCGGGGTGATGCCGATGGCTCTCCAGGAAGCTGCCGCGTACTCAGCCGACAGCATGACCACCGGTCTGGCGTTGCTTGCCGTGGCGTTGGCTCTTCGGTGTTCCCTGGATCCGAAAACCGGCCGACGATGGTTTGGCGCTCTCGCGCTGGTGGTTGTCGCCCTGGCGCTGACCAAGCCCTCCTACGTCGTCCTGGCGCCACTCGTGTTCTTGGTGCCGCGGGACCGGATCCGCCTGGAGAGCGGCAGAGCGTTTCTCGTGAAGTCGGGCGTGCTGCTCGTGGCCCTGCTTGCCGCCGGCGGTTGGAATCTGGCGGTACACGACGTGAGCCTGGCGGCCTACTTTCCGCCTCATGCCATCCGGCCCGGCACCCAACTCGCCTACATCGAGCACCACCCGCTCAAGTACCTCGGCGTCATCCTTCGCAGCGTCGGTCGCGGGTTCGAGCCTCGCGGATGGCTCTCCGGCGTTGTCTCGTCCGTCGGCTTCTACCCGATCGGGCCGGCTCCCGATGCTCCCGTCTGGGTTGTGATCCTGGCCGTCCTCCTTTTCCTCGCGGCCTACGGAATCGAGTGTGGACCCCGTCTCGACCGGCCGAACGCCCGTGGGCTAGTGGCGGCCGGCACACCGGTCGTGCTGTTCGTAGTCGGTGTGCTCGCAGTATTGACGACCCTTTGGATCGAGTGGACCCCGGTCGGGTCATCAGGCATCAATGGTCTCCAGGGCCGCTACCTCTTGCCGCTGTTGCCGGTGCCGATCGTGACGGTGGTCCTGCTCACAACGCGGTCTCGGACCACGGAAGCGGCGTGGGTTGTCGCCGCGGGGATGACGGTGCTGGCCATTGCCGAGGTGGCTATCGTTCTCGGAACCTTCTATTAGTCGGTCTTGCGGAGCCGGCCATCACGGCGGCCCCTCTCACGGAAGGCGCAGCCCGCCCAAGACCCGTGGCCAACCGTCGGTAGTCCGTATTCGGCGGACATGTCGGAGCTAGCGAACCTCTTCGTGGACCGTCGTCGAGCCACCCAGCGCGTCGGTGGCCTGTCGGTCGTAGGTGCGACGGCGGCTACCCAATCGAGTGCGAGACGTGGCGTACACGATTGACGAAACCACCAGGCCGATCGCTCCGACGATCATGAGGATGACCCCGACGGTCGAGACTCGGAAGCCGTTTGCCGGCGCGGTGACCGCCCAATACATCACGGCACCTGCCGCGATCGCGAAGACGCTGAAGCCCATTCCTGTGAGTCCCATTTCCGTTACCTCCATCTCGGTTCCAGGTCGTCAGCCCGGTGCTTGGCGGACTACTTGCGATCCCGCAGGTCCCTTGCCTTGTCGATGACGCCGTCGACCGTGCCCGTAGCCGTGTCGATCAAACCCTCCACCTGCTCCTTCGCGAGCCCGACTCTCGCCGCCGTCTCAGCACCCCGTCGCTCGGACGCGCCCTCGGACTCGAGATCCTTGTCGTGCACGAGCCTCCCGACGGCCTCCTTGCCGCGGCCCTTCACCCGATCAGACTTGTTGCCCATGTGTTGCATCCCTCCTGGTCAATGAACCCTGCCCAAAAAAATGGTTGGCAAACCGCGATCCTGGGAGTGCGGCGAGGCGCGCCGGCATTCCGTGTCGAGGTCAATAAGTGTCGAGGTCGACAAGAGGCCGCCCGCGGGCCCAGCGGCTCTGTTCCGAGCGGCCGGGAGGAGGCAATCTGCACGGACTTCGTCACGAGTTGGGCACTTGCTGTGGGCTCGACACAACCCACGGGACCCTCGTTGTCGAAGGAAACCTCGTGGTAGTCCTCAGCCCCGCCCACTCATGGTCAGGTTGGCTGGGACCGACCAGCACGCCAGGAGGCGACCCATGCCGTGAGTCGCTCGAGGCCTTCTCGAAACCACCTCGTCGAGCGAGAGGGCGCGGGATCGGGAAGGATGGTGAACATGGCCGGGCAAGGTTCCAACCGCGAGACGGTCGCGAAGGCCACTCATGCCACCGCCAGCGCGATGCAGCCACAGTGGGTCCCAGTGAACGCGCACGAGGCTCCTGGAGCCCTGGTCGTCGTCGCACCGCTTCCGGCCGTCATGCCCGACGACATCACAATCGAACTCGGCGCGAACACGCTCCGGATCTCGGCGCGGCTTCGGAGCTCCGGACCTCGTGAATATCTACTGCACGAGTGGGAGTACGGCGGCTACGAACGCGAGATCGACCTGCCGGAGGGCTTCCGGGGCGGTCTGGAGGCCAGCCTGACAAACGGTCAGTTGGTTGTGCGCGTGCTCCGTGGACCGTTCACCGGGCCGGTCTCGGTGCAACCGCACGACCTGCCCACCGAGCGAGGTACTCCTGGAGAGTCGGCACCACCGGCTGGGTGAGCAGCTGGACCCGGTGGAGGGGTTGCCCGGCCCTTCGGGCCCCCCTCGACGCCTGTTGGTCACGACTTGGCGAGTTGCCCTCCGAGGACCTGGTCGGCAGCCCAGGCGACAAACCCCGCGGCGATCCACACAGGCCAGCCGGTCGTGAGGAACGTGCCGCTGGTCGCCGCTGCGGCGATAAGGGCGAAGATGAACATGACCAGGGCGGCCAGAACGAATAGACGACGCATGTGGGTTCCCTCTTCTCAGTGTTCCGACTTCTCAGTGTTCCCAATTCTCAGTGTTCCCAATTCTCAGTGTTCCCAACTCTCAGTGTTCCGACTTCTCAGCGTTCCGCCCGTGCTCGACCGGCAGCTGAACATTGAGAGACAAGATGTCAAGGACTCTCTGCGCGGCCGGCGTTGGATTGCGTAGTGCAAACTGGCCCTTGGCGATCCGCGCGCAGTTCGCCGCCACCAGCAGTTCTGCGATCCCGACGGAGTCGATGAACTCGACCCGTTCCATGTTGACGACGATGGGCCGGGCACGCTTGGAGGCACGGTCGAGGGCTGCTCGAAGACGGGGAGCGACCGCGACGTCGATCTCACCGATCAGTCGGACCGCGGTCGCCGTTTCCTCAGCGACAATCTCGGCTCGGAACTCGTCAGCCTGGCTCATTACCCTCTTTTGGAGAGGCAACGCTTGCCGGCCTGGTGTTTCAAGCTGGTGGACGCAACGTAGCACCAGGGCCTCCCGTGGGCGCAGAGAAGAGCCGGTCCATTCCGCGCGGCGGCTTGGGCAGACCTGGCTCGACCGGTTGGCAGCCCTTCACCCAGTCCGGTCGAGCGCTCCGGTCACCGCTCAGTCGAAGCGGTAGCGAAGCACCTCGCTCACCGCCCGGTAGCCGATCGACCGGTAGATCGAGTTCGAGGTCGCGTTGGCGAGGTCGGTGAAGAGGATGCAGCGGTGCCGCTCATCGAGCGCCCGGCGCGACAGGGCGGCCACACACCCGCTCGCATACCCATGTCCCCGCAAGGGCTCGGGCGTGTACACCGCCTGCACGCGGACGACCCCCGCGGTCGGCTCGGAGAGCGCGGCCATCGACACTGCGCCGCCGTCGTCCCACAGCCAGTAGTGACCGAGCGCGAGCCGGCGGGCGACCGTCGCCGCCGTGTCGCCGCTGTCCTGCTCGCCGACCTCGGTCATGAAGGACTGGGTCCACTCGACGAGCACCTCGAAGTCCTCAGGAGTGGCCGGCCGGAACGCGCCGGGCGCCTCGGTGGGCGTGCTGATCTCGCGCACCTCGTAGAGCCGCTGGCCCTGGACCGGCACCGCCGAGGACTTGGTCGCCTCCGTCCAGGTTCCGGCGAATCGGGCTGCGGTGGCGGCCTCGCCGTTGATGCCCGGCAGGCGGATGCGGGCCTGGGCTACGACGCTGACGACGGCGGAGATTTGTTCGGAGGACATCGAAGAGACGAGGGCGGAGAAGGACAGCGGGGACTGGAACACGACGCCGAGCGGGTCGCCGGCCCCGACGACCCAGTACCGACCAGGTTGGGGCTCTGCCACCCGGGCGTGGAGCAACGTGAGCAGCACGTTGTTGCGCACCGGGTCGCGGGCGAGCGATTCGCCCGCTCGTTCGATGACGAGTTGGGGATCGCTGGTGGCCAGGACGTCGGTCACCGGAGGGTCTTTGCGTTCACCAACGCTTCGGGCGCCCGTTGGCATGCAGCTGCGCCAGGTAGCGGTTGTAGGCGTCGAGCTCGGCGTCGGCCTCCAGTGCGGCGGGGGACTCCGGCTCGTCCGCCCGGTCGGCCGCGGCGTGCTCGGCGAGGCGGGATCCCTCGGCCGGCACCAGCGTCTCGTGCACCAGCTTCCACCAGACGAAGACGGCGTAGCCGGCGAAGAAGGGCCATTCGAAAACGTAGGCCCAGCTCAGGCCGTTGCCGGCCAGCGCCCGGTGGACCTGCCAGTCGCACAGAGCGAGGAAGGTGGGCACGACGACCAGCAGCACGACGTGCAGGCCGATCGCGCGGGCGACCACCAACGGGTGCGCACCCCGCCAGGCTAACTGCGGGCCCGAGGCCCGGGTTTCGCGGCCGGCGGCGGGGTGGGCGTGCCGTGGCGCGAAACGGGGAAAGATGAGTCCATGACAGCGCCGCTCTACGCCATCGTCCTCGCGGCGGGCGAGGGAACGCGGATGCGTTCCGAACGCCCGAAGCCCTTGCACCGGTTGTGCGGGCGGCCGATGGTGCTCCACGTGCTCGACGCGCTGGCCGAGCTCGACGTGGCCCAGGTCGTGGTCGTCGTCGGCCACCGCGGGGAGTGGGTGACCAAGGCGTTGATGGAGCAGGCGCCCCCGTCGCTGCGCATCGAGTTCGTGGAGCAGCCGACCCAGCGCGGCACCGGCGACGCCGCCGCGGTCGCGCTGACGGGGCTTCCCGATGACGGGGAGGGCGATGTGGTCGTCCTGCCCGGTGACACCCCCCTGCTTCGTCCCCAGACGCTGGCGGCGCTCGTGCGCCACCACCGGGCGAGCGAGGCCGGCGCCACGCTCCTCATCGCCGACGTTGCCGAGCCGACCGGGTACGGCCGGATCGTGCGCGCCAAGGGCGACCTCGTCGAGCGCGTGGTCGAGGAGACGGATGCGACGGACGACGAGCGGGCCATCTCGGAGATCTGCACGTCCATCTACTGCTTCCGGCGCGGGATCCTCGCCCCCTCGCTGCGGCGCCTCAGCCCGGCCAATGCGCAGGGCGAGTACTACCTGACCGACGTGGTCGGCGTCCTGTCCGCTGCCGGCTACGCCGTGCACGCGTTCGCCGCCGCCGATCCCGTCGAGACCGCCGGGGTCAACGACCGCGCGCAGCTCGCGTTCGCCGAAGCGGAGTTGCGCGACCGGATCAACGAACGCTGGATGCGGCGCGGGGTGACGATGTGGGATCCGGAGCGGACCTACGTGGACGCCACCGTGGAGCTCTCGAGGGACGTGGTCCTCCTCCCCGGGACCGTGCTGCGGGGCGAGTGCGCCGTCGGCGAGGGGGCGGAGATCGGCCCCGAGTGCACGCTCGTCGACACGATCGTGGGCGAACGGGCCGAGGTCCGCTACTCCATGGCCGAGCGCGCCCGGATCGGCGCCGACGCCGTCGTGGGCCCGTTCGCCTCGTTGCTGCCCGGTGCGGTGGTCGCCGCGGGGGAGCGGGTCGCCTCCTTTACCGTGCTGCCGCCGGCCTGAGCCGGTCGACGGGAGTCGGCCGACGGGAGCCCGCCGACGGCCCATCGACCTGCGCGGTAGGTTCTCCGTGTGGACATGATTCCTCGGCGGCGCCTCGAGGTCGTGTCCGGTCGTGCCCACCCCGCGCTGGCGCAGCAGATCGCCATGCACCTCGGCATCGAACTGGGCGAGGCGAACGTGCGCGAGTTTGCCAACGGCGAGCTGCACTGCCGCTACGACACGTCGGTGCGCGGTTCGGACGTCTTCATCATCCAGACCCACTGCGGTCCGGTGAACGACTCCCTGATGGAGCACCTCATCATGATCGACGCCGCCAAGCGGGCGTCGGCCAAGCGGATCACCGCGGTCTGCCCCTACTACGGCTACTCCCGCCAGGACCGCAAGTCCTCCGGGCGCGAGCCCATCACGGCGAAGCTGGTGGCCGACATGCTCCAGGTGGCCGGCGCCGACCGCGTGGTGACGGTGGACCCGCACGCCGGCCAGATCCAGGGCTTCTTCGACATCCCCTTCGACCCCCTGGTGGCCATGCCGGTGCTCGAGGAGTACCTCCGGAGCCGCATCGCCGACGACACGGTCGTCGTGGCCCCCGACTCGGGTCGGGTGAAGGTGGCCGAGCGCTACAGCCAGCACCTGGGGGTGGATCTGGCGCTCGTGCACAAGAGCCGGCCGCGCGGCCGAACCCATGAGGTCATCGCGCGCCAGGTGGTGGGCGAGGTCGACGGTCGCCACTGCGTGATCATCGACGACATGATCGACACGGCGAGCACCATCTGTGCGGCCGCCGAGCGCCTGGCCGAGGCGGGGGCGTCGGACATCTGGGTCATGGCCACCCACGGCATCCTTTCGGACCCGGCCGTGGACCGGCTGAAGGCGAGCCCGATATCTCGGGTGGTGGTGACCGACACGCTGCCCATCCGAGAGGACCGCTGGTTCGACAAGCTCGAGGTGCTGTCCGTGGCCAAGATCATCGCCGACGCTATCGACGCCGTGTTCCAGGACACCTCGGTGTCGGAGATCTTCGGGGGCGAGAACCTGGTGTAGGCACCGCCGGCGCCCCCAGCCGACGACGTTGGTCGGCCCTCTCCCGGCCCGGTAACCTGGAGCGGTTCGTCGGGACACGAGACGCTGACGCTGCACGTCTTCGAGCCGCTCGCCGTCCCGCCCACCTCTCGAGGAGACCCCCGCAATGGCCGAAGTTGCCCTGGTGGCAGAACTAGGACGTCCGACCGGTTCGAGCGCCACGCGTCGCCTTCGGCGCGAGGGCCTGATCCCGGGGATCATCTACGGGCACGGCACCGACCCCGTCGCCGTGGCCGTCGTGGCGAAGGAGCTGCGGATCGCGCTGTCGGGGGAGTCGGGATCCAACACCCTGCTCTCGCTGCAGGCGGGAGACCAGACGTTCCTGACGCTCGCCCGCGAGATGCAGCGGCATCCGGTCCGCGGCACGGTGACCCACGTCGACTTCCAGATCGTGCGCCGCGACGAGGTGATCTCGGCCGACGTCCCGGTGAACCTCATCGGTGAGGCGCTCGAGGTCCAGCACGGCGACGGCCTCGTGGACCAGCAGCTCTTCAGCCTGCCGGTGCGGGCGCGGCCGGCCGACATCCCGACCGTGATCGAGGTCGACGTCACCGACCTGACCATCGGTGCGGCGATCCGCATCGCCGACCTGAACCTTCCGGCCGGGGTCGAGACGGACATGGACGACGAGGCCGCCATCGTCGTCGGCCAGGCCCCCCGGGTCGAGGTTGCCGTCGAGCCCGCCGAAGGCGAGGAGGGGGCAGCCGAGGCCGAGGCCTCGAGCGACGATTCCTCCGAGGCCAGCGCCGGCGGCGACGGGGACTAGGCCCTGCGCCGTCTGCTGGCTGGCAAGGCGACGGCATCGGGCCCCGGGGAGCGGCGCGGCGCCTCCGCCGACCTGGTGGTCGTCGGCCTGGGCAATCCCGGGGCGGAATTCGCCAAGTCCCGGCACAACGCAGGAGCCGACGTGGTCGCCCTGCTGGCCGAACGCCACGGCGCGGGCCGCCTCCGCAAGGTGCGTCAGCACGCCACCGTGGGTGAGGTCAAGATCGCCGGCGCACGGGTCGCGCTCGTCGTGCCGACGACCTACATGAACGATTCGGGCAATGCGGTGGCGCCGTTGGTGCGGCGCTTCGGCATCGAGGGTGACCTCTCTCGACTGGTCATCGTGCACGACGAGCTCGACCTGCCGCCGGGCCGGCTACAGGTGAAGATCGGCGGCGGGACGGCCGGCCACAACGGGCTCCGCTCGGTCCAGTCCCACCTGCACTCGGGCGACTTCCTGCGGGTGCGGATCGGTGTCGGCAAGCCGCCGAGTGCGGCCGCCGGGGCCGATCACGTGCTGCGGCGGCCGTCCAAGCGTGACGCGGAGGCGATCGAGGCGTGCGCGGCGCGCGCCGCGGACGCGATCGAGACAATTGCGACGGACGGGGTCGAGGCGGCGATGAACCGGTTCAACGGGGACGGTGGGGACGGTGCCTGACCCCGCCGCCGAGCGCACCCGGCGCCGGTTCCGTCGGGAGCCGAACCGCCCGTGACCTCGCCCGTCTCGCTGCGCCCGGAACCGACGATCGACGCGGCCCCGCCCGGGTCCGGTCTCGCGTCGTTCCCGCCCCTCCTGCGCCGGGAGCCCGCCCTCCTCGAGGTGGTGGGTCGGACCAACGCGACCCTGGCCGTGCCCGCCGCCGCACAGAACTTCGTGGTGGCCGGCCTCACTCATCTCTCGGAGCGCACGCCGCTCCTCGTCATCACGCCCACGCTCGTCGACGCCGAGCGCACGGCGGAGGACCTGGCCTGTTTCCTCGGTCCGCCCGCGGCCACGGCGGTGGTCGGGGAGCCGTCCGGCCCGGTGGCGCTGTTCGCGCCGTGGGAGACGCTCCCCTTCGAGCGCGTCAGCCCCGAGGTGGCGACGATGGGCCATCGCCTGGCACTGCTCTGGCACCTCTTCGGCGCCTCGAATGATCCCGGCGGCGTGCGGGTCGTCGTGGCACCGGTGCGGGCCGTCCTCCAGCACCTGGGGCCGTGGTCCGATGCGGCCCGTCCGCTCGTCGTGCGCCGGGGGGAGTCGCTCGACGCCACCGAGCTCGTCGAGCGACTGGTCGCCGTCGGCTACCGCCGCGAGCACCAGGTCGAGCACCGCGGCGAGCTGGCCGTGCGCGGCGGCATCATCGACGTGTTCCCGTCGACGGCCCTCGCCCCGGTCCGCATCGATCTGTTCGGCGACGAGGTCGACCGGCTGGTCTCCTTCGACGTGGCCGACCAGCGCTCGGTGGCGGATCTCGACACCGTGGCCGTCTACGGCTGCCGGGAGCTCGTTCCGACGGACCACGTGCGGCAGATGGCGGCCGGGCTCATCGAGCGCGAGCCATGGGGGCGCTCGCAGTGGGAGCGGCTGGCCGACGGCCAGTCCTTCGACGGCATGGAGGCGTGGCTGCCCTGGCTCCACGCCGAAGAACAGCTCGTGACCGACCTCCTGGCGCCGGAGGCCCAGGTGGTGCTCGTCGAGCCCCGCCGGGTACGCGACCGCGCGGCCGAGCTGTTCGACGAGGAGGGTGCGCTGGCCGGTGCGCTGGCCAGCACCTGGGGCTATCGGGGCGACCCCGAGACCATCCCGCGCCTGCACGCCCATTTCGACCGGCTGCTCGAGCGCTGCGATGCGGCCGTGCTGTCCCTGCCCTCGGTGGCCGAGGGACCGACCGTGCCGGCGATCACGGTGCGAGGCTTCGCTCCGGTGACCGGCGATGCCGCGGCGCTGGCCCGCCAGGTCGTCGAGCTCACCGCCGAGCGCTTCGCGGTGGCGCTCTGCGCGTCGAGCAGCGGCGCGGCGGATCGGCTGGCCCGAGTGCTGGGCGACGAGGGGGTCCTCGCCCCGGTCGTGGAGAGTGCGGATGCCCGGCCCGGCGCCCAGGTACTGCTCGCCCCGCTCTCGAGCGGCTTCGTCCTCCCCGATTCGCAGGTGGCGGTCCTGGCCGAGTCCAACATCACCGGTCGCCGCCTGCCGCACCGCCCGCCCCGGCCGCGCACCCGGCCGACGGAGGGGTTCTTCGACGACCTGGCGCCGGGCAATTTCGTCGTGCACCGCCAGCACGGCGTCGCCCGCTACGCCGGCGTGACCACGCGCACGGTGGCGGGCGCCACCCGCGACTACCTGATCCTCGAATACCGGGGGAGCGACCGGCTGTACCTGCCGGTCGAGCAGATCGACGCCGTCACGCCGTACACCGGCGGGGAGAGCCCGACCCTGTCCAAGATGGGCGGGGCCGAGTGGCAGCGGACCCGGGCCAAGGCCCGGGCCGCCGCCAGCGAGGTGGCCCAGGAGCTCGTCGAGCTCTACCGGCGACGCCTGGTCATCCCGGGGCACGCGTTCGCGCCCGACAGCCCCTGGCAACGCGAGCTCGAGTCCGCGTTCCCCTACGTCGAGACCCCCGACCAGCTCCGCGCCATCGCCGACGTGAAGGCCGACATGGAGGAGCCGAGGCCGATGGACCGGCTGATCTGCGGCGACGTCGGTTTCGGCAAGACCGAGGTGGCGCTGCGCGCCGTGTTCAAGGCCGTCCAGGACGGACGCCAGGCGGCCGTGCTCGTGCCGACGACCCTCCTCGCCAGCCAGCACTTCGCGACCTTCAGCGAGCGGTTCGCCGCCTACCCGGTGCGCGTCGAGCTGCTCAGCCGGTTCCTGTCCGCGGCCGCGGCCCGCAAGGTCGTCGACGGTCTCGGCGACGGGTCGGTCGACGTGGTGGTCGGCACCCACCGGCTCCTCGGGAGCGACATCGCCTTCAAGGCGCTCGGGCTCCTCGTCGTCGACGAGGAGCAGCGCTTCGGGGTGAGCCACAAGGAGGCGGTCAAGCGGCTGACCGCGGGCGTCGACGTGCTCACGCTCACCGCCAGCCCGATCCCGCGGACGCTCGAGATGGCGCTGACGGGGATCCGCGACCTGTCGATGGTCAACACCCCCCCGGCTGACCGCCGGCCGATCCTCACCTATGTCGGCGAGCAGGACGAGCAGGCGACCTCGGAGGCGATCCGGCGCGAGCTCCTGCGCGAGGGCCAGGTCTTCTACGTGCACAACCGCGTGGCCGACATCGAGGCGGTGGCACGCCGCATCGGGGCCCTGGTGCCCGAGGCGCGGGTCGCCGTCGCGCACGGGCAGATGGACGAGGGCACGCTGGAGAAGGTGGTGCTCGACTTCTGGGAGCGCCGCTACGACGTGCTCGTGTGCACGACCATCATCGAGTCGGGCATCGACATGCCGACGGTCAACACGCTGGTCGTCGATCGGGCCGACCTGCTCGGCCTGGGCCAGCTCCACCAGATCCGCGGCCGCGTCGGCCGGGCCGGGCAGCGCGCCTACGCGTACCTGTTCCACCCCGCCGACCGGGTGCTGACCGAGCAGGCCTACGAGCGGCTGCGCACCATCGGCGAGCACACCGAGCTCGGCTCGGGCTTCAAGATCGCGATGCGCGACCTGCAGATCCGCGGCGCCGGCAACCTGCTCGGTCGCGACCAGTCCGGCCACATCGCGGCCGTCGGCTACGACCTCTACGTCCAGCTGGTCGCCGAGGCGGTGGCCGAGGCGCGGGGCGAGCCGCGACGCGAGCCGCCCACGGTCTCGATCGACGTGCCGGGGGACGCGCACCTCCCCGCCGACTACGTGGAGGCCGAGGATGCCCGCCTCGAGGCCTACCGGCGCCTGGCCGGCTGCGTCAGCGAGGACGAGGTGGACGACGTCGGGCGCGAGTGGGTGGACCGGTTCGGGCCGCTCCCGGCCGCCGCCGAGGGCCTGCTCGAGCTGGCCCGGCTGCGGGTGGAGTGCCTGCGGGTCGGCGTGACCGAGGTGGCCGTCGCCCCCGCCCGGATCGGCGGCGGCCGGCGGCCTCTCGCCCGGCTCTCGCCGGTCGGGCTGCCGGCCAGCGCCCAGGTCCGCCTGCACCGCCTGGCCCCCGAGGGGGCCCTGCGGGAGCAGACCCACCAGCTGGTGGTCCCCCTCGACCCGAAGGTCCGGGCGGCCACCGCCCTGCGCCAGTTGCTGGCCGCCCTCCTGCCCGTCGACGCCGTTCCGGCGCCCCCGGTGCCCGCCGCTAACATGCCCGGCGCGTGAGGCGCGCTCTTCTCCTTCTGGTCGTGCTGGCGGCCGCGGTCGCCGTGGCGGCCTTCGACGTCCCGTCCGACGCGGCGACGGTCAACGGCGTCGGGATCAGCCGGGCCACGCTCAACTCGGACCTGGCCATGATCGCGGCCACGCCCACCTTCCAGTGCTACCTGGCCGCCAGCCTGGCGCTGCGCTCCCAGGACCTGGCCCGGCTGCCGACGCTCAGGGGCGACGGTGTGGACAAGACGGTGACCACCCGGTTCGTCGACTTCTGGCTGAGCCAGCTGGTGAACGACGAGCTGATCGACCAGCTGGTCACCGCGCGGCATCTGCACGTGACGGCGGCCGACGTGCGGGCCGGGCAGAGCGACCTCGTCGACTCGATCTCGACCACCCTGACCGAGGTCGCGCAGGCCTCGGGCCAGACGGGGGTGTGCGCCGCCGACGGCTCGGCCATCCTCAGTGCCGTGCCCGCCGCCTTCGCCACCCGCCTGGTGCAGTCGCAGGCGGCCGGCGACGTGGTCCTGGCGGCGGCGGCCGGCTACGGGCTCGGCTCGGCCCAGCTGTCGTCCTTCTACTTCAGCCACCAATCCGACTTCGACACCATCTGCGTCTCCGCCATCGAGACGGCGAGCGAGGCCGCGGCGACCATGGCCCGGGCGGAGATCGAGGCCGGCACGCCGTTCGCGCAGGTGGCGCAGGCCACGTCGACCGACACCACCAGCGCCGCCAACGGCGGGGCGATCGGGTGCTTCGGCCCGACCGATCCGTCCTACGGCAGCGTCACCCAGGACACCGGCGCGCTGAAGATCGGCGCGGTCTCCCAGCCCCAGAGCGATAACGGCTCCTACGTCCTGTTGCAGGTCACCTCGCGCCAGCCGACCTCGTTCGCGCAGGCCGGGCGCGGCGGTGCGCCAGGCGGTGCTGGCGGCCGGGGCCAAGGCGGCCAACTCGGAGCTGCAGCACATCACCAAGCGGGCGGTCGTCACGATCGACCCGCGCTACGGCCGCTGGCTCGGGGGGTCGACCATCTCGATCGAGCCCCCGACGAGCCCACCGGCCAGCGCACTGCTCAGCTCGACGGGGTGACGACCGGGTCGCGGCCGGTCCTGGTGGTCGTCGGCCTGGGTCCGGCGGGAGTGGACCTCCTGAGCGAGCGGACCCGGTCGCGCATCGACTCGGCGGACGCCGTCTTCCTGCGCACCGCCCGCCACCCGGCCGCCGCCGCCTTCGGTGACGCGGCGACGTTCGACCACCACTACGAGCGGGCCGAGACCTTCGAGGAGGTCTACACCGCCATCGTCGACGACCTGGTGGCGGCGGCCGCCGGTTCGGGTTCGGTCGTCTACGCCGTCCCCGGTTCACCGCTCGTCGCCGAGCGCACCGTCGAGCTGCTGCGCGCCGACCCCCGCATCGACGTGCACGTCGAACCGGCGCTGTCGTTCCTCGACCTGGCCTGGGCGGCGCTCGGGGTCGACCCGGTGGCGGCCGGCGTCCGCCTGGTCGACGGCGCTCGCTTCGCGGCCGAGGCGGCCGGGGAACGGGGTCCGCTGCTCGTCGCCCAGTGCTGGTCGGCCGAGGTGCTGTAGCGACATCAAGCTGGCGGTCGACCCGGCCGACGCCGACGAGCCCACAGAGCCGCTGTCGGTGACCCTCCTGCACCACCTGGGTCTCGCCGACGAGCGGATCGAGACGGTCGGCTGGGACGACCTCGACCGGACGATCGGTCCCGACCACCTCACGTCGGTGTGGATCCCGCACCTGGCCGCCCCGATCGGGCGGCGCATGGCCGATCTGGTGGAGCTGGTCCGCACGCTGCGGGAGCGCTGCCCGTGGGACCGCGAGCAGACCCACGCCTCGCTGTCGCGCCACGTGCTGGAGGAGGCCTACGAGGTGGTGGACGCCATCGCCGAGGTGGCCCGCTTCGACGACGCCCCGCGCGCGTGGCCGGCGATGACGCGGCGGCCGTGGCGCACCTCGAAGAGGAGCTGGGCGACCTCCTGTTCCAGGTGGTCTTCCACGCCCGCCTGGCGACCGAGGAGGGGCGGTTCACGCTGGCCGACGTCGCCCGGGCGGTCCACGACAAGTTGGTGGCCCGGCATCCCCACGTGTTCGGCGACGCGACGGCCGCGACGCCCGACGCGGTCGTGGCCAACTGGGAGGTGCTGAAGGTGGCCGAGCGGGGCCGATCGGGCATCACCGACGGCATCCCGACCGCGCTGCCGGCGCTGTCGCTCGTGGGCAAGCTCCAGCGCAAGGCCCGCGCCATCGGGTTCGACCAGCCGTCGTTCGACGAGGCGCGCCGGGCGCTGGCGGCCGACCTCGACTCGCTGGCACCCCCCGCGGCCGACGCACAGGCGAACGAGGACAGTGCCGAGCGCCTCGGCTCGATGCTCTTCAGCACGGCGCAGCTGTGCGGTCGGCTGGGTGTCGACCCCGAAGAAGTGCTCCGCCGGCGCGCCCTGGCGCTGCGCGACGAGATCGAGCGCCGAGCCCCAGACGCTGCGCCTTTCCCCGAATTCGGAGGGAGCACGGGGTAGCGTGGCGGTTCGGCGCCTCACCAGGGGAGGGGCCAGGGGAGCGTCAGTGTGAGCGCGATCGAGCACGTAGTCGGACGTGAGGTGCTCGACTCACGGGGGAACCCGACCGTCGAGGTCGAGGTGGTGCTGGACTCCGGGGCGCGCGGGCGGGCCATCGCGCCGTCCGGCGCCTCGACCGGTGCGTACGAGGCCGTGGAGCTACGCGACGGCGGTGACCGCTACGGCGGCAAGGGCGTGCAGACGGCCGTCGCCCATGTCGACCGCGAGATCGCGCTGGCGCTCGTCGGCGCCGACGCGCTCGACCAGCGGGCCGCCGACTACGCGCTGATCGACGCCGACGGGACGGCCGACAAGAGCCGTCTCGGCGCGAATGCCATCCTGGCGGCGTCGCTGGCCGTGGCCAAGGCGGGCGCGGCGGAGCTCGACATCCCCCTCTACCGGTCCATCGGCGGGGCCAACGCGCACGTGCTGCCGGTGCCCATGTTGAACGTCGTGAACGGCGGCGCCCACGCCCGCAACTCGATCGACTTCCAGGAGTTCATGATCGTGCCGGTCGGCGCCGCCTCCTTCTCCGAGGCGCTGCGCTGGGGCTCGGAGACCTACCACGTGCTGGGCGACCTGATCGCCGGGCGGGGCCTGTCGACGGGGGTGGGCGACGAGGGCGGCTTCGCCCCGGACCTCCCCTCCAACGAGTCGGCGGTGCAGATCCTGGTCGAGGCGATCGAGCGCTCGGGCCGGGTGCTCGGCGAGGAGATGGCGATCGCGCTCGACCCGGCGACGAGCGAGCTGTGGAGCGACGGGCACTACGTGCTGGAGGGCGAGAGCCGCACGCTCAGCTCCGAGGAGCTCGCCGCCTACTTCACCGACCTCGCCGCGCGCTACCCGATCGTCTCCATCGAAGACGGGATGGCCGAGGAGGACTGGGACGGCTGGGCGGCCCTCACGACCGCGCTCGGCGACCGCGTGCAGCTGGTCGGCGACGATCTCTTCGTGACGAACGTCGACCGGATCGAGCGCGGCATCGCCGCCTCGGTGGCCAACGCCGTGCTCATCAAGCTCAACCAGATCGGCACGCTGACCGAGACGCTCGACGCCGTGGCGCTCGCCACCCGCCACGCCTACGGCGTGGTGATCTCACACCGTTCGGGGGAGACCGAGGACACGACCATCGCCGATCTGGCGGTGGCCGTGAACGGCGGTCAGATCAAGGCCGGCGCCCCGACGCGCACCGACCGCGTGGCGAAGTTCAACCAGCTGCTGCGTATCGAAGAGGAGCTGGGCGACTCGGCCCGCTTCCTCGGTGGGGCGGCGCTCTCCACGTCGGCCCGCGGTGGCCGTGGCTGAGCGGCGCCGCAGCGCGACCTCGGGGCGTCACCGTCGCCCGGCCGACTTCCCGGCTTCGCGCCACGCCACCAAGACCGCCGGCCGGCGGCTCCGGCGCCGGGAGCGCCGGGCCGACCGGGGCGCCACGGGGGCGGCCATCACCCGGATGCAGCGCCGGCAGGTCCAAGAGCGGCGCCGGACCCGCACTCTCGTGATCGGCGCAGTGCTCCTCGCGGTGCTGGTGCTCGTGGCCTGGTTCCCCGACGGACCCCTGTTCCAGCAGCGCGCCGCCCTGGCCGCCACCGAGAGCCAGCTCCAGCTGCTGCACCACCAGGACGTGGCACTCGCCCAGGAGCAGAAGAACCTCAACACGCCGAGCGAGATCGAGCGCATCGCCCGCCAGCAATACGATCTGGTGCTGCCCGGCCAGGCGGCCTTCCAGGTGCTGCCGCCCAACGGGACGACGACCGACGCCCCCTATGCCGGCGACCCCGGCCTGGCCGCCCCGGTCGCCCCCTCGGGTGCGCCCGAGCTCCCGCCGGGCGCGCTGGCCCAACCCGCGACCGCCGCGGCCCACCACGGGCACGCGCGCGGTCTGCGCACCGAGAGCGCCGCGACCGCCACCGAGGGGGGCAGCGTCGTGTCGCGGATCATCGGGACCCTCGAGTTCTGGCGTTGACCCCGGCCGGGCCCGCCTCGCCGGTGAGCGACGCGGATGCCCAGGCGGTGGCGGCGCTGCTCCGCCGCCCGCCGGCCGGCGAGTACACGATCGTCGTGCGGGCCGACGACGGCGCGCCGATGGTGATCGCCAACGCACCCTTCCTCCATGACGGGTCGCCTATGCCCACCCGCTACTGGCTCCTCGACGCGCACCTGCGCAGCGAGGTGAGCCGCCTGGAGTCCACCGGCGGCGTGCGCCAGGCCGAGGCGGCCGTCGATCCCGACCGGCTGGCCGCCGCCCACCGGCGCTACGCCGCCGAGCGCGACGCGCTGGTGCCGGCGGGCCACGCCGGACCGGTGCCGAGCGGCGGGGTCGGGGGCACCCGGCGGGGCGTGAAGTGCCTGCACGCCCACCTGGCCTGGTGGCTGGCCGGGGGGGACGACCCGGTCGGGGACTGGGTGGCCGCGCAGCTCGGGTTGTCGCGGGCGACGGCGGCCTCCGACACGTGAGCGTTCCCCGGGCCGTGCTCGGCGCGCTGGACTGCGGGACCAACTCCACCCGCCTCTTCGTGGTGGTCGCCGCGACGGGTGAGCCGCTCGCCCGCGAGGTGCGCATCACGCGTCTCGGCCAGGGGGTCGACCGGACGCGGACGCTGCATCCCGACGCCATCGCCCGCACCGTCTCGGTGCTGCGCGACTACGCCGGCACGATGCGCCGGCTGGGGGTGACCGGCGCCCGGCTGGTCGCCACCTCTGCCGTGCGCGACGCCGCCAACCGGGACGAGTTCCTGCGCGCGGCGAGCGCCGCCGCGGGCGTCGAGGCCGAGGTGCTGAGCGGTATCGAGGAGGGCCGGCTCTCATATGCCGGCGCCACGGCGGACCTCGCGCCGGCCGTCGGCGCTGACGTCGTCCTCGACATCGGCGGCGGTTCGACGGAGCTGGTGGTCTCTGGCCGCGGCGGGCTCGAGGCGGTGTCGCTCGACCTCGGGTCCGTGCGGTTGACCGAGCGGGACCTCCCGAGCGACCCACCTTCGGCCGCCGAGCTGGAGGCGGCCGGCCGCGCCATCTGGGCCGAGCTCGACCGGGCCGAGCAGACCGCGCCCGCGCTGGCGTCGTTGCCCGCCGGCAGCCGCCTGCTGGGGCTGGCCGGCACCGTCAGCACGATCAGCGCGCTCGAGCAGCGCCTCGCCACCTACGACCGGGCGCGGCTGCACCACTCGGTGCTCACGGCGGCGGTCGTCGACCGGTGGTGCGCCGACCTGGCCGCCGAGCCGGCCGCCGCACGCGCCGCGCGACCGGGGATGGTCGAGGGCCGCCAGGACGTGATCGTCGGCGGTGCGCTGGTGCTGCGGGCCGTCATGGCGCGCTTTGGGTTCCGCGAATGCCTGGTCTCGGAGTCCGACATCCTTGACGGTCTGATCGCCAGCCAGCGCCCCTGACGCCGCTCCGCTGGCGGAGCGCGGGAGTGACCTGCCACGATCGCCGGATGGCGATGGCCGATCGTCTCCTCATGGGCCCGGGACCGTCGAATCCCTACCCCGAAGTGGCGGGCGCCTTGGTGCGCCCAGTGCTCGGGCACCTCGATCCGGAATTCCTGGTCGTGCTCGACGAGACGATGGCCCGGCTGCGGGTGGCCTTCGCCACGGCCAACGCGCTCACCCTGCCGCTGAGCGGCACCGGATCGGCCGGTATGGAGGCCGCCTTCGTGAACCTGGTCCGGGCGGGCGACCCGGTGGTGGTCGGGGTGAACGGCCTGTTCGGCGAGCGCATGTGCGAGGTGGCGGGGCGCGTCGGCGCCGAGGTCATCCGGGTGGACGCACCCTGGGGTCAGCCGCTCGATCCGGCGGCCGTTCTCGGCGCCCACCCCCACCCGTCGATCATCGCCCTGGTCCACGCCGAGACCTCGACGGGCGTGTGCAACGACGTGGCGGCCGTCGGGCGGGCCAAGGGGGATGCGCTGCTCGTCGTCGACGCCGTGACGTCGCTCGGCGGCATCGAGGTGGCGACCGACGGGTGGTCGATCGACGTCGCCTACAGCTGTACGCAGAAGTGCCTGGGCGCCCCACCGGGCCTCGGGCCGATCACCGTCTCGGCGCGGGCCCGGGAGCGGTTCGTCGAGCGGCCCTCCAGCTGGTATCTCGACCTGACCCTGCTCTCGGGCTACGCCGAGGGAGCGGGCGGCGCCCGCGTGTACCACCACACGGCGCCGGTCACGATGATCGGGGCCCTGCATGCCGCCCTGGGCGTCCTGGTGGACGAGGGCCTCCCCGCGTCGTGGGCTCGCCATGCCGAGTGCGGCAGGCGCCTGCAGCAGGGACTGGAGGACATGGGCTTGACCCTGTTCGCAGCCGAGGGCTCCCGCCTGCCCCAGCTGACCACGGTGTTGGTGCCCGAAGGGCTGCCCGACGGGTTGGACGAGCCGGCCTTCCGGCGGCGGCTGCTCGACCGCTACAGCATCGAGATCGGCGCCGGGGCGGGCGCGTTGGCCGGCCGGGTGTGGCGGATCGGCTGCATGGGACACACGGCCCGCCTGGCCAATGTCGAGACCATCCTCGGTGTGCTCGGCCAGGAGCTCGGACGATGAGCGCCGCCCGCGCCACCCACCTGGCGCCGCTCGAGCTGCCCGGCCGTCGCCTGACGCTGCGCACGCTCATGGAGAGCGACCACGCGGCCTGGTCCGAGGTGCGGTCGCGCTGCCGGGACTGGCTGGTGCCCTGGGAGCCGCGTCCGGCGGGCATGCCCGCGGCGTCCGAGGACCGCGCCAGCTTCGCGGCCCGCTGCGCGTTGCGCGAGCGCGAGCGCCAGATCGGCAGCGGGTTCGGGTTCGGCATCTTCGTGGACGACCGGTTCGCGGGCGAGGTGACGCTGTCGTCGATCCAGCGCGGCCCGTTCCAGAGCGCGTCGATCGGCTACTGGGTCGACCGCGACTTGGCGGGCCAGGGCTTCGTGCCCGAGGCGGTCGTCGTGACCCTGCGCTTCGCCTTCGAGACCCTGGGACTGCACCGCGTCGAGATCTCGATCATCCCCCGCAACGCGGCCAGCCGCCGCGTGGTCGAGAAGCTGGACGTGCGCGTGGAGGGCCTGGCCGAGCGCTATCTCGAGATCGACGGCGTCTGGGAGGACCACATCCGCTTCGCCATCACCTCCGAGGAGTGGCAGGGCCGCCGCGACGAGCTCATCGCCGACTGGCTGACCGAACGCCGCTGACCGCACACGGCTGAGTGGGTGGCCCGCGGAGCGGGCGGGTCGCTCAGGGCACCCGGTCCTGTCCGAGGATCCATCCCTCGACCGAGCGTGCCGCGGCCGACAGCGCCGGCGGCCCGGGCGGTTGGAGACCGAAGACCACCCGCAGCAGGCCGAAGAGCCCGACGGTGCAGTCGAACGCGTCCTCGCCGGCGGCGGCCGGGCCGAACCCGTCCAACACCCGCCGCCGAACGTCGTCGACCACGCCCACGTCGTGGTCGGCCGCCCAGGCGGCCAGCGCCAGCCCGACCCGCCGCCGGTCGTCCTGACGGCGCTTGGACCACCGGCCGCGGCCGAAGCCGAACTGGCGGGCGGCCTCGGCCGGGTAGGACTCGGCCATCGTCACCTCGTGGCGCCCCACGAGTTCCTCCAGTCCCCCGTCGAAGGGCCAGAGCGCGACGTCGCAGCCCGTGGCGCGCGCCGGCTGGAGGACGGAGCGCCACCCGTGCAGGGCGGCGCGTCCGACCTGTTGGCTCCCGACCAGCCAGAACAGGGTGCCCGCGGCCGGCCGGCCGGGGAACGGGCGCTCGCAGTGGCGCCAGAGGTCCGAAAAGGCGATCCCGAGTCCGTCGGCCAGGTGCCGCCGCTCGACGCTGCCCCGGCGCCCCACCCGCGCCGGGTAGAAGGGGCGGCCGAGGCTGATCTCGTCCGGTGCTCCGGCGATCTCGAAGAAGTGGGGGAGGAGGGTGCCCCCGAGCGACGCCAGCGCGTCGGGGAACGAGTCGATCCCGACCGCCGCCGCGTAGGCGGCGGGCAGGCCGATCGGCAGGTCGACGCCGACCAGTGCGCCGCCCCCACGGTGGGCGAGCACCGCGCCGGCCTCGGGTTCGACGGAGACCACCACGTAGCGATCACCGGCCCGCTCGGCGGTGGCGACCCAGCGCTTGGCCGGATCGACGCTCCAGTCGGCGTGGCGGACGAGCGCCGGCGCGATCACGCCGGCCGGGGCCGGGGCCGGGGCCGGGGGCGGCCCGGTGGCTCAGGGGCGACCGGCGCCGACCAGGCCACCGGTGAACAGCGGTGCGTACTCGACGGTGGCCCCGGTGTAGGGGGCCTGGATGATGGTCTGGCTCCCGTAGGGGCCGGAGCCCACGTACATGACGACGTGGTCGACCTGATTGTCATCGTCCAGGTTGTAATAGAAGAGGAGGTCTCCCGGCTGGAGCGCATTGAGCGGCACACTTGTCGTCGCGTTGTACTGCTCGGCCGCGGTGCGGGGAATCGATACGCCGGCCTGCCCCCAGGACCACTGCGTGAGGCCCGAGCAGTCGAAGCCGTTGCCCGGGGACTCGCCGCCCCAGACATAGGGGACGCCGAGCTGTGATTCGGCCGCCCGCACGGCCGCCTCGCCACCGGCGTTTCCGGTCGCCGAGCCGCTGACCGAGGTGGAGCCGGCCCCGTTCGCCGCGCCGGCGGCGGCGGCGGCGACGGTCGTCCCGCCGAGTTGGGCGGCGACGGACGCGTCCGCCGTGGCGGCACGGGACGCCGCCAGCGCAGCCGCGTTGGTGCGCGCGGCTGCCGCGGCGGCCGCCTGCGCCTGCGCCTGCGCCTCGGCGTACTGCGCGATCTGGGTGGCCAGGTTGCCCTTGATCTGCGAGAGGGTCGCCTGGTCGGTGGTCGTGGCGTTCTGGTTGGCGACCTCGAGGCTCTGCACCTGGCTGGCCGCGGTGGTCGCCAACTGCTCCTCCGACTGCTGCTGCGACTCGGTGCTGACCAGCTTGGACTGCTCGATGTGCAGCGTGGCCTCGACGGCGTCGATGTTGCCGACCGCCGTGTTGGTGTAGAGGTCCCGGTCGTTCTGCTGCCACGGGGAGAGGGTGAACAGCGCGGAGGCGTTTCCTTGCGGCGCGTCGAGCACAAAGGCGGTGATCGCGTCCTTGCGCAAGTGCGCCCGGTCGATCTTCACGTGGGCGACGATCAGGCCGAGCGTCTGCTTGGTCTTGGCCAGCGCGGCCTGGTCCTGCTGCGCGGTCTGCACTGCGTTCAGGTACTCCTGGTCGAGCGCGGCGCTCTCCTGCTGCTCGTGGGCGATCGTGGCTTCCAGGCTGCTCACCTGGGCCTCGGTGGCCGAGATCTGGGACTGGGAGGGGGCGGCGGACGCGCGGTCCGCCACGAGCGCCAGCAGCGCAGACGCGGTGAGGCCAGCCGCGAAGACACGCGCAGAGGCGCGCAGGAGAGTCCGACACTCGAAAACCACGTGGAAAGACTAACGACGGCCCCTTCGCCCACAAGGGATGCTGCGCGACGAGCGGTCACTGCGCGGGCCGGTTGCTGCTGGTCGTCCGTCGCAGATCGAGTTGTCGCTCGGAGTGAGTAACAATGCCGGGACCGGGGACGTAGCCCAATTGGCAGAGGCAGGGCGCTTAAACCGCCTCCAGTGAGGGTTCGAGCCCCTCCGTCCCCACGAATTTCGACAAACCAATTTGTGAAGATTCCATGACCAAGCCCCTCCAGTAGACGCGGACGGCGCAATGCGTCGATGGTCTGGAACGGGCTGATCTAGTTGGCGTTGGTGCGCGGACCTCTCTCGGGAGAGGCTTCGCAAGCTCGCTCATGCGGGTGAACCCGCCTGCGCCGAAGCGTCGGTTGAAGTCGATGATTTCGGCGTTTGACCTTCTCGAAGAGGACGGGTCGATCAGCGGTTGTTCGGCTTGGTGGACGACGTCGCGGAAGGAGACCTCGCCGCGGTAGCCCCTGTTGCGCAGAATGCCGAGGACGATCTTGGTCCTCCATCGCCCTCGGGTGCGGGTGCGATGGCCGTCGTCGTTCAGTTCGGTGGCGATGGTGGCTGCACCGTCGCGTTCGGGCCGTAGCGGGTGAAGATCCGTTTGATGATCGGGAACTCGGAGGGTCTGGTGGTGCCCGTCGTCGAGGCGCAGCCCGTAGGGGATGGAGCCGCCGGGCCAGCCGCCTCGTGCCGCGTCAAGTGAGTCGTCGTCGGACCCACCAGATGCAGAATCCGGTCAAGACGAGGGCGAGTCCGATGAAGATCGCCGTCTCGTACCATTGAAAGGGCCAGTAACGGCTAGAGGGCTGGAACGTGAGGACATCCCGCAGACCGGCTGAGTAAATTCGGGCGCGCGCCATGCAAGCCGTAGCGGCCGATTGTGCGGTTGACGCGGATTCCCCCGGCCTGACGAAGATCGAACAGGCGATCTTCGCTTGGTTGAAGGCTTGCCCTGAGGCACTGAGGACGTTGCTCGACAGCACCCAATCGCCCAGGTGCGGAGGCGGGGCGGCGCCCGCACCTGGAACGCTCTGGACGATGCCGTGAGCCCCGGTTGCCAGCTTCTCCCTGAGCGTGAGCGGCGCTTGGAAATACGGTCGCAACTTGGTGACTCCCAGACGAACGACGACGAAGGCGACGAGAGTCGTGACCATGGCTGGAAGCGTCCGTCGAATCAGTAACCCGCTAGTGACCCCTAGTGCGAACGCGAAGGCGGCGTAGCCGATCGCTACGATGCCTCGTTCAGCGAACAGCGTTGAAAACTGGTTCGGGTTGACGCGGTCGAGCGGGCTTGACCACCACGTCACCATGAGGCTGAACAGTCCGGCGACTGCCATGCTGGCCAGGCCGACGATGGTCAGCTTGATAGCTATCCAGCGGGTGCGGGTGACGCCCTGAGTCCACACAAGGCGAAAGGTTCCAGTCTCGAACTCACGCGCCACGAGTGGCGCCCCCCAGAACAGTCCAATTAATGCGGGTACGACGAGCAACACAGAACTGAGGTCTTGGAGAAGGCGGTCGTGAGAAAGCAGCCCGTTGGTGACCGTCGAACAGTCGCCACGTGCACTGCACCTAGCGAACCCGCTGGTGTCATAGAGGTGGACGAGGCTCGGACCGGTTGATCCCAGCACGACGGCAACGATCGTCAGTCCGCCGAGGGCCACCAGGGCTTGGAAGCGGAACTGCATCCAGGTGAAGCGGATCATCGAACAACTCCCAGCGCTGACTGCCGCTCGCGCTTGGGTGTGCGCGGACTACTCAGATAGGCAAGGACGAGATCATCCAGCGTCACCGGTTTCACGTTCCGGGCCGGATCGAGAATCGGCTGATCCGTGCGCACGAGGAAGGTGCTCTGCTTGTCGGTGTGGCTCTCCTCGATGACTTCCTGGTCCGATGGCAGGGAGCCGGGGTCGCGGCGAGGACCCGAAAGACGCCAGTGAGTTGCCAGCAGGTCGTTGACCTCGCCGGACACCTGCACGCGGGAGCCAACGAGGATGACCAGGTAGTCACAGACCCGCTCCAGGTCGGCGACCAGATGCGAAGAGAGCACGACGCTAACCCCGTCCCGGGCCACGATCTCCATGAGGCTCTGGAGGAACTCACGTCGGGCAAGTGGATCGAGGCTTGCCACCGGCTCATCGAGGAGAAGCAACTCGGGTCGCCTGGCGACGGCCAACGTCAGCGCCAACTGGGCTCGCTGGCCACCAGACAGAGAGCCCGCCTTCTGGCGCGGGTCGATTTCGAGCTGGTCGATCCGACTTTCGGCGAGAGCTTGGTCCCAGTTCTTGTTGAGGTAAGCACCCATGCGAAGGTGCTTGGCGACACTCAGCCCGGCATAGGTCGGCGTGTCCTGGGCGACGAAGCCAACCCTCGCAAGCTGTGCCCGACCTTCGCCGGGGCGCCCGCCAAGCACCGTGATCGAGCCGGTGGTCGGTGCGAGCAGCCCGACAGCCAGGTGGAGCAGCGTCGTCTTGCCAGCCCCGTTCGGTCCGACCAGGCCGACGACCTTGCCGTCGGGAATGGACAAGGTGCAGTCCTGGAGCGCCGACTTTCGCCCGTACTGCTTCCCCAGTCCGTTCGCTTCGATGACGGCCATCACGCCACGCCCTCGGCGAATAAGTTGCGAACAGCGGTGCGGTAGATCGCCTCGATGTCGTCGGGTCCAAGGCCCGCAGCGCGTGCCTTCCGCAACCAGGCGATCATCGAGGCAAGAAAGCGTTCTTGGGCAGCGGGATCGCTCCGAGGGAGCGTTCCAACGATGAACGTCCCTTGACCTGGTCGGGGCCGGACCAGACCCTCGCGCTCAAGATCCCGGTAGGCCTTAAGCACCGTATTCGGGTTGATCGCCAATTTGGCGACGACCTGCTGGGCCGTCGGCAGCTGGTCTCCTGGTTCGAGGATGCCGAGCTGCAAGGCCTGGTGAACCTGCTGGACCAGCTGCAAGTACGTGGCGACGCCCGACGCCGTGTCGAGCTGGAATTCGATCATCCACCCTCTTTCCACTAATCACTAGTTCCACTAAGACCTTAGTGGAAACATAGTGGTGTCGAGTGGTGGGACGCAAGGCGCCAGCGAGCAGGATCCTCGACGACGCCGACCCCACCATGCCATTCGTGCTTAAGGCCCCCTTCTCCGCTTCCGGCAGACCCTCGGCGCAGTGCCACCACCAGAGGCACGCGGTCAACTCGCGACGGCTACAAGCCAGAATCCCTCCTGCTGACCCGCTTCATGCGTTCGCAGGGCGGACGGACCTGTGAACACGGTCGGCTCGGCGTACAACGCGTCCCGGCCGCCATCTCCCCATAGACCTCACGCCAACCTGGCCTGACGACCACTGCGCTCGGCCAGGGCCCAGAGAGCGGCCAGTGCCTCGTCCCTGCACAAAGCCGCCGCTGGGATTTGCGTCCTCTCCGGCGGATGGCCTGATCCGCGATATTGGGACGCCGTTTCGCATCGGGCGGCGCCACCTCCACTTGCGAGGACTCGAAGCGCTTTCCCGATCTACCGATCACCATCTCCGGTTCGCAGGACTGCGTTGGACCCCGCTAGTTGGATAGCGTCGCCGTCGACTACGGCCGTCACCTGGTCTTTTACCGCCGGAGGGGTGTTCGTATAATGACACCCCAAGACCACAATTTGCGGTAGGCCCCGTTCAGTGAACCCCGACGAAAGCCCAGCTCGTGGGCTCTCGTGCTGTTCGCGCGTGTTTCCACGCACCCGTCCATAGGTGTGTCGGCGGGAATGCTCGGGTCGTCAACACTGCACCGCGAAGCATTGGCGGGTGAGATGGTGTGTTCCGGTCACCCGGCCAAGGTCGTGAGGGCTTGATCCAGATCACTCACGAGGTCGTCGATGGACTCGAGCCCGACACTGAGCCGGACCAGATCGCAGGGCACCTCGTTGCTCGTGCCGGCGGTACTGGCATGGGTCATCCTCGCCGGGTGCTCGATGAGGCTTTCGACTGCACCGAGACTCTCAGCCAATGTGAACAATGCGGGTCCGGAGCACAGTGCAATGGCGGCCTCTTCGCCACCGCTGCACGGTGAAACTGACCATGCCGCCGAAGGCCCGCATCTGTTGCCGCGCGACGTCGTGGCCGGGGTGGTCGGGAAGCGAGGGGTGGATGCACCTTGTCCACTGCGGCATGGCCGACGCAACAGCTGCGACCACGGCAAGAGCGTTGAAGCAATGTCGCTCCATCCGGATGCCAACGTCTTCACTCCCCGCTGGACGAGAAAGCAGTCGAATGGCCCGGGAACGGCGCCGGCGGCATTCTGGAGGAATCCCAGTCGCTCGGCGATGTCCTCGATCGTTGGTGGCCGCGAATCCCCCGACGACGTCGGAGTGGCCGCCGAGATACTTGGTCGTCGAGTGCACCACGATGTCCGCTCCGAGATGGAGGGGCTGCTGTATCCACGGCGTGGCGAAGGTGTTGTCGACCACCAACGAGCGCGCCATGGCTGTGCGCGATGGCCGACACCGCGGCGATATCGATGACGTGGAGCAACGGGTTCGTCGGCGTTTCGATCCAAACCATGCGCGTCTGCGGCATCAGGTCGCTCTTCCAACTCGAGACAGATCGGCAGTGTCGACAACCAGCCCGGCCCGCCCGTGAACCGCGGTTGCCAAGCGAACGTTCCGCCGTAACTATCGGTCTGCATGACGAGATGATCGCCCGGATCCAGCAGGCGCATGACGGCGTCCTCGGCCGCCAGCCCACTGGCGAATGCGAACCCGAAGTCGGCACCCTCAAGCAGGGCCAGATGGGCCTTCGAGACTGGCCCGGGTGGGGTTGTCCCGACCGGGCGTACTCGAAGCCGCGATCTGACCGACGCGCGTCCTGCTCGAAGGTCGAGGACAGGTACACGGGTGTGTTGACCGCTCCGGTCATCGGGTCGGCACGGCCGCCGCCGTGCACCGCATTGGTCTCGAACCCGATCCGCCGCGAGATCGCCTCGGTCGTTCACGTGCCCACAACGCGAGCCGGCGGCCAGAGTGGCGAGCACGTCGGAGCGAGTGATGACACCCACGGGATGGCCACGATCAAGAACGAGCAAGGCCGCCGCTCCCTCCAACCGCCCGACGGCAACCTGGACCTGTTCTCCGGCCCCGATAGTCGGTAGGGGCTCGCCCATCACATCGCTGACGGCATGATCCAGCATTGAGCGAATCGGCGAAGACGCAGTCCATGAGGTCGCGCTCGGTGACCCCGCCCACGACTTCGGCCAGGACGACCGGAGGCTCGTGTTTGATCACGGGCATTTGGCTGATGCCGTACTCGCGGAAGATGGCGATGGCTTGGCGGACGGTCTCGTCGGGGTGCGTGTGAACGAGGGGCGGGAGCGACGCGTCGCGGGCGGCCAAGATGTCACCAACGGTCGGCCCGGCGTCGTGGAGGAACCCGTAGTCGGCCATCCACGTGTCGTTGTAGATCTTGGACAGATAGCCGCGTCCCGGAATCGGGGATGTGGACGACGATGACAGCCTCAGGAGGAAGGTCTCGCCCGACGACCAGGGCGGCGGCGATCGCCGTTCCCCCCGACCCGCCGAGAAGGAGGCCCTCCTCTCGGGTGACACGCCGGGCGGTGGCAAAGCTCTCCGCGTCCGAGATCGCCACCACGCGATCCACGACAGATGGGTCGTAGGTCGTGGGCCAGAAGTCCTCGCCGATCCCTTCGACCAGATACGGGCGTCCCGAACCACCCGAGTAGACCGAACCTTCCGGATCGGCCCCGATGACTTGGACCGAGGCATTTCGTTCCTTGAGGTACCGACCGATGCCCGTCACGGTGCCGCCGGTTCCGATGCCGGCCACGAAGTGCGTGACGCGCCCGCGGGTCTGGTCCCAGATCTCCGCCCCGGCCGTCTCGTACTGCGCACGCGGATTGTTGGGGTTGTGGTACTGGTCGGGTTTCCAGGCCAGAGGCACCTCGCGGGCCAGACGATCAGAGACCGAATAGTACGATTCGGGGTGTTCGGGCGGCACCGAGGTCGGGCAGACGATGACTTCGGCGCCATAGGCGCGCAGCAAGGCGATCTTGTCGGCTGCCACCTTGTCGGGGCAGACGAAAATGCACTTGTAGCCCTTCCGGGCCGCCACGATCGCCAGTCCGACGCCGGTATTCCCACTGGTCGGCTCCACGATCGTCCCGCCGGGGAGCAGTTGCCCGTCCCTGCTCGGCCGCTTCGATCATGGCCAAGGCGATGCGGTCCTTCGAGGAGCCCCCTGGGTTGAAGAGCTCGAGCTTCGCCACCAGGGTGCATTCCAGGTCCTTGGCCGTCCGGTCCAATCGCACCATCGGCGTGTTGACCGATAAGCTCGACCAGCGAATCGGCCACATCCATGGGCGGCCCGGATCGGAGACCGGCCGTACGTCGACGCCGGCCAAGTACCCGGAGTGTCTCCGCGGGAATCTGCTCATCGGTGAACAGTTCGATCGGCAGTCCGGCCTGGCGCAGGCCGACCGCCACCGGCGCCGCCTCGGCGACCGGACCGCAGACGCCGACCCGGCGGGAATCGTCGCCCGCAGCGCGCCGACGAGAGCTTCGATTGGTTGGTTCGTCCCATGGTGGTGCACACGTCGTGAGCGGTCTTCGAGTCGAGTTGGCGGCGGTTCATCACCTACGACGACCAGCACATCCATGCTGACTCTTTACCACTTCCCTTGAAGTTGTGGCCGCGGAATCTGTGCTGGTTGCCCGTGCCTCGAGTCCGGCGCCGACCGGCTGCCCGGTCCTGCCCAGAAGTTCGATTGCGCTGCCCGTTCACAGCGCTGGACACCATGTCGGCGGCAAGGCCATCCGGCCGCCTGTTATCTGCCGGTGCGCTCGCGGTGCTTGCACCCTGGCCAGCAGCAGGGCCGACGCTGGCCTTCCTCCAGCTCCTCTTGGGTCCGGCGAATGCGGCGTTCCCGGGTCATCTCCTGCTTGGCATCCTCGACCCAGCAGATGAACTCGTTGCGGGCCAGAGGCGTGATGTCCTTCCAGGCGTCGAGTGCCGTGGGGTTGGCGATCAGCGCCTTGCGCAGGTCTCCGGGAAGCTTGTGCACCACGCCACCGGGCGCTTGCGGGCCGGTCACAGGGCCACGGTACGCGCGTCGTGTCTGCTCGGAAGTACCGGCCGGGCACGAGGCCGAAAGGAAACACCGACAAAGAAATAGCGGGCAACCAGCGACCCGCCATTCTCAATGTACCGCGCACCGGGCGCTTGCAGCAAGGCCCCGGTCGGTGCGCAGAATCTCCGGCCCGAACCAGAACCTACGGAAGGAGGAGGGGTGGCGTATGGCCAAGCATGCGGTGGTGATCGCCGGAGGCGGTCCGACGGGGATGATGCTGGCGGCCGAGTTGGCGTTGGCGAAGGTCGACGTCGCGGTCGTCGAGCGGCGTCCCGATCACGTGCTCGTCGGCTCACGGGCCGGCGGTTTTCACTCGCGCACGATCGAGGTGCTGGATCAGCGTGGGGTCGCTGATCGGTTCCTCGCGGAGGGTCAGGTGGCTCAGGCCGCGATGATCGGCACGACCGTGTTGGACATGAGCGACTTCCCGACGCGTCATCCGTATTCGCTCGGGATCTGGCAGAACCAGATCGAGCGGATCATGGCCGCCTGGATCGCCGAGCTCCCGGTACGGATCTACTACGGATGTGAGGTGACGGGCTTCGCGCAGGACGACACCGGCGTCGACGTCGAGCTGTCCGACGGCGAGTCGCTGCGGGCGCAGTATCTCGTCGGGTGCGACGGAGGACGCAGCGTCATCCGCAAAGCAGCCGGCATCGAGTTCCCGGGGTGGGATCCGACGAAGAGCAACCTGATCGCCGAGGTCGAGGTGACCGAGGAACCGCCGCGGGGCATTCGCCACGACGCCACGGGCGTCCATGGCCTCCACAGGTTGGAGGACGGGCGGACGGTGCGGGTCATCGTGACCGAGCAGCAGCTCGGGCCGAGCAGCGAGCCCACCCTGCGCGATCTGAGCGAGGCGCTCATCGCCGTGTACGGCACCGACTTCGGGATCCACAGTCCCACGTGGATCTCCAGGTTCACCGACATGACACGTCAGGCGGCGTCCTACCGCGCCGGACGAGTCCTGCTCGCCGGCGACTCGGCGCACGTGCATTACCCGGCCGGTGGACAGGGCCTCAGCCTCGGTGTGCAGGATGCGGTGAATCTGGGATGGAAGCTGGCTCAGGTGGTCAACGGGACCTCCCCGGAGAGCCTTCTGGATACGTATCAGGACGAGCGCCACCCGGTCGCTGCCCGCGCGCTTCAGCACACGATGGCTCAGGGCGTGCTCCAGCGCCCGGACGAGCGCATCAAGGCCCTGGTCGATATGGTGTCGGAGCTGGCGATCATGGACGAGCCCCGCAAACGGCTCGCCGGGATCATCTCCGGGCTGGACATTCACTACGACCTCGGCGAGGGCCACCCCCTGCTCGGACGCCGCATGCCCGATCTGGACCTCGTGACCGCCGACGGCCCGCTGCGGGTCTTCACCCTGCTGCACGACGCCAAGCCGGTGCTGCTCAACCTCGGTGAGCCCGGCGGCTCTGACATCACTCCATGGGCTGACCGGGTCCAGCTGATCGATGCCGAATATGTCGGCCCGTGGGAGCTTCCGGTACTTGGCGCGGTCACCGCTCCCACTGCCGTGTTGATCCGGCCCGACGGATATGTCGCCTGGGTGGGGGAGCGGCACCGAGACCGGATTGCGTGACGCCCTGACCACCTGGTTCGGAACACCGTGACGAGACGCGGAGGTCGACCGTGTCGACATTCCGGAATCGCCGCGACACGGAGAATCGGCGGCGTTAGATGTGGGGTCGGCGCCCAATCGCTGTGACTTCGACGGTTCGCATGGCGTCATCGACCCGCTAGAGGACGCGGAGTTCACCGCGACGAGCCGAGTAGAAACTGACAGCCGACGCCCCAATGGTGGGGACGTCCTTCTCCGACGAATGGAATCGGACCGCCGCCCTACGCTCGGTGCGCGACGGCCTGGGTGGCGTGGTCACCCACAGGGCCAAGGGGGTAATCGGAAATGGCAGAAGAGTCTCGAACCGAGATCGCGCGGGTCTCCGGGCCGTTGGCGGGCGGGAGAGGCTGGCCTTTCGGTAGCCCCCTCGATGTGGTCCGTCACGGCTGCGTGATGGAGGAGTTCCTCATCGAGGGCGTGGCCACCTCCTATGCGCCGACGCCTGGATCCACGGTGGGCCTCGACGGGCGATGGGAGACCGAACCAGCCGAGACGGCCCCCTACCGGAGCCGGATGTATGTGGTGCGACCGGCCGATCCGGACCGGTTCAAGGGGATCGTGCTGGTGAACTGGCAGAACGTCACTGCCGGAGTCGACCTCGGCGCACCCGCCGCATACGAGCTCGACCACGGCTACGCCTGGATCGGGATCACCACCCAGCGGGTGGCCATCGAAGGGCAGCCCGCCCTCGCCCTGGGCCTCCCCGAGACCAGGGGCCTGCCCGCCTGGGACCCGCAGCGCTACGGGACGCTGCAGCACCCGGGCGACGCCTTCTCCTATGACATCTTCAGCCAGGGCGCCCGGGCGGTCGGGCCGGCTCGGCCGACGGACGGTGTCGATCCACTCGGCGGCCTGGCGCCTCGCCTGGTGATCGCCACCGGCGGTTCCCAGTCGGCGATGCGGCTCGGCTCCTACCTCAACATCGCCGACCAGCGCGACGCGGTCTTCGACGGCTTCTTCCTCACGGTGCACTGGGGGATGTGCCCGTATCCGCCCGATCAGGGACTCATGCAGAGCTTCACGTCGATCGGGGGCGGGCTGACGGCGGGCAGCGCAGCCATCGCCGAGGGTCACCGGGCACCGGTGCTCGTGCTCAACAGCGAGAGCGAGACGATGAACGTCTACCCGGTCCGCCAGGCGGACTCCGGGTCCTTCCGGTTCTGGGAGATGGCGGGGACCGCCCATGCCGGAGCGGCAGCCGGCGAGGAGATGGATGCGATCATGGGGCGCGACGGTCTCGGGCCCGTCGTGGTGAGCGAGGGACGCAACCTGGTCGACTGGAGCTACGTGCGCAACGCCGCGCTGGAGCATCTGGTCTCCTGGGCGGGAGGCGGGCCGGCGCCGCGCTCGTTCCCACCCATCGAGGTGGACGACTCGGCCAAACCGACCATCCGTCGCGACGAGTTCGGGAACGCCCTCGGCGGCATTCGCCTCCCTGACGTGGTGGTGCCGACGGCCGCGCACTCGGGGACCAACATGGGCAATCCGGTGGCGGCGCTGGCCGGGCAGAGCACGCCGCTCTCGCAGGACCAGATCGCGGCGCTCTATCCCGATCGCGCGTCGTTTCTGAGCCAGTGGGACGCCGCGGTGGACGAGTTGCTGGCTGAGGAGCTCCTGCTCACCGGCGATCTCGCGGCTATCTCGGCCCGCGGGCGCTCTATTGCCGACGAGCTGTGGGGACCGACTCCTGAGTAGCCGACGGTCACCGGTGACGACGTCCGTCCGACCGGCGGAGCGGGTCAATCGGAATCCACTCAGATGCCTGTGGCGCCTTGGCGCGAAATGGCCCAAAGCGGCGCGGGCGGGCTGGCGAGTGCGTGCTCGGACGTGATCCGAGAGCACGGGAACCGTCACTCAGCCCGTAGCAGTACCGCCGTTGGAGTCCGAGCGGCGATACGGCCGGGGAACGCTGCGACAACGTTGGCGAGGACCATTGCTCCGACCGCGACGAGCACCACGGTGAGCACCGGAACCGTCGGTCGGGCGATTGCATAGAACTCACGGGCGAAGAGATCCCACAGTCCTCTTCCCGCGAATATCCCCAATGGCACGCCGATGATCGTGCCGATTCCCGCGGTGATCGATGCCTGCCAGGCCACCGTGGCCGCGAGTTGTCGGTGTGTGAAGCCGAACGTCTTCAACAGCGCGAGGTCCCGGCGCCGGCGGCGCACGGAGGCGGTGAGCGTAAGCCCGAGAGCGCAGAACGCCCCGAATGCGAGGGCGGCCGCCAGAAGGGTGGGTGTCGTACCCATGGCCTGGTAATTCACGATCTGCGCCGGACGCTGGACCGGCACCAGCAAGACGCTGACCTGGCTGATACGGGGTGAGAGCTCGGCCGCAATTCGGTTGAGCGCGTGCCTCGCCACCGCTGGATTCGCGTTGGCCTTGAACCGGACCAGGATCATGTTCGGGCCGGCCCCCGCCGAGAATTGCAGGACGTTGCGCGTCGACGCCGGGATGAGCCGGTAGTCGATCTCGGCACCGATCCCGAGCGAGAGGTGCAGGCCATGACCGATGCCAATGGCCGGCATTGTGGCCGTGCCGACGATGTGCAAGGTCGTGACGTGCGTCGTGTAACGAGCCACCACCGTGTCGCCGAGCTTCTTATGCAACTGTGCCATCGTGGCTGGTCCGAGGACGACCTGGTGCAGACCCTGGACTCCGTGTCCGGACAGAAGCGGGGGCTGGACGGCCGCGCGCGCCGTTATGGCCGCCACCGGCACCCCCTGACCGTCGATCTCGAAGTTCTCGAAGTAGAGGCCGGAACTCGCGGCAACCGACGGATCATGACCGAGCAGGTGGGTGGCGAGGGACCGAGGAATGTCCCCGTACCCGGCGTTGGCTTCGAGGGCGTAGTTCCAGTTCCACCCGTAGAGCGGCGGGTTGTTGATCAGGGTGTTCAGGCTGCTTCCGAAGACGAGCGCGGTGACGGTCACCGCGACCGCCAAGAGCGCGCCAACGATGGCCGATCGGACGGGGACCGCGGTCCGTCCTCGTCCCGGCTCGAGGGCGAAGCGCACGCCGGCAAGCAGTGGCGTGGGAACGCCCGACGATGCCACGGCCGCGACGATGCCCGACCCCCTTTGCGTAGTGAGCTGCCCCCTGCGATACCGAGCGTCGCGACCGGCCAACAGGACGGTGAGACCGCCGAGACCGGCGAAGAGCGCGAGGGTTCCGAATCCGAGCACCGTCCAGTCGTAGGAGAACCCTGGTGACGGCAGGACCGAGCGAACCGGTCCGAACAGCCCGAACGGGGAGAGGAGGATGGCGACCGCACCGGCGACCAGCGTTCCGAGGATCAGCGCCAACCCGACGCCCATCGTTCCGTCGGTGGTGGTGGTTGCGGGATCGGCACCGAGAGAGCGCAGAACCTCACGGTCGTCGAAGGAGCCCCGGACCTGACGCGAGATGGCTTGGCCGCCGATCAGCAGTACCGCGAGCCCGGCGATCAGGCCGAACACTCCGAGAGCGATGGCTTCGGGCTTCACCGCTTGCTCTCCCTGGGCCTCGATGATCGACGTGACGTGGAAGTAGTAGGGGGCGTTCGGGGGCAAAAGCTTGAGATAGGCGCGTTCGACGGCGGCGACGCTGGACGCGCCGCCCTTGAGCTGGAGACCGCTCCAGGCGTAGCCCACACAGCAGGCCTGGAGCCGGTCAGTGAGCGCCGGGGTCAACTCGGCTCTGGGGATCCGGTCGACCTCGTCTTGGATCACCTCGTCGTTGAAGACGCCGATACCCACGATGTGCAGCACCGTCCGGAGCACGGGTGGGCCGGTCGGGAAGCCACCGCCGTTGAGCTCCGCATTGGAAAAGGCACCGATGCGGACGGTCTGGCCGACATGGAGATGGAACAGCTGAGCCGAGAACCGGCTCACCACGACCTCGTCTAGCCGCTTCGGATTCGCCTGGCGTCCGTCGACGATTGTGATGCGGTCCTGGGTGAAGTAGAGGCCGTCCTGGCTCCCCGCCATCTCGATGTCGCCGAACGGGTTCGACTGATCGGGGCGGCCGCTCGCCGTGATCGGCACGATATTGAGGCCGAGGTAGCTTTTGAGCGATGTGACCTGGGGCAGCCGTGCGATCTCGCCGATGAGCTTGGGGTCGTAGGCACCGACGTCGATGTCCATGTCCGATGGGTTGGTGGCTCGGAGGAACGCCGGGAACGAGGACTGGGTGCGCCGCGCTCCCGCCACCGCACCGAGAGCGACGCCGCCCACCAGACCGACGAGCAGCACGATGGCCAGGTAGCCGCCCCACCGCCGTCCGAAGGTGGCTCGGAGGCGGTACCAGGCGACCCGGAGCGCCCTGCGACTCACGGTGGTGCCACATCGATCACGCCCGTTCTCACCGTGCGCCCTCCAACGACCTGCCGGTCTTACCGTGCCTCGAGTCAGCTTGGCCGATTCCCCGGGGCGGACCCAGGGTGCCAGCGGGCATGCCGGCCTCGTGGCAGTACCACGCGGCCTGGCCGACCCAGTCCCGGCGCCGTGCGCTTCCGAAGTGGACCGACGGTGGGTCCGCCCGGCTACGGTGAATCCACAATTTGCGGCCAGGTGCGTTCGACCTGGTCAGGCGACAGTTGGGCGTCCAGCCATGATGCCGGCGACAAAGAGAGACTCCATGCTCTACGAGGCGTATCAGGCACAGCGGGACCTGACTGCGCCCGTTCGAGCCCTGGCCGGCCTGGGCCAGTGGACGCTCGGGGGCCTGCCGGACGCGTGGACGGAGAATCGGCTCGTCCGCCGGGTCTCCGCCGGCTACGAAATGATCGGCCGGGCCCGGCTGACCCACACGCGACCGCCCTTCGGGATCGAGCACACGACCGTGGGCGGGGAGGTCACCGCGGTCTCCGAGGAGGCCGTGCTCACGACGCCGTTCTCCACGCTGCTGCACTTCGCCAAGGACGTCGACGTCCCCCAGCCGCGGGTCTTGCTGGTCGCCGCGCTCGCCGGTCACTTCTCGACCCTGCTGCGCAGCACGGTGCGGTCCCTCGTCGCCGATCACGATGTCTACGTGACCGACTGGCACAACGCCCGTGACGTCAGCCTCGAGCACGGAGGGTTCGGGCTCGACGACTACATCGCCCAGGTGATCGCCTGTCTCGAGCACATCGGGCCCGGCGCGCACCTGATGGCCGTCTGCCAGCCCTGCCCGGCCTCGCTGGCCGCCGCCGCGCTGATGGCGGCGGACGACAACCCGGCCCAACCGAAGAGCATCACCCTGATGGCCGGTCCGGTCGACACCCGGGTCAGCCCGACGGCGGTCAACGACCTGGCGCACACGAAGCCGCTCAGCTGGTTCGAGGAGAACGTGATCGCCACCGTGCCGTGGCGGTACCCCGGGGCGCGGCGGCGGGTCTATCCCGGCTTCCTCCAGTTGTCGGCCTTCGTCTCCATGAACGTCGGCCGCCACGTCAGCGCGCACGTGAAGCTCTACAACGAGCTGATGCGGGGCGACTACGAGGAGGCGGCCCGGATCGAGGACTTCTACGACGAGTACTTCGCGGTGCTCGACATGCCGGCCGAGTTCTACCTCGAGACCATCGATGCCGTGTTCCAGCGCGAGCTGCTGGCTCGGGGACTGCTCACCTGGCGCGGGCGGCCGGTCGAGCCGGCCGCCATCAGGCGCAGCGCCCTGCTCACGATCGAAGGGGAGAAGGACGACGTGTGTGGCGTCGGCCAGACGATGGCCGCCCACGGGCTCTGCTCGGGCCTCAAACCGTCCAAGCAGCGCCATCACCTCCAGCCCGGCGTCGGCCACTACGGAGTGTTCAGCGGCAGTCGGTGGGAGAACCAGATCTACCCGATCGTCCGCAACTTCATCCTGGCCAACAACTGAGGGTTACACCGCGGGTCGCCAGGAGCGCGCGGGCGGGACCCGGGCGTCGGTGCGCCGATCAGAACTCCATCTCGAGCTCTTCGACGTCGTCGGGCTCGAGCAGGGCGTCGGCCGTCCACTCCACCATCTCGGGCATGGCCAGGATCCTCGCCGCGTAGTCGTTGGCGTCCGCGCCGAGCTTCACGTCGTAGGTCCGCAGCCGGGTGCAGACGGGCGCGTACATGGCGTCGGCCACCGTCCGCTGCTCACCGAAGAGGTAGGGACCTCCCGAGGCGGCCACGCAGTCGCTCCAGATGGTCTCGATGCGGTCGATGTCGGCCTGGGCCCCGGCCCACACCGGGTATCCGGGGTGATGGGCCTTGAGGTTCATCGGTAGGGCCGAGCGCAGATTGGCGAAGCCCGAATGGATCTCCCCCGACACCGACCGGCAGCGCGCCCTCGCCACCGGGTCAGCCGGGAGGAGCGATCGGTCGGGCAGGAGCTCGTGCAGGTACTCGCCCAGCGCGAGTGTGTCCCACACCGTCAGAGTGTCGTGGGTCAGCCGGGGCACCAGAAACGACGGGGAGAGCAGCAACAACTCGGCGCGGGCGTCCGGGTCGTGGCTGTCGATGACCTCGACGGTGAACTCCAGGCCGGCGAATTTGCAGAGCAGCCAGCCCCGGAGGGACCACGCCCCATAGTTGCGGCTGTTGATCGTGAGGGCGGCCAGCGACACGGGCACTCCTTCGGCAGACGTCGCCGGAGTGCGGCCGAGGTTCGCAGCACCGGGACGCAACGCCAAGCGTCCCGCGTCGAAATTAACTGGCCGCGTCCGTTCGCACCAGTTGGGGCGGGCAGCCGAGGGTGCTCGGCCGCCGCGGCAGTGACGGCTACTTGGTCGGCGCCTCTGCGCCGGTGGAGATCTCCACCAGGCTCGAGAAGAAGGCGTGCTGGGCCTCGAGCAGCCGACCCGTGAAGGCGAAGGTCATGTCGATCGTCTCGGCGGGGGAGGGCATCTTGTCTGCGAAGGGGATCTTCGAGGTGTCGGGCAGCACGCCATCGAACGCCGCACTGGTGGTGCGCAGGGCCCCGAGCGTCCAGCGCTGGCTGGTCTCGACCGCCTTCATCACTCCGTTTTGCACTTTCTCGGTCATCTCGAGCGCTGTCATCGTGTCCTCACTTGGGATAGTCGTACTGGTGCGTACTTTATCAAGCAGACGGCTCCCGTCAAGTGTTCCGGGCGTCGGCATCGGTGTGGTGTTCGACGAGGGGTCACGGAGCGGGCCGACGGCGTCGATCAGCAGCCGACCAATCCAGCAGCCACCGGGCGACCGGGACGAGCCGAGGACACGGCCGACTCAGTCCTCAAGGGCGGCGGCGAGGCGCTCCAGGGTGCCGCTCATGGTCTGACGGTTGCGTTCCGTGCGGTCATCGACGCCAGAGAGCTTCTTGCTCAGCTCAATGGCGGACTCGGGCCGCAGATCCTGGCTCCACTCGGTCACCCGGCATCCCGAATCAGTCGGCTCGATGCGGTACCCCCAGGTCGCGAAGTGGAAGTCCCTCATCGAGCACTCGAAGGCGAACGCCCGGCCGGGGGCGGCCTCGATCACCTTGGCCTGCGTGGTCCACTCGTGCTCGCCGTAGCGGTTGTGGCCGTCGAAGGTGGCGCCGACGACTGGGCCGTCGTAGCCCTGGTGCCACTCGCAGGCATGGCATTCCTCGGACCATTCACCCATCCGCGTCACGTCCGAGATGGCTGCATAGACCAGCTCGGGCGGGGCGGCGATGTCACGGGAGATCTCGAGGCTCGTGGTCATGGCTCGAAGTCCACCACAGGCGCCCGGATCATCGGTCGTGCACGTAGCGACCCGGAGCCGCGACCCCGGCCGGGTGCCGCCGGCTCCCGAGGCAGCTCGGTGCCGCGCGTCGCTCGCCCGACCGGGCCGCGTTCCACTGCGCCCACAGTTCCCACCACGAGCCACTCTCCGTTGTGGCCCGGGAGAGCCACTCGTCGGGGTCGGGTCCCGGATCGGGGCCGGTGGTCACCGTCATTTTGGGGTTGCCGGGCGGGTTGACGAGGCTCTGGATGTGTCCCGACGAGGACAGGACGAACGTGCTCTGGCCACCGAAGAGCTGGGTGGCGGCATAACAGGCCCGCCAGGCCGTCAGGTGATCGGTGCGGGCACCGACCACGAAGGTGTCGCGTTCGACGCGGCCCAGGTCGATCGGGCTCCCGAACACGGGGAACGCGCCGCCGGCCAGCGTGTTGCGCAAGAACATGTCGAGGAAGTCGGCATGCAACGCGGCCGGCAGGCGGGTGGAGTCGCTGTTCCAGAACAAGATGTCGAAGGGTGAGGGGGTCTCGCCGAGGAGGTTGTTGTTGACCCAGTAGTTCCAAATGAGGTCGTTCGGACGAAGCATCGAGAAGAGGTTCCTCGTCTCGGCCAGATCGGTGGTGCCGGTCCGCTCCGACGTCCGCACGGCGTTGCGCACGATGTCCGGCGTGCCGAACAGTCCGATCATGGTCGGCACGGAGAAATCGAGGAGGGTGACGGCGAAGGTCGCGCTGTTGATCAGCGTCTCGCCTGCGGATGCCAGATGGCCGAGCAGCGCCGCGGTGGTGATGCCCCCGGCGCAGAGCGAGATCGTGTTGGCCGCGTCGCTGCCCGTGATCTCACACGCCGTCCGAACCGCTTCCTGCACCGCCCCGACGTAGACGTCGAGGGACCAGTCCCGTTGCTCGGCCGTCGGGTTTCGCCAACTGACGACGAACATCGAGAACCCCTGGGCGACGGCGTACTCGACGAGGCTGCGGCCGGGGGCCAGGTCCATGAAGTAGTACTTGTTCACCTGCGGTGGCACCAAGACGAGCGGGGTCGCGAACACGGTCGGCGTGCTCGGGGCGAACTGCAGGAGCTCGAACACCTCGTTGCGGAAGACGACAGCCCCCGGCGTGACGGCCAGATCGCGTCCCACCTTGAAGGCGCCGGGATCCGTCGAGCGGGGGAATCCCTTGTTGAACACGACGTCACGGGCGACGTTGGCGAGGCCTCGGGCCACGCTCCGCCCACCGGTCTCGAGCGCGCGCTCGATGGCGTCGGGGTTCAAGAACCACACGTTGGTCGGGGCCAGGCTGGCGGTCACCAGGCTGGCGGCCAGCCGGGCCCGCTCTTCGGTGCGCCAGTCCAGGCGGGCGTCGTCGACCAGGTCGGTGGTCGTGCGCGCCCACGCCAGGTAGCTCTGGCCCAGTCGCTTGAAGGCGGGATTCTCGACCCACGCCTTGTTCTTGAACCGCCAGTCCCGGGCGTCCGGCTCGATGGCGGAGCGCCCGGCGGCGATCTTGACCAGTTCGCGCCCCAGCCCGGCGATCCTCTTCGGCAGGGCACCCGTCGCCGTGCGGGCGACCACCTGCGCCGCGGCGTTGGTCAGGCCCAGTTGGTCCACGCGTCCGAGCGGTCCACCAACTCCGATGGCGGACTTGACCCGTCCGGTCGACCCCCGATTGCCCAACGACCCGTTCGACTTACCCATCGACACCGCCGACGCCTGTGCCTGCTCAGTGGTCCCGTGTGGGAGCAGGACGCCCCTACGGATTGCAGTCAAGCACATCGCTCCTGCGCCACGACGAGCAGTTACGTGATGTTCACGGTTGCCGTCCCGCCGCGCGCCGGTCGATGGCAGGTCGGCGCGGCGGCGGGCTCGGTAGAGTTTGCCCATGGCCGACACCGCTGGGTCGACCTGGGACGCCTTCGGCAGCTACCTGCGCAGCCAGCGCAAGCTGGCCCGGCTCAGCCTGCGCCAGCTCGAGGTCCTCACCTCGATCTCAAACCCCTACCTCAGCCAGATCGAGCGGGGACTCCATCAGCCCTCCATCGGGGTCGTCAAGGCGCTCGCCCAAGCCCTCGACCTGTCCGTGCGAGAGGTGCTCGCCCACGCGGCCGGCATTGACGCCGACGAGGAGCCGGCGATGAGCACGGAGGCGGCGATCCGGGCTGATCCGAGCCTGGACGACGGGCAGAAGGGCGCACTGCTTGCCGTCTACGCCTCGATGGTCAAGAACGCGCCAGCGGCTCCTCGGGACCCGCAGGCGGCGGGCCGCAGATCCGAAGGGTGAGGAGATAGGGACTGAGCCTCGGCATGGCCGGCCGGGACGGCGGCTCTTCTGGCTCCGTGACCAGGAAGGTTGCGAGGGCCGGCCCGGGTCGGCGGTCTTGGCGTGACCCGGCGTTTACCTGTCGGCAACACTGCGGACACAACTGGCTGGCAGAGTGAGGCCCAGAACCGTGCCGACCCGACGGGGGAGGCGACCCGAGGAAGCAGAGGTCTTGTTCGATGAGCTATCAGGCCGAGTACATCTGGATCGATGGCACCGAGCCGTCCCCCTTGCTGCGGAGCAAGACGCGGATCGTGGCCGACGGGAAGGAACCGGGCATCTGGGGCTTCGACGGGTCGAGCACCAACCAGGCGACCGGGGACAACTCCGACTGCGTGCTGCGGCCGGTCTTCAGCTGCCCAGACCCGCTGCGGCGCCCGGGGGACAAGCTGGTCATGTCCGAGGTGCTGCTCACCGACTTCTCGCCGCACCCGACCAACACCCGGGCCGCCTGCGCGGCCGCGGCGGAGAAGTACGCCGACCAGGAGCCCTGGTTCGGCATCGAGCAGGAGTACACGTTCTTCGAGGGCGGCCGGCCGCTCGGATGGCCCACGCTCGGCTTTCCGGCTCCGCAGGGTCCGTACTACTGCGGCGTCGGGGGCGACAAGATGCCCGGCCGCGAGATCGTCGAGCGCCACACGGCGGCCTGCATCGATGCCGGGCTCGGCGATCGAGGGCACCAACGCCGAGGTGATGATGGCGCAGTGGGAGTTCCAGATCGGGATCCTGCCGCCGCCGCTCATCGGCGACCAGCTCTGGGTCGCCCGCTGGCTGCTGTTCCGGATCGCCGAGGACTTCGGGGTGTTCGCCACCTTGGAGCCCAAGCCCGTTCTCGGCGACTGGAACGGCGCCGGCGCGCACACCAACTTCTCGACCAAGGCGATGCGCGAGGACGGCGGCTGGGACGCCATCATCGCCGGGTGCGAGGCGCTCGGGAAGAACGTGGAAGAGCACGTCTCGAACTACGGCGTCGGCATCACCGAGCGGCTGACCGGGGCGCACGAGACCGCCCACTGGTCCCAGTTCAGCTACGGCACCTCGGACCGGGGCGCATCGGTGCGGATCCCCTGGGGCACGGCGAAGGACAAGAAGGGCTGGCTGGAGGACCGGCGGCCCAACGCCAACATGGACCCCTACGTCGTCTCCCGCCTGATCGTCGACACCATCTGCGGGGACGCGGCGGGCTCGTAGCCGCACCCGTCACGGCGGGTCCAACAACGGGGCGTACCCGCCGTCATGGCGGGCACGATTACCAGCGCTCCCACCTCACGACATCCGAGGCGCCGCGGCTTGTCCGTAACTCGGGCCGGGTCCGCTCGCCCGGCGTCGGGTGGCCAACGGCAATGGCGCCGATGGGCCGGTAACCCTCGGGCACGCCGAGGACATCCATGAGGGCCTGCTCACCGGCGAATATCCCAAAGAACAGGGCGCCCAGGCCGAGGTCGACCGCGGTGAGCAGGATCATCATGGCGCCGAAACCCGTGTCGATGTCCCAGTAGGGCGCCGGCCAGTGCGCCTCGTTGGAGAGTGGGGTGTGGATCTTGTCGGGCAACGCGTAGCGGTCGAGATAGGCCTGCTTGTGGGCGAGCGGGACGATCACCACGGGAGCTCGCGTCAGTGGCACGGACTCGGACTCGCCTCGCCAGTCCGGTCCGCTGGTCGTCTCCCAGAACAGCCGACGCTGGCCGGGGTCGGTCAGCACGACGAAGGCGTAGCCCTGGCTGAACCCGGCCGAGGGGATGCGGGTGGCGTTGGCCATGAGCTGGTCGAGAACGGAGGGGGCCACGGGTTCGTCCGAGAAGTCCCGCACCATTCGCCGCCGCAGAACGACCTCTTGAAATTCCATGGCCCGCACCGTATCGGCGCGGATTCAGCCGAGCCTCGAAGCAGGGCCGACACGGGCACCGGAAGCGAGAGATCAGAGACGGTGCTGGCGCCAGCCCCGCTCGAACGGGAGGCGCCAGCTGCGCGGCGCGATCAGGTCCTTGATCGAACTCGGTCCCCACGAGCCGACGCGGTAGAGCTCGACCTCGCCGGGCGCGTCGAGGAGCGGTTGGGACACCTCCCAGAGCCGCTCGATGCCCTCGGCGTTGGTGAACAGCGTCTGGTCGCCGCTCATCGCGTCGTGGATCAGCCGCTCGTAGGCCTCGAGGACGTCGTCCGGCGTTGTCGGTCTCGTGCAGGGCGAACTGCAGGCTCAGCTTGTCGAGCTTCATCCCGGGCCCGGGTCGCTTGCCGTAGAAGGAGAGCGAGAGCTTGGAGGAGTCGGCCAGGTCGAAGGTCAGGTGGTCGGGGCCCTGGGCGCCCACGCCCGAGCCCGCCGGGAACATCGACTTGGGGGGCTCCCGGAAGGCGATCGAGACGATGCGGGCCCCCTCGGCCATCTGCTTGCCGGTGCGCAGGAAGAAGGGGACGCCGGCCCAGCGCCAGTTGTCGATCTCGCAGCGCAGGGCCACGAAGGTCTCGGTGTCCGAGTCGGGTGCCACCCCCTCGCTCCAGCGGTACCCCTCGTACTGGCCGCGGACGACCTGGGTCGGGATCGACCGGGCAGCATCGAGCGGAAGACCTTGTTCTTCTCCTCGTTGATGGCCCGGGGCTCGAGCGCCGTCGGCGGCTCCATGGCCACGAACGCCAGGATCTGGAACAGGTGGGTGACGACCATGTCCCGGAAGGCGCCGGTCTTCTCGTAGAAGCCGGCCCGGGCCCCGACCGACAGGGTCTCGGGGACGTCGATCTGGATGTGGTCGATGTGCTCGCGGTTCCAGATGGGCTCGAACAGCCCGTTGGCGAACCGGAAGGCCAGGATGTTCTGCGCCGCCTCCTTGCCCAGGAAGTGGTCGATGCGGAAGACCTGGTCGTCGTCGAAGACCTCGCTGGACCACCGCGTTCAGGCGGCGGGCGGATGCGAGATCGGTGCCGAACGGCTTCTCCATGATGATCCGGGCCCGCTCGGTCAGCCCCGCCTCGCCCAGGGTCTGGACCACCGCGTCGGCGGCGTGGGGCGGGATGCTCAGGTAGTGCAGCCGGCGGGGCTCGCCGCCGAGCGTCGCCTCGGCGTGTTCGACCGCCTTGGCCAGGCCCGCCGGCCCCGGCGGATTGGGGCACGTAGGTGATGCGGTCGACGAAACTGGCGCCAGTGGTCGTCGGCGATGCTCCCGCGGGCGAACTCGTCGCAGGCCGAGCGGGCCAGGAGTGGTACCCTCGTCGTCGAGATCCTCGAGCGAGGTGGCCACGATCGGCACAGGCGGGCAGGAGGCCGGCCCGGGAGAGGTGGAACAGGCCGGGCAGCAGCTTGCGGCGGGCCAGGTCCCCGGTCGCCCCGAAGAGCACGATCACGTGGGGCGGAATCGGCGAGTGTCCGTCGGCGGCCGCCACCTTGGGTTCCCCCGCCTCGACCCGGGTGTCTAGCTCGATGTCAGATGTTCCCGTCACCGCACCCCGGCCCAGTCTCGTGTGTTCGACGCCGAAGCGGGTCCGGCGCCGCTCCCGTCGACCTTAGCGAGCCGGCGTTTCGCCCGGATTTCGAGCTCGTGTGTGCACGATGAACCGGTTCGGCGGGGCTGGATCGAAGCACCGGATTGAGCGCATCGTGTGCCCGGCCCAGGCATCGTCCCGGACCCGTCCCGCGTGGCCGGGTCGCCGGCGGGTACGGGCGGGAGACGGGTCTCGGGCAGAGTGACCAGATCGCCCGCCGATTGGCGGGCACCGCGCACCTGGGTCGCAGCTGCATGGCCGCCCGGATGAGCAGTCACCGAGCGACGTCGATTGGACGAACGCGTCCTTGATTCCGGAGAGCTCCCCAGTGCACCAGGCGAACCGTGCGACGACCGGGTGGGCAGTCCGAACCCCCCTGCTCGCGGCGCTGGCGTTGACCGTGATGCTCGGTGGGGCCGTGGTGGCGCCGCGTTCGTCGGGGCACGCCGGTGCGCCGCAGGCGGAGCCGGACAGTCAGGCACAGTCCGGCGGGACCATCGAGCCGTCCGGGTTCAGCCCCGCCCAACTCCAGGCCGCCTACGGACTGAGCACGGCCCCGAACGCCGGGGCCGGGCAGACCATCGCCATCGTCGACTCCTTTGACGACCCGGGCATCGCCGCCGATCTCGCCGCCTTCGACGCCACCTTCGACCTCCCCGCCTGTCCGGCGTCCTGCTTCTCGCGCGTCGACCAGGCGGGCGGCACCGACTACCCCGCAACGGCGCCGACGAACTGGGGTCTTGAGATCGCCATGGACGTCGAGTGGGCCCACGCCATCGCCCCGGGCGCGCACATCCTTCTCGTCGAGGCCGCCAGCGCCAGCCTGGGCGATCTCCTGGTCGCCGAGCGCTACGCCGGCGCCCACGCGAGCTACGTGTCGAACAGCTGGGGCTACCCCGAGTTCGCCGGCGAGACGGCGGACGCCGCGTCGTTCGCGGGCCCCGGCGTGAGCTACTTCGCCGCCGTGGCCGACTCGCCGGGTCGGACCCAGTACCCGGCGACGGCCCCGAACGTGATCGCGGTGGGGGGCGACGAGCCCACGGCGACGGGAACGATCCCCTGGACGAGCGGCGGCGGCGGGTGCAGCGCCTACGAGCAGGCGCCCGCCGGACTCGCCGGCATCGCCACCGCGGCCGGCTGCTCGGGCAACCAACCGACGCCGGCGGTCTCGGCCGATGCCGTCAACATCCCGGTGCTGGGTCGACAACTCCACGTGGATGAACGCGGGCGGGACCAGCTTCGCCACCGTCCTGTGGGCCGCCGCCGCCGCCGATTCCGGTCAGGTGCTGACCAACCAGGCCATTGCGGCGGGGTCGATCCCGCTGCAGGGAATCGTGGGGGGCACCCCGCTCAAGACGGGACTGGGCGACCTCGGGGTCATCCCGCGCACGGTCGGGGAGTTCTCCGACATGGTCTTCGGGACGATCGTCGCCACGATCTGGCAGTGAGAGCCGATCGCGCCGCAGCGTCGCCCCGCCGAGGATCAGTCGGCCGCCATCGTCTCTTTCGGGGCGCCACCAGCGAGCGCGGCGGGTGGCGGCAGCGCTGATCGAGACGAGGGCCGTGTACACGACGATGTTCGACAGGTAGTGGCCGGTCTGCGAGTCGAAGACCCCACCGCACGTCACGAGCTGCAGTGCGCTGTAGCCGTGGGCACGCGTAGACCAGTCCCGTCGGGAAGCCGGTCTTCTGGTACTGCACGACCGTGTAGACGGCGAAGTGCGCGACAGTGCCGTCGGCCAGGGTGACGTCGACCGCATCACCGGTCAGCAACGTCCGCAGCTGGAAGAACACCGCCGGCCCCTGGTAGGAGTCGACGTGCCCCAGGATCACCGCTGAACCGAGCTGTCCGGGAGCCGGGCCCGGCTCGAACCATCCGGGCATCTGGAAGTCGGTCGGGACCTGCACGGTCCCGTCTGCGTTGAGACCGAGCTGGGAGAGCGGCACCGACAGACCGATCGCCGGGATGCTCAGCAACACCGGGGTGGAACGCTCTGCGACGGCCAGAGGGGGAGGAGAGAACGCCGTCTGCTTGACCGCGGCGGGCGGCGGGCGTTGCGGGCCCACCGGGCCGGCCAGCGGGTGCTCGCGCGCACGGAGGCCCACCGCGAGGCATGCCACCGCGACCAGGAGCAGCGCGATGGCCAGCACCCACCAACGCCTCAACCGGCCACTACCGGCGCCGGTTGAGGCGGTCGAGGTCATTCAGTTCCGTCGAGCCCGTCGAGAGCGCCGACCATCCGGCGCCGGCGCAGGCCCTGGGTGGCCGCCGCAGCGGCGCCCAGTAGTGCGAGACCTCCGAGGGTCACGAGCAGTGGGTCGGCTCCCGAGCGTGAGGCGCCACCTGCGCCCGTTTCGGGGGCGCCGGTCGGGCTCACGATGCTGGGAGTGGCACTGGCCGCGGTGGTGCCGGCGCTAGTCGTGGCAGTGGTGCTTGCCGCGAGGGGAGCGGCCGGAGTCCCAGTGACCGGGGGAGTGACGACCGGGGTCGTAGTGGGCGTCGTGATCACCGGAGCCAGAGTGACGGGCGCCAGAGTGATGGGAGCAACAACGACCGGCGGCGTGACGACCGGTGGCGTGACGACAGGCGTGACGACCGGCGGCACGACAGGCGGCACGACAGGCGGGACAACCGGCGGCACGACAGGCGGGACAACCGGGGGCACGACAGGCGGGACAACCGGGGGCACGACAGGCGGGACAACCGGGGGCACGACAGGCGGGGCAACCGGGGGCACGACCGGCGGGGCGATCACACAGCTCGGCGGCACGGTGATGTCGTTGTCGTTCAGGTTGACGGCGGCGGTCTCGACCAGGAGGCGTCCCACCACGCTGGCCCCGGTGTTCGCCACGATGGTGGTACCGGCCAAGATCGTTCCGACGAAGACAGAAGCGCTGCCGAGCGTCGCTTGGCTGCCGACCTGCCAGAAGACACAGCCCGCTTGGGCCCCGTTCTCCAGTGCGATCACACTGCTCGACCCGGTGATCAGCGACGATGACGCCTGGAAGATGTAGACCCCGTTCCCGTTCAAGGTGAGCGTTCCGGTCAGGTTGGCGGTAGACGCTGCCGGGAAGTTGTAGACGCCGGGAACCAGAGTTCCGGCCAGGCCGAGCTGATTGTCGGCACCGGACAACGGAGTGCTCGGGGTCGCGTCCATCGCCTCGGTGTAGGCGGTCGACACCGCGTTGGTCGCGGTTGTCAGCAACCCGGCATCAACAGTGGACGGGTTCGGCGACGCCACCGTGCTCGGCTCGTAGATCGTGCTCGGGGGCACCATCACCCCCGGCGGAAAGCCGGTGATCGCGGTGCCCGGGCTGACGCCCATGTTCCCGTCGATGCTCGTGGCGCCAGTGTTGGTGACCGTGCTGGACCCCAACACGGCGAAGGAGGCGGCTGTCCCCAAGCCGATCGGGGCCTGGGCCGCCGAAGCGGACTGCACGCCGACCACACCGCCCAGGGTCAGCAGGGCGGCCGCGAGCAGGAGCGACATCGTGGTCGCGAACCAGAACCGCAGAGAACCGAATATTCGAGCGAAGCAACTAACCATGTGACTGCCCTTCCCGTATCGACGAAGCACCCGGCCCGCAAACATCCGTTCCCAGGTAGGCGTGGTCGGCTCGAACGAGCAGCCCCGAGACCACAGAGCGCCATAAGCCAGTGTCAGGCTTGGCGATGTAGCGACGATACACCGGCAGGATATAACATGCAAGTTCTTTCCGGAATAAAAAGTAAGGAAGGTCCCTTCCCCAATTTGCTATGGTTTCCCCCCGTGGAACGCTGGAACTTCTTGACCAAACACGCCCGGGCACTTCTGTGCATCGCCCGGGACCCCGACGTGCGTCTGCGCGATATCGCGCTGAGTCTCGGCATCACTGAGCGCCGGGCGTATGCGATCGTGGCGGACCTGACCACGGCCGGCTACGTGATCAAGACGAAGGATGGCCGCCGCAACCGCTACGAGATCCAGGCGCACATGCCCTTGCCCGAGCCGGACAGTCGCGCGCGGGCCATCGGCGAAGTGCTGGAACTACTCGGTAACAGCCGGGCTCCGCGGAGCGACGCCGATCGACGCGAGGTCGTCCAGGAGCGCCGGCGTCTCTGATTCGGGGCGATGACCGAGTGGCGGGTGGGAACTTCAATGAAGGCGCGTTGGCGATCGCCATCACGCCCGCTCCGCATCAGAAGGTCGAACCGATCAACGAGCCGGCGGGCGGCGCGTGAGCGCCCGATTGACGCCGCTCCCCGGACGGCCGGGACCACGCGGTCAGCCCGATCCGGATCCGAGCGAGTTCGCCGAGTGCCCGCTACGGCCGCCGTGGCGTCGCCAGGCGACCCACACGATGACGACCCCGAGCAGCCAGAAGGCGTGGGGGAGCGATGCGGCCCAGAATGCGAGGACAGCCAGGATGACCAGGACGGCCACCGAACCCGACCGCGGCCGCCGCCGGGGACGGGTCGGCGCCGCGGCGCTTGGGGCGTGCCCAGGCAGGTCGGTGAGCAGCGTGGTCAGGTCGGCTCGGGTCTTGGCGGTCATCGCGTGCTCCGTTCGTTCGTTGAACTCGAGGTTGTCGAGCCGGCCTTCGGCGTAGTGCTGGGAGAGCGCGTCGGCCACTTCGGAGCGCTCGGTCGTCCCGACTCGCAGGTCGGGTCGGGCGTCCTCCCGACGGTTCCGTCTCCCGTTGCTCTGCGGGATGACCCCGCTGCGGTTCGAGCACATGGCTCCTCCTCGTTCGTTGCGGTGATCGGCGTGCCGGCGACGGCGCAGCGACCGGTCAGCTCTGGTGGACGTGCCCCAAGAGGTCGTCGGCGATCGTCGACTCGCTGCCCTCTTCTGGGATGAGCAACCAGCCGGCGACGTAGAGGGGAACGGCGATCCCGCCGAGCAGGCCGAGGCCGACGAACGCGATCCGAACCACGGCCACGTCGATGTTCAGGTAGTCGGCGAGCCCGGCGGCGACCCCGCCCAGGATGTGGCCGTCCGTGGCTCGGCGGAGCAATCGGTTGCGGCTGTCGTCGGTGGTCGTGGTGCTGGCTGTATCGGTGGTCGTGGTGCTGGCTATATCGGTGGTCGTGGTGCTGGCGGTTTCCATGGGATCCATCATCAAGGAGCCGACGTTGTGGCGGTATCGGGAATGACCCGGACCACACCCCGACCCAACGGCTCGGTGCTCAGGGTGCTTCCTGATGGTGTTCCGGGCACCGAGGCACCATCATCGGGGCATCACCGATCCGATCGCGTCCCCCTCCGCTGGCGCCGCTCCGCCGTGCTCCGGGCCCCGCAGGGCCGGGTCGCGAGCGGACGCCGGGGCGGGCTCGGAGCCGTGGTCGGGGCAAGGGAGGGGGTCGCCTCCCTGGCTCGGCCCCCACTTCACTCGTCACCGCTGGCGGCCCCGCGGTCGGTTGGTCCGCAGTCGCGACGACCGGCTCGTGGCCGGCGTGGCCGGCGGTCTCGCCCGCTCCACGGGCCTCGACGTCACGCTGATTCGGGTGGTCCTCGTGCTCCTGGCGCTGGCCAGCGGCTTCGGGCTGTTCGCCTACGTCGTCGCCTGGTTGGTGCTCCCCATCGATGGGCAATCGGGGACCATCGGCGCTCGCGCGCTGGCCGATCGCAAGGGCCTCATCACGGTGGTCGCCTTCGTGCCGGCGCTCATCGCAGTGCTCGCCGTGACCTCGGCGCTCAGCGCCGGGTTCCTCTCGTCTTTTGTCTGGACCGGCTACTTCGCGTTGGCCGGTCTGGCCCTCATCTATCGCAACGCCCAGAGTGATGAGCGGGCCTGGCTGCGCCAGGGGCTGCAACCAGCCCTGGACATCGGCTCGAGGTCGCGCCGGTCGCTGCTGGCGCGCCTCGTGATCGGTGTGGCCCTGCTTGCCGGCGGTGCGGCGGTGTTCACGCTCGATCATCCCAAGCGGATCCCCCTCGGTCCGTTGGGGGGTCTGGGTCTGATGCTCGCCGCCGTCGTGGTGATCTTCGGCCCGTGGTGGCTTCGGCTGACCCGAGATTTCATGTCCGAGCGCCAGGCGCGCATCAGGGCTGAAGAGCGCGCGGACGTGGCCGCCCGCGTCCACGACTCGGTGCTCCAGACGTTGGCCCTCATCCAGCGGTCGGCGGCGGAGCCCGACACGGTTGTCCAGCTGGCCCGCACCCAGGAGCGCGAGCTGCGATCGTGGCTGTTCGAGGCGCGCCGCCCCCGATCGGATGACACCGACGGCGCCACGGTGGCGGCGGCCGTCGAGCAGATCGCCCACGACGTCGAGACCGCCCATGGGGTGCCGGTGGACGTGGTGGCCGTCGGGGACTGCCCACTCGACGACGACCTGAGCGTCATGTTGGCGGCCGGTCGCGAGGCGATGGTCAACGCCGCCAAGTGGTCCGGGGCCCCGAGCATCTCGGTGTTCACCGAGGTCGAACGCAAGCGGGTCTCGTTGTTCGTGCGCGACCGGGGCTCGGGTTTCGACCCCGACGACACGCCGGCCGATCGACAGGGCATCGCCACCTCGATCCGGGGGCGGATGGACCGTATCGGCGGCAGCGTGACCATTCGCTCCCGTGCCGGGGAGGGGAGCGAGGTCGAGCTTTCCGTGGCCCGAAGAATCGGTCGTCCATGACAGCGGCCCGTCCGACGGTGCTCCTGGTCGACGATCACGACCTCTTTCGAGCGGGCGTGCGCGGCGGTCTCGGCGACGCCGTGGAGGTCGTCGGCGAGGCGGACGAGGTCGCGGCCGCCATCGAATTGATCGGAGAGCGTCTGCCCGACGTCGTCCTGCTCGACGTCCACATGCCGAACGGGGGCGGGCAGGCCGTCATCGACGCGGTGAAGCGGGAGCACCCCGAGGTGCTGTTCCTGGCCCTGTCGGTCTCGGACGCGCCCGAGGACGTCATCGCGGTCATCCGGGCCGGGGCGCGGGGTTACGTCACCAAGACCATCTCGGGGCCCGAGCTCACAGACGCCGTGATCCGTGTTGCAGCCGGCGACGCGGTCTTCTCGCCCCGACTCGCCGGGTTTGTGCTGGACGCGTTTGCCGCCACGCCGTCGGCCGGGCCGCCGGCCACCTTCGATCCGGAGCTGGACCAGCTCACGCCGCGCGAGCACGAGGTGCTGCGCCTCATCGCCCGGGGGTACACCTACAAGGAGATCGCTCGCGAGCTCGACGATCTCCGTCAAGACGGTGGAGAGCCACGTCTCGTCCGTCTTGCGCAAGCTGCAGCTGTCGACGCGTCACCAGCTCACCCGGTGGGCGACGGAACGGCGCCTGATCTGAAGCCGGCGGTCGCTAGCGTCTGCCTCGAGCGTCATCCGCGGGGGCGACGTCGTGCGATCGAGGAGGGGACACGCCCGACAACAGTGGGATTCGGTACGGGACCAAGCCGGCGCGCTGGATCCTTTTGGCCACGGTGCTCGGTTCGGGCATGGCGTTCTTGGACGGCACGGTCGTGAACGTGGCGCTCCCGGCCATCGGCAAGAACTTCGGCGCCTCCGTCGCCGGACTGCAGTGGGTGCTCACCGGCTACCTCGTCACCCTCTCGGCGCTGATACTCATCGGCGGCTCGTTGGGGGACATCTTCGGCCGCCGCCGCGTGTTCCTGGTCGGGGTGGCCTGGTTCAGCACCGCTTCGCTCCTGTGCGCGGTCTCGCCGACGCTCGGGATCCTCATCGCGGCTCGCACGCTGCAGGGCATCGGCGGTGCGCTGCTCGTCCCGGGCAGCCTCTCGATCATCCAGTCGAGCTTCTACTCCGAGGATCGGGGCCGAGCGATCGGCACCTGGTCCGGGCTCGGGGGAGTGGCCGGTGCGATCGGCCCACTGGCCGGCGGCGCGCTGGTTACCGCCGTCTCCTGGCGCCTGATCTTCGTCCTCAACCTCCCGTTGGCGGTCGTCGTGTTCCTGGCCGCGCGGCACATTCCCGAGTCCCATGACGAGACGGTCAGCCGCCACGTCGACGTGCGGGGTGCGGCCCTCGGCGTGCTCGGTCTCGCCGGCACTGCGTACGCGTTGATCGAGGGGCCGTCGGCCAACGCCAACAGCAGCCTCGTGCTGGTCGCCGCCATCGCCGGCGTCGCCGGCCTCGGCGGCTTCCTGCTGGCGGAGCATCGGAGCCACCACCCGATGCTGCCCCTCGCCATGTTCCGGTCGCGCCAGTTCTCGGTCTCCAACCTCCTCACGTTCGCCGTGTACGGGGCTCTGGGCGGGGTGCTGTTCCTGCTGGTGGTGGACCTCCAGCAGGTGCTCGGCTACAGCGCCATCGAGGCGGGAGCGGCGATGCTGCCGATCACGCTCCTCATGCTGGCGTTCTCCGCTCGGGCGGGGCAGCTGGCGACCCGCATCGGTCCGCGCCTGCCGATGAGTCTCGGCCCGCTGATCATCACCGGGGGTCTGCTGCTCATGACCCGGATCCGGCCGGGCTCTCACTACCTGACGTCGGTGTTCCCGTCGGTCGTGGTGTTCGGCATCGGGCTCGTCTTCACCGTGGCGCCGCTCACGACCACCGTGCTCGCCGCCGTCGAGTCGGCGCACGCCGGTGTGGCGTCCGGCGTCAACAACGCGGTCGCCCGGCTGGCCGGGCTCGTGGCGGTGGCCGTCCTGCCGCCATTGGCCGGGCTGACTGGAGCCGCCTATCGAGAGCCGCTGCGGTTCTCGGGCGGGTTCCACACCGCCGTCCTCATCGGCGCCGGTCTCTGCGCCGCCGGGGCGGTCGTGAGCGCGCTCGGCATCGTCAACCCGCCGCCCGGGACGCCGGCGCCGGATCAGCAGCCGCTGTCGTGTCCCATCACTGCGCCGGCCTACGGCACGCCCGAGCGCGACGTCGCTTAGTCGCGTGGTCCGCCGCTCACGGCGGGCGCCAGTGAGCCGACGATCACCTCGGCCGCCCGCTGGATCCGATCGCACGAGGCCTTGATCGCCGCGATGGCTGCGCCGCCGCCGCCGGCCCAGGTGGCCACGTAGCCGAAGGTGTACTCGGCGGTGTCGAGGCCGAGGTGGGCGCAGACGACGTAGGCGGTCGACTCGGCCTCGAGTTCCGCCACGCTCAGATCCTCGACCGTCTCGTGGAGGATGGCGTGCGCGAGTTCGTGCGCGAGTGTCTTCAGGCGTTGGCTCGGCGACCGTGTCACCTCGACCCTGATCCGGCGGCGGCTGTGGCAGCAGTCGCCGTTGGTCGGCCCCTCGAATCGGTGGTCCTCCACCCGAAAGCCGAGCAGCCGGGCGATGTCGACCAGCCGAGCGAAGTCGGCGACACCGTCGTCGCCCGACAGTGGGCGACAGACCGACGGGAGCTCGCCGCCGTCGGTCTGGGAGACGTCGAACACCGGCACCCACTTGAAGCCGCACACCGCTCGTCCGTCATCGGAGCCGTCGTCCGAGCGCGGACGGACCATCGGAGCCAGGATCCAGATGGCGCGTTCCCCCTTGCGCACGGTGCGATCGTGGCTCCGCCAGGCCCGGAAGCCGGCGACGCGTGTCGCGTCCGGGCACTGGGCCAAGATGAGCAGGACGTTGCCGGCGCTGTAACGGTGGAAGCGGCCCTGGAAGTCCAGGTACCGCCGCCATCGATCCGACGAGGTGAGATCGGCGATCCCGTCGGTCAACTGGTCGACGAGCGCGGCGTGGCGGTCGTTGGCGGCCATTCGGCCTCCCTGCTGCGTCTATGGGTGCCCGGTCTGCGGGCCGGCGCGAACGTCGGCTCGGCGCGGGACCGGGGGACCCTCTTCGGTTGTGGCTCGTCGAAGAGCGAGCGCAGCCGGTCACCGACAAGCGGAGCGACGGGAGCGAGCGGACGTTACCGAGGCGCTGTCACAGCGCCGCGCCGCGCCGGCACACGGGTGCCCGCAGCCAGCGCCGGGTCGCGCAGTCCCGCGGGCGGATCCACTGTTCGGCGCCAGGGGTCACCCCGCCGCCGACCTCGGGTCAGGCGGCTTCGACCTCGGGAGCCAGCGAGACCGACAGGGCCGCCGAGCGCCGGGCATGGTCGGCGCGCAGGTGGCGACCGATGAGTGGCAGTTCCCACCAGGACTCGGCGCGGGCCACGGCCAACCCGACCGCGAAGATGTGCTCGACCGAACCGAAGACCAGGTGCCGGCCGATCCACTCCGGCTCGTACTTGGCGCTGAAACGCCACAGCGACTCGATCTGCATCGACCCTGAGAGGCGCTGCAGGGCCCGGCGCTGCAGCCGCCTCGCCACCGAGTCACCCACCTCGCCCGCCAGCACGGCGCGCATCGTGGCGAAGTTCAGGCCGAGCGCATCGGCGCCGAGCGTTCGCAGGTGTTCGATCGTCGAGACGATGACGAAATCGATCAGCCCGTTGGGGTGGGATCCCTCGTCGCGCCGCATGAGGTCGAGCGAATACCCGCCGATCCCCGGCGCCGGGACGAACTGGCAGAAGGCGACGGCGGTGCCCTGCGGATCGTGGGCCACCGTGAGCAGGAGCCCCGCGTCCTCGGGGTCGAAGAGGCGCCCGAGCGTCATGGAGAACCCGCGCTCGTGACTGCCGCGCCGGCTCCGCTCCATGACGGACTGCAGCTGCTCGGCCAGCGGCGCGTCGAGCTCGCGTGGGTCGTGGAACGAGATCGTGTAGCCGTAGCGGGCGATCCGGTTGACGGCCTGGCGCAGCCCCTTCTTCTGGCCGCCGGCCAGGTCGAAGGACCGCACGTCGACGACCGCCTCGTCGCCGATGTAGAGCGAGCGCATCCCCGCCTGGCGGTAGGTGGCGAGCCAGGTGTTGTCGGCGCCGAGCACCGCCACGATCCACCCCTGCCCATCCGCGAAGCGGCAGAAGGCAGCCCAGGCTGCGGCCCGGTCCTCGATCGGCCCGATCGGGTCGGGTGATACGAGGCACACCCCGGCATGCACGGCGTAGGGCACCAGCGTTTCGCCGGCGAAGAAGTGCTGCTTGTCGTCTCGCAGCGCGAAGTAGTCGAGCGTGCCGGTGCCGTGCTGTCCGACCAGGTGGCGGGCGGCGACCCGCGAGCGGCGCTCCGCCCGGAGTCGGCCGTCGACGACCGGGCGCGAGATGACGACGAGCGCGGCGACCGCCAGGGCCAAGCCCACGCCGAGCAGCGTCGGGCTCAAGAAGCGGTTGAGGCGGGCGGGGAGCGCCACCGACTGCACGCCGACCAGCCGCTCGACGACCGCCAAGAGGGCTTGATGGACCGGCAGCGTCGCGCCGTCCGGATCGAGGACCAGGAACCACTCCAGGGCGAGCGTCGTGAGCGCGACGGCTGCCGCCAGTGAGCCCGCCAGGAGCAGCGTGCCGGAGCGCCGCCACCGGTGATCCACGCTCGCCTGGAAGTAGCGGCGCTTGGCGATGAGGACGGCCAGGAGCACCAGGCTGACCGCGCTCTGCGCGCCGTCGAACCCCCGGGCGAGATGCAGGACGGCGGCCACGACGAGCAGCGCCCCGGAAATGGCCGAGGCCTGCCGTTGGCCGCGTCGCAGTCCCCGCCACAGCGCGAGCTGGGACAGCCCGCACAGGGCGAGCAGCGCGGCGGCCAGCTGCGCGACGACGAGGGGTGCGAAGTGCCGGAGCAGGATCAGCTGCCCTTTCGACGGCGGCAGCGCAGCGGTGATCAGGTCCAAGACGCCGGTCGTGACGATGGCCACGGCGAGCCAGCGACGGAACCGGTTGACCCGGGCGGTGGCCTCGAGTTCGAGGTCGCCGGGCGACAATGCGTCGGCCGGGAGGGTTTTGTGGGCGGCCGCGCCTCGGGAGAGGAAACGCGCCGCCGCTCGTCGCTCGCCGGATCGCGAACCGATGCTCGATCCGCTCATCGTGCCGACAGTGTACGGCGGGCGGGGCCACCAGCTCGGTTGGGTCCGCGCCGCGGTGGCGAACGGGCAGCTCAACGAGCAATTGGCCACGGCCGGGTCGGGCCACAAAGGCCGGGGCATCGCCGCGCCGCTCGCGTGCAACCGGGTCCGGACGCGGCCGCACGCCGAACGCGCGACCGGGGATCGCGCGTTCGGCGTGCGGTGCCGAACCCGGTTGGTTAGCTGGCGGGGGTGGCCGCCGTCTTCGGGCCGACGATCAGACGGGCGATCGAACCGACCTCGACGAGGCCCACCTTGTCGCCGGTGTTGATCGACCCTTGCGTCAGCCGGACGAAGCGGGTCGTCGAGCCGATCGTGGCCGTCACCTGCGTGCCGTTGCCGGCAGTGACCGTGATCGATGTCGTGTCGATCGTGTCGACCGTGCCCTTCACCGACTCAATCGTGACGTACCCGTTCTTCGTCTTCACGACTCGGGTGTCCACCACGCTGTGGCGCAGCAGCGCGCGCAGCTTGGGGTGATGGACCTTGGTTGCCGTCGACGGCGTCGCGCCCGTCGACGGGCTGGTCGCCGCGAAGGCGGTGCCCCCGATGCCGAGGGAGGTGAGGAGCACCCCGGCGCCGACGGCCACCTTCTTGGTTCTGGTACTCCAGCGGTTCGTCATCGTTTCCTCCTGTTCGGGCCGGTCCTACCGGCTCTTCTTCCAGTAGAACGAACGGGAGTCATCGATCTGTGTGGCCGATGTGATGGGAGTGTGAGGGCCCCGAACCTGCTCGGCGAGCCCCTCAGGCGCGTTGCGCCGCCAGTTGGACCACCATCCGGGTGCCCCCGGTGCCGTCGACCGGCGACTCCGCCCGGATGCTGGCGCCCATGGCGGCCACCAGTTCGGCCGCGATGGCCAGGCCGAGTCCCGAGCCGGCCGGTCGATTGGCCTCCGGGTGGCGGTCGAGCGTGTAGTGCCGGTCGAACACCCGGCCGAGCTCATCGGGCGCGATCCCGGGACCGTCGTCGACGACGAGGATGGCGACGGTCCCCGCTCCCGCCACCGCCCCGATGGTCACCTGCGTGCGGGCGAATTTGGCGGCGTTCTCGAGCAGGTTGGCCAGCACCTGGTCCAGACGGTCGGGATCGGCGGTCACCATCTGGGGTCCAGGCGGATTCACGATCCGCAGCGTCAGGCCGGCCTGGTCGATCACCGGGCGCAGCTCTTCGGCGGCCTCCTCGACGACCTCGGCCGCGTCGACCGAGCGAAGGTGCAGCGAGAAGCTGCGTGCGTCGAGCTTGGCCAGATCCAACAGGTCGCCGACGAGCCGCTCCAGGCGGCGCGCCTCGTTGGTGATCACGGCGGCGGCGCGGGTGGTGTCGGTGATCGCGCCGTCGGCGATCGCCTCCGCGTACCCCCGGATCGAGGTGAGCGGGGTCCGCAACTCGTGGGACACCGACAAGAGGAACTGCTGTTCGGTGTTGCGCAGTCGTCCGAGGTTGGTGGCCATGGAGTCGATGCCGTCGGCCAGCGACTGCAGCTCGGGGTAGTCGCGGCTGCTCGTCCCCATCCGGGCGCCGAGGTCACCGGCGGCGATCCGTTGCGTCGTGTGGACGGCCCGCACCAGGGGGACGGTGATCTTCCGGCTCAAGAAGACGGCGATGAGCGCGGCGCTGAGGAGCAGGGCGGCGGCGAGGATGAGGTAGTCCCCCGACCACGACGCGCCGTCGACGTGCCGGGTGACGAGCACCACGGGCACCACGGTCGAGGTGGTGCCGAGGGTCGTCGCGGCCCACGCCTCGGAACCGGTGATGCCCGAGATGGCCGAGGGGCCGTTGCGCGCTGAACAGGGGGTTGAGGGCGGCGGCGTCGATGTGCAGCGAGGCCGGCGGCACCGAGCCGCGGAACGTCCCGGCGGCGTCGTCGAAGAAGTAGGCGCCGTCGAGATGCCCGACGCCAACGACCACGCGGTCCACGAATTTCTTCACCTCGGCCCGGCCGGCCGGCCGCAGCCTCGTGCCGTCGCCCCGGAAGAGCCGCAGGATGGTGGCGTTGTTCTTGGCGAGGGCCTGCACGGTGGAGAGCGCGTCGGTCTGCGCGGATCTGGCGCACCGACTGCTGCGCCAGGTACCAGGTGCCCACGCCCGCCAGGACCAAGATGACCGCGACGATCCCGACGATGAAGACGGTGAGGCGCCTGCGCACGTCTAGGTCCTCTCGGCTCGCTCGCTCGGCCCCGTTCCCCCGTGGGTGGGTGACGCTCCACTCGGGCGGGCGGGCTCCCCAGCACAGCGCGCGATGGTCATCGATGTGTGTGCACGATGTGATGGAAGTGTGAGGGTGGCGGCGGTGATCGCCATGGTTCGAACCCTTCTCGGACGCTACTGACCCTGCTGACTCGCCGGAACTCGATTTCCGAGAGTCATGTGGTCGGTCTGGCGAGGGCCAGTCACACCAACAAAGTCTCTACCTCGTAGCGCGTGATTTGCACGTCGGCGGTGACGATCGTCATTCGAAGGTCACGAGCCTGGGCCACCAGCATCCGGTCAAAGGGATCCCTATGAAACGGCGGCAGCTCGCTCACCGCCAGGGCGTGGTTGTGCTCGATGGGGAGCGGCTCGGCTCCTATCGCCCGCATGCGGTCCGGAACGTACCGCTTCGGATCGTCGGGTAGTTGCAGCCGGCCGAGCTGAGTCTTGATGGCGATCTCCCAAGAGCTCGCCGCAGAAAGGAAGAGTTCGTTGCCCGGGTCTTCGAGCGAGCTGAGGTGCCCACCGAGCCGATCGGGTTCGGCAAGGAGCCAGAGGAAGACGTGGGTGTCCACCAGCAGCCGCACGCTCAACCCTCAAAGGCTTCGAGAACATCGGCGTCGAGCGGCGCGTCGAAGTCGCTGGGGATGGTGAGACGGCCGCGATCGATGCCGAAGGCGCGTCGGGACCCCGTCCGCAGCGCGACGAGCCGAGCTGCCGGCAGGCCGCGGCGCGTGATGAGGACTTCCTCTCCAGCAGCCACGGCGTCCAGCAAGCGGGAAAGGTGGGTCTTGGCCTCGTGCACCCCAACAGACTTAGTCATGGACTTAGTCTACTCCTAGAGGAGCGGCCGGCGCGTTGCCGTCACAAGGAGACCCAGGCCAGCCGGCTATGTGCGCGTGGAGAGCGAGGCCGAAAGTGTCAGGCTTCGAACGGCGGCTCCGGCCGAGCCGCCCGTCAGCCCAGCCGGTAGCCGACGCCCCAGACGGTCGCCAGCGGCAGTGCGGCGCCGAGCTTCTTGCGCAGCTGGCGGACGTGGACATCGACGGTCCGGTCGTCGCCGTACCAGTCGGCCCCCCACACGCCGTCGAGCAGCTGGCGACGGGAGAGCACCAGCCCCTCGTTCTCGGCCAGGAAGGCCAGCAGATCGAACTCCCGGGCCGTCATGGCCACCGGTGCGCCGTCGTTGCGGACCTCGCGGCGTTCGACGTCGATCTCGACACCACCGACGCTCATCGCCCGGGCCCGCTGTCTCCCGCCCGACTCGGAGCGGCGAAGGATGGCGCGCACCCGGGCCACGAGCTCGCGCGGGGAGAAGGGCTTCGTGATGTAGTCGTCCGCCCCGAGCTCGAGTCCGAGGACTCGGTCGATCTCGCCGTCGCGGGCGGTCAGCATGACCACCGGGACGTCGGAGTCGGCCCGCAGCGCGCGGCAGACGGCGAGGCCGTCCATGTCTCCGGGGAGGCCGACGTCGAGCACCACGAGGCGAGGGCGCTCACGCGAGACGGCGTCGATACCCGTCGCACCGGCGGAGGCCTGGACCACCCGGAATCCCTCGCGCCGGAGGTAGAGGTCGACGAGATCGGCGATGTTGGGATCGTCCTCGATCACGACGATGGTGCCCTGTTCATCAGCCACGGAACAGCTTGACATGCCGCCGCCAACGGACCCCGGACGAGACGAGGTCATCGCCATGTCCGGCGCAAGGACCACGCGAGGTCGGTGTCGCACACTGCACTGCACCCCCGCCACGGCGACATACGGGTGGGGCGACGTCGGTCCGTCTCCACCGCCGTCGTCCCGCCCGCCCGCCGTGGGTCCCAGACGAGAATGGCGCGACAGGCGCGATCGTGTCGGGACCGTTCCGTAGCCGTGCTGAACGACCTCGCCGTCTCCGATGCCCGTCCCCGAACGTCGCCTGCGGGCCCCGGTCGGCTACCCGAGGTCGTCGTGGCGATCCTCGGACCGGTCGAGGTGCGCGGCGCCGCCCATCCGTTCCGGCGTGCCCCGGCCCTCGATCTGATCGTCTACCTCGCGCTGCACCAGCGGGGGGCGTCGAACGATGCCTGGGCAACGGCGCTGTGGCCGGACCGGCTGATGGCCGCGCCGACGCTGCATTCGACGGCATCCGCGGCCCGCCGGGCACTCGGGCGCTCGACGCTCGGCCACGACCACCTCCCGCGCAGCCACGGACGGCTCCAACTGGCGTCGACCGTGGCGACCGATTTCCAGGAGCTGCGCGAGCTGTCGCTGCGGGACGACCCTGCGGCCTGGTGGTCGGCGCTGGCCCTCGTCCGCGGCCGGCCCTTCGACGGCCTGCGCAACGGGGACTGGGCGGTGCTCGAGGGCGTGCTGTCGGCGGTGGAAGAGCGCGTGGTCGACCTGGCGCTCCGGGTCGCCGACCACGAGTTGCGCACCGGATCGGGCCGGGCGGCGTCTGCCGCCGCCCGGGCCGGTCTCCTGGCCAGTCCCTACGACGAGCGGCTCTATCGGGTCCTCCTGCGGGCGGCCGATCTCGAGGGCAACCCGGCGGGCGTCGAGCGGATCATGGCCGAATTGCTCCAGGTCGTCGGGGGCGCCTCGGCGGGGCGAACCCCCCGCCCGGCGGCCGCGTCCGACTTGCAGGCGGTGCATCCCGAGACGGCGGCCCTCTACCGATCCCTGTCTCGATGGGGGAGGGCGGGCTCCGAGGGCTCGATCACCAGGCACTAGGGTCTTCTCCCACCATGCCCAGGAACTCGACAGGGAAGTGGGTGGCGCGCGCCGCCGCCACGGGTGGTGGGCGCACTTACCGGGGACAAAGGCCCGTGAACTGGTACGCGGGGCTCATCGTCCTCGTCGTTCTCGGTCTCTTGTCCGTGGTCTACGCCCGCTACGAGTACCAGCACCCGCACCACGTGGCGGCCGTCCAGCCGACGGTAGGCACCAAGTGGTTTGCCGGGATCTCCTTCGACGACTGCGGCCAGACGGTCGGTCCGTTGACGGCCAGCACCGACGCGACGACGCTCGGGATGACCACCTCGGGCGGAGGGATCATCTCGATCGCGCCGTTGACCAAGGCGCAGGCCGGCAAGAACGCGACCTTCGGCCAGTTCGTCTCCGACTACCCGGGCCTGGCCGTCACCACCAAGTCGTTCCAGTACCCGGGCAACAAGCTTTTGACCAACGGAGAGAAGTGCCCCTCGGGCACGCCCGACGCCGGGAAGGTCGGCCACGTCGCGGTCGCCTACTGGCAGAACACCGACCCCGAGACCAAGCGGGTGAAGGTGGCCGACCCGACGACCCTCAAGATCGGGTCGAGCTCCCTCATATCGGTGGGCTTCCTGCCGGCGGGCAAGGCCCCGCCGCGGCCCGCCCAGTCGATCGTCACTGGCGTCTTGGAGGCCGCGAGCGGCTCGACCACCACGACGACGACGACGACGCCCACCGCGGTGACAACCCCGAGCACGACGGCGACCACGACGGCCTCGACGCCGAGCACGACCGCTGCGAAGTCGAGTTCGACGACCACCGCGACCACGGCGCCCGCCACGCCCTAGTGAAGGCCATCGTGCTGGTCGGCGGCGAGGGCACGCGCCTGCGCCCGCTGACGCTCGCGACACCCAAGCAGATGCTGCCCATCATCGAACAGCCGATGATCGAGCGCGTGCTCGGCCGCGCTGGCGGCGCACGGGATCGACGAGGCCGTGCTGTCGCTCGGTTACCTGCCCGACGCGTTCGCCCGGGCCTACCCGAGCGGGGAGGCCGCAGGGGTCCGTCTCACCTACGCGGTCGAGCCCGAGCCCTACGACACGGCCGGCGCGGTGCGCTTCGCCGCCGACGCGGCGGGGATCGACGACACCTTCATCGTGGTGAACGGTGACGTGTTGACCGACCTCGACGTGTCCAAGCTGGTCGACTTCCACCGGGCCTGCGGCGCCGAGGGCACCATCCGGCTCTACCCGGTGGAGGACCCCTCGGCCTTCGGCGTGGTCGACGCCGACGAGTCGGGACGGGTCCGGGCATTCGTGGAGAAGCCGCCGGCCGGAGAGGCGCCGACCAACCTCATCAACGCCGGCACCTACGTGTTCGAGCCCCGGGTCCTCGAGCGCATCCCGCTCGCCCGGCGGACGTCGATCGAGCGGCAGACATTTCCCGAGATGGTGACCGACGGCACCCTGTTCGCCATGGCCGATCCCGCCTACTGGCTCGACACCGGCACGCCGGCCGACTTCCTGGCGGCCCACGCCGACCTCTTGAACGGGAAGCGCCCGGGAGCCCCGTGCAAGGGCGCGCACCTGGTGGCGGACGGCATCTGGGTGACCGGCTCGCCCGGCTTCGACGGGGAGGCCGTGGCGCCGTGCTTCGTCGGCGCCGGCGCCGCGGATCGCGCCGGGTGCCCGCGTCGAGGGCTCGGTGATCGGCCGCGGCGCCGTCGTGGACGCCGGGGCGACCGTGCTCTCCTCGGTGCTCATGGCGCGGACCTACGTCGGCGTGGACGCCCGCGTCGAGGGCTCGATCATGGGCGACGGGGCGCTGGTCGGCGAGGGCTGTGAGCTCCGACCGATCTCGGTCGTCGGCCCCGGGGTGGAGATCGAACCGGGCACCATCCTCGACGCCCAGCGCGTCCCGTCCTAGCGCTCTGCAAAGCTGACCGTCGATGCGAGCGCTGGTCACCGGAGGAGCGGGGTTCATCGGGTCGGCCCTCGTCGACCGGCTGCTCGCCGAGGGGCACGACGTCGACGTCGTCGATGACCTCTCCACCGGTTCGCTGGCCAACCTGGCGCAGGCCCGGGCGACCGCGGGCGGCGGGTTGCGGATCCACCAGCACGACATTCGGCACCGGGACCTCGTCGACCTGATTGCGCTGCGCCGCCCCGAGGTCATCTTCCACCTGGCCGCCCAGTCGTCGGTGCCGGCCTCGGTGACCAACCCGGGCGTCGACGCGGCGATCAACGTGGGCGGCACCGTCAACGTGCTCGAGGGCGCGCACGCGGCCGGCACCGACCGTGTGGTCTACGCGGCGAGCGGCGGCACCCTCTACGGGGACCCCGGGCCCGCGGGCCTGCCGATCCGCGAGTCCGCGCCGCAGCGGCCGCTCTCGCCCTACGGGGTGTCCAAGATGGCCGCCATCGACTACCTCGTCGCCTACCGAGACATGTATGCCGTGGAGTTCTGCGCGCTGGCCCTCGCCAACGTCTACGGGCCCCGCCAGGACGCCCACGGGGAGTCGGGGGTCGTCGCCATCTTCGCCGACCGGCTGCGAGCGCGGCACGCCGGTCACCATCTTCGGCGACGGCGAGCAGACGCGCGACTTCGTCTTCGTTGACGACACCGTCGACGCCTTCGTCCGCGCCGCGTCGCGTGGCGGCGGGCTCGTGTGCAACATCGGCACGGGCACCGAGACATCGGTGAACGAGCTCTACACCACGATGGCCCGCCGAGCCGGGGTCGAAGCGCCGGCCCTCAACGGGCCGCCGCGTCCGGGCGACGTCCTGCGCAGCTGCCTCGATCCCGAGCGCGCCCTGATCCAGCTCGGCTGGCGCCCGTGGACCGACCTCGAGACGGGGACGGCCGCCGTGTTGGAGTACTTCTCCCAACCCGCCAGCTAGTCGCGTCGCCGGCGCCGGCCGGCGATCAGCGGAAGAGGTCCTCGGCCGAGGTCCGCACGATCTCGCCCACCACCGAGCCGGGTCGGAGCCAGTCCTCGGGCACGCCGCGCACGATGGCGACCGGGACGGAGCGGTCCTTGCCCATCACGAGTTCGGCGGCAGCCGCCAGCTCGTCGGCGACGCAGACCTCGGTCACGAGCAGCTCGCGACCGGTCGCGTCGAGCGTTCCCGCGCAGATCGATCACCGCGGCCACGCCGGCGCACCCGATGGCCACGTCGGTGACGCCCCGGCGCCAGGTGCGGCCGAAGGTGTCCGAGATGATCACGCCGACCTCGACCCCGAGGGCGCGCCCGAGGTCGGCCTGGAGGCGCCGGGCGGATCTGTCCGGGTCGACCGGCAGGAGGGCGGCCATGCCGGCGTCGACGTTGGAGAGGTCGACCCCGGCGTTGGCGCAGATGAACCCGTGCCGGGTCTCGGTGATCAACAGGTCGCCGCGGCGGCGCAGAACCCGCAGCGACTCGCTCTCGACCAGCGCCGCCTTGGCCGCCGGATCGTCTGGATCGATGGCAACGAGGCGCCCCTCCGCCTTGGACACGATCTTCTGGGTCACCACCACCACGTCGCCGGTGTTGAGCGCGGGGGCACCCGGCCGTGCGGGGGCCAATGCCGCGACCACCAGGCTCGCCAGGTCGTCGCCCGGCCTGATCTCCGCGAGGCCGTTGACCGGGAGGATGCGGAGGGCGCCGGGCGGGTCGAGGGCTGGCTCAGCGGCCGGCACTGCGCACCACCCGGGCCAGCGCGGCCGCGCGGCCGCGGGTGGCCATGACGGTGTCGGTGACGACGCAGCGGACCCCCTCGCGCTCGATCGCCGGCGCGAGGGCGGCATCGACGTCGTCGATGACGAGCGTGCCGACCCAGGGGGCGTAGAGGTGGGCGACGCCGAGGGCGGACGCTTCCTGGCCGAGCTCCCGCAGCAGTCGGTCGGCGGGGCCCTTGAGCGCGGCGCCGCCGACGATCGGTGACACGGCGACGACGTCGTCACGTCGCTCCCTCAGCACGTCCTCGATCCCGGGCACCGCGAGGAGCGGGCCGATCGAGACCAGGGGGTTCGACGGGCAGCCGATGATGAGCTCGGCGTCGGCCAGCGCGTCGAGGACGCCTGGTGCGGGGCGCGCCTCCTCGGCGCCGGAAAAGCGCAGCGCCCGCACGGCGACCGAATGGTGCAGCCGGACGAAGTAGTCCTGGAAGGAGATCTCCTCGGTGCCGCCGCTCGGCGCGTCGATCGTGACCAGCGTGCGCACCGGGTCGTCGGACATTGGGAGGAGCGCGATGCGCAGCCCGCGCCGCTGGGCCAGCTCCGCCGTGACCTCGCTCAGCGAGGCGCCCTGGGCCAGGCGCTCGCTGCGGTAGAGGTGGGTGGCGAGGTCGCGGTCGCCCAGGCGGAACCAGCTCGACCCGCCGAGCTCCTCCAGCGCGTCCATCACGGTCCAGGTCTCGCCGGCCAGGCCCCAGCCCTGCACCGGATCGTCCAGGCCGGCCAGCGTGTAGGTGACGGTGTCGATGTCGGGGCTGATCGTGAGCCCGTGCAGGACGAGGTCGTCGGCCGTATTGATCACTGCGGTCACGGAGGCCGGATCGACCACGTCGACGAGGCCGGCCAGCAGTCGCGCCGCGCCGACTCCTCCGGCCAGGGCCACCAACACGGCGCCAGACTAGGTGGCCCCCGTGACTACGACGAACCAGCCAGGCCGTTTCTTAGTAGTTCCGGGCGCATGGTTCTCTCGAGAACTATCACTGATGTGGGGCGAATTGGGCGTTCGTCCGAATAGGCCTCGAGTCCCTTGGCCGTGAGCTCCATCCCCAGCCGATCGGCGAGAATGCCGGCGACCGTCTGGTCGTGTCGATGTCCACGAACCCTCGGATCAGAGGAGACCCGGCCGCAGCGGTTCCACTTGACGTCCTGATAGTCCTCCCAGCTCTCGAGCTTCTCTGTGATTCCCCGGAACGGGACTTCCTTCCGTGCGGCCTCGTGCCACGCACTGAGGAACCCGATGCCGATCGGACAACTGACGTCCAACCCGATCGCGGCGCCCATGATTTCGGGTATGGCGAGGGCCTGCTCTCGGGACAACCCGAACTCGGATAACGCCTGGTCGCTGCTCCACTCCCCGACCACCTTCGTCCCATTCCGGAAGAGCAAGTACCCCTTCGTCTCTATCGCCTCGAACAGCGGATCGAGGGATCGGACGACCACGCACGAAGAGTCCAGCCACAAGAGCGTCTTGTGTCCTTGGGCGCGAGCCTCGGCGAGGCAGAACGGCTTGAATGCGAAGGGCACCTCCAGGTGCGTGGGGCAGCCGGGTGGGAAGTTGCCCGGTGGCCAAGAACGAAACTCTCCGCTGAATCCGGCCTGGCGAAGTGTCTCTCGAAGCCTGATCAAGCCCGACGGATAGGGGTTTCGGTCTGTCGCGAGGCTGATGACGCAGCGGCTCGTTTCCGGACGCATCACCCAGTTGTCCCAACCTCAATTGCCAGGCCACCGACAGAGCGACGGACTTGCCGATTCGCTTCCTTCGTGGACCAGTATCCCCGCTGGCCGGGATTGTCGCCATCGGTATGGCTCTCGCAATCACGCAAATGGGGGTCGGCTCGGAGTTGGGCACCGCCGTCAGGATCCGGCGCCGGGCCCTTGACCCGGCACCGGACCGCCGGGGTGGGGTGCGGTCATGACCAGGCTGGGCAACGGAAGCTGAGCGTCGATTGAGCCCGCACGGCCCAGGCGGCGGGGCTACCGGAAGGACGGCCACTGGCGGTCGTTCCCGCAGTGGGACAGGCCGCCCACTCAGAGGTCAAGAGAGGACAACGTACAATCGCCAATCTCGACATCCGACGAGAGCAGCGCAGGGAGCTGATGCAGCTTGGCCGTCGCCCAAGCCCCACCGGGCTCTACGGCCCCACGACACAACGCGAGGCCGGCACGAGGGCGTCCGGGCGCACAGCTCGTGTGCCTCCTCCCCGTGCGCAACGGCGCCGAGCACCTGCCGTCCTACCTCGAATCGGTGTCCTCGGCCTGCGACGCCGTGGTGGCATTGGACGACGGCAGTATCGACGACACCCGGACCCTTCTGGAGGCCAGCCCATTGGTCCGCGTGGTTCTGACCAATCCGAAGCGGGAAGGGTATTTCGGTTGGAACGACGGCGAGAACCGCAACCGGCTGCTCGAGGCTGCCGAACAGCTCACCCCGGACTGGGTGCTGTTCCTCGATGTCGACGAGCGAATCGACACCTCCGACGCGGCTGCGCTTCGCGATTTCGTCGACCATGACGCGCTCCCCGGTTGTGCATATGGCTTCCAGCTCTACCGAATGCTCGAGGACGGCGCGTACGATCCCGACTACGAGTGGGTCTACCGGCTCATGGCCTTCCGCCCGGGTCAGCGCGTGCCGGCCAGGCGACTGGACTTCATCCCCGTCCCGTCGGCCCTCAGCCAGAGGACCAGAGTGCGCACCTCGCTCCGCATCCAGCACCTCGGTGAGGAAACCCCGGCCGGACGCGAGCGACGGGTGGCCAAATATCGCGAGGCCGACCCAGCCGGCGAGTTCTCTTCCTATTACGAGCGGCTGCGAAGGTTGGAACCTCCACCTCCGATGGGATTCCCCAAGTGGCTTCCTCGTGCCCACGACCTCCCCGTCCTCGGTCATCTCCCTTCCGAGCGAACCCCTTCGGCGCTGACCGGTGATCCCCCCGCCCGCCCGGCCCCGTTGCTCGCCGGCACTCCGAGGGTCGAGAACCGGACAAGGCGATCCCCCTACCCAAGGGTCGTCTGTCTGCTCGCGGCTCGGAACTGCCAGGATGACCTGGCCGAGTGGTTCGAGTCGGTCGCACGGGTTGCCGACTCGGTGGTGGCCCTCGACGACGGCAGCACGGATGGCACCGGCGATGCTCTCAGGTCGCATCCCCTGGTCGAGGCGTTCCTCAGCAACGAGCGAAGACCCTCGTACGCGACGTGGGATGACGCCGCCAACCGGAACCGGCTCCTCGAAGCGGCGGCCACACTCGAGCCGGACTGGATCATCTCGCTGGACGCCGACGAGCGCATCCCTCCCGATGATGGTGATGCGCTACGCCGCTTCGTCCTTGAGCAAGGGATACCCGGCTTCGCCTACGGCTTTCCCCGCTACCGCATGGTCGATGACCTGGACCACTACGACCAGTTGGAATATGTCGCCTGGCGCCTGTTCGCGTGGGTGCCCGGCCAACGCTTCCCCGATGACCGACTCCACCTGACACCGGTTCCGACTGACATTCCCGTCCCCCGCCGACTGCCGACAACGGTTCGAATCCAGCACCTCGCAGGCCTGACCGAGGCCCGGCGCCAGGCGCGCTGGACCAAGTACGAGCAGGCCGACCCGGACCGGATCTGGGAGCCGAACTACGAGTATGTCCGCGCCCCGGTGGGGGTGCGGCGCGCCTGGTGGCCAAGGCCGACCGGCCTTCCGGTGGTGCTCGAGCCGACCGACCCCGAGGTGCGTCGCGAGTCGGGAAGAGGCCCGGCTCAATCTGGACGGCCCGGTGTTGACGGTCGCGGTGTTGGCCGAGGTGGACACCCGGGAGCAGGACGTGGAGCTGACAGTCCGATCCGTGTTCGAGGACCGAACGCCGCACCCCATTGAGGTGCTGGTTGTCGCCCCTCCCGAGCTGGTTCCCGAGTCCCCGTCCGACGGGGGAGACGGTGCCCCCGATCTCCGGTTGATTCCTCCCGATCGGTCCGGGGACCCGGCAGCCCTGCGCAATGTGGCCCTTCGGGCATCGCGGGGTGACTACGTACTGTTCATCCCGGCCGGCCAGGTCCTCGATCCAGGGGCGCTCTCAGAAGTAGTCGATGCCCACGAGCGGGGGTTTGCCATCGTCGGTGCCGAGGTGCACAACCGGACCCATTCGGCCGTCGGCTGGGCATCGTACTTCCTCGACCATGCGGCGTCGCTCCCCGGGGGTCGCCTCGGTGCCCTAGAGGTGGCTCCCACCAGCGGCTCGGTCGCTCGTGAGGCGATGCTGCGAGCAGGCGGCTTCCCGGCGGGAGTCGCCGGCGACGGTAGTGGCGTCATGGGCGAGTGGCTCGGCGCGCTCGGATTACCGATCTTGGCGAGCGGCGATACGACTAGACACCAGGTCCGCCGACCGGGGTCGGATCGCCCTGATCCGCGACCAGGTCCGGCGCGGACGAGCGCTGGCGGGGCTGGTTCGGCCCCCACCGACGGGTCTTGAAGAACGCCGGTTTTCGTCCCGTCCGGGACCGACCATGGCTTGGGCCTTCCGCTACGGGCCACGACGGCTCGCCTCGATCCGTCGTCATGTGGCGCACAGCGACCCGGCCATCTCGGCAGAGTTCCGTGGGGCCGCCCCGCTGGTGGCGCTTGGCGTGCTGGCGGCGTGGGCGGGGCTGCTCACCGAGCTGCGCCCGGAGCTGCTCAGGAGCGGGCGCCTCACCGTTCGCGCCTGAGCTGATCGCCGCTTCGATTTCCTAGGGGTGGGTGCAACACCGCTCGCGTCCCAACCAGTGAATCGGCCCGGCGAGTCGCGGCAGCTCCACTGTCAGGACCTTTCTGAAGCTGTGAGGAAGCTGGGTCCGTGCACCCTCGACGGGGCTGCCAACGCGGTCGTGCGGCGTCGGCGCCCACGATCTTTCGGGTGCAGAAACAACTGACACTTGAGACCCCTCGGTTGCTACCATGCGGGTTCGTAGTCGACGGGTCAACCGGTAGGGAGCTTCGATGACCGAAGAGGAACTAGTCCACGGCTATGTGACCGGCCAGGTCAGTCGGCGAGTGTTCATTCGTCGTCTGATCCAGGGCGGCATCACCGTGGCCGCCGCCTTCGCGTACGCCGACGAGTTGGCGACACCGGCCGGGGCGAACCCGGGGAAAGATCTCCACGGCGTGCACCACGTCTCCGGCAGCTACGACGACCACTATCTCCACCACGACGACCACCGCCACCACCACAACGAACCCAATCCCTACATGTGGCCCCTTACCTGGGGCGTGCCGCCCAATTAGCTGGGGCGTAGTGCCACCCCAGCCTGGCTGACTCTGAGTCGGGAGTCGTGGCGCAGCCCCGACCCGGTCGGTGCCGCCCCCGATATTGACGCGCTGACGGGCGACAGCTGGCCCGGTGGTCAGAATCCTGCCAGGGCCTCGAGCACAGTGGCGATCTGAAATGCGCCCTGCGGCCTGCCTTCACCACTCTCTGGCCGCACCAGCCTCGGAGAAGACATTGCCGCCTCGATTCCTGCGGCGATGTCAAACGGACTGCAGCCCGCAACATAGACGCCGGCTCGTCCCCGGAAGGCCTCGGCTCGACCTCCCTGGTCGTCGTAACCGACGCGTGAAATTCAGTGGAACCAGCACGTAAGGAATAGCCAGACTGTTCAGCTCGTGGACGGTGTTGTAGCCAGCTTGAGCCACGACGACGGTCGCGTCGGCATAGAGAGAACGCGTGGGCGGTATGTACCTGCTCAATGTGATCTGCGCACGGGACGATGTCGGAAAGCGCGTCTCACCTCGGAAGTACGGGCCGGTGACGATGCGGGCTCGGACACGGCGCTCGCAACGATGGCTCACGATGTCCACGGCGGCGATGGCCGCGTTCAAGAACGCCTCACAACCGCCGTGGCCGCCACCCCCGCCGGTGACGACGATGCGCACTTCGTCGGCCGAGAGCTCCTTCCACAGGGACCGCTCGCCGAGCGGCGTCCGCACAACGTCCTCGACGCCGACGACATGGAGGTCTCCATCACGCTCTTCGTAGCCCGGCTGACCGATCACAAACGCGACCGACACGGCCGGAGCCACCGTGCGCAGCCATTTGGCCGGCCCGTCGACTCCCAGTCGGTGGCGGTAGATCATCGCTTGGGGCCACCCGGCGTCGACCGCCACGTCGTAGACAGCCCGGTGGATGAACACGTCGTGGAGGATGATCGGCTGCTTCCCGCGTAGAGTCATCTCAACGATCACTTGGGCCAGCTCGTGGGCGGGATCACGGGATTCGCTCGCACCACCCAACTCCATCAAGTACCACTCGTAGCGGGGTAGCAATGTCTGGTTGAAGCCGTAGTCGGCGATGAGTTCCATTTCGTGCCGGACGAAGAACGTGCTCTCCAAGGCCCCCTCGCGTCGGAGCTCGCCGTGCACTGCCACCAGGCGGGAGGCGTGGCCGAGGCCGACGCCGTTGACGGCGAAGGAGGCGACCGTGTCTGGTGGGCGACCCGAGCGATTCATTCGGAGGAGCGGGACCGTCTGTGGATCGCTGCTTTCGAGTACTTCCTCCCGCTCGATGCCCCCTACCGCCGCCGCGAACTTGGAGAAGCTGCTCCAAGTAATTGGCCAGGATCCGCCGGGTTCGAGCCAGGGCGAACATGTCGATAACCGCGTCCCGCTGGTTGGCCTTGGGCTGGTAGGCGAGGCTCGGAACAAACTCCTTCCCGGAATTGGTGAGGAGCGCCGAGCCGTACCTGTCACGGAAGCGATCCTCAGTGGACAGAGAATCGGTCGCCAAGAAGAATCGCACGTCGGGATCCGATTCGAGCTCACGGTCCAAAGCCGTTATGAAGGCCGCGTCGGACGAGCGTTGATACCGGTGCGCGTTGCTGCCCTTCCACGCATCCCCCCGCCGAATGTGCACGCCGACGGTGTGATCACCGAATCCCTCGACCACCCGATCGATTGATTGCTGTAGGGCGGACACCGGGCGCCAGCTGCGCGCCTCCCTCGCGTAATCTGCCGTGAAGCTCGGGAAGAGCTGACCCAGCAACATAGGCGGCACGAGTTGTCTGAGGCTGTGACATCCTCGGTAGGTGACGATCGGATACTTCTCCTGATCAAAGACATCGGGGAAGGTGACGCCGTCGATCCACTGATGGGTCGGCTCGTCCGTGGACCCTTCCAGTACGACGGCTTCATGGAGCCGCAGCCCGTCAGTGCAGAGGTCTTCGAAGTCGGCGGGCGTGACCCGCGCGATGCTGTTCTCGAACAGATCATCGAGATCCTCATCCGACCAGCCGCGGCCCGGAGCCCATGAGAGAGCGAACGGCCGCCCGACGCGTCGGGCGAGAGCCGTGAACGACGAGATCACTCTGAGGCGGTTTCCGAGGCCTCGCTCCGGCTCTACGACAATCACGTCCGCCAGTATGGTCAGCGCCGCGGTGCTCTAACAAAAGCTGCGATGTCCCCCCTGCGCAGGACGAACGCCTGACCAGGACGGTTGGAACGGCCCTGCCAGCCACCGGCTCATGCTCTCCTGACGCATGTGGTTCGGTGCAACACCACGCAGGAGGGGCTGCTGCGCCGGCGTGGGCCACGCCATCCGTGCCGCAACGAGGGACCCAGGGTGCGTGCCCGCCAATGCACGGGCTGGCGTTCGAAGGCCGATGACGATGGAGCCTGAGGGGCACCTTCGCGACACGGCCCTCAACGGATTCGGCACGGGCGCGCCTGGGGTGTGTGAAAGGCTCAGCGGGTGCCCGAAGCACCGGCCGGCGGGGCGAACTCGGTCGATCGCGAACGGTTGCGCGTGGCGCTCGACGCCACCCCGCTGTTGGGGCGGCCGACCGGCGTGGGCAACTTCTGCGCTGGCGCGCTGCGCGGTCTCGGCGCCCGGGGCGATCTCGACGTCCACGCATTCGCGGTGAGTTGGCGCCGCCGCGGCGAGATCGGGCCGCGGCTGCCCGGAGGCGTCCGATCCGATCAGCACCCGATGCCGGCGCGGCCCCTGCACTCGCTCTGGAACCGCGGCGATTTCCCGCCGATCGAGTGGTTTATCGGCTCCGCCGACGTCGTGCACGGCACCAATTTCGTGGTGCCACCTACCCGTAGTGCCGGCCGGGTGGTGACGGTGCACGACCTCACAGCCGTGCGGTTCCCCGAGCTCTGCGACGCCCCGTCGCTCCGATTTCCGTCGCTCATCCGGCGAGCGGTCGCGGCGGGTGCCTGGGTGCACACGCCGTCGGTGTTCGTGGCCCACGAGGTGATCGAGGTGTTCGGCGTGGCACCCGAACGGGTGCGGGCGGTGCACTCGGGGGTGCCACCGCTCGATCCGATTCTCGCCACGAGCGAACGCCCCGCCGGCGCACGTCTTCCGGCCGGTGTCCGCCGCTATCTCCTCGCGGTCGGTACCGCCGAACCGAGGAAGGATCTGCCGGGGCTCGTCCGGGCGTTCGACGCGTTGGCGGCGGACCGTGTGGACCTCGGCCTCGTGCTGGTCGGCGCGGACGGGTGGGGTGCGGCCGCCCTCGACGAGGCGGTCGCCGCCTCACCGTTCGCCGCGCGGATCGTGCGCACCGGTTGGGCGACCGATGCCGCTCGCGCCGGCCTCCTGCACGGGGCGGCCGCGCTCGTCTACCCATCGCTCTACGAGGGGTTCGGCTTCCCGCCGCTCGAGGCGATGGCGGCCGGCGTCCCGGTCGTGGCGAGCCGGGTGGGCGCCCTGCCCGAGGTGCTGGGTGACGCCGCCGCGCTGGTCGCGCCCGGTGATGTCGACGGGTTGGCGGCGGCCATCGCCGCGATCCTCGACTCGTCCGAGCGGGCTGAGGCGCTCATCTCGAGCGGCCGCGGGCGGGCCGCTCAGTTCAGTTGGGACCGCTGCGCCGACGGTCTGGCGGCCCTCTACCGCGACGTGGTGGCGTCTCGTGACTGACGCCAACGACGGTTCGGTCCTCCTCGTCGTCGAGCAGCTGCGCCGCCGCGTCCCCGGTGGGATCGGCCGCTACGCGCGCAGCCTGCTGCGGGGGCTGGCCGACGACGGCGCGACCGGCATCACCCTGTTCGCGAGCGGCGTCCGCGCGCACGCAGCCGGACCACCCGCACCCGGCGCCGATCCGCTCTCGGAGTGGGGGTTCCCCCTGCGGACCGCCCGCCTTCCCTCGCGGCTGCTCACGCGGGCCTGGGACCGCGGCCTGGCGGCCCCGCCGGCGGGCTTCGACGTGGTGCACTCAGTGTCGCTGGCCGTCCCCCCGGGGCGCTCCGGTGGGACGCGACGAGTGGCGACGGTCCACGACCTCTCCTGGCGCACCCATCCGGACGCCACCACGGGACGCGGTCGCCGCTGGCACGAGGCCGCGTTGCGGCGCGCGCTGCGCGGGTTGGACGCGTTCGTCGTCCCCTCCGCAGCCGTCGCCGAGGAGCTGGTGGCCGCGGGCGCCCCGCGCGCCGCGGTGGTCGTCATCCCCTGGGGCGGCGACCACCTGCCGGCCCCGGACCGCGTCGGCGCGCGAGGCGCTAGCCCGTGCGGGGGTCGCCGGGCCCTACCTTCTGTCGGTGAGCACGCTCGAGCCGAGGAAGAACCTGGCGCGCCTGGCCGCCGCCTATGCGCAGGCCCGGGTGCGGCTGCCCGAGCCGTGGCCGCTCGTGGTGGTCGGCCCGCAGGGATGGGGAGGGGCGGTGCTGACCGAGGAGCCGCCGTTGGGATTGGTCCCCCTCGGCGCCGTCGACGACGCCGTGCTGGCCGGCCTCTACGCCGAGGCGCGCGCCTTCGCCTACGTGCCGCTCACGGAGGGGTTCGGGCTGCCGCCGCTCGAGGCGATGGCGCAGGGCGCGCCGGTGCTGGCGAGCGACACCGTGCCGAGCGCGCTACCCGAGTCCGGCTCGCTGAGCGCCTGGTGCGTCGACCCGTTCGACATCGCGGCGATCGCCGAGGGACTGGTCCGCGTCGCCACCGACGATGTCCTGCGGGCCGAGCTGGTCGCGAACGGTGGGGCCCGCGCCCGCTCGCGCACATGGCGGGCCGTTGCGCAGGATCACCGCGTTCTCTGGCGGTCGCTCTCGTGAGCGACGCGGCGTCGAGCATCCGGGTCTCGGTCGACGTGACCGCCGTCCCGGTGCACCCGGCCGGCGGGGGCCGCTACACGATCGAAGTCGTGGGCGCGCTCAGCCGACGGCGCGACGTCGACCTGGTGCTCGTCGCGCGGGCCAACGACGAGGAACGCTGGCGGGACGTGGCCGGCGCGACGGTGCTCGCGGCGGCACCGGGTCCGCGCCCGTTGCGGATCGCCTGGGAGCAGACGGCACTGCCCCGGCTGCTGGCCGGCGCCGCGGTCGACGTCCACCACGGGCCGCACTACACGATGCCCGAGCGCGCCCGCGTTCCTGTCGTCGTGACGGTGCACGACTGCACCTTCTTCGATCACCCCGAGTGGCATCAACGCACCAAGGCCCCGTTCTTCCGGCGGGCCATCAGGGCCGCCGCCCGTCGGGCCACCGTCATCGTCTGCGGCAGCGACGAGACCGCCGAGCGCCTCACGAGCCTGTGCACCGTTGCCGGACCGGTGATCGTCGCCCCCTACGGGGTCGACACGACCCGGTTCTCCCCCGACCCGGCGGGCGAGGGGGACGACGTCGCGCTGGCCGGGCTCCACCTCGACGCGGGCCGACCGCTGGTCGTGTTCCTGGGCACCCTCGAGCCGCGCAAGGGGGTCGTCCCCCTCATCCACGCCTTCGACGCCGTGGCGGCCTCCTTCCCCGAGGCGCTCCTGGTGCTGGCGGGACAAGTCGGCTGGGGGACCGAGATCGGCCAGGCGCTCGACGCAGCCGCCCACCGGGACCGGATCCGCCCGCTCGGCTATGTGGCCGAGGCAGCGATCCCTGCCCTCCTGCGCCGCGCCGCCGCCGTGGCCTACCCCTCGCTCGGCGAGGGGGGTGGGCTCCCCGCCCTCGAGGCGATCGCCTGCGGGGCGCCCCTCATCACCACGGTCGGTACGCCGATGGCGAGCACCGCGGCCGGCGCCGCGCTCCTCGTGGCGCCCGGCGACGAGGACGAGCTGGCCCAGGCGCTCGAGTCCCTCCTGTCGGGTGCGGATCCCGCCGGTCTCGCCGAACGCCGACGGATCGGTCTGGCGGTGGCCGCCGACCGGTCGTGGGAGGCCAGCGCGGCCGTGCACCTGGAGGCCTATCGCCGGGCGGTGGGCCGGAGCTGAGGACGGGTCGCCGCCCGAGCGCTCGGTCGGAGAGCGACTCCTTTCGCACGAACGCGTCGGGATTCCCCCGGTCGCTGCGATAGTCGGGCGCCTCGGATCCAAGGGGGACGGACCGCTCGCCAGCGCTAGTAACGCGGGGGCAGATGAGCCAGAATGTGCGCCTCCCAACCGGCGATTTGGGCGGGCATACGTGTTCTGCGCTTCCGATCGAGGAGGGACTGATACGTGTGGAGGGCATGACGTTCCAACCGGGCGACGTGGGCTTGGCGCACGGGACCGGACTGGTCGATTGGGCCATCCGCTTCGCCGAAACTCGGCGCTACGGCAAGAAGAGCCAAGAGGCCCGGTGGAACCACGCGTTCATGATCACCGATGCCAGTGGCGCGCTGATCGAGGCTGGGGGGCGGGGGATGCAGCGCGACTCGATGGAGAAGGAGTACGCCCACGGCGACTTCATCGTGCTGCGGCCGGCGTACCCGAGCGGGGGAGCAGCTCGAGCCGTCTCGACGATGACGACGCTATTGAACGACAAGGACAAGTACGGATACCTGGAGATCGCGAGCGAGGCGCTCGCCTTTCTCACCCAGACGAAGCTGCGTTTCGGTTTCGCCGGCCAACAGATCTGCTCGGGAGCGGTCTCCTACGCCCTCGACCAGGGCGGCATACCCATGGGTGAGGACGAGGAGTGGAATTCGCCCGCCGACGTGATGCACATCGCCATCCAACAGGAATGGCAGTGGGTGGCCGGTGCCCATTTGGCGTAAATGCCCGAGGGGCCAGGGCATCGTGACGGACACATCGGCGCGCTGAGAGCGTCATTCCCCGGGTCGATCTGTAGGGTTCTCCCGTGCGCGCCTTCATCACCGGCGGCGGGGGATTCGTCGGGAGGTGGCTCGCCGAGCACCTGCGCGCGCAGGGCGACGTCGTCGTGGCCGTCGACCTCGAGGTGGACGTGGCGGATGCGGCCGCCGTCACGCTGGCGCTCGAGGCCGCCGCACCCGACGCGGTCTACCACCTGGCGGCGATGACCCACGTCGGGCAGTCCTGGGACTCGCCGGCCGCCGTGCTCTCGGTCAACGTGCTGGGAACGGCCTGCGTGCTGGCCGCCGCCCGCCAGCTCGCCCACTCGCCGGTCGTGCTGGTCGTGAGCTCGGCCGAGGTCTACGGCGCGGTGGCCGAGGGCGACCTGCCCCTCGCCGAGTCCGCGCCCGTCGCGCCGCTCACCCCGTATGCCGCCAGCAAGGCCGCGGCCGAACAGGTGGCCCTGCAGGCTTGGCGCGGCTACGGGCAGCCGGTGATCGTCGTGCGACCCTTCAACCACATCGGCCCGGGCCAGTCGCCCACCTTCGCGGTGCCCGCGCTCGCCTCCCGCATCGCCCAGGCCGAGCACGACGGCACCAGGACCCTGACGGTCGGCACGCTCAGCACGCGGCGCGACTTCACCGACGTTCGCGACGTCGTGCGGGCCTACCGGCAGCTGGTCGAGGTCGGCACACCCGGGACGATCTACAACGTCTGCTCGGGGGTCGACATCGCGATGTCAGAGATCGCCGACCGGCTCCTGGCGCTCGCCGGTGCCGATCTCTCGCTGGTGACCGATCCCGAGCTCGTGCGCCCGGTCGACGTGCCTGCGCTGCGCGGGGACCCCGCGCGTGTGCAGGCGGCCACGGGCTGGCGATCGGAGATAGCGCTCGAGGACACCCTGCACGACGTGCTGGAGTACTGGCGGCACCACGTGCGCTGAGCGCAGGCGGTGCCGCTCAGGCGGCTGCGCGCTCAGACGACTGCCTGCTCAGGCGACAGAGGACAGGACCTTGCTCACCTGGCCGTGGAGCTGGCGTGCGGTGGCGTGGGCCTTGCTCGCGAGGTCACGGGCTCCCGAGGGGAGCTGCTCCTCCAAGGGCTGCAGTGAGGTCTCGACCTTGCCGAGCGCCGAGCCCACGAACTCGTCGAGCTGGCGGACCTGCCGGCCCATGCCAGCGCGCAGGTCGGCCAGGCGCTCGTCGCTGATGCCGAGCTGGGGGACGCGCTTCTGCAGGTTGACCCGCTCCGCCTGCAGCTTCTGGAAGCCGAGGACGCCGAGGCCGACCGCGATGTAGGCCGCGTCCTTGGCGAAGGTCGCTGCCTCTTTGGTCAGTTCCTTGGTCCGATCGGTCAGGTCGTTCATGGGTGTTCCTCCGGTAGTCGAGTGGCGCTCGGAATGGCGCTGTTGCGAGCCATTGTATAGGAAATGATAAACAGTTGCAAGCACTCCGCGTTGCCACGATCGTCAAGCGGCGACGCCTGCCGTCGCTCCAGACTGTGCCACCGGACCATCGGCTCCGACGTCGACTTCCACCGGCGGTCGACTTGTGTCGGGTGACTGCCGTCCAGTGTGCGTTCGACGCACCCTCACACCCACGGCGGGAGCGCTGAGGTGGTCGCGACTGCACCGGCTGCGCCCCGGTTCCAGCCACCGACCCCCGAGGGGGAGCGGATAGCCTCGGCACCCTGATGGACGCCCAAGCGCCGGCGGTGGTGGCGGTGGTCGTGACCAGGGATCCCGGGTCCTGGCTCGAAGAATCCCTCACCGCGCTGGCCCAGCAGGACTACCCCGACCTGTCCGTCCTGGTGCTGGTGGCCGGGGGTCGCGAGGACCCGACGGCCCGCGTCGGCCGGGTCTTCCCCGACGCCTTCGTCCGCCGCCTGGAGGACTCCGGCTTCGGGGCGGCGGCCAACGAGGCCATCGGCATGGTCGAGGGGGCCAGCTTCTTCCTGTTCTGCCACGACGACATCGCGCCGCGGCGCGATGCCGTCACCGCCATGGTCGAGGAGTCGCTGCGGTCCAACGCCGGCGTCGTCTCGCCGAAATTCGTGCGCTGGGACGACCCGCTCATCCTCCTGCACGTCGGGATGAGCGCCGACAAGACGGGCGCCATGGTCGAACGGCTGTCGGTGGGCGAGATCGACCACGGGCAGCACGACAACGTGCGGGACGTATTCGTGGCCCCCGAGGGTTGCACCCTCGTGCGCGCCGATCTCTTCGTCGCGCTGGGCGGGTTCGACCCGGTCATCGCGGCCGTGGCGGCCGACCTCGACCTGAGCTGGCGGGCCCAGGTGGCGGGTTCGCGCGTCGTTGTCTGCCCCGAGGCGACCGTGCGACATCTCGAAGCGGTGGCCGGCGGGGTCCGGCCCGTGTTGGCGGCCGACGGGTCCCTCCTGCCGGGCGACGACGCCCTCCTGCGCCGCGACGAGCTGCGCATCGTCCTCAAGTGCTACAGCGCCTTCCACCTCCTGCGCGTGCTGCCGCAGATGGCCGTCCTCGGCGTGGGCGAGATGGTGGTGGCCCTCGTGGCGCAGCACCGGTCGCGGGCGCGCAACGTGTGGGAGGCCTGGCGCTGGAACCTCGCGCACCGCGCCGAGCTGCGCGAGGCGCGCCGCCGCGTCCAAAAGAGCCGTCAGGTGTCCGACTCGGTGATCCGGCGCCAACAGCGTGCCGGGAGCGCCCGCCTGTCGGCCTACTTCTCGAACATCGCGCACCTGGGTGTCGACGCCACCCACCGACAGATGACGGCGCTGGCCGGCACGGTGGCGGCCGAGAGCGAAGCGCAGGCCCCCGAGTTGACGGGCAGCGTCGGCGGCGCGTTCTCCGAGGACGCGGACTTCGACGAGCTCGACGACCTCGGCCGGCGTGGCCGTCGTTCGCGGCGCCCCGGCATCCTCGCCAGCCGCCGCTCCCGGTTGACCGCCATGGTCATCGTAGCGATCCTCCTCCTGCTCGGCAGCCGCGACCTCCTGAACGGCCGGCTGCCGCTCGTCGGCCAGTTCGTCCCGCTTCTCAACTGGTCGGGCACCTGGCACCAGTTCTTCTCGGGCTGGCAACCGGCCGGGGTCGGCACGACGGCGCCGGCGAGTGGCGCCTTCGCGGCGCTCGGTGTCGTGGGCACCGTCCTTTTGGGCGGGATGGGCCTGGTCCAAAAGGTGTTGATCCTCGGGTCACTGCCGATCGGCGCCTGGGGCGTGTCGCGCCTGGTACGGCCGCTCGTCTCGCGGCGCGCCAGCCTCGTCGCCGCCATCGCCTATCTCGGGCTCCCGCTCGCCTACGACGCACTGGCCGCGGCCCGCGTCGACGGGCTGGTCGCGTTCGCGGCCACGCCCTGGCTGCTGGCGCGCCTGGCGCGGTCCGGGGGGCTGAGCCCGTTCGGCGCGGTCGCCACGGACCGCGACGGGCGCAGCACCCGGCGGCTCCAGCTGCTCTCCTTCGGGGTGCTGCTCGCCCTCAGCATGGCGTTCGCACCGGCGATGGTGATCGTCGTGGTCCTCTGCGCCATCGGGCTCTCCGCCAACGTGCTCACGCGCGGCGAGCGGCGGAGCGGCCGGCGCGTGGCCAGCGGCGGCCGTCGGCGCCATCGTCATCGCGCTGGCGCTGTCTGCGTCCTGGGTCGTGGGGACCGCGTTCGCCGGCTCGCGCGCGGTCGGGGTGTTCGGGCTGCCGCTCTCGACGCAGTCCCCGCTCAGCTGGGCGTCGCTCGTCCGGTTCCACGTCGGGCCGATCGGCGGCTCGCCGCTCAGCTGGCTGCTGCTCGTGGCGGCGCTGTTCCCCTTGCTCATCGGTTCGGGCCCCCGCTTCGCCTGGGCGGCGCGCCTGTGGACCATCGCCGTGCTCTCCTGGGCGCTGGCGCTCGTCGTCGAACGCGGCTGGAGCGGTTCGTTCGCGCCGTCGGTCGACGTCCTGCTCGCCCCCGCCGCCGTGGCGATCGCGGCCTGCGTCGGCCTCGGCGTGTCGGCCTTCGAGACGGATCTGGCCGGCCACCGGTTCGGCTGGCGCCAGGCGGCCACGTTCGTGATGGTGGCCGCCGTGGCCGTCGGTGTGGTGCCGGTGGTGGCCGAGGTGGGCAACGGGCGCTGGGGTGTCGCCCCGAGCGGGTTCGAGGTCCCGCTCAGCTACCTGAGCGCCGGCGCCAACGAGGGGCCGTTCCGCGTGCTGTGGCTCGGCGACCCGCGCACCCTGCCGCTCGGCGGGTGGTCCGCCGGGCGCGGCCTCGCCTACGCCACCTCGGAGGACGGCCTGCCGAACGCCCAGGACCTCTTCGCGCCGGCTGCCCCGGGTCCGGCGGCCACGCTGGCGGCGGCGCTGGTGCTGGCCCGGGCGGACGACACCGTGCACCTCGGGCGCCTGCTGGCCCCGGCCGCCGTCCGCTTCGTGGTGGTGCTCGACACCGCCGCCCCCTCGGTCCCGGGCGTCCAACCGGCGCCGGCCTACCCGCCCCCGCCGGGACTCATCGATGCCCTGAACGCGCAGATCGACCTGCGCCAGATCCCCGGCGGTGAGGGCTTCACGGTGTTCGAGAACACGGCCGCGCTGCCCGGTCGTGCCGAACGCGGGCCGACCTACCCGCCGCTCCCCTCGGGCCCGGTGTCGCCGTCGGTGCTCGACGTGGCGAACTGGCGGGCCATCCTGCCGGGTCCCGCCGGGGCGCTCGCCGCCACCGGGGCGGTGTCGGCGGGGACGGTGTTCTCCGCGGCCGCCCCGGCCGGACACTTCCAGCTGATCGTGCACGGCCGGCCCGTCGCCGGGCAGCCGGCGTTCGGCTGGGCCTCGCAGTATCGGGCGCCCTCGGGCACGGCCGTGCTCCGGTTCCGCGGCACCCCGATCGTCCCGCTCGCGGTCCTGGTCCAGTTCGTACTGTGGCTGGTCGTGGCGTGGCTCCTGTTCGACTCCCGCCTCGCCCTGCGCCGGCGTCTCCGCAATCGGCGCGGCGTGGAGCGCCGGCACCCGGCGCGTCGGGCCAGGGCCCGCCGGGGCGCCGGGGCGCCGCCCGACGTCGCGGCACCGCAGCCGTCCGAGGCGCTGCCGTGAGCCCGCGTCCGCTGCGCCCCGCGATGCAGATCTCGCTCGTGATCGGGCTGGTGCTCCTGCTGGCCGGGGTGGGGTTCGTCGACCGGGCCCTGCCGCACACCGCCGCACCGGCGGCCGTGATCCGGCCGGTCTCGGCGGTGGCGCCCGCCGACGTCGAGTCCTCCGCCTGGTATTGCGCCGGCGGCTCGGGCACCGCCGGGTCCGCCGCGGTGGCCACGCTCAACCTGCTGAACACGACGGGCCACGGCACGACGGGCAGCATGACCGTGGTCACCGACAGCGGCGCGACGCGCACGACCAACGTCTCCGTGGCCGCCCACGCCGATGTGGCGGTGGCGCCCTCCCAGGTCCTGTCGGGGACGTGGGTCGCGACCAGCCTGCAGTTCAACGGCGGGGGAGTGCTCGTCACCCAATCGGTCGACGGCCCCGACGGCTGGTCGAGCGCTCCGTGCGCGGGGACGACGTCGGCCGACTGGTACTTCGCATCGGGCTCGACCGAGCCCGGCCACACGGTGACGCTCTCGCTGTTCAATCCGACGGCGGCCACGGCGGTCGTCGACCTCAGCTTCCTCACCCCGCACGGCGTGGAAGAGCCGCAGCTCTTCGAGGGCGTGGTGGTGCCGGCCGACGGCCTCACCGTCGAGCAGATCGGCGCCTACGTCCAGGACCAGTCGTCGGTGTCGACCGTGGTCCACGTGCGCACCGGCCGCGTCGTGGCCGACGAGCTCGAGACCGCGGCGGCCAGTGGGGTGAGCGGCGTCTCGCTGCGCCTCGGCGAGGCCCAGACCGCCCGCGTGTGGGTCCTCCCGCGCTCGGTCGATCCCGGCGGTGGCACGACGACGCTGTCGATCTGCAACCCCACGCTCCTGCCCGTGCGCGTCGTCGTGCGGGTGCGACTGCCCTCGGGCCCCGTGGCCCCCTTCTCCGAGACGCTGCTCGGGCAGTCCACCTGGGTGCTCGACGCCAGCGCGCAGACGCGGATCCCGACGGGTGTCTCCTACAGCACCGTGGTGCGGTCGTCGGGTGGGGGCGTGGTGGTCGACCGCGGGGTCGCCACGGCCGCCAGCGCACCCGCCCCCCAGTTCGGCGCCGTCAGCGCGGTGCCGGCCGACGACGTCGGGTCCACCCAGATCGTGGCGTCTCCGGGCGCGCCGGGCCACCTGGCCGTGGCCGGGGCGGCGGCCACCGGCCTGGGGCTGTTCAACCTCGGGAGCCGCCCGGTCTCGGTGACCGTGTCGACCGCCCCGACGTCGGGCGGCGCGGGGAGGCCATCGCCCGGGTCGTCGTCGCGCCGCTGTCGTCCGCGCTGGTCGGGACGACCGCACTGGCGGGTGTGCACCGGCGGCCGTTGGTCGTCCGCGCCGACGGGACGGTCGTGGCGATGATCGACCTGGGCCCGGTCGGCTCGCCGGGCGTCGTGACGCTGCCGGCCCTCCCGCTCGAGGCGGGGTGATCGAACCGAGAGCGGGTGGTCAGCTGCTCTCGCGCGGTGGCGTCGGTGGCGCAGCCTCAGGCCGCCCGCGCGAGAGCAGCTGACCACCCGCTCTCGGCTTCTGATCACCCCGCCTCGACCGGGACCGCCCCCAGCGCCACCACGCCCGGCGAGCCGGTCGGGCCGAGGTCCGCCATCGCCACGACCGGCCCGTCGGCCCGGACACCAGCGGCCGCCGGTGCACCCCGCCAGTGCGGTCGTCCCGACCACCGCGGACGACGCGGGGCGATGACGACCCGCCGGAGGCCTCACCCGCGCCGCCCGACGCGGGCGTCGACACGGTCACCGAGACCCGCCGGCTGCCGAGGTTGACCAGCCCGAGCGCGTCCGCCCCCGCCCCGGCGACCGCCGGTGGCGCGCGAGCCCGGCGCCGCCCGATCTGGGTGGACCGATGTCGTCGGCCGCCACCGCGCTCTGCGCGCCGAACTGGGGGCGGGCGCGGCGGCCGTGGCGACCCCGCGGTCGACCACGACGCCCGGCCGGACGACCGCACCAGGGTGCTGTAGGAGACGCCCTTGGGGATCCGCACCGCGCGCTGGCGTCGAGCACCCAGGTGGACTGCCCGAGCAGCGTCTTGAAGAACGGGGCCACCGGCCCGACGGCAGCCGCACCCGAACGACGACGTGCTCGGGCAGGAGGCTGGGTTGAAGATCGACAGGGTCGTCGTGCCGCCGCCGGGGTCGACCGAGCGCGGGAGGACCCGCACGCGGGCGGTCCGGGGCACCCCGAGGCGCAGCGACACGCCGCTCACCCCGCTGGCCGCCGCGGTCTCGATCTCGTCGGCCACGACCTGCCCGGTGCGCCGTGGACCACGGTCGACACCGACGATGTCCTGGACGTAGGCGCCGATCTGCTCGACGGTGAGCCCGCCGGCCGGGACGACCACGCCCTCGAAGAGCTGGGGCTCGAGCACGCCGTGGGGCGTGATGAAGCTGAGGTCGACGACCGCGGTGGCTGCCGTCGGGTTGAACAGCGAGAGCGTCACCGTGTGGCCGGGCTCGGTCGAGCCCGAGGCGAAGTACCAGTCGGGGGACGTGGTGCCGGCGCAGGGGCGCGTCGGACCACCCGTCGGGGCCGTCGACCGACTGGGTGACGAGCACTCCCCCGCCATCGAACTGCAGGCTGGTCGCGACCCCGTCCCCGACAGGATCTGGGACGGCGCCACGTCTCTTGGGCGCGGGCGGCCAGGGAGACGGCGCTCGTGCGCGCGCGCCGCTGTCGGTGACGACGCTCATGCGCCCGTCGCGCCGTGGTCCGTCGTGTTCAGGAGGTCGAGCGTCGCCACCGCGGCGGACCCGGCGGTGCCGGAGCCGCCGGCGCAATACCAGGCGGAGGACTCGACGTCGGCGGCCGCCACCGCCGAGACCGGCCGGCATCACGGCCGCCGCAGCGGTCGGTGTGCGGGAGGGCCCGGTCGACGAACCCCACCCCGACCAGCAGGAGCACCAGGCCGATCACGAGCGAGATCTGCATCGTCGGGCGCAGCGGACGCGGGCTCACGGCAGCACCTCGGACGGCTGCGGGTGCCGCGCGTCGGGCGGCGCCCCGGCGCCCCGGCGGGCCCGGCCCGACGGGCGGGATGCCGGCGCTCCACGCCGCGCCGACTGCGCAGCCGCCGGCGGATGCCGAAGCGGGAGTCGAACAGCACCCAGGCCACGCCCAGCCACAGGACGAACTGGGCCAGGACCGCGAGCGGGACGATCGGGTGCCGCCGAACCGGAGCACGGCGGTACCCGCGGGCGCCCGATACTGCGAGGCCCAGCCGAACGCCGGCTGCCCGGCGACGGGTCGGCCGTCGACGATCAGCTGGAAGTGCCCGGCCGGGGCGGCCGAGGAGAACACCGTCCCCGCCGACACCGCGCCGGTGGCGGCGAGCGCCCCGGCGGGCCCCGGCAGGACGGCCCGCCAGTTCGCCACGTCGAGCACCGACGGCGACACCGGGCCTGAGGGGAGCGGCGGGTAGGTCGGCCCGCGCTCGGCACGCCCGGGCAGCGCCGCCGTGTTCTCGAACACCGTGAACCCCTCCCCGCCGGGGATCTGGCGGAGGTCGATCTGCGCGTTCAGCGCGCCGATGAGCCCGGGCGGGGGCGGGTAGGCCGGCGCCGGCTGCACGCCCGGGACCGAGGGGGCGGCGGTGTCGAGCACCACCACGAAGCGGACGGCGGCCGGGGCCAGCAGCCGCCCGAGGTGCACGGTGTCGTCCGCCCGGGCCAGCACCAGCGCCGCCGCCAGCGTGGCCGCCGGGCCCGGGGCAGCCGGCGCGAAGAGGTCCTGGGCGTTCGGCAGCCCGTCCTCGGAGGTCGCGTAGGCGAGGCCCCGCCCGGCGGACCACCCGCCGAGCGGCAGGGTGCGCGGATCGCCCAGCCACAGCACGCGGAACGGCCCCTCGTTGGCGCCGGCGTTGAGGTAGCTGAGCGGGATCTCGAACCCGCTCGGGGCGACGCCCCAGCGCCCGTTGCCCACCTCGGCCACCACCGGCACCACGCCGACGGCCACGGCGGCCACCATCACGACCGTGGCCGCCTGGCGCCAGCCGAACCGGTGGCCGGCCAGATCGGTCTCGAAGGCGGACACGCCGAGGCCGACGCAGGCCGCGATGGCGACGGCGGCGGGGGCGAGGACGACGTCGACCGACGGCGCGAACGAACCGCTCCAGCCGCGCTCGACGACGAGGGCCAGCGCCCAGGAGAGCACGGCCACCGTCCACAGGCGCGCCGCCCAGGCGAAGCGCGGGCCGGTGCCGACGAGCAACGGGAACAGCGCCGCGACGAGCAGCAGCCAGCTGAGCGGCGAGCCGCCGATCGGCCCCACGTGGAACCGGACGAGCGACGCCCAGCTGAGCGGGGACGTGCGTCGAGATCGGCAGCCCGAACACGCCGACCGCGTGCGAACCGGCGAACGCGGTGCCGACCACCCAGGGCGCAGACAGCACCAGCGCGATGACGATGGCGCCGGCGGCCGCCGCGGCCAGGCGCCGGCCGCTCCCCCGCTCGCCAGCCACCAGCACGTTGCCGCGAGACCGAGGGCGCACACGACGACGACGACCACCATGGCGGGGGCGAACGCCATGCTGATGGCGAGCAGCACCCCGAGGGAGAGCAGCTGGAGCCGCCGGTGCCCCGCTCGGCGCGGTCCGTCGCGACCGCGCCGAACGGGCCAGCCCGCCCGCCCGGGCCAGCCGGGCGAGCAGCCAGGGCGTGGCCGCGAACGCGACCAGCCCGTCGACGCGGGCCCCCGCCAGGGCGTCGTAGGCGAGCGGGAGCCCGAGGTAGGCGATGGCGGCGACGAGGCTGGCGCCCGCGAGACGAGCGGCCGCACCAGGCGCGACACGCCCCAGGCCCCGATCGGGAGGCACCCGAGGACCAGCACCTTTTGGACCAGCCCCATCCCGCCCAAGAGGACGGTCCCGATCACGCCGAGCGCCGCGAAGGCGCCGCTCGCCGGCGCCGTGGTGCCGACCCCGGCCGGCTGCCAGCCCGAGAAGAACTGGTGCCAGGTGCCCGACCAGCCGAGGAGGGGGACGAACTGGCCGACGAGCGGCAGTGCGGCCGTTCAGCAGGTCCCGGCTGCCGAGCACGAGGAGGATCGCACCATGACCATGGCCGTCAGCCGGGAACGGCGGCTGGCCAAGATCCGGGGCGCCGCGGCGACGGCCACGCCGGCCGAGGTCGTCCAGCTCGTCGAAGTCCGCGTCCTCGGAGAAGGCCCCGCCGACGCTGCCGGTCAGCTCGGGCGCCTGCGCCTCGCCCTCGGCCGCCACCGTGCCGGCCAGCGCGGCCATCTGGCGGTGGGTGACCTCGAAGCCCAGGTGGCGATGTTCGAGAAGTAGGCCGAGAGCCGGGCGCTGCCCGGCACGCTGCTGGCGGCGGATCGCCGAGTCCGACACCTGGCGGCTCCGCTGGACGCGCCGGCGCGCCGCGCGCAGCTCGGCCCGGTGGGCCAGGTTCCAGCGCCAGGCCTCCCACACGCTCGCGCCCGCGACCGGTCCTGCGCCACCAGCGCCACCACCATCTCGCCGACGCCGAGGAGGCCATCTGCGGCAGCACCCGCAGCAGGTGGAAGGCGCTGTAGCACTTGAGGACGGTGCGCAGCTCGTGGCGACGCAGGAGCGCCTCGTCGCTCGGCAGGAGGGCCGTCGGCCGCCAGCACGGGCGCACCCCGCCGGCCACCGCCTCGAGATGTCGCACGGTCGCCTCGGGGCAGACGACGACCCGCGAGCCCGCCACCTGGGCCCGCCAGCTCAGGTCGAGGTCCGCCCCCATGGCGGCGATGACCGGGTCGAACCCGCCCAGCTCGACGAAGAGATCGGCGCGCATGAGCGTGCAACCCTCGGGGGCCACGAACACGTCCCGCACGCTGTCGTGCTGGCCGTGGTCGATCTCGCCCGCCGACAGCCGTTCGACCATCGCGCCGGTCTTGTCGGCGTTCATCCCGACGTGCAGGAGCACGAGTGGGTCGTCCCAGCGCACGAACTTCGGCGTCACGATGCCGGCGTTGGAACGGAACGACTCCTCGACCATGGCGGCGACGGCATCGGGCCGCGGCGCGAGTCGTCGTGGCAGAACAGAAAGAAGCTGGCCCCCTCGACCATCCCGAGGGCCTCGTTGGCCGCCGCCCCGAAGCCGGAGTCGTCGAGGCGACGGACGAAGGCGTCGGGGAACACCCGGCCCACACGGGCCGTCGGGTCCTCGCCCCCCCCGGCCCCAGCACCAGGACGGACAGCTCGGGATAGTCCTGACGGGCCAGCGCGCGGAGGGTCTCTTCGAGCCAGGGCCCGGGATCCCTGGTCACGACCACCGCCACCACCGCCGGCGCTTGGGCCTCCATCAGGGTGCCGAGGCTATCCCTCCCCCTCGGGGGTCGGTGGCTGGAACCGGGGCGCAGCCGGTCTAGGTCGCGACCACCTCAGCGCTCCCGCCGTGGGTGTGAGGGTGCGTCGAACGCACACTGGACGGCGGTCGCCCGAGACAAGTCGACCGCCGGTGGAAGTCGACGTCGGAGCCGATGGTCCAGTAGCGAAGTCTGGAGCGACGGCAGGCGTCGCCGCTTGACGATCGTGGCAACGCGGAGTGCTTGCAACTGTTTATCATTTCCTATACAATGGCTCGCAACAGCACCATTCCGAGCGCCACTCAAGCTGCCGAAAGAACTCCAATGAACGACCTGACCGATCGGACCAAGGAACTGACCAAAGAGGCAGCGACCTTCGCCAAGGACAGCGGCCTACATCACGGTCGGCCTCGGCGTCCTCGGCTTCCAGAAGCTGCAGGCGGAGCGGCTCTACCAGTAGAAACACATCCCCCAGCTCGGCGTCCGCGACGAGCGCCTGGGCCAACCTCCCCTTCTCACGGGTCGGCAGGTCCGCCAGCTCGACGAGTTCGTGGGCTCGGCGCTCGGCAAGGTCAAAAAGTCTCACTTCAGCCCTTGGAGGAGCAGCTCCCCTGGGGCCCGTGACCTCCGAGCAAGCTCGCCACCGCACGCCAGCTCCACGGCCAGGTGAGCAAGGTCCTGTCCTCTGTCGCCTGAGCAGGCAGTCGTCTCAAGCACGCAGGCCGCCTTGAGCGGCACCGCCTGCGCTCACGCACGTGGTGCCGCCAGTACTCCAGCACGTCCGTGCAGGGTGGCCTGCGAGCGCTCTGTTCCGATCGCCAGCCCGTGGCCGCCTGCGCACCCGCGGGGTCCCCGCGCAGCGCAGGCGCGTCGACCGGGCGCACGAGCTAGGGTCGGTCACCAGCGAGAAATCAGCAAAGCAGGCAAGCGCCGGGTCCGGTCGGCGATATTTAAGCATCAGCGATGTCGACCCCCCCCCAGACGTTGTAGATCGTCCCGGGTGTGCCGACCTCGACCAGCTGCCGGTAGGCCCGCACAACGCGTCGCGAACGTGCGTGAGAAGTCGCGCCGCGTGCTGAGCGTGCCGACCGTCAGGGTCCTGGTGCCGTCGTGCTCGGCCTAGGCGATGCGGGAGCGAGCGCGGGCACCACGAAGGTGGGCGACTGGCCAGGGCCGATGTGGTTGAAGGGTCGAAACGATCACCGGCTGCCCGAACCCGCGGCCGCCTCAGCGCCACCTTTTCCGCAGCGGCCTTGGATGCCGCGTACGGGGTAACGGCGCGTCGGAGCGCGGACTCCGCGAGGGGCAGGTCGCCCTCGGCGACGCGCCTAGACCTCGGCGGAGCTCACGACCAGCACGACCGGCGAGGGAGCGGCAGGCGGGCGGGGCGAGCACGCTGGCCGCTCCGAGGACGTTCACCGAAGCACGGCCGCAGGCGCGTCCCAGGACTGCCCGACGTGGGTGATGGCCGCCAGGTGGTAGACGGCGTCAGTGGCGCCTCGGCCGATA
>CAWHYR010000023.1:0-19130 GCA_963833735.1 uncultured Actinomycetes bacterium | reverse complement strand
TTTTGCATCTCTTCTTCAGTTGATTGCGTGTTGCTGGCTCCAGGATCCCGATGAAGCGGCATTCGTCGTCGTCAGGACGAAACCGTTAGCAGTTGAGCCTCCCACATAGTCGATGCCGCTGACCACACAGTTGGAGGTGCTGGGACAAAAGATCGAGTTCAGGTTGGCGGCGGAATCGCCGTCGGCCAACGTCGGCAGCGAGATGGTGCTCCAGGTCGATCCGCCTCCGACATCGGCAATCATCCCCGAACCCCCGACCGCGTAACACTCGGTCGTCGAGGGACACGAGACGGCACCCGCGTTCCAACCCGAGGGGACCGTGCCCGCCGTCCACGTCCCGTAGCTGCTGGTGACCTCGTAGACGGTGGACGACGAGCTGCCTGCCGCGGCGACGTAGCAGGTAGACGTCGACGGACAGGAGACGCCCGTGAGCGAGGTGTCACTGAGCGTTGGAATGCTGGCGTCGCTCCAGCTGCCTCCCGGAGCCCCGGTCAAGAACAATCGGGCTGGTTCCGCTGATGTCCCCATCGGCGAATCCGACCAATAGACGGAAGACAGTGCTAGGGCAATACCGAATTGAAATACCGCCCGTTGGTCCCCCGAAGGCGGCGTCGAGAACCCACGTCTGCCGCCGTTGGTGGTGCTGAACGCGGCCGGGTCATCGCCACCATCGCTACCGCTGACATTACATGTTGCCGAGCACGACACAGGTAGCACCGTCGGGCAATCGATATCCCCCAGTCCGTTGTACGAGGTCGCGATCCGAGGTCCAGCTGGCTCCCCGTTTTGGGTCTTCTCGATGAGTCCGGAGCCCTCGGTGGCGTAACACACGGTCGATGAGGGACACGACACGGAGAGCCGTCGACAGCGGCGCCACGATGCTCTCCCAGTGCATGCCGTCCTCGGTGCCGATACGCTGTCGGTCCAACCGCCAGGCAAGCCGAACTGGTGGCACATGAAATCCCGGAAAGGCCGTTGCGGTCGTTGGTCGGTGTGTTTGTGTCACTTGTCCACGACTCCCCGCCGTTGCTTGAGGTGACGATGACGTCGCCGACGAAGTCGTAGTCACCCGAGCTGACTTCGACGAAGTAGTTCTCCAGATAGATCGCATTGCCAACGGCGACACAGGTCGAGGTACCCGAGAGGCAGGAGACCGAACTCAAGGCGGTGCCACTCGGCGTGCCGGTGGCCGTGCTCCATGTGCTCCCGCCGTTGGTTGTGTAGGTGGCGACGGAGTTGTTCTCCGAGCCGCCGTATGTGAACCCGACGGCAACGCAGTCACTGGTCGATGAACAGGACACCCCGGAAAGCGGCGAGCTGCCCGGGCCTGACGGATTGGCCCAGCTGGTCAAGCTCCCGTTGGTGACGTACTTCTCACTGGTGGACCCGTTGGCTCCGACTTCCACGCACATCGTCGTCGAGGCGCAGGAAATTCCCCCGACGTTGGGTTCGGACCGAGGTATCAGACCACGAACTTCCCCCATTGGTCGTATAGATCATGTCGCCGGAACCAGCGGCTACACAGATAGACGCGCTCGGACAGGAGATCCCACCGATCCCGGTCATGCCGGATGGCAACGTGTCGGTCGACCAGGTGCTGCCGCCGTTGGAGCTCTGAATGACCGACGTACCGCCGGCTGCAAAACACTCCGAAGGGGTGCCCGATACACAAGTCACCGCCCGCAGCGACTTGGTGCCCGACGGCACCGAAGCGCTCGACCAGGAGGCTCCTCCATTCACGGTTTTGTATGCAGTGGCCCCAGACGAAGAGGTCCCTCCGACCACCAGGCAGTCGAGCGCACTCGTGCATGTCACGGCCGACAGCGACGACGCGTCGATCTGTGCATTCCACGACGAGAGATCCCCGGCCAACGCGTTGGGGTCAAGTCTGACAACGCCCGGTGCGCCACCATTTGCTCCTAAGCCGACCGGCCCGAGCAGTACCCCGCAGGCAAGCAGGGCTGCTAGGAGCAGCGACGGAAGAAAGCCAAAACGGGTCTGGCTGGTCGAGCGTGGCATCCGACACCCCCACCTCTACGACCACGCATTGTGGTATTTCGCCACTCTGAGCGGTCCCCTTTAGAAAGTCAAGAGGTTCTTATTGCGGGGGAGTTTCGGTATCGATATCCGAACTCCGCTTTGCAGTCACGGAGAGTTCCAGGCGTTAGCGGCCGGCCGAAGCTCGGCTTCGAAGGGATGCCGAAGGGCCGATGTCGGCTTATTTCGCGAACTCATTGACCGATTCGGCCGGTAGATGCCATTCCGTTGAGGCAGAGGAAAGGTGGGGTGGGTTGCTGAAAATGATTGCAACACCCGTTTCATAGGCGTCCGAATCCCGTTGATCAGCGTTTCGACTGTCGCCGGGCGGATTTCGGTGCGGGTCCAAACCGGGTCACCAATCGGACCAGATACACCCCCAACTCAACGCGACGGTCGAAGGGTTCCCCGCTTCGTGCGCCACGACATCACCGACCAGATCGACACCGCCGAGAGCAGCGAGCCGACGGAGAGGAACGAGCCGACGGCGAACAGGGAGCCGAAGGACCCCACCGATCCGACCGACAGGGCGGAGCCCACCGAACCGATCGAAAGGACCGAGCCCCTCGACGCGATGGAGAGAATCGAATCCTCCGACGCGATCGACCACCGTGATCGCCCGCCGTCATGCGTGCCATCGCCCCGACCACTCGTCTCATCCGACGAACGTCTTGATGTCCTTGATGAGCTTGTCCTCGATCTCGAAGTTCCAGGCGCTCTCGGCGACGTCGACGACGAGGAAGAGATCCGAGATGAGCAACGTCTCGATGGCGGCGACCGCCAGGTGCTCGAGCCACTTGCCGATGCCCACGCGGACGGTGAAGTCGTCGGGGGTCCCCGTGATGGTGATGGTCATCGCCCGGTCGGCGTCGACCATCCCACGCAGGAAGCCGCCCTTCTTGGCCTGGATCACGACGCCCTCGCGAGCTCGGTGCGGAGGTCTGGACCGTGAAGCCGTCGGTCTTCAGGTACTGCTCGATGTGGGACTGCAGGGCGCCAAGGTCCGTGCCCTTGCCCTGGAAGTGCTCCTCCTTGTCGCCGACCATCGCTCTCTCCTTGTGCTCACCGAGCGGCAGTGGCCGCCCGCGGCAACCTAGTGATGCGTCGCGGAATTGACTTGGGCCAGGGTGGCACGTCCGCGACGGACCTTCTCGATGATCTCGTCGGCGGCCTTGTGCCAGACGAAGGGCTTCGGGTCCTCGTTCCACTTGGCCCAGGACTCGATGGCTTCGACGAGGACCGGCACGCTCGTGAACACCCCTCGCTTCAGCCGGCGGTTGGTGAGCTCGGCGAAGAAGCGCTCGACGAGGTTGAGCCACGAAGAACTCGTCGGGGTGAAGTGGAGATGCCAGCGCTTGGGCGGGGGTCGGCAAGCCAGGTCCGTATGTCGGGAGTCTGATGGGCCGAGAGGTTGTCCAAGACGACGTGGATCTCCAGGCGGCGGGGCACGGAGCGGTCGATCTTCTTGAAGAAGGCGAGCACGTCGTCTCCGGTGTGCCGGCTCCGGCACTCGGTGAGCACCTCGCCGGTTGCCACATTCAGCGCGGCAAAGAGATCGGTCGTGCCGTTGCGCTTGTAGTCATGGGTCAGCGTCCCCGCCCGCCCCGGTCAACGGCAACGAGGGCTGGGTCCGATCGAGCGCCTGGACCTGGGTCTTTTCGTCGAAGGAGAAGACGACCGCACGCTTTGGTGGGTTCATGTAGAGGCCGACGACGTCGACGAGCTTCTCCTCGAAAGCGGGTCGTTCGACAGCTTGAAGGTCTCGACACGCCAGGGCTTCACCTCGTGGTTCGCCCAGATGCGCGCGACCGTGTCCTTGCCGACGCCGATGTAGGCCGCCATGACCGCGTCGACCAGTGCGTCGAGCCGTCCGGCGGGGACTGTGTGTTGGCAGCCGCACCACCGCCGGCGACCGTGCCGTCGGGAAGCCACGGCTTCGTCCTCGACCCTTGGCGATGACCTCCGATGCCCTCAACGCCGGTGCCGGGAAACGCCTGCGCCATCGCCGCACGCTGTTCGCCGAGACACCGCAGCGCCGGGCGATCTCGTCGTTCGCCACGCCGTCTGCCGCGAGCAACAACGCCTTCGCCTGACGACGGTGCGAGGCGGCAGCGCGACGAACGCGGCCATGCGCTCGAGGGCCGCCCCGTTGGTCGTCGCGAGACGGCCAATGGTTCAGCGGTCATCACCGGCATGCTGCCACCTAGTCCGCCAGACTATTTCAGCGACGGATCACTAGCCCGCGAACCCCAGGGGGAAGGGTCGGCCCGCTCCCCCGCCGCCCAACCGACCCCAGGGCGCGTGCCGCTCTGGCGGGGGGCCCGGTCGCCGTCAGCGAACCAGGCGGAAGAAGGACCGCACCTCGTCGACGAACGTCTCCGGCTGCTCGAAGGCGGCGAAGTGACCCCCGACGGTCAACTCGTGCCACTGGCGGATGTCGGCGAAGCTCTTCTCGGCCCAACGCCTCGAGGGTCGGAAAATCTCCTTCGGAAAGATCGACATCCCGCTCGGCACCTCGACCACTCCCGAGCGCGCCCGGCGGAAGCTCTCCCAGTAGAGGCGGCCGGACGACGCCGCGGTGGCCGTGAGCCAGTAGAGCATCACGTTGTCCAGGATCCGGTCCGCCCCGAGCGCGCCGACCGGGTCGCCGTTCGTGTCGCTCCAGGACCAGAACTTCTCGAGGATCCACCCGCACTGACCGGCCGGCGAGTCCACCAGGGAGTAGCCGACCGTCTGGGGCCGGGTCGACTGCTGCTTGGAATAGCCCGAGTCCCAGTCTTGGTAGTACTTGAGCGAGGCCAACCCCGCCTGCTCGGACTCCGTCAGGTCCCCCATGTCGTCGGGGTTGGGTCGGGCCGACACCATGTTGAGGTGGATGCCAGCCACGTGGGTGGGGTCCGCCAGCGCGATGTTGGTCGTGACGGCCGAACCCCAGTCACCCCCCTGCGCGCCGTAGCGGTCGTAGCCGAGTCGGGCCATGAGCTCCGCCCAGGCGTCGGCGATGTGCTCGATCCCCCAGCCCGGGGTGGTGGGCTTGTCGCTGAACCCGTAGCCGGGCAGGGAGGGGCACACGACGTGGAAGGCGTCGGCCGGGTCGCCGCCGTGCGCGGCGGGATCGCTCAACGGTCCGATCACCTCCAAGAACTCGACGATCGACCCGGGCCACCCGTGGGTGAGGATGAGCGGCAGCGCACCGGGCTCCGGTGAACGCACGTGGAGGAAGTGGATGCCGAGCGAGTCGATGGACGTCTTGAACTGGGGGAAGGCGTTGATGCGGGCTTCCCGGGCCCGCCAGTCGTAGCCGTCGGCCCAGTGGGCGCAGAGGTCCTGGAGGTAGCGCAGCGGCACACCCTGGGACCAGTCGTCGACCACCTCGGCCTCCGGCCAGCGCGTCCGGCGCAGGCGCTCGGCGAGGTCCGCCAACTGCTCGTCGCCGATCTCCACCGTGAACGGGCTGATCTCGTTCTCCACAGTGCCTGCCCCTCTCCCCTACGTCCATGACGTCCCCCGGATTCTGGACCGTCCTGCCGACCGACACCAACGCCGCGCCGTCCCGATCGCGAGCGGACGCGCTCAGCCTCCGGCGTCGACCCCGGCCAGAAACGGGGCCACGACGTCGTAGAACGCGGCGGGGTCCCGGCTCCACAGATCGTGCCCGGCCTTGGGCAGCATCGCGACCTCGACCGCCGGGTGGTGCTCGCGATAGCGCTGCTCCGCGGCATCGTCGACCATGGTCCCGGATCGGCCGCCGCGGACGACGAGCAACGGGCAGCGGAGCTCTCCCAGTCGATCCCAGAGCGGGACTTCGACGCTCTCTGCCTGGACGCCGGCGATGGCGTGGGCCGGCATGCGCTCCGACATGGGGACGCCCCGTATGGCCGCGCTGAGCTGATGCGTGACGAACGCAGGGGGCAGTCCCACGTGGCGGGCCGGATAGTCGCCGACCACCAGACCCCTCGTGGCGCCCGGGTGAGCGAGGGCGTAGCCGTAGGCGTAGGAGCTCCCGCGGGAGAAGGCCACGAGGACCGGGGCCTCGACACCGGAGGCACCGATCACCGCCTCGATGTCGGAGATGTGGTCCTCCCAGCGGTACCCGGACGCCGGCGCATCGCTGCGGCCCCGCCCTCTCGCACTCATGGCCAGCGCCCGCCGCCCGGCCAGCGCATCGACGAGCCAGCGATACTCCTCTGCCCCCTCGCCGAAGCCAGGGATGATCACGACCGGGGCGAGCGCCGGATCACCGACCAGGTTGTCGAGGTAGTGGAGGGCGACGTCGCCGGCGCTGGTCCAGCGGTCCTCGGTGGTCACAGCCGGCGAGCGGTCGTCGTGACGTGGGCGATGAGCCGGTCGGCGTTGCCCGCGTCGACGATGCGGACGGTCGCCGCCGCCTCCTGGGGGGTGTCGGCGAGGACCTCGGCGCGCGCCTGCACCGGTCCGATCCGAACCGGGTTCAGGTACCGGACGTCGAGATCGGTGACGAAGACGCTCCGGCCCAGCGCATGCTCGGTCGCCAGCTCGCCGAGCAGCGCCAGCACGCCCCCTTGCAGCGTCGCCCCGGGACCGTTGGACAGTCGCCCGATGGGGTCGATCTCGATCGTCGAGTCGTCCACCGTGCGCACGTCGAGGAGATCCTCGACTCGGACCCGAAGCGAGCCGTTGAGCCGCTGACTCGGTACTGGTCCATCGGGTGGGAACACGACGCGCCGATTGATGAAGGTCACCACCGACCGCCCGAACGGACGCTCCTGGTCGTCGGCGTAGAGGCGGGTCTCCCCCACGAAGAGCCGCCGCCCGGAGCGCAGCACGTCGCAGCGCAGCCGTACGGTCGACATCGGCACCAGGGTCGTGAGTTGCAGTCGGAGATCGACGGTCGGATTGATGGGCCCGCTCGGCTGCATGCCGGCGACCAGGTCCACCATCGTGGCCAGCACGGAGATCCGTGGATAAGGGGTGCCGGGCACGCAGAGCAGCTCCCCGATCGCCGCCCGGCCGTAGGTGGTCTCCCCTTCGAACCAGGTTTCGAGGCCCATCGCGCCGACGAAATGAGGGTGCTCATCGTCGAGCAACGCGGCGTCTGACGATGATGGGGGGAGCCCGCTCAAACCGGTCGTCCGCGTTCGCCCGCTGTCAGACACTCAGAGTCGCGCCCGGGAAACACGGCGACAGAGTAGTACGCCGTCCAAAACGGGCTCGGCAGCGGACGCCGGGAACGACGGCCGACGCGGCCGGGCCCGGTTCGTCAGCCACCTTCGGCGCTCCGCTTCACTGCCGCCAGGGTGATCGGAATGCCCTGGTGCGCCTGTTCCGTTCGCATGGCGATCTGGGCCGGAGCGTCCTCGCCGTAGCGCTCGTGGAACATGGCGATGCCGCCCGGGAGGAACTCCCAGGACTCGGTCAGCTCGGTCCCGCCGTCGACGGGCGTGAAGCTGTACCCCCACCGCACGAAGGCGCCCCCGACGATGAAGGCGAATTCGCGCCCCCGATCGGCGACCACGACCTCCGAGCGTGTCTCCCAGGTTCGGTCCGGCGTCTCGTTGCGGCCGGTGAACCAGGATCCGACGACGGGGCTCGCCCCCTCGTCCCACCAGCAGGCCTTGCAGATGGGGCTCCACTCCCCCATCCGGGGCACGTCGGAAACCAAGTCGTAGAGGTCCTCGGGCGAGCGGGCGATCACGATCGACTCTGAGTGCGTGTGGGTGCTCATGCGCCCAGTCTGCCTGTGCGAGTCCGTGGTCGCGGGGTGCACCGCCGTCATCTCTCGAGCGCCCTGCGACGGCAATCCGTTCGCGGGCGACCGCCGACGACCCCCAGGGCCGCAACGGGAGACGACAGTATGCTCACGGCGGAAGAAGGCACCATGGGTGAGCGACCGAACACCGAGCTCCCAGTGCCCGGCCTGGACGGGCGTTCTCGGAACCGGACAGATGTTGGCCCCGGCGGGCGCAGCCCGGGCCGCGGCGCCGACCGGGAGCTGTCGAGGGCGATACGCCAGCTCGAGCTGCCGATCGCGCTGATCGAACTGGACAACTTCTCCGTGCTGGCGGTCAGCAATGCCGCGCTCAAGCTTCTGGGCATGCCGGCCAGCGCGATCGTCGGGCGTCCGGTGATCGATCTGATCGGCAGCGAAGAGCGTGCCGATGCGCTGGCCGTGCACGAGGCCATTCGCGCCGGCCACATCAACTTCTACCGGGCGTCTCGTCGCCTGGGGGCCACCGAGGAATCACGGAGCCTGTCCACGGTCTGGGTGCGGGCGATCCAGTTCGGCGAGCGTCGCGTCACCCTGGTCGAGCTGGTCGACGGGAACAGACCCCGCGAGAGCCCGTTGGTCGAGCACCTGGGGCGCGAGCCGCTCCACCTGGTGGTCGGCGCGATGGATGCCGGCTGGGTCGTCACGTCGGTGAGCGACAACATCACCTCGGTGCTCGGGATCCACGCGGACGAGCTGGTCGGGCGACCCCTGGTGAGCGCCGATGAGCAACGGGCCTTGGCCAAGTTCTTCGACGCCGACCGGCGGGGCCACGCAGAGTCCTCGGTCTCGCTGCGGATCCGCCTGAAGGACGCCGCCGGTGCCTTCAAGCCGCTCCGTTGCATGCTCACCTCCCTGGCGGGCACGACCGACCGGTTGTTCATCCTGATCGCAGATTCCGAACTGCCCGACACCGATGCCGCCACCCGCGCGTCCCAGCTGGAGCAGCACCTCTGGAGGATCGCGGCCGAGATCGAGGCCAGCGGCATCCTCCAGCAGATCGGGGACATCCCCGACATGGCCCGCTTCCCCCAGATGGAGGCCCTGACCGTGCGCCAGTGGGAGGTGCTGGGTCGCCTGATGCGCGGCGAGCGCGTCTCGCAGATCGCGGCGGCGCTCTTCGTGAGCGACAGCACCGTCCGCAACCACCTCTCGGCGATCTTCGAACGCTTCGGGGTGCACTCCCAAGCCGAGCTCCTGGCCCTCCTCGGAAGAACGGACGGATCGTCTAGCTGAACAGACGGTTCGCCCAGGCCAACCGGCCTCGAGCGATCGCAACGACCGATACCGTCAACTGGTGGCTGCGCGGGAATTCCACTGTTCCTTCTGCAGCGGCGCGGGCTCGGCGGTCGGACGCCTCGTCGCAGGGCCCGGCGTGACCATTTGCCAAGCCTGTGTCGACCTCTGCCAACAGATCCTGGCAACCTCACCCGATGACGGCGTCGGTGCGCCCCTGTTCCCGATTGACTTCCCGTTCTGCGATCCCGACGAAGCCGCACGGGACTTGCGACTCGTGTCCTTCCATCTCCAAGGGGACGCCGACGCGTTTTTCGTCATCACCGACCAACACTCGACGGTGCTCCTGGAGGACGCGACGCAGCTGCTCGGCGCGTCACAGGATGCGGGCGACGCCGTGCACGAGACCTTCCTGCGGGCGACCCGGGCGATTCGTCGGTTCGACCGGTACGGGCAGTGGCATCTCCGCCCGTGGCTCGGCGCCATCCTTCGCCAGGTGTCGATCGAACGACGAATGGCCTAGCCGAGCCTCCTGATTTCGATTCCGATCATGAAAACCAACAATGGAGAACAACTCGTCGCCCGACGCCGCGACCTCGTGGTGGCCATGGAAGAGATCGCCGCGGCCGGCAAAGACCTGACCGCTCTCGTCGATGACCTCGAACCCGTGCTGCGCGACGCCGTCGGGCAGATCGAGCGAGGGGCTCGAGCCTTGGACGTCGCCCAGGCGATGGGTCTGGCCGATCGTCGAGAGTCCGTCAACGCCGCCGCGGACAGGGTCCGCAGGGGCCGTCACGCAGTCCAACTGGCGATGTTCCACCTCGCCGTCGACGAGGGCGAATCACGGGCCGAGATCGCCCGGGTCTGGCGCGTCTCCCGTCAGCTCATCTCCCGCATGATCAGGGATGGGCCCGACACCCGGTGAGAGCGTTGGCCTTGACGGAGACCGGTGGGCGGCGACACCGACGCTCGTCCTACAGGGTGGGCTCCGGTGGTCCAGCCCCCGCCTGGAGGTCCGGTCGATTTCGTGCCCGCCGCCCCGCCACGGCTCGGTACTTCGACGACGGGCCGAATTGCATTCGCTCCCGGGCTCGACGAGCCCGCCACGCAGGATCTGGTTTCCATGGTCTCGTCCGGCCCGCTTGGCCCTTCTCGATGATGATGGCCATTGACGTCGCGACGTATTGGCCGAGCTGGATCTTGAGATGTGGGCTGGACCAGGGTGCATGATCGACGTAGAGGTCTGCTGGCCTGGTCCCGGTCTCGTAGTCGATTTCCACGGCGTGGCCCAAGGATCGAAGGACCTTGACCAGATGGTCGAGATCCCTCCGGCGATAGAGGACGGTGTCCCCCGCTCCGACCGTGTCCGTATCCGAACTCACGTTGAACTCCGTCGTGTGAACCGCGTACCCACCCGGTCGGAGACAGTCCATCTGGCGAAGAATGAATTCCTCTCCGGCGCAGAGGGAGCCGAGGTGCTCAAAGGCGCAGGCGGACCAGGTGAAATCGAAGTCTCGGAGGTCCTTCGGGACGTCGCGCATGTCCACCCCTCTGAAGCGGACGGCCCGATCGAACAACGACGGATCGCAGATGCCGTCTTGATTCAGGTGGGCCAGGCCCGACGCGTGCTGGTTGGTGGCCCGCCAGAGCGACTCTGCATCTTCGGGGGCGCTCATGTCGGTTGCCACTACCTCGCACCCCTCGCAGGCGAACAGTGCTGCCAGCGGGTCCTGACCGACGCCGAATCCCAACCCCTTACGCCCCGGGTTCAGCTGCTCTCGTTCCGCCAGCGCCTGGGCGATGAAGACCCATTCCCAGATCTTCCGGTGGGCGAGCACCGGGAGGCCACTGTGCGAGCGGTCCCAGGCCGGCCGGATGCGGTCCGCCCAAGCCAGAAGTTCGGGAGAGTTGAGGCTCTCCTCGGTGCAGAGACACGAGCGGAGTCGAAACCTCGCCACGCCGCAATCTAACAAGGGCCGAATTCTCGCCACCGCCGCCACGAGGCGCTGTCGAGCGTGTGTCAGCGGAGCGACCTGACAAAATGAGTGGCCCGTGCGCCACAACCCTTACCACGCCGACGACGATCCCGAGGTGGTCCGTCGGCTGATTCGCGAGAACCCGTGGGCGATCCTGGTCAGCCGCAACGGCACCGAATTGGTGGCCTCGCACTACCCGATCCTGCTGGACGACGAGGCCGAGGGTTTGGCGGTCTTCACCCATGTCGGCCGGCCCGACGAGGTGAACCATGGATTCGGCGAGAACGAGATGCTGCTGATCGTCCAGGGCCGCCACGGATACATCTCGCCGAGTTGGTACGCCCCGGGGGCGACGCGCGCGCCGACCTGGAATTTCACAGCGGCGCACTGCTACGGCGTGCCCGAGGTCCTCGGAGCCGAAGACACCCTCGCCGTACTGGCGCGCCTCGTCGCCCATTTTGAACGCCACGTGGAACAGCCCATGCTGCTCGACCTGGAATGGGGTCGACCGGTCGCCCAGGGGACGGTGGGCATCCGACTACCGATCACACGGTTCGTCTGCAAGGTCAAGATGAGCCAGGACAAGGACCCGGACACCCAGCGTCAGGTGATGGCGGCGTTGCGGGCGCCCGGGGCCTATCAGCACCCCGGGCTCGCAGACGACATGGAGCGCGCTCTCGCCGTTGACTGACGAGGTGCCCTCTGCCCGACGGCCCGCGACAACACCGTCACCGGACCGTCACGCCGGTTGCCCGGTGGTAGCCGGACACGGGTGCGCCGGACGGGCGGGCCCACGTCGTCGGGGCGCCCTGCTGCGCACTCCCGACCCTGTTCACCTGCGCGCCGCGGCGAAGAACCCACGGCCATGGCGATCCGGTATCGACTGCACCTCGAAGCCCTCGGCGGCGAGACGCCGGCAGAGCAGGTCGAGCGAGTAGCGCTCCGTGCCCACCACGGAGGCGGGCGCCAGTGCGGCCATCGCCTCGTCGGTGAACTCGTGGTACTCACCGACGACCGCTTCGACGAGATCGAGCCGGCTCGCCGTCAGGAGTATCGGGAACTCCGCCCCCTCGGCATCGAGCTTGAGAACACGGGTCGGGCCGCAGGCGGTGAGTACGTCGTCCAGCGCAATCGCGTCGACCGAATGCGACGACAGCGCCCGCACCCCCGGCGGAGGCTCCGGCTCCTCGCTCGGTCGGGCCGACCAGTGATCCTCGAAGGAGGAGAACATCACCGATCCGCCACCGGTATTCTCGGTGTCGGCGGACGGCGTGAACAGCAGCGGTCCACCCGGTTGGAGGTCAGAGCGCCATATCGCCGCCTGGTGCACCGTGACCGATCGGAAGTCCCTCAGGTTCAGCAGCGCGAACCAGTAGTTCTCCCGGTTGGCCTCGTAGCCGACGACGGTCGCGCCTCTCCGGGCCGCCAGGTCACACGCGGCACCCGTATGGCAGCCGACGTCGATGAAGACCTCGCCGGGCGCGAACGACGACGGAAGCGCCGAATACTCATCGGGAACCCAGGACCAGATCCGAGAGTCATACGTCCCGCGGCGGAAATGGGGCATCCCGGTCAACTCCGTGTTCGCGTCGCCTCCATTACATCATCAGCCGGTTCGCCATGAGCCGGCCCTCCCCGGACCGGTCTCATCGCTCTCCGGTCGCCCCGCCGGCGGGGCGAAGCGCCGAGACCCGATACCGATCAGCACCCGGGCCGGCTTCTAAGCTTCCCGGTCTGAGTGCAGAGGGGACCACCACTCGGCCGAGCAACCGGGGCTTGTCGTGAAACCGTTGGCCGGGTGGTGTCTGCACCATCGCAAGACCGTCTTGACCTTGTGGCTCGTGGCCCTGGTGGGGTTCTTCGCCATCGACCGCGCCGTCGGCAACTCGTATTCCGATCAAATACAACTCCCGAGCTCTCCCTCCGCCACCGCGCTGAAGCTTCTGCAGGCGGACTTCCCGGCGGCCTCGGGCAGTTCGGACCAGATCGTCCTGCACGCAACGTCGGGGACGCTCCGGGACGGGCCCCTCGAGGCCAGAGCACAGCGCATGTTGCAAGTCGTCGGCACCCTGCCCCACGTGCAATCAGTGGCCAGCCCCTTCACCAAGGCCGGCGCGTCGCAAGTGAGCAAGGACGGGACCGTGGCGTTCGCCACGGTGACCTTCGACGAACAATCGCAGAATCTGCCCGGGACCGCCGTGCAGCGTGTCATCACCACCGCGCAAGCCGCCGCCGGTCCGCGGCTGCAAGTGGCGCTGGGCGGCCCGGACATTGAGAACCCCGAAGCGGAGAGCAGTTCGCGCAGCACGGTATTCGGCGTCGCCTTCGCGCTCGTCGTGCTGGGGCTGGCCTTCGGGGCGCTCTTCGCCGCCTTCTTGCCGCTGATCATCGCCCTCACCGCCATCGGGATCGGCTACTCGATCACCGGATTGCTCAGCCATGTCTTCCCCGTGGCGAGCTTCGCGACGGTCCTCGGGGTCCTCCTCGGCCTCGGGGTCGGGGTCGACTACGCCCTGCTGATCGTGACCCGCCACCGCGCCGGCTTGAGAAGCGGACGCACCGTCGAGGACGCCGCGGTCAGCGCCCTCGACACCGCCGGGCCGGGCCGTCTTGTTCGCCGGGATCACCGTCTGCATCGCCCTGTTGGGCCAGTTCGCCCTCGGCGTGTCCTTCCTCTACGGCGTCGCCGTGTCGGCGGCCATCACCGTGGCGCTGACCATGCTGGCGTCGTTGACCCTGCTGCCCGCCCTGCTCGGGTTCCTGGGGCCCAAGGTGCTCAGCCGGCGCCAGCGGGCGCGGCTGCGGGTGACGGGCCCGGCCGCCGAGTAGGTCGCCGGGTTCTGGTACCGCTGGGCGAAGGGGATCGAACGGCGGCCCGTGCTGCCGGCTGTGCTCGCCCTGGCGGCCGTCGTCGTGATCGCCCTGCCCATCTTCAGCCTCCGCCTCGGGCTGGACGACGCCAGCAGCGATCCGGCCGGCACCACCACGCACCAGGCCTACCTCCTGCTGGCCAAGGGCTTCGGCCCCGGATTCAATGGGCCGTTGCAGCTGGTGGCCGAACTGCACTCTCCGGCCGACGAGTCCCACTTCGCGGCCCTGGTCCACACCGTGTCGGAGCAACCCGGCGTGACGGCGGTCTCAGCCCCGGTTGTCAGCCCCCGCGGCGCCGTGTCGGTCGCCATCCTCTACCCCTCGACCGGCCCCCAGTCGGCCCAGACCTCGTCGCTGCTGGGTCGGCTCCGTGACGACGTCATCCCCAAAGCCGAGGCCGGCACCGGTCTCACGGTGCTCGTCGGCGGGATCACCGCGATCCAGGTCGACTTCGCCCACGTCCTCGCTTCGAAGCTCATCCTCTTCGTGGGCATCATCATCCTGCTGGGCTTCCTCTTGCTCATGGCGGTGTTCCGCAGCCTGCTCATCCCGCTCGTCGCGGCGATCATGAACCTCGTGTCGGTTGGTGCCGCCCTCGGCATAATGAACGCGATCTTCGAATGGGGGTGGGGGCACTCCCTCTTCGCGATCTCCGAGACGGCGCCCGTAGAGGTGTTCGTCCCCGTCATTCTGATCTCCATCCTCTTCGGGCTGTCCATGGACTACGAGGTGTTCCTCATCAGTCGGGTCCAAGAGGAGTGGCTCCAAGGACGGGACAACCACCGGGCCGTGACGCTCGGTCAGGCCGAGACCGGCTGGGTGATCACCGCCGCGGCCGCCATCATGATCCTGGTCTTCGGCTCGTTCGTCTTCGGCAACAGCATCATCATCAAGCAGTTCGGCGTCGGCCTGGCCGGCGCCATCATCATCGACGCGTTCATCATCCGCACCGCGTTGGTCCCCGCGCTGATGCACCTCTTCGGCACGGCCAACTGGTGGCTCCCGGGATGGCTCGACCGGGCGACTCCGCGTCGCAGCACTGCGGCCGCCGACCTCGCGAACCCGGCAGCGGGCCAGCACGTCTCCGACGATCCGGGGACGACGTAGCAACGGGAACGGCCGACGCCATCGATCCCCGGCCTCGGCGGTGGGCCTGCCGGGGTCCATTGTGTGGGATGCCACCGACGTATAGCCTCGGCCGATCAGACCCGAGGCTCTCAGTCAAGACGACTCCAAAATTGGAGTCGTCTTGGCTGAGACATCGGCCGTGACGTCGAGTAACCCAAATCCGTAGACGAGGCTCGACGCCATGAGTGCAGCGGACGCTCCACCGGCGTCGACGACCAACGCCCGGCGCCCCTACCTCTACAACCTCCGGGCCGGACTCATCGCCTGGGTCATCCTCGGCCACGCGGCGCTCACCTACAGCCATTTCGACAACTGGTACTACCAAGAAACTGCGGCGAAGGGCGCTCTGCATACCTTCTTTGCCGCCCTCCTCGGCCTGGGGAATTTCTTCGGCCTGGGGCTCTTCTTTCTCATAGCCGGCCTGCTGACCCCCGTATCTCTGGCGCGGTCGGGCACGGCCGTGTATCTCAAGCGTCGGTTCCTGCAACTCGGCGTCCCGGTGTGTTGCTATTTCCTGTTGACTCCCTTCCTCACCTACTGGGGAAGGGAGGTCATGGTCGGGCACCCGGGAACCCTCCACTCCTTCATCCATGACTTCCTCGGTTTTGATACGGGCCCGACCTGGTTTCTCCTCGTCCTTCTGATCTACGGCGCCGGGTACGCCCTGATCCGCTCGAGATTCCCGGCGCAGAAGTCGGGGGGCGATCTGTCGTACGGGCTGATCTTCCGGCTGATGATCCTGATCGCGGTGTTCACCTTCATCGTCCGGTTGCAGTTCCCTTTGGGTCAAGACATCGCGCTCGGAATTCACATCTTTCAGTGGCCCCAGTTCTGCATCCTCTTCGGACTGGGATGCGTGGCCGGAGAGCGGGGCTGGCTGCAGACGATCCAGCCGCCGATTCGTCGCCTGTGCGGAATATTCAGCCTTGTCGGCAGCGCCGGGCTGGGCGTGATGGCGGTGGTGTCCTCGGGTGGTCAGAACGCGGGTGCTCTGGAGGGAGGGTTCAAATGGCAGGCCCTCATCACGCGCATCCGTTGAGGGCATCTTGGCCGTGGGCATGGGGCTGTGGGTGCTCGCCTGGTTCCAGCGACACGGGAACTGGGACGGGAGCTGGGCCCGCAAGATCAGTCCCCGGGCGTTCGGGGCGTTTCTGATCCACACGCCCCTCATCGTCGCCGTCGCCATCGCGATGCACACGTGGCCGATTCCGGTGGCGGTGAAGTACTGCCTGCTGGCGGCGGTCGGCATCGCCGGGTCCTACGGGATTGCGATCCTCTGGCACGAATTCAGGGTCTCGAGAAAGGCGGCCCTGCGGAACGCAAGGCCACGTCCTTCCCTCGCCGAGACGGCAGCGCTGGAGGCGCCGGTCACCCTGGGTTGATGGCAGACCCGTCGGCCTCCGTGTCCCGGGTACCTCCGTGTCCCGGGTACCGGCACGGACTCGGGTCCGTGGTTTAGGTTCATGAGCGGTTGAAGGGGTGGACGAATGGCGCGAGCGACAGCACCGGTCGGGAGTTGGTCACAGGACTTTGAGGTGCTCGATGCCGCGTACATCGAGGATCCGTACCCGATCTGGGACGACCTGCGGCAGTCGTGTCCGATCGCGCACACCGAGCGCCGGGGCCCGGCGTGGCTGCTCACCCGCTATGCCGACGTCGTCGAAGCGGCCCACGACATCGAGCGGTTCAGCTCGATCGAGGTCGGCGTCATCAGCCCCACCGGGCATCCGGAGGCCGCCGTGGAGGTCGACGAGCCCTACGGGCTCCCCCCGATCTCCGCGGACCCGCCCCTGCACACCTGGACGAGGCGACTCATCCTGCCCTGGTTCTCCCACACCCGCGTCGCGCGGCTACGAGGCGATGACGCGGGACCTCTGCCGGCGCCACATCGACGGGTTCCTCGCCGCCGGCCAGGCCGACGCCGCCGTCGACTACGCGCAGCAGATCCCGGTCAGGGTGGTCGCGCACATCCTGGGGGTGCCCGAGTCGCTCTCGGACACTTTCACCGGCTGGGTCCGCGACATGCTCGAGTTCGCCGACGACCCCGAACGGAACCTGCGGGGCCAGGAGGGATTCGGCACGTATCTCATCGCGGAGCTCGAGCGCCGGAAGGCCGAGCCGGGCGACGACCTCATCAGTGAGCTCCTCGGGACGACGCACGAAGGGGAGCCGCTGGCGGACCGCCTCGTGCTCGGCATCGTCGCCCTCATCATGATCGCCGGCATCGACACGACCTGGAGCAGCATCGGTACGTCGCTGTGGCACCTCGCCACGCACCCCGACGACGCCGCCCGGCTGGTCGCCGAGCCCGGGCTCATGCCGGTGGCCGTCGAAGAGCTCCTGCGGGCCTACTCGCCGGTGACGATGGCGCGCCGGGTCAGGAACGACACCGAGTTCGGCGGGTGCCCGATGCGCGAGGGCGACAAGCTGCTCATGAACTTCCCGGCCGCCAACCGCGATCCCGAGGTCTTCGAGCGTGCCGACGAGGTCGTGCTCGACCGGGCCATCAACCGCCACGTCGCCTTCGGCGCGGGCATCCACCGCTGTGCGGGGTCCAACCTGGCCCGCATGGAGCTCACCGTCGCCCTGGAGGAGTGGCTGCGCCGGATCCCGACGTTCCGCCTGGCCGAGGGCGCAGACGTCACGTGGGCCGGCGGTCAGGTCCGCGGACCGCGGGTCCTGCCGGTGGTGTTCCCGTGAAGATCCGGGTCGACCCGGACAAGTGCCAGGGCCACGCCCGTTGCTACGCACTCGCACCCGAGTTGTTCTCGGTGGACGACTACGGCCAGAGCTCGGTCGTGGGCGACGGCACTGTGCCCCCCGGGATCGAGGAGAAGGCGCGGCTCGCCATCGCCAACTGCCCCGAGTCCGCGATCGAGGAGCTGGCGAGCTGAGGTTGGCGGGTCCGGCATCGCCGGTGGGGCGATCGGACGACCTCGCTGCGCACGCCGACAGAGTGTGGGCGCCGGCCGCGGTCCCGGGATGACGGCCCCGCCGGGGTCCCCGGCCCGCCCGACTCGACGGACGGTGTCGGTTCGGTCGGTCGGTTTGAGCCTGGTCGGCCTCTCCTCGCTGTGCGGCGCGGTCTTCGAGGCCCTCGGTCCGTTCTCCGTGCACGTCCCGGGCCAGTCGCTGGGCTGCGGCTCGCCGTTCCTCGGTCGCTGGATCGGTTCGGCGGGCGACCCGGCGGCACGGCTGGCGTTCGAGTGCCTCCGGGCCGCGCCGGGACGCCGGATGTTCGCGTTCGTGCTGGGCGGCGTCGGGCTCCTCTGCCTGGTCGCGGTCCTGTTGGTCACCGTCCGGGCCGGCCGTGGCTCCCCCGACCCTTCGTCCCGGGCGTCGCGGCGTCTCGCGCTGACGCTGAGCGGACTCGGCGCCACGGCCGCGGCGGTGCTCCTCGTCGGCGCGGCGTGGGCCGTGCTGCGAGTGCCCACCCTCCCCGGGGGCGTGGGCAACCCGCCGCACCCGACGACCCCACCGCCGCTCCCCCGTCCGTCGACCCCGACGGCACCGTCGACGACCGCCGCTCCCGCGGGCTGATCACCCGGCCCGCCCGGGAGGCGACGCCCGAGCACGCTCCGGCGCCCGGCGTCCTCCCGCTACCGGCCGACGGGCGCCAGGACCACGTCGTTCTCGACCGAGGTCCACGGGCCGTCGATGCCCGGCGGCCGCGCCGGGTCGCTCGCCTCGTGCTCGACGAAGGTGCGGACCAGCGACGGCTTGACCGCGAAGACCGCGTCCGACGCCAGGTGCTCGCTCTGCGAATCGAACACGTGCGTGGTCAAGGTGCGGTGGCCCGGCGCACTCACGATGAGGTGCAGGTGGGCGGGCCGCCAGGCGTGACGGCCCGTCGCACGCAGGAGATCCCCGACCGGCCCGTCGGTCGGGATCGGGTAGTCGGTCGGCCGCACCGCCACGAAGCCGTAGCTGCCGTCTTCTCTGGTGGTGAAGCGGCCCCGCAGGTTGCCCTGCGGCACGTCGGGGTTCTGCACCGCGTAGAGGCGGTCGTCGGCGTTCTGCCAGACGTCGAGCTCGGCGCCGGCGATCGGCCGCCCCTCGAGATCGCGCACGACACCGTGGACCCAGGTGGGCTCACCGGACGGTTGCTCGGCCGTGCTGTCGCCGAACTCGCGCCT
>CAWHYR010000022.1:0-37840 GCA_963833735.1 uncultured Actinomycetes bacterium | reverse complement strand
CATCCGGCTCGGCGCGACCTTCGCCACCATCCTCGGAGTGCTGGCCATGGTCCCGCTGACGCTGCTCGTCATCCTCCCGGCGTTCAAGCCGAGCAGCTTCCACTGGTCGAACATCTCGGGGTTCCATTACGCCGATCCCAAGACAGCGGGGACGATGTTCTTCCTCTCGTGGATCTTCGTCATCTCCTGGAATGCGATCGCCATGGAGGCCGCCGCCTGTTACATCGGCGAGTGCCGCGACCCGGCCCGCGACGCCAAGATCGCCCTCACGGCCGAGGGCCTCTACGGCGTGTTCATCTACATCGCCACGGCCGTTGTCTTCGTGGGAGTGCTCGGTGCCTCACTGAAATCCGCCGACCCGCTCACCCTCTACACGAGCTTCGCCGACCACATCTTCGGCACTGCGGGCTGGGTCAAGTATCTGATCGGCGTCCCGTTGATCCTGGCCCTCCTCCTGTCAGTCTTGAACGCGATCATGGGCGTGGCCCGCTCACTGTTCCAGGCCTCCGAGGACGCCCTGTTGCCCCGGTTCTTCATGCATCAGAACAAGCACCATGTGCCCGACCGGGCGATGATCTTCAACGTCATCTGCGCCATGCTGGTGGGGCTCTTCGGTTCGCCGGTGCGCATCTACATCTTCTCGAACGTTGGCTACATCGTGGCCGTCGCCGGGTCGCTCTTCGGCTACTTCCTGATGCGCCAGATGCAACCCGAGCGGATCAGTCCGTTCCGGCTCCCCGACTTCTTCCGGTGGATTGCGCTGGCCTGCGCCCTCTTCCTCACGTTCGACTACTTCGTTGGCGGATGGAATTCCCCCAACATCGTGGTTGGTCCGGGCGAGGGGCACTTCCTTTTCATCATGGGACTGGTGATCGTCGCCGCCTACGTGCCGCTCTACTGGTGGCGGACGCTCAGCGACCGGAGACTGGGTATTGCGACGGATGAGGAGATTCCGGTCGTGGTGGGCTCGCCCGGCGGCATAGACCTCGATGCCCTCTCCCCGCAGCTGGAGATCGCCGGCGAACAGCCCGTCAGCGCCATGCCCACGATGCATGCCGAGACAGAGCGGTGACGTCGATCTTGAATACCCCTCCGGCGGCGCCGGCCCACCCAGTGCGGGGCCGCTTCGGCCGCCGCAAGTTCGACAAGCAGCCCACCCAGTCCGCCGCTGTTCTCATCGCGGCGCCGATGGGCGACCCGATTCCGGCGGCGGCGGTACACAGGGCGCTCGGCCTGAGCGGGGGAGACGCGGTCGCGGTGGTCACGGTGGCCCGCATCTACGGCTCGTCGCTCGGATTGCCGAATCCCGGGCTCATGCCTACCCGAAAGGAGATGACAGAGCAGAAAAACCAGGTTGAGAAGGCCATTCGGATGATCGAGAAGAGCGGCACGCCCGCCTGGGGCCAGGTGGCCGCTTCCCGAAAGCCCGTCAAGACGATCGCCGAGGCGGCGCGAGCGCGTGGTGTCCGTCACGTCATCGTCGTCAGCACGCCACAAGTCAAAAGATGGCGAGCCATCGTCGAAGGAGACATCGTCAGAGACATCGCTCGCAAGCTTGGACCCGGCGTCCAGGTCGACGGTGTCAGTCCGCAGTCGGCAGAAACCTAGGAGGCGTCGTGGGTGTCTACCTCAGCATGCAGCGGGTTCGATTCTCGAGTCCCGACGCGTATGACAAGTTCCGGACCGTGTTCAGCAACGTTCGCCATCACCTCATGACAAAGCCGGGGTTCATCCACCTCACGTGGTGGGAGCACCCCGATGAGCCCGGTTGGTACAACGAGATCAGCATGTGGGCCAGCAAGGAGGCCGTCAACGACTGGCACATGGACACCTACCACAAGCACGCCAAAGAGTGGGCGGCCAACGGCGCCATCATGGAAGACATCATCTCCAACTTCGAGTTGGTCGGGACGCGCCTTCTGCGGATCTGCCCCACCTGCGGCACCCTGCAGGACAAGCCTTACGACCTGCTGGCGGAGTTGAAAACGCTGGCCGAGCCCTGTCCCAAGTGCGGCTTCATCTTTCCGGTGTCCGAGACGACGCCCAACAGCACGACGGTGGCGAAGGACATCATGTAGTCGCGGTTGGCGGGTCGGGTCCGCTCGGCGAGGACGTCCCGGTCGGCCACCCAGCCTCACACTGGATAGCCTCGCACCACTCCAGGAAGGTCTGGAGGCTGGACAGCACCTCGGGCCAGCCCTCGCTGATCATCGGCCGCACGACGCTGTCCGGATCGAAGTCGTCGTCGACGACGGTCAGCTTGACCAGCCGCCCACCGGTTCGATGTCGAACGTCACCTTGCTCGGCGGCCGCGGGGCATCTGCGTGAGCACCTCGTCACTGAATCCGTTGATGTCGGCCCACTCGTGTGTGAACGTGTGCCACGGGTATGACAGGCGGCGGAATGGCCCGGCGTCAACAAGGACCTGCGCCGGGTCGGCGATCCTGGCCCCGTTCTGCTCGAAGATCACCGTCGAGCCGGCGTTCCAATCCGACTCGAACGTCCAGCGCCTTCGTCCGGTCAGACGAGCATGGGAACCCGTCGCAGCAACCGGCGCGGGCGGACAACCCGACCGGCAGCGTCTAGACATCGACCATAACGATTCATCGCCCGTAAGGAGCCCGCCCATGCAGATCGGTGTCCACTTCGCCAATTTCACCCTTCCGGGTGGCCCCGAGGAACTGGCCTCGACCCTCGCTTCGACCGCCAAGGTGGCCGAAGAGGGCGGCTTCTCGACGTTCACCTTGATGGATCACTGGTTCCAGATGGAGCAGTTCGCCACGGCGCAGGACCCGATGCTCGAGGGGTACACGTCGCTCGGCTTCCTGGCGGGCCAGACGGAGCGGATCATGCTGGGCCTCCTCGTCACCGGCGTCACCTATCGCCATCCCGGATTGCTGGCCAAGATCGTGACGACCTTGGACGTGCTCTCCGGAGGGCGGGCCATCCTCGGCGTCGGGGCCGCCTGGTACGAGCGCGAGCACAACGGTCTCGGTGTGCGGTTCCCGCCGGTCAGCGAGCGCTTCGAGCGACTCGAAGAGGCGCTGCAGATCTGCCAGCAGATGTGGAGCGACGATGACGGGCCCTATGAGGGCACGCACTACCAGCTGGCCGAGACGATCTGCCGGCCGCGGCCCGTGCAGCAACCCCGGCCGCGGATCCTGATCGGGGGCAGCGGCGAGCGGAAGACCCTGCGGCTGGTGGCCCAGTACGCCGACGCCTGCAACCTGTTCGCGACCGGGCTCGACGAGATCCGCCACAAGCTCGAGGTGCTCGAGCGCCACTGCGCGGACGTCGGCCGCGACCCGGCGGAGATCACCAAGACCATCCTGGGTGGGGGCGACCCGGTCGGTGACCCCGACGGCTTCCTGGCCAACATGGATCAGTACGCCCAGCTCGGCATCGACCTCGTCGAGATCGTGCCGATGGTGCCGGACCCCGTGGCGTTGGTCAGCCAGCTGGCGGAGACCGTCGTCCCTCGGCTGACCGAGATCGGCCGCTCATAGGGACCGCCCACCGCGTCGGTCAGCGGCGCCGGCCCCGAGCGTGGTGGCCAGCCAGCCGTACACGGCCTCGGTCCAGATCTCCTGCCCGAGTCCTGCGCAGTGACCGTCGGCCCCCTGGGCCCCCGTGAGCGCCAGCAGCTCTGACGGACAGCTGAGCGCGTCGATCAACGTCTGTCCGTTGCCGCCGGCGAAGTCGTGCTCGGCCTCGACGACGAGCGTCGGGTAGGAGATGCCGGCCGCCACGGGGAGCATGTTGTAGCGGCGCAGCTCGGAGAAGTACTCCTCGATGGAATCGATCCCGTGCGCGGCCATGCGAGCGCCGAAGAACTCCGCCCGGTTGGCAGCGAACCTGATCTGGGCCTTCACCAATGCGGGGGCCTCCTTCCCAAGGACACCGTCGGGCAGCCGGGCACCCATGTCGGGCTGTGCCGGATCGCAGACGAGGGCGGCCAACCGCTTCTCGAACGCGGCCGCGCGGGGGGCGAGGTAGCCGGCGAAGGACCGCCCGATGAGCACGACCCGAGAACGGTCGACCTCGGGCCGGGCGAGGAGCCAGTCGAGCACCGGCGTGAGGACCGCCTCGTAGTCGGGGCGGAAGTACAGCCGCTGGGTGAAGAGCGCCTCGCCCTGACCGGGGCCCTCGAAGACCAGGGCGTTGTAGCCGCGCTGCACGGCGGCCGGGACGTTGACCCAGCCGGCCTCGGCCGTCGAGTCGTAGCCGCAGGGAAACAACAGGGTCGGTCGGGGGGCGCCGGTCCGGTCGGGCGCGAACAGGTAGCCGTGCAGGGTCGTCGATTCGTAGGGGATCCGCACCTCTTCGGCCCCGAGGTCCATGAGGGTGGTGGCGGTTCGGAACGTCTCGACGTGGCTCTGGTAGGACTCCTGCAGGCGCGGGTCGTCCAAGTCGGTCCGGATGAAGAAGTACGCCTGGCGGAAGTACTCGCTGGCCCTCAACAGCGCATGCCGGGCCGTCACCAGATCGCCGGCGGTGCGCGCCGCTTCGCCCGCCCGTCTGGCGCCGACGGCGGTCTGCGACCAGGCGCGGTGCCACGAGGCGCCGCTCAGCTTCCCCACCCGTCGGGCCGTCGCCAGCGCCTCTCCCAGGTCCGCCGAGTCCGCCGCCGCCGCCGCCAACGTCCGACCTAGCTGCCCGTCAAAGGACGGGTCGCGGAAGTACACCTTGGCTGGATCACCCATTGGTCGCTTCCTCCATCTGGCCCGTTGGCGCCGCTAACGGCCGCAGAGCCGGTTGATGATCGTCGCCAGCGGTTGATCCCTCGCCGACCGGTAGCCCCGTGCCGGCCCATAGGGACAGCCGCTGGGCGTCCCCGGCCGCCGCGGCGGCGGCCCGGAGGGGTCGCGTCGCGTTGTTGATCTCCGGGTACGCAGCCGGCGCGTCGGGGTGGTCGAGCATGAACCGGTTGAGCAGGCCCCGAGCGGGCCGCCCGCTGAACGCCCGCGTGACGGCGGTCTCCTCGAAGCGCCGATCGCCGAGGGCGGCTCGGTGCACCGCATTCGTGCCACTCTCGGGGCAGCGGAGGAAGACGGTGCCGCACTGGACCCCGACGGCGCCGGCGCCGAGGGCGGCGAGAACGCCGGCGCGGTCGGCGATCCCGCCTGCCGCCAGGAGTGGGAGCTCCGTGAGGCGGTGAAGCTCGGCCACGAGCGAGAGGAGATCGGGCTCGCTGTCGGGTGGCGCACTGTCGGAGAAGATCCCGCGATGTGCGCCCGCCTCCGTTCCCTGGACGCACAGCGCGTCCGCGCCGCTGGCGGCCGCCAGCGCCGCCTCCCTGGCCTGCGTCACAGTGATCCACACCTGCGAGCCCGCCGCCTGCAGCGCGGCGACCAGTTCGGTCTCCGGGCAGCCGAACGTGAAGCTGACGACGGCCGGCGGATCGTCGAGCAGTGCCTCGATCTTCGTCGCCCAGTGGTCGTCCTCCCACTCCGCTGCACCGAGCGCCGTCCCGAGGGCGGTGGCATCGGGCGCGAGGCTCTCGATGTAGGCGGCGAGCGCCGCGGGATCACTCGTCGGGGCGCCCGGCACGAAGACGTTCACCCCGAAGGGCTCTCGAGTGGCGGCCCGCACCGTGTCCATCTCGGTGCGCATGGCCGCCGCTGTCTTGTAGCCGGCGGCCAGGAATCCCATCGCGCCGGCCTCGGCGGCGGCCACAACCAGCCCCGGGGTCGATGGGCCGCCGGCCATCGGGGCGACGACCACCGGAGTTCGCAACAGGTCGCCGAGCGGGCGGGAGGTCACGGCGGTGAACCCCGGTGACGACGGTCCCGGCCGGCAGTGGCGCGAACCGCGCGGTCGGACGGCTGTGGTCCGTGCGGCGTGGTCAGGTCTGTCCGATGAACGTGGCGATGACCCGGGCGAGCTCCGGACCCTTGTCCTCCTGCAGGAAGTGCCCGGCGCCCTCGATGGTGCGATGGTGCAGCGCCGGCGGCCCCCGGGACGTGCTCGATGAACTGGCGCTCTCCGCCCAGGAAGATCGGGTCACCGTCGCTGAACGCGCAGAGGAACGGCCTCTCGAAGCGACCCAGGACCTCCCAGGCGGCGCAGTTCGCGTCGTGCGCCGGGTCGTCCGGAGCGACGGGCACCAACGTCGGGAAGTGCGCGGGCGCCCGCCTTGAAGGACTCGTCCGGGAACGGTGCGTCGTAGGCCGCGATGACGTCGGGGCTGAGTGTGCCGACCGCTGCCCTCGAGAGGACGTTCCCGATTCGGAAATCGGCCGAGCCGTGCACGAACTGCTTCCAGGCCAAGAACCCCTCGCTCATGGGGTGGTCGCCGGTCGGGAGCCCCGTGTTGGCGATCACCACCCGGGCAAACCGATCGGGTTGCGCCGCGAGCAGCCGGAGCCCGATGAGGCCGCCCCAGTCCTGGCCGACGAGCGGTGATGTCTCGCAGGTCCAGCCGATCGAAGAGCGCCTCGCTCATCCAGTCGACGTGGCGCTGGTAGGAGTAGTCCGCCTGCTCGCTCGGTTTGTCGGACCGACCGAATCCCACGAGATCCGGGGCGATGCATCGATGCCCCGCCGCCACGAGGACCGGGATCATCGTCCGGTAGAGGTACGACCACGTGGGTTCGCCGTGCAACAACAGGACGGGCGCACGACGACGGGCCTTCGTCGAGATAATGCACGCGCAGCCCGTCGGCGGTCTCGACGTAATTCGGGGCGAACGGGTACTCCGGGAGAGAAGCAAAGCGTTCGTCGGGCGTGCGCAGGACTGGCAACCGGTTCCCTCGAAAGATCTCGTCGGTCCGACTCGATCCTACTGAGGGTGGGCCACGGTCTGGCCCGTCCCCGGCTGTCCCGGGCAGCGGGTCGCCGCCGGCGATACCGTGCGGCCATGTCCGACATCTGGTGGCTCGACGCCACGGCCCAGGCGGAAGCGGTGCGGAGCGGGGCGGTCTCGCCCGCCGAGCTCGTCGACGGCGCGATCGAGCGAATCGAGCGCATGAATCCCGAGATCAACGCGGTGATCCATCCCCTGTTCGAGCGAGCCCGGGCCGAGGCGGCCGCCCCCCTGCCCGACGGCCCCTTTCGCGGCGTGCCGTTCCTGCTCAAGGATTTCGCAGCCGAGCTCGAGGGGACGCCGTTCAACGAGGGGACGGACCTCTCGGGGGACTACCACTCGCCGGCCGACCAGCTCATCACGCAGCGGTTCCGCGAGGCCGGATTCGTGATCTGCGGGAAGACGAACACCCCAGAGTTCGCCATCCTGCCCACGACCGAGCCGCGGCGCTTCGGCGCCACGCACAACCCGTGGGACACGACGAAAACCCCAGGGGGATCCTCGGGCGGTTCGGCGGCCGCAGTCGCGGCCGGTTTCGTGCCCGTGGCCCACGCCAATGACGGCGGCGGCTCTATCCGCATTCCCGCATCGTGCTGCGGACTGGTGGGCCTGAAGCCCACCCGCGGCCGGGTCTCGCTCGCCCCCCGCTATGGGGAGGTCATGGGCGGCCTCGTCTGTGAACACGTCGTGACCCGATCGGTACGCGATTCCGCCGCCGTCCTCGACGTTCTCTCGGTGCCCGTTGTCGGCGAGCCCTACTACGCGCCGGCAACGCGGGGCGCCTCGTTCCTCGATGCGACAGCACCGGGATCCCGCGCACCGTTGCGAATCGGGCTCGTCACCGCCGCGGCCTCGGACGTCGCCGTGCATCCCGACTGCGTCGCGGCGGCGGAGCGTGCAGCGTCGCTCTGCGAGCGCCTGGGCCACCACGTCGAGCCCGCCCAGCTCGGCATCAATGGGGACGAGTTCACGACGCACTTCATCAACGTGTGGGCGGCCGGGAATGCGTGGGTCATGAGCGACTGGGAGGAACGGATCGGTCGGGCGGCGGCGGAAGAGGACGTCGAGCCGCTCACCTGGGCTCTGGTCGGCGTCGGTCGAGCGCTCAACGCCGCCCAGTACCTGACGGCGCTCCAGGGGCTCCAACGTGCGGCCCGGCAGATGGCATCGGTCTTCACGGACCTCGACGTGCTGCTCACCCCGACGCTGGGAGAGCCGCCGGTCGACCTGGGCAGTTTCGACTCGCCGGCCGACAACCCGCTAGCCGGACTCTTCCGGGCGGCCTCCTTTGTCCCGTTCACGCCACCGTTCAATGCCTCCGGCCAGCCGGCGGTGTCGTTGCCGCTCCACTGGAACGACGCGGGTCTGCCCATCGGGGTGCAGTTCGCCGGCCGCTATGGCGACGAGGAGACCCTGATCAGCCTCTCCGCCCAACTGGAGGAGGCCCAGCCCTGGGCCGATCGGCGGCCGCCGGTGGACTGAGGGAGGACGAGTCGGCCGCCAGTTCTCGACATGAGGCGTGCACCGCCCAGTCCGCCTGGGAAGGGCCGGGTCCCCAGGGTGACAGTCCTCGACCGACGAGTTCTCACCGTATGATCCGTCAGACCATCATGGATTCAAGAAACCTTGGGGATCTCTACAACCTTCCGCTGATCGATTGGGCTGCGATCCAGAGTCGTCTCGCCAGCGGCGTGAGCCAAGCCCCCGGGACCGGTGGACCCGATCGTCACACCTGCTGGCTGGCCACGATCAACCGGGACGGGAGCCCCCACGTGACCGGCGTTGGCGCGCAGTGGTTCGACGGTGCGTTCTGGTTCGAGACCGGAGAGCAGACACTGAAGGGGAAGAACCTCGCCCGCGACCCCCGTTGCACGGTCAGCGTTGCGACCGGCGATTTCGATCTGGTGCTCGAGGGTCTGGCCGAAAAGGTCACTGATCCGGCGACCGTCGCCACCATGGCGGAGCGGTGGAGCGCTCAAGGCTGGCCCGCCCGGGTAGACGAGTCGGGCGTGGCACTGACGGCCGACTACAGCGCCCCGTCTGCTGGTCCCCCGCCCTGGACGATCTATCGGATTGCCGCACGTCAGGCGACGGCGGTTGCGACGACTGGCGCGGGGGGAGCGACGCGTTGGCGGTTTTGACCATTCGAGCGCCGAGCGCGTGAGGATCGGCGCGGTGAGGCGATCTTTCTCCCAACGCGACGCGTGCTGCTCGGCCAATCCGAGAAGGTAATGCCTGCCATCAGCGTGAAGGATCTTCGCAAGTCGTACGGCGAGCTTCCCGCCGTCGATAGCGTGAGCTTTCGCGTGGAACGCGGTGAGGTGTTCGCGCTGCTCGGGCCGAATGGCGCCGGGAAGACAACAACCATCGAGATCCTCGAAGGTTTCCTGCACCGGGACGGCGGCGACGTGCAAGTCCTCGGGATCGACCCCGGTCACCGGCGCCAGCAACGGTGGCTGCGGACACGAATCGGCGTCGTGCTCCAAGAGTTGGCCGTCGAGCCCTTCTTCACCGTCCGCCAGGTCCTCGAACGCAATTCCGGCTTCTATCCGGCTCCTCGCCCTGTCGAGGAGGTCATCGAGCTGGTCGGGCTCTCCGAGAAGGCCGGCACCAAGATCAAGCGGCTGTCGGGCGGGCAGCAACGCCGCCTCGACATCGGTCTCGGGATCATCGGGAACCCCGAGCTTCTGTTCCTCGACGAACCGACCACCGGCCTCGACCCCGCCGCTCGACGAACGACCTGGGACCTGATTCGCACCTTGGCATCGGATGGCACGACGGTGGTGCTCTCGAGCCACTACATGGACGAGGTGGAGGCGTTGGCCCAGGGGGTCGCCGTGCTGGCGCGGGGCCGGGTAGTGGCCACCGGCTCACCATCGTCCATCGGCGGGCGCGATCGCGGCCAGGTCACGATTCGCTTCACCCTTCCTGACGATGTGCGCCCTGCGGACCTCCCGGTTGCACCCTCACATCTCGACGGCAATGTCGTCGAGATCAGTACCAACGACGAGCTGGTGGTCCTCGCCCAGATCGTCAACTGGGCCCTCGAGGGCCGCCGGGCACTGCCGGGGTTGAGCGTCACCCGGGTCACCTTGGAGGACGTGTACCTCGACCTGACCCGCCCGATCCACGATGGCCCGGCGCACTAAGCCGTGAGACAGCCCGTGGGCAGCGAAACGAGGGGTTGGTCGGGGCTGGGTGACGCTCGCCTGGTCGCCCACCAGGTCCGCTACGAGCAGCTGGCGTTCTGGTTGAACCGGGTCGGCGCCGTCTTCACCGTCGGCTTCTCGGTCGTCTTCCTGGTCCTGCTCGGGGCGAGCGCCGGCAACTCGCGGATCAGCTTCCTCGGGAACATCAAGCTGATCGACTACTACGTTCCCGGCTTCGTCGCGTACGGCGTGATGTCTGCGTGCTTCACCACACTCGCCACCACCCTGGTCGTGCGCCGCGAAACCGGGCTGCTCAAGCGGCTGCGCCTGAGCCCACTCCCCACGTGGGTGCTGCTGACCTCCATCTTCGTCAGCACGATGATCGTCGTGGTGGTCCAGGTGGTGCTGTTGTTGATCATCGGCCGCTTCGGCTACTCGGTCCACTTCCCACAGCAGTGGGCTGCATTCGTCGTGGTACTCGTGGTGGGGATCGTGAGCTTCTCCGCCATGGGGGTGGCCATGAGCACGGCTGTCCCCAACCAGGAGAGCGCCGGCCCGGTGACGAGCATCGTCTTCTTCGTCCTGTTGTTCTTGTCGGGGTTGTGGTTCCCGTTGAAGCCGACATCGGGGCTGGCGAAGTTCTCCAATTTCTTCCCGATACACCACTTCATCTTGGCGATGGCCGCCCCCTTCGACTTTCAAGCCGGAGTGTCGCCTTGGGCCTGGCATGACCTGCTGATCGTCGCCATATGGGGGGTCGGCGCGACCGTCGTCGCCCTCCGCCGCTTCCGCTGGACGCCGCGCCGGAGCTAAGGCTCGGGACACTCGGGACGGGCGGGTCCGAGTAGCAGCGCTCCAACCCCCGGGATCCCGGCCAGGTCGCCCGGGTCAACCGCCGACCACCCTGGCGCTCGCCCGGGTTGGTCAGTCACGATGAGCTGCGCCACCTCACGTGAACGTAGGGCGGTAGGTGCCGAAGGAAAATACGTTGCCGGCGGGATCCTTCGCGGAGAAATCCCGCGAGCCATAGTCCTGCTCTGTCAGGGGGTACACGATCTCGGCGCCCGCCGCGACGGCACGGTCATGGACGCCATCCACGTCCGAGGCCACCACATAGATCGACTGCGCGCCGGTGTCGAACACGGACTCGCCGCCGCCGCTCGGACCGACCATCACCATGCCATTGCCGAAGCTCAGCTCGGCATGGGCGATCTCGCCGTCGGGACCGTTGTGGACTTCGTGCTCACTGAAGCCGAAGGCGTCCACCAGGAACCGGATCGCGGTGGCCGGGTCGGTGTCGCGGAGCACCGGGTAGACGCTGGGTGCCAGCCGTTCGGTTGTCATGGATGAACGATACGGGCCCCGAACACGTGGTGGCTTGTACAGGCGGCCCAGATGGTCTCGGTCCGCGGCCAGGCTCTCGTCGACCAGGGTGCGGATCGGGTTGGGGTGGCCGACCGGAGCCACCCCGCCGATCGGCTGGCCGGTGGCGGCCCGCACCTCGTCGGGCGTCGCTCGCCGTAGTGGAGGCACACCGAGGGAGCCGCGAGACGAGGTCGAGGTCGAGGCGGTGCGCGCCGCTCGTCATCACGAGCACGGGCGCAGTTCCGGTCATGAAGAGCAGGCTGTTGGCGATCGCGCCGACCTCGCAGCCGAGGGCCCCCGCGGCGTCGCCGGCCGTGCGGGTGGAGGCGTCGAGCTCGCGGATGGTGATCTCGGCATCCACGGCCTCGAGAACCCGCGCCACCCGCTCCACGTTTCGATGCACCATCTGCGTCCTTACGTTCCTGGGCGAATCGGGACCCCGTGATTGTGGCCCGTCTCACGGGCGTTAGTCTTCGCCGCCATGACCGACGACCTGGCCACTCCGGGCGACGTGGCGACGCCGCCGGGCGTGATCGCGTCCTCGAGAACCCCGTCTGGAGTGCGCTGACCGGCCCGCAGTCCACGTTCGCGGAGCGCACCGGTCGGGCGGCCCGGTATCCGGTCGAGATCTCCGTCTTCGCCGCCCTGGACGACGATCCGGACGAGGCCGCCTGGAACGACGCGGCGAGGCTGCCGGCCGTCGGACCCGCTGGTGTTGGTCGCCCCGCGGTCGCGGCCGCCAGACGACTGGGAGGTCCGCACCAACATCACGAGCCTGCAGATGGTGGCCGAGACCTTGGATGTGGCCCCTGATCCCGAAGCCGTGCCCCTCGGCCCAGACGACGTGCCCGAGGTGCTCGCGCTCATCTCGCGGACGAGGCCGGGCCCGTTCCTGGCGCGGACCATGGAGCTCGGGGACTACCTCGGGGTCCGCCGCGATGGGGTGCTGGTGGCGATGGCCGGCCAGCGGATGCGACTTCCGGGGTGGACCGAGATCAGCGCCGTGTGCACCGAGGAGTCGGTGCGGGGGAGCGGCCTGGCCAGCCGGTTGGTCCGAGCGGTCGGTGCCGCCATCCGAGAGCGCGGCGACGGCGTGCTGCTCCATGTGGCCGTCACGAACACGAACGCGATCCGCCTCTACCGCGCGCTCGGGTTCGTGGAGCGCCGCGAGATCGACTTCGTGGTCGTCATGGCACCCAAGCCCGGCACCTGAGCCCGGCGCCGGGCCGCGTCCGATGGTCGGTTCTTTCCGACCGGATCTATCGTGGCCCGGTGCCCCGGACCGTGAGCTACTACGACAACGCCGGCCGCACCGATGTCCTCTCGGGTGGCGCACGGCTGGTGCCCATCGAGACGTCGTCGGGGCCGTTTGCCGTCTGGACGAAGCGGGTCGGCAACAACCCTGACTGCAAGCTGCTCCTGCTCCATGGCGGCCCCGGCGGCACGCACGAGTACTTCGAGGCCATGGACAGCTTCCTCCCGGCCGCCGGGGTCGAGTACTACTACTACGACCAGCTGGGATCGGCCTACAGCGACCAGCCGGATGACCCGGCGCTGTGGGATCTCGAGCGGTTCGTCGACGAGGTCGATCAGGTTCGTGTGGCGCTGGGCCTCGGTCCGGACAACTTCTTCCTGCTCGGCCACTCGTGGGGCGGGATCTTGGCCATCGAGTACGCGTTGGCCCATCAGGACCAGCTGCGGGGCCTCGTGATCTCCAACATGATGGCGAGCATCCCCGCCTACAACCGTTATGCCGAGGACGTGCTCATGCCGGCCATGGATCAGCGGGTGCTGGCCGAGATCAAGCAGTTCGAGGCCGATGGGACGACGGACGATCCGAGGTACATGGAGCTGCTCATCACGGAGCACTACGAACACCACGTGCTGCGGATGCCCGAGTCGCAGTGGCCGGAGCCGGTCGCGCGGATGTTCGCGCATTTGAACCAGGTCGTGTATACGACGATGCAGGGACCGAGCGAGCTCGGTGCGTCCGGCAAGCTCGTCGACTGGGACCGCACGGCCGACCTGCACGAGATCGCCGTCCCGACGCTCGCCATCGGTGCGGCGCACGACACGATGGACCCCGAGCACATGCGCTGGATCGCCGAGACGGTCCAAGACGGGACCTACCTGGACTGTCCGAACGGCAGCCACTGCGCCCTCTACGACGACCAGGACACCTACATGGCCGGGCTGGTCGCCTTCCTCACCCGCTGAGGCTCGGCGGTCGCTCCGCCGCCTACAAGAACGCCGGCTTCATCCCCGGAGCCCACCGGACCATCCAGTGCTCGGGGTCGTCGAGCCTGGCGAAGCCGAAACGCTCGTAGAGACCCTGGGCGTCTCTCGTGCCGAGGAACTGGGCACGCAGGCCGTCGACGGCCGAGTGCGCCGTGGCCGCCTCGATGAGGAGCACACCGAGACCCTTGCCGCGCTCGCTCCGCTCGACGAAGACATCGCACAACCAGGCAAAGGTGGCCTGGTCGGTCACCCAGCGGCAGCATCCCACCTGCGTGCCGCCGGGGTCGTAGCAGCCGAGCACGATCGAGTGCTCGAACGCTTTCGCCACCACCTCATAGGGGCGGCCGATGGCCCAGTAGCTCTCTTCGGACAGCCAGCGGTGGACGAGGGCGAGGTCGAGGCGCCCGGGGTCGTCGGACACCACGTAGCCGTCGTCGCGGCGATGTTCCACGCCGACAGGATACGGACGCCGGCCCGCGGGGGCGGCCGGGAGCGCTCGGCTACTGGTGCACCCCGGCGGCGTCCACCCACTGGGTCCCGTCCCAGTGCCGATACGCGGCCCACTGGGTCCCGTCCCAGTAGGCGAGCTTCGTCGGGTCCCCCTGCACGGGGTGCCAGCCGGGCGCGGCGGTCGGGGAGCACCACCTCGCTCTGGCGGAACGAGGGGAGGGGAGCGTTCGACTCCTTCGCCAGATCGGCGTTGTGCCAGGTGTCCGCAGACGGCGGAAAGGTGCGTTGCGTACCGTCGATCGAGCTCGTCGCTTCCGTCTTGCGCCGCAAGATTCGCAGCAGGAGGACGAGGATCAGGAGGAGGATCACCCCCGCCGCGATGAGGGTCAGGTCGTGCCGGGAGTGCGCGAATGCCAGGGATTCGGCCACGCCGTGGGGTGGTGCGGCCGCGACGGGAGCCGCTGCGGCCGGGCCGCTCACAGCCAGGACACAGCCAACGACCGCCCCCAGCATCGCGGCGGCCAAGATCCGAGTGCAGATGCGACCGACCATCGGTTCCCTCTTCGCGAGGGCCCAAGCCTTCCACGCGCGGGCGATCACTCTCAGTGATGCTGTGGCCCCGGGTCGCCGTCCTGACGGAGCACGGGTCCCTGACCAGGGGTGTTTGCTCGGGTCGGGCTAGCCGGTGTTAGCGGGCCACCGCCGCGGCGTCCACCCACTGCTGGCCGTCCCACTGCCGGAAGGCGGCCCACTGGGTCCCGTCCCAGTAGGCCGTCTTGGTGGGGTCGCCCGGGAGCGGATGCCAACCGGGCGCCGCCGCAGGGGCGGCAGCGGGGGCGGGGTCGGCTTGCGCCACGGGCCGGAACGCCGGGAGTGGCGCCATGACCTCCGTCGGCTGGCGCGCGACGGTCGCCGGGGCGGGGCTCGCGCTGTCGACGGGGGAGTAGGCGGGCGTGGCGTTCCACGAGTTCGCGGTCGACAGGAATGGCTGCGGAGCGCCGGCCACGGGGGTGGCGAGCCCGGTCTGGCGCCGGCGTCGCACCACGATCACGGCGGCAACGGCCACGATGGCGATACCGGCGCCGATCAGTATCAGCGTGCTCATCGAGCTTGCGGATCCGACGGCGAAACCACCGGGGGGGATGGCCTTGGCCACGGCAAGAGCGTCGGCTGCCACCTGAGCAGGCGGGACGCCGACCGCGTGCACTTCGGCGTGGGTGTCCCCGGTGAACCAGCTGATGTTGGTGAAGTCATACGTGGTGGAGGCGGGTCCAGCCGTCGTGCCATTGGGTTGGGCGGTCGAGCATGAGGTCTGTGTGGACCCCGGGATCCCGGCCACCGAGCCCGTCACGGCGGTCTGGCCCTGGCCGCACACCTGTCGCTCTGCTTCGATCTGTGTCTTTACCTGGCTGATCTCCTGAGCCGAATAGGCCCACAGCGTCACTGCGAGTTGATTCGTGGTGTTCGGCTGTGTCCACTCCTTGCTCGCGAACTTGTAGTCGACGTGTTGGGCCTCGGCGACGATCTGCTCTTCCTCGGTGACCTGCGCGTCCGACAGTGCTGATGGCGCCAACACCCATCCAGCGGGTGGGGTGATGGCGATGGCGTTGTCGAGGGTGGGGTCACCCGCGGCGGCGGCCGGACCGCTCAGCAGCAACGGGGCGCCGAGAATCGCCATGAGCGCCGCGGCGGTGACCACGATCCAGGTTCGCGTCCGACCGTGCATCGAATCTCTCTCCAGGTGGGCGGCGTGCGAGATCAAAGCCTTCCACGCCGCGGTGCTCACCCTGAGGGATGGTTTCTGGGCCCGGCTGCGATCGCGACCACCGGCTCGGTGGGCGCGTGGGGCGACGCGTTCGTCATCCGGCTGACGTCGGGGACGCACAACACCGCGATGACGCTGAGCGTGATCCAGCCGGCTCCGAGCAGAGCGTCCCGCGGATGCCGAGCCACGACGCCATCACCCCTTGGATGGCGAAGCCGACCGGGAGGAGGGCCATTGAGCCGAACCAGTCGTAGGCGCTGGCCCGGGACAAGACGTCCGGCGGCAGCTGTCGCTGCATCGTCGTGTCCCACAGCGGCATGAAGATCCCGAAACCGATGCCGCTGCAGAAGGCGGCGAACGCCACGACGGCCACCGGGGCGGGGATGGCCAGCGCGCACAGCACAAACGCCCACGGCAGCATGGCGAGCTCTCCGAGGAGCAGCGGCCGGCGCGGCTGGACGCGCAGCATCACGATCCCCGCGATGACCGACCCGGCGCCCTGCGCACCGAGGATGGCGCCCCACGCCTCGGCTCCACCGAGCGAGTGCCGGGCGACGACCGCCCCTTGCACCCAGAACGGCGCGAAGGTGACCAGCCCGAACACGGTGAACTGACTGACGATGAGCCAGAGCCATCGCCGGGATCGGAACGCCTGCCAGCCGGCGGCCAGCTGGGTCAGCATCGACTCGTGCGGGTCGGCGCCCCCGCTCGTGTTCTCGACGCGGAGGGCGGCGAGGCTCAACGCCCCGATCGCGTAGGTCAGTGCGTCCCCCGCCACCGCCCAGCCGGCGCCGGCGGTCGCGACCAGCACCCCCGCCACCGCCGGACCAGCCAACATGCCGCCCCATTGGGACAGGCCGTTCAGCGAATTGGCCTGCTGGAGCATGTCCCCCTTGGCGACCTGGGGAATGATGCCGGTCATCGCCGGGGTGAAGAAGGCCGTCCCGGCACCGACGAGGGCCTCCGCCGCGAGGAAGGCCCACAGCGGAGGGTGGCCCACCAGGATCCAGGCGGCCAGCGCCCCCTGGGCGGCACCCCGCAGGAGGTCGGACGCCAGCATCACCAGACGGCGGTTCAAGCGGTCGGCGACGACTCCACCGATGAGCAGGAGGAGCACCATCGGCAGGACGTCGACGCCGAGGACGAGTCCCACCTGGGTGGTCGAGCCGCCCCGCTCCAACACGGCGAACGACAGGGCCACGGGCAGCATGCCCGTGCCGATCCAAGAGGTCAGGCGTCCGATGAAGTAGAGCCGGAAGTCCCGTTGGCCGAGGACCCCGATCCAGCGATGCGCACGCACACGACGACGCTACCGACCGAATCGCGCAGTCCTGGACGGCTGGCCTCGCCCCCGGGCGCCACGGCACGGCACCGCGGGCGCACAGCATCTCCAGAAACCGTGTGACGTCGCCGTCGCGGAGCCGACCGGGGAGCCTGCTTCGGACCACCTCGGCCGGCCGGTGCGCGAGGATGGCCGCCAAGAGGCGGCGGAGCCGGACCGCAGCCGACCGCCCGAGGTCGGAGGTGGCGACGACATGAGTCCACCGACACGCCGACGCGACGGCGGCACTGAAGAGGCGCTCGGCACCTACCGAGCCAAGCGCCGCGCCGACCGCACGCCCGAGCCCATGGGGGCGGCAACGCCGGGGCGGGCCGCCGAGCGGACGAGCTTTGTGATCCAGGAGCATCACGCCCGCGCGCTGCACTGGGACTTCCGCCTCGAACGCGACGGCGTGCTGGTTTCCTGGGCGCTCCCCAAGGGGCTCCCGATCGATCCGAAGCGGAACCACCTGGCCGTGCACACCGAGGACCACCCGCTCGAGTACGGGTCCTTCGCCGGCGACATCCCGGCCGGCGAATATGGCGGCGGCAGCGTCTCGATCTGGGACAGCGGCTACTACGACTGCGAGAAGTGGTCGGAGCGCGAGGTCATGGTGGTGCTGCACGGGGCCCGGGCCACCGGTCGCTACGTCTTGTTCCAGACCGGCGGCACCCAGTGGATGATCCACCGCATGGACCCGGCACCGGACGGCTGGGAGCCGCTGCCCGAGGGGCTGCGCCCGATGCTGGCCACAGCGGCCCCGCTGCCCGCCTCCGACGCCGGCTGGTCCTACGAGTGCAAGTGGGACGGGGTGCGGGCGCTGGTCGCCGTCGACGGCGGGCGGATCCGCATCACCTCGCGCAACGACCTCGATGTCACGGTCTCCTACCCCGAACTGCGCGCCCTCGGGCTCGCGCTGGGCAGTCGCCAGGTCCTCCTCGACGGCGAGATCGTGGCATTCGACGAAGCGGGGCGGGCCAGCTTCAGCCTGCTCCAGCAGCGGATGCACGTCGCCGACGCCGCCAAGGCCCGGCGGCTGGCCGCCCAGGTGCCGGTCTCCTACCTCGTCTTCGACGTCCTCCACGTCGACGGCCGGCCCACCCTCGATCTCCCCTACGAGGAGCGCCGCCAGCTGCTCGAGTCGCTCGAGCTGGCCGGCGAGTGCTGGGCGACGCCGCCCGCGTTCACCGGCCGTTCCGGGGCCGAGGTGCTTCGCGGCGCGCTGGCGGCCGGGATCGAGGGGGTCGTGTGCAAGCGACTGGACTCGCGCTACCTCCCCGGGCGCCGCTCCGACCAGTGGCGCAAGGTGAAGGGGGTGCGGACCCAAGACGTGGTGATCGGGGGCTACACCCCGGGCCAGGGCCATCGTGCCGACACCATCGGTGCCCTCATCGTCGGCATCCCTGGACCGAACGGGCTCGAGTACGCCGGGAAGGTCGGCACCGGCTTCAGCGACGAGTCGCTGCGCATGCTGACGGCGCGCTTTCGTCGACTCGCCCGGGCCACCAGTCCGTTCGCCGGCGAGTTGCCCCGGACCCAGGTGCGCGATGCCGTCTGGGTGCGCCCGAGCCTGGTCGGCGAGGTTGAGTTCTCCCAGTGGACGAAGGACGGGCGGATGCGGCATCCCACCTGGCGTGGGCTACGGCCAGACGTCTCACCTGGGGAAATACACCTCTCGGACTAGATTTGTGACTAGGCTTATCTTTGAAGGTCTGTCGGGGCCTCCAGGGAGACGATCGTGCGAGGAACCAAGCGAGAGACAACCGCGGGTAGTGGCGTCTGGCGTCTGCGGGCCTACGTCGGCGAGAAGCCGAACCCCAACAAGCCCGGCAAGACGATGCCGATGCAGCTGTCCGAGACGTTCCACGGCAGCGGACGGGCGGCGGACAAGGCCCTGCTGGCACTGGTGGCTAAGTGGTCCATCGCTGAAGTCCGTGCGTGAATGTTTGTGGGGTTAGAGCTGGTCGGTCCAGGCCGTGGGATCGCCGAGGTAGAGGCCGCACGCGCAGTCGAGGGCGTCCTCGGGGGTGCCGGTGAAGCGGCCGTTGGGAAGGATGGATACCTCGTGGCGGTCGGAGCTGGCCAGCCAGCAGGCGAAGCCCCAGTTGTCGGGCGAGCCGTGCCAGCGAAGACGGCAGAGCGAGAGTGGGCCGTCGGGATCGGCACCGGTGACATAGGCGTGGTCACCGCGGTATCGGACCTTCAGGTCGTGCAGGGTCGGCCAGCGCTCTTGTCGTCGTTGTTCGAGGCGTCGCTCGAGGGCCCAGCGGGCCCGTTCGGGTATGGCCATCGGTGTGATGGTAAGCGCGCCACTAGGCGGCGCGATGGGCCTCCAGGCGGGCGAGCAGCTTGTCGAGGTCGTCGCGGCCGAAGCGCCAGTCGAATGGTGTGGCCAGCGAGTTGTAGCGGTTCTCGAAGGCGGCCAGCCGCCCGGCGATCTGGTCAGTGTCGGTGAAGTCGTTGGGGTTGACGACCTTGCGCTGGATAATGGAGAAGTAGATCTCCACCTGGTTCAACCACGACGCGTGCAGCGGCAGATGGATGAGCCGAAGGGTGGGCCAGGCGCCTTCAAGGCGATCGATGGAGGCCTGGCCTCGATGCGAGCTGCCGTTATCGACGATCCAGAACACCCGCCGGGCGCCGGCGTAGGGCTGGGCGGTCATCACCTGTTCCACCAGCCGACCGAACGGTTCGATGCCGGTGGTGTCTTCGGTGCGGCCCAACACGTGGGCTCGGTGCACGTCGTAGGCGGCCAGGTAGGCGACGGCTCCTTTGCGTTCGTACTCGTGCTCGACTCGCATCATGCGGGCTCGTCCCGGCGGCAAGCTCGGGTGGCAGCGGCAACGGGCCTGGATGGAGGTCTTCTCGTCGGCGGAGATGACGAACTCGTCGGGACCGAGCGGCTGGCCGTCGAAGACCCTGGCGTAGAGATCCAACACCCGGGCGGCCTTGGCGGCGAAGGCCGGGTCGCGGGGATAGATCCACGAGCGATACAGCCACGGCTTGATCACATCACCGGCCAGTATTCGCCACACCGTATCCGGCGAGATGGTCTCGACCACCCGGCGCTCGACGATCTGGCGGGCCAGCTCCGAGCAGCTCCATCGGGACAGCGGAACGCCGGTGGTGGCCGGCAGCTCGCAGGCCAGCGCCTTGACCTCTGCTCGGACCAGAGGGGGAAAAACGCTTCGGTCGACCCGACCGTCCGCGATCGGAAAGACCGTCGGCGCCTTCCTCGAAGAAACGCTTGCGCCACTTGATCACCGTGTTCAAGGCGATTGCGAGGTCCTGGGCGATGGTGGCGTTCTCCTCACCGTCGGCCGCCCGCAGCACGATGCGGGCTCGCAGCACCATTCGCTGTTCGGCCGTCCGTTGTCGGACCAACTTCTCGAGCCGGTCGCGGTCCTCGACGCTCAGCTCGATCACGAACGGACTTCGACGTGACATCGCACCCCCACACGTGCGATCCGTTTGCCCTCACCGACCTGGTGCCTCCGGAGCTATCGTATTACACGCATGTAGTTCCGCGGCGAACCACTAAGGCTGACCTGCTGCGCCCGTCCGAGACGGACACGATGGGCCAACTCTTCGAGCGGTGGATCGTGCAGTGCGAGAGGGTGCGGAAGTACTCGCCGAACACACTGCGCAACTACCGGCAGATGAGTGCATGGCTCACCGCGAAGATCGGCACCGTCAAGTGTCACCAGCTGACCGCCGAACATCTCGACCGTCTCTACGCCGAGATGGCAGCGGATGGACGGTCGGCGGCGACCATCCACAAGTACCACGCATTCATCTCGGGTGCGCTGCAGCAGGGGTACAAGTGGAAGCTTGTCACCGCCAACGAAGCGCACAGGGCATCACCGCCCAAGGTCGTCGGTACGACCGAGCGGGTGCTGACTGCGGATGAGGTTGCATTACTCGTCGAGACGGCGGACGCACTGCACGATCCTCGGCCCAGCTACGCGCAGACTCATACGGTGATGGCCACTCTGCTCTATGTGGCCGCACACACGGGGATGAGACGTGGCGAACTCTGCGCTCTCCTTTGGTCGGACATCGACCTCGACAATGGCACCGTCACTGTCAGCAAGTCTCTGCACGTCGCGAAGGAGGCAGAGGGCGGTCACGGTGTCAAAGGACCAAAGTCGTGGCGGGGCAACCGTATCGTGGACATCGGGCCGGGCTGTGTGGCTCGACTGCGTCGACACCTTGAGTGGACGGAACTAGAGGCCGAGCAAGCGAGTGTGTCAGTACCGACCGATGGCTACGTCTTCTCACCATCCTTCGGACACGGACCGCTCGACCTTTACACCGTGTCGAAGTTCGTGAAGCGGGTCGGGGACAAGTGCGGCATCGAGGTCCACACTCACTCGCTACGACACTTCGCAACGTCGAACGCGGTCGCTGCGGGTTACGACCTGGCAACCGTCGCCGAGCGAATGGGCGACAGCATCCAAACGATTCAGGATGTGTACGCACACGCCATGCCAGCACGGCAGAAGGCACTCGCTGCGGCTATGGACTTGGACGACGGAGCACCAGCATTGAACAAGTGAGCGCACACAGCGAAAGATCACGGCGCGACGGCCCTGAGGCTCAGGGAATGCCAAATGGGGGGCTGATAACTGATCAGCCGCGGCCAAACCGGTCACGGCAAGACGCCGTAGTGATCCCCGTCCTCGCTAGTCGGCTGGCCACCGATGCCGCCGCGATTGGTACGAGGGGCGGAGGCTAGAGCAGCGGACGAACACGACCCGACCGGGCCGAACGCCGGTTCACCGCTGCGAACCCATCGTCCACCCTAGTTGGCCGCGGTGTCAAGGCCCCTCCCTTGTATGCCGATCCCTGGCCCTCTACGGTCGCCGATCATGGCGAATCACGAAGCTGTCGCATTGAAAGTTTCGGACGGTTGGATCGCCCACTGCCCGTCCTGTGGGGACCTCCCAGGGCCAGCACTCTTGGATAAGTCGCAGGCCCGGGACGTGGCTTCACTTCATCGAGATCTGTTCGCAGCTCCCTGAGCTGACATTCGGCCAGGTTGGCCCACCTGGGTCTACAACTTCCAACGGGGGCTGATAGCTGATCAGCCGCGGCCGAGCCGGTTCCTGTTGAGCCAGCCAGGTAGCCGCTCGACGCTCTCGCTGGGATAGTCCCGCCTACGGCCCGATGCTGGCATGCCGTCTCGAACAGCAAGCCAAGTGCCAGTCATTGCCTGCGCAGCAGTTCAGACGGCCGGGAGCGCGCCGAGATTAGGGCTGGCCCAAGCGCCAGGAGGTTGGCCAAGACCACCACGCCGCCCGCCACAGCTGCGGTGACCCAAGCCACGACGACGTCAACCGGCGCTACCCCCAGGCTGTTGGCGAACAGCCGCCAGACGGCTTCGCCCACGGCGATGCCGACCGGAACCCCAACCACAACCCCAACGAGCGCGATGGTTGTGGACTGCCAGGCCACCGCGGCCACGACTTGACCGCGGACGAAGCCGAGCGTCTTCAGTAACGCGGTCTCGGATCGCCGGTGGGCGGCGCTCACCACCAGCATGTGTAGGAGCGTGGCCGCGCCGAAGAGGGCGAGGACGATGCCGATGATCAGGGGGAAGTTGACCGCCTCGCCGAAGTTGACCAGGTTGGTCGGGGGGGTCATCGGGTTGACCAGGCTCGGATACTGGCGTTCGTAGCGGGCGATCGCCGCCTGGCCCCGTGGTCCGGGCACGCCCTTGACAAGGACCGCCTGGGTCTCCTCCTCCGTGGACGTCTTCACGCAGGAAGCGTGCGCCCGTCCCGGCTCGCACTGCGCCGTCACCAGTCCGGGGATGCTGAAGACGGCGCCGTCGCCCAGGCCACCGATGCCGAAGTCCGTCGGGAACGTGACCGTGCCGACGACCCTGAAGTCCGCCTTGCGGGTTCCGCCCGAGAGCACGGGCACGGTGACCCGGACCACCGAGCCGATGTGGGCGCCGACCTCCCGGAGCGTCGTCTCTCCCAGCGCGATATCCCCCAGCTCCCGCCCGCGGGGAAGGCGCCCGTCGACCGTGGTCAGAAGGAGCGGGCCGCGCACCGCGGTCCCGGCGATGGCGTCGACCCCGTGGCCGTTGATCGTGACCTCCGACGACGCACCGACGGTCACGGCGGCGATGGCGGGGTCGCGGCGCAGGCTCGACAGCAGCGCGCTCGGCACAGGCGCACCCGGCGGGCTCGAGAAGTACACGTCGAAGTCCTCGCCGTAGAGGCGGGGCGTGGCGGTGAGGTGCGAGAGGCTGGCGCCGAAGGCGGCGGTCGCCGAGAGGGCGAGGACCGCCAGGATGGTACCGATGAGCGCTGTGCCGACCGGCACGGCGTCGCGACCCTGCCCGCGTTCTAGGGCCCGGCGGACGCCGACCACCGCGCTCGGCGGCGCGCTGGCGGCGGCCAGGCGGTTCACGACGGTCGACGACGCCCGCGACGTCGACTCTCGCGGCGCCCGGAGCCGGGCCGAACGCAACGCGGGCCACAGGCTGGCGACCAAGCAACCGACGACCACTGCGCCCGCACCGAGGCCGAGCACGAACGGGTCCGCATAGAGGCCCGAGGACGGGTCGGCGATGCGCGCCTCACCCACCGGGGTGAGCGGCGAGAGTGCCACCGCGACCACCACCCCGCCCGCCGCGCCCGCCAGGGCCACGAGGACGCTGCGAAGGAGGTTGAGCATGAACAGCCCGCTGGAGCCGACGCCGAGAGCCGACAGGGTCGGGTAGGTCTCGCTTACCGCCCTCGTCTGCCGGGCGAAGGCCTGGCCGATGGCCAGCAGCCCGGCGAACGCGGCCACTGCGGCGAGCAGCCACCACCCGACGGCCTGGGGGTGCAGCGAGGTCTCGACGGCGGCGGCGGCATCGTCCTCGTCGCCGAATCCCAAGGCGCCCAGCTTCGTCGCGGCGGTCTGGAAGCGGGCCTGCTCGGTGGCCCCGTGACGGAGCCGGACGAAGTAGAGGTGGAAGGGGTAGATCTCGGGGCCGTAGCGGCGGGCGAACGCGGCAGTGGTCCAGAGATCGTCGGTCGGGGTGCCGACAGAGGGGAACTCGTACTGCGCGGCCTCGATGCCGACGATGCGCAGGGCCACGGTGGGGCCCCGCGGTGTGGCGGTGGCCTGCCCGAGCGCCGCGGCCATCTGGTTCCGGGAATAGAACGGAACGGTCACCACTGAACCGATGTGCAGCCCGGCCTGTTGGGTCAGGCTGAACGATGCCAGCACATCGGTGACCGATGAAGGATCGGGATAGCGGCCCGACAGAAGCTTGTAGAACCGGTTCCCATCCGACGCCAGGCCCACCGACACGTCGAAGTCGTTGGGGTTGATCGGAGCACAGGAGCAGCGCGGCGAGCCCCCGCCCGCGAAGGAGACCTCGGTGGCCGACGCGACCTCGGGCAGCCGGGACAACCCGGGCAACGGCTTGAACGAGTAGGCGACCGTGTCGTAGCCGTAGACCGCCGTGAAGCGAGGGAAGGCCGATGAGGTGCGCCGACCGGCGGCAGCGGCCGCCATGACCACGCCGCTCACCAGGGCGACAAGGAGCGCCAGGGCGAGCCAAGACCGCCTCCGATGCCGCGCCTCTGACCAGAAGACCATCCGGATAGCCCGCACCGCACCTCCCACACGATTGTGGGTCACATTTGGACTATCGCCAAGGACGTAGTCAGGCCCTCTTCAGTGGTGGTAGCACCCGGAAGGCCTTTCGACGAGCTGAACACGAGGAATGACGGAGGAGTACCGGCCTCAAAGTCGCCGAGGGGTTGGACACTCGATCGGCATCATCTGGGAGTTCCTTGTCCTTCTGCGTCGTCGACCCGACGTCGCAGTGCCCCGGCCCGACGAGCGGTGAACGCCCGAAAGGGGAGACCCAAGGTGCGACGACCCCCTGACGCCGCCGCTAATCAGCCCCCGATCTGTGAGCGGGGCCAGTACTGCAACACCCGTCGTTGGGCAAAGCCAGTGTTCAGCCCGTGGCGATACCCTCAGGGGGAATTGCCTACCACCACCACGCGACTTGCTTGAATCAGGATTCCGCGCAAGGAGCTCGAGAGGAGCGAGGTCGCTAAGCCAAATCGCTTATCGGTCCGAACCCACGTATCGCGGACCCCTCTCGCTGCGAGGGTCTGCCCATTTTTCGGTTGGCATACTCCACTCGCCGTCAGCTTCACAGGAATGTGGCGATCTCTGACTGTGGGTTTCCTGAAAAGTTCCTCAGGTTCGCCGAATTTCGAAGCCATTGGTGAACTGCGGAAATACCATCTCGCCGTGTCCCTGCGTGACCGGTTGGCTAGCACCGGGAAACGCTTCTATTGCATCTGCTTCAGCCTGCGCTCGGGAAGCACGCTGCTGTGCGAGGACCTGACCCAGTGGTCGCTGGGCTCCCCGACCGAGTTCTTTCAACTCACGGGAGAGCCGTCTGCCGGAACGTCAGTGGCCGACTACGTCTTCGAGACGGTTGCCTCCACCCCGGGTCCCTACTTCGGCTTCAAGATCACCTGGGATCAGGCGTTCACCCTGACCGAGCGCCTGCGGGCCGAAGGCGAGGAAGACGCCACGCTCGACCTGCGGAGCATCTTCCCGGGTCTGCGCTCCATCCACATGGTGCGCAGCGACAAGGTCGCCCAGGCCGTCTCGATCTGGCGCGCCGTCAATTCAGGTGCCTGGCACTGGCCGGTGGGCCAGAACATCGACAAGGGCACCCCGCCGTATGACTTCGAAGCGATCCGCGGCTACCTCGTCCAGGTCGTGGCGGAGGACTGGTTGTGGCGCTCGCACTTCGGCCGGCTCTCGCTTCCCCACCTTCAGGTTCCCTACGAGCCGTACATGGAACGCCGGCTGAAGACACTGCGAACACTGGCCGGCTTCCTGGGGGCCAAGCCGCGTCGCGCGCCGCTGGTTGACCGTCTGCAGGTGATGCGAGACCAGTGGTCAGAAGAGATCGTGGCCCGTGTCTGGTCCGATCTCTATGGCGTTCCCGAGCCCGTCCGTCCCAGCACGGATACCGGCTCTTTGGAATGTGACGCACCCGACTGACCAGCCACATGGTGGAGTCGGTTCGCCCGGAATCACCGTCTGGTTGACCGGCCTGCCGGCCTCAGGAAAGACGACGCTGGCCGACTGGCTCGCCCGGAGCTTGGCAGAGTCGTCGCAACCGGTCCGTGTGCTCGACGGCGACGCCCTGCGACACGGGATGAACGCGGGCCTCGGCTACTCGCTCGAAGACCGGCGGATCGCGGTGCAGCGTGCCGGAGCGCAAGCCGTTGCGCTAGCTCGCGCTAGCCATGTCGTGTTGGTGGCCATGGTCAGCCCGATCCGCAAAGATCGGGCGGCGGTGCGAAAGCTCCACGACCAGCACGGCATCGCCTTTGTCGAGGTGTGGGTCTCGACACCGCTCGCGGTGTGTGCGCGGCGGGACCCGAAAGGCCTCTACCACCGGGCCCGCCACGGTGACCTGACCCAAATGACAGGCATCGATTCGCCCTACGAGCCTCCCACCCGGCCGGAGGTGACCGTCACGACCGAACACTTCAGCCCGGGAGCGGCAGCCGATCACGTCCTCACGTCACTCGAATCCCTGAGGCAGCGACGATGACGGACGGCACCTCGGCGCGGGAGGCACCCCGATTGCCGAATGTTCATCTCCATCTGTGACCGGCCCCCTCGTGTGTCACATAGTGCTCGGCGCCTGTTGGCGGGTCATCGGGCCCGCTCTCTAAAGGGTGGTGATCACACACGGCCATACTTTGAGGAATCGCCCCGGGTAAGGGTCAACGGAGCACCGCGCCCGTCTGACGCGGCGGGCTATGAGTTTGCGACGCTCTCGCTCAAGCTTCGAACCTCTCACTCGGACTGGCAACGGATCGCCCTGGCCTGTGTCCGTGGTTCACGATGAATCGGCCCGGGTTTTATGCAGACTCTGTCCTGTACTCGGTTCCGTGGAGTCCGATTGTTGGAATTAGCCCGCTGTCCGTCCGTGTCGAATCTCGTACTCGACGGGCGTCATCATGCCAAGCGAGGAGTGGCGGCGCTGGCGGTTGTGGAAGATCTCGAGGTATTCGAAGAGGGCGGTGGCGAGTTCGATCCTCGTGTGCCAGCGCTTCCGGTTCAGCAGCTCGACTTGGACCCGGCTCCAGAACGATTCCATCATGGCGTTGTCGTAGCAATCACCGACCGACCCCATCGATGCCAAGAGACCTGAGTCGATCACACGCTGGGTGAAGGCCCACGACGTGAATTGACCGGATTCAACCGATCGAAGCAACACTTGATTATTGAACGGAGAGTAGCTGTTCGTTGAACGCCTCTGCCGGCGTCTTCCAGCCGAGCGTTTTGCGCGGACGGCTGTTGAGCGCCGTGGCGACTGCTTCGATGTCCGCGGCACTCCACCGTGACAGATCTGTGCCTTTAGGGAAGTACTGACGAAGGAGTCCGTTCGTGTTCTCGTTGCTGCCTCTTTGCCATGGACTGCGGGGATCGGCGAAGTAGACGGCGATGCCGGTCTCGACTTTGAACGCAGCATGCGCCGAGAGTTCCTTGCCGCGATCCCAGGTCAGCGATTGTCGCAACTGTTCGGGCAAGGTCGTCATCGTCTTGGCCAGAGCGTTCTTCATCGTGATGGCGCCGTAGCCGGCCAGGGCGGGTCCGTTTTTGATGCTGTGTTTGTGTCGATACCCCTCTTCGCGAGGCAGGTGGACCAGCATGGTGAAGCGGGTGGTCCGCTCGACCAGGGTGCCGATGGCGGAGCGCTCTAGTCCGATGATGAGATCTCCTTCCCAGTGGCCGGGAACGGCCCGGTCCTCGACTTCGGGCGGGCGCTCGCTGATCAAGACGTCGGGCGTCACGTGGCCCCAGGCGCTCTGACGTGATCGGGCCTGGGGCACCCGCAGGGCCCGGCCGGTGCGCAGGCAGGCCACCAGTTCCCGTTTGAGGGCGCCGCGGCCTTGGACATAGAGGGCCTGGTAGATGGCCTCATGGCTGATGCGCATGGAGTCATCATCGGGGAAATCGACCCTGAGCCGCTTGGCGATCTGCTCGGGGCTCCAGGCGTTGACCCAGCGCCGATCGGCACGGTGGGGTTTGTTGCGTCCCTTCCATTCGGGGCCACGGGGGCCAACCGCTCGACCCTTGGGCGACTTGACCTGGCCCGACAATCGCTCCTGCACGTAGCGGCGTAGTTCTGGGTTCGTGACCAACTTGGCCACCTTGGGTCGCTTGGCCCGACGTTCGGCATGCCACTGCGCGATCGAGGCTTTGTAGAGCGGCGGATATTGGCGCGTCGACGCATTGCGGCAGAGCTCGCGCGAAATGGTCGACGGGTTGCGCTTCAAGCGACGTGCCATCTCACGGACACCGACTTTTTGGGCACGCCATATGGCAATGTCCTCCCGTTCGGAGAAGGATAAGTAACGGCCCGAAACGTTCTCAGGAAGGCAGGGGTTCACCCCACCAGCGTGGCGGAACCACCTATACGCGACGGGTGATGACACACCGGCCTCGATGCCTGCAACATCGGTCTTCAGTCCGCGAGCGATCGCTGCCCAAAACCGCACCCGGTCTTCTCGCCACGCGATCGTCGGCGCACCTGGAGAGGGAATCTGCCCTCGATACAGGCGCGTCTCTTTCTGTCGGTTCCTGTTGCGCACCGCCGGGCGACTAGCAGTCGCAACCGTCCATCCTGACTTTCGTCCCATGCACACCTCCGTGATCGAGGTGTTGCGACGTCCGGTTGAATCCACCTTGGGTCCCCTGATCGCTGTGGATGATCGTCGCGTCATCCGGCTCCCGGTTCGTGAGAGCCATGCCGAGTGCGTTAGTGACGAGAGAGGTCTCTTGTCGAGAGTCGATCGACCATCCAACAACCCGCCGACTGAAGACGTCGAGCACCACGGCGCAGTAGAGCTTGCCCTCCCTTGTCGGGTGCTCGGTGATGTCGGTCACCCAGAGGCGATCGGGCTCATCGCGGTGGAACTGGCGGTTGACACGATCAGAGGCCGTGGCCTCGTGGGGCACTCGGCGGAACCGGGGGCGCCCAGTGAGTCCCTGGAGGCCCGCACGCTGCATCAGCATCTGAACGGCGCAGTGTCCCACGGCGACGCCGAGGCCCATCGTCAGCTCCGCGTGGACGCGGCGAGCGCCATACGTCTCCTTAGAGTCGGCGTGCACGCTGGCGATGACGTCGGTCAACCAGGCGTGGCGGATGGCCCGCGACGATGGAGGTCGGCTCCGCCACGCGTAGTAGCCCGATTCGGACACACCGAGGACCCGGCATGCCAGCTGCGCCGGCATCGCTTCGGCGGCGATCACTTTGATCGCCGCATACCGCCTTTTGGGCTGGCACCGTCCTTCAATAGCTCTGCCGCCCGTCTATGGACGGCGAGTTCGCTCTCGAGTTCGGCGATCCGACGACGAGCGCTCACCAGCTCCGAACGCTCCTTCGTGGTCAAGCCGGACTCCTCCCCAGCGTCGATCCGCGCCTGTCGTCGCCAGGTGTACAGCGTCTGGTCGCTGATCCCGAGATCTCGGGCCACGTCCACGACCTTGCGGCCGGTGGCCAGCAGATCGAGCGCCCGCCGGCGGAACTCGGTGGGGTATCCCTTCCTTGCCATGCTGTCCTCCTATCGGGACAGCGACCGGAATTCCAGTATTACGACTCCGAGAAACCGAGGGCAGACCAACTGACACTGCAACAGCCACGAACCCCGATCTGCCACGGTCCTCGATCACTGCCCATTCCTCGAGCAGGGTGCCGATTACGGGCTCGCTCCTACGGCTATCGGACTCATCGCTCAACCCGGACCTGGCTTTCGGTTGCTTGCTTCCGACCAGTCCGGTTGCGGGCCGAGCACGCTCCTCTCAACTCCGGTCGCGCCCGAGGGATGAGGCGGCTCCCCACCAGACTCACGTCGATCGACTATTGGCCTCTCGCTGGGCTCGGTACCAGGTCATGGCGGGCAAATCAGGGGACTTGATCCGGTCGCGCTTGAGCTCGGCGAAGTTGTCGTAACGCGCCAACCACGAAACGTGTCGCCACAATTCGACCGCGTCCTCATCGGACGGCAGCTCGCTGATCACGGGCCCGAAGATGGCCGGCCCGGTACCCCCGTCGAGGACGATCGTCGGTACTCCGAAGCTGCGCGTCCTCTCGATCAGTCCGTGGTGTTCGTCGAGGACGGCCTCCCAGGTGCCCGGGTCCGAAAGTGCCTCGTCGCACCACTCGACATCGAGACCGACCTCATCGAGCGCACCGCGCACCGCGGTTGCCATGTCCGGCTCGGGCGGTGACTGCTCCCAGATCCTCTTGCCAAGAGCGCTGTAGAAGGGTCCGATCGCGGCGCCGCCCTTCCGCTCTCGGATCAGGGTCGCCGTCCGCAGGGCGGGGGCCGATCGGGCCTGCAGCTCGTGCGGATCCTCCCCATCCTTCAGGTTCACGACCTCGAGGGAGAACAGCCCCCAGTCGAGCTCGATCTCGCCGAGCTGTTCGATACGTTTGGCCCACCGCGACGTCTGGTAGCACCAGGGGCAGATGGGATCGAAGTGGAATCTCACCGCGTCCATGACAGGCTCCTTCTTCGTAGATGGCAGGTCTCGGGTATCGACCCTCGGTCAGTCGAGTGCGGCCAGCGCCGCCTCGATGTCGTCGGGGTCCATACGGGTCGTGTAGTCGGCTGATACGTACCGAGCACGTACGAGGCCGGTGCGGTCGATCACGAATGTGGCGGGGATGGGAAGGTCCCAGCTTCCATCGGCGGTGTGGCTGGAGAGGTCGTTGTGGAAGACCTCGAGGTGTAGGTCCTTCAGATCCGCCGGCACGGTGAACTGCACCCGGTAGGCGGCGATGACTTCTTGGTGGACGTCGCTCAGGACGTCGAAGGTGAGCTCGTTCTTCTCCGTGGCCGAGAGGCTGTGGTCGGGGGTCTGGGGGCTGATGGCGATAAGCGACGCCCCGTAGGCCTGGAAGCGAGGAAGGGCAGCCTGCAGGGCCCGGAGCTCGAGGTTGCAGAAGGGGCACCACTCACCCCGATAGAACGAGAGGACAACCGGACCGTGTTCGAGGCGCTGAGCCAACCCGACGGGTTCACCCAAGGCGTTCGGCAGGGTGAAGTCGGGGGCGCGCTCGCCGACACCGACTCCGGGAGCGACTCCCGATGCGGTGATGTCATCTGCCGCTACCGTGAGTCGCTGGGTGACCGGATCGGGAATCTTGGCGGCGAACTCGGCGAGCTGACGGGTCAGCTCCCCTGTGGGATTGACGCTCGACATCGGGTCGGTCCTTTCGTCGGGGCTCCGCTATTCGGGCACTTCTCACGGTCATGCGACGCTCTCGATCAGTCGCCGGGCCCCCCTTCGAGCAGCCCGGGCGGCCCGGCGGCGATCACCGAGCTGCGCGCCGACCATGGCGCCGTCGTAGAGGAGGACGAGCTCGTCGGCCAACGCGGCCCTGTGCACCGCGGGAAGGTCGGCCAGAAGCTCGGCGAACAGGCTGCGAACGTCGGCGCGGTGGGCGGCAATGGCGGTTCCTACCGGGCCAGTGGGGTCAGGGTACTCAGCGGCCGCTTTGATAAACGGGCAGCCTCGAAACTCGGGAGCGATCAGCGCCTTCCCCAGACGATCGAACACGGCATCCACCCGTCGCAGCGTCGACCCCCTCACGGCCACGGCCGGACCGGCGATGCTGCGCTGCCAGTGCTCGGCCCGTCGCTCGAGGCACGCCACGACCAACTCCTCTTTCGACCTGAACTGCTGGTAGAGGGTGGCTTTGGCCACCCCGGATTCGGCGATGACCCGATCGACGCCGACGGCGCGGATGCCCTCGGCGTAGAACAAGGCGGTCGCGGTGGCGAGGATGCGTTGACGAGCCGTCGAGCGTTCTGCCAGGTCGGTCGCCACGGCCACCACTCTAGTTCTTCAGTGAAGGGGCGTAAAGACCGGTCTGTTCACCACATGTCGATCGTGAGGCCCCAGGCAGCCTCATCCGAGCCCTCCACGGGATGAAACCGTGAATCCTCTGGGCTGTCACCAGCTTCCACACCGTGACTGCTTCACCTCTCCTCTCGATACGTCTCGCAATACGTCTTTCGGCAGTGGGTTGTCTCGCCTGATCCCTTTCCCTCCACCGGTACCGCAGGCACTCTTCCAGGTACTCGCTCGTTCTCTGTCTCATGCGAATTAGACCCGGGGCATCGAGCATGCGAGGGCCGGGGGCGGTCCTGCCCCCGGCCCTCGTGATGCGCAAAGCTGCCGATTAGAAGCCGGTGGTGACGATGCCAGCCGCGTGGGCGCCGGCAGGGAGCGAAACCGGCGAGCTGGGAAGCTCTGTGAGGTTTCCACCATTCACCGCGAAGGCAGCCACGGTGCCCACTCGGCTCTCGTCCACATACAGGGTCCGACCGTCGTTGCTGAGGCGAGCGTCAACGGCGCCGACGCCACCAGTGTTGCTGACCGGCGTGCTGCCGAGGAGCGCGAGGGACCCGTTGGGCGCGATCGCGTAACGGGAGATCTCACCTGATCCGGTGTTCACCGTGAACAGGAACTGGCCGTCATGGGTGATCTCGATCCAACACGGCGCTGTTTCGTCATCCGTGAACGGACCGGACCCAATCGACGTCAGCGACCCGTTGACGGCGACGTTGAAGGCGGAGATTGTTCCGGTGCCGGCGTTGTGAGCGTTAGAGACGAACAGTTGATGGGGATTCGTCGGCCGGAACTCGCTGCCGAAGGGTCCGAGCCCTTGGGCGGTGGAAGGAGACCCGGGAGCGGCGGTCAGGAGCCCGTTTCCTGCAACGACGAAGCTGTCGATCAATGATGAGCCGACACGGGTGCCCACGAGGCTGGTACCGGTCGGGTTGAAGAGTACGTCACCAGGCTGGGAACCGTTAGGAAGCGGAACCGTCGAGTTGGCCAGCGGCTGGAGCTGTCCGAACAAGTTCAATGTGAACCCGGTATAGTTCGGGCCGACTGCGCCAGCATTAGCAACGTAGACAAGGTTGTCATGCACGGCGATGCTCACGGGTGTGGGACCGCCGGAAGAAACAACTCCGTTGGGGACCAGCTGCAGACTGCCGTCTACGCCGATTCGCAGAACCGACACCTGGTTACTACCCGCATCGACCGCCAGCAGGAAGCGGCCGTCACTGCTCACCTGGATCGCACCCTGGGAAGCCAACCCGGCACCCGTACCGGCGCCGCCTGCGGTAAACGGTGAGCCGGCGAGCGGTGTGAGCGAGCCGTCCAAGTGGCGGTCAAACCCGCTGATCGTGTTCGTCCCCGCCGTGTTGTCGTCGAGGTAGACATCCCCAGCGACCGGAGAAAAGTTGCCTGGGTTGTCGCTGCCGATGGGGGCTGCACTGGCTGCGCCAGCGCCCAGCGCCCCGAGAAGCCCGACACCACTGAGTGTGGCGACGCCGAGCGCAAGGCGCGCGGCTCGTTTTGATGTGCTTTCGCATGGTATTGCTGACCTCCATCGATTTCGTGGGGAACGAGTTGTCCGCCACAAGTACCGTCCCCTCGACGACGAGAACCGTTACGTTCCGTCGCCCGAGAAGACCGACGCCGCGGTGCCGGCCGACAGCCCCAAGACAGTTCGGGCGCCGGGCGTCAGACCGGTGAGTGTCCGCATTTCCGCTTCCTTCGTCGACGACTCAACGTGTGCAAGAGTCTCGAAATGCGGGGACCAGCGGTACGCTCGTCCATGGAGTGACCGTCGGCTCACACCTCATGTAACGCCTCCGAGGGGACTGGGGACTGAAGGACCATGTCCCAACCACAGGCGATCGGCCGAGATGCCAAACGAAGAGGCCCCGGTATTGGTGGGCGCAAACAGCACCGGAGCGCGGAGTCCTACGCTTCGCGCCGTGGAGATGGACGATGAGCTGCTCAGCCGGATCCGTAGCGGTGACGAGGAGGCCTTTGTGATCTTGGTGGCCCGCTACCAGCAGCCCATGCTTCGCCTGGCGTGTTCCATGGTTTCCAGTCAGCAGGTGGCCGAAGAGGCTGTCCAGGAAACATGGATCGGCGTCGTTCGTGGCATCGAGCGGTTCGAGGGACGTTCTTCGTTCAAGACTTGGCTCTTTCGGATCCTCGTCAACCGAGTGCGCTCGGCTGGTTCACGGGAACCGACCGATTCCTCTATCGAGACAATTCAGGCCGTCGACCCGACCCACTTCGATGCTGAGGGCCAGTGGGGCGACCCCGTCGAGCACTGGACAAAGGCGAGCGAGGACCGTCTCGAGGCCGCCACCTGGGTACCCATCCTCAAAGCTGCCCTTGACAAACTGCCTGCCCGTCAGCGCCAAGTCGTTATGTTGCGCGACGTCGAAGGACTATCCAACGACGAAGCGTGCGCCGTGCTTGGAATCAGCGTCGGCAACCAGCGGATCTTGCTGCACCGTGGGCGCGCACGCTTGCGAGAGATCCTCGACGCCCAGATTGAGAAGAGGTGACCGTGCTGTCGCTGAGACGAAGAGAGATCGTGTGTCAGCAGGCGGTCGAACTCGTCACCGACTATCTCGAAGGAGCTCTTTCCCGTCGGGATCGACGGCGATTCGAGGCTCATCTGAAAGTGTGCCCCAACTGTGCTGCGTACCTGGAGCAGATTAAGATGACCATTCGACTGGCTGGCGAGATCGAGCCTGAGGACCTGACGCCCGAAGCGAGACAGGACCTCACCGAGCTCTATCGGCGTTGGCGTTCCGAGTAGCACGCGGCGGTCGACCGAAGGCAATGGGGTCATCACCACCGGGGTGACTCAACCCAAGTATCGGGAGCCGTGACTACTGATCCATCAGCTCATCGGCCTTGGCGAGTACGACGACTACGGCCCGCCGCATCCCTTCATTCTGCTGTGATTCGGGCCCAAGGCGGTAGACGGCGACCAGGACGGCCGATCCGCTCTGAGCTACAGACTGGTCGGGGGTGATGGTCTGTCCGCTGCATTAGTGGTTGCCAAGGTCCGACACAGCGTTGTCGACCGACCGGACATAACCTGACGCTGTGCGGGTCCGAAAGACTCCCTGCCTTCTGCGTGGCGTACTGACCCTCGGCACTGGACTGGTCATCGGACTGGGCGCTTCGGGAACGGCCGACGGAAGTACCAATGCGGCCAGGCATCATCTGCGTCCACTCTTTGGCACCAAGGCCGGGCACGGCGAACGTATCGTGGCGACCGCCAAGGGCATTTACAAAGTGACCAATGGCGGCCATAGGTGGACGAAGATCACGCCGCCTGGAATTTCCTCTTCACATGTCATGAAGATCGTTGCCTATGGAGACCAACGAATCTGGCTCGAAATGGATGGGGATTCCCGCTTCGACTTCATTCCGTACTCTCGGGATGGCGGAGTCACGTGGCAAACGACTGACCTCCCCGACGGTGCGAACAATCCGCAGTCGCTGAGATTCACAAGTGCCAATGACGGACAGGTGATCGCCCACACCTCGTCTTCCCCAACAGTTCAAAATGACGACGAGAAGCTGGTTCTACAGACAGTGGATGGCGGAACCAGCTGGACGATCATTAGTTCGAACTTGCAGGTCAGCCAAACCGTTACGGCTCAGCCTGACCAGCCGGCCCCGTCACCAACCACGACCACCATTACAGCACCGCCTCCTCCATCAACGACCACCACGGAGAAGCCATCGTGGATCACGTCGGTTTCGTAGTCGATTCAACACTTGATTCGTGGCGACGCTGATGAGTTGACAACCCGCCACAACTACGGGGGCTGGTTCGGTCATCCCCCGACCCTCGACCCGACCAAGCCCCGACGACCAGCGCGATACTGGAGAGACGTTCGAACGCTTTACTGATCGGGCCCGACGGGTGCTGGTGCTGGCGCAGGAGGAGGCGCGCCTGCTCAACCACTCCTTCATCGGCACCGAGCACCTCTTGCTCGGCCTCATCCGCGAGGAGGATGGGGTCGCCGCCCGAGCGCTCGAGTCATTGGACATGTCCCTTGAGGCCGTTCGAGCGAAGGTGGAAGAGACGATGTGAACGCTCATCGAAACCAGCAGCGCGCGATCATCGAAAACGGCAGCGCGTTTGTTAGTCGTCAGTCTGGCTGAGGCGCCGTGGTCTTCGCCACTGGGTCAGGAGGGTTGGTCCGCCGGGTCCGAGCTTTGGCGTCGTGGAGCCGGTAGCTCTCGCCCTTGGTCTCGATGATCCGACAGCGATGGGTCAAGCGGTCGAGCGTGGCCCCGGTGAGCCGCTCGGAGCCGAGCACCTCGGTCCAAGATTCAAAGGGCAAGTTCGTCGTCACGATCATCGACGTCCGCTCATAGGCGGTGGAGATGACATCGAACAGCAGCTCGGCACCTACCTTGGAGGCCGGTACGTAGCCGAGTTCGTCGAGGACGAGCAGGTCGAGCTTGGCCAACTGGGCCTTGAGCCGCAGGAAGTTCCGCTCGTCGCGGGCCTCGATCAAGGTGGTGACTAGTTCGGTGGCCCGGAAAAAACGCACCTGGTAGCCCTTGGCGCAGGCCGCGACGGCCAGGGCGGTCGCCAGGTGCGACTTGCCGGTTCCGGGATTTCCGACCAGCAGGACGTTCTCTCGCTTGTCGATGAACTCGCCACGGGCCAGCTCGGCGACCAGCATCTTGTTGACGCTCGGGCGGGCGGCGAAGTCGAAGGCCTCGAGGGTCTTGATCGTCGGGAACCGGGCCGCCTTCAGCCGGCGTTCGGCCGCTCGCTTCTCGCGTTCAATGAGCTCTAGCTCGCTCAGTTGGAGCAAGTAGGTGAGGTGATCGGCGTTGTCGGCCGCCGCCTGGGCCGCCACCTTCTCACACTCGGCCCCGATCGTCGGGAGCCGCAAGGCTTTCAGGTGGTGGTGCAACAGGACTAGGGACTTGGCCTCGAGGGTCTTCATGCACTTGCTCCTATGTGGGTTAGGGCGCCATAGGCACCGAGATCGGGTGGGTCGAGCACGAAGGTCTTGAGATGGGGGTGGCCGTCGAGGCTGAAGAGCCCCACCGGGCGCTCAGCCCGGTGGAACACGATGAGGGCGATCGCATCCGCGCTGGTGGCCCCGATCGACAGGGCGACCTCGATCGCCCCGGTGAGCTCGCTGATGGTGGCCCGCTCCAGCAAGCGCAGCACCTTGATGTACTCGCGTGTTCCCAAGGAGCCGAGATCGGCTTCCAGGCGCCGGCGCAGGACACCGAAGCACTCGGGCAACGCCCAGCCGGCCAGCGGGCGGGCCACGTCCAAGGCCCCGGGCTTGCGTTCCAAGAGGGCCAGGTAGTGGACCGGGTCGTAGGTGACCTGCTCTCGTCCCCAGTGCCGAGCGTGGGTGGCGACGAGTTCGGTGCCTGAACAGATCGAGATGTCCTCGATGCCACCGAGCACCGTGACCTCGTGGTGCGCAAAGGACGTCGGGACCGAATAGTCATTGCGGTCGAAGCGCACGAGGCTGAGCGAGTTGACTCGGCGCAGCTCGACCCGGCGAGCCTCGAAGGACTCGGACGGCAGCTCGAGCAAGGCGGCCCGGTCCTCTTCCAACCGTTCCGCCTTGGTCTCGGACTTGCCCCGGCAGCGCCGGAACAGGTCGGCCGAACAGCGCTCAGCCAGGTGGGCGTTCAGCTCGGCGAAGGACCCGAACGCGGGGACCGGGACCATGAAGTTTCGCCGGCCATAGCCGACCAGGTTCTCCACATGGCCCTTCTCGTTGCCCCGCCCGACGCGGCAGAACCGATGAGCGAAGAGAAAGTGGCTCTCCAAGCGCAAGAACTCGCGGGTGAGCTCGCGC
>CAWHYR010000021.1:0-96881 GCA_963833735.1 uncultured Actinomycetes bacterium | reverse complement strand
GTGTGTGTGTGTGTGTGTGAGAGAGAGAGAGAGAGAGAGAGAGAGAGAGAGAGAGAGAGAGAGAGAGAGAGAGAGAGAGAGAGAGAGAGAGAGAGAGAGAGAGAGAGAGAGAGAGAGAGAGAGAGAGAGAGAGAGAGAGAGTAGATAGATAGATAGATAGATAGATAGATAGATAGAGAGAGAGAGAGAGAGAGAATCTGGGCCTGGATGATCCGCTGGACATCGGGCTTTCGCCAAGAAGCGGCGTCGCGGGCAAGCGGCCGGACTCCTCGCGGCTGATTTACAGCTCTTCGCAGGAGAACTATGACCTGCGCCTTCTCCGCCTCCACGGCTAATCGAGCGCACTTCGGTCACAAGCAACTACGCCATCACTCCGAGGCATCCGTGCTCGGTTCTACACCGTCTGCCCTGGCCGACTACTCCGGCCACCTCTCGAATCAGACCAACCCCTGCCCGCATTGAGCTTCCGTCGGGTCCTTGGAACAATTGCCACGACCGGGCGACTACGTCGCGGACGCCGGTCTTGGGACAGCCGGCTGAAACGTGTCACAAAATCCAGAGTTCTGGACGCCAAGAAGGTCTAGGGGGACGAGCTAGATCCGCGGAGACCAAGGTCGACCAGGACTTGAGCACGCAACCTAGGATAGCGAAATGCCTGCGCACGCACGCAGGGGCGGGGCTTTTCGTGTGCTCCAGGTGGTGTCGCCCCGCTCGATGACGTTCTGGCCGCCGCCATACCAGGAACCATTGCGGCTGGCACTAGCGTGCTACCCGCTGACTCTCCCGAACGCGCTCCTCGGAGTGCACAGCTACTTGGGTACCGGGTACGACGACGGCGTCTACCTCGGCGCGGCGATGCGGTTCGTCCACGGCGTGCTCCCCTATCGCGACTTCGTCTTCACCCAACCACCTGGCATCGTCCTCCTCCTCTCTCCGGTCGCCCTGATCGGCCGAGCCACCGGGACAGCCGACGCGATGGCGATCGGCCGAGTGCTCACCGCCTGTGTGCTTGGCGCCGACGCCGCTCGCCGCACTCGCGCTCCGGAGCAGAGGAACGCTCGCGATGGCGGTCGGTGGCGGATCGCTGGCGCTCTATCCGCTCTCGGTCGCCGCCGGTCACTCGCTCCTCCTCGAGCCCTACCTCGTGCTGTGCTGCCTCCTCGCCATCGTCATCGGCTTCGGCCGCGCGCCGATACTCGACGCGGCGGCTGGCCGTCGCGGCCGCGATCTTCGGGTTCGCCGTTCAGTGAAGCTCTGGGCGGTGCTGCCGGCACTCCCCTTCGTGCTCGTCGCACTGCCGAACTGGCGACGAGTCCTCGCCGGGGCGGCGTCGTTCGTCGGCGGGTTCGTCCTGCCGTGCGTGGTCTTCTTCGCCGCGGCACCGCGTGCTTTGTCCACCTCGTTTTCTCCGATCAGATCGGTCGCCGAGACGTCATCGACACCCTCTCGTTCACGCAGCGGCTCGTGATGATCACGGGCATCGGGGGCCTCGGAAACATCGGTCGTTCGGGCGTGGGGGTCGTGATCTCCGTGGCGGTCGTTGCGGCAACCGTGCTCACCTACGCCCTTCGGTACCGGTCCGTCAGCCGCTTCGAGTGGTTCGTGCCTGCCGCCTTGGTCGTGGTCCTCGCAGGAATGTCGGCTTCCCCGGAGTTCTACGACCACTACGCGTACTTCCCTGCCAGCCTCGGCGCGCTCTTGCTCGGCATCGTGGCGGGAAACGTGGGCGACGCCGCTCGGCGGATCGGGGTCCTGGCCCGCTCCCAAAAGCTCCGCTCACCATCGGTCGGCCTCGCGGGAGCCGTTGTCGCCGCTGCCCTCATCGCCGCCTTCGTGGTCCCGCACATCCTCCGCTACTCGCGTAACTACGTCGCCGGCGCCTACGACCCGAGCGCGGAGATGCCGACATTGGTCATCCCACCGGGCTCCTGCGTGATACCGACAACCCGACCTGACGTCTCTTGGCCGGCCGCTTCGACCCGGCCGGCCAGGGCTGCCCGGCGATCATCGACCCGTTCGGCATGTTCCTCGCCGACGACGCCTGGAATCCTCCTCCCGGCGTCCAGCCTTTCCCTGCCAACTTCGTCGCGACCTGGCAGTCGGCGTTCGACCACGTCCGCTTCGTGGTGCTCTCCGTTCCCCAGAGCGACTACATCCCTTGGACGCACTCTGCTCGCCTACTTCGGGATCACTTCCAGCTCGTCTCGTCCCAGCCCCATGCCTACCTCTACGTGTGGCTCGCTGGATCGACGGAAGGTTCGCCCGCCGGCTCAGCCAGCCAACTCGTTGACGCGGGCTTGGCTGCGGAGAGCGCCGGAAACGTGAGCCAGGCGTTCGCCGATTACCAGGCCGCAGCGGCGAAGGACCCCAACAACCAGTACGCCCCATACGACCTCGGCTACATCTACCAGCAGCGCGGAGACACCAAGGACGCAGCCGCCGAATACCGCCAGGCGCTGCTCATCGACCCGAAGTTCGGCGACGCGCTCTACAACTTCGGCGTGCTGGAAACACCGATCGACCCGGCGAGCGCCATCTCGTACTTCAGGCAGGACCTGGCGGTTGCTCCTACCAACGCCTCGGCCAACTTCAACCTTGGCGTGCTCCTGATCAAGCAGGGCGAGACCACCGAGGGCGACTCCTACGTGCAGACTGGCATCAACCTCAATCCGGCACTGCGTCGGACTTGCCGGCGGGCATCAGCCTGCCGACGACAACCACGACGACCGCCCCGAAACACTGAGGGGCACCCCGCCTCGCTTGTCCTACCGCCCCGTCCGTTCCGCCTCTCCGGGCTGATCCCCTTCCTCCGGCTGTCCCGCCCCTCCCTGCTTTCTTCTGTCCACAACACTGGTGGGCCTTGGGGACTCGAACCTCGGAACTCTGACGACGCTGCGACGCCCATGTCCCCTCCGAGCGACCCCGGGGACAGGTTTTGTGCGCTGCGTCCGGGACTCAACCGAGTCAGGGTGGACGTGGGATCGCTGCTCTCTACCCGACCGCCGCTTGCAGGGCTGACAACACGTCGGCACCGACGGCCAGCGGGCCGCCGAAGACGTAGCCCTGGGTCCCGGCCGCCAATGTGGCCAGATAGGGGGTGATCTCGGCCGGCAGTGGCGCGCTCGGGTTCACCAGCAGGATCGGACCCATCCGGCCGCCGGTCGCCATGAACACCCCGCCGCCCAGGGCGTCGGGGAAGTCGGCCGCGGTGGCCGCACCGAAGATCGCTGGCGTCGGGGAAGAACCTGGCTGCGACCGCGGCCGAGGTGCTGTACAGATCCTGGCCGTAGACCGGCGTGGCGGTCGGGTCCGCGCCGGCCGCGGCCAGCGGTCCCCCGATGGCGTAGCGGGTGTCCCCCGGGTGCGCGGCCAGGTAGGCGGCCGTCTCGGGCGCCTGGGTCGCTCCATCGGTGAGCAGGATCGCCGCCGTGGTCCTCGATGGCCGCCGGGACGGCCGACAGGGCGTCGTAGAAGTTGAGCCCGGTCGCCTCGAAGATCGTCGAGGGGTTCCCGAGCTGCTCGGCGATGTCGACCGCGGTGGCGTACTCGTCGTGCCCGGCCTCCCGGACCACCAGTAGCCGAGGCCCTGGAGGGTGGTGTCGATGTTGGGGCTGAGGGCGAGGTCGCCGCCCAGGATGTAGACGGTCTCGCCGGCGGGCAGCACCCGCTGGATCTCGGCCTGGACCCCGGGTCGAGAGTCGAGCTGATCGGGCGCCCCGGGGTGATCAACAGCGGGCCGCCGACGGCCGCCGCCAGTGGGCCACCGGCCAGGGCGTCGGAGAAGAAGTCCGAGCGGGCGAGCACGACGGCGTTGGCAGAGCCCGCGGTCGGGTACTCGGCCTGCGAGACCGCGATCGAGGTCCCGATGGCGGTCGGTACCGTAGATCTGGATGGGAACCGGGGTGGCACTGACGTTGAACGCCGTGCTTCTGGACGGCCGCGACCGTTGGTTCGGCCGTGTCCGTGGCGTGAGCGTGTACCCGGTTCCGGCGAGGTTGATCGAGCAGTTGGCGAACGTCGCCACGCCGGCAATAGCCGCGACGGAGGCGCAGGTGAGCGCCGCCCCGGAGGTGCCGGTGCCCGCCGTGATCGAGAGCGTGATGGTGTCGGTCGAGCCGGTGCCGCTGGAGATGACGACACCGCTCCCGTTCTCCACGGTCACGACCGGCTGGGTCACGAGCGCGGAGCCGATGCCACCGTTACCCGGCTCGGTCGTAAACGCGATCCGGGCTCCCCTCGCCCACGTTGAAGCCCGTGCTATGCGCCGCAGAGACAACCGAAGGCTCCGACGTGTCCGTGGCCGTGAGCGTGTACCCGGTTCCGGCGAGGTTGATCGAGCAGTTGGCGAACGTCGCCACGCCGGCAATAGCCGCGACGGAGGCGCAGGTGAGCGCCGCCCCGGAGGTGCCGGTGCCCGCCGTGATCGAGAGCGTGATGGTGTCGGTCGAGCCGGTGCCGCTGGAGATGACGGCGCCGCTCCCGTTCTCGACCTCGACCCTGGGCTGCGTCGAGAACACATCTCCGGCGGCCGCGGCGCTGCCCGGTTCGATCGTGAACAGAGCCGACTTCCAGGAACGGCGAATGCGTTGCTCGTCGCGGCGGTGATCGTGCCTGTCGTCGCATCGGTAGCCGTGAGAGTGTAAGTACCGCCCTCGCTGAGCGAGCAGCCACTGAACGTGGCCACGCCACCTACGGCGGCCTTACTGTTGCCACCCGTACAGGTGAGGGCACCTGGCCCCGAAGCAACCGCGAGGGTCACCGAGTTAGTCGAGGCGGTGGTGTTGCCACTGGCGTCCTCGACCGTGACCACCGGCTGGGTGGAGAGAGGGTTCCCCTGTTGAGCGTTGTGCTCGGCTCCGTGGTGAACGCCAGCTTGCTCTCAGCTGCCACTGTGCCCACGTTGAAGGCCGCGCTCGGTGAAGGTGCCGGTCACGCCTGGACTGGACGTGGCAGTGAGGGTGTAGCCGCTCCCGACGTCGTTGATGGAGCAGTCACTGGCGAAGTTCGCGGTGCCGGTGCCCGAACTAACAGCAGCAGTGTTCCCGGGGAACGGGGCGCAGGAGAGCGCCGCCCCGCCTGTGCCGGTGCCTGAAGTTACCTCAACCGTTATCGTCGTAGAGGTAGGCGTCGCCGTGATGATGTTGCCGTACTGGTCCTCAACCGCGACAGCCACCGGGAAGCCTGACCCGCTCCGACGGTCGAGCCGCTCGCCGGCGAAGTGACGAAGGCCAACCTGGCCGGAGTGGATAGCGGAGAGATCGTGAACGAATTGCTGGCGATGGTTTTGGTGACCGTGGAATTGGCAGTGGACATCTACGGCGTCGAGCGTGTAGCTCCCGGCTTCCGTGATCTCGCAGGTACCGGAGAAATTAGCGACTCCCGATCCATTGAGGGGTACCGTTCCGCAGTTCAGAGCGCCCGGACCACTGGCGATCTGCAGCTGGATGCTGTCGTGATTGGCGGTGGTCACCACGTTGTTCGAAGAGTTCCAAGACTGACTTGAACCCCGAGGCTGGATGTCCCAGCCGTGGTGCCCGTCGGTTGTACGGAGAACACCAGGTGGGCTTGGGCCACTGTGAATGAGGAACTTGCCGCGGAGGTGACGCTGTCGGATGTGTCATCAGCTTGCAGCGTGTAGGCACCAGCCACGGTGACGTAGCACCCGGTGAACGTAGCGAGGTTCCCGCTTTTGGCAACCGTGAGATCGCCAGCATTGGTACACGTCAAGATTGCCCCGGCAGGACCACTGGCGATGGAAAGCGTGACCGATGCCCCGACAGACTCGCCGGTGAGGCTGACGACCGGTGAGGTCGTCGACGGCTGCCCGTCGACGCAGCTGGTGGTCGGCGCGATGGCGCATGCGGGCTGAGCGCCCGGGGTAGCAAAAGTCACAGTCGCTGCGGCGCCGGCCGGCAAGGCGTCGAGACCGACCACGAGCGATGCCCCGACGAGGGTCACTATGGCCAGCGCCTGCCGACCGCCCGGTTTGATCCTGGTACCGACCTTGCTCATTCCTCGAACCCCCTGCTGTCCGATGCAGCCAATAGTCGCGGCCCGGCGCATCCTACATTCGCAGGGTTATTTCGTCCCCCCGGATGGGCCACGGCCTCCGCTAAGGCCCAATCGGACGCTCGCCCTGACTTTCGGAACCACCGGAGGGACCGAGCCGCCGTCCGTGGAAATGCCCTCCCAGGAGGGAACACTGTCGGTCTTCCTCTCCCTATCCCGCAGCACACCTTCCGTAGCGAACCGAGGAACAGGGAGTCCAACCTCGGGAATGCGGGGGCTCAACACACAAAGGTTGTGGGCGACCACGTTGCACAAGACCTCGGTCATCTGACCCAAGTCGGACTTGGAGCGTCGGAGGTCGCCTGACTTCCACAGGGCTTGATTCTGGTGCGAAGCCGTCGACTGGTACCCCAGCGGTCGTCGCCACCTCGCCACTTCGCCGCATCCGATCATCCCGAATCCATCCCTGCAATCAAGGCCGTATCACCCTGCCCGCAATGGATCGCCTGAGACATTCGCCCAGGTCAGCACCACTCCACGCGATCCCACATTGCACCACGCGGCCCCACCCAGCAGAGCCCCGCCAATAGGCCGGCTCCGTCACTCCACCGTCGACCCCTCAAGGGCCGTGGAGCGACGAAAGAGCAACTCGACGTTTCAGGGCTCCAATTGCCAGGACCATCGCAGGGGACCGCGATACTGTCAAACGCCGAGCCGGGATCAGCGCCGATGCCGGCACAGACGGTGATACAAGGTGGATATGAATTTGCCTTGTAGGATGCTGCCATGACGAACACGGGCGAAGTCCGGGTCTCCCGAACGGGGACAAATGTCAGCCTTCCCGCTTCCGTGTGATGTTGGTGGGGCCTCGACGAGGGTGGCCAGGTTGGCTACCTCGACATCGGTGATGCCTTGATCTTCGTCCCCGGCGGAATCGAGCAGCTACGGCGCCAGCTCCTCGAATCGGTGTCGAGCGAGGAGTGGGACGTGGCCCGTTCCGGCTTCGCCGACCCGGACCTCGCCAGCGAGTGATCCAGCTCATCGACGACCAGCTCTTGGGAACCGTCCTACGGGGTGGTTCGCCACCGCACCAGCGAACTGAGGTCTTCACGACCGGCTATTGGTACGATGCCGTGCCGGGCGGTGCTCGGGGCCGGCAACCGTACCGGCATCCCCTCGGCCCCGTTCGCTTCGTTGCCGAATGCTGCCCGCAGCCGTGCGATGCGAGCGCTCGTGGAGCTTCCCGGACACGATCGGGCTGGTCAGCCTGCGCTGACTCGGCCCCCTCATCGGACAACTCAGGTACCGCCACGAGTTGAACATTCTCGGCATGGAAGTTTTGGCCGCAGCGATCCACCTCCAAGCAGACGTCTTCATTTCGGCCCCATCGCCACGTCTGCAGGAGGCCTTGCAGCGCGAAGCTCGCAGCGTTGAGATAGTGAGTTGACCGTGAGCGGGCGAAGGGTGCCTGTTTCGGTCACGGTGCCTGAGAATTACTCGAGACACTCGCCGGGACCTCCCACGATGAGGGATGTCACGGAGATAAGCAACCGACCGTCGGCCGTCTCGGCCCCGCAGAGCCGATCCGCTTCGCCGGGATCTTCGAGCAGTGAACCGAAATTATCGGGGACTATTGTACGTGGGTGCTGGAAGACCTTCTCAGCAGGGTGCCGCTGTTTGAAAAGCTGTACTCGGACCGCGATTTGGGCCGGCTCGTGAAGGCTGGGCATCAGGTGGCGTACCCGGCCGACCAGTTGCTGACCTCCGACGACGAAGGCGGCATCTCGTTCTTCGTCATCGTTGAAGGAGAAGCTCGGGTCGACGTCAAGGACAAGGAAGTTCGGCGGTTGGGCTCCGGGGGACTACTTCGGAGAAATGGCGCTCGATCGACCGGATCACGGCGTCGGCAACGGTGACCGCGGTAACGGCGCTGAAGTGCTTCGTCATGACCCAATGGCAGTTTCGTCCCTTCACGACCGAGCATCCAGACGTGGCGTGGGCCCTTCTCGAGGCCATGGTCCGGCGAGTTCGAGAAGCCGAGAGCAGAGACGCCGTCGGCCACTAGCCGGGGGACCAAGAGCTGTCCCGCGGCAGCGAATTTGAGTCGACAGCGCGTCGCGGTGGGCCGGCTCCCCCATCACCGACCTGTCACAGGACGTGGAAATTTCCGTCGAGCGCGGCCTTGCGGCAGCTGTGGCTCATCATGAGGTAGGCACCCGCTCCGGCGCCGCAGAACCACGCAGGCCGCCCGGTCGCGAGAGAGGTGGTGGCGGCCATTCGCTGGGTTCGTCAACCGGTCAGGGTTCGGCGCCGCGTCGCCAACCCCCCGCTGAAGGCGGTCGCGGTGAACACGACCAACCGGCCCGGACGCCTGAAGCGGACGCTCCCCTCCGCTTCTGCTACCGTCCCATGCGGAAATCTCATTCCGCTTGTGGTGATAGGAAGCGACGATGGCTCGGGCAGACAAACGCCGGCACTATCAGGTGACCTTCGTCACCCTGGTGGTCGGCGTGGCCGGGTACGCGCTGCTCCAGTCGCTGGTCCTGCCGGTGCTCCCGACGATCCAGCACAGCTTGCACACCTCGCAGGACACGGTGACCTGGGTGCTCACCGCCTACCTGCTCTCCGCCTCGGTGTTCACCCCGATCCTCGGACGCGTCGGCGACATGGTCGGCAAAGAGCGGATGTTCGTCGTCGCCCTGGCGGCCTTGGCCGCCGGCTCGCTCTTGGCGGCCGTCGCCACCTCAATCGGCGTGATGATCGTCGCCCGGGCCATCCAGGGCGTCGGTGGCGGCAGTGCTGCCGTTGGCGTTCGGGATCATCCGCGACGAGTTCCCCCCGGAAAAGGTGGCCGGTGCCATCGGCAGTCACCGCCGCCTTGGTTGCCGTCGGCGGCGGTCTCGGCATCGTCCTGGCTGGCCCGATCGTCGATGCGCTCGACTACCACTGGCTGTTCTGGATTCCGATGATCATGGTCGCCGGGGCCGGGGTGGCCGCCCACTTCCTGATCCCAGAGTCCCCGGTGCGAACTCCGGGCCGGCTCAACTGGGCCGCCGCCCTCCTGCTCTCGGCCTGGCTCGTCACCCTCCTCGTCGCGGTGAGCGAGGGCTCGCTGTGGGGCTGGGCGTCGGCCGCGAGTCCTCGGGCTGTTCGTGGCCACCGTGGTGTTGATGGCGGCTGTGGGTCCGCGTCGAGCTGCGCTCGTCCGAGCCGCTGATCGACTTGCACATGATGCGTCTTCCGGCGGTGTGGACGACCAACCTGGTGGCCTTTCTGTTCGGCGTCGGCCTCTACTGCGGCGTTCGTCTTTGTGCCGGAGTTCGTGCAGACGCCGGCTGTCGGCTGGCTACGGCTTCGGCGCGTCCATCACCGAATCCGGCTTGTTCCTGTTGCCGCAACTCGTCGCCATGTTCGTCCTCGGTCTGGTTTCCGGCCGTCTGGCGCGCCGGTTCGGGGCGCGGGCGGTCCTGATTGCCGGGTCCACGATGAGTGTCATTCCGTTCGTGATGCTCGCGGCCGCCCACGACCAGCGCTGGGAGATCTATCTCGCCATGGGTTTGCTTGGCACCGGGTTCGGACTGGCGTTCTCCGCCATGTCGAACCTCATCGTCGATGCCGTTCCCGCCGAGCAGACCGGGGTCGCCAGCGGTATGAACGCCAACATCCGCACCATCGGCGGGTCGATCGGCGCGGCGATCATGGCGAGCATCGTCACGTCCGGCGTCGCCAGCGGGGGCGTGCCCGAAGGGATCCCGGTACACCTATGGTTTCACGGTGCTGGCGGTGACGACGGCTTTGGCGGCCGGCGCGGCCTTCCTCGTGCCATCGGGCCGAAGGGCCACGGCGGTGTCTCCGACCGCGGAGGACTTCTCGCCGGCCGAGCTGTCGGTCCTGCGGACGGAATGACGGTGCGGGCCGGATCCGAAGACGTACCTTCTGCGAGCAAAGACCGCTCCGTCGCGACGCCGCCGAACATCGCGAGCAGCTCCTCGATGCCGCCGCGCAGCGTGTTCGCCACCCGAGGCCTGGAAGCCAGCGTCGAGGAGATCGCCCGCCACGCCGGGCGTCGGCATCGGCACCCTGTACCGCCGGTTCCCCACCAAGGAGGCGCTCATAGAGGAGCTCGTCCGCCAGCAGCTCTGCGACATCATCGCCGCCGGCGTGGCCGCCAAGCAGCTACCGGACGGCGCCGGACTAGAAGCGTTTCTCTGGCGGGTCGGCGAGCTGCTTGCCGCTCGCCGCGGCTGCCTGGCCCGGCTGTGGACCGCCGCCAACACGGCCAATCTCATCGATGAAGCCCGACGCCTGATGCGGGAGTTGCTGGCGGACAGCCAACGACACCGACGCATCCGTCCCGATGCCGTCGTCTCCGATATCTCTCTTGCCATCTGGTCGCTCATGGGGGTGATCGAGACCGCCCAAACCGCCGCTCCGCAGGCCTGGCGACGGGCGCTCGAGGTGTTCCTCGCCGGACTTCGGCCCTCCGACAGTAACCTCGTCGAACCGGCGCCCACCCCCGAGAGATGCGCAACATCATCAAACAGCGTTCGTAGTCGCTCGCCCAAGGTTGGCTCGACTCCCTCGCCAGGTGGGCGCCAGGGTCGATCGGGCCCGAGGGCGGCTTGGGGCCATGGACACATGCCTCTACAGTGACGCTGCACCCGGAACGTGCCTGATGGTGGACGCAGGAAGATGGAAGAGACGATGAGCGCTGGTGTTCGACGGTTGGCGGAGCCCACCGGGTGACCGGTCCCTCGGAGGAGGGCTTCGACCTCGAACTGGCGGTGGCGGCGCTCGGCTCCAATGCGACCGACGTGCGGATCCTTTTGAAGCTGCTCGTGGACTCACTGGCCTCGACGCTCGGGAACCGCCTCGTCGTCGAGCGCAGCGGTGGGCGGTTCCGCAAGCCGGCGGAGATCAAGGCCCTCCAGATCGGGTTCGGCGACGACGTGCTGCGGGCCGAGATCGACGGCCCGTCGGTCCGCTGCACGATCGGCCATTCCTCGGGCGGGATCCGCATCCGCAGCGAGCAGGTCGACATGGACGAATGGCTGAAGCGCCTGCTCGGCACCCTCCAAGCCGAGGCCGTCCGCTCGGAGTCCGTCCGCCTCGCCCTCGAAAACATGATGATCGGAGGCTCGTCATGAGCCAGCTGCCTGACCTGCCGAAGGACGCGGGCCACCGCCTCGACGAGCTGAAGCACGGGTTCTTCACGTCGGACCTCTCCGTGAACGAGTTCCTGCTCGTCAAGGAGGTCGGTTTCCATCCCCTGGGCTTCGTGATGGGCTCGTCGATCTACCACACGGGCATCCAGACCAGGCGGTGGAGCAAGAGCCAGGAGCTCTCCAAGCTCACCGAGGCCATGTACAACGCCCGGGAGCTGGCGATGGCCCGCATGGAGGAGGAGGCCGAGGCGCTCGATGCCGACGGCGTGGTCGGCGTGCGGCTCGACGTCAACTACTACGAGTGGGGCAGCGACGCGGTGGAGTTCATCGCCCTCGGCACCGCGGTCAAGGCCGAGGACGGCAAGTCGTATCGCAACCAGCTCGGCAAGCCGTTCACGTCCGACCTGTCGGGCCAGGACTTCTGGACGATCATGCAGACCGGCTACGTACCGCAGGGCCTCGTCATGGGGACCTGCGTGTACCACATCGCCCACCGCGGACTCGGGGCGACCCTCGGGTCGATGGGACAGAACGTCGAGCTGCCCAACTTCACCCAGGCCCTCTACGAGGCCCGCGAGCTGGCCATGACGCGGATGCAGGACGAGGCCACCCGGCTCGGCGCCAACGGCATCGTGGGCGTCCGCCTGGAGGAGAAGTCGCACCAGTGGGGGTCGCACACGATCGAGTTCCTGTCGCTCGGGACCGCCGTGACCAAGGCCGACGGTGACGTGACCCTGCCGCGACCGACGGTCATCATCTCGCTCGACAACTGATGACCGACCACAGCGATCTCCCCGAGGCGGCCGAACGGCGCCTCAGCGCCGGGTCGTTCTCCTCCGGCCTGAGCGTCCCGGACTTCGCCGCCTGCCTGCAGATGGGGCTGCGGCCCGTCAGCCTCGTGCAGGGGTTCTGCGTCATGCAGTGGGGCTGGTACGGGGCGAACTCCCCCTACATGCGCGGCATGTCGCCCTACGCGGGCCCCGGGTCGAGGCAGGGCGGCTACTCGCAGAACTGGTACTGCCCGCACGGCATGGTCAGCGCCGAGCACCGGGCCTGGGGGCAGAACCTCGAGCAGCCGTGGGTGGAGGCGGCCTGGAGCCAGGGCTTCGGCTCGGCCTACCAGCGCCTCGTCGAGGAGGCGAAGGAGGTCGGCGCCCACGGCATCATCGGCGTGCGGGACACCTCGCGCGTCCTCGACGGACTCGAACGTGACCGAGTTCCACATCGTCGGCACCGCGGTCGTCGTCGAGGACTCGCCCCCACCGCCCAAGGGCGAGCCGTGGTCGACCTATCTGGCCGGGCAGCGGCTGGCCAAGCTCGTCGAGGCCGGGTTCATGCCCGTCTCGGTCGTCGCCGCCATCGCGTCGGTCCGCATCTGGGCCTACTGCATGACCGAGTACCTCATGGAGGGCCGCGCCTACGCCTGGGGCCAGATGGGCGGCTCGGTCCAGGAGATCGAGCAGATCACGAGCGGCCACGTGGCGGTGCGGGAGCTGGCCCGCGAGCACGTCCGCAAGCAGCTGGCCTCCGACACCCTCCACGGCGCCTCCATCGACGTCTCCGAACGCGAGGTCGGCTCCGGCGACCAGGTGCTCGAGTGCATCGTGCGCGGCACCCGCGTCCGTTCGTTCAAGGACTTCGACCCGATGCCGGCACCCCAACCGACGGTGCGGCTCTCGTGAGCACCGCCCCGCCGCCGGCGTCCATCGACCCGCGGGCCGAGATGCGCGCCGCCGCGGCCTCGTTGAGCAAGGGCACGGCTCATTCCGGACGGGCGGTGACCTCGGACCTCAGCATCGACGAGGCCCTCCTCTTGCACTCCATCGGCTGGGAGCCGGTCGATCTCGTGTTCGGGGTCTCGGTGGCGTCGGTGCCGGCCGGCGTGTGGACCTGGACGCGGGTCCCGGGCGAGATCGCCGCCGCCTCCAACGCCCACAACCTGGCCGTCCAGGCCGCGGCCAAGCGCCTCGGCCGGGAGTGCGCCGCGGTCGGCGGCTACGGGGTGGTGGGCGTCCGGGTGGGCGTCGAGGTGCGTCCCCACCACGTCGACGTCGAGCTCATGGGGACGGCCGTCCGACCCGTGAAGGGATCGAAGTCGGCAGCCGAGCCGTTCGTCTCGGACCTCTCGGCCCGCGACTTCACGCTGCTCTCCGGCGCCGGCTGGTATCCGGTGGGCCTGGCGTTCGGCGCCAGCTTCGTCTACGCACCGCGGCGGGGCGCCGCGACCGCCATGCGCCAGTCGGGCCAGAACATCGAGCTCACCAACCTCACCGAGGCCATGTACTCGGCCCGGGAGTCGGCGATGGAGCGGATGCAGGCCTCGGGCCTCGCGATGTCGGCCCAGGGGGTGGTGGCGGTCCGGATCACCGAGGGCCCGATGCACTTCGCCCACCACGTCATCGGGTTCACCGCCTGGGGCACCGCCGTCCGGCTCACGGCCGACGGCCACCAGTACGTGCAACCGAGGATGGTCCTGCCGCTCGACGACGCGGTCCTCCAGTTCGACGCCGAGTCCCTGCGGGGTCGCTAGCCGCGCCACGGGCCGGCCGGCCCCGTCCGGGCCGACGCTAGAAGCACCAGGTCGAGAACCCGATGATCAACAGCGCGAAGAAGAGGCTGACGGCGGCGATCACCAGCCCGACGCTCGAGAGCACGACCGCCAGGACGCCGCTGTCTCGGGCGAACTGATCCGATCGCCGGCGCCCCTGGACGATGGTGTCGATGCCGATCAGCAGGCACGCCAGGGCGGCGACGCCGAACAGCCCCGGGACCACAAATGTCGGATCGGCCTGATATCTCGACAGTGGCGCCGAGCAGCTCTGCTTGGCGACCGACGCGTTCTCGGCGGCGTTCAGGATCAGCGCGTTGAGCGGGGCCGCCAGCACCGTCAGCGTGGCCACGATCTTGAGCACCCGCAGGCCGCGACGACCCGCCGGGGATTGCGGTTCGCCGGCTGAGACCGCGCCTCCAGCTGAGACATAGCCGGTCCACGAGCGTCCGTCCCACCACCGCAACGGGGCGACCAGGCCCGGGTCCGGATACCAGCCGGGGGCAGCGACCTGGCTCCCGGACACCGCCGAATCGTACGGCCGGCGGGACGACAACGGGATCACCCGCCGGTCGGTGCCGCGGACGATCGGTCCGGCGACGATGCCCCCGTCGTCACCCCGATCGTGTGACGGGTCCCGCTACCGGCGAGCGCCGCGCCGGCGTCCCTTGCTGAAGGCGAACCCGGCCACCCAGAACACGAACATGACGGCGGCCACGACCCACAGCAGGTGGACCGCGAAGCCGAACCCGGCGAAGAGGAGCACGAGCAGCAGGACGAAGATGATGAGTCCCATCTGGCCAGGTTAGGCACCCGTCCGCCGCCCGCCGATCGGTCCGGCGGGCGAACGGCGCTCGTCACCCGAGGGTCTTGTGGAACTGCGAGAGCACCGGCGCGAGCATCGCCCTCGCGAACCGGTAGGCGCCCGATGCGTACTCCTCGCACGCGTAGTTCGTCTCCATCACGCCGTTGGGACAGAAGTGGATCCCGTCGGGCGCGCGCACGACGTTGGTCCCGTCCGGCCCGGTGCAGGGTTCGATCGGCAGGCAGGGCAGCGTGCGGGTGAACTGGCCGTCCGCCAGCACGGCCTGCCCCGCATCGACGTAACTCACGTCGGCCTGGCCGCGGGCGAGGGTGGCGTACATCTGGTCCAGGGTGATCCAGACCTGTTGCGTCGACGTGGACTCGGGGAGCGGCGGCGCCATCAGGTACACGTGCGCGCCGATGGCCCGGAAGATGCCGATCGCCTGCTCCGCATCGTGCTGGTACTTGGCGTAGTAGGCGGCGGTGCCCGGGGTGTAGCCCGCCATGCACGGCGTGAGGGCGTTCCCGCTGAACTCGATGACGACCGCCTGGGGCTTGAAGGTCGCCGCGTCCGTCGGCATGTAGCTCAGCCAGTCGCAGATGGCGGTGCCGCCGTACACCCGGTTGAGGACCCTCACACCGTCGGGGAGCGCCAACGCGTCGAAGTAGGGGGCGGCCTGCGTGGCCAGCGAGTCGCCGTAGAGGACGATGCGCGGGCCGCGAAAGACATTGATCGTCAGCCAGCGGCCGCCGTCGACCGCCGCCGCCAGCACCACCAACCACACGAGGCCGACGAGGAGGGCAGAGGCCCCTCGTCGTCGGGTCGATCCGTCCTGTCCAGCACCAGTTCCCTCGGTGCCCGCCATCGACCTCGATCAGCCGCCTTGACCCAGCCGGCCCGCGAGCGCGCCGACCCGGCCGACGAGCGAGCGATCGGCCAGGTAGGCGCAGACCTCGGCGAACTCCTCCGTCGGCCCGCGCCAGGCGAGCTCGTCGACGTCGGCCGAGCAGCGAGCGGTCCACCCGCAGCGTCGCCAGATCGAGGAAGAGCTCGGCCATCTGCCGGTCGGCCGCCAGACGCTCGGCCAGCTTCGGCCGCGCCGCGCACCGACCGTCGGAGCTCGGGCTCCCACTCCTCGACGTCGTCGGGGATCGCGCCGAGGCTCGTGTAGTGCGCGAGCACTGTGGCCGCCGACTTTCGTCCCCAGCCCGCCAGGCCCGGGAAACCCGTCCGCGCTGTCGCCGACCAGGGCCAGGAAGTCGGCGATCGACTGCGGGCCCACCCCGAACTTCTCCCACACGCCGTCTTCGTCGATCACGTGCTCGGCCCGCCGGTCCAGCTGGACCACGCGCCTGCCCACGACGCATTGGGCCAGGTCCTTGTCGGGCGTGCACACCAGGACCTGCTCTACCCGTTCGTCGTCGGCGGCAACCGCTGCGGCGCTCGCCAGCGCGTCATCGGCCTCGAGTTCGACCATCGGCCACACCCGCACGCCCAGCGCGTCGAGCGCCTGCTCCAAGAAGCCGAACTGGCCGGCCAGCTCGGCGGGGACCCCCTCGCCCGTCTTGTAGCCGGGCCACAGCTCGTTGCGGAACGACTCGATGACGTGGTCCGTCGCCACGCCGACGTGCGTGGCGCCACCTTCGAGCATCGCGACCATGGACGAGACGACGCCCCGTGCCGCACCCACCTCGGTGCCGTCGGTGGCCTGGCGCGGCGGCGCGCCGAAGAAGTGCCGGAAGAGCTCGTAGGTGCCGTCGACCAGGTGCACGCGCATGGTCCCAGCCTTCCAGGCAGGCCGCGACTGGGCACGGACGGCCACGCGGGTGCCCGGAAGGCCGGTTCGTTGACGAACTGCCAGACTGGGACCCATGACGGTCACCGCAATTTCGGAGGAGACGCTCGCCGCCGAGCCGCTCAAGCTCGGCGCGGCGCAGCGCCAGCTGGCCCGGCACCGCATCTACCAGGCCACATGGGCCGCCCTGGCCGACACCGGCCTGTCGGTCACCGTCGAAGACGTGGCCGCCCGGGCCGGTCTCAGCATGCGGACGGTCTTCCGGCACTTCGGCACCCGGGACCGGCTCGTGGCCGAGGCGCTGCGCGCCCAGGTCCGCTCCTACAAGGAGGGCCTCGTCGAACCCGGTGCGAACGAGTCGCTCGTCACCTGGCTGCGCCGCACGATCGAGTACGTGCACCAGTACCAACTCGAGCTCGGCCGCGCCTACTGGGAGATGACGGCACCCGGGCGCCCGCTCGTGGGCGAGATCGCCGCGATCGCCGCCAAGCGCCAGCACGGCCGGGCCACGGCCGCCAAGTGGGCGGCCATCACCGCCTGGAAGCACGCGGGGGGCGAGGGGCGGGCACCGGCCTGGCTGATCGACACCTTCGCCATCCACCTGAGCGGGTTCACCATCCAGGCGCTCATCGACGATCTGGCGCGCTCGCCCGCCCAGGTGGCCAAGACGTCGGCCATCGCGCTCGACGCCGCCACCCGCGCCGCCGTCGCCGCCAGCTAGCCGGACCGGGCAGCGGTGGCACCCACGCGGGTCGGTCTCGTCAGCCCCGGATCGATGGGCGCGGCGGTCGGGCGCACCCTGATCGAGCACGGGGTGCCGCTCTGCGCGGTCCTCGACGGCCGCAGCGAGCGGACGATCCAGCGCGCCAAGGCGGCGGGAATCAGTGCAATCGCGTCGTTCGACGCGCTGGTCGCCGGGAGTGACGTCGTCCTCTCGATCGTCCCGCCCGGCAGCGCGCTCGACGTCGCGGTCACGCTCGCCGCGGCGATTCGCGGCGGCGCGGCGAAGCGGCCGATCTACGTCGATGCCAACGCAGTCTCGCCCGCCACCGCGCGGCGCATTGCCGACACGATGCAGTCCGCCGGCGCGCGCTACGTCGACGGTGGCATCGTCGGCGGTCCGCCGACCGTCGGCCGCGAGACCTCGCTCTACCTGTCGGGGGCCGGCGGCGAGCGACTGGTCGATCTGCTCACCACTCCCGAGCTACGCGTGGTGTGGATCGGCACCGACCCGACCGCCGCATCGGCCCTCAAGATGGCCTACGCCGCCTGGTCCAAGGGTTCGACCGCGCTCCTGCTGGCGATCCGGGCCCTGGCGCAGCACCAGGGCGTGGAGGCCGCGCTCCTCGAGCAGTGGCGCCGGTCGCAACCCGACGTGCTGGCCCGCTCCGACGAGGCGGCCCGCGTAGCAGCCGGGCGTGGCGCTGGTCCGACGAGATGGACGAGATCGCGCAGACCTTCGAAGACGCCGGGCTGCCGGGTGGCGCCGCGGCCGCCGCCGCCCGCCTCTACGAACGGATGGCCTCCTACAAGGACGTCGCCGCCCCTCCCCCACTCGACGAGGTGCTGGCGGCCGTGCTGTCCCCGCCGCAGGCCGACGTCGCCTGATCTCGGCGTCGCGCTGGCTCTCAGCCGGCGCGGCTCTGCACCACGACGATCGACCAGCGCCTCCTCGGGCGTGCCGCGTCGGGTGCGGCCGTCATCGCTCCGTCGCCGTCTCGTGCCGCACCGTGCGCACGACGCCCTGCTCCTCCAGCGCGGCGATCTCCGCCGCGTCGTAGCCGAGTTCGGCCAGGATCTCGGCGTTGTGTTGGCCGAGCGTGGGCGGGGCGCTCGTCGCTCCGGTGGGCGTGCGGCTCATCCGCATGATCGGCCCCACCATGGTCAGCGCCTTGGCCACCGGGTGGTCGACGACCGTGGCCAGGTCGTTGGCCAACACCTGGGCGTCGTCGGCCATGTCGGCCACCGCGCGGACGGGCCCGGCCGGCACGTGCGCGACCTCGAACACCGCGAGCCACTCGTCGGTGGTCTTCTCCAGCATGCGCGCGGAGACCGCCTCGGTGAACTCCCGGGCCACGACCAGGGTCTCGGGGTCATGGCGGGGGATGTCGCGGGTGTGGCGCGGGTCGGCCACGCCGACGGCGGCCGCCATCTTGCGCCGCAGCACCGGAGTGAGGCAGGCCACGGCGATCATCGAGTCCTTCGTCGGGTAGACGCGGTAGTAGGCGGCGAGCGGTCGGCGCTCGCGGCTCGAGGCCTCCGGGTCGACCGTGTAGCCGAGGTCCACTTCGGAACGGAGGAACCCGGCGCCCTGCAAGGCGAGCGACGTCCCGAGCAGCGTCGTCTCGATCTTCTGCCCCTCGCCGGTGCGCTCGCGGGAGAACAGCGCGGCGCACACCGCGAAGGCGATGACGAGGCCGGTACCGAAGTCGGCGATGGCGGGGGTCATCGGGAGCGGGATGCCGTCCTCGTCCTTCCTCGCGCCGGTCGTGAGCAGCCCGGTGACCGCTTGGGCGATGAGGTCGTAGCCGGACAGGTGGGCGTTGGGTCCCCGGCTCCCCATGGCCGTGTTCTCCACGTAGATGAGCCGCTCGTTGTGGCGACGGAGCGTCTCGTAGTCGATCCCGAGGTTCCCCGGCGTGTCCGGCCGGTAGTTCATCAGCACGATGTCCATGTGCGGCACGAGGCGGTAGATGACCTGGCGACCGGCGTCGGTCTTGAGATCGATGGCCAGGTCGCGCTTGTTGCGGTTGAGGGCGAGGAAGCTGGCGCTCTCGGTCGGGGCGAACTGAAACGTGAGGCGCCACGGTTCCCCGGCCGGCGGCTCGACCTTGATCACGTCGGCGCCGAGGTCGCCCAGGTGCATGCCGGCGAACGGCGCGGCGATCATCTCGGAGAATTCGAGGACGCGGACCCCGTCCAGCGCGCCGGGCACGGCGGGGTCGGCCTAGTCCTGCGCGTACAACGGCGAGGAGGCGGTCATCCAGCGGAGCTGCATGCGCATGGTCGCCACCAGGCGGCCGTCGGCGTCGTGGGCCGCCGTGTCGTACCAGACGTATTCGGTGCGCGGGCTCGAACCGAGCGCCACGATCCGCCCGGACACCTGGTAGGCGACGTCGAGGAGGACCGGCCCGGCGTGGTGGCGGATCTCGATCGCGCCGAACAGCCCCACCGCCTTGCCGACGTGCCGGCCGAAGTCGTGCGGGCCGTTGCGCAAGAGGTGCACGACGGAGGAGGGGTTGGCCACTGGGCCGCCCCAGGGCGACGCTCCCGTGTACCAGTCGAGCGGCTCGGTCAGAGCGCCGGCCGCTATGCGCTCCGCCAGGCCGGCCGCCGAGATGGTCGCCTCATGACTGGCCAACGGGTCGCCGACGGCCATGTCGCCCAGCATGCGCAGCGCCCCCGGCTCGGCCTGGCCCAGCTCCACGACAGAGAGGTGCGAGGGCTCGTCGACGGCGCCCACCGACGCGGTGCCGCTCGCCACCAGCGTGCCGTCGGGCTGCTCCATGCGGGCCTCGACCTGGGCCGGGGGCCCGGCGCCGGGCCGCGCCACCATGGCGATGACGGGGTCGCCGCTGATGGTGGCGTGCCGGAAGAAGAGCGACAGGCTGCCGCTCTCGAACCAGGCGGCGCCGAGGACGTCGACCAGCACCGGGACGAACTGGTCCATGTGGATCGACCCGGCGATGGTGCCGCCGCGGAAGCCCAGCTTCTGCGCCGTCGCGTCGTCGTGGATGCTGCCCGCCGGGGGCGCCGGCCGGGCGTCGCCCGGGCGGAACCCCCGGTTCTCGGGCGCGCGCTGCGGGCCGCGGGCGAACTGGTCGATGCCGGCGGAGACCTCGGTCATGCCTGCTCCTTTGGTTGCGTGCGCGAGCGCTGCGTCCCGACCTTGAGCTCCCGGAACGGCAGATCCCGGTCGACGTCGGGCTCGCGGGGAGGCCCAGCACGCGCTCGCCCATGATGTTGTGCTGCACCTCGTCGGTGCCGCCGGCGATCGACGTGGAGGGCGCCTGGAGGGTCGCCTGGACGACGGCGCCCCGGTGTGGCGCGTCCTCCCCCGCCAGCATCCCGCCGGCGCCGAGCAGTCGGGGCCCGAGATCGCGGGTGAGCCGCGTCACGTTGGAACGGTAGAGCTTGGTGATGGAGCTCGCCGGGCCGGGCGACTTCCCCCGGGCGGCCTCGGCCCGCGTCCGTTGCTGGTTGAGCCCGCCGATCCTGGTCAGGATCGTGTGGCGCATGACGTCCTGGCGCACGACCGGATCCCGGTCCCGGCCGTACTGCGTGGCCAGTTCGGCCGGCGACGTCCCGGGCGCGGCCAGGCGCGGGTCGGCCGGTGCCCGCCGGGTTCGGGCCGCCGCCACGACGTCGCCGACCTTCTCGGCGAGCGCCTCGGGGCGCCGGACCCCGGTGCGGCCGAAGCCCAGCCCCACCCCGACGGCGCCGGCCCGTCCCGCGCGCTCGTAGGCGAGCGTGGTCACGGCCGCCGCCCACCCGTCCCCGGGGCGGCCGATGAGGTCGGCGTGCGCCACACGGGCGTCGGTGAAGAAGACCTCGTTGAAGGTGGCGTGGCCCGTCATCTGCTTGAGCGGCCGCACCTCTATGCCGGGCTGATCGACCTCGATGATGAAGTAGCCGAGGCCCTTGTGCTTGGGCGCGTCCATGTCGACTCGGGCGAGCAGCATCCCGCGGTCCGCCGTCATAGCGCCCGACGTCCAGACCTTCTGGCCGTTCACGACCCACTCGTCGCCGTCGCGGACGGCCCGCGTCTGCGCGCTGGCCAGGTCCGAGCCCGAGCCCGGTTCGCTGAAGAACTGGCACCAGCCCTCCGAGCCGTTGGCCAGCTTGGAGACCAGGCGCTGGCGCTGGTCCTCGTCACCGTGCTGGGTGACGACGGGACCGCCCATCATCTGGCCGAGGCCGCCGGGTGCGCCGAGCGCGCCGAATTCCAAAAAGACCTGGCTGACCGCGCTCAGCCCGTCGGGGCCGAGCCCGCGCCCCCAGTACTCGGTCGGCCAGGTCGGGAACCCCCAGCCCGAGTCGGCCAGGAGCTGCCACCACTGGCCCACGGTGAGCTGCGGGTCCCAGTGCTCCTCGAGCCAGCCACTGACCTCCCGGCGGATCTCGTCAGTCCCCTGCGCGGCCATGCGCACCCCCGAACCCGAGTGCCCCGCCGCCTGCGCGACGGGCACTGCGTGTCACCATACCGTGACAATCAGCGCGGCGGAAGGGGACGCGGGAGCGCTCCGGGGCGGGCGTGACGTGGACATTCTCCGTCGCATCGGGTCGCTGGTGGCCTGCCCTCGAGACGGGAGGGCCGCGGCCGATCGACGACCTCGCCTGGGGCTTCGCCCCGGCCAGGCGGCGCTCAGTAGCGTGAGCGAACGGTGTCCCATCTGCGACCGTCAACGAGCCCGGCCCCGCCGTCGGACCGCGGGGCCCTCCGCTGAGCAGCCCGCCCACGGCCCGGCAGCGGCGGGGGCCGATCGACCGTCGACTCCTGGGTGCGGTCGCCATGGCGCGCCGCTACCTGTGGCTGGCGGTCGGGATCGGCCTGGCCGGGACCGCCTGCGTCGTCGCACAGGCCGTCCTGCTGGCGAGGGTGATCGACCGCGCACTGCTGCACGGCGCACGCCTCGAGCAGGTGGCCCCGCAGCTCGTCGGCCTGGCCGTCGTGTTCGCGCTGCGCGTCGCCCTGTCGTTCGTGGGTGATGTGGCCGCGCAGCGAACCTCGGCCAGCGTCGCCGTCGAGCTGCGACGGCGGCTGCTCCGCCATACCCTCGACCTCGGTCCGGCCTGGCTGGCCGGCGAGCGGGCGGGCGAGTTGTCGCTGACGGCCACCCGCGGCATCGGGGCGCTCGACGCCTACTTCGGTCGTTACCTGCCCCAGGCCGTGCTGGCCGCCGTCACCCCGGTGGCCATCCTGGCCTGGGTGGGCGCCACGGACTGGGAGTCCCTGCTCGTGCTGCTGGCGCTGGTGGCGTGCGTCCCGGTCGCCATGGTCAGCTTCGGGCGCCGGGCGCGGCTCGCCAGCGAGCGGCAGTGGCGCCGTCTGTCCTCTCTGTCCGCGCATCTGCTCGAGCTCGTCCAGGGGCTGCCGACCCTCCGCGCGTTCGGCCGGGTCGAGCTCGGCCGGCGCGAGGTGGCGGAGGCGACCGACGGGGTGCGCCAGGGCACCCTGCGCACGCTGCGCGTGGCGCTCCTCTCGGCCCTCTCGCTCGAGCTGCTGGCGGGGCTCGGGACCGGCCTCGTGGCGATGGTCCTCGGGCTCCGCCTCCTCGACGGCACCGTGCCGCTCTCGACCGCTCTGGCCGTCCTGCTGGTCTCCCCCGAGGTCTTCCTCCCGCTCCGGCGGGCCGGCGCCGAGTTCCACGCCAGCGCGGAGGGGCAGGCCGGCGCCTCCCGGGTGCTCGACGTGCTGGCGCTCCCGCTCCCCGAGCGACCGGCATCGTCGGCCCCGCCCGCCCCACTGGGCTCCGGCCGGCTGGCGTTGTCGGCGGTCACGGTCACCTTTGCCGAGCGCGCCGCACCGGTCCTCGACGCGTTCAGCCTCGACGTCGAACCCGGCGAGCATCTGGCGCTGATCGGGCCGTCGGGCGTCGGCAAGTCGACGGTCCTGGCGGTGCTGCTCGGCTTCGTGCCCCTGGCCGGCGGGGCGGTGTCCGTCGGTGGCGTCGATCTCTCGACCGTGCCGGTGGAGCGCTGGCGCCAGTGCGTGTCCTGGGTCCCCCAGCGGCCTCGCCTGTTCCGCGGGTCGCTCGCCGACAACCTGCGCCTGGGCGACCCCGACGCTGACGTGGACAGGCTCAGCGAGGTGGCGCGATTGGCCGGACTCGATTCGCTGCTCCGGCGACTCCCGCGCGGACTCGACACCCCGGTCGGCGACGACGGCGTCGCTCTCAGCTCGGGCGAGCGCCAGCGGGTCGCCATCGCCCGCGCCGTGCTCCACGACGCACCCGTGGTCTTGTTGGACGAACCCGACGCCCACCTCGACGGGTCCACCCGCGCCCGTCTGCGCGCCTCGCTGGCCGACTGGTTCGCCGGTCGGACCGTCATCGTCGCCGGCCATCACCCCGAGATCGTGCGGGACCTGGACCGCACCGTCGTGCTCAGCCCAGTCGTCCTCGGGACGGTGGCCGCCGTCGAGTCGCGCGTCGGCAGCACGCCGTGAGGAGTGCCGCCCGGCCGTCGAACCGTCAGGTGCTCGTCCGCCTCTTTGCGGTGAGCCCGCCCCGCTGGGGCATCGTGGCGCGGGGTCTCCTCCTCGGCCTGCTGGCCGCCGCGTCGGGTGTCGGGCTCCTGGCCGGCTCCGGCGCGCTGGTCGACCGCGCCGCGCTGCGGCCCGGGATCGGCGCGATCGCCGGGCTGCTGGCGGCGGTCGAGGTGGTCGCCGTGCTGCGGGCCCCGCTCCGCTACGCCGAACAGCTGAGCACCCACGACGCCGCCTTCCGGGCACTGGCCGGCTGGCGCGTCTGGCTCTTCGACCGGCTCGAACCGCTCGCCCCGGGTGGACTGTGGGGTTGGCGGAGCGGCGACGTTGCCAGCCGGGCGATCGAGGACGTCGACTCCCTCCAGGACCTCTACCTGCGGGGGCTCAACCCCCTCATCGTGGCGATCAGCGTCTCGGCCCTGGCGGTCGTGGTCGAAGGGCTCTTGCTCCCGGCCGCCGGCCTCGTCCTCGGCGCCTCGCTCCTCGTGGCGCTGGTCGGATCACCGCTCCTCGCCGTGGCCGGTCGCCCGCGCGAGGGCGAGCGCTCCCGACGGGCCGACCTCTCGGCCGATGTCGTCGACCTCGTGCAGGGCGCGCCCGAGCTGCTCGCCTTCGGCCGGGTCGACGCCGCGCTCGAACGCATCGACGCCGAGGGCGTGCTCCTCGAGCGACAGGCGAGACGGCGGGTGCTCGCCACGGCGGCGGCCTCCGCGCTCACGCTCGCCTGCCTAGGCGCGGCCGTCGTCGCCACCTTGGCGCTGGCCGTGGCCGCCGTGCGCCGGCACCAGCTCGAAGGGATCATGCTCGCCGTCCTCCCGCTGACCGCGCTCGGTGCGTTCGAACCGGTGCGCGGCGTCTCCGCCGCGGCGCTCGGGCTGGCCGATGCCCTCTCGGCGGGACGGCGCCTCCTCGCCGTGGCCGACCGCCCGGCGCCGGTGGTCGACCCCCCGCCGTCGGTGCGCGCCGAGCTGCCGGAGGGCTGCCCGACCATCACGCTCGACCGGGCCAGCCTCCGCTACCGCCCCGAGCTCCCCCGCGGCTCGACGAGGTGACCCTCACCGTCGAGCCCCACGCGCGTGTGGCCGTCGTCGGTCGCAGCGGTTCGGGGAAGAGCAGCGTCGTCGGGGCCCTGCTGCGGTTCTGGCCGCTCGAGGCGGGCGCTGGCGCGATCGGCGCGATCCCCCTCGATCGGCTGGCCCAGCGCGACTCGCGCCGCGTGTTCGGCCTGTTGGACCAGTCGGCCGACCTCTTCGCCGGATCGATCCGGCACAACGTCACCCTCGGCGCCCCCGCGGCGGGTGACGACGCCATCGCGGCCGCGCTCAACCAGTCCCAGCTGACCGAGTGGGTCGCCTCGCTGCCCGCCGGCCTCGACACCGCGGTAGGCGAGCACGGCGCCATGGTGTCGGGCGGCCAGCGCCAGCGCATCGCCCTCGCCCGTGCCCTCCTGTTCGGGGCGCCGGTGCTCGTCCTCGACGAACCGACGGTCGGCCTGCAACGGCCGCTGGCCGAGCAGCTGCTGGCCGACGTGCTGGCGGCGTCCGACGATCGCAGCGTCCTCCTCGTCACCCACGACGCAGACGACCTGGGGGGCTTCGACGAGGCCGTCGTCCTCGAGGAGGGACGGATCGTCGAGCGCCGGTCGGTCCGCCGGGATCCTTAGAGGTTGACCCGCCGCATCTGGTCGGGTGCGTAGCGGTCGCCGGCCGCCACACCGACCGGCGCGATGTCCTCGATCACGGCGCGGTCCTCGTCGCTCAGCTCGATCTCGAGCGCATCCACGTTCTCCTCGAGGTAGCGCCGGCGCTTGGTCCCGGGGATGGGCACGATGTCCCGGCCGCGGTCGAGCACCCAGGCCAGGGCCAGCTGCGCCGGGGTCACCCCCTTGTCCTGGGCCAGCTCGCCCAGGCGCCGCACGGTAGCGAGGTTGGCGTCGAAGTTCTTCTCGCTGAACCGCGGCGATCCCCGCCGGAAGTCGCCGGGCTCGAACTGCTCGGCGCTCGTGAGCGCGCCGGACAGCATGCCGCGCCCGAGCGGGCTGAAGGGCACGAACCCGATCCCGAGCTCCCGGCAGCGCGCGAGCACGCCGTCCTCGGGGTCGCGGGTGAAGAGGGAGTACTCGCTTTGCACCGCGGCTGACCGGATGCGTCCGGTGGGCGCGGGCGATCGTGTCGGGCGCCGCTTCTGAGATCCCGAGGAACCGCACCTTGCCGGCCTCGACCAGCTCGCCCAGGGCGCCGAACGTCTCCTCGACCGGCACCGAGGGGTCGACCCGGTGCTGGTAGTAGAGGTCGATGCGGTCGGTGCCCAGTCGGCGGAGCGACGCGTCGCAACAGGCGTGGACGTAGTCGGGGCGCCCGTTCACCCCGGCCCAGGTCCCGTCGTCGCGTCGCTCGTTGCCGAACTTGGTGGCGATCACCACCTCGTCGCGCCGCGGCGCCAGCACCCGGCCCACCAGCACCTCATTCGTGAAGGGCCCGTAGACGTCGGCCGTGTCGAACAGCGTCACCCCGAGGTCGAGGGCGAGCTCGAGCGTGGCCGTGCTCTCGGCCTCGTCGCTCTCGCCGTAGGACTGGCTCATCCCCATGCACCCGAGCCCGATGGCGGAAACCACGAGACCCTGCGTTCCGAGCGCGCGTGTGTGCATCGTTCCTCCCCATCTCCGAGCGAACTTCCCGTAGCGGCCGAGTGTGTCACAGGGGGCGCCGTCCGAACCCCGGCCCTGTGGACGCCGGAGCGCTCCTCGGCTCAGCCGGTGGCCGCGCCCGTGATCCTGGCGAAGCGGGCCACGACCTCGCCCAACCGCTCGGGATGCGTGAAGAGGTGCAGCTGGTCCGCACGGATCGCGTCGATCACCGCTGTGCCCACCTCGGCGGGCTCGATCTCGCCGGGCTCCAGCGGCGGGTCCTCCGACGGGCCCGGCTCGGGTGCGTCGAGCGGCCGCCCGAGCCGCGTGCGGACGCGGCCCGGCATGACCACGGTCACCCCGATCGGCGCTCCGGCGAGGGCGAGCTCCGCGTGCAGAGCCTCGCTCAACGCCAGGACGCCGTGCTTGGAGACGTTGTACGGGCCGATGCCGGGCACGGGCACCACGGCCGCCATCGAGGCGACGTTCACCACGTGCCCCTCGTCCCCCGATGCGAGGAGGCGCGGCACGAAGGCCCGCACCCCGTGGACGACGCCGAGCAGATTCACCCGCAGCACGGCCTCCCAGTCGTCGAGCGACAGTTCCCAGGTCCGCCCCGGCCGGATGATGCCGGCGTTGTTGCAGAGCACGTGCAGCGCCCCGAACTCGGCGATGGCGGCGTCGAGGAGTGCGTCGACCCGGGTCGGATCGCCCACGTCGACCACCATGGCCGCGACCCGCGCACCCCGGGCGGCGAGGCGGCCGCGCTCGCGCAGAAGGCGCGCCTCGTCGACGTCGGCCAGCATCACCGCCATCGCCGCGTCGACCATCGCCTCGGCGATCCCGAGGCCGATGCCGCTCGCCGCCCCCGTCACTACCGCCACCCGGCCCGCGAGGTCTCGCATGGTCCAGAGCCTGACGCAGATCCCGACAGGTCGCACGGGCTGCCCGGCTGTGGGCTATGCGCCTCCACCGCTGGTGTCAATCCAGCGCGTCAGCTGACTCATGGCCGTTGCGTGGCCACGACTTCTCGGGGGGCGGTCACCACCGGGGTGTCTCACCCAAGTTGCCCAGGAGGCCCTTTCCGATGATCTCGTGCACGGTCGAGCTGTTGGCAGGGTGGAACCCGCCGCAGCGCACATCACGGTAGATCCGCTCGAGCTCGTTTCCCTTGAACATGCCCGAGCCACCCGAGAGATCCATGGCCACGTCGACGATGCGCTTCGCGCCCTCGACCGCCTTGTACTTCGCGGCGACCAGCTTTATGGCCCACGCCGGGCCGTAGTCGACACCGGCGGACCAGTCGGCCGCCACCCGCTCCACGTGGGCGGCGATGCTCTCGAACTCGATACCCATCTCGGCGACGGCGTACTGCGCCATGGGGTTGTAGGCCATGCTCCGGCCGCCCATGGCCACCGACGTCTTCTTCTGCAGACCGGCGATCGCGAGCTCCATGGCCCGCTCGGCCAGGCCGAGGTAGATGCTGGCGAAGGTCGGTTCGGCCCAGGCAAAGATGCCCAGCACGAACGCGTCGACGCCGGGCAGCCCGGCCGGAACGACCCGGGCGACGTAGTGGTCCGGCACGAACGCCCCGTCGATGATCGTGTCGTCGCTGCGCGTCGCTCGCATGCCGAGCGTGTCCCAGGTCTCCACGATGTTGTAGCCGTCGGCCTCGCGGGGCAGGAAGGCGTGGACCACCTTCGGATTGTCGGGATCGGACAGGTCCATGGCGTGCAGGCCCAGTCGCGTCCACACGGGCGTCAACGAGCCGAAGATCTTGTGGGCGTAGATCCGGTAGCCCCCGTCGACCCGCTCGGCCCGCGCCGAGGACATGAGCACCGGGAAGTCGTTGCCGGCCTCCCCGTGCCCGGCCGCGAACACCTCGCCACCGACGGTCTCCTCCAACAACCAGGCCAGGCTCTTGTCGCCGGACCGCCAGAGGTCGGCGGCGATGCCGGTCCAGTAGAGGTGCATGTTGGTGGCCAGCGCGGTCGCCGGCGACCGGTGAGCGAGCCGGCGCTGCTCGCCGGCAGACCTCGGCCAGGCTCAGCCCGAGGCCGCCGAGCTCCGTCGGTACCGCCGACAGCAGGTAGCCGCTGCGGCGGAGCTCCTCGAAGTCCTCGGTGAAGAACCGGTTCTCCCGGTCGTAGGTGGCGGTGCGCTCGGCACAACTGTCGAGGATCTCCGCAGTCAAGACACTCATCGGGTGCCCCTTTCGGTTGGTAGGACCGGGACTCACGATAAGGATGCGGGCCGGATTTGGCCTCCGGGCCAGTACGGAACCCCGGTACGGAGAGCCGGTCCCGCGACGGGGGCCAGCGCTCAGAGGCCGAGCTGGGGTGCCATCTTGACCAGCTCGACCTTGGATCCGATCCCGAGCTTGGCGTACGCGTTGGCCAGATGCGTCTCGACCGTCCGCTCTCCGATGAAGAGCTGCTCGCCGATCTCCTTCGCCGAGCAGCCCTGCGCCGCCAGTCGAGCCACCTCGCGTTCACGCCTGGTCAGCGCGCCGGGACCGGTTATGGCGGTCCTGGTCCTCCGACCCCTGGTCCCGAGACCGCCGAGCGCAGCGAGCGCCCGGTCTCGACGGACAACGGCGCCACAGCTGTCGAATCGGTCGGCTGCGACTTGGAACGACTCGATCGCCCGGGCCCGGTCACTGGTGGCCAGCGCGTGGCCGAGGAGCGCGTGGGTGCGGCCCTCGAACAGCGGCCAGCCCACGGCGGCGAACGAGACGGCGACCGGTTCGAGCAACGCGATGGCTCCGGCCTGATCATGCCGGGAAAGGGCGGCTGCCCCCTCGGTGAACCGACGCAAGGCAACCTGCGACTCGGCGTCCGACGGCCACGGGTCGGAGGTGGCGAGACGCTCGGCCTCTGATCCGGCATCGGCGTCGCCGGCGTCGGCCGCCCCCTCGGCCAGATCCGCCAGCGCGAAACGCGCCCAGTTCCAAAAGCCCAACTCGGTCATTCGGACAGCCGTGGTGCGCAGGATTGAATTCCCGTCACCCCGGCCGCCGCGCATGGCGGCCGATGCACCGCCGACCCAGTGAGGGAGGTGGCTGTGCAACCACCATTCCCGTCCGCCGAACACCGCGTCCACCGAGGCATGCACGTCAGCGGCCTCCGACTCACGTCCGAGCTCGGTGAGAGCGATGGTGGCATGGGCGCCGCCCATCGCCCGGCGCCGACTGATCCCGCCGCTCCCGGCGACCTGATCTCGGAAGGCACTGACCACGCCGTGCAGGTCACCGGCGAGCCAGTCCACGACGGCCGTGCAGTCGAGGAGATAGGTGTCGCGGAAGGCCGGATTGCCGGCCATGGCGTCCTCGAGCAGCGAGTGGGCCTCGTCGATGCGACCCAGCAACGCGACGACCATGCCCTGCAGGGCGACCAGGTACGTGGTTCGGTAGGCCTTGTCGGTCTCGCGGGCGAGCGCGCCGGCCCGGCCGATGATCGCGTGAGCCTGTTCCAGCTGGCCGGCGACCAGCAATGCCCAGGCCAGCGAGCACAGTGCCTGGAGCTCGACCAGTCGATCGCCGGTCTCGACGCCCGCCGCCAGCACCGTCCGCGCACCTGCCTCGTGACCCGCGGCGTCTCCTGACAGTGCGACGAGGTAGCTCAGCTCGCTCGCACACAGGAGCGCCTCTCGGGTTTCGCCGTTTGCCTCGAACAGCGCCCGCGCTTCGTCGACCAGCCGCCGGCCCTCGTCGACCTGCCCCATCGCCCAGGCCAGCAGGCTGCCCAGGTTGAACTTCACGGCGGCTCGGGCCGACGAGTCGGATGAACGCTCCAGAACCTGCTCGATGGCGCGCATGGCCCGAACACCGGTTTCGGCACCGACATCGGCGCGGTGGTCCACCACCCATTCGGGTTGGAGCGGCATGGCGCCGAGCACATGGAGCCAGCGCCGGTCGCCCCCGGGGACCAACTCCAAGAGGGCGTCGAGGAGGGCGAGCGCCTCTCGGTGGTGCTGGCGACCCTCGGCCTGGCGCAGCGCCTCGCAGAGCGCGTCGATCGCCTCGTCGTCACCGGGCTCGGCCGCCCGCACGAAGTGGGGAGCGGCCGCGCCGAGGCGGCCGGCCTCGACCAGCACCCGGGCGGCATGGCGGTGCAGGGCGCGCCGCCGGGCGCCACCGATGCCCTGATAGATCGCCTCTTGGATCAAGGGGTGGTCGATCTCATAGCTGAGGTCGCGACCGGCTTCGATCTCGGAGACCAACCGGTTCCGCACGAGCCGCTCGAGAATCGGGGCGAGCTCGTCCAGTGACTTCCCGCTGAGCCGGACCAGGTCGGACAGCTCGGCGCGATAGCCGACCACGGTCATGAGTTCGAGAGCCGCCCTGGCGGGGGCGTCGAGTCGGCCGACGCGGGCCTCTACTCGTTCCGCCAGATCCTCGGGCAGGGACCGGAGCACGGGATGCTCGAGATCCGCACTCTCGTCGACGAGCGCTCGCAGCAGGCCGACGACGAACAGCGGGCTGCCCTTCGCCCGTTCCATCAACCAATCCACGAGCACGTCGGGCACCGGGCCGCCGATCACCGACTCGGCGAGGGACCGGATGTCGCCAACCGAGAACGCCGCGACGGCCAGCCGTCGGAGCAGTCCCTCTTGTTCCAATCCGAGCAGCACGTTGTTGGCAACGCGATCTTCCGCGAGCTCCGCCGGACGGGCCGCCAGCAAGAGCAGGATGCGGCAGTCGATCAGGTTCCGCGTGAGGTAACTCAGCGCCTCCCATGACGACCCGTCCGCCAGGTGGACATCGTCGAGCACGATCACCACAGGCATCTGCGCGCTGAGCCTGCCCAGGAGCCGGGCCAACGCACCGAGGAGACGGATGCGGGGCGGCTCTTCGTTGTCGCCGCCCCCCTTCGCCGCCCGAGCCGAGGGCAGCAGCGCGGCCAGGTCGTCCAGGTCGCCCGCGCACAGTGTCGCCACCTCCGACCGCTCCAGTCCGCGCAGGTGTCGCTCCAGACCCTCGACCCACAGCCCGAGCGAGGCCGTCGCGCCCAGCGGGTAGGCGCGTGCCGTCAGCGTCACCACTTCGGTGGCGTGGCGTCGGGCCAGCTCCATCGCCAACCGGGTCTTCCCGACGCCGGGTTCGCCGACGAGAAGCACGGCGCGCAGCTGCCCGGTATACCGCGCGACAGCTCGCCCTCGAGTTGCTCCAGCTCATCCTCTCGACCCACCGTCTGGATCCTCGACCCGTCGGGGGAACCGCCGGGGTCCCCTCCCCCCGACTGCTCGGACCAGACGACCTCGAAGCCGTCGACCGGCTCGCTCATGCCCTTGAGGATCACGTCACCGATGGGGCGGAAGATGAAGCCTGCTCGTGAGGCAACCAACCCCTGCACAAGCCCTGAAGCGACGATCTGGCCCGCCGTCGCCGAATCGCAGAGCCGCTTGGCCACGACAACCGGTGTGCCGAAGTAGTCGTCCTCGTCCTGGATTGGCTCGCCGACGTGCAACCCGACACGAACTCCGAGGTTGGTCGTCGCGACGTGGGCGTTGTGACGCTCGATCGCCCGCTGCATGCCGATCGCGCAAAGGACAGCACCGACGGCGCTCGGGAACACGACCATGAGCCCGTCGCCGAGGTTCTTGACCTCCTCCCCGCCTGAATCCGCCACGACCTCCCGGAGGAGGGCGAAGTGCGTCCTGCGAGCCTCATCCGCGGCGACGTCGCCCAGCTCGTCGAGCAGCGCGCTGGATCCAACGAGGTCCGTGAACAAGAGGGTGACGATCTGTGCCATCGAACCGCCCTACATCATGTGCCTGTCCAAACAGGGGTCGAGATTCAGCCCGCGGGGGGCACCACGTTGAACCCGTGCAGCACCGGCCCATCGGTTCCCCAACCGATACGGGTCATCGACCCAGTGGACAGGTGCAGCCGCCAGTCGAGCGGCTCGTCGCTGCGCAGCGCCCAGGCGACCGCCGCCTTGATGGGAGAGACGTGGCTGACCACCACGACGTCGCCGCCCTCGGCCCGCGCCCCGCGTCCGGGTTCGGCGAACAGCTCGTCGCAGGCGGCGTGCACCCGGGTCGCCAGCTCGCCGAGCGTCTCGCCCCCCGGCGGCCGGAAGTGCGGATCGCTCCGCCAACGCCGCCAGACCTCGGCCGGGACGGCGCTGAGGGGCTGGCCCTCGTAGGCCCCGTAGTCGACCTCCACCCATCGCTCGTCGATCTCGACCTCGGTCGCCGCGTCGAGGGCGGCCGCCGTCCGGCGCGCCCGCACGAGGGGGCTCGAGACGACGCGGTGCACGGCGCCGAGCAGGGGTCCGAGCGCCGCCGCCTGGCCGCGCCCCGTGGTCGCTCAACGGAGAGTCGGTCCGGCCGAGCAGGAGCCCGGCGGCGTTCGCCTCGGACTCGCCGTGACGCACGAGGACGAGCATCGGGTCAGGGGGGCGGGGGGACCGCCGCCTCGCGCACGAGGATGCGGCCGCACTGATCGCAGGTCACGACCTCGTCGGGGGGCATACGCCGGATGTGGTCCACCTCGACCGACGAGAGCTCGAGGTGGCAGCCGCCGCACTGGTTGCCGACGAGGCGGGCCGCCCCCACTCCACCGAGGCGCGCGCGCAGCAGCTCGTAGCGCTCGAGGAGCTCGGCCGGGATCCCGACCACCGCCTCGGCGCGGAGGCGGCGGAGCCGCGCCAGCTCGCTGTCGATCTCGACGTCGGCCGCCGCCACCGCCCGGCGCAGCGTCGTCGCGTCGCCGTCCAGGTCGCTCAGCCGCTTCTCGGCGTCCGCGATCTCGGCGTCCAGCGGCTCCTGGTCCACCAGCAGTTGCAGTTCGACCTCTTCGATCTCGGCCCGCCGGTGGTTGAGCTGGGTGATCTCGGCCTCCATCTGGGCGAGCTCCCGCCCGGCCACGCCACGAGCGCTGTAGAGGCGCTCCTCGAGTGTGCGACGCCGCGCCGTGATGGAGGCGGTCTGCTCCTCGAGCTCCCCCTGGCGGTCGAGGAGCAGTTGGCGTTCGCCGTCGACCTCGGCCACCCGCCGCCGCAACCCGCCGGCCTCGCGCTCGAGCGCGCCCAGCGCGGTGCGCTCCGGGAGCGAGACCTTGCGGTGCTCGTGTTGGGCGATCGCGGTGTCGACCTGTTGGACGCCGAGCAGCCGGGGCAGGGCGCCGGTCGCACCCGCTTCGTCGACCGTCATCGCCTGCCCCGGGCCGGCGGCGCGACGGCGAGTTGCGGGTCGGCCTCGACCCGGGCGCGCACCGTGCGGATGGCGCCAGCCAGGCCCTCGTCGGCCACGGCCTCGGCCTCGGCCCAGCCGAACCAGCGCACCGCCGTGCTCTCTCCGGGACCCGGCCGCGGGTTCAGGTCCCCGACGACGAGTAGGTAGCAGAAGTCGAGGTGCGTGTGGCCCAGCGCGGCCGGGTGCACGTCGAGGCGCACGAGGCAGGGTCCGGGCTCGGGGTGGACGGCGTCGAGGCCCGTCTCCTCGCGCACCTCGCGCACGGCCGCCTCCTCAGGGGGCTCGCCGTCCTCGAGATGCCCGCCCGGCTGCAGCCAGCGCCGCAGCCGGCGGTGGAGGTGCAAAAGGGTGCCGCGGGGGCCGACGACGAGGGCCGAGGCGGTCACGTGCACCGGATCGGCCGACTGGTTGCAGGGGTCGCTCAGGCGGGCCAGCTCGAGCACGAAACGCGCCTTGGCCTGCACCTCGCGATCGTCGGCCGGGACGTGCTCGTCGACCAGACGGGCGAGGTCGAAGGCATCCGGGGGTGTCGCTCCGACCTTTGTGCCCACGATCCATCGTTACCACACAGGCCGGGCCGACCGGCCCGGTGGGGGCGCCCACCCGCCTGATCGGGCGCCGCCGGGCACGGTTGTGAGGCTCCTCGCCGCCCGCGGTTCGCCCGCGTCCGTCCCATACCATGCGGGCGTGGCCGATCGAGGGGACCGATTTGGACCACCCGGACGTTCTGTCTGGAACGTCCTCATCGGTCGGCCGCTGCGCAGAAGCGAGGCCGCCAAGGAACAGATCACCCCGGTCGAGGGGCTGTCCGCGCTGTCGCTCGATGCCCTGACCTCGGTCGCCTACGGCCCCGAGGCGATCATCGTCGTGCTCGCCGTGGCCGGGGCCGGGGCACTGCACGTGGTCCTCCCGATCACGCTGGCCATCGTGGCCCTGCTGGCCATTCTGGTCTTCTCCTACCGTCAGGTGATCGACGCCTATCCGGGTGGCGGTGGTGCGTACGCGGTGTCCCGCGCCAACCTGGGTGCGCGGGCCAGCCTGGTCGCCGGTGCATCGCTGATCGTCGACTACACGCTCACGGTGGCGGTGTCCATCGCGGCGGGTGTGGGGGCGCTGACTTCGGCCTTTCCGAGCCTGTCGTCGGCCACGGTCCCTCTCTGCCTGGCCTTCCTGGCGGTCATCACGCTCATGAACCTGCGGGGGCTCGGCGACGCCGCCCGGGCCTTTCTGCTCCCCACGATGCTGTTCATCATCGGTTTGCTGGTCATCATCGGCATCGGGCTGGTCCACCCCCTGGCGGCTGCATGCACCGCAACCCGGTCGTTCGCTGTTGGCGACCCATGGACTGCAGGCCGTCGGCGTGCTGCTGGTGCTGAAGGCATTCTCCGCGGGCTGCAGCGCGCTCACCGGCGTGGAAGCGATCGCCAACGGCGTCCCGCTCTTCAAACAGCCCCGGGTGACCCGGGCCAAGCGAACAGAGCTGCTGCTCGGAGTCATCCTCGGAACCATGCTGCTCGGGCTGGCTGTCTTAGCCCGCCGCTGGCATATCGGTCCTCGATCGAATCAGACCGTCCTCAGTCAGATCATGGGGATGGCCGTGGGTCGGCACTGGGCCTACTACGTCGTGTCCCTCACGATCACCATCGTGCTCGCCCTGGCCGCGAACACCTCGTTCGGCGGCCTTCCGATCCTGGCCAGCCTGCTGGCACGGGACAACTACCTGCCCCATCTCTTTTCGCTGCGCGGCGACCGACAGGTGTTCGCCAACGGCATCTGGGTGCTGGCCGGTTTGTCCGCGGGGCTCTTGATCGCCGTCGGCGGGAACACCAACGAGATGATCCCGCTCTTCGCCATCGGAGTGTTCACCGGGTTCACCCTCTCCCAGGCCGGACTGGTCGTCCACTGGTGGCGCACCCGACCACCTCGCTGGCACTACCGCGCCGCCGTCAACGGCTTCGGTGCGGTTATCACGGCGCTCGCCACGGTGATCTTCCTCATTTCGAAGTTCGTCGACGGCGCATGGGTGGTCGTCATCGCCGTCCCGACCTTCGTCTTCCTCTTCATCCGCATCCGCGCCTATTACAACCGTGCCGCGCTGGAGTTGGGCGTCGGCACCGTGCCCGACAAGCCAACGGGAAAGCGGACGCTGGTGATCGTTCCGGTTGCCAACGTGTCGCGATTGACCCGACACGCCATCTCCGAGGCGCTGTCGCTCGGACAGGAGGTCGTCGCGGTGTCCGTGGTGAACGACGGAGGCGATGACGACCAGAGTGATGCGGAAGCGCTCGAGCGCGAGTGGGCCGAGTGGGACCCCGGCGTAAGGCTCCAGGTCCTGCACACTGAGTTCGCGTCGGTGGTCGAGCCGATCGTTGCCTTCATCGATCGAGGCGCGAGAGGCACAGCGACCAGCAGATCGTGGTGCTCATCCCCGTCGTCATCCCGGATCACTTCCGCTACCGGATCCTGCACAACCAAACCGACCTGGTGCTCTCGGCGGCCCTGCGGACGCGGACCGACGTGGTGGTGGCGCGGGTCCCCATGCCCTTGCAGCAGCCGCCGAGCGCGGTTGCACCGCCGGTGGACCATTGACGGGGGATAGGTTCGATTGGCCGAAGAGGACGTCCCCGCGTGGTGAATCTGGTGCGTGACCGCCCTACCGGGTGACCCGGACGAAGCAGCGCCGATTGTTACGCTCTGTCCTTCATGCCCGGACGCGGCCGACAGGGGCGCGACCGGAAACCCCCTCGCCAAGGTCAGCAGGGCCCGTCGCCCAATCAGGACGGGTTGCGTGCGCTCGGAAACCTGATGAGTGGGCGGACCGCGGCGGACCGGCAGAAACCCGTCAGGAATGTGCCGGCCACCCGGGGAGCCGCCGATGAGGCCGGGCTCACGACCATGGGCGAGGAGACGCCCCGCTCGGAAGGCAGCCGGGCCGCACGGCGCCAGGCGGCCACCCGGCGCCGTCGCCGGCACCGAATCCGACGGGGGGTCCTGATCGGCCTGGTGGTGCTGCTGGTCCTGATCGGTGGCGGAGCGGGATACCTCTACTACCTGACGCACGATCTCAACCGGGTGAACGTGAAGGGGCTACACGGCGCGCTCACGACCGGGCAGGAAGCCGCCACGGAGAACATCTTGATGGCGGGTTCCACCTCGCGCTGCGCACTGACCGTGCAGAACCCCGCCTACGGTCTTTGCTCGCAGGGGGTGAACGGCGTCAACAGCGACGTGATCATGATCCTCCACGTCGACCCGAAGCACCACCGGCTGGCGCTGCTCTCCATTCCGCGCGATCTGTTCATCCTCAACGCCCGCAGCAGCGGGGCGGGCAAGGTCGACGCCGGCCTCTACCAGGGACTGACCCAGGTCGTGGCCGCGATCGAGGAGGACTTCGGGATCCCGATCCAGCATGCGGTCTCGCTCAATTTCGACCAGTTCGCCAACGTCGTGGACGCCCTCGGGGGAATCAACATGTCGTTCCCGATGTCCGTCTTCGACCAGGAGTCGGACCTGAACGTTGAGGCAGCCGCGTGCGTCCACCTGAGCGGCACACAGGCTCTCGAAGTGGTGCGGGCCCGCCACCTGCAGTACGACGCCCCAGGGAACGATGCCGACGACCCCTTCTCGTGGCCGCAAGAGGCACAGAGCGATCTGGCTCGCATCCGCCGTGATCACGAGTTCCTCCGGGTGTTGGCAGCCGCGGTGGCCAAGCGGGGGCTCGGGAACCCGATCAGCGACCTGAGCCTCATCAATTCGGTGAAGGGCGATCTCACCTTCGACCAGTCGTGGTCCGTCACCGACATGGCGGACCTCGTTCTCGATTTCCACTCGGTCAACATCAACGCGGTGCCCCAACTCACCCTGCCGGTGGCCGAGGTGACCGATCCGGAGGGGGCGTCCGGAGACCTCATCTTCCAGGGCTCGTCGTATGGAGAGGTCGAATTCCCGGCGCAGGCGCAGGACCAGGACGCCATTGACCAGGTGCTCGGTATCGGGCCGAACATCGACTCCATGACCGGGCTGCCGCTGCCGCGCCACTCGGCGGTCACGGTGTCGGTGATGAACGGGAGTGGTGTCGACAACCAGGCCACCGACACCGCCACCGCGCTCGCCGCGCTCGGCTTCCACACGGTCGGCGTCGGCGACACCCCGGCGACCGGCGACGTGGCCGAGACCGTCGTCTACTACGGGTCCCGCGCGCCGGCCGTCGAGGCCGCCGCCGAAGCGGTGGTCCGCTCTATGACGGGGTCGGTCATCATGGCCTACGACCCGAGCCAGGTAGCCGACGGTGCTCAGGTCACGGTCGTCACCGGCACGCAGTTCGCCGTCAATGCCCCGACGGTCCCGCCGACGACCACCGGAACAGGTGGTGGTTCCGCCGCTTCGACGACCCCCGCCAGTACGGAGACGACCGCCCCAGCCGTGGCCGCGATCGCGACCCCGTCAGCCCCCACCTCGAAGCTCCAGCCGTGGGATCCGCGAGCGTGCACGGCCGGCGCGAGGCCAACCGCCCCGGTGGCCAACCCGACCTGAGACGGTGATCGGTCGACCTACAACGGCGACCACCACCGACGATGGAACAACCCGACCTGGCCAGGGCCGCTGGTTCACCTCCTGGAACGAGCGGCGCCGGCCTCGTACGCCCCGACTTGCCGCCCGCGGAGTTCGAGCAGCCGCACCGAGGGGCACTGGTGGGCCCGAGGCAGACGGCGCCTCATGAATCGGACCTGGGTTTTCCCGTCAGCGGTGCGGCCACGAGTTCGGTCGATGCCTGCCAGGTCCTGTTCTGGACGTCGAGGTCATAGGACACGGCCACAGAGGGCCGGCGCCGCCCGCGCATGAAGTACGCACCAGTCACTCCGGTCACGTCCGCGCTGGTCGCCAGGCGGAGCGCGGCCCGGGCTCCGTGCTCGGGCGAGAGCAGGCCCGCTTTGACGATTGGGAGGATGGGCCGCAGGCGTGGCGACGCGATGTCGTCGACAATGTCGGTCGCGGTCAGGCCGGGGTGGACGGCGTTGACGACGACATCCGTCGCGGCGAGCTCCCTGGCGAGCCGGTAGGAGCACAACACCATCGCCAGTTTCGCCTGACCGTATGCGGGCCACGGGGCGAAGTCGTGATCCCAGTTGAGGTTGTCCAGGTCTATCGACTTGGCCATGGATCGGGAGGTCACGTTCACGATTCGTGCCGGGCCACTGACCATCAGCGTCGGCAGCAGCTGGTTGGTCAGCACGAACGCCGAGAGGTGGTTGACCGCCAGGTTCATCTCAACTCCGTCGACGCTGAGCTGGCGGCGCATGACATGGGCGCCGGCATTGTTGATCAGCACGTGGAGCCGGTCGTGACGGTCGAGGAACTCGCCGGTCATCCGGTGGATGGCCGCCTGATCGGAGAGGTCGGCCAACAACAGCTCGACCGAGTTGTTCCCGGTCGACTCGATGATCGCGTCACGGGCCGCACCGCCCCTGTCCGCGTCGCGGCAGACCATCACCACGTTCGCGCCGCGCCGAGCCAGACTCGAAGCGAGTTCTCGGCCCATCCCGCCACTCGCCCCGGTGACCATGCAGGTGCGTCCCCGGACGCTCCAGGGTTCGACGGCCTCGGCAGGCGAGCTCATGCGCGTATCCCGGGCGCGGCGCCGACGAAGGTCGGCCGGTGGACCTCGCGCAGCATGAAGTCAGCGAGATCAGCGCGGTTGACCCGCGACGTGACCCGCATCCGCAGATCGGCGCTGGTCTCATAGGCGCCGCTCGCCTGTCCGTTGCCCAGTGCCGGCGGACGGACGATCGTCCAGTCGAGGCCGCTCGAGCGGACGACCTGCTCCATCGTCTCCTTATCCTGCATATTCGCTCTCTTGGCCAGCCAAACCAGGCGGCTGTAGAGAGAGCGGTCGTGGCTGTCAGCAGCGCCGAAGGCGCTCACCACCACGAGCCGACGGACCCCTCGCGCGGTCATCGCCGCGACGATGTTGGCGACGCCGTCGGTACAGACAGTGTTCTGTGGCCCTCGCGTGATCCCCAGCGCGCTCACCACCGCGTCCTGGCCCGCAACAATCTCGGCGACCGCGCCCGCGTCGGTCACGTCGCCGGCCGACACCCGCAGTCGGGGGTGCTCGACGCCGAGCGAGGACACCGACCGCGCCAAGACCGAGACCTCGTCACCGCCTTGGATCGCTAACCGGACCACCTCCCGCCCAGTGCGTCCCGTCCCTCCAAAGATGACGATCTTCATACCGTGACCTCGGAATCTTCTCGTTCGTGACTCGCGGCGTCGACCGGACCCAAGAGCGAAGCGATGCTTCGGGAGCCGTGATTCGCCCTGATACCCAGTGGATCCGCCAGCGCCGACGCCGACGCTTATCGGCCGGGATTTATGTGATGTCCTCACGCAGTTTGCTCCAGACGCGTGAGGTTGTCAACTAGTGAGTAGTCCACATAAAATCGCCTGCATGGCTACCGCCGGGTCGGCTCCGTCCCCGCCCTTGGGTTATGCGCTGGCCGAGGGCATCTACAACGTTCACGGCTCCTTGCAACGATCGGTGGGCGCGATGTTGCGGGAGTTGGATCTCACCGAGGCGCTTGCCGACCTCGTCTGGCAGCTGGATCCGGCCGAAGGTCCCCAATCCCGCCGGACCTTGGCCGCCCGACTGCACTGCGACCCGTCGAATGTCACCCTGCTGGTCGATCGGCTCGAAGCGCGGGGTCTTGTCGAGTCGTGCCCCGACAGCAACGATCGACGCATGAAGGCAATCGCACTGACCTCAACGGGGCGTCGGGCCCGCGACCGACTGCTGGCAACCACGGCGGACAGCCCGACCTTCGCCAAGCTGTCCGAGAGGGAGCGACGTCAGCTCGTGCGACTCCTTGCTCGCTGCGGCGACCAGCAGATGATTCAGTGAAGACACGATTGACCTGTTACCGGTCTCGGTGTGACCGGGCTTCGAGACATGTTGGGCCACGGCCGAACATGCCACCTCGGTAGTACTCGGTGGCGGCAGGCGGGAAGGTGAGGTACCGCACGCGGTGTCGGATGGCGAACCGCATCTGCACCTGGATGGAATCAGAAGTAGTCGAGCAACCCCGCGGGCCCGCCAGGGCCGAACATCGTGTCCAGGACCAGGTCGTCCGCTGCGGTTCCCCCGCTCAGCCATCCGCTCGCTCGCAGGTGGCGAGCGCGGGCCGAACCGCACCACAAGAGAGACCAGCCGCGGACGTGGAGCTCGGCGACCGTCGAGTCGGGAGCGTCAACAGGCGAAAGGAGGACCGTCCCGTCGGCCGCTTCCAGTCGCCAGGTGCGGTCGTTCCACTCGAGCAACGGATCTCGGAGCCGGAACGTGATCGCAGCCTTGGTGCCGATCGACCAGCCTCGAGCGCCCACCGCCGCCAGCAGATCGACCGGCCGGTGCATCCAGGTATCGAGTCGGCGGACCCGCAGCCGCTCCATGGGCAGCACCGATTGCACTGGGTCGGGCCACGCCAACACCCGCAGCCACACGGTTGGGGTGACCGTCGCCCACGACCCCAACACCGCGCACAACTGGGAGGCCGCATCGCGGTTCACCGCCAACAGGTCGGGCACCCGCAAGACGGCGTCGTCGCCATAGCCGGCGCCGCGCCGCCAGGTGGCTGAGCCGACCAGCCGGCCGTCCTGTTCGACCAGGGTCAGCCCGTCCACGCCGAGCGGCAGCTGCCCATCGGGCGGAGGGGGAAATGGGGAGCCCCTTCGAGTGAGCATCCCGTTGCCCGTGCGGGCTACCTCCTCGTACAGCTGCTGCACTGCGCTCAGGTCGGCCGGCTCTCCGGCTCGGAGGCTGCTCGGCGCGTCCGGTCGGGCTCGATTGAGAGCCAGCGTGGGGAGCTCCATCGTGCGGAGTGCGCCCGTGACCTCGTAGCCGAGGGATCGGTAGACCGCGGCGCTCGTGCAGTACAGGTTCGACACTGCGGCCCCCCGATCTCGAGCGGCACCGAGCAGGTGCCCCAGGAGGGAGCGGGCGAGTCCTCTGCCGCGATGCTCGGGCAGCACGGCGACCCCCGCGATCCCCGCAGCTGGGACCGCGGCTCCATCCCACCACTGCTCGTGGTGGAGGTCGGTCGCCTTGGCCACCAGCTGGCCGTTCTCGAACGCTCCCCAGGAGGATCGCCCAGGCGGCATTTCGGTCGTGACGGATGGAGGGCCCGACCCGCCGAACGCGAGGCGGCCCAGTCGCTCGGCGGCCTCGAGGTCATCGGGGACGAGCGGTCGGACATCCAACACCCCTCGAGTTTGCCGCACACGGAGGTCCGGTGTGCCGGCCGGCCGTCGACGAGGGGCTGTCTCGTACGGATTCTCGAACGGAGTGCATCCCTTCCCCCGCGCGGTGGTAACTGCCAACCGCCAGCGGATCCCGGGTCGGGGTCTTCTCTGCTTCGGGATTACTCTGAATGGCGAGGGGAGTGACATGGCAGAAGACAGAGAACTCGACGGGCACCATCGGGCCACGGTGGAGAAGATCTACAACCATCCGGTGAGTTACAACATCCAGTGGCACGACGTCTTGTCACTCCTGCAGAGCGTGGCCGTCGTCACACAAGGGGCCGATGGTCGATACACGGTCACCCTGGGATCCGAGACCGAGACGTTCGATGCCCCGCGACATCACGATATCGACGAACAGCAGGTGATCGACCTGCGGCGGATGCTCAGGGGCGCGGGAATCACCCCGGAGTCGACTTAGTCATCCGCTACGTGTCGGCCGAAGGACTCCACGACGTGGTCGTGATCGGAGCCGGCGCGGCGGGCGTGAGTGCGGCGATCGAGTGCTTCGACATCCAGCTCGATGTCGTGGTGCTCGAGGCCGCCAGCAGCGTCGGGGGCCAGATCGACCAGATCCCCCACGCCGTCCGCAACGTGGCGCCGGCGCCGGACGGCAACGACGCGCTCGTCGACGCACTCGCGAGCCACGCGTCGATCCTCGGTGACCGCCTGCAGCTCGACCGGCCGGTGACCCGGCTGGATCTCGACGACGGGCTGGTCGTCGCCGGAACGCACCGCTACAGAGCTCGAAGCGTGCTGGTGGCCACCGGGTCGCGCCGGCGCGAGCTCGAGAAGATGCCCGAGGGGTCTTTCGGCGGCGACGTGACCTACCTGGTCGAGCCGCATCTGGCCCGCTTCGCCGGTCGACCGATGGCGGTCATCGGCGGTGGGGACAGCGCCGTGCTCGACGCGTTGGCGCTCGCCGAGGCGGGATCGTCCGTCACGCTCCTGCACCGCTCGCCCCGCCTCACGCGCCAGACGGGACCTCGTCGAACGCGTCCGGTCGGAGGAGTCGCATCACCGAGATGGCGGGGTGGACGGCCGACAGGCTCGTCGGTTCCGACCGGCTTGACGGGGTCGAGGTATCACACCGGGCACCGGCGAGCGTCGGCGGCTCGACGTCGGGGGCATCGTCCTCAAGCTCGGACGCGAGCCGTGCGTCGAGCTGGTGCGCGACCAACTGGACCTCGGCGCCCACGGTGGGATCGTGGTCGACGCCGACGCTCCACACTTCGCATCCGAGGGCATTCGCCGCCGGCGACGTGGTCGAGGGCGCCTACGAGCGAATCGCCACCGCCATCGGCCAGGGCTCCCTCGCCGCCCGCTCCATCCTCGGTCATCTCGAGTCCGCTCCGTGAGCGTCCCCGCCCTCCCCACGGCGGCCGCGATCCTCGACGCGTCTGGCGGACCCAGCGACGCGGACAAGCGGGACGCGACCGGCCGAAGAACCGGCCGAGATCATGGAGCTGATCTGCGCCCTGCACCGGAACAACGCCGCGCAGTGGGACCGCGAGGACGACGCCCGGCGGGGCCAGAGCGACGACGCCATGGTCGCCGCGGCGAAACGAGACATCGACCGGCTGAACCGCGCCCGTCATGGCTTCATCGAGGCGATCGACCGGGCGATCCTCGTCATGGTCGACGCCCCACGAGGGAGCACCGTTGGTCACCGAGACCCCGGGCATGGCCATCGACCGGTTGTCGGTGCTGGTGATCCGACTGGCGGCGACCGAGGCCAGGGCAGCTTCGGGAACCGCGGACGCCCGGCGCTACGCCGATCGGCTTCCCCAGCTGCGGAGCCAACTCAGCTCGCTCGAAGAGGCGATCGCCACGTTGCTGGACGACCTGGCGAACGGCACTCGCCGGTTCCTCGCCCACGAGAGCCTCAAGCTCTACGGGCCGGAAGACTCCGAACGAGTTGGCTGACGGTGCGCAGGGGCACCGTGTGGAGCCGGTAGCCGCCGCGGTTGAAGCCGATGACGATCTGGTGCCCACCACCGCAGCGTGGGCGATGCCGAGCCGGTGCGGGGCCAGCTCGCTCGTGAGCCGGGTGGTGACCTTGGCCCCGGGAGCCAGCGCGTGCAGCTCCCCGTTGCGGCCGACGCCGCACGGCACGCCGTCGGCCACGACCAGCGCCACGCCGCCGCTCCCCCAGGCGAGGTCGTCGTCGAAGCGTGCCGGACGCGACGACGGCACCGCTGGCCAGGTCGAGCTGGGCCAGCCCCCCTCCCCTCAGTTGCTCCCAGTCGTAGTCGTCGAGGTCGGTGCCGTCCAGGGCGCTGCCGGCCGCCCAGATGGAAGTGCCGCATGCCACCAGCACGGCGGGGAGAAAGTCGACGGCGGCCTCCCACCGGGTGGCACCGAGACGCCCGTCGTCCGTCTCGACCAGCCGGACCCGCCCCTCACCGCCGAGCGCGACCCAGCCGGTGCCGCCCGGCGTCGAGCTCGCCGCGAGGGCGGTCACGAAACCGAAGGACTCGTGCGCCGGGCTCGCATCGAGGCGCTGGCGCGCCGAGGCGACGGGCTCGCTCACCAGCACGCCGCCCAGGCGCTGGCCGCGGGGCCGCGACGTCACCAGGCGGTCTCCGAGGCCGACCACCCGCTCGACGTCGTCGACGAAGTCGAGCCGACGCGTCTCGTCGAGGTCGGGACCGACCGTGGCTCGGGGCCCGAGGGACCAGGGGGCCTCGAAGATCCGCACGGTGCCCAGATGGTTCAAGACGGCGATCTGACCGGTGTCGGCAAGTTCGACGATGGCGTGCATGTCGAGATCGAACTGGGACGCCTCGTCGTCCTCGGGGAACATGGTGTCGCCGAAGATGGCCAGCGGACGCAGCGAGGCGTCGGCGAACACGACGTTGCGACCCAGGTTGTTCCAGGCGCACCGGCCGCCGAGGGAGACGAGCCGCCCGATGCCGGCCGGCTGCGAATTCGCCGCGCGACTCACCGGCACCGAATCGATCAACAGAGCTCCTCGAGCATCCGGACCACCGAGCCGGGCTCGATGGCGTCCAGGCAGCGCCCGCCGGACGGACACACACGTGGCGGCCGGGTGCCACGCGCTCAGGTCCACGCGCTCGTTGTAGGCGTAGGCCTTCTCCGCGCGTTGGCACGCGGGATCGCACACCGATCCGGCGACCAGGCGGGTGTGGTGGCCAGCTCCGGAAGTAGACCGCGGGCGTCCGGCAGAGGGTGACCGTCGGAGTCCCCTGCTGGGCCGCGATGTGGGTCAGTCCGGTGTCCACACCGACGACCGCGCGGCACGCGCTCAGCACGTCGACGGCCTCGCCGGGGGTCGCCGCGACGATGCCGGCCAGGCCACCGCTCCACCAAGGAGCTCGAGCCGTCGCCACGGGTGACGACGGCGGCGGCGAAGGCCGCGGCGCCCGAGGGCCGCAGCCAGCTCGGCCCAACGCTCGGGCGACCATCGCTTCGCCGTGCCCTCGGCGTCGGCGACGAACAGGACCAGACCCTCGGCGTCAGGTCGACTCCGCGACTCGAGGGGCACCGGTGCCGCAGAAGTCGGCGACCACCCCGAGATCGGCCCCGATGCGAGCGATGATCTCGTTGATCGACAGGGGGCCGTAGGCGGCCTCAAATTCCGGCGATCCCCACCAGTGGTCCCGCTGGAGCGGGTGGTCACGCAGGTCGACCAGCTCCTCGGGCCGCCAGATCGCCGACGTCACCTTCGAGCGACCGTGCCGGCGAGACCGCTGATGCGTTCGGCGAGCAGCACCTGGCTGCGCGAGCGGGCCACCAGCCACGTCTCGTCCCCTAGAGCGCAGACCGGCGCTCACCGCCGCCTGCACCACCGGGAGGGAGACGACGAGATCTCCCAGGCCGAACGACACCGGCGCGATGAATCGCCGGGGACCATCGCTCACGATGCGGCGTAGGCGGTGGTATCGGGAATGCCCAGCTCACTGAATGCGAGCTGACGTTCGGCGCACTTGTTGCAGCGTCCGCAGTGGCGGTCCGAGCGCGGCGCGATGCAGGAGAAGGTCAGGCCAAGCGCGAACTGTCGACCCGAGCTCGAGAACCTCATGCTTGGCCAGCCCGGCTGAACGGCGTGACGACCTCGAGGCGGCAGCCCAACGCGCGCCCCGCCAGCGACGAGAAGCCCTCGAAGAACTCGCGGTCGGCGTCGGGAAAGGGATTGGCGGCCAGAGTGCCGAGCGCGATGGTCTGCACCCCGTTGAGCGCGCACCACACACTGGACTTCGCCAGCAGTAGGAGGTTGCGACCGGGCAGGTAGACGGCCTCGTCGGGTGAGTCGTCGGCTGGAACGTCGCGTCCGGTGACGCTCCAGTGCGCCCCGTAGACGTCGGCCACCGGCAGTTCGAGCACGACCAGGGGCCTGGCTCCGGGAGCAGGCAGCGAAGCGAGGAACCGGCCAAGATGGCCGGCCTCGGCGTCCTCCCAGGCAAGACCGAAGCGCACGTAGATGGGCGTCACGGCGCGGCCCTCGCCCACCAGCTGAGCAACCAGGATCGCACTGTCGAGACCGCCGCTCGCCAACACGGCAACGGGATCTGCCACGACCACCGCCGCTACGGCTCGCCCCGGTAGACGCAACCCGAGTTGCAGGTCTCGCGCACGATCACCTGGGAAAGCTCTGGAAGCGCAGGGGTCAAGCGCTCCCAGATCCATTGGGCGAGCACCTCGCTCGTCGGGTTCTCGAGACCGTCGATCTCGTTGAGGTAGTGGTGATCGAGAACGTCGAGCGCCGGCGCCATCGCACAACTGATGTCACGAAAATCGCGGACCCAGCCGTTGTGCGGGCCGACCGGACCCGTGAGGTGCACCGAGACCTGAAATGAGTGCCCGTGCAGGCGGGCGCATTTGTGGTCGGGTGCGACGTTGGGCAGCCGGTGGGCTGCCTCGAACGTGAACTCCTTGAAGATCTCCACGCAAAGACCCTAATGTCCCCGGCTCCGCCCAGGGCGGCCGATCGCGGTCGGCCCCGGCGGGTTTCGATGCCAGATCCGGGCAATATGGACCGCGCGGATCGAGTGGGCCGAGGCGCTCGGCACCCCTCCGGACGCTCTTTCGACTGACCGGCGAGCGGCCCGTCACACCTTTGTGGCGCAAGTGACGGGTTCTGGCGAGCCGTTGGTTCCTACTCGGCCAGTTCGGGGATCGATGCGACGGAGTCCGCCACCTCGGTCGGAGTCCGGCCATGGGGCGGCACGACCGCTTCGGTCACTCCGGCCTGTCGATATTCGTCCAACAATCGGCGAAGACCGTCTCGGTCAGGATGGTCAGCAATGACCAGGAGCCCCACGCTGGCGGGATCGCGGCCAGCCGCCTCTGTTCGGTCACGGATGATCGTCAGCAACTCGGCCGCACGGGCCGGAGGGGCGGACCCGGCCGCCAGGCCTGCACCGTATTGGGCCACCCGATCGTATGTTTCGGGCGAGTGGCCCCCGAACCAGAGTGGTATTCCCCCCGCCTGGGCCGGCTTGGGGTTGCAATAGAGCTCGGGAAACGAAACGAACTCCCCCGAGAACGACGGCCGCTCGTCGCTCCACAGCACCTTCAGCGCTCGGACGTATTCGTCGGACCGCGCGCCCCGCCGACGGCGATCGACACCGGCGCAGTCGTACTCCTCCAGGACTCCGCCGATCCCCACTCCCAATGTCACCCGCCCCTGGGATAGATGGTCGAGCGAGGCGATCTGGCGCGCCAGTAGGAGCGGCTGGCGAAGAGGAATGACCATGACCGAGACACCCACTCCCACCCGCGTGGTGGCGGCCAGCATCCAGGTCATCGCAACGATGCCCTCGAGCTGAGGAGCGGCGATGTCCCACGGAAACTCGCGGCCGAGGTCGCCTGCCGACTCGTAGCGAACCGGGTAGACGAGGCGGTCACCCATCCACACCCTGGCCAGACCCGCCGAGTCCGCGCTCCTCGCCACCGTGGTCAAGTATTCGGCGGTGCTGAATCGGCTGCGGGGGATCATGCCGGTCGAAAGAATCATGCAAGTCTCCGATCGCTCGATCGAGAATCCAAACTAACCAGTACCGCTGGGCTCCGGGATCATCGGCCTGGAGTTCCAACATGTCGGGGGCGGCGGCCGAGAACACCGACGCACAGTAGGTGTTGATGCCAGAAATGGTTCAGGTCGCTTCCCGAGATCAAGTCGTCCGAGGAGCCGGAACGTCGCGAACCCGCGCGACATCGTGCCGGTGCTTGAACAGCGGTGCCTGCACCACATCCGGCGCGTGGGCCGAGGGTCAGTGGCGAATCTTGATGACTTGCTCGCCATATTGGTGAAGTGCCTCGATACTCCGAGCCGCCGAGTCGGCCGGTCCTTCGACGATGAGTTGCGTCACCCCCGCCGCCTCGAGCTCATCGAGATACGTGAGATAGCTGTCGAGAGGCTCGCCGCCCGTGGTCAGGCGCCCGCCGCCGCCCTGGATCTGGACAGTCACTTCCTCCCCACCGCGCCCCGCCTGCTCCATCCGCCGGTGAAGATCCCCGACATAGAGCGCCAGGGTGTCGAGGTCCGGAATCGGTGCCGTGCGAGTGGTGCGGGCCATGACGTCACCGGCGATGATCGGAGTCCAGCCCGACCCGTACTCCGCGACGCGTTGCCGGGCTCGTGCGCTGTTCCCCCCGATCCAGATCGGAGGGTGCGGGTCCTGGACCGGACGCGGCCGCAGCTCGATCTCCGGAGCCGTCACAAACCGACCGTTCACAGCGGTGGGCTCGCCTGCCCACACCTCCTTCCAGATTCGGATTGCCTCGTCAAGCACGTCGTTGCGATCGTCGAACGACATACCGAGCGCTTCGCCCTCCGTGCGGAGGTAGCCCGTTCCGACGGGGACGATGAGCCGTCCGCCGGAGAGCACGTCGAGCGTGGCGACCAGCTTCGCCCCGAGAACGGCGCTGCGGAAGCCCGGAACCATGACATAGGGCATCAGCTCGATGCGCGTCGTGACGGCCGCGCAGAAGCCGAGGAACGTGAAGACGTCCATGGCATCGTGGCCACCGGCCGCCTTCCACTTGGCAGAGGGCGCGGGGTGCTCGGTCAGCGCCAGAGCATCGAAGCCGACCTCTTCCGCGGTGCGGGCGAAGTCCCGAACGTAGGTCGGTTCCAGGATCTCCGTCCCGTACCGAGGGTTGTGCAATGGATACAGAGCTGTGAAGCGCACAGCGGGCACCTTCCTTTCCGTTCACGACTATCGTGCCGCGCCATGCCCGTCGACATCGCGCCCTTGGTCAACCCCGAAACGACAGCACTACTTGTCAACGAAGTCCAACCGAACACCGTCGGCGGTGACAGCGCCCTGGGCGCGACGGCGGCCAAGCGGCTGCCCGCGATGGTGGCGCTCGTGGAGAGCGCCCGCGGGTGCGGAGTCCAGGTGGTTCTGTGCGTCAAGGTGTTCCGACGCGACTCCCTGGCGCGCAACCGAAACACACCGCTCTACCGACGATCCGGGGTACTTCCGACAGCCCCGGTCGATCCGGACGACCGCCCCGTGCCGGGCTCCAGAGTCCACCCCGACCTCGGGACGGATCGCCGCGACCTGGTGATGACCCGGTTGCACGGCATGGGAGCCGTGACCGACACCGGCGTGGTGCCGGTCCTGCGAAACCTCGGCATCACCTCAGTGGTCGTCATCGGTGTCTCGCTCAATGTCGGGGTCCCCAACACGGCCATGGACCTCATGAACCAGGGCTTCGAGGTGATCGTCCCCCGTGACGCCGTGGCCGGTACTCCCGAGGAATACGGCGAACAAGTCATCGAGCACACGCTCAAGGTCATCGCCACCGTCACGACGAGCCAGGCGGTGATCGACGCCTGGGCGGAGGCGAGCTCCAGAGCGTAGGCATCCCTGTCACAGCCTCACCGAGGTGCGCAGGTCGGACCTCAACATGGCCCGGCGGGGACTTGGTCTCCGTGAAGGTGGGAAATTGAGCTCCTACCCCGTAGCCTCGCACCGACATGGGCGGAACCTCCGAATTCGTGGCCGCCAGCTTCAATGTCCACGCCGGCGTCGACGGGTGGGGGCGACCCTTCGACTGGCTGGCGGCCTGCCGCCTGTTCGATGCCGACGTCCTCGTGCTCGAGGAGGCCTGGCAGCCCGATGAGGGACCCGGGCTCGCCGAGACCGTCGGCCAGGCCCTCGGCTACGCCGTCTACGAGCAGTCCCTCGCCCGCGGGCGCGTCGCCCTCCCGGATCCGCAGGCGGACCACCGCTGGATGCGCTCGCTCGACTGGCGCAGCGTCAACCACTCCATCTATCTCGACAGCGAACGGCCGCTCTCCTCGCACGTGACGAGCTCGGCGCGCTTCTTGAATGCCCCGACGGGCAGCTGGAACGTCGCCGTGCTGACGCGCCTGCCCGTCGCGCGCACCGAGGTCATCGACCTCGGGCGGCTCTGGCGCGACCGGGCCCGGCGCGCCGCGCTGGTCGTCTGGGTCCAGGTCGCCGGGCGCGAGGTCGCCATCGTCGGCACCCACATGACGCACCTCACCTACGGATCCCCGCTGCACTACGCGAGCCTGGCCCGTGCGCTCGACCGGGTCGTGGGAGACGCGCCGGCGCTCGTGGCCGGTGACATGAACCTGTGGGGCCCGCCCGTCCGCGCCCTTCTGCGCGGCTGGCGGCGGGCGGTCAAGGGGCAGACGTGGCCGGCGTGGCGCCCCCACAGCCAGGTCGACCACATCGTCGTGCGGAATCTCTCGATCCTGGGCGGCGAGGTACGGCCCGACGCGGGGTCCGACCACCGGCCCATCGTGGCGCGGGTCGGGCTCCCCTAGGCCCGTGGCGACCCGGCCGGCCGCCCCTACCCGACGGTGGTCTCCGGGGTACCTGGTCGCCCTCGCCCTCGCCGCCGCCTACTCCTGGTGGGCCGCCACCACCACGCCCTTCACGGTCGGCGGCGACGTCGCCACTGCCATCCCGCTCGGGCTGCTGACGGCGACCGCGCTCGCCCAGCGGCAGGTCACGCGGCGCGGCGCCGCCCTGCCCGGCCCGCTGCGACGCCTCGGCCCGCCCGGCCCGGCGACCGGCGCCGTCTGGCCGCTGCCGAGCGTGCTCACAGCTGTGGTCGGGTGGGAGCTCTACAACTTCTTCTCCGCGCCCCGCTCGGCGCACCCGACGGTCAGCTCGCTCTATGACGCCGCCGCCTCGACGCAGGCCTGGAAGGCGGTCTTCTTCCTGGCCTGGCTGGCCCTCGGCTGGGACCTGGTCCGCCGGTGACCCGCCCCGAGGCGCTGGCCGTCTGGTCGTTCCTGGCATTGGCGCTGGTCGCGGCCGAGGCGTCCGCCCACCTCGGCCGGCGCCGGGTCCGCGGCTTCGCGTCGCTCGCCACGCCGCTGCTCGCCCGGACCCCGTCACGCCTCGCGCTCCTTCTCGGCTGGATGTGGCTCGGCTGGCACTTCTTCGCCCGCTGATCTCATCGGCGGCACGCGCCGCGCCGACGACGTCAGGCCACGCCGGTCCCCCACAGCTCCTCGGGCTCGGTGCCCTTCGTCTCGGGCAGCCAGAGGAGCAGCGCGGCCAACGGCAGTGCCGGGAGGAACGTCACGACCGCCGCGATGCTGAAGCGGTTCCCGATGTCGGCCACCGCGCCGAAGACGAGCAGTCCCACGACCGCGCCGAGGACGGCGGCGATCACATACCACCCGGCCACCGCCGCCCGGATGGACGTCGGGAACACCTCGTTGGCCAGCGCCCCCCCGGCCGGTGCGAACAGGGACCCGGCCAAGAGGCCCCCCTGGTAGCCGGCCAAGAGCGCGACCTTCGAACCGCTGTAGGTGAGGATGGCGAACCCGGCGATGGCCGCCATCGACAGCGCCACCGTCGGGCGGCGGCCCCAATGGTCGGCCAGCCAGCGCCCGCTCAGCAGCCCGACCAGCCCGGTCACGCCCCCGGCGGCGACCATGGCGGCGGTCACCGCGCCCGAGAGGTGGCGGACGTTCTGCGCGTAGAAGAACACGAAGCTGTTGGCCGGACCGGTCATGATCGCGATGACGAAGGTGAGCGTCGCGACCGTGAGCAGCCGCCGGCGATACTGCCGGGGCACCCGGCCAAAGACCGGGGGGCGAGCCGGGCGATCGAGCGAGGCGAACCGGTCAGTCTCGACGACGTGGCGGCCGGCCAGCGGCAGCAGGAACAGCGGCACGGCGATCAGCGCGAACAGCCCGCGGAAGCCGAGGGTCCCCTCGCCCAGGCTGTGGGTGATCGCGAGCAGCCCGGCCCCGACCGCATACCCGGCGGCCACCAGGGCCACCGCCTTGGCCCGGTCCTTGGACGAGGTGAGCTCGGCCGCGCTCACCTGGGCCACGCCGTTGGTGGCGCTGAGCAGCGGGCGCCCCAACGCGAAGATGGCGACGAACCACCAGTAGCCGGGGCTGGCCGCGGCGACCAGGGTGAGCAGGAGGCCGCCGGCGCAGGTGTAGATGAGCACGGTCCGGCGCCCGAAGCGATCGGCCAGGCCGGTCAGGAACAGGGCGCCCAGCGATGCCAGGCGGATCACGGCCAGGCCGATGCCGACGACGGTGCCCGAGAGCCCCGCCTGGTCGGCCAAGGTCCCGCCGCGCGACAGGTGGCCGAAGGACTTGGCCACGTCCCCGAGCGCGGCGACGGCCCCGAACTGCCCGAACCCTGCCGCCATGGCCACGAACGCCACCGCCACGACCGCGGGGGCCTTCCACGAGAAGAGTTGGAGCGGTTGGGGCGACTCGGTCCCGGGCACGCTCAGCGGGGCCCGATGTCAGGGACCGTCAGCGCGCCACGAGCACAGTGGGCGCGTAGCCGATGAAGAGCCCGCACTCGACGACGCCGGGGATCGCCTGGAGGTGCCGCTCGGTGGCGTCATCGACCGCGGGCAGCCAGGCGTCGAGGATGAGGTTGCCGTGCTCGGTGATGAGCGGGCCGTCCTTGGTCCCACCGGGGCGCACGCTGAGATCGCGCACGCCCAGGTTCGCCAGCGCGTGACGCACCAGCCGCACGGCCTCGGGCAGCACCTCGATCGGCACGGCGAAGTTGGTGCCCAGGCGGTCGACGAGCTTGCTCTCGTCGACCACCACGTAGCGCTCGGGCGAGCTGGCCATGACGATCTTCTCGCGTAGCAGGGCGCCGCCGCGGCCCTTGTTCAAATTGCTGTCGGGGTCGACCTCGTCGGCGCCGTCGAAGGACCAATCGGGCCGGGCCACCTGCAGGGACGTCGTGCGGACCCCGAGCGCGCTGCAGGTGAGCTCGGACTCGTAGGACGTCGGCACGGCCAGCCAGTCGATGCCCTCGGTCGTGGCGCGGGCGGCCAGGGCGTGCAGCGTCAGCAGGCTGGTCGATCCGGAACCGACGCCGACCACGTCTCCTTGACGGAGCCGCTCGGTCATCTGCAAGGCCACCTTGTGCTTCGCCTCGGCGTTGGCCGGTTCCGCCGGCCAGAGCTGCGCGTCATCGAACGCCTCCCACGAGCCCACGCGCCGCCCGCCTCCTTGGCGTCTCCGGTGTCGACGCGCTGCGCGCCGCGTTCGCAGCCTACCGGTCGGCGGATCGATCTCCGGGCCTGGTGGCGGCGCAGATTGCCGACGCCCGAGGGCCGCCCGGCCCGGCGCCGGCGGCGCGCCGGACCCGTGGCGCCGGCGCGATGACATCGGCGGCCGACCGGCCGCCGCGTGGGAGGGTGGTGGCATGCCCAAGCGCAGCGCCGGCCTCCTCCTCTACCGCGTCGACACCGACGGACCCCAGGTCCTGCTCGTCCACCCGGGCGGGCCCATCTGGGCCAAGAAGGACGAGGGGGCCTGGTCGATCCCCAAGGGCGAGTTCGAACCGGGAGAGGACGCCCGCGCCGTGGCGGCGCGCGAGTTCACCGAAGAGCTGGGCAGCGCGCCGCCGCCCGACGGCTGGCTCGAGCTCGGCGAGATCACCCAGGCCGGCGGGAAGCAGGTCACCGCGTTCGCGGCGGCCGGTGACCTCGATCCCTCGGCGATCTCGAGCAACACCTTCGTGCTCGAGTGGCCGCCCCGGTCGGGGCGGCGCCAGCAGTTCCCCGAGGTCGACCGCGCGGCGTGGTTCGGGCTCACCGAGGCCCGCGGCAAGCTGATCGCCGCGCAGACGACGCTGCTCGACCGCCTGATCGAGCAGCGGGTGGGTTAGGGGCTGGCACGAAGCCAGGCGCGCGCCCTCGGCGAGCGAGCGCAGCTTGGCCCAGCAGATGTCGGGGTCGATGGCCCCGAAGCCGGCCCAGGTGCCGAAGCCGCAGTCGGTGGCGGCGATCACCCGCTCGGCGCCGACGATGCCGACGAAGTGACGGATCCGCTCGGCCACCAGCTCGGGGTGCTCGATGAAGTTGGTGGTCGTGTCGATCACGCCCGGGCGCCAGCACCTTGTCGTCGGGGATCGGCGCCTCGCCCAGACGGCCCACTCGTGCGCGTGGCGCGGGTTGGACGCCTCGAAGACGAGCGTGGCGGGCCGGGCCGAGAGGATGAGCGCCGATGATCTTCTCCACGCCGATGTCGAGGTGATGGGGACCCTCGTAGTTGCCCCAGCAGAGGTGCAGCCGCACCCGGTCGGCGGGATCGATCCCGGACAGCGCGTGGTTGAGCGCCTCGATCTGGAGGCGCCGCGCCCGCCAGGAACTCCTCGTCGGACTCGGTCCCGGTACATGATGTGGCGGCCCATGGCGAGGTCCGGCGCGTCGATCTGCAGCTGGTAGCCGGCCGCGACGATGGCCTCGTACTCCACCCGCATCGCGTCGGCGATGCGCCCCGAGGTAGGCCTCGAAGCTCGGGTAGTACTCGTTGGGCTGGAACAGGGCGATGATCCCCGGCGAGGGCGCGTTCATGAAGCCGCCGGTCACCGCCGCGCCCGTCGAGCGCGGCGGCGAACCGCGCGAGGTCGCGTTCGACCGGCTCGCGGTGCTCGTAGGTGATGGGGCCGCGACAGATCGGCCGCTTGTAGCGGGCCGTCGCGCCGGACTGGCCAGGCGATCCCGGAAGACCGGGTAGGCGTCGAGGTCGGCCGGCGTGGCCCGGGGCACCTCGCCCACCTCGAAGCCGCTCAGGCGGTGGCGGATGTAGGTGGCATAGCCGATCTTGCTCATCTCGCCGTCGCTCACGAGATCGACCCCGGCCTCGGCCTGGCGCCGCACCCGGTCGGCCACGGCGGCGCCGACCACGCGCTCGAACGCGGCCCGGTCGACGGGCTCGCCGTGGTCCTCGGCGAACACCAGGTCGACGACGTCCTGGGGGCGCGGCAGGCTGCCGACATGGGTGGTGAGGATCCGCTCAGCCATGAGCTGCTCCCGGCGTGGACGTGTGCACGTTGCCCTCCCAAGCCCCCGAGGTCCAGACCGCTGCGCGGCCGAGCCTAGGACGGCCGCCGTCGGCGTGCCGCGCTTCTTGGGCCGGGATCGGGTCAGCCGACCGCGGACTGCAGGGCGGACACGACAGACGAGCCGACCGCCGAGGGGCCGCCGAACACGTAGGCGAGCGCGCCCTTCTTCAACGTGGCGAGATACTGCGAGATGGCGGTCGGCAGCGGCGCGGCGCTGTTCACGAGCAGCATCGGGCCGGCGTGGCCCCGCGTCCCCATGAACACCCCTCCGCCCAGCGCGTCCTGGAAGTCACCCGCCGTCGCCGCGCCGAAGGTGACGGCGTTCGGGAAGAACCGGCTGGCGATGGCGGCGGAGGTCCCGAACTGGTCCTGCCCGTAGACGGGCGTGGCGCTCGGGTCGGCGCCGAAGGCGGCGAGCGGGCCGCCGATGGCGTAGCGCACGTCGCCCGGGTGGGCAGCCAGGTAGGCCGCCGTCTCGGGCGCCTGGGTGGCGCCGTTCGTGAGCAGGATGGCCCCGTTGTCCTCGATGGCGGCCGGCACGGCCGACAGCGCGTCGTAGTAGTTGAGCCCCGTTGCCTCGAAGATGGTGCTGGGGTTGCCCAACTGCTCCGCCACGTCCACCGCCGTCGCGTACTCGTCCTTGCCGGCCACGCGCACGACGTGGAACCCGAGGCCGGTCAGCGTGCTGTCGACGTGGCTGCTGATGGCCAGGTCACCGCCCAGGATGTACACGGTCCCCCCGGGCGCCAGCACGCGGACGATCTCGGCCTGCACGCTCGGGTCGAGCGTGGAGCTGACGGGCGCGCCGGGCGTGAGGAGGAGCGGGCCGCCGACGTGCGCCGCCAGCGGGCCGCCGGCCAGCGCGTCGGCGAAGTAGTCAGACCGGGCCAGCACCACGGCGCCGGCGGAGTCGCCCGTCGGGAAGCCCTCCTGGGAGATGGCGACGGAGGTCTCGACCGCGGTCTGACCGAAGACCTGGTCCGGGGCCGGCGTGCTCGTCGGGGCCGCGTTGGAGACGTCGATCGTGACCAACGCCTCTGCGCTCGTCACCTCGTTCTGCACCGTGTAGGAGAAGGTGTCGTTGCCGTTGAAGGCCGCGTTGGGCACGTAGGTGAACGAACCATCCGCGTTCAGCGTGAGGGTGCCGTCGGCGGGATCGGTGTGCGAGACGATCGTGGCGCCGTTCAGCGTGTCGTTGGCCAGCACGCCCCCGGCGGCGTTCACCGTCAGGGTCTGGCCGACGCCGGTGTGGTAGGAGTCGTCGAGGGCGACCGGTCCGCCGGGAACGGGATTGACCGTCAGGGACAGGGTGTTGGTCGAGCTCGACCCCGCGTGGTTGCCGTCGGTGTCGGCGAAGGTCCCGGTGATGGCGCCGTACGTGCCCAGTCCGAGTCCGGCGGACGTGGTGCAGTCGGTGGCGGGCAGCGTGATGACGCAGATCGGGGTGGCGCCGTCGACGAATGTGACGGTGCCCGTGGCGCCGACCGGGAGACCGGTCTCCGACACCGTGGCCGTCGAACCGACCGTCACCGTCTGCGGCGTGCTGGACCCGTTGATCTCGCTCGTGAACGACGTCGAGGCGACCGTCACCGACACCGTGCCGCTCACGTAGGTGAACGAGTAATTGGGGTCGGCCGCGCCCGAGCAGCTCGACGCGTAGGGAGACCCGGCCACCGTGGAGCTGCCGGTGGCCGTCGTCGAACAGGTCGGCTGGGTGGAGAGCGAGTGGAACGTGTCGCCGTTCTTGAAGCCGGCGAACCCCGCCGTGATGGTGGGTGCGGTCGACCCGTAGGAGATGGAGGCGTTGGACGCCGTGATGGTGAGGTGCGCCTGGTCGACGCTCTGACCGCCCGAGAGGGTGCCGTTGCTCGTGGCGTACCCGGCGTCGCCGCTGTAGACGGCGGTGACGGGGTGCGACCCGACGCTCAGCCCGCCGGTCGTGCAGGTCGCCTGGTAGGTGCTCGAGACCAGCGCGAGGGCCTCGGACCCGCAGCCGCTGATCACCGTGCCATCGGCGGAGAAGGCCACCGTCCCGCCGCCGTCGGTGCCGGCAACGGGGGCCGTGAAGGTCACCGAGTTCCCGTAGGTGGAGGGGTTCGCCGAGGACGAGACGGTGGTCGTGGTCGGTGCGTGGTTCACCGTGAGCGACACCGAGTTCGTGGACGTCGAATTGGCGAAGTTGCCGTCGGTGTCGACGAACGCGCCGGTCACCGTGCTGTAGCTGCCGACCGGCAGGCCGACCGACGTCGGGCAGCTGGTGGCCGGCAGTGTGGCCGCGCAGAGGGTGGTCGCGCCCGAGGAGAAGGTGACGGCTCCGGTGGCGCCGCCCGGCAGGGACGAGTCGGCCAGGGTGGCCGTCGAGCCGAAGGTGATCGTGGCCGACGACGACGTGTTGACCGTGATCGAGAACGACGTCGCCGCCCTGTTCACGCTCTGACCCCCCGACAGGGTGCCGTTGCTCGTCGCATAGTGGGTGTCACCGCTGTAGACGGCGGCGATCGTGTGGGGGCCGGCGCCCAGCGCGGCGGTCGGACACGTCGCCTCGTAGGTGCTGGCCACCAGGCTGAGGGTTTCGGCCCCGCACCCGCTGATCACGGTGCCGCCGGCCGAGAAGGACACCGTGCCGCCACCGTCGTTGGGAGAGACCGCGGCGGTGAACGTGACGGAGTTCCCGAAGGTGGACGGGTTGACGGTCGAGGTGACCGAGGTCGTGGTGGCGATGGCATCGACCGTGAGCGTCACCATGTTGGTGGACGTCGACCCGCTGTAGTTCCCGTCGCTGTCGACGAAGGTACCGCTGATGGGACCATAGCTACCGACAGCGAGGCTGGCCGAGGTGGGGCAGCTCGTGGTGGGCAGGGTCGCCACGCACAGCGTGGTTCCCCCCGCGGCGAAGGTGACGGTGCCGCTCGCCCCGCCGGGGATCGACGACTCGGCGAGCGTGGCCGTGGCTCCGTAGTTGATGGTGGCCGACGACGACGTGTTGACCGTGATCGTGAACGACGTCGCCGCCTTGTTCACGCTCTGGCCGCCGGCCAGGGTCCCGGTGCTCCCGACGTACCCGTTGTCGCCGCTGTAGACGGCGGTGATGACGTGGGCGGCGGCGCTGAGCGCACCGGTCGAGCAGGTCGCCTTGTAGGTGCTCGAGACGAGCGTGAGGGTCTCGGCCCCGCACCCGCTGATCACGGTCCCGTCGGCGTCAAAGGCCACGGTGCCACCACCATCGTCGGGCGACACCGCCGCGGTGAAGGTGACCGAGGTTCCGAAGGTGGACGGGCTCCCCGAGGAGCTGACGGTCGTCGCGGTCGACAGCTGGTCGACCTCCAGGCTCACCGTGTTGGTGGAGGTCGAATTGCCGAAGTTGCCGTCGGTGTCGACGAAGGCCGCCGAGATGGAGGAGTAGTCGCCGACCGGCAGGCTGGCCGACGTCGGGCAACTGGTCAGGGGGAGGACCTCGGTGCAGAGCGTGGTCGCGCCCGAGGTGTAGGTCACGCTGCCGGAGGCGTCGCCCGGGAGCCCGGACTCGGCCAACGTGGCGGTCGTGCCGAAGTTGACCGTGGCGGTCGAGCCCGCATTGACCGTGATCGAGAACGACGTGGGGCTGAGATTGACGCTCTGACCGCCGACCAGCGATCCGCTGCTGGTCGCGTAGTCGCCGTCACCGCTGTAGACGGCGGCGATCGGGTGCTTCCCGATGGTGAGCGCGCTCGTGGTGCAGGTGGCCTGCTCCGCGTCCCCCGACGGCGTCAGCGTTTGCGCCCCGCACCCGCTGATCGGGTTGGAATCGGCCGAGAACGCCACCGTGCCGTCGCCGTCGGTCGCGGTCACGGTGGCCGTGAAGGTGACCGATTCGCCGAACCCGGACGGATTGGCCGACGAGCCGACCGTCGTCGTGGTCTGCTCGAGCTGGACGGTCAGGTCCGGGTTGTTCGAACCGGTCGAGCCGAGGTAGTTGCCGTCGGTGTCCGCGAAGGTCCCGGTCACGTCGGGGTAGTCGTTCACCGCCAGGCTGGGGTCGGTGGGACAGCTGGTGACCGGAAGCGTCGCCATGCACAGCGTCGTGCTCCCCGACGTGAAGGTCACGGTGCCGCCGGCGCTCCCCGGGAGCCCGATCTCGGCCAGGGTGGCGGTGTCGCCGAAGTCGATGGTGTCCGACGTGGCCGACCCGCCCACCGTGATGGAGAACGAGGTGGGCGCGGGGTTCACGGAGACGGAGCCCGCAACCTCGGTGATGGTGTAGTTCGGATCGGACGCGCCCGTGCAGCTGCTCGGATAGCTGCCGACGGGTGAGGCGTTGGTCGCGGTGGTCGAGCACGTGGGCGGCGTCGACGTCTGCGTGTCGCCGTTCTTCAGTCCGAAGTACGTCGGGGTGATGGCGGGCGGCGAGTCACCGAAGTTCATCGACGGACTCGACGCCAAGATGTTGATCGCGACCGGGTCCACCGTTTGCCCGCCGGCGAGGGTCCCGGTGCTGGTCGCGTCGATGGCGTCCCCGGTGTAGACCGCGGTGATCGTGTGGCTGCCGGCCGACAGCGCCGACGTGGTGCACGATGCCATGTAGGTGGTGTCCGGGCCGTCCAGTGGCTCCCCGCCGATGAGCGGGTGGAAGTAGCGGAAGGAACTGCCACCACCCTCTTGGGTGAGGGGCAGTGCGGTGCAGCCGCTGATGGCGACGCCGTCGGAGAAGAAGGTCACAGTGCCGCCACCATCGGTCGGTCCGACCGTCGCCGTGAAGCCGGCGGGTGACCCGTAGTTGGTGGTGGGCGAGGAACCCAGGACCGTGGTCGTGGTCGTCGTCGCGCCGGTCGCGACGACGGTCAGGTCGACCGAGTTGGTCGAGGTGGACCCGGCGTAGGTGCTGTCCCCGCTGTAGGTCCCGGCGGTACCGGGGTAGTCAGCTGCCGGGAGGCTGGAACCGGTGTTGCAGCTCGTCTCGGGCAACGTCGCCACGCAGAGCGTCGTCCCCCCCGAGGCGAAGGTGACGGTGCCGGTCGCGGCTCCCGGGAGTCCGGTCTCGGCCAGGAGGGCCGTGCCACCGGCGTCGATGGTGTCCGACGTGGCGGACCCGTCGGCGGTGATCGAAAAGGACGTGGCGGTGCCGGCGTGGGACCGCTCGGCGCCGACGCCGTTCGTCGGGCTGGCAGTGGTCGCGGCCGGTGTGGACGTGCGCGGACGGACCGTGGCCGGCCGGGCCGGCGGCCGGCGCGTGGCGTTGGCGTTGGCGTTGGCGTTGGAGGAGCCGGCGGCCGACGGGGTCGCAGCCGATCCGGGCTTCCCCGAGGACGGTGTGCCGGACACTTGAGACGGTGCGGTCACCGCCGGCGTCGCCGAAGTGCCCTTGGCGAGCGCGAGTCGGCGCCCGAGTGCGAGACCGCCAGGAAGATGGCGACGCCGGCCACAACCCCGATGGCTGCCCCGAAGGCCATTCGCCGCGGACCACGGCCGGCGAGGCGCGTCAAGAGACCACCCAACGTGGTTGATCTTCCGACATGTCCGACACCTGTCCCCTTGAGCGGATCAGGGATTCCCCTGGTGAACCCCTACAAAACGTACCGGGCTCGGTATTCGAACTGTGGGATCCCCCGTGCCTGCCACGCCCAGTGGCGGCCAGACGAGGAGATCTAGCCCTTGAGCGAGGTGACCGGCTGGGCGCCGCTCGGTGCGGTGATGGTCACCGGGTCCCCCCAGTGGCTGAAGATCACGGTCTCGCTGGTTGCCGCGGAGGTGGCGTTCATCTCCAGGGGAAGCGGCCGGGCCGTGCGGGTGACATCGAGCGTCGCCTTGACCGTCGGTCCCCCGCCGCTGAGGCGAACCTCGCCTGTGATGGGCACCACCTGCTGGCCGTCCACTGTGGTCGGCCTCCCCATGGCGAGCTGGTTGGGCCAGTCCAAGAGCTGGCCCAGCGCGGACGAAAGCGTGAGGCCCCCGGAAACGGTGGCGTAATCCCGGTCGGACGACGTCACGGAGACCCAGCGACCGACGGCCGCGGTCCCGCTGACTCCATCCCCCAGCGTCGACTGGGCCAGGCTGGCCGATGTGGCGCGGACATAGGCGACCCGGTCGACATAGATCACCGTTGCGCTCTGTGCCCCGGCGGTCAGCGTCTGTTGCCCTTCGTTCGGGCCGGCGTCACCGGTGACGACGACCGCGGTCGAATCGTGGGTGCTGCTGAGCTCAATGTGGGCCCATCCTTGGAGGCCGGCGTCGCGCACCGCCCGGGCGAGCAAGATGTGACCGGGATTGGCGGGAGCCACAACGGCCGTCGGGGCTGGCGCTGTCGAAGTTTGAGAGACGTCCACCAGCAACGCCAGACCGGCGATCATCGCCACGACTAAGCACACGGTGATCAGCGCGCGCGATCCGATGTGCTGCCCAATGGGCTGCATTGCCGGGTTCGCCGAAGCCTGTGGTGGATACCAACGTCCGTCCGACGCCAGCCACCAACCGCCGCTCCCTGCCCGGTCCATGGAAACTCCTGGTCGCATGGCCGTCGGCGAGCCTACGCGACGCTCCAGCGCGTCCATTGGATGGTCCAGTTGCGCGGACTCGAGTCCGCTCAGACGACGGATGCGGATCCCCGGGGAGACGCCGGCAGCCGGCCGGATGACCACCGATACAGTCCGGATCTTGGAGGTCCGCTCGCTCGGCTTCGCTACCGATCTCACGATCCGGCGCCTCGCCGGGTCCGCGGTCGACGATCGGGGGCGGTACCTGGTCGTCCGAACGCCGGCGAATCCGACGTTCTATTGGGGCAACTTCACCCTCTTCTCGGATTCGGTCCCGGCGGACGAGTGGCTCGGCATCTTCTCGCGCGAGCTCCCCGACGCCCGGCACGTGGCGATCGGCGTCGACGCGACCGACGGCGCCGTGCACGACGTCTCCACCCTGCTCGAGTCGGGCTTCGAGCTCGAGGTGAGCCTCGTGCTCACCCGGGATGGCCCGCCCGCCGGAGCGCCGGATCCTGATGCCCTCTGCCGCCCCCTCTCCACCGACGACGACTGGGTCCAGCTGGGCGACCTGCGGATCGAGTTGGGCACGGACGACGGTCGCGACAACGAGGCGTATCGCGCGTTTCTCGCACGACGAGTCCTTGAGGCCCGGGCGCTCGACGGTGCAGGCCACGCCGCCCACTTCGGGGCGTTCGTCGATGGCCACCTGCGCTCGAGCCTCGGGTTGGTCAGCGACGGCCGTGGCACCGCCCGGTACCAAACGGTGGAAACCCATCCGGAGTTCCGCCGTCGCGGCCTGGCGGGCGCGCTGGTGGCGATGGCCGGGCGGCACGGCGTCACCGAGTTCCATGCGTCGACGCTGGTCATCGTGGCCGATCCCCATGGCCCGGCCATCAACCTCTACCGCTCGCTCGGCTTCCGAGATGCCGAGCACCAGGTGCAGCTGACCCTTCGAGGCTGACGCCCATGACACCGACCGGCACCGGGGATCCCGACTACGAGCTTGCGCAGGTCAACATCGGTCGACTCGTCGCCCCCCTGGACGACCCGCTCCTCGTCGAGTTCATGGCGGCGCTCGACCCCGTCAACGCCGCGGCCGACAGCGCGCCGGGATTCGTCTGGCGTCTCCAGACCGACGAGGGCAATGCCACGGGAATCGAGGCGTTCGCCTGGGACGCCGCAGAGAGCGCGGGGGTGATCGTCAACATGTCCGTCTGGAGCGACGTCGAATCGCTGCAGTCGTTCGTGTCGAGCGACCGGCATCGTCGCGTGCTGATGCGTCGGCGCCAGTGGTTCCGGCCGATGGCCGAGGCCTGGTTGGCCTGCTGGTGGGTACCCACCGGACACCGACCCTCCACGGCCGAGGCCGAAGCGCGTGTTCGTCACCTCCGCGAGCACGGCCCCACGCCGCACGCATTCACCCTGCGCCGACACTTCCCGATGCCGGGCGCGACCGAACCGCCCGTGAGCCGCCAGGACCTGAGGGTGACCGCACAGGGCGCTCGGTTGCCCGAGCGCGGAGCAGATGATGTCGGGGACCGCACCAATCGAACGGGACGGGCTCGTCTTCAACAATCGCAACGCGTTTGCCGTATGGCAAACGCCATTTTACGAATCCATTAGTCGCCTCGTAGGCCGCTGACAGCCCGCTCACAACCCGGTGCCTTGTCATGGGTGTCGTGGGGAATTCCCCCGCACGCGACAGGGAAGGTGAGACATGCATTCACGATTCAAGAAGCTGGTTGTGGCACTGGCAGTCACGGCGGGCACGGCCGGCCTGGGAGTCGGCGTCGGGACCCTGGCATCGGGTGCCGCCACGACGCCGTCCTCGACGTCGACGACGACCGCCCCGGCCAGCTCGTCGCCAGCGGCGTCGACCTCCGACTCGGGCTCCTCGACCACGCCGTCGACGGGAACGGGCGGCTCGTCGGGGACCGCGTCCCCAGCGACGACACCGCCGGCGGGTTCCGGTGCCGCGCACGGCCCCTGCCCCGACATGGGCACGACAGGCAGCTCCTCGAGTTCTTCGACGGGCAGCTGAGCGGCGCCAGAGGTGCTCGATCCGACCGGGCCCCGCAGGCACGGAGCGCCCCGAGCCACCGGCTCGGGGCGCTCCGTTGCGCGGGTCGACGACTTCTGCCGCCTACGGGACCGGGACCGCTTCGACGGCCGCCACGTGCACCTCCGCCCGGCGCGGCGCGGCAAATCGCAGGACGAGGGCAGCGGCGGCCAGGCCGACCATCATGATCCCCATCGGCGTGGCGTCGTGATTCCCGGCGATGCCGACGATGGGCGCCACGGCCGCACCGAACAGGAACTGGCAGCTCCCGAGGAGCGCCGACGCAACGCCGGCCGCGTTGGGGTGGTTCTGCATCGCCAGCGCCATCGCGTTGGGGCTGACGAACCCCAGGCCGAAGAGCAGTGCGAAGAGCGATGGGAGCACGGCGGCCAGTCCGAAGCGGTGGGTGGTCACCGCGACCACGAACGCGATCCCTGCCGCTGACATCACGATCAGCCCGAAGCTAAGCAGCAAGCCGCTCCCGAGGCGTCCGACGAGGTGGCCGTTGATCTGCGCGCCGAGGACCATGCCGGCTGCGTTCATCGCGAACACGAGGCCGAACACCTGGGGCGAGAGGTGATAGATGTCCTGGAGGACGAAGGGCGAACCGGCGATGTAGGCGAGGATGGCGCTGAACCCGAGGCTGCTCACCAGCGCGTAGCTGACAAAGGAACGGTCGCGGAGCACGACGGACAGGCTCTGCGCGGTGGTCCGGAGCCCGCCCGTGTGCCGCCGCTCGGGGGGCAGGGTCTCCGGGGCACTCCAGAACGCCGTGACGAACAGAATCGTGCCGATGATCGCGAGCGAGACGAAGATGCCGCGCCAGGTCGTGAACCGGAGGATCTCGGCACCCAGCTGCGGCGCCAATATGGGCCCGAGACCGGTGACCAGGAGCAGGGTCGAGAAGAATCGGGCGGCCGTCACCCCTTCGAATAGGTCGCGGACGATGGCCCGGGCGATCACGATGCCGGCCGCCCCACCCATCCCCTCGACGAAGCGCAGCCCGTCCAGTGCGTAGACGTTCTTCACCAACAGGCAGGAGAGCGACGAGAGCACGAATGCGCCGATACCGATCAGCAACGGGCGGCGCCTCCCCTCGCGGTCGCTGATCGGACCGATCACGAGCTGACCGATGGCGATCCCGATCAGACACGCGGTGATCGAGAGCTGGATGGCCGACGTGCTCGCGTGGAGATCTCGGCTGATCCGCGGCAGCGCCGGCAGGTACATGTCGATGCACAACGGCCCGAAGATCGACAGGCCGCCGATGACCAGCACCAACCGCCAGCCGGTCGGCACGTGCCGGTGACCGATCAGGTGGGTCCCGACCGGTCCCGGAGAGGGACTGACCGGCTCAGTCACGGAATGCCTGCGGCGCGGCCGATCCGGGCCGTGTCTGCCGCCGTCGGTCACTGCGAGCACGCTATCCGGCTCGCCACCGCCGGGGATCCGCCCGCAGGCATGCCCCGGCCTCAGTTTCGGGATGATTGGAGTCAATGGGTGAATGGAGTGAATGGTCACTCCGCTAACGTGTGCCCCAATGCCCCGAGCCGCCCCCACGCTCACCCCGGAGCGACCGAGGAGTTCCGGATCGCGGCGGGCGAGCGGGCTGCCTCCCGAGCAGCGGCGGGCCGCCATCGCGGCGGCGGCCCTGCAACTCCTCTTAGAGCATGGCACCAACATCACGACCCGGCAGATCGCCGAGGCCGCCAACATCGCCGAGGGGACCACCTTTCGGGTCTTTCCCGATAAGGAGGCCGTGATCCGCGCCGCGGTCGATCTGGCGCTCGACCCGGCGCCGATCAACCAGGCCCTCACCGAGATCGACCGAGCGCTGCCCTTCGAACAGCAGCTGGTGGTCGCGGTCGAGATCATCCAGCAGCGGATGCTCGACATCGGCCGTCTCGTCTCTGCCGTCGGCGGCCCTGCGGTCTTCGCGGGTCGCGAACGCCCGCTGCCCGACATGGCAGCCCTCACCGCGCTCTTCGCCCCCGAGTGCGGCCACCTCCGCTACGACGCCGACAGGGCGGCCCGGCTCTTGCCCGCCCTCACCCTGGCATTCAGCCACCCGGCGCTCCACGGTGGTCAGCCGATGTCCCCGTCCGAGATCGTCGCACTGCTGCTCGACGGCATCCGGGCCCGACCGGGCGACTCCTCCGGAGGGCCGGCACCGTGCTGATCCGGCTCCTGCGCACCCGCCTGCGCCAATACCGGGGGCCGCTCCTCGTGCTCCTCTGCCTCCAGGGCATCCAGGCGATCCTGAACCTGTATCTCCCCAACCTGAACGCGGACATCATCGACAAGGGCGTCCTCAAGGACAACACGAGCTACATCTGGCACGAGGGGGGCGTGATGCTCAGCGTCGCCATCGTCCAGGCCCTCTTCGCGATCGCCGCGGTCTACCTCGGGTCCCGCGTGGCGATGGGCTTCGGCCGCGACGTGCGCGACGCGCTGTTCCATCGGTCCGTCCAGCTCTCGGCGCGAGAGGTCAGCCACATCGGGGCGCCGTCGCTCATCACCCGGGTGACCAACGACGTCCAGCAGGTCCAGCTGCTCGTCGTCATGTCGTGCACGATGGTGCTGGCCGCGCCGGTCACCATCATCGGCGGCGTCATCCTGGCGCTCCGCCAGGACGCCGGCCTGTCGTGGTTGCTCGGCCTGAGCATGCCGGTGCTCGCCGATCGCCCTCGGCATCATCATCGGGCTCATGGTCCCGCAGTTCCGGATGATGCAGGAGCGGCTCGACAACGTCAACCGGGTGCTGCGCGAGCAGATCACCGGCATCCGGGTGGTGCGGGCCTTCGTCCGCGAGCACCGGGAGGTTGCAGCGCTTTCGGCGCCGTGAACGACGAGCTGACCGGCACCTCGCTGCATCGCCGGCCGCCTGATGGCGCTCATGTTCCCGATCGTGATGCTCGTCATCAACTGCTCCAACGCGGCCGTCGTGTGGTTCGGGGCCAACCGGATCGCGCACGGGCAGATGACGATCGGCTCGCTGATCGCCTTCCTCACCTACTTCACCCTGATCCTGATGGCCGTCATGATGGCGACCTTCGTGGGCGTCATGGCGCCCCGGGCCGCGGTCAGCGCCGAGCGGATCCAAGAGGTGCTCGACACCGAGTCCTCGGTCGTGCCGCCGCCCGAGCCCCGTCGACCGAGCTGCCGACCGCCGGGCACCCTGGAGCTCCGCGACGTCAGCTTCGGCTACCCGGGCGCGGAGTCGCCCCGTGCTCGACGGACATCTCCTTCGCGATCGCTGCCCGGCCAGACCACGGCGGTCATCGGCAGCACCGGCGTCGGGCAAGACCACCCTGGTCAACCTGGTCGCCCGCCTGTTCGACGCCACCGCCGGCGCGGTGCTGGTCGGCGGCGTCGACGTCCGCGAGCTCGACCCCGACCTGCTGTGGCACCGCATCGGCCTCGTCCCCCAGAGGCCCTACCTGTTCACCGGCACGGTCGCCAGCAACCTGCGCTACGGCAAGCCCGACGCCACCGACGAGGAGCTCTGGGCCGCCCTCGAGGTCGCCGCAGGCCGCCGACTTCGTCACGCGCCATGCGGCGGGCTCGACGCACCGATCGCCCAGGGCGGCACCAACGTCTCGGGCGGCCAGCGCCAGCGGCTGAGCATCGCCCGGGCGCTGGTCCGCCGCCCGGACATCTACCTCTTCGACGACTCGTTCTCGGCGCTGGACCTGGCCACCGACGCCCGCCTGCGCGCGGCGCTCGGCCCCGTACACCGCCGGATCCACGGTGCTCGTCGTGGCCCAGCGGGTGTCGACCATCATCGAGCGCCGACCAGATCCTGGTGCTCGAGGACGGCCGGTCGGTCGGGCTCGGCACCCACCAGGAGCTCCTCGAGAGCTGCCCCACCTACGCCGAGATCGTGGCCTCCCAGATGACCGCGGAGGACGCGGCATGAGCATCGACACCGAGCCGCGACCGAGCGACGAGTCCCGACGAAGAACCCGGTCGACCCACCGCCGCCCGGCGCCGGCCCGATGGGCCGGATGGGCGCGCTCGGCATGCCGGTCGAGCGGTCGAAGGACTTCCGGCGGCACGCCTCGCCGCCTGGCCGGCCGGCTCCGTCCCGAGCGCGTCCGGCTGGTCGCCGTCGTGGTCGTCTGGCCGTCGGCAGCGTCGTCCTGTCGGTGCTCGGCCCGAAGATCCTGGGCAACGCCACCAACATCATCGTCGCAGGGCCTGTTCCACGGCGGGGCCAAGGCCATCGACTTCGGCGCGCTGCACCGGCTGCTGTTCGTGGTCGCTCGGTGCTCTACGTCGGCTCGGCGCGTCCTGCAGTACCTGCAGGCGTACCTCTTGGCCGGCGATGGTGCAGCGCACGCATGTGCAAGCTGCGCGCCGACGTCGAGGACAAGCTCAACCGGCTGCCCCTCAGCTACGTCGACCGGCCGGCCCGCGGCGACCTGCTCAGCCGGGTCACCAACGACATCGACAACCTGGCCCAGAGCCTGCAGCAGACGCTCAGCCAGCTGCTCACCAACACCTTCATGCTCGTCGGCACGATGGTCATGATGTTCGTCATCTCGCCGCTGCTGGCCGCTGGTGGCGCTGGTCACGCATCCCCGTGTCGCTGGTGATCATCCGGTTCATCGCCAAGCGCTCCGCGGTCCGATTCATGGCGCAGTGGAAGCACACCGGCACGCTCAACGCCCTGGTCGAGGAGTCCCTCACCGGCCACGCCATCGTCAAGGCGTTCGGGCGCCAGCGCGAGGTCGAGGAGACGCTTCAACGAGAACAACGAGGAGCTCTTCGAGGCCAGCTTCGGCGCCCAGTTCATCTCCGGGATCATCCAGCCGGCCTGATGGTGCTGGTCGGCAACCTCAACTACGTCGCTCATCGCGGTCATCGGCGGGCTCCGGGTGGCCTCGGGGCCACTGAGCATCGGCGACGTCCAGGCCTTCATCCAGTACTCCCGCCAGTTCACCCAGCCCCTCACAGATGCTCGCCTCGATGGCCAACCTGTTCCAGTCCGGGCTGGCCTCGGCCGAGCGGGTCTTCGAGTTCCTCGACGCCGACGAGCAGAGCCGCCGACGAGCCGTCGCCGCGGCTCGAGCGACCGAGCCGTCGCGGGGCCGGGTCGAGTTCGAGCACGTGTCGTTCTCCTACGACCCCGAGCAGCCCGCTGATCAGCGACCTGTCGCTGGTGGCCGAGCCGGGCCAGACCGTCGCCATCGTCGGGCCCGACCGGCGCCGGCAAGACCACGCTGGTCAACCTGATCATGCGCTTCTACGAGCTCGACGGCGGGCGGATCACCCTCGACGGCCAGGACATCTCCAAGATGCCCGCGACCGCAGCTGCGGTCCAACATCGGGCATGGTGCTGCAGGACACCTGGCTGTTCGGCGGCACGATCCGCGACAACATCGCCTACGGCAACCCCGACGCCACCGAGGAGCAGATCCTCGAGGCGGCCCGGGCCACCTACGTCGACCGCTTCGTCCACGCCCTGCCCGACGGCTACGACACCGTCGTCGACGACGAGGGCGGCGCCATCAGCGCCGGCGAGAAGCAGCTGCTTGACCATCGCCCGGGCCTTCCTCGCCAATCCCGCCGATCCTGATCCTCGACGAGGCCACCAGCTCGGTCGACACCCGCACCGAGGTGCTGATCCAAGACGCCATGGCCGCGCTGCGGTCCAACCGCACCAGCTTCGTGATCGCCCACCGGCTGTCCACGATCCGCAACGCCGACACCATCCTGGTGATGGAGGCGGGCAGCATCGTCGAGCAGGGCAACCACGACGACCTGCTGGCCCGCGGCGGCGCCTACGCCCGGCTCTACAACGCCCAGTTCGCGGGGGCGGCGACCGAACTCACCTGATGGGAACCGCCCCCGGGGCGCTCGTCACCGATTGGTGCCGCAAAAAGGGCCGTGGTGCGGGGCATCAGCGACAGAACCGAACCGGTGGGCACGATGGCCTCGGTCAAGAGGAGAGGGAACCGATGCTCGAGATGACGCGCTTCATCCCGGACTCCACCCGCTTCGCGGAGTTCCTCGCCTGCTTGTGGCAAGGGCCCCTCCCGCCGGACCTCCGGCTGCACCAGTGGCTGTATCTCCCGGGCGAACCTCGGGCCATGCTGCTCATGTGGGAGGGCGGGCCCGACGCGCACGCCTACATCGAGCGGGCGTTCGGCTCCTTCGGGGAGCTCCGGACCGAGACGGTGACCGACGCCACGCCCGGCATGGCCGCCGCGTTCGCCCGTGACCTCGACGCCTTCGGCGACTTTCTCCGCCAGTCACAGGGGGCGTCCGAGTCCGACGTGGCGGCGCAGCTCGACCTTCGCCGGCGCGGGCTCGAGGCGCCCGACCTGAGCGCCGCCGCGGCAGCCGGTCGGCAGTGGCAGGCCGAGCGGGACCGCACACAGCCCGGCTGAGGCCGGCCCGACCATCAGGCCAGGAGATCGAGCCCGCGTCGGAAGAACGACGTCGCCACGTCGAGGGGATCGTCCGCCGCCAGCAGCTCTGAGTGCCCGAGCAGGGCGCCGAACGGGGCGTTCCAGTACGCCGGGTCCCCCGGACGATCGGCGTCCCACGGCCCGAGGTAGAGATAGGGCTCGGGATGCGCGTCGTCACCGGGCGAGGCCCCGACGTTCACTCTGCCCCGGGCGGTTGCGGCGTCCAGGCCCAGATCGAAGTGCTCGGGCCAGAGCTGGATGATCGACGCGTCGCGGAGAGTGGGCAGGAGCCGGTCGAAGGCCAACTGGCCGAGCCGAAACCAGTGGAGAACGCCGGCGACCGTGGCCGGATCGACGATGATGGGCCGCGAAGGGTCGCCGACCCCCGGGGCGGCCGGGCCGGCGGAGAAGGGCACTCCGAGATCCACCCCCACGAAGGTGGCCAGTGCCGCGAGGGAGCTGCCCGAGATCGCCGAGACCCGGGTGCGGGCCACCCCGTCGCTCTGGCGCTCGAGCGCGAGCAGGCCGTCGTAGATGCGAACGACGTCGCCGTCCGGACCGAAGGCCGGGGTCCCGATGCCGTCCCCGGTGACGCGGAGCCCGAACCGCCCCGTGGCCAGGAACCGAGCGCGGCCCAAGATGTGCGTCGCCACTCTTTGGAGCTCGAGTCGCCCGAGGACGTGGTCAGGTGACAGTGGCTCTAGCGTCGACATCGCTCTTCTCCCTGATGATCATCGGCTGCACTATTGGTGTCGCGTCTCGGCGGCCGACGCGGGCGATTCCACCACGCAGGCATTCGGCCCGGGTGCCGCTTGCGGGGCCTGACGGTCGAGCTACGAAGAGGACACCGTGACGCCGCGGAACGAGCTGGCCCGGACGCTCTGCGGGGGCGCGCGTCGTTCGTGCACGATCGGTAGAACGGCAGCGCGGCGAGCGCGAGCGCCACACAGCACGAGCGGCAGTTCGACGGCCACCGGATCCCGTTCCACGACGAGCACGAGCGGGTCGAATGCCGGCGGGAAGAACGCCATCGCCACGGCGATCCATCCGATCGTCTCGACCCGCATGCGGCCACTCACGACGTCGAGCGCGATCGAGAGCGACCGCGGTGGCCATGAAGTAGTAGCTGAACAGATTGACCTCGAAGACCAGGCGCAGTGCGAGCGAGACCGCGACCAGCGCGACCAGCGGTTGCGGTTGGTACAGCGCGGACTTGAGGCGGGATCGGGCCCAGGCGGCGGCCGCCCCGGCCAAACCGAGCGGGAGGCCCGCGGAGACGGCGACCAGCGCCACCCCGTGGAGATGCAGTCGACCGACGAACGTTGGAGAGCCCTTGGGCGTCGCGTAGACGCCGAGGGTGGCGTCCACCATTCCCTTGCCCATCGCGATCCCGAGGGGATGAGCACGACCGCCACGACGCCAACGGCGGCGAGCAGAAATCGCCAGCGCTCGCGGTCGGGGCGCCGCGACGAGGAGCGGAACGGCGGCCAGGAGCGAGTACTGCTTGGCGCAGCACGCCAGTCCGATGCACATGCCGGCCACCAGCCAGCGGCTCCGGATGGCCGCAGCGAGCGCCGCCAGGATCAGTCCCATCGCGACCATGTCCTCGGGATGGAAGTACGCGATGAACGTGTCGAGCACCGCCGGCGTGCAGGCGAGCAGGCAGGCGCCGAGCACCTCCCAGCGACTGCGGCCCCTCCCGGCCGCCCTGAGCAGGAGGACGAACCCGCCCAGCAGGACCGGCCAGCCGAGCACGCCGAGGAGGAGGAGGGACTCGCACCGAGTAGTCCCGCTGCAGTGCCCGCAGCTCGTCCCGTGCTGCAGCCGCTGGGCCGTGGGCGAGAACTGAGGGACGTCGTACGATCCGATTCCGCGTCACGGCCATCGCTGCCGGCGGCCATCAGCGGGATACAGCGGCGGGACCGACGACCTGTTGAACGGCGGGGTAGGCGCACCGAAGCACCCCGTGCTCGATGGCCACGGCGGGGACGATGCTCTCGGTGGCATCGTCGGGCGACGGTGGCGTTGTACCAGATGCTCGCGCAGCCCAAGAAGAGAGCCGTCGCCAGCACCCACCCGATGACGCAACGGGTCGAGGAGAGCGGCTTGGAGAAGAGTGCGGCCTGCCGATCGGCGTCGCCGAGCAGCGGACGCCGGCGTGCGCCGGACCATGCCCCCGCAACCCGTTCCGTCATCGGTCGCTCGGTGCCAGCCGGGTCCGCCGTCACGCGGGCAGCATACTGAGGGCGTCTTTCGATTCGGGGGACTCGAACGCGCTGTCGCCGCTCCGACCGCAGAGCCGAACTCCTTCGCGCGCGACCCGTCGCTCCCGTCGGTCGGCAGGGCCTCGCGGTCGGTGTCCTCGGCTCAGCCCGGCGTCTCCGCCAAGAGCTGGTCGAGCTGCTCCAGTGACTTCGTCATGCTCTCGACCCACACCTTGCCGTTGTCCAGGGCCGCACGGAGCTCATCGGGCGCACCCGAACAGTCGTAGGTCTCGGTCACGATGGTGGCATCCGCGCCGTCGGGGACCAGCCGGAAGCCCCACCGGTGCCCGGGGCGGACCCCGATCGAGACGTCGGCCTCGCCGGCTTCCGGCGCGCTGCGGATGGCCGGCTCCCACACGATGCTCCGGTTCACCTCGTACTCGACGACGTGGTTGCTCATCTCGTAGTTGCCCAGCCGCTCGTTGTGCATCTTCATGACGAAGACGTCCCCCACCCCCGAGACGACGTCGTTGGCCGCGCCGACCTGCAGCATCCCGGAGCCGTCGAAGTCGGGGTGCCGGGCCGGGTCCGCCAAGAACTCGAAGATGGCCCCGGCCGGCGCGGCGATCCGGCGCGAGACCGCAACCGGCTGGCTGTCGTCGTTTCCCATCGGTGGTCCTCCTGTCGGGTGGGCCTTGGCTCCCCCATCGTGGTCCGTCCCGGGCGCTGCCGCCGCGACGGGGATATCAGGTCGGGCGGCGGACAGCCGCGAACGGCTCGGTGTCGATTTCTTCGATCTCGATCTCGCCCGCGAGCACGCCGTGCTTCCAGTCCTGATGGACAGGCTCCCGGGCGTGGAACTCCGGCATCACCTCCTCGGCGAACAGCTGGAGGGACGAGCAGATGTCCTCGTGGGTGTTCTTGCCGGCCTGGTTGAGGAGGATGACCTGGTCGACGTTCGACTCCTCGAACTTGCGCAGCCGGGTGCGGATCGTCTCGGGTGAGCCGATCAGGCCTCCCTGGCGGGCCTTCTGCCCGGCCGGGGTCTCCCGGTAGGCCAGGAACTCGTCCCACAGCCTGATCGCACCGGGCACGCCGGGAGGGTGGGAGCCGTAGTAGCCGAGGGCGAACTGGAAGAACGACGAGCCCTCCGCCCGGGCCTTGGCCTCCTCGTCGCTCGGCGCGCACATGAACTGGGACACGACGGCGATGTTGGGATTGGTCGCGTAGTCGCAGAGCTTGTCGAGTCGCTTGGTGTACGCGTTGTAGTAGGCGTGCACCCACGCCCGTGCGGCCTCGGCAGACACGAACTGGAACCCGAGGGCCCCCATCCCGCGCATCCCCGCCATCCGGATGGTCTCGAGCTGGGAGCACGCCACCCACAACGGCGGATGGGGCTTCTGGCGGGGCTTGGGGATGACGTTGCGGAGCGGGAAGTCGAAGTGCTCGCCGTGGTACTCCCAGGCATCGTTCCAGAACATCGGCAGCAGCGCCCTGACCGCGTCCTCCCACACGGCCCGCTTGTCACGGAAGCGAACGTCGAAGGGGTGCAGCTCGGTCGTCGTCGCCGACTCGCCGAGGCCCAGCTCCACCCGTCCATGCGACACGAGGTCGAGGGTCGCCACCCGTTCGGCCACGCGGGCCGGGTGATTGGTCGTGAGTTGGATGATGCCGTGCCCCAAACGGATCCGCGACGTCCGCTGGCTCGCGGCGCCGAGGAAGACCTCGGGCGCCGAGCTGTGGGAGTACTCCTCCAAGAAGTGGTGCTCGACCTCCCAGGCGTAGTCGTAGCCGAGCCGGTCCGCGAGCTCGATCTGGTCGAGGCTGTCGTTGAGGAGCCGGTACTCGGCATCCTCGGTCCACGGCCTCGGCAGCTGGTGCTCGTAGAACACGCCGAATTGCACGGACCGGAAGCTACCTCTCCCCGGTCTCGATCGCTCCGGGCCGCCCATCGAGGTGATCGCGTCGGGTGACGCCAGCAGCACCGGGGCGCACGGGTCCCCGAACGCCCGGCCGGTCTCGGACGCGACGGCGAAGCTGGGGACCGCCGCCGCACCCCGCCGGGAACGGTGACCTGCTGGTGCAGAACTAGTGTCGCTGCGCACATCCCGATCGGCCCGACCCGGGAGAGGAGCACGTCGTTCGTGCCAGGACGCGCAAAGAGGACGATCCGTTCCAAGGTCGCCCGACGGGCCGGGCGATTTCTCGGCGTGTCGGACCTCTTCAAAGACGTGGAGCTGTTGCAACGGCAGGTCCAGTCGCTCGAACGCGACGCGATGGCCCGCCGGGCGTCGGTGCCGTCAGCCGCGGCGGAGGCGCCGACGCCGAGCCCGGGCGCCCGCCCGGCGCGGCAACGCTCGCGAGGTTCGACCGGCAAGCGCGCCCACACGCCCCGGCTGGCGCATCTCGCGGCCGGGACACTGGAGCGACTTCGCCATTCCAGGCCGTCCTCACCGGTCGGACCGTCGGCCTCCCCCGCTGACCAGCCGTCGCCGACCACCGCCACGCCCGGCGAGATCTACGCCGGCTACTCCGACGCCGACCTGTGGGTGTTCGACGACTACTCGGGTGCCCCCCCGCAGCCAACGCCGGGCTTCGTCACCGACTTTCTCGGCACCCGCACCCGCACCTCCTCGCTCTGGGACTCCGTGCGGACGCTCGACGGTCAGGTCATGGGCCGACCCGTCCCCCACGATCTGTTCGAAGCGGTCGAATGGGTCGGTCTCCTCAAGGCGGTCTCCACCGCGCGCAACGGACGGTTCGCCGCGATGGAGCTGGGCGCGGGCTGGGGTCCCTGGCTCGTCGCCGGCGCCCAGGCGGCCCGCCGGCGCGGGCTCGGGGAGCTCCGCCTGCTCGGGGTGGAAGCCGATCCGGGTCGCTTCGCGCTCATGCGCCAGCACTTCTCCGACAACGGCCTGGACCCGGAGGCGCACACGCTCATCTGCGCCGCCGTCGGGGTCGAGAAGGGTCAGGCCCGCTGGCCGCGGATTGCGGACCCCGCCAACGCCGGCGGGGCGCGCCCGGTTCGGGAGGCCGGCGGGGGCCTGGACCAGGGAGACGAGGCCTACATGCAGGGGGCGATGGAGGACTTCATCGATGTCGACATCATCCCCTTCGCCGACCTTCTCTCGCGAGAACCCGTCTGGGATCTCGTCCACATCGACGTGCAGGGCTGGGAGGCAACGCTCTGCGCCGGCTGCGTCGACCCGTTGAATGCCCGCGCTCGTTGGTTGGTGATCGGCACCCACTCGCGCCCGATCGACGGCGAGGTCATCGAGATCCTCCATGGGGCGGGCTGGGTGCTCGAGAACGAGAAGCCCACCCGGTTCCGGTTCGATGCCGCCAAGGCCTCGCTCGAGCTCATGACGGAGGTCGACGGTGTGCAGGTGTGGCGGAACCCACGGCTGTCCTAGACCCCGGCGAGTGATCCATCGGGGCCGAAGCGATCTCGCTGGGCGGGCGACGACGGCAACCGGTGATCGGCGTCGCGGGTCGCAGCGCTAGGGAGGTGGTCCGGTGGAAACACTGATTCGCCCGTTCGACGACGACGACGCGGCCGCCGTGGTCGAACTGTCGCTCCGGGCATGGCAACCGGTGTTCGAGTCACTCGAAGCCGTCCTCGGCACCACGATCTTTGATCGGCTCCATCCCGACTGGCGAGCCGATCAGCGCCAGGCGGTCGGTGCCGTTCTCGTGTCCGAGACGATCAACGTGTGGGTGGCGCAGGTCGTCGAGCGAGTCGGCGGGTTCGTCGCCGTCGAGCTGCATCCCGAGCGCGGCATCGGCGAGGTGTACATGTTGGCCGTCGACCCCGCCGTCCAGAACGACGGCATCGGATCAGAGCTGACGGCGTTCGCCCTCAACTGGATCAGCGAGGCTGGGATGACGGTCGCCATGGTGGAGAGCGGGGGTGATCCCGGTCACGCACCTGCTCGTCGCACCTACGAAAAGGCCGGCTTCTCGCTCCTCCCGGTCGCCCGCTATTTCAAGGCCCTCTGAGGACCGCGGCGGGTAGCGAAGGGCGGGTGCTGGCGTCGTCGAACCGGTTGTTCTGCGATTCCGGCGGGCACGCCGCGCAGACAGGTCCTCCGCCGGAACTGCGACGCCTCGGCAGGACCGGCTGCGACGATGGAGGCGCCGCTTCGGGAGCCTCAGGGGTAGGTGGCGACCCCGGCAGCCACCAGCAGATCGGCGATGCCGAAGCTGCCGACGCTCGGAGCAATCGGCGGCTTCGGGGTGAAGTTGACACGAGGGTTCAAGATGCCCGCCGGGTCGATCTCCATCAGTCTCAGGATCACGTCGCCGATGATCATGGCGCCGGTCGGGCCCAGGTGATCCGGCTGGAACGTCCCGGCCTTGTTCGGCTGGAGATAGGCGGCAAAGCCGTTGGTCGGGCCGGCGGCGCTCTCGTCGATGTACGCCTCGGCCAGCACGTACAGCCACAGGGGGGTGCCCTTCTGCAACGTGGGAACCGTGGACGGTTCGACCGGCTGGGGCAGCGATTCCAAGAGGACGCTCGGGTTGATGACCCGGTTCCCCAACTGGGCGGCGACGCTCTGGCCCGACGGCAGCCCGTAGAAGTAGCCACGGATCAGGTCGCGAAAGGCCAGGTTGTTCGACCCCGAGGGTGACACCCCGGACTGGCCGCCGATCGGTAGGAGGAACGAACTGGCACCGAGCTGCGGGATGATCTGCTTGTAGGCCTGCAGGAACGAGGTGCCCGGCTGGCTTGGGCTGAACCCGCCGCGGACGAGCTCGCCCACGAAGTTCCCCCAGTCGATCACGTTCGCCGCCGGCAGCGGCCGGCCACCGTGCAGGTCGTTAGCACCGACAGCGCCGTTGGCGCCGTCGAACAGGATGGTGCGGCTGTTCGGATAGTGGTCGTACACCAGGTTCATGGCGTAGGCGTTGCGGACCATCGAGTGCAGGCGGTTCGCGGCCACCGACCACTCGACCGGCGTCATCGGGGCGGACAGGTTGGGACCGGGGTTGTAGAACCGGCGGATGCTGCCGTTGAGCAGCCCGTTGACCACGTTCTGCCCGATGATCTGGGGCAGCCACTGGTGGAGGACGATCCACTGGTAGTACTGGCGGACCACGGTCGCGGCGGCGGCGAACACCTGCTGCGGGTTCCCGAGAGGGCCGGCCACCGCGAGTCGGCCATCGTCGATCAGGTCAACGACGGCGTTGTGGAACTGCTCGAACGCGTAGTGCAGCTGGGAGGTGATCTCCTGCTCGTCGTTCCGCAGCTCGACGATGATGGCGGAGCCGTCCGCCGCGCCGTGGCAGGTCCGCCACGCCGTTCACGTTCAGCTGCGTGATGAATTTCGCCCCGCTGTACATCTGCGGGCTCTCGAGCGGGCCGCCGCCGTAGACCGAGCTGAGATCCAACCGGAAGGTCTCGTAGTTCGGGATCTTGGTCGGATCCACCGGGGCCGACGGCTGGGGTGTCGGGTCGAGCGTCAGGTCGTGGGCGAGGGCGAACTGGCCCAGGTAGGTGTAGACGGCGCCGGCCAGGGTGTCGTCGGTGCCGCCAGGCTCGACGAGCGGGGCGTTCGCCCCCGCGGCGGGGGCCGCCGGATTCGCCCCCGAAGACGTCAGCGTCACCAGGTCGGCGACCACTGCCTTCTGGTTGAGGCCGGCGCCGAACGGCGGGAGGTTCGGAAAGAGGCGGCCGAAATGCGACAACTCCGACGGGCTCGTTGTCACGGGGAGACCGCTGTTGGTCCCCGGAGCGGCGGCGGTAGAGGTGGCGGCGGGAGCGCTCACGGTCTCGGCGAACGCCCGCCCGCCGCCGGGCAGAATGGTGAGGGCACCGGCTCCCGCGACCCCGATCCCGAATCGGCGCAGGAATGCGCGGCGGCTGATGTCGTGATCGACGGTCACAGGACCCTCCGAGCAGTGAGGTCCTCGTCGGAATCGGGGGGGTCGAAGACGACGCAACCAGGAGCGCCGGCGGGGACCGCTGGTCGCCTCGCGGCGTCCATTCGGAGCTTCGAACGACCCACGACAGGGTCGCAACGGCGCACCGTGTCGGGACCTGCACCAGAGCAAGCCGCATGGCGCCCTCGCGTTCCTGCTCCACCGACCGCTCGGACGCGATGAGCGCCCGCCCCACACCTCGTCGTCGACATCCGACCTCCTTGTTCACCACTCTGTGTGTTCAAAGCGCAACAGCGTGCGACATTTAGCCACACTGAGTGGTCATCGTCAAGCTGCGGTCGACATTGCGCTGTCTTCGAACGGTCGCGGAAATCCGATCGGTGCGTCAGTCGAGTCCCGGGCGACGCGGGCGGCGACCCCGGTCGACGTCGAGGACGTGCGAGCCTTTGGGATGCGTCTCGGGCGACCACGTCTGAGCTGCGCCGCCCCGTGAAATCGGGGCGCGCAGATGGGGCGGCGAGGACGGCCGGCCAATCGAGCCCCGGCGGTGCGAACCCTCCGGGACCACGGGGGAGGCAGCAGGACGGGAGACGAAGCTGCGAACGATCGAGGTAGAAACGACGTGGAGGCGGGTCACCGTGAGCCCACTCGCGGGCCGAGACACGCCGTGACCGGGTCAGACGTGGCCGGCCAGACAGCCGTCGCCCACCGCGAACGCGGTGGAGCGGACGGCAGCGACCGCGTGCGCCCCGTGCTGCGGGGCTGGCTCCACGTCGGGGCCTTCGTGGCCTGGCTCGTCGGCGGGCCGTTCCTCATCGCGGCTGCTCCCGACGGGGGAAGCGAGACCGCACTGATCGTCTATGTGCTGGCCATGCTGGCCATGTTCGGCACCAGCGCAACGTTTCATCGCTTCCGCTGGTCCGCACCGGCGTGGCGTCGAATGCGCCGCGCCGACCACAGCGCCATCTTCATCGGCATCGCCGGGACATCGACGGTGGTGGCGTGCCTGGCCCTGTCCGGATGGGCCCAGGTACTGCTCCTCAGCCTGGCCTGGGGTGGCGCCCTGGTGGGCATCGTGATCCGCCAGGCCTGGCTCGATGCACCCCAGTGGGCCGTCGCCGTTCCCTACGTGGTGATGGGCTGGTCCGCATTGATCGTGGTCCCGCAGCTGGTGCGCAGCCTCGGCTGGACCGGCTTCGTCCTCATCCTCGTGGCCGGCATCGCGTACACCGCCGGTGCCCTGATCTATGCCCGCAAGCGCCCCGACCCGTGGCCAGGTGTGTTCGGATTCCACGAGGTTTTCCACGCGTGCACGGTGATCGGCGCAGGAACGTTCGCCTATCTGATCGCCTTCATCGCGCTACCCCGGTACTGACGCCGCATCCCGAGACTCGGAGCCCGTCCGGTCGGACGGGGGTTTGCAGCGACCGCTGCGGCTTGGCGGATGCGGCGCGGGGTGGTTCCCGCCGGCTCGATCGAGGCGATTTGCTTGACCCTCTTTCAGGTTGACCACCGGGCCCATCCCAGCCAGGCTCTCAAATAATTGCGCCGTTCCATTGGGAAAGGGAGCACCATGCCGACTGTTGCCGACAACATCGTCGCCACCCTGAAGGCGACCGGAGTTCGCCGCATCTACGGCATCCCCGGCGACTCGCTCAACGGCTTCACCGACGCGCTCCGACGCGACGGCGGCATCACCTGGGAGCACGTCCGCCACGAGGAGGCCGCGGCGTTCGCGGCGGCGGCCGAGGCCGCGATCACCGATGAGCTGGCGGTGGTCGCCGCCAGCTGCGGGCCCGGGAACCTCCACCTCATCAACGGCCTGTTCGACGCCGATCGCAGCCGAGTGCCCGTGTTGGCGATCGCCGCCCACATCCCGAGAGAGGAGATCGGGGGCGGCTACTTCCAAGAGACCCATCCCCAGGAGCTCTTCCGGGAGTGCAGCGTCTACTGCGAGCTGGTCAGCGTTCCCGAGCAGTTCCCACGGATTCTCGAGATCGCCATGCGCACGGCCTTGGAGCGCCGGGGCGTGGCGGTGGTCGTCGTCCCCGGCGAGGTGTTCTTGAGCGAGAGTCCGACCACCTGGGAGGTGCGCCCGGTTCTCAAGACGCAATCGGTCCTCAGGCCCGATGACCGGTCGCTGGCCGCGGCCGCCGAGATCCTCAACCGGTCGAAGCCGAGTGACCATCCTGGCCGGGGCCGGCTGTGCCGGTGCCCACGACGAGCTCATCGCGGTCGCCGGCAGCCCTCAAGGCGCCGGTGCTCCACACGATGCGGGGGAAGGAGTTCGTCGAGCACGACAACCCCTACGACGTCGGCATGACGGGGCTGATCGGCTTCAGCTCGGGCTACCGGGCGATGGAGCACTGCGACGTGCTCGTGATGCTCGGCACGGACTTCCCCTACCGACCGTTCTTTCCCGAAGGGGTTCCCGTGATCCAGGTCGACATGCGGGCCGAACAGATCGGCCGGCGGGTGCCCGTTGACGTCGCGCTGGTCGGCACCGTGAAGGAGACGATCCATGCCCTGCTGCCGCTGTTGTCGGTCAAGTCCGACGCAACGCACCTCGATCAGATGACGGCGCACTACCGCCGAGCCCGGGCCCGCCTCGATCATCTCGCCACTGAGAGGCCGCGGAGATGCTCCCCTGCACCCCCAGTTCGTCGCGGCGACCATCGATCGGCTGGCTGCCGACGACGCGATCTTCACGGCCGACGTCGGTACCCCGACCATCTGGGCCGCCCGCTACCTCCACATGAACGGCAAGCGCCGGCTGCTCGGATCGTTCACCCACGGCACCATGGCCAACGCGTTGCCGCAGGGCATCGGCGCCCAGGCGAGCCAGCCTGGACGTCAGGTCGTGTCGCTGTCCGGCGACGGTGGCCTCGCCATGTTGCTCGGCGAGCTCATCACGCTGCGCCAGATGCATCTCCCGGTCAAGGTGGTCGTGTTCAACAACGGCGCGCTGTCGTTCGTGGAGCTCGAGATGAAGGCCGCGGGCATCGTCAACTACGGGACTGATCTCGACAACCCTGACTTCGCCGGCATTGCCCGGGCGATCGGCCTGTTCGGAGCAACCGTGGAGAAGTCAGACGAGCTCGAAGGGGCACTGCGGGCCGCGTTCGCCCACGACGGTCCCGCACTGGTCGACGTCCACACGGCCCGCCAGGAGCTGTCGATTCCCCCGAAGATCACCCTCGAGCAGGCCAAGGGTTTCAGTCTCTTTGCCATGCGGACGATCCTCTCGGGCCAGGGAGACGAGATCATCGAACTCGCCAAGACGAACCTGCGCCAGCTCGCCCGGGAATGACGGCAAAGCCCCCCGACGCGGCCCCCGGGAACGGCGCCCCGGGGCCGACCGGGCTTCGACGTCTTCGAGAAGCCGAGCCGACGCGAACGATCGTGTCGAACCTCCGAACGCTGGCGAAGATGGCCATCACCGCTGGCTTGGCCTGGTGGCTGGGGAATGTGGCAGGCCAGGCCCGCCCGGTATTCGCGGCGCTCGTGCCGATCCTCGTCATCCGCTCGGACACCACCGCCACGCTGCGGGGCTCGCTCGGCAGGGTTGTGGGTGTCCTGTTGGGGGTTGCTCTCGGTCTCGGGTCCTTGGAGATTGCTCGTCCGTCGCCGCTCTCGGTCGGATTGACCGTTGCGGTGGCTCTCGTGATCGATCGTCTCGTACAGGGCTTGCCCCACGTCGAGTTGGACACCCGGAACCAGACGGCGGTGTCCTCGCTCATCATGCTCTTCGTGGCTTCCAGCGTCACCTCCTACGCGGTCGCCCGCCTCTGGGAAACGGCCCTGGGAGGTGCGCTCGCCCTACTGGTCGATGGGCTCGATGACGGAATCGGACGTTGGCTGCGCCAGCACCGCGTCCGGGCCGGCAACGAACAGCCCGTCTGAGGCTTCGCGGGTGAGCGCCCCGTCCCGTGCGGATGCGCGACATCGCCCGGGTCTCATGGGTCGCGCCGCCGGGCGAAATCGGTCAGGTCGATCCCGGCCAGCGCCAGATCATGTTCGAGGCGGGCCCGCTCTGCGCCGGGGTGCGAGAAGCCGAGGGCGTCGGCCACGATGCCGTTGTCCGTGCAGAGCTTGATGAGGGCGCGGTCGTAACTGATCTCGGCGGCCAGCGCCAGGCTCCCGGGTGCTCCCGCATGGGGGGCCGAAGCCAACATCTCCACCCGGCAGATGACGGCGTACTCGACCAGGGCGTTCCCGGTGAGCTGGTCGACCCAATCGTCAAATGCACACAAGAGGAGGTGGGCGTACATGTTCACCCCACCAGCTTCTGCGCGGAGCCATGACCCGGGTAGGGGCGAAAGACACAAGGTCGGCTACCAGACGAAGACGGCGTCGGTGAAGCGGTCCCGCCCGTCTTGCGCCTATCGGAGGCTGACTTGGCAGATCACCGCGCCACGGCCCGGCGTGGCCTCCGACGATCCCCTGTTTCCTGACGCACCTGTCGGTCGTGCATCCAGGCTCCATCACCCGTGAGAGTCAATCGCGTGCGCCGATTCAGCGCGATCGGCGTCGTCCCTCAGGCCACTCCGACCCTTGCCATCGATCCAATACGAGCACCGCTTCATGAGCCCTGACCATGGGGGTCGGCGGGCCTCCATACAGGGATAGCCACGGCAGACCGGTGCACCTGTTGGTCTTGACCCTGGTGTAGCTTGCCAACGGTGACGACTCAGACGAGGCGTCTGGGGTATGTCCCGCAACTCGACGGCCTTCGCGCGATCGCCATCTCGCTGGTGGTCGTTGTTCACCTCGGCTATCAACGCTTCCTCGGTGGTTGGCTCGGAGTCGAGCTCTTTTTCGTCTTATCGGGATTCCTCATTACGAGCCTCCTGACCCAGGAGCACGACCGCTCGAGGTCGATTGCCGTCGGCAACTTCTACATGCGGCGCGTCTTGCGACTCACGCCGGCACTCTGGGTGTTCCTTACGGTGGTCGTCACTTGGGAGCTCACCCACCCCGGGGCCACGTCGACCTTCCTCAATTACATCTTCTATGCCCTGACCTTTCGAGCGAACTTCTATCCACACATACCGCCCCCCGGAGTTGGGCAACTCTGGACGCTGTCACTCGAGGACCAGTTCTATTTCGTCTGGCCGATCATCCTGCTCCTGTCTCTCCGACGCGGAGGCAGGGAGCTCGCAATGAAGGTGGGGATGGCCGGCATCGTCCTGAGCATTGCGGCCGGGATCGGCCTCGTGAAGGGCCACCTGTGGATATACACGATCTACCAAAGCTCCGAGGTCAACGTCCAGGCCATCTTCATCGGGTGTATGTGCGGCCTCCTGTTCACGGGTGGTCAGCTCGACCGCTTCACCACCAGCCGGGTGCTTCGGATCGCGACCCTGGTCGGCACGGCGATCCTGCTGCTGTCGGTTCTCGGCCCCGACTGGCACACCAGCGCCTGGATCTTCGCCGGCCCACTCGCGCTCTATTGCACGATGTGTGCGGTTGTCATCGCCGGCATCGTGCTTCAGCCGTCCGAGTTGGTCGGTCGTTGGCTATCCAAGCCCCTCATGGTGTGGGTGGGGAAGCTCTCGTACTCGATCTACCTCTGGCACGTGTGGGTCTTCTTCATCCTCGTGGATCGCAGGACGGCCGCCGGCGTGGTGGAGGAGATCCTGATCAGCGTGGCACTCGCAATCGGCTCCTACTACGTCGTCGAACAGCCCTTCGATCGGTTCAAAGCGAGATTCCAGGGCCGACAGCGAACAGCCGCTCTCACCGAGGTGCCTCGCTCGGCCCAGTAGTGGGTCCCGTGACCACATGACGCCGTCTCCGAAATCGGCGACGAGTGAACGAAACCGTGTGGCGGGTGCGGATCGTGCGCTTTTGACAGCCATCTTCTGAGACAAGGAGTGGAAGCCGGGGGTGCGGGTCGGGGTTTAGGCGCACGAGACTGCTTGTCGTCAGGTAGGCCTCCGGCAATCTCCGCCACCGGGTCTCGGACTCAGGGACCCTTCACTGACCCTTCACCTGGCCGCTAGCCGGGTGGAGCGAAGAACTCCAGGGCGATGTTGTCCGGATCGCGAAATGAGAGGCCCGATCCGTACGGGGCGTCGACGATCCCACCGTTCTCGATGCCGAGTTCGTTGAGCTTCGACTCCCACTGCTCAAGCTCCGCCCGGTTGGCGCAGGCAAAGGCGAGGTGGTCGAGCCCCGGTTGCCGCTCGTCAAAGGGTTGGGAGCCGTGCGGATCAGGGAACTGGTGGATCCCGACGAGGGTCTGGCTGCCCAGGACCCAAACGACATGATGAAACAGCCCCGTATCTTCATCGACGACCGGCTCGGCTCCGAAGAGCTTTCGGTACCAGGGGCGGCTCCGACCAAGGTCGCTAACGGTCAACGCGACATGGGTGACACGGGGGAACTCGGGCACGACTACCCCTCTCGTAGGGCCGCGCTCACCTTACATAGCCCCGACGTTCGATTCACTAAGCGCTCAGGCCGTGGCTGAACAAGAAGCCAGGTTGGAGCTCGGTGGCCGAGCACTTCTTGCTGCGCCGTCGGCGAGCGTGCGTCGGGGCACCCAGCGCGCCGACGTCTTGACGGCTATCTACTGGCGGTCTGCGTACTGGCAGATGTTGTGACCTTCGTGGGCCCCGGGTCGTCCTGGGCAGGGAGCGGGCCGTTCTGCGTGGGCACCGGGTAGCCGGGACCGTAATCGACGGTGCCCGCGAATTCGAGCAGGACGTTCTCTTCGACGACCGTCGGATCCCCCATGGTTGATGGCGGCGACGTCTCCGGGGACGCGAGTGTGGGCAGCTCGACTGGCCGTGCCCGGTGCCCCTCCGCACCTCTCGTTGGCTGGCGGAAGCTCGCTCTATCTTCGCCCGGCCCTGCTCTAGGTGGGCTGCTACGGTGCGCGTCCATGGGGACCGTACAGCTACGCCGTTATCAGATACTCCCCGGCGAGATGGGTGCCTTCCTCGAGTGGTGGCCCTCCATATTGCCGGCCCGCGAGCAATACGGGTTTGCGGTGATCTTCGCTTTCGTCGACGAGTCGAGCAACCAATTCATTTGGGCGGTCAGCCACGACGGCAACTTCGACGAGGCCGAGAAGATCTACATGGAGTCCCCCGAGCGTGCGGCCGCGTTCGCCGGTGTACCTCGGCGGGTCGCTGAGACGTTCGTCAGCAAGGTGACCGTTGTGCACCAGGGATGGCCGACGATCTGAGTGGACAGGGTCGCCCCTAACCCCAGTCTTGGCGTCTGACTTCGCTTCAGCTCGCGTTGGCCGGTTTGGCTGGCTGGCTGTCCCTCCTTTCTCTCCTTCCCCCAGGCCTCAGGCCCAGCCTCCAACGCCACCGTTCCCCCGTGGCGGCCATTGGGCTTGCCGAATTGGTCGTTTCGCAGCAGACTCCCGCCACCAAACACCTCGCACTGGACCGGACGAGGGGAAGGCGACGAACTCATGGGGTTTCTCCGAGCTGCTCTTCGGCGGGCCACCGCTGGTGGGCTCGGGCTGGCGCTCGCCGGCTCGGCCTTGGTCGCCTTCTCGGCAGTCCAGCTCGGCACCAGCACCCCAGCGGCGGCAACACCCGCAGCGTGCGGCTCCTCGGTCCTCACCGGCTCGACCGCGGTGGTCACCTGCTCCTACACAGGCGGAGCGCAGTCCTTCGTCGTCCCCACTGGAGTCAGCTCCGTGGTCGTTGACGCCTAAGGCGCCCAAGGCGGTGCATCGAAGGCAGCGACCTGGGGCACCAGCTCAGCCGAAACCGCAACCGCAACGGGGGGTCTGGGGGGCCACACCGAGGCCACTCTGAGCGTCACCGGGGGGGAGACGCTACAGGTCAACGTCGGTGGCGCAGGCGGTGACGGCAGCGCCTCGGCCACCTCGGCGTCCCAAGCCCATTTCACCGGCGGATCGGCAGGATGGAACGGTGGCCAGTGCGGTGCTGGGATTGCGGCGGCGGAGGGCAGCGATGGACGGCGCGGTTATCGGGCCCTCTTGCACCGGTGCAAGGAGCTTTTTCGTCGGGCACCCCGGAGTCGGTCCTTGCGGTGGCGGCCGGGGCAGCGGCGGCGCTTCCGACGTGCGAGACGGGGCAGACGCCACCGCCGATCGGCTCGTGGTGGCCGGCGGCGGCGGGGGGGGCGCCTGTGTGGCGAGTGACGAGCCCACTTTTTCCGCCATAGCCAGGGGCGGTGGGGGCGGCGGCGGCTCGACCGGAGGGACTGGTTCCGGCATCAACACCGGCGACGGGGGGACGGGCGGCACCCAGAGCACGGGCGGGACGGGCGGCACAACGGGCGGCACCACCGCCACCGACGATCAGGGCGCCGCGAGCAACGCCTCGACCAACTGGGACACCGTGCCCACCAACGCCGCGGCTGGCGGTCCGGGTGGCGCCGGGTACTACGGCGGTGGCAGTGGCAGTGAGGGCGACTCGGAGTGTGGACCGGCCGGCGGCGGGGGTGGCGGGTCGAGCTACCCCGCCGACGCCACGATCCTCGCTCAAGGGGTGAACGGTGGCAACGGGCTGGTCACCTTCACCTACACCCTGTACGTCCCGACACTCAGCACCACTCCCAGTTCGACATCGGTCACCCTGGGCAGTTCGACAACAACTCTGGACGATACCGCCACTCTCTCGGGCGGCTACAGCCCCACCGGGGCGATCATCTTCACCCTGTACAACCCGAGTGACACCCTGCTCGACACCGAGACGGTGAGCATCCTCGGGGACGGCTCGTACATGACACCGGTCGGCTACACCCTGCCGACCACCGGTGCGCTGACCGGCACCTACCAGTGGGATGCCACGTACACCGGAGACTCCAACAACACGCCGGTCACCGATGACGACGACGCCGACGAGCAGGTGACGGTCGGTTCTGCTTCGCCATCGCTCACCACGACCCCGAGCGCCACCACGGTCACGCTGGGCTCGCGGCGGCGACGCTAAAGGACACCGCCGTCCTCTCAGGCGCCTACAACCCCACCGGGACGATCACCTTCACGCTCTACAACCCGAGCTCGACCCTGGTCGATACCGAGACGGTGACTGTGAGCTCCGGGAACGGCTCCTACACGACCCCGACCGGCTACACCCTGCCCACGACCGGCACGGTCGACCGGCACCTACCAGTGGGACGCCACCTACTCCGGCAGTACCGACAACAGTGGGGTAACCGACAGTAACAACGCGGACGAGCAGGTGACCGTCAATTCTGCTTCGCCCTCGCTCACCACGACCCCCAGCACCACCACGGTCACGTTGGGCACGTCCGCAGTGACGCTGAAGGACACCGCCGTCCTCTCCGGCGCCTACAACCCCACGGGGACCATCACCTTCACGCTTTACAACCCAAGCTCCACTCTGGTCGACACCGAGACGGTGACCGTGAGCCGGGAACGGCTCGTACACCACACCGACCGGCTACACCCTGCCCACGACCGGCACGGTCGCCGGCACCTACCAGTGGGATGCCGCGTACTCGGGTGGCAACAACAACCTCGCCGTGTCGGACAACAACAACGCGAACGAGCAGGTGACGGTCTTGAGGGCGGCCACGTCGATTAGCACCCACTCGACCATCGTCCGCCAGGGAGGCCTGGCCGGGACCCTCACCTTCAGCGCCACGCTCACCTCTCGGGTGACCGACCAAGGCATATCCGGCCAGACGATCTCGTTCGCCGTGACCGGGCCGTTCGCCTTCGTCTTGAAGATTGGGTTCGGAAGTGGCAGCGCCTGCACGGGGACAACCAACAGCAGCGGCGTCGCCACCTGCACGCTCTCGGTCGCGAACCTGGGGGTCCTGCTCCTTACGCCCAGCTACACGGCGAGCTTTGCCGGGAATACCGACAACGCCGCCCACCAGTGCTACGGGGAAGATCAACCTCTTGGGGGCGTTGCTGTAGTCCCCCGCGCCAGTCTCGACCTCCGGCGAGGCAGTGGATTCTTCGACATGGTCTCCCCACTCGTTGATCTCCAAGTAGGCACTGTCAACCCACCGGGCGGTTAGGCGAGCCCGTCACCTCCTGCAAACGAGACCGCAGCCGTCTCCGAACCTCAGGGCTCCTGTTCCCTCGCCCATCGTTTGTGCCAGACCTCCCACCCCACGGCCCTCCAGTCGGCCTCAGGGTCCTCGCGTTCCTCCGCTCGACGTTGGTACCAGGCCTCCCACCCCACGGTCCTCCAGTCGAATTCCGAGCCGCCATACTTCTCGGCCAGGGACTTGACGAACTGGAGCCCGGATTCCGTCAGCTTTGGCTCCCCGGCATTCGGACGACGCCCCCAACGAAACCGCGTCTTCGAGTAACAGGGCGCTGCCAATACCTTGTCGACGACGACCCGGATGAACCCAGATGTTCTCATCGCCCTCACGTTCGTGGGGAGGGAAATCCATCGGGTAGTGGTTGAGGATGCCGACGAGCTCGCCAGCCTCGTCGCGGTACAAAAGGCAATCAACGAAGAGCTCGTCGCTCAATTTCCCGCAGAAGTAGGAAATCCCCGGCGGACCCGTCGCTGGATATTGGGCCACCTGGCTTTCCCAGGTGTACATCCGGTCGTCTGGGACGTTGGCCGCGAGGTTCAGCGACCCGGGTTCCGCGTGCTCCTGACTCGGAACGGGCTCCCCCGCCTCCGCCCCCCGAGCGCTGCTCTCGACCTCGGGCCTCGACCCTCTCCGAATGCCCGCCATGTTCCATCGACGATACCTGAGGCCCGCGTTTTCAGCGATCGGCGGGGAGGGCCGGTCACCCGGAGGATCGTCTCGACGGCGGCGATTCGCCGGCCGCCGTCTCGACCTCCTTGACGCCTCAGCGCTCTCGGGGCCCGGCCCGGCGATCGAGCGTCTGACCAGGAATTGCGGCCTCCGCTCGAGCTCGACCCCTTCGCATTCGACCAACGGTGGCTGAGCGAGTCCAGCGCAGCGCACCAGCACACCCCGAGAGGGCTACTGTCGTTTTCCAGTAGCACTCCAAAGACCACGCGACGTGGTGCGCCCAACACGAACAGTGCCGGAGGTGAGCGTGGCGAAGCGAAGGGCATCTCATGCCAAGGGCGGCTTCGGGCGCTATTCGCCCCCGACTCGTGGTCGTGGTGCCCACGCGGCAGCTATCGCTGAGAGGAACCATCGCGCGCACCCGGCGGTGACCTTGGTGGGAACCGGATTGTTGGCCTCGACCGGGTTGTTCGGCCTCGCCGCGCTCAACGCTTCGCCCGCCGGTGCCTCCGTCGGCGTCGAGTGCACCGGTACGAACTTCGCCCAAGACTCGGTCGGGGACACGTGTGCCTCGGCCGCAGCGGATGCTTATGCCGGATTTGGCAACACGGGCGGCGACACGGTGAACGACAACTCGGCGGTCGCAGACGATGGCGGGACTGCCTATGCCGGGTCGGCAAATACGGGCATCGACCAGACCGCTACGGACAACTCGGCGCTCGCCAGTTCGGGCGGGACTGCCTACGCCGGGGCCGCAAATACTGGCGGCGACCAGACGGCCAACGGCAACTTGGCGATCGCCAGTTCGGGCGGGATTGCCTATGCCGGCAGCTTTGGGATCGGCAGCAAATCGACGACGACCAATAACGACACGGCGATCGCCAGCACGGGCGGAGCGGCCTACGCCGGTACAGGTGAGGGTGACTACACCACTGCCGACAACGACTCGGCCACGGCAAGCACTGAGGGAACGGCCACCGCCGGGAGCGACGACACGGACACGACAGCCGACAACGACGGCGCGAGACGCGTCTGGATCCGGCAGTGCCGCAACGGCCGGGAGCAACAACCTGGCCACTACCGCCGAAAACGACTTCGCCACGGCGAGCAATGGCGCCACCGCCAACGCCGGGAGCAATGACACCGACACGACTGCCAATAGCGATACCGCGATCGCGACTGGATCCGGCGCCACCGCCAACGCCGGGAGCAACACTGACACGACCTCCAATAGCGACACCGCGATCGCCAACAGCGTCGACGGTGGAACCGCTACCAGCACCGCCAACGGGAACGACGTCCTAGCCTTCACCCTCGCCATGGGCCCGACCGCGGTGGCGACGGCCACCGCAACATCTGCGTCGACCAGTTCCGGGGCCGGTTCCTATGCCGTCGCCTTCAACAACAACGGCCAGTTGTCAGTGAGCGCGGACGGATTTACCTTCGGCTTTTAGCGGGCCGGCGACCGGGAACCTGAACCTTCTCGGACCCACCGAACACGATCTGTTCGGAGTCGATCAGATCGCCGAAAACGAGAGCTGATCGAACGCCCTTCTTCGTCGCGCGTGCCACGAGAGCGACAGCCGCTTCGCTTACCTCTGGCGTTGACATGACGGATGCGAGGTGCTCTAGTCTTGTCCTATGACAATAGGAAAAGAGAGTAGAGATCCGGTCGGCGCAGCCAGCGAGCCCGCTGGTAGGGAAAGCCTCCCTGTCTCGCCGATCGAGTTCCGGCTCGACCCCGCCTCAGGCGTGCCGACCTATCTCCAGCTCGTCCACCAGGTCGAGCACGCGCTGCGACTCGGCTACCTCAAACCGGGCGATCAGTTGCCCAAGGTCAGGGATGTAGTCGCCTCGCTGGCCATCAACCCGAACACGGTGTCCAAGGCGTACCGCGAGCTCGAAACCAAGGGTCTCATCGTCGGGCGTCCCGGCCAGGGCACATTCATCTTGGCCACCCTCAGCCAGGTCGCGCTCCCCGAGCTGACCGGGCTTCGTCGCTCCCTGCGCGAGTTGGCTGGCCAAGGCCGACACGGCGCGGGCTGGACGAGAGCGGCATCGTGGCGCTCGTCGCCAGCGAGCTGCGGGATTTCTATGAGCGCCGCGGCGGCTCGCCCACCCGCCGCGGCGCGGCAAGACGACGAAACGGAGGGGGTTGCATGAACGTCATCGAGGCAAGCGGCCTGGGCAAGCGCTATGGCAGCACCTGGGCGCTGCGTGAGTGCTCGCTCGCCATCCCCGCCGGTCACGTGGCCGCGCTGGTCGGCCCGAACGGCGCCGGCAAGACCACGCTGTTGAACCTGGCGGTCGGCCTGGCGGCGCCCTCCGCGGGCGGCGTCACGGTGCTCGGCGGTCGGCCGCCCGGGTCGCTCGACGCACTGGAAGGCATCGCGTTCGTCGCCCAGGACACGCCGCTGTACAAAAACGTGTCGGCAGCCGACATGCTGCACCTGACCCGCAACCTGAACCGCCGCTTCGACGGGGCGTACGCCGAGGCCCGGCTTGGCGAGCTGGGCATCCCGCTCAAACGCAAGTCGGGCAAGTTGTCGGGTGGCCAACAGGCGCAGCTCGCGTTGACCCTGGCGCTTGCCCGGCATCCAAGGCTTCTCCTGCTCGATGAGCCCGTTGCGATGCTCGACCCGATTGCCCGGCACGACTTCATGGCCACGGTGCTGACCGCGGCGGCCGACGACGGCGTGTCGGTGCTGCTTTCCTCGCACGTGCTCGCCGAGCTCGCACGGGTGGCGGACTACATCATCTTGCTGTCGAAGGGCCGGGTACAGGTGGCCGGCGAGGTCGATGACCTGCTCGCCGGCCACCGCATCCTCACCGGCCCGGCCACCGAGGCCGCGACGTACGCCGAACGCCCGGTAGTCCACCTCCGCCGAGGCGAGGTGCAGGCGCACCTGCTGGTCCGGGCCACCGCCGACGATCCGGTCCCGCCGGGCTGGGAGTCCCATCCGGTCGGGCTGGAAGAACTCGCGCTTGCCTACCTGCGCGAGCCCGGCTCCGCGCGCTCCCCGGTCCGGTCCGCATCCGGGCCGTCGAAGGTTCGGAGGTGACGAAATGACCGCGCCGAGACGCTGACCTCGCCCGTCCATTCAGGAGGCCGCGAACCTGCGGCCGGTGCCGTGGCGGCGAATGACCTGGGTCACCTGGCGCCAGCATCGCGTCGCACTGACAGGGCCGGACGGGTCCCCCATAAACATGACATCCAGGACAACGAATCCAAAGAATCACCGAGACAATGGCTGCGACGTTAAACAGTCGACGCCGCACAGATACCGACTGCCGTCGCGGCGTGGCGTAGTTTAACGCGGGCGGATCGGACGGTTGAGAAGTTGATCGATCGGTTCGACTCATGTTCACGGCTTTGGGCCGGCACTCATATCGATCGCACCACCAGCAACATGCCATCTTTCCCAGGCCCAGCGGGTGTGAAACGGGCAAGTGAACAGGCGGTATCTTCAGGGGAGCAAGCAGAATTCCACCACGAAAGGCCCGGTCCATGCGACGCACCTGTCTCCCCGTTCTCTTGATGTCCATTTTCTCTGCCCGCTTGCACGCCCAGACGCCAGCAACAAATCCCGCCACCCTACCGACGACCAAGCCGGTGCTGAAGATCATCCCCGGCAAGGTGATTGTGCCGACCGATGCCATGCGGCGGCCCTGGGGCGAACTGATCTCGATCGATTTCAAGAACCGCACCGGGACCTTCCGCAACGAAAGCACCGACGAGGTGATGCCGTTCATCGTTTTGCCGTACGCCGAGATCTGCTGCACCATGCGGCCTTCGGCGACTGCAGGATTTTCGCATCGGCGAGCGCGTCATCTTCCGCCTGCACCAGAACGCCGAGGGCAAATGGATCTGGCTGACCTACATTCAGGATGAGATGAACATGCTGAATGGCCACAGGGAATACTATCTACGTGGATCGCATCGACCCCGCCAAGGGCGAATCGAGTACACGCAGGGGAACCTGGAGATTAAACCGCCCTTTCATCCGTGCCAGAGGGCCGATCCTCGAAACCGACGAGCAGACCCGCTACTGGAAGAACGGCGAGCCGGCGAATTTGCCGACATCAAGATCGGCGACAAGCTGCGCCAAGACGCATGGCATTGGCAAAGGCAAACATCATCCGCCTGGGAGGTGTTCCTCGATGACGCGAGCCTGCTGAAATTCCAGAAGGAGCAGCAAGCCGTCCACAGCAAGCGCTGGCCGAGGAAGGTTGGCCCGGCTACGTCGATGCCGTTGGCCGGAGGAAGTTCGCCTGACGCTGTTTCAGGAAGGCCGCGAATTGGCCAAGGACCTGAAGGCGGGGGAGGCCGTCCGAATTGCCGCCTGTGGCCCGGGACCGCAAGGGAGGCGAACCGGTGCAAGGAACAATCAGGGAGACACACGCCGTTCGCAATCTCAATGCGGTAACGATCACCTTACAGGGCGAGCCCAAGCAGCCGCTGATAGTGGGCGGCGTCGCGCGGATATGGGTGACGCCGACGGAAGCGACGCGAAAGTGAATCGGCTCCCGCGAAAACTCAAATGGATAACGACATAACCTCAGATATATGTCCTTATCCCCTTTGAATTTTCTGTTGACGGCGGAGACACATCCCGTTCCGCCTTCCGGAGAATTACCCAACTTGCCCAAAAACGCGATGGCGGTCAGCGGCTAACCTTGAACCAAAGTGGCAGTCTAACGGGCAATTGTTAAACTGCCTTTGCGGTTTCTGTGGAATCGCGTCGAGAGCAGTTTGTTGGAGGTCAGGGATTTGGGAGTTTCGAATGTCAAATGATGGGATCGCCTGGGCCGTCGCCATGTGGATGTTTGATGTTCGTGCTGGCCGGCGGCCGGGCGGCGGCGGCGACGAGAAATGATATGTTCGCCGGGTCGTACGCGGACGAACGGCTGTCCGCAACGTTTACCGCTGTGGAGGACGGCAGCTACACGGGCCAACTCAAGCTCGGCGACAAGACCTATCCCGTTCACGCACAACAGGATGGCGAACTGCCAGGCACGTTCGCCGCGGGCGGCGACGAATTCGCCTTTGCCGCGAAGTGGGATGGGCAGACGCTTGCCTTAACCACCGGCACGTCGCATTTCACGCTCAAACGCGTCGGCGGCGGACCCGCGAACCCGCTGGACGCGGCTCCGCCGCCCGCCAACCCGCTCGGCGGAAACGCACCGTACGGCACCCGCGGACAGTGACCCGGCAGATGCCGCCGGCACGGCGGCGCCGTTGCCGGACGTGCCGCTGGCGAAAGGATTTTCGGAACTGGGCAGCACGCCCTCGGGGCGGGCGATCTTTTCCAATTTCGTCAATATCCGAAACATTGACGACCTGATCCAGCACGTGGGCGACGCGATCGGTGGAATGTTTCGCGCCAAGCCGCAGTTCGGCGGCGCGTGTGTCGACGCCAAGAACAAAAACGGCGGCATCGCCAACTTCAGCGCGGTCTACAGGCGCCCCCATCAAAGGCATCGTGTTCTTCGGCCTCAATCCGCAGGGGCCTTCATCGGCAACCGTCATCTACAGCCGACCGAACATCCCGCACGATGAATTCATGACCCTGATGCAGACGGTTCCGGCCCAGCCCAAAATGCACACGGTGCAGGCCAGGACGGCAGTGGGTCGATTGACATTGCCGAAGGCTGGACCCTGAAATCGCCGAGTATGACCGCCGGGCCCATCTTCGTCCTGGGGCCCGATCATGAAGGCATGATCGTGGGCGAGATGATTCAAGTGGCGACGCCCGACGGGCAAGGGGTGCGAACGGCCATGGGACTTTACCACTCACAACTGAACATGTACCGCATGTCCGGGAGTCGAGGCCCGGCACGCAGCCGCCGCCTATAGAGAAATTTATGATCGTGTCTCCTCCTTTGGGGCCCGAGGAGGCGTTCGAGCAAATCCTGCCGAAAATCGCCGGGAATTCGCGAGACGCCGGCAAGCCTTGGCAGGAATACGAACCGATTATCGCCAAACAGATGCTCCACCCCCATCCAACACCATGGAAGCGGCGGTCATCGCGGCGCCATTCCACTGGCATGCCGGCGACAAGGTCGGCCCAGAATTCAGATCGATGTTGAAGGTAACGACATCCAAGCCGGATGCGACCGGAGACCTGGGTCATTCGGATGGACCAATACGTGGCGCCGAAAGCCACCGCCGCGAGATTTCCCGGTCATGTTTCAGATGTACGCGTCGATCAACATTCCGCAGGCGGCGGTCGATCGACAACTGGACAAGGACAACAAGGCCTTCCAGGCCATCTCCGCCGCCAGCCAGCAACAGCATGAGGCGTTGATCGCGCCACAGGCCGGCAATTCCAGAAGAATCAGAAAGAGCAATTCAAGCACTCGAGCAACAGCAAGCCGCCCAGGCCCAGGCCCGCCACGACGCCTGCTCGGATATGATCGAATCATCATTGGGCGTGCACAACGTGCTCGACACCAACACCGGCGAAATGCACAAGGTGGACCTGTACAATTCCACGGCCATCACCGACACGCTCAACGGCCTGGCCAACGATCCAAATCGCTTTATTCAGATTCCGTTGCGATATGAACGATGGGGCGACAAACGCAAATGCCGTCGATTCGATGGATCTGTCCCGCGAAAAGGACGGCTGAGTGAAACGCTGCGCCCCTCATTTCAATTTATCTAGACAAGGCAAATATTTTGCTGGGGTGTTTAACATTTCGAGACTGCGAGAAAATGCCATGACAATCGCTCCTTTGGACTCCGGCCGCTGGTTCCAATTCCGCGAACCGACAAACGGGCGGCCAATGCCCGTGCGGCGCAGCGGCGTTGGCGGCGCAGATCACCGAACCGTGCATACTTGGCCGAGCCGCTGGAGCAGCGAACGCTGTTGTCGGCACTGCCCGGCACCGAACGGCACCGGGATCTACGCGACTTCTACGTTAATCGGTTCGCCGCTGCAGGCCACGGAGTTTGATGGGAGCGCATCACGGTAAATCAGGGCGCGACGGCGACCATTGATGTACAGGTGACCGGTTCAGGCACGCCGCCAATGACACCCACCGGGTCGGTATACATCGATTTCCAGGGCGGCCCCGGCAATGAGGGAACCATCAGTGAAAACATCTCCCTGAGCGGCAGTAACGGCGTAGCGACGGGTCACGCCGCCATTCACATTTCCTAAAGATGGCCTGGTTGCCGGCGATACGTATTACTTCACGTGCTATTACTCGGGTGATGCCTACTACGCCACCGGCGAGTTTTCCGACGCCCAATCCTGACCGTGAACTTCGCGATTACAAATCACCTTGCCTTCATCCAGCAGCCGAACAACACCGCGGCCGGCGACACCATCAAGCCGCCGATCACCGTCGCGGTGGAAGACAGCAGCGGCAACTACCAAACCAGTTCGACCGACAGCATCTCCCTGTCGCTGGCCAGCAGCAGCACCGGAACCGGCACGCTCTCGGGAACCACCACCGAATCGGCCGTCGGCGGCATCACCACCTTTAGCGATCTGTCCATCAACACCAACGGCGACTACGTGCTGACCGCCACCGACAACACCAACCCCAGTTTCGCCACCGCCACCTCCAGCTCGTTCACGATCGCCCCTGGCAAGCTGGTGTTTCTCTCACCGCCACTTGCGACCACGCAAACCGCCGGCGATCCGCTGGCGCCGACCCTCAAGGTCGAGTTGGAGGACGGCTCCGGCAACGTTATCACCAGCGAAGACGGCACCATCGTCACTCTCTCACTCATCGGGTCCACCGACGCCAACCCCATCACTGGCAACACCGCCGCCCTCTCCGGCGGCGTCGCTACCTTCAGCGACGTAGTGCTCACCAAGCCCGGCACATATCAGCTTCAGGCCAGCGATCCCGCCGGCGATGCCGTCGGCGACAGCATTAAGTTCGGCGTCGGCGGGGACACGCTGAAATTCCTGATCCAGCCCAAAAATGCGGGCATCGGCGATCCGCTGACCGTGAAGGTGGAGGCGCTGACCCCCAAAGGCAAGATAGACACCACACTCGATGACACGTTGCAACTCGGGCTGAATATCGTCAGCGGCGGCGTCAACGCGATGCTGGAAGGCACAACGGCGGTCGCCTTCAAGGGCGGCGTGGCGACGTTTCCGTCATCGGCTAACCTGGCGATCAACGTCGGAGGCACGTACACCTTGTCGGTCACCGCGCAATCCGATGGCAGCACCGACTTCACCGTCACCGGCGCCACCAGTAACCCATTTTCCATCGC
>CAWHYR010000020.1:0-15233 GCA_963833735.1 uncultured Actinomycetes bacterium | reverse complement strand
CATTCGGCGCGGTCGTCGGCGACGACGCTGCCGCCGCCGCCGATGCCCGCGTTGTTGAACAGCAAGTTGATGTGCTCCGTGGCGAACTCGCGCGCCACCAGGTCGCGGAAGGCGACGACCTGGGCCTCGTCCGAGACGTCGGCCACACCGGTCGCCACGCGGGTCCCCGGGGCCGCCCCTTCGAGCGCCAGCGACTTGGTCTCTTCCATCGCCTCGGCAAAGACGTCGCACGTGGCGACGTCGCAGCCCGTGGCCGCGAGCTGGCGGACCAACTCGCGACCCATGCCCGTGCCGCCGCCGGTGACGACGGCGATGCGCCCCTCGAGTCGCTCCATGGAGTCACCCCCCTGTCGGTGGACAGCCCGCACCCTACGCGACTCCGATCGGCGCAGCACCGGCCGCGACGGCCCGCCCCCACGACGATCGAGCGGGGGGCGTCGCCCCGACCCCTATTCGCCGCGCAGGACCGCCGCGGTCGGCGCGTGGGAGGCGCGCACGGCCGGCAGCGCCGTCAGCGCGTTGCCGGCGATCACGAGCGCCAGCAGGCCGAGGACGAGGCCCACCAGGGGAACGACGGTGACCGGCACGACGCCGATCGAGGTGGCAAACGCCGTCCAGGCCCAGCGTCCCACCGCGATCCCGAGCGGCAGGCCCAAGACCACGGCGATGACCAGGATCGTGCTCGTCTGCCAGGCGATCACGGCCCGCACCTGACGCCGGGTCAGTCCCAGCGCCTTCACGATGCCGAGCTCCCTCCGCCGTCGGCGCGCGCCCGCGACCACCGTCGCCGCCAGCGAGAGCACGACCGCGGCGGCGAGCACGATCGCCAGCGTCAGCGGTTGCTCACCCATCTGACCGGCGTTGACGATGGCCGCGCCGAGCACCCGGCGCACCTGGTAGGTGCCGCCGGGCTGGCCGCCCGGATCGGCCGCCACGATGTGTCGGACGATCGGTCCGGCCGCCACTCCGGGCTTCAGGTCCAACGCCAGGGTCGAGGGCAACGAGGTGATGGATTGCGGCCGTTTCTCTTTCGTCGCAGCGAGGCGCTCGACCGCCAGGAGGGTGCTCTCGGGAATGACGGCACCCCGGCCGAGCGACACGTGATCGGTGAGCTGCAGCCCGAGCGAGGGCAGCGTCGCCGTCCCGACGATGGTCAAGGGTCGAGTCGCCGGGCCGATTCCCACCTGCACGACATCGCCCACCCGCTTGCCCAGCTGGTGCAACGTGGTCGTGCCGAGCTCGATCTGGTTGGGACCGTCGAGCGCAGCGGCCGCTGACGGTCGGGGGTCGCACAGAACCACGGTGGGTCTCCAGCCCGAGGACGGGGACCGATTGCCCGTCGATCGGAAGCTGGGCGAAGGCGAAGGTCGACCAGCCCTGCACGCCCGGCTGGCTGTCGACGAGCTTGCTCAGGTTGAATCCCTGGAAGTTTCCGTAGCCACCCTGTTCCTGGATGAGCACGTCCCAGTTCCAGCCGTAGCGGACCGGATGCGAGACCAGTCCGTTCAGACTGGCCCCGAAGACCACCGCGGTGACCACCGCCGTGACCGCGACGATCGACCCCAGCACGTTGGCCCGCACCGTGCCCCGGCGCCGACCTGGCGGCGCCTCGAGTGCATAGCGGGCGCCGAGCGTCGCCACCGTCGGGAGGCCGACGGCGCCGGCGACGCGCGCCGTCATCGACGGTCGCAGCGTCCCCGGGCGCCCGAGCGGGCGGACGGATCGCCAGGCCAGCCAGGCGACCAGCACCAGTAGCACCGCGGTGAGGAGCAACCCGCCACCGAGGAGCACGGTGAGGTCGAAGCGGAACCCGCGGCGCCGGGTCGACCTGGTGCACCGGCCCGACGGGGGCCAGTGGCGAAAGAGCCACGGCGCCCGCCACAGCGAGCGCCATCCCCGCCACCACCGCGGCCGCGCCCCCCAGACCGGCCGTCAGGGCCGCCCTGGCCCGGGAGAGGCCCAACGCGCGCAGCGTCTCGAGCTGGCTGGTCGAGCGGTCGAGTAGCTGGGCCAGACTCTGGCCGACCAGGACCAGCAGGGCGAGCAGCGCCGCCACCCCGAACACGGCGAGCGCGACGGCCTGGGGTCTGATGGCCTCTTGGACCTGCTCGTGCACCGTCGCCAGGCTGCGGATGGCGAAGGAGATGCCGCCTCCCACCTTCGTCGCCAGGCGGGCGAGCGACGCCTGGAGAGCCGGAATGCCCGCGCTGCCCTTGTCGAGGCGCAGGGCCACCCAGGAGAACTCGACGGCGTTGCGGTGGTGGAGCGCGGCGAGCGGTCGCCGCCTGCGGCAGGATCGCGCCCTGGACCTGGTCGAACTGGTCGACCAGCACCGGGGGGAGCTCGACGATGCCGACCACCCGGTAGGTCGAGTACCCGGTGACCACGTCGGCGATCGCGAGGCTGTCGAGGTACTGGTAGCGGACCGTCCCGCCCACGCCGACCCCGAAGAGGTCGGCCAGCCTGGCGGTGAGGGCGACCTCGTCGTCGCCACGGGGGAGCCGGCCCTTCACGACGGTCACGACATCCTGCGTGACGAACTCGCCGTGCAGGCCCCCGGCCATGTTGTCGGTCTGGAAGTCGAGATCCACCCGGCCGTGCACCACGGGGTTGGCGTTCAGCCCCAACCAGGCGGCGCTGGCGCGGATCCCCGGCAGACCCTCCACCTTGGCGATCAGCGACGTGTCCGGCGAGGGGATGTTGACCATCACGTCGCTGGCGTTGATCGAGGTCAGGTACCGCCCGTAGGCAGACTCGGTCCGCCGGGCACCGGCCAGGGCCCCGAGCGCGGCCGCACCGAGGATGCCGCAGAGCACGACGACGACCAGGACCGATCGCCAGGTCTGCCGTCGAGACGCTCGCCACCAGTAGAGGGCCGCTGCCATGGGCCGTCAGCTCCGGACCACCGCGCGGCCGCTCGCCCGTGATCGCATCTCGCCCACCCGTCTCGGTCGCTCGTTGCCTCGAACGGCCCGCCACCGGCGTGGCCGCGACACCGCTCCTGTCCCGATGGTGCTCCGGGGTCCGCTTCCTGACAAGGGTGCTACCAAGACCCCCGATGGGGCGCTACCTGGCCCCTCCCGGTTCGGCTGATCGCCGACCGGCCAGCGCGCCGGCGATCAGGACCAGATCATGGTGACCGCACGCCTCGCCCAGCCGGGCGCGCTCGGGGTGCCACTCACCCGGCGGGCGAAGACCGAGCCCGAGAGCATCTGCACTGCCAGGTCGATGTCGATGTCCGCCTGCAACTGTCCGAGCTCCTGGGCCCGCACGAGCAGGCTGCGGACGTAGGCGGTGCGGGGTTCGAGGACGCGTTCTCGATGGAGGGCGAGGGCGGCGCGCTCGGTATGGGAACCGAGCAGCGTCCCGATCACCTCGACACAGCCCTCGCCGAAGCGTTCGTCGAACTCGCTCAGGTAGGCGATCAGGTCGGCTTGCGGATCGGAGGACGGCTCGTCGGGGAAGCGCCCCCCGGGGTTCGCCGCGATGGCGGCCGTGATGAGGTCGGCCTTGTCCTTGTAGCGGCGGTAGACGGTGGCCCGGGCCACGCCGACCTCGCTGGCGACGCTCTCGATCGACACGCCGGCATACCCGAGCTTGGCCAGCTGGCGCAGCGCCACCTCGATGATCGCCTGCGTCGCCCCCTCGTCTCTCGGCCGGCCCGGCGGTCTCGACACGCGGCCCCCGACGGCCCCGGCGACGGCGTTCACGGTGCCACCGGCTCCAGCGCCCCGGGAGCTTCGTGCGCAGGGCTGTAGCTCGGCACGAAGTCGGCCTGTCGAATGAGGCCGTAGGCGCAGACCGAGCCGACGGCCGCTACCACCGCCCCGATGATCATGAGGTGGCTGAGGGTGCTGGCGAAGCCCACTCGATACGCACTGAGCAGGGCGGCCCGGGCTTGCGCCACCGGGATCGCCGCGGCCACCGTGCGCACCCCGCCACCGGCCAGGGCCCCACCCAGACCGCTCCCGGCGTGGGCCAACACCTCGCGGCCGGCCGGGCTGGCTCCGAGAGCGGCCAGGGTCTTGTGCTGGATCTGGCTCTGGAACACGGCCCCCAGTCCCGCGATCCCGGTGGCGATGCCCACCTGGCGGAAGGTGCTGTTGATCCCCGAGGCCATGCCGCTGCGCTGGGGCGGGACGACACTGATGGCCGCCGATGCCAGGACGGGGTTGACCATCCCGATCCCGAACCCCGCCACGATGAATCCCGGCAGGAGCACGGTCCAGCCCGACGTGGCATGGATCGGCGCCATGAGAAAGCAGCCCACCGCGACCAGCAACAGCCCGGTCCCGAGGAGGTAGCGCGCGTGGATCCGGACGGTCAGCTTGCCGGCGACCGGGGCGACGATGAACGTGAGCATGGTGATCGGGAGGAAGCGGAGCCCTGCGGCCAACGGCCCGTAGCCGAGGTCGTCTTGGATGAAGAGCGTCATGTACAAGAAGAGGGCGAAGATCGACGCCGACAGGACGAACGCCACCATGGAGACGCCGACCACGGCCGGTCGCTTGAACAGGGCGAGATCCAGCATCGAATCGGCTTGACGCCACTCGGCCACCACGAACACCACGAGCAGGGCGGCCGTGCCGACGAGCAGGATCACGATGGGTGTGCTGCCCCAGCCTTCGTCGTTGCCGCGCACCAGTGCGAACACCAGCATGAAGAGCGCGGCCGAGAAGCTGACGAACCCGATCCAGTCGATCCGGCGCTCGTTGGGGTCTTTGGACTCCTGCACACGGCTGAGCGTCACCACGATGGCCACGACGCCGATCGGCACGTTGACGAAGAAGATCCACCTCCAGCCGAGACCGCTCGTGATCCCTCCGCCGATGAGCGGTCCGACGGCCACCGCGCCACCGACCACCGCGCCGTAGATGCCGAAGGCGGTGCCCCGGTCCTTACCCTGGAACGCCGAGGCGATGAGCGCCAGCGCGGTGGCGAACATGACGGCACCGCCGACTCCTTGGACGCCGCGGGCGAGGTTGAGCTCCAGCGACGTCCTCGAGAGCCCGCAGACGAGCGACGCCGCCGAGAACACACCCAACCCGACCGAGAACACCACGCGACGCCCGTACATGTCGCCGACGACCCCTGCCGTGAGCAGGAACGCGGCCAGTGTCAGCGCGTAGGCGTCGACCACCCACTGGAGATCACTGAAGCTCGAGTGCAGGGAACGCTGGATCGCCGGAAGCGCGACGTTCACCACGGTGACGTCGAGGAGCAGCATGAAGGTGGCCGTGCACACGGCGATGAGGGTCCACCACTTGCGATCGAGCACCGGCACCGGCGGCCCCTTCCAGAGTTACGATCCGAGTCGGATTGTATTCATTTTGCGGATCCCGCACATAACGCCCAGCGAGGATGGTGCCGCCACCGTCCGTTCGCAGCCTATGGAGGCGCAGAGAAGTCAGATCGACGAGACACGGCGCTGACCCGAAGCCGACCAACAACGTCAACCCAGTTCCCGAGACGGGCTCAGCTTTTCGCGGTGATCAACGTGTTCAGTGCGACGCCAGAGTCCACCAGCGCCTGTGCCTGAATCGCACCGGTGACTGGTAGGTCCGTCGTGTCGAGGACGCCTATCTGAGCCAGCAGTGAGGCCTGATCCCAGTAGATGTGCTCCGATGCCACCTTGTCGCCTTCGAACCCCATGACCACAACCAATGGGATCTCCACTCGACGTCCGGTGGGCGCGATGCCCGGGAGCCAGAAGGGCATGTCGATCGTGTGAGTGAACCGGATGATCAGCTCATCGACCGCGCGTTCTGCGCCGACCGTGCGCGAGACCTGCTCGACCTCGGTGTCCGGAGGCCATGCCGGAATGAACGACTCACGATAGAACGCACGAAGTTCGGCGGTATCTCGACCGCCCGTGAGAACCGGCACATGAATCACGGTTGGTCGATCAACCATTGTGTTCATGGTTGCGTCGGCATCCTTGGCTTCGAACTCCAACGCGACGTGTTGGTCGAAGAGCGAGCCGAGATCGGGCATCGGAGCCTCCCGACTTGGGCGGTCAGCCCCTGGACCAACCGATGGATGTATCACTCATGCGAGAGCGATCCATCGAGCATACGTCCACGAGCGGCTGACTTGATCTGTTCAAGTCGAGATGATGTCGCAAGCCCCTGCGGACCAACACGCCGGCGGCCGATCTACCTCGGCGCGTCGGCTGGGAATGCAACCGGGTACGGCTCGCTCAAGTCGGCGGAGCGGCTGACGTCGCTCCATCTTCGGTCCTCGGCAAGGAGTTGTTCATCGAGACGGATTGAGCCTTCGACAGCGTTCACCCCGAGCAGCAGGTGGTCAGGGATGTCGCGGCGCTTGGCGACCTGAATGAGGATCTCGGCTGCGCGTTTCGGGTCGCCTGCGGGGCCGTCGGCGCTTTGCCGGACACGGCTGTTCATGGCGCCGACCGTCGGGGCATAGGCCTCGGGAATTTCGTGGACGGTCATCGAGGAGCCGGCCCAGTCGGTCCGAAAGCCGCTCGGCTCGACGACCAGGACCTTCACGCCGAAGGGCGCTGTCTCGGCTCGCAGCACCCGGCTGAAGCCGTCGATCGCGAACTTGGCGGCCTGGTACGAGGCGATCCCCGGTGACCCGCCGACGCGTCCGCCCACAGACGAGATCTGCATCACGAGGCCGCCCCCCTGCTCTCGAAGGACCGGGATCGCGGCTTTGGAGACGTGGTAGACGCCCCAGAAGTTGGTCTCGAACTGGGCGCGGAAGTCCTCATCGTCGGTGGTCTCGATGGGAGAAACGTTGGCGTACCCGGCGTTGTTGACAACGACGTCCAGACGGCCGAAGCGGCGGCGAGCGTCTGCAATTGCTGACCGGGCGGCTTGGGCGTCCGTGACATCCAAGCCGATCGCGTGTACCTGCTCGCCGTATTCGGCGACCAAGTCGTCGAGCTGCTCTGGCCGGCGGGCGGAGGCGGCGACGAGGTCCCCGGCGTCGAGAGCGGCCCGAGCGAGGGCGCGGCCCAAGCCACGTGAGGAGCCGGTGATGAACCAGGTCTGTTCCATTCCATCTTTTACAACACCGCCGTCGACGTAACAGCCCGGCGAGGACAGCAAGGTTGTCCGCCAGGTGGGTCTCTCAGTATCCGCGCATGGAACACTCGCCAGTCACGGTCATGCGGCTCCCCCCACGGCTCGACCCCGAGAAGCTCGATCCTGACCAGCCGGCGACCGTGCGAGTCCTGGCTTGGAACGACTCCCCCGCCAATGAGATGTGCGTGCATCCGCGATCGCTCTACGTCGAGAACTTTTGGCTCCCGGTCCTTGGCCCGTCGACCACCTGGCTGTTCCGACACCTGGTCGACGAGGTGGAGGTGTCCCCCTCGGGGGTCGAGCTCATCCTGGACGATATGGCCCGCTCGCTCGGCCTGGGCGGCGCGGCGCGGTCGCCACTCCGCGTTCGGGAGGGCGATCGAACGGTTGATCCACTACGGGGTGGCCCACCGACCCGAACCCGCTGCCCTGGCCGTCCGCTGCACGATCGGCCAGGTGCCGCGTCGGCACCTGATCCGCCTACCGCCCAGCGTCCAGGAACGGCACCGCGCGTGGACGTCGGACCAAGCCGACACCGCTGCCAACGCGGTGCTCATCCGGCGTACCCGGTTGCTGGCGCTCGACATCCGACTCCTCGGCCTCGATGCCCCCGGCATCGAGCGGCACCTCCAGCGCCGAGGCGTGCACCCCGCGCTCGCCTACGAGTCCGCCCAGTGGGCCTGGAGCGCTGCGGAGGACGAGGCGGTGCGGCCGGCCGCTCAGTCCGTGCCGTAATCGGCGAACAACTCGAGCAGCGTTCGCACGCCGAAGCCGGTGCCGCCCTTGGTCAGGTAGCCGCTGTTCTCGGCCGACCGGGCGGGGCCGGCGATGTCCAGGTGCACCCAGGGGACCGATCCGGTGAACCGAGCGAGCAGCAGCGCGGCGGAGATGGCGCCGGCCTGGCCGGCCGCGCCCGTGTTCTTCATGTCGGCGACGTCCGAGTCGATGTGGTCCGCGTACTCCTCGGGCAACGGCAGCGGCCACAGGGCCTCGCCGGCTCGTTCTGAGGCGCCCCGCACTCGATCGGCCAGGGCGTCGTCGGTGCTGAAGAGGCAGCCGATCGATCGCCCGAGCGCGACCACGGCCGCGCCGGTCAGGGTCGCCAAATCGATGATCGCGTCGGGCTCGAGCTCGACGGCGAGCGACAGGCCGTCGGCCAGGACGAGCCGACCCTCGGCGTCGGTGTTGAGGACCTCGATCGTCGCCCCGTTGCGCGCGGTCAGCACGTCGCCCGGCTTGACCGCCCGGCCGCCGGGCATGTTCTCGGTGCACGGCGCGATCGCCGTGACGCGCACGGGCACATCGAGCGCGGCGCAGGCCGAGATGGCGGCCAGCACGGCGGCGGCCCCGCTCATGTCCGTCTTCATGGTCGTCATGCCCTCGGCCGTCTTGAGCGAGAGCCCGCCGGAGTCGAACGTGATGCCCTTGCCGACGACGACGACATGCGGTGCGTCGCCGCTGGACAGCGGTCGGTACTCCGCCCAGATGAGGCGCGGTGGCTCCATCGAGCCGCGGGCCACGCCGAGCAACCCTCCCAGCCGCTCGTGCTCGATGCGAGCTTCGTCCCAGACCTCGACGGTCGTGTGCGGCAGGCCGGCCAGGCGCTCCACCGCGCGCTCGGCCAACTGGGTCGGCGTGAGGTCACTCGGAGCCGTGTTGATGAGGTCCCGAGCGAAGGACACGGCGTCGGCGGCCACGCCGCCCCGCCGGACCCCCTCGGTCAGCGCGGTGGCATCCCGGTCGCCGGTCACCAGGATGAGCCGCTCGATCCCGGCCGGCGGGGCCGTCCCCTGATAGACGCCGAACTTGTAGGAGGCGAGCACCGCCCCCTCCGTCAGGGCTGCCCCGACCCCGACGGGGTCGACCAACGCGTCCGGCAGGACGAGCGCGCCCACCCCCTCGCGACCGGCGGCGCGGACAAAGGCCGCCGCCGCCCGGCGCCAGCGTTCCGGCGCGATCGACTCGCGGGCGCCCAGCCCGATCACGAGGACCTTGGGAGAGCCGGGCGACGACTCGAGCGTCGCCACCTGGCCCGGCTTGGCCGTGAAGCCCTGGCCTTCGCACCATGCCGCGTCGAGGTGGTCGGGCAGCTCCCGGCCGCCGACGGCCGCCGGCGCCACCAGGAGCACCGGGCCGTCGCCCCCGTCGGCCGCCACCGCCGGCAGTCCGATCGCAGTCACCTCGTCGCCCAACGCGCCGAGCGCAGCCACGGTCACCGTCAGTGCCATCAGGTCTCCTTCGTGGGTCGTCCGCGCGGACGGGTCCGCGCAGTCCGATGGTGGTCGCCCTCGGCCACTCGGGCGATCGTCCAGACCAGATCCGACAGCCGGTTGAGATAGGGGACCACCAGCGATCCCGGCATCGGCAACGTGACGGCCACCCGCTCAGCCCGGCGGACCGCGGTGCGGGCCACGTCCAGTGCGGCCGAGGCGCGGTTCTCGCCCGGGACCACGAACTCGGCCGGCATCGAGGTGCGCTCGGTCAGCGCATCGATCTGCGATTCGAGAGCGGCCACCATCTCCTCCGTGACCAGGCTGGCGCCCGGCACCAGCTTCCTGCGATGGGCGGGCAACGTCGCGACCTCCGCCATCAGGACCCACAGGTCGCGCTCGACCGACACCAGCAGCTCGTCGAGCTCAGAACCGCGTGGAAGCTCGGCGCGCCCCAGGCCCAGCGCCGCCTGCGCCTCGTCCACCGCTCCGTTGACCTCGATGCGCTTGGCGCTCTTCGGCACGCGCCCGCCGAAAAGCAGGCCGGTCGTGCCGTCGTCACCACGCTTGGTGTAGATGCGCATTGGTCCGGAGCGTACGTCGCCGCCACTACCCTGGTTGGGCCATGGCCAGCCCTGCGCCACCTCTTGGCCGGCTCGACCCCGCCGCCTCCTCCTATCTCGGCGCGCTGCGCGAGCGGGTCGTCATCTTCGACGGAGCCTCCGGCACGAACCTGCAGCTGGCCGAGCTGACGGCCGAGGACTTCGGCGGCCCGGAGCTCGAGGGCTGCAACGAGGTCCTGGTGGACACGAGGCCCGACGTCGTCGAACGGCTCCACCGCGACTTCATCGAGGTGGGTTCCGAGGTGATCGAGACGGACACATTCGGGTGTTTCTCGGTGGTCCTCGCCGAGTACGGCATCGCCGGGCGCTCCGAGGAGCTCAACCACACGGCGGCGGCCCTCGCCCGGCGGGTGGCTGACGACTACGCCGGGCGCACGATCTGGGTGGCCGGGAGCATGGGCCCCGGGACGAAGCTCCCGACCCTCGGCCAGATCAGCTTCGCCGACCTGCGGGACTCCTACGAGGTCCAGGCCCGGGGCCTGCTGGCGGGCGGGGTCGACCTCCTGCTCATCGAGACGGTCTACGACCTCTTGAGCGCCAAGGCCGCGATCAACGCGGCCCGCCGGGCCATGGCCGAGTGTGGCCGACAGGTCCCCCTCCAGCTGCAGGTGAGCATCGAGCTCACCGGTCGCATGCTGCCGGGCACCGAGGTCGGGGCGGCGCTCAGTGCCCTCGACGCCATGCAGGTGGACGTCATCGGCCTCAACTGCGCGACGGGCCCGGCCGAGATGGGCGAGGCGCTCCGCTACCTCTCCGCCAACTGCCCGGTCCCGATCTCGTGCATCCCCAACGCCGGGCTGCCGAGCGTCGTCGACGGCAAGATGCACTACGACCTGACGCCGGAGCAGCTGGCCGAGTTCCACCATCGCTTCGTGACCGAGCTCGGTGTCTCGGCCATCGGTGGCTGCTGCGGCACGACGCCCGCCCATCTGAAGGCGGTGGTCGAGCGCTGCGCCGACGCGCGACCGCACTCCCGGCGTCCCGTCCTCGAGCCGGCGGCCGCGTCCATCTACACGGCGGTCCCCTTCCACCAGGACACGTCGTTCCTCGTCGTGGGCGAGCGCACCAACGCCAACGGCTCGCGCCAGTTCCGCACCGCCATGCTCGACGGCGACTGGGACACCTGCGTGGCCATGGCCCGCGAGCAGGTGAAGGAGGGGTCGCACCTGATCGACGTCTGCGTCGACTACACGGGCGCCGACGGCGTGGCGGACATGACCGAGGTGGCGAAGCGCTTCTGCACCCAGTCGAGCGTGCCGCTCATGATCGACACGACCGAGGGTCCGGTGGCCGAGGCCGCGCTGCAGTTCCTCGGCGGGCGAGCAGTGCTCAACTCGGTGAACCTCGAGGACGGCGACGCACCGGGGACCCGGCTCGACACCTTCCTGCGGCTCGCCCGCACCTACGGCGCGGCGGTCGTGTGCACCTGCATCGACGAGGAGGGACAGGCCCGCACCGCCGACTGGAAGGTGCGCTCGGCCCGGGCGATCCACGACCTGGCGGTCTCCCGCTATGGCCTGGCTCCCGAGGACCTGCTCTTCGACCCCCTCGCGCTGCCGCTGTCGACGGGGATGGAGGAGAGCCGGCGCGACGGCATCGAGACGCTGGAGGGGATCGCCCGCATCAAGGCGGAGCTGCCGGGAGTCTCCACCATCCTCGGGCTGTCCAACGTCTCCTTCGGCCTGAACCCGGCGGCTCGCCAGGTGCTCAACTCGGTCTTCCTGCACGAGGCGGTCGAGGCGGGCCTGGACGCCGCGATCGTGCACGCCTCCAAGATCCTCCCCCTCAACCGCATCGACGAGCGGGCCCGGGAGGTCTGCTTGGACCTCATCTACGACCGGCGCCGCGACGGCTACGACCCACTCCAAGAGCTGCTCTCGCTCTTCGAGGGCGCGTCGGTCGCCTCGGGTCCGCCCGACGAGCACCTCGACTGGCCCCTCGAGCGGCGCCTGGAACAGCGGATCGTCGACGGGAACCGAAACGGCCTGGAGGCCGACCTCGACGAGGCCTTGGCGAGCGGCCTCGGTGCGCTCGAGATCGTCAACGACTTCCTCCTGGCCGGCATGCGCACGGTGGGCGAGCTCTTCGCCTCCGGCGAGATGCAGCTCCCCTTCGTCCTCGGCTCGGCCGAGACGATGAAGATGGCCGTCGCCTACCTCGAGCCCCACATGGAGCGGGCGGACCAGGGGGGCAAGGGCACGATCGTGCTCGCCACGGTCAAGGGCGATGTCCACGACATCGGCAAGAACCTCGTCGACATCATCTTCACCAACAACGGCTACGAGGTCGTCAACCTCGGCATCAAGGTGGGCGTGGCCGAGATGATCTCGGCCGTCGAAGAGCACCACGCCGACGCGCTCGGCATGAGCGGCCTGCTCGTGAAGTCGACCCTCGTCATGCGCGAGAACCTCGAAGAGCTGAACGATCGCGGCCTCTCGAGCGAGCTCCCGGTGCTGCTCGGCGGCGCCGCCCTCACCCGCAGCTACGTCGAGCGCGACCTGCGCACCATCTACGACGGCCGCCTCTTCTACGGCAAGGACGCCTTCGAGGGACTGCGCACCATGGACCGACTGGTGGAGCTGCGCCGCGCCGGCACCGACGACCCCGCCTTCGGGCGCGAGATCTCCGAATCGCGGGTGCCCCGCCGAAGCGGCCTGCCGCGAGCCGGAGCCGAAGGCGGACGGCCTGCCGGCGCGCTCGCCGGAGGTCGCCGACCGACAACCCGGTCTTCGTGCCGCCGTTCGTCGGGAGCCGGGTGGCCAAGGGCATCGGGCTCGACGACATCGCCGAGTACCTCAACCTCACCGCTCTCTTCCGCAACCAGTGGGGCTTCCGCCCGGACAAGGACACCGGCGAGAACGACGCCGAGTTCAAAGAACGGGTCCGGGCCGTCCTGCGCGAGCAGCTGGCCCAGGCCAAGGAGGGCGACCTCCTCGTGCCCCAGGTGGCTTGGGGCCACTTCCCGGTCAACGCCGACGGCGACGACCTCGTCGTCTACCAGGACGACTCGCGCCAGGGCGAGCGGATGCGCTTCACGTTCCCCCGCCAGGCCAAGGAGCCGTGGTTGTGCGTCGCCGACTTCTTCCGCTCGGCCGACTCGGGCGAGCGCGACTGGGCCAGCTTCCAGCTGGTCACGATGGGGAGCCGGGTCTCGGAGGAGACGGCTCGCCTGTTCGCCGCCGACGAGTACCAGCAGTATCTGTTCCTGCACGGTCTGGGCGTGGAGATGGCCGAGGCGCTGGCCGAATACTGGCACCACCGCATCCGCCAGGAGCTGGGTTTCGCCCACGAGGACGGCCCCACGCTGAGCGGCCTCTTCCGTCAGCAGTACCGGGGCGGGCGCTACTCCTGGGGCTACCCGGCCTGCCCGGACCTGACCGACAACGCCAAGGTGGTCGAGCTCCTGGGCGGCGAGCGCATCGGCGTCGAGGTGAGCGAGGGCTTCCAACTGCACCCCGAGCAGACCACCGACGCGCTCATCTGCCACCACCCCCAGGCCAAGTACTTCGTCGCCTGAGGACAACACCGGTTCGCGCCCGGCCCGGCGGGTCGGTTGTCGCTAGGCAGCATCCCCGATCGGCGACACGCCGAGCGGTACGTTTCGCAGCGTGGGAAACATTTCTGGCACCGCAGTAGGTGCACTGTCGAGCAGCACCAAGATGATCGAGATCGTGGTCCTGGCGATCGTGATCATCATGCTCGGAGTCACCCTCATCCTCTATCGCCGCAACGGGCGGTCCGGGTCGGGGGGCAAGGGACGCTCGAAGGCGCCCGCGACTGCCTCCTACTACAACGACGTCGGCACGCTTCCGATGCAGCCCGGCATGGCGGGCGGCGCGACCTTCGGCCCGATGGGCGGCGGCCAGCCCGATCCGTTCGCCGGCTTCGGTGCCGGTGGACCAGCACCCGGGATGGCGCCACCTCCCCCGCCGGCCCCGCCGCCCTCACCGATGCAGCCCCCGCCCGGCACGCCGGCGAGTTGGATGCCGGACCCGAGCGGCGCGCCGGACACCTTGCGGTACTGGGACGGCATGTCCTGGACCCAGCACGTCGCGCAACGCGGCGGCTGAACCACCCCCCTTACCCCGCCCGCAACACCCTCGCGCCCAGCGTCACTGGCACCGCGCCCGCCGCCTGGCGCGGCGTGGTAGCTCGAACGGACGAGCGGCCCGGCTTCGACGTGGGCCAGCCCCAACGCCAGACCCGCTCCCTTGAGGCTGTCGAACTCGTCGGGTGACCAGTAGCGGGCCACCGGGAGGTGGTCCCTGCTCGGCCGCAGGTACTGACCGATCGTGGCGATGCGGACGCCCACGCCGGCCAGGTCGGCCAACGTCGCGACGACCTCGGCGGTTGTCTCTCCCAGCCCGACCATGAGGCCGGACTTCGTCACCAGCCCCGCGGCGGCGGCCCGGGCCAGGACGGCCAGGCTCCGTGCGTAGCCCGCCGAGGGGCGAACGGCGCGCTGCAACCGGGCCACGGTTTCGATGTTGTGATTGAGGACGTCCGGCCGCACCGCCAGGATCGCGGCCAACGAGTCCTCGTCCCCCTTGCAGTCCGAGATCAGGGTCTCGACGACCGCTGTCGGCCGCGCCCGCCGGATCGCCTCGACGGTCGCCGCGATGGCCCCCGCCCCGCCGTCGATCAGGTCGTCACGGGCCACGCAGGTGACGACGGCGTGGTCCAGGCCCATCGCCGCCACCGCGCTCGCCACCCGTTCGGGTTCTGACGCATCGAGCGGCAGGGGGTGCTGGGTGTCAACCAGGCAGAAACCGCAGGCCCGGGTGCAGCGCGAGCCGTTGACCATGAATGTCGCGGTGCCGTCGGACCAGCACTCCGAGAGGTTCGGGCAGCCGGCCTCCTCGCAGACGGTGGCGAGTCCCAGCTCCCGGACGGTCCTGCCCAGCGCGAGGGCCTCGGTGCCGAGGTGCACCGGGGCACGTAGCCACTGCGGCTTGCGCGAGGCCATGGGCAAACCGTCGTCCGGGTCCACGCCGGCCTGACGCAGCCGGCGCAGCAGCGGACGCTCGAGGGGCACCCCGGCCGTCGCGGTCGGCCGCGGCCGTGCGGGATCGACCGCCTGCTGCTCGACGCGGCCGTGCGACCAGGTGGCCACCGCTCGCGCGAGAACTGCCGACTCGACGTCGGCCAACCTGATCCGCAGCCCCTCGTTGGCGAGGGAGGTGACCCGCAGCCCGCGGATCCCGCACGGGACGATGTTCTCGAACATCGACAGATCGCAGTCCACGTTGATGGCGACACCGTGGGTCGTCCGGCGCCGGCCGTCGCTGCCGCGCACGACGCGGACGCCGACCGCCGCGACCTTCCTCGGCGACGGCCCGCTCACGTCG
>CAWHYR010000019.1:0-76892 GCA_963833735.1 uncultured Actinomycetes bacterium | reverse complement strand
GGAGGCTCAACTGCTAACGGTTTTGTCCTGACGACGACGAATGCCGCTTCATCGGGATCCTGGAGCCAGCAGTCGGTTACTTCAGATGCCAGCGCGGCTCTACGGGGTCAGATGCGCGGACAGCACCGACTGCTGGGCCGTCGGGTCCGGCCGGTTCCCGGGTGGGGGAGTAGGCGGCAATGCCCTGGTCCTCTCGACCAACGGCGTTACGGGCCCCGGCTCCAATCTCACGAGTGCGGACCAAGGGCCCAGTCAAGGCGCTGTCGGCAAGGGAATCGAGTTGTCCAGCAAGGTTTCGACCACCTGCAGTACAGTCTTCCGGTCAACTGCGCCAGCGGCGACTTCTGGCACACCTTCACCGACGCCAGCGTTCCCGGCTACGGACCAGCACTCGATCTGACCCGTACCTACAACTCGCTCAACGCCTCGACCGAGGGCATCTTCGGCTACGGCTGGTCGTCCTCCTACGACATGAACCTGGTCGTCAACTCCGACAGCTCGGTCACCATCACCGAGGAGGACGGCTCCCAGGTCACGGCCATCCCGACCGGCAGCGGGTGCGCTTCGACGTCCCGGCATGGGCCGACTCGACGCTCAGCCATGCCAGCGGCACCTACACCTTCGTTCGCCAAGGCACCGAAACCTTCACCTTCAACTCCTCGGGCCAGCTCACCTCGATTGCCGATCCCGATGGGGCGACCACGTCGCTGGCCTACAGCTCGGGCAAGCTCCACACGGTGACCGACCCCTCGGGACGGCACACTCACCTTCGCCTTCGGTTCGAACGGACTGGTGTCCTCGGTCACCGACCCGCTGAGCCGGGAGACCACCTACGGCTACGACTCCTCGGGCAACCTGACCAGCGTGACCGACCCGCTGAGCCGGGAAACCACCTTCACCTACGACTCCAACCACCTGTGCTCACCATGACCGACCCCGACGGGGGCGTGGTCACCAACGTCTACGACGGCGACGACCGGGTACCTCTCAGACCGACCCGATGGGCCGGGTGACCACCTTCTGCCTACAGCGGAGACAACTTCTCGGCGACTGGGGGCACGACGACCATCACCGATCCCGACGGCAACGTCGAGATCGAGCAGTACACCAACGGCGAGTTGACATCGTTGACCAAGGGCGGCGGGCACGTCGTCGGCCGCAACCTCCACCTACGCCTACGACCCGACCACTGCCGGCGGACCATCGATCACCGACCCCGACGGCCACACCACGACCAACACCTACGACGCCGACGGCAACCTGCTGACCATCGACCAACGCCTAGGCGACACCTCGACCTACTCCTACAACTCGTTCAACGAGAGTACCTGCGCCGCCACGCCGGCCGCGGCCTCCCCGTGCTCGGAGCTTTCGCCGCCTTCGGCGGTCACTGCCGGTGAGTCGACGATCTCCCCACCGAGCTCCACCCCTCCGGTCGGGGTCACCTACACCCAGTACGACACCGACGGCAACCTCATCTGGAAGACGACCGGCGTCTACGACCCGGGATCGGGCACGGCCGTGCACGCCGTGACCATCTACGACCTCTACAACGGCGAATCGGTCACCATTGGGTCGACCGACGACTCGTGCTCGGCCTCGGCCCCTTCGACGAGCTGCCCTGCGCCACTATCGACGCCGACGCCGTGGTCACCCAGCTCGGCCTACGACTCCCACGGCGACGTGACGTCCTCGTCCACCCCGGACGGCAACGGGCTCCGAGGTGGCGGAGACCACCACCTCCTACGACACCGACGGCGAGCCGACCCGAGGTGGTCAGCCCGACGGCAACGTGTCGGGAGCCAACGCGGCCAACTACACCACGACGACGGCCTACGACGCCGATGGGGAGAAGACCTCGGTGACCCAGGGCGCTTCGGGTGCCTCCGTGACCCCGCGGGTCGACCACGTACGCCTACGACGGCGACGGCGACGTCACGTCCACGACGCAAAGCGACAGTGTCCGGCTTCGTGGGGGCGGTCTCGTTCGGCGACAACGGGGCCACCGATGCCGCTCGATCTCAGTACCCGACAGGCACCGCATCGGCGACGTGGCCTTCTTGGCCGTGTCGACCGCCTACGGCGCCCCCAGCGACGAGTACACGGTGCCGTCGGGCTGGACCCTCTACGGCACCTACGAGTCGGGCACCCACTCCTGGGACAACGAGACCCAGATCTACACCCACACCGTGGCACTCGGTGAGACCGACGTCCCCATCAGCTTCTCGCTCTACAACGGCAAGACCGTCTACCTGGCCGTCTATCGCGGCGTCGACACGTCGATCCGATCGACGTGCCGTCGTCGGAGACCGGCGGCGCCTACAGCCTGACTGCCGCCGTCGATGACCACCGGCTACGCCAACGACGAGCTGTTGGTCTTCGGCACCGCCATCAATCAGGGCGGGGACGGCACCTGGGAGGTGCCGTCGGGGACCACGATGCAGACCCAGGTCACGGGCCTCACCTGGCTGTCCGGCTATGTGGCCGACGGCCAAGGGCCCCAGAGCGCCGGGTCGACCCAGTCCTTCACCACCGGCCTCAGCCGAGTGGCGCGCTGGTGGATGTCGCCTTGGCTCTGCGGCCCGCCTCGGGGGATACGACGACCACCACGACCACCACGTACGACGCCGACAACGAGAAGACGTCGGTGACAGACGCCGACGGACGGGCGACCTTCTACGCCTACAACGGCGACGGGGAGCTGACCTCGGAGTCCCAGCCGATCCAACTGGTCGGCGTAACGCAGGCCGAAAACCCCTGGTGGCACGACTACCTGGACCTGAATTACCCGGCGGGCACGGAGCCTGGCGACGTGGTGCTGCTCTCCACCACGCTCCCCTACGGGGAGACGGCCACCACGCCGACCGGCTACAGCCTGCTCACCACGCAGAACTCCTGCACCAGCTCCGGCTGCGTCGAGACCGACGTCTACGACCACGTCGTCGCGGCGGACGATCTGAGTAGCGACGTCGAGCTCGACTACTCGACCTGGGACGAGAAGGTGGCCACCCTGGCCGTCTACACGGGGGTCGACCCGACCAGCCTCACGGACGCCAGCGGGGTGGGCGCCAGCTCGTCGTCGAGCGCCACCACCGTCACCGTTCCGGCGACCTCGGTCAGCGAGCCCGGGTCGACGCTGGTTTACTTCGCCGGGGCCACCGACAGTGCCGAGACCGGGGTCGGAACCTGGACCCCGCCGTCGGGGATGGTCGCGCAGACCCAGATCAACGACGGCTACGACTTCTCCACCCTGCTGGCCACCGCGGGGCCGGCGCCGGCAGCCCCGACGGCCGCCCTCACGGCCACCGAGACGTCGGCCGGCCCCATGACCGGTGTGCTGGTGGGGCTGCAGCCCGACGTCACCACCTACGGCTACGACGCGCTCGGTGACCAGACGTCGGTGACCACGCCGGCACCGGCGGGGTTGAGCGGGACCGAGACCACCACCGACACCTATGACGCCGACCAGCGCCTGACCGAGGTGACGGCGCCGCCGACGAGCACCAGTTCGGGGGCGCCCAACCAGGTGACTACTTACACCTACGACGCCCTTGGTGAGCTCACGGCCGAGACGACTGCGTCAGGCACCTCGGCGGCCTCGACCACCAGCTACTGCTACGACCCCGAGGGCGACCGCACGGCCGCCGTCCCCGGCGACGGCAACACCTCGGGAGTGGCCACCTGTTCGACCTCGTCGCCCTGGCAGACCAGCTCGGCCTACCAGACCGGTTACCAGTACGACTCGATCGGCGAGCTGGTCACCCAGACCACGCCGGAGACGAGTGCCGATCCCAGTGGGGCCACCACCACATACACCTACGACGCGGCGGGCAACCAGCTGACCACCGAGGATCCGGCGGGGGTGACGACGACCAACACCTACTCGCCGACCGATCTGTTGGCCAGCGTGTCGTACTCCGGTTCGGCTGCCCACTCGGTCTCGTACACCTACGACGCCAACGGCACAGCGCACGGCCATGACCGACGCCTCGGGCACGTCCAGCTATGCCTACGACCCGTTCGGGGAGCTGACTCGAAGAGAACGGGGCCGGCAAGACGGTGTCCTATACCTACGACCTGCTGGGGGACCAGACGTCGGTCACCTACCCGCTGGGCAGCGGAGCCACCTGGGCCAACAGCGACAGCGTCACCTACGACTACGACTCGGCGGGTGACCTGACCGCGGTGGCCGACTTCGACGGCATCACCACCAACCTCGTCAACTCGGCAACGGGACAACCCCAATCCTTGAGCCTGGGGGCGACCGGCGACTCCGTCGACACCACCTTCGACGGCGACCAGAACCCGGCGACCATCAATCTGATTGCAGACTCCAGCGGCTCGTCGCTGCTCGGGCTTCTCCTATTCCCTGGAGCCGTCGTCGGCCATTGCGTCGGAGACCGACACGCCGACCAGCTCGCAGTCGCCGGCCGACTACAGCTACGACGCCCAGAGCCGGGTGACGCTCGATGACGCCGGGATCGGGCAGCACCCTCTCCTACGGCTATGACGCTTCGGGGAACCTCACCACGCTGCCGACTGGCGCGTCGACCAGCTACGACGACTCCAGCGAGCTGACGTCGTCGACGCTTTCGGGGACCACGACCAACTACACCTACAACGACGACGGGGACCGCACCCAGGCCGAGCACGGCGGAACGACCACCCAGAGCGCCAGCTACAACGGGGCCAACGAGCTCACCGCCTTCTCGGACTCGGCGGCGACATCACGTCGGCCACCTACGACGGGGACGGTCTTCGAACCGCTATCACCACCAGCAGCGGGAGCGAGAGCAGCCAGAGCTTCACCTGGGACGAGAACTCGGCCACTCCCGACCTGCTTGATGGACGGCACCAATGCCTACATCTATGGGTCAGCTGGCACGCCGATCGAGCAGGTGAACCTCTCCAGCGGGACCGCAAAATACTTGGTTGCCGATGCGTTGGGTTCCGTGCGAGGTGTGGTGAGCGCATCTGGGTCGCTGACCGCCTCGACCAACTACGACGCCTGGGGCAATCCGGAGACCGTCCGGCGGTCTGACGAGCTACACACCGTTCGGGTTCGCGGGCGGGTTCACGGACTCGACTGGGCTGGTCTATCTTCTCCACCGCTACTACGACGCGGAGACGGGGCAGTTCGTCAGCGTAGATCCGTTGGTGATTGAAACTGGTGAGCGCTATGCGTACGCGAACGCCGATCCAGCTAATGGAACCGATCCAAATGGATTGGGTTGGTGTCCGTTTGGTCACACTACGAGCAATCCAAACAGCGGTTGTAGAGGAGAAGGATCCTTGCAGAAGATCAGCTCGATAGCGGGAGCGGTTCAACTCGGGGCCGACGCGACCGCGGTCGCAACTGCCGCTATCCCAGGAGTTGATGAAGTCGTGACGCCGATAGCTGTAATCGTCTCCAAGGTTGCCGGTGGCGTTACTATGCTCTCTGATTGCGCAGGTGCTCTGTATGCGAACAACGACGGCTCTAGTTGTCTGCTCGACGCCTCGATTTATGAAGCAACAGCAGGATTTGCGTCTGAAGATGCGGGAAAGAGCGCTATTTCAGTCCTATCGGACATATATGCATGGATATTGGAACATCTCGACGCTGCTTCCGGGAGCCTAGCTCCGCCAGCCAGGATCTGTCGGTAGGGGGAGATACTCAACCATGATTGGCGCCAATTCCGCGAGTACTCATGCGAGCCTTGTAGGTGTGACTCTCTCGATTGGTCTCGGCGCTCTAGCATTGCTACTCATACTTGAAGGTAATATTCGACTTAATAGGTCGTTCGCCCGTCCAATTCCCCCATCAAATGAGGAGAATCGACCCCGGTTTATTATGGCATTCAGTCACGCAAACTCCGTCTATGCGTATGGTAAGTGGATCAAGTGGATGCGAGTGCTGCTTGGCGCTGTCGGAATTGTCTGCTTGATTGTCGCCGGAGTCGGAGCCCTAGCCTGATGCGGAAGCAGGAAGACAGAGCAACCAGGCACCGATCCGATGCCAGATCACAAAGGACGACTATTTGGTCACTACACGACAGATAAGCGACTTTCTTTGGGAGTTCTTGCCGAACGAAGCTGGAATTACACAACCATCGGTTCCACTAGTTGGTAACTTGGTGTCTCATGGAATCACGGTCGAGATCTACTATAAGGCTTCTTCGTCGTCTTCGGACTGCTCGTCCTCCGTTCCAATCGTTCCCGCAGTTCCATCTCCTGGCAACGGTAATAGCCGCGGTAACCCTCAGCAGGTACCCACACCCATACCCGTTCTTAATTAGCCAGCGGATGAAACAAGGTGCACCGTGAGCCCGACGAGTCTTCCGACCCTCAATTCAGACCGAATGGTCCGGTACGAACCTCTGGATTTGCCACTTCCTCCTGAACGCATAGAGGGCGGAGTACTCTCTGAGGATGAGGGCCAAGCCTATGTCGAATGGATGGCGCAAACAGAGATCATTCGGAGCAGCTATGCCGCCCAGTTCTTCGACGAGATCGGTGCTATAGAGGCGACTGATAGAGGATATCCAGAGGCCTTAGAAACTCTGGCTATCTATTGCCAATCATGGTGGCCACATATCGTGTATTCCCACACAGATCCATCGGTGATCCCGACTCGCATTACATCTTCTTTGCGATGGTGGAGTCCAGCGGTTGTACGGCTGGGCTATAGCCTTGCGCATGACCTGGGATTCATGGTCGCTCGGTATGTTCGAGTCAGCGGACACGAGCCATCGTGGACTTTGTCCCGCTGGGACACAGGAATTGTTGTGCCGCGCGGGAGTCCTCCAAATTCTCGAGTTCATGCCCACACTGTGCGCCGACTGTTCATCCGAATGGGCAGAGCCGGCAGTCGTGGCGATTGGGCTGCTCTCGCGGGCCCCGATTTATCACCTCTATGCGCGGCACGAACAGGTACGAGCAGACGATGGTGGTGTTCTCCGGAGATCCTTCGAAGAGATCGTTCACGGTGGACGCCAAGGGCCACTCTCAACTCCCCGGCGTCCGGCCGGTCGCTCGGAATCAAACGACGGGAGATTGCAAAGTATATTCCCTAAAGCGACGGACATCTATCCGGAATGGCACAAGCTGAGGTCGATCGTCAGGGCCTATCGTGAGGCAGGATTCTTTAGCGAATATGCAGCACTAAATGACGATGACCTTGTCGCATCGCTTGCTGCCTTATGGTTCGCCAGTGAAGGAGAACCAATTCCTATTGTGAATGCTCGGGGTGCGCTTCTCGAGCTGGACAGATCGCGGACTATTGCTGATGACGCAGAGGCTGATGTCCACGAGAGCAATGGGGTCTACGTGCAATTTTTGCGTGATCTCGTGGCAATCTCGGGGGGCTCCCTAAAGGTGGAGGATATCGAAGAAGATTGGACGACCGATCCAAAGAGAGTACTTCTTCGCTTTTCTATGGGACGCGTGCCGCAGCAGATCATCCTTCGAGACTTCGGCGATTTCATTGATCCGGGCATGGTGGTTCAATTAAACGCGATGCTTGACTCTGGAGGACCGCAGTTCTATTTCTTTGATGAAGGAGGGCAACGTGCCGTAATTGTGCGGGCAACCCCGTCAGAACGTACGACGCTTGAATCTCTTACGGGAATACAGCTGCTGGAACAACCACCTGGGTGGTGGAGCGAGCTTTGGACGCGCAATGAAACTGACGAAGCGCCTATCTAGTTCCTGGGTAATGATCGACTGACTCGCGATCGTCAGCCGGTGCCGCCTTTCAGATGGGCATAACTGGTCGTGTGTGACTGGTGAAAGGGGTCTCGGTGCTCAACCGGAAGCCCATTAGATATTTTGTCGTGGTGCTCCTAATTGCGTGTTCGACCTGCTTGTTGCTGCTGACTGTGCGCGGGTCACCGGCCGGACGAATCGATCGTTCGGCAGTCGTCCACCAGCACGTATTCGTGAAGCATGCAAACACCGGCGACACTGCCGAGTTTGTACCGCCGACTCCCGCCGGCTACGTCGCCGAAACGCGAAGCCCCGTAGATGAAGCGACCACTGGCCCACAGCTCTTGGTGCAAGCGACGTCGGAAATCTGCGATGGCGTTTCCGAAAGCGATTTGAGAGGCGATCAGTGGATCGCCAGCGATCTCCACTACTGGACGGGCTCGCAGTCGGAGAACGCCAAGACATACCTGACCCTCTGCCTCAGCGAGCTGGGCTCGGACAAGGATGCCGAGACGAATGTGCAGCAGTTAGTCAAGCATTTAGTAACGGGTGGGGCAAACGTCGGTCCGAACCTGTCGCCCGTCGATGTCAGCGGAATCCCAGGGGCGACGGGAGTGGCGACGAGAAACGGCCTGGTCCGCCTCGTGTTCGCCAAGAGCCAGTTCGTCGTTTTCGTCGCCGCGGGAGGTGCGTCGGGCACCGGCCTCGGGCCCTTGACAACGTTGGCCACTGATGTTGCTGAGTCGGAATATCACGAGCTTCCGGCCAACTGACGCACTCACCGTCGCCCCCCCCCTGAGTTCAATGGACTCCGTCACGGGCAGATTGGGGAACGGCGTCGTCCGATGACCGATTGATTTTGGTAATTGACCGGTGTGCCTCACCCTCCGATGATGCCGTCCGCCCGCAGCTTGGCGATCCGCTCCTCGTCGTAGCCGAGCTCGGCCAGGATGGCGTCCGTCTGCTGGCCGATGAGGCAACCGGGGCGCAGGGTCTCGGTGCCCCTCGACAGCCGGACCAGCGCGGTCGAGCGCCGGTGCTCCCCGAAGATCGGGTGCTCGACCGTGGCGATGTAGCCGAGCTGCTCGCCGATCTGCCCGGGGAGGAACATGCCGGCTGCCAGCCCGCCGAGCTGCGGGGACACGGTGGCACAGCCGATGCTCTGGCTGCTGAGCTCGCGCTCCCAGTCCGCGCCGGGGCGGGTCGCGAAGATCTCGGCCAACGCCGAGGCCAGATCGGGGTCGTCCCGGTCCCGGCCGGCGAGGCCGGGCAGCGCGGCCCGCAGGCGCGACCACGCTGTCCTCGGTGGGTGCGCACAGGACCAGCCAGCCGTCGGCGGACTGGTAGAGCCGGTAGAGCGCGTGGTAGCCGAGCTGGTCGGCGTCGGGCCAGGCCGGTTCGGGGCGGCCCGGGTACTCGATCATGACGTCGCCCAGCACGTGGCCCATCGTCGACATCATCGAGGTGAGGCCGACCTGACCCCCGCCGCCCAGATCGCGGGCGACCAGCTCGAGCGCCATGCCCACCGCGACGGCCAGCGCGGCCATCCCGTCGGGGTGACCCGACTGGGCGCCGGCCAGAGTCGAGCCGAGGTCCTTGATGTCGTCGATCGAGGCCCCGTCGGCGACCGGGGTGCCGCCGGTGCCGCCGCTGCGGGAGGCGAACCCGCTGCCGGCGGCGATCGTCGGGGCGAAGGCGGAGCGACGGGCGTAGGGGCCGTCGATGCCGTAGCCCACGCCGTGGTGGTAGATGAGCTCCGGGTTGATGAGTCGCATGGCGTCGGCGTCGAGACCCATCCGCTTGGCCACGCCGCCGCGGTAGGTGTGCAGCACGATGTCGGCCCGTCGGATGATCTCGGTGACGATGTCGTGGCCCTCGGGCGTGTTGGCATCCACCGCGATGCTCTCCTTGCCCTGGGTGACCCGCACTCCCGCCGACTCGGGCACCGGCATGTTGAAGCGGATCGGGTCCCCGTCCAGCTGCTCGATCTTGATCACCCGGGCACCCTGGTCGGCGAACATGGCGCTGGCGAACGGCCCGGCGTAGAAGCTCCCGAGGTCGACGACCGTGATGCCCTCGAGCGGGGGGTGGGCCGCCGGCGGGGCGCCCGACGGTGCCGGCTTGGGTGACGGTGACCGCTGGCGCAGCGCCGGTCCGTCGGCGTCGACCGCCGGCGCCGGACCCGGTCCCGGCCAGGCCGCGGCCTCGGGATCGCCGAGCAGCTTCACGAGCCGGCCCATGGCGCGCACCGGGCCGATGCCGGGCTGCTCGTAGTTCGTGACGTGCCCGTCGAAGACGATCTGGGGGTGCTCGAACAGTTCGGTGCCGCCCCGGTACTGCTCGGCGAAGACGTGCTTCTCCTCGTCGAAGATCTCCTGCCACCGCTCCAGGCTCCGGCTGCGGACGGTCGCCAGCATCTCGGTCCAGAGCTGGTCCCGCACGTCGGGGTCGTCGTCGTCGGCCTTCGCCTTCCACTCGGCGAGGCCGAGCACCCGCAGGAACGCGTCGAACTGGATCGGCGTGGCGTGGGAGAACTGCATCCAGCGACCCTCGGCGGTGGCCCCGTTGAGCAGGCCGAAGCTGAGCCAGCTGGGGGGGACGGCCCGCCTGCCGGCCATCGTCGGTCCCGGGGTGGCGCGCCAGGCGTCGGGGAACTTCTGAGCCAGCTCGAGGAGGAAGTAGAACCAGGGGTCCTGGGCCATCATCCCCTGCGCCATGGTGGCGTCGACCCGCTGGCCGAAGCCCGAGCCGGCCCGCTCGTGCAGCGCGAGCAGTGTGCCCTGCATCGCGAGCAGGGCCGCCGACGCCATGGCCCCCAGGGGATTGGTCATGACCGGCCCCGGTCGCTGCGGGGCGGTGTTCCCGTACATGGAGCCGGTCTTGGCCATGACGACGGCCTCGTAGGCCTTCAGGTGCGAGTACGGGCCCTCGTGTCCGAACCCGCTGATGGCCGTGTAGACGAGGCCCGGGTTGGCGGCCCGCAGCGCCTCGTCACCCAATCCCAGGCGCTCGGCCACGCCGGGACCCCAGGCCTCGACCACCACGTCGGCGCCGGCCGCCAGGCTCCGGGCGACCTCCTGGTCGGCCGGGTCCGAGAGATCCAGGACGATGCTGCGCTTCCCGCGCAGCCAGAAGGGCCACGACGCCTGCTGGCGCAGACGGCTCCCACCCGGTCGCTCGACGGAGATGACCTCGGCGCCGTAGTCGGCGAACAACAGCGTCGTCAACGCGCTCGCCACCGTGGTCGACAGGTCGACCACGACGAGCCCCTCGAGTGGTCCCGTCTGTCGCGCCATAGCGCCCCCCAGTTCAGTGTCCCGCTCGTGGCGGGAGCTCATTCCAGCAACCAGATCGACCCGCAGCCGGCCCGAGGCCGGATCGTACGACCGTGCAGCGACGGCGTGTTACGCGTCGGCCGCGCCGGGGGGAGCCGGGACGTGGGGGAAGAGCTCCCGGAAGGCGCCGATCCGGATGCGGTAGCTGGCCTCGGCCGGGGCGTCGTCGAAGAGCTCGTGGAGCGTCTTCTGGGTGTGCCCGAAGGTCCCCTCGTAGTGCGGGTAGTCCGACCCCCACATCACGTTCTGCCATCCCATGGCCGTGTTGGCCTTCACGGCCGAGCGGTCGTGCTGGAAGGACGCGTACACCTGCTCGTAGAGGAACTGGCTCGGGAGCTTGGACAGCCGGGGGCGAACGGCGGCGCCGTGCTGGCGGTAGCCCTCGTCCATGCGGTCGGCGAGGAACGGCCCCCAGGTGGCGCCGCCCTCCGACACGAGGATCGCGGAGGTCGGGGTGCCGGTCGAGCGCCCCGCAGGCGATGAGCTGGCTGACGGCCCGCTGGCCGCCGTAGGTGGTCTCCACGTAGTTGAGCACCGCACCGCCCGGCCCGCGGTAGTAGAGGCCGATCCGCCCGGTGGGGTCGACCGGCTCGGTCCCGATGTGGAACCCGAGGACCATGTCGTTGGCTGCCAGGGCCTCCCAGACCGGCTCCCACTCCTCGTGCTGCCACTGCGGACGACCCGTCGGCGGGCGAACGGGGAAGAACCCGAGCTTGAAACCGAGCTTCGGCCGCCCGCTTGATCTCGGCGACCGTGTCGTCGACATCGAGCAACGGGATCGAGGCGGCGAGCACGAAGCGGGGCGACTTGCGCTGGAAGTCGATGAAGAAGTCGTTCGAGATCCGGCAGCCCTCGCGCACGATCTCGGCGGTGCGGATGTTGAACGTCCAGGTGCCGAGCGACGGGTAGATCGCCTCGGCCCAGATGCCCTCCTTGTCGAGGTCGATGAGGCGCAGGTCGGGATCGAACGCGCCCGGGGCCCGCGCCTCGCCTTCACCCTCGTCGAGGTCGTCCTCGCTCGGGCGGGCCGCGTTGCGCATCAGCTCTTCCATCGTTCGCGGCTTGGGGATCGGCCGTTCGAACGACTGGCCGTCGACGGTGATGGTCTCGACGCCCTTCTCCTCGTCGCGGACCGTCTTGGGCATCCGGTCCCGCAGGTGCTCGGGCAGCCGCTCGTAGAGGTCCGGCGGCTCCATGTAGTGCGAGTCGCCGGAGTTGGCCCAGATCTTGCTGCTCTGCATTTCGCTCATGGTCGGACCTCCTGCTGTGCCCGGCCTGTCGGCCCCGGGCAACGCTCAGATTTGAAAACCCACCTTTCATGGAGTGTACTCACGACGGAAGCCCTGTCCAGAGCGGTGATCTCTGGCAAGGTGCGATCGAGGGGAGGGAGCGCTGATGAGCGAGGGTTCTTGGCTCCGGGGCAAGGCGGCGTTCGCGGGCTTCGGCCACACGCGCTACGGGCGGCGGGGGGAGTTCGGGGAGCTCGGCCCGGTGCCGCTCGTCATCGAGGCCGTCCAGAAGGCCTGCGACGACGCCGGCATCAGTCCGGCCGACATCGACGGGTACGCCTCGTACTCGGGCGACAGCGTGGAGGCGGGCACGCTCGCCAGCACCTTCGGTGCGAAGGACCTGCGCTTCACCGCGATGGGGTGGGGGGGTGGCGGCGGCGCCATGTGCGGGACGTACATGTACGCCGCCATGGCCGTCGCCACCGGCCAGGCCAACTACGTGGCCGTCACCCGCGGCGTGGTGCAGGGGGGCCCGTTCGGGCGGCGCTTCGGCGGCATGACGCCGGCCGCGCCGCCGCGCTTCCCGCTGCTCGGTTCGCCCGGCCAGAGCTTCGCCCTGGCCGCCCGGCGCCACATGCACCTCTACGGCACCACCATCGACCACTTCGGCGAGGTGGCGATCAACGCCCGGCGCAACGCCGCCAACAATCCCGATGCGCGCTTCCGGGACGAGATCACGATGGAGGACCATCACATCTCGCGGATGATCGCCGACCCCCTGCGGCTGATGGACTTCTGCATGGAGTCGGACTCGGGCAACTGCGTGATCCTCACCTCGGCGGAGCGGGCCAAGGACCTGCGCCAGCCGCCGGTGCTCCTGGCCGGGGCCGCCATGGGGGCCCCCTATCGCTGGGGGATGGGGATGTTCGGCGGCAACAACATGTCCGACGAGGACTTCGCGTCGGCCGGCCAGCGGACGATCGCCAACGACCTGTACAAGAACGCGGGCGTGGGACCCCAAGACGTCGACGTGGCGGAGATCTACGACCACTTCACCCCGATGGTGGTCATGGGCCTCGAAGACTTCCAGTTCGCGCCCAAGGGCCAGGGCGGCCCCTTCGTCGCCGACGGCAACATCCGGCGCGAGGGCAGCCTGCCGGTCAACACCCACGGCGGGAACCTGGCCGAGGTCTACAACCACGGCATGAGTCACGTCTACGAGGCCATGCGCCAGCTGCGGGGCACCTCGTGCAATCAGATCGACGGGGCCGAGCTGGTGCTCGTCGTCGCGGGATCCAGCCCCACTCCCTCGAGCGCCATGCTCCTCATGAAAGGTTGAGCCGCGATGAGCGAAGAGGACCGCACGCAACTGCCGTCGCCGGGATGGACCCCGGTCTCGGTCGGTTACTGGGCCGCTGCCCACGACGGCAAGCTGGTGGTGCAGCGGTGCAGCAGCTGTGGCTATGACCGGTGGCCACCGTCGTGGGCGTGCTACCACTGCCAGTCGTCGGAGTGGACGTGGGTGCCCGTGCCCGGCACCGGCAAGGTCTATACGTACACCTGGGCCGACCAGCGGGCGCTCATGACCTCGCCGGTCTACAACGTCTCGGTGGTCGAGCTGGACGGCACGCAGGGCGAGCCGGTGCGGATGATCACCCAGGTCCTCGATATCGAGCGGGACGACCTCGTGGTCGAACTCCCGGTCACCGTGGTGTTCGAGCCCTTCGACGACGAGGTGGCCGTTCCCTTCTTCAAACCGTCCCGGAGCTGACGACCTCCCCGGTGGCCGTCGACGGCGAAAAGTTCGTCGAGACCCGAGACAGCCGGTCCAGGGCGGAGCCAAGATGAGTCGACCGGCGGGCAAATGACGTCGATCCGTTCGCCCCGGTCGCACCCGCGACCGGGCTGTCACCAGTAGGGGAGAACCATGGGTTTGGCCGAGGGCAAGGTCGCCGTCATCAGCGGCGCCGCACGGGGACAGGGTCGGAGCCACGCGGTCCGGCTGGCCCGGGAGGGCGCCGACATCATCGGTCTCGACATCTGCGAGGACGTCTCGACCATGACCTATCCGAACGCGTCGAAGGCCGACCTCGACGAGACCGTGGCCCTCGTCGAGGCCGAGGACCGCCAGATGTACGCGGCGGTCTGCGACATCAGGGACGCCGAGGCCACCAAGGCCGCCGTCGACGCCGGGGTTGCCCACTTCGGCCGGCTCGACATCGTGCTCTCCAACGCCGGCATCGTCCGGCTGGGTTCGACGCCGGCCGAGCTCGAGGTCCAGACCTGGAAGGACACGCTCGAGATCAACCTGACGGGCGGCTACCACCTGCTGCGGGCCGCAATCCCGCACCTGATCGCCGGCGGGCGGGGCGGCTCGATCATCCTCACCGGATCGACGGCCGGCATCCGGCCGACGGCCGGGACCGACGCCGCCGGTTTGTCCTACACGGCGTCGAAGTGGGCCCTGCGGGGGATCGGCATCCAGCTGGCCGGCGCCCTCGCCCCGCACTCGATCCGGGTCAACGTGATCCACCCGACCGGCGTGCTGTCCGGCATGACCATGAACGAGGCCATGGCGGCCCTCCAGGCCGAGGCGATGGCCGGCGGGGCCAACACCATCTCGGCCATGCAGAACGCGCTGCCGGTCGACATCTTGGAGGCCAACGACATCTCCGACACCGTCGTCTTCTTGGTGTCGGATCAGGCGAAGTACATCACCGGCGTGTCGCTCCCCATCGACGCGGGGTTCAGCATCCGCTGAGGGCCGTTCCTGGCCGACGGTCCCCTCCGACGGCCCGGTGGTGCCGGGGGAGTGGCCCTCGCTACGCGGCGTCCGTTGGGTCGGCCACGTATCGTCGAATCCCCTCGAGGTAGCGCCCGGTGACCCGGGCCTGGATCAATCGGTTGACCGGGTGCCCCATCCGAGCCAGCAGGTTGGCGGGACGGGAGAAGGCCACGATCTGGAAGCTGACCACTCCGTCGTCCGTCAGGACGACGTGGAACGCCTCTTCGCCCCGCTCTGGATGCCCCGGCAGGGTTCCGTAGGCGAAGCCGAACCGGCGGTCCTCATCAGTGACGTAGACGATCCGGCAGGGCACGACGGCACACACGACCAGGACCCGAATGGCGGCCAGGACCGTCGCACCCGCAACGACGTCGGGCTGGGGTGGGCTGAGAACGGCTCCCGCATAGAAATGGGCGCGCCACCCGCGTAACGCTGCGACCGCCCGCTGATAGTCGGCACTGCCGCTTCCGACGACTACGGACCGTCTGGTGTGCGCATAGCCATCGGGCAGGTTCGCTGACCCGGTGGCGCCAACTTCGCTATAAGTCAGTGAATCGTGTTCGGCCCGAGCTTGCCGTCGCTCCAGCGCCCGCGTTCCGGGTCGAATCAGAGTGATTGGCATCTTCGGACGCTACCCACGTCATTCCCCGCGTTCTCTTTGCCCGAAACCGGCGTCGGTGAGCTCCAACCGGCCGGCCCCGGGAGACCGGCGGGGAGTGGTCTCACAAAGGCCCGCCGGCGGAGTCAGAAGAATCAATCGTCAACTTGACATAATGTGCATTATCGGACATTGACGACGGGAGTGTCCATAAACCGGCCTGTCACCGCTGCTGGCCACAGAACCGTCGCGGCGGGTTGGTCCGAGCTCGGCGCCGGGACGGCTCAGCGAAAATGCACGGCGACTTCCTCGAAGAACAGGTCGCACGTGTCCTTGCTCCGACTCGCGGATCCGAGCGTGAAGGCAGGGATGATCAGCTCGTCGGCCCCCGCGTCTCGGTAACGGGCCACGATCTCGACGGCCTCCTCGGGCGTGCCGACGATGACCGGCTGGGCGCCGTCGCCCTGGCGCCGCTCGGCCAACCAGGACTCGTCGGTCGACAGGAAGAGCAGCGCCTGGGTGGAGACGTGGATCTCGCTCGGGTCTCGGTCGATTTCCTCACACCGGCTGTGCAGCACCGCCACCTTGTGCGCGAGCACATCGGGAGACGTCCAGGCATTCCACTGGTCGGCATATTTCGCGGCGATCCTCATCGTCCGTTCTTCCCCGCCGCCGCCGACCAATAGGGGAAGACGGTCCTGGACGGGCGCCGGCTGGTTCGGGGCGTCGGTCACGAGGAAGTACGTGCCCTCGAAGCTGGTTCGAGGCTCATGGAGCATCGACTCGAGGATCTGGACCGCCTCTTCGAAGCGGTCCAGCCGTTGCTTGACGCTCCCCAGGTCGAGTCCGTAGGCGGCGTGTTCGTTCTCCTGCCACCCGGCGCCGACACCGAGGACCAGCCGCCCGTCGCTGATCCGATCGACGGTGGCCGCGATCTTGGCGAGGACCGTCGGGTGTCGATAGGTCACGCTGGTGACCAGCGGGGCCAGGGTGAGGCGAGGCACCGCCGCCGCGAGCGCCGTGAGCACCGACCAGCACTCCAAGGTGTCGCCGTCGAGCGGCGTCGCATCGGGGCCGTTCGGCATGAAATGGTCCGCGAAGTAGACGCTGTCCCACCCCGTGGATTCGCAATGGGAGACGAGCTCGAGCGTGTCGTCCCAGGGACGTACCGGTGAGGGCCATATTCCGAATCGCATGGCGCGTTCCTAGGCCAAAGGATCGGAGCGGGCAACTCCCCCGTGCGGCGCTACCGCGGCGGATCGATCGACCGCGCCGCTTGACCAAGGGCGACGGCTCGCCATGCTCCGCAGAACAGCCCTACGGGTTCGCCCCGAACTCACCGCCGCCGAAACCGGACCCTCCGTTCAGCTGCTCCTGCTGTTGCTGCTCTTCTTGGGAGCCGAGGGTCACCGAGGCCGTCTTCTTGAGGGCGCCGCGGTAGTAGGTCACGGTCACCTTCTGGCCGGCCTTGTCCTTCTGGATGATGTTCTGGACGTCGACGGCCGAGTTCATGGCCTGCGAGTCGATGCCGACGATGACGTCACCTTCCTCCAGGCCGGCGTTGTCGGCGGGCGAGCCCGCGTCCACTTCGAGGATCACCGCGCCGCTGTCGGGCGTGAACCCATACTGCTGGCGAAGCTGCGGCGTGAGGGTGGCGACCTCGACCCCGATGTACCCGGAGCCCTGCTGCTGGGTGCCGCCCTGTTGCAGCTGGGGGATCAGCGACTCGATCTGGGCCGAGGGGATGGCGAAGCCGATGTTCTGGGCGCTGGTGCCGTCGCTCGTGTCCCCCGCCACGGCGGTGTTCATCCCGATGACCTGCCCGGCCGTGTCGATCAGCGGTCCCCCCGAGTTGCCCGGATTGATCGCCGCGTCGGTCTGGATGAGGTCGCTGAGCGTCTCGGTGCTGTCCCCGGCGTCGTCGCCGGCGCTGACCGTCCGGCCGATGGCCGAGACGATCCCCTGGGTGACCGTCGGGGAGCCCTGGGACAGGCCGAGGGCGTTGCCGATGGCCACGACCGAGTCCCCGACGATCGCCTTGTCGGAGTCGCCGAAGGTGATGGTCTTCAGCCCCGACGCCCCCTGGATGCGCAGCAGGGCCACGTCGTCGCCCGGGTCCGTGCCGACGAGGGTGGCCTTCTCGGGCTTGGTCGACCCGGACTCGGTGACCGTGATCGTGCCGCCGTCTTCGGTCGCGAGCTCGATCACGTGGTTGTTCGTGATCACGAGCCCGTCGGGGGAGATGATCATGCCGCTCCCCTCGTCCTCCTCGCCGGTGGTCGACACCTCGATCGAGACGACGGCCGGCAGCACCTTGGCCACCAGATCCGGGATGGTGACCTTGCCGCTGGCCAGCGCCGCCCCGGGGGCCGCGCTCCCCTCCCGGATCGTGGTCACGGGGCCGGTGCTCCCCCGATTGTCCGTGACCGCGGTGACGATGGCACCGACCGCCCCCCCGACGAGGGCCGACACGAGGGCGATGGCGATCCAGGTGCGCCCGAGCCGGGCGGGCGGCGGGGCGGCCACCCCTCCCCCGCTCGGGGCGCCCGAAGGACGCGGCCGGCGGCCGCGGGCGCCCGGGGCCGCGGGCGGCCCCGCGACGGCGCCTCAGCGCAGGGCGGCCTGGGGGCCGGGCGGCGCGACGGCCTCGGGGGTCCCGACGGGGGCACGACCCAGCCCGCAGCGGGTGCGTCCGACGCCGGGCGGCGGTCGGCGACGCTGGGGTCCGGAGGCCCCGGGTTCGGCCGCCTGGCGGGGAGGGCGGGGTCTCGGGGCGCCCGGAGCGGCCTCCGGGTCGCGCGCCACCTCGGGATCTTCGAAGTGGTTGCTCATGACGGGCCTCCTGAACGGACCATGTCCGCCGCACCAGTGCGTCCCGCCTGCCGCCGGACGGCGGGACACAGCGGATCCATGTTAGGGGACGCCTCAGGCACCCCATCGTCGGGCCATTCGGTGACAGCCAGGCGTCGGCCACCCAGCGTGCGCCGGGCACTTGGTAGCGTGACCGGGTCATGGCCCGCGCCACCGAGATCGAACTGACCAGTCGCTCCGAGGGGGGCGCCTGGAATTGGCGGGCCGTCGGCGCCCGCCAACCCCGGGGCACCCTGGCCGGTGACCTCGTCCCGTCGGGCGCGGCCGTCGGCGATGTCTTCCGGGCCGAGCTCGAGTTCGCGGTCGAGGGCATCGAGGTGGTGGCCGTCGCCCCGGTCAAGAACGAACGCCGCGACGAGTCGCGCCACCAGAAGATCGAGCTGATCGCCTCGCCGCTCCGCGGCCCGGACGTCTCGGTCACCTACGCCTCGGGCGGGGCCCGGGGCGGGCGCGAGGGTGGGCGAGACGGCGGACGCGACGGTGAACGGCGGCGGAGCCGCGAGGACGGCGCCCGCCCGCCGGGACGGCGCCCGCCGCGGTCCGGCTCCCGGCCGAGACGGCGCGCGCCGGGGGCGCCCGTCGCCCCGAGCGTGCCGGTGCCGGGGAGCGTCCGGCCGGTGGCCGCCGGCGCGGGCGAGAGCCGCCGAGCGCGGCCCGCGTCCGGGTCAACGCCCCGAGCGGGGTCGTGCGTCCGGAGCGGCCGGCGACCCGGCCCGAGCGGTCCGGTGCGCGCCCGGGGTCCGGTCGCCGCCCCGAGGGCGCAGCGGGCGAGGGCCCCGAGCGCGGGCCGCGTGCGGGGGCCGGGCCGCCGCGGGCCCGGCGGCCGAGCGTGGCGGCCACCCACCGCAACGCCATGCTGGCCGAGCTCCGCCCCGAGCAGCTCCCCGTGGCCGAGCAGCTGCTGCTGCGGCGGGATCCCGGCGGTGCGCCAGGCCATCACCGAGCAGAACGCGGCCGCCGGCCGCGACGGGCCAGCCGTCGATCGCGGCCGACGCCGCTCATGACCATGGCCGAGGAGCTGCTGCCGCTCGTCAACCTGGCCGCGTGGAAGGACCGGGCCACGGCCGCCCAGCTGGCCGGCCGGGAGTTCCGCCTGCGCGAGCTGCGCGCCGTGGTGGCGTCGCTCGCGGACGCTCAGCCTCGACGACGAGGGCCGGACGCTCTCCAAGGCACTGCAGGACTCGCTGAACCAGCGCCAGGGGGCGCTGCGCGACGAGTGGACCGGTCGGATGACGGCCGCCATCGAGGGCGGCCGGGTGCTCGACGCGCTGCGGCTCTCGGCCCGCCCGCCCGAGCCGGCCCTGCGGCTCCCGGCCGAGCTGGCGGTCAGCCTGGCCGCGGCGGCCGGCGCGGCCATGACGGCCGAGCTGGCCGCCGACGATTGGATGGCGCTCCTGATGGCGGTGCTCGAGTCCCCGGTGCGCCGGACCGTCAAGCCGGTCGGGCTCCCCGACTCGGCGGAGACCAAGGAGTCGGCCCGCCAGGCCGCCGGGGCGGTGCCCGAGCTGGCCAAGCTGGTCGGCCTGCGGATCCCTCCCCGCCCCGCGCCGGACGAGCCCCCGCCAGCCGGTCAGCGCAGCGAGCGGTGGAGGACCAGCAGCCGAGTCTTGAACCCGGCCGCCTCGAGCAGCTGCTTGCTCGAGCGGTCCCCCGGTAATGCCGATCGCATCGACCTCGGTGCATCCGCGCGCGGCGAACCAGTCGATGAGTGCCTCGATCATCGCCTGCGCCGACCCCGACCGCCCGGGCATCGGGTTCGACGTAGAAGCACTCGATCTGGCCGACCGGGCCGGTGCCGCGGTCGATCCGGGCCGGCCGCCAAGCCCGACCACCGCGTCGCGTGAAGGTGCCGACGAGGAAGACCTCGATCCGGGTCCTCGGTGCTCCAGGTCGAAGGAGCGTCGCCGCGGTCGAGGGGCGCCGACGTGCGCGCCGCCGCGCTGGCGGCCGAACTCGTCGAGCGCGTCGGCGAGGAGCACGCGCAGCGTTCGAGGTCGCCGGGGCTCGCCGCGCGGGCCGCCTCCACGCCCGTCCGATCAGTCCGGCCGCTGTCGGGACCGGCGGCGTCCTCGAGGCCGAGCAGCTGCTGGGCCCGGTGCAGGATCGTGCGGCGCCCGCGGGTGGCGGTCTCGTAGCTGTAGAGGGCCTCGAGCTCGTCTGGACCCAGCCCGTCCAGCCGGCGCACGACCTGGGAGGCCGACAGCGCCTCGTAGTCGGGAATCGCCAGATCGGCCTCCGCGCCGTCGGCAACCGCGGCGGGCGGCTCGGCTGCCGCCGTGATCGCGCTGTCGGCGGCCGGCGGATCGCCGACGGCCGGCTCGTCGCGCGTGGCCAGGCCGCCCACGAGGTGCTCGAGGTGGGCCCGTCCGGTGGCCACCACGAACTGGCCGACGACCCGTGCGTTGTTCACCTGCAGCCCGAAGCGCTCGCGGCCCTTGGCCGCGATCTCGTCGAAGTGTTCGAGGTCGCGCAGCGTGCTCAGGGCCAGCTGCGCCGGCGCGAACACGAGCAGGTCCAACAGGCGCTCGGCGGTGACGCGGTGTCGCTCCGTGCGGCACCGTTCAGGTGCGCCTCGCCGGCGGCGGTCTCGGCCGCGGCGAGCGGCGCGGTCAGACGCAGTCGCGGCAGAGCCCCTTGCTTCTTGTCGGCCAGCTGGCTGACGTGCTTCACGAGGAAGCAGGACCGGCAGACGAACTCGTCGGCCTGCTTGGGCAGCACCCGCTCGGACGCCTCGCGAGCGGTCCTCGGCGTCGGTGAGCTCGTCGTCCTCGGGCTCGTCCTCGACGACCAGTCGCTCCTTCAAGATCACGTCCAGGCTGGCCTCGACGTCCTCGTCGTCGGGCTCCTCCTCGTCGTCGTCCTCGGCCTCCTCGCCGGCGGGCACGACGGCGGCCACGGGCACCGCGACGTCCTCTCTCCTCGTCGTCGGCCAGAGCGTCGTCGTCGTCGTCGTCGACCGCGACGTCGTCGTCCTCGTCGAGGTCCTCGGGTCTTCTAGATCCTCCAGGTCCTCGTCGTCCTCGAGCTCGTCGAGGGCGACCTCGTCGAGCTCTTCGGGGTCATCTGGCTCGGCATCTTCGTCGAGATCGTCTGCCATTCCTGCCTTTCGGGTGGCGATTCGCCGCGGGAGCATAGACGCTTCGCACTGGTGTTCCAGCGCCATCTCGGGCCGGCGGCGCAGGACTCGCGCCACGATGCTCGGGCCGGGCGGCGGTCCGGGCGGACGCCCGCCGGGGGCGGCGTGCTGCGGGCCGGCGGTTGGGCCCGGGGGTTCTTTGGGGCCGTCACGGCGCTGCGCCCGACTGTGGGCGTCACCGTGTCGTTCTCTACTCGACCCCCCGGGCCACCTGCCGCCTCATGCATCAATCCCCACACGAGAGGAGCGACCGACGCTCCTGGACCCGTGGGGCGATTGGGACTGCCGTACGATACGTCAGACAACGGCCCATCTCGTCAAGAGCTGAAGTTGCGGATTGTTCACCAGGGACGACGTTCGTCCTCCCTGGTCACGAACTTTTCGATTTTCCTCCGCCGCGCCGCGCCCGGCGCGTCTCGGCGCGGCGCTCGCCTTCGAGGCGTTCGAGGTCGCTCCAGCCGTGGTCGACGTGGATCATGGCGGCGGCGATGGCCTTGTGGCCGGCCTGCTCGGCGATGGCCTTGTACATCTGCTGGGCGATGCGCCGGTAGGCGGGGTGCCCCTGGGTGCCCGAGCGCAGCTCGATCAGGTGCATCGCCTCGCGTGCGTTCATCTGCATGACGCAGCGCACGCGGTAGGCGAGGGCGACGGCGTAGCCGGCCTGGACGGGGAAGTCGTCCACCATCGCCTCGTAGAGCTGGCGGGAGCGCTCGAGGGACTGCGATGAAGGTCGCCTCCTCGCCCGCCTCGACCACCATGTCGGGCAGGCTGTAGCCGAGCGCGGTGCCGAGCGGCTGCCACTCGATGGTGAGCAGCCGGTGGCGCTGGAGGTCCCGGAAGGCGCCGTAGTCGACCACGATCTCGAAGCGGTAGTCCGTCCGCTCGAAGGCCCGGCCCGGCCGGTGGCGGCGGTTCTTGCGGTCCCCCACGTAGGCGTGCAGGAGCGCGATCCGGTCGTCGACGCTGAGCTTGCGCACCCGGCGCATGAGCTCGGCCTCGCTGAGCGCGCGTCTGGCTGAACGCGATGGCCGCGATCAGCTTGTCCTCGCCGTCGGGGTCGAAGTCGACCAGCCGCACCTCGGGCTTGCCCGCCACCTCGCCCTGGCGCTCGGTGGTGGCGTCGGGCCAGAGGCGCTCCAGCACCCGCGCCGTCTCGCTGCGGGTGTTGGCGAAGTACTCCGACCACTCCCCGCCGCGCTCGGGCAGGTCGACGCGCTGGAGGAACGACGGGATCACCTTGCGCAGCTCGGTCAGCATGAGCTCGGCGTAGAAGCGCGCCTCGGGCAGCGGGTGCGAGCGCATCTGCAACAGCAACGAGCTCGTAGGACTGCCCGGTGCCGTAGATGCCGACGTTGGAGAGCGCGGCGGCGGGCAACAGGCCGCGCAGGCCGTCGAGGGCCTTGGCCCGGATGGCCTGGCGGTGGACGAAGTCCGAGTCGCCCGGCTGGCGCGGGAAGCGGGCGATGAGCCAGCTCTGCAGCCGCGGCAACAGCTCGCCGTAGGTGTCGAACATGCGGTCCATGTCGCCCACGTAGCGCGCGCCGAGGTGCGATTCGAGCACCGACGGCGGCCGGTGGTAGCGGTAGTGGCCGCTCGGCAGGCGGTCGTCGTAGCCGATGTAGCGGGTCGACTGCTCGAGGTAGGACATGAGCCGGCCCCACTCGAGGATCTTGGTCAAGATGTTGGAGGCCTGCTCACAGGCGAGGTGCACGCCGCCGAGCTGGGCCACCGAGTCGTCCCCGTACTCGAAGAAGACCCGCTCGTAGAGCTCCTCGGCGCGCTTGAGGCCGACGGTGGCGTCGACCGAGGCGTCGCCCGAGATCTCGAGGTCGACGACGAACTCGTCGAGGAAGAGGCGCCGCAGGCTCTTCGACGCCCGCGAGTAGCGGGCGAAGAGCGCCCCCTTCACCACCTCGGGCAGGTTGACCAGGGCAAAGACCGGCCCGTAGACGTTCGTGAAATAGCGCTGGAGGATCGCCTCCTCCTCCTCGTTGAACCGCTCCTCCACGTACGGGAACATGACCGAGCAACCTTAGGGCGGGCCTGCCCGGGCAATGGCGGATGCGGGAAGGGCGCCGGCGGCCACCACGTCTCGCATGAGCTGGTGACTGGGCGGCGCCCGCGGCGGCCCGGAGGCCCTGGTCAGGGGCCACGACGCCCACCTGGCCGACCAGATCGGCCAGCCGCCGGACGGTGCGGACGAAGTCCCCCGGCGCGAGCTCGCCCGCCTCGCGGTGGGCCACGCCGAGCGCCGTGCCGAAGCTGGCCCCCCGGGCCCAGGAGGCCACGGCGGTCGAGAGGGCCGGTTCGGGCTCGGCGGTGCGGGGCACCTCGAATCGCTCCTCTAGGAGCCGCAGGGTGGCCCCCCGCTCGACGAGGAGGGCGCTGCGGGCGGCCAGCTCGCGGCGGCGCCCCTCCCCCAGGCGGTCCGCTCCCGCCCCCTTGGGCCGCGGCGGCGCCGGCGGGGTCCCGAAGCGCCGGGGGGCCCGCTGGCCGTGCCCAGGGGCCGTCCGGACCCGCCGGCGCTCGAAGACCAGGCCCGAGAGGACCCCGGCGACGATCGCGGGCGCCGGCGTCCTCCAGGATGGGGCGCCCATGGCCTCGGTGACCAGCAGGTCGCACTCGTGGTACACCCGGGCGAGGCGGGCCCCGGCGTCGGTGAGGCGCCAGCCGTCGACGTAGCCCAGCTCGGCCAGCACGGCGAGCCGCCGTTCCAGGTGCTCGACCAACAGGTCGGCGTTCCCCCGGCCGGCCGCCGCGATCTGCCACTGGCCGAAGGAGCGGCGCAGGACCTCGAGGGCGCGGTCGCGATCGAACCGCCGCACCAGGTTGACGGCCAGGTTGTAGGTGGGCCGGAAGGTCGAGCGCAGGTCCGGCGGCGGGGCCAGCGCGACCCGCGCCGCCTCCGAGAAGGGCGTCTCTTGGGACCACAGCACGACCGCGTGGCCCTCGGGGTCGAGCCCGCGCCGGCCCGCCCGCCCGGTCAGCTGGGCGTACTCGCCCGAGGTGAGCGGGCGCCTTGCCGGCCCCGCCGAACTTGGTGAACCGCTCGATGACGACCGTCCGGGCCGGCATGTTGATGCCGAGCGAGAGCGTCTCGGTGGCGAACACCACCTTCAGCACGCCCTCGGCGAAGCACTCCTCGACCGTCTCGCGGAACGCCGGCACCAGCCCGGCGTGGTGCGCGGCGATCCCCGACTCCAGGCCCTCGAGCCACTCGGGATAGGCGAGCACCGCCAGGTCGTCGTCGGAGAGCGATTCGGTGTGGGCCTCGGCGATGGCGCGGATGGTGGCGCGCTCGGTGCGGCTGGTCAGCCGCATCCCGTCGCGGACGCACTGGCGCACGGCGTCGTCGCAGGCGGCGCGGCTGAAGATGAAGAAGATGGCGGGCAGCAGCTCCTCGTCGTCGAGCAGCTCGATCATCTCGCCGCCGCCGCGGGGCGCGGACCGGCAGCTGGCGGGCCGCCGTAGCGGCCCCGGCCGAGGTGGGCCGGCTGGCGCACCGAGCCGGCTCGGCGCACCGCCTGCTCGACGCGGACGCCCCTCGCTGCCGGGCCGGCCGTGGGCGATGAGCGGGCAGCAGGTCGGTCGTCTGGTCCTCGCGCCGGTGCACCGCGAAGTGGTGGCGCAGCAGACTCGGCCGCCGGCGTTCGACGATCACCTCGGTCGGCCCGCGGACCGAGCGCAGCCACTCGGCGAGCTCGGTGGCGTTGGACACGGTCGCCGACAGGCAGACGAAGGTCACCTCGGGCGGGCAGAGCACGAGGACCTCCTCCCACACCCCGCCGCGGTAGGGGTCCTGGAGGTAGTGGACCTCGTCGAGCACCACGGTGCCGAGGCCCTCCAAGAGGTCGGAGCCGGCCAGCAGCATGTTGCGGAGGACCTCGGTCGTCATGACCACGATCGGCGAGCGCGGACCCGATCGCCACGTCGCCGGTCAAGAGGCCGACCGAGTCGGCGCCGTGCGCGCCGGCCAGCTCGCCGAACTTCTGGTTGGAGAGCGCCTTGAGCGGCGTCGTGTAGAAGGACTTGGCGCCGGTCGCCATGTTGGCCGCGATCGCGTAGGCGGCGACGAGCGTCTTGCCCGACCCGGTCGGCGCCGAGACCAGCACCGAGTGTCCGGCGTCGAGCGCGTCGAAGGCCTCCAGCTGGAAGGAGTCGGGCGTGAAGGGCAGGTCGGTCAGGAATTGCCGGCGTCGGCGGGCTGGGCCGCCCCCGGCGCGCCCGCAGCGGGGGCGTCCCGGGCGGGTTCGCTCAACGCCCGAGGAGCTTTCCGATACCGATGGCGACGAAGTAGAAGACGATGAGGGGCAGGGCCAGCGCCAGCATCGAGAACGGGTCGGAGCTGGGCGTGAAGACGGCGGCCACCAGCGTCAGCCCGATCACCGCCCAGCGCCACAGTGCAGCAGCTTGGCCGGCGTGACGACGTGGGCCAGCTCCAGTGCGACGAGCACGACCGGGAACTCGAAGGTGAGCGCGAACAGCGTCATCATGAGCAACATCAGGCTCAGGTACTGGTTGGGGTTCAAGATCTCGTGCAGCGTCGGGCCGCCCACGTCCTTCAAGAAGGTGAGCGCGTGCGGGAAGATGTAGTAGGCCAGCGCCCCGCCCGAGAGGAACAGCAGCGACCGAGGCGGCGACGAACGGGATGACGTAGCGCTTCTCGCTCGCGTGCAGCCCGGGGGTGACGAATCGCCACAGCTGCCAGAAGATGACCGGCGAGGCGATCACCAGGCCGCCGAAGAGGGCGAGCTTGATGCGCAGCGCCAGCGGGTCGAGCGGCCCGGTCACGTAGAAGCCGCAGTGACCGGGGTTCACGCGGCAGTAGGGGTGCTGGAGGACCGACAGCATCCGGCTGTAGAAGACCGCCGCGATCGATGCCGCCGACGACGGCGGCGGCCACCATGATGATCACCCGCCGGCGGAGCTCGCCCAGGTGCTGGGCGAGGGTCATGGCGTCGGGCGTCGGCCGCTGCTTGCGGCTCAACAGCCGAGTGGCCATGGTCTGATCGCTTTCGGGTCGAGAGGTGGGCGGGCGGTCAGTTCATGCTCGGGTCATCGGACACCCACACGGTGGTGTGCGCGACGATCCGGGGTCCGCGCCGGCTCCCGGGCTTCCGTTCCCCCCGCCGGCAACCGCCCGCCATCGGCCCCCGGCGCCGCCGGTGCGCCCGGGTCCGGCTTGAGGGCCTCGTCCTCGGGCAGCTTGGCCAGCGAGTTGAGGAACCGGGCCGGCGAGCGGGCCATGCGGGCGATCTCGTGGGTGGGCGGGAGGTCCGGCATGGTCTCGCGCACCTCGCGCTCGATCCGCATCTGGAACTCCTTCAGCTGGCGCCATCCGGCCCCCAACTGGCGGGCCAGGCGGGGCAGCTTGTCGGGGCCGAGCAGGATGAGGGCCACGATCAGCACCACCAGGAGCTTCTCGGGGTTGAGAGAGAGCATCGGGCATCCAGCCTAGTTGGGCGGGCCCAGCGGGCTCTTCTGGTAGGGAGCCCGGGTGACCCTTACAAGATGGCGATCCGCGAGAGCGGCCAGATGCGCAGCTCGACCTTGCCCGACGATGTAGGAGGCCGGGACCGTGCCCCAGTCGCGGCTGTCGCAGGAGTCGACGCGGTTGTCGCCCATCACGAAGTAGTGGTTGGCGGCGATGTTCACCGGGGCGAACGTCGGCCGTGTAGGTGCTCGAGATGTGTTTGGGCAGCCATGTCTGATCAAGCGCTTTTCCGTTGATGTATACGGTGCCGTTGCGATCCGAGATGGTCTCGCCCGGCAGGCCGATGACCCGCTTCACGAGGTCGGGCACGGGCGGGCCGGCGCAGTCCTCGTTCGGCGGGCGCCGGAACACGATGATGTCGCCCCGGTGCACGGCGTGCAGGTGGTAGCTGAGCTTGTTGACCACGATGCGGTCGCCGACCTGCAGCGTCGGTGTCATGGAGGCCGACGGGATGAAGAAGGTCTGGATGACGAAGGTCCGCAGCACGACGGCGACGCCGAGCGCGATGACGATGATGGCGACCCACTCGTAGGCCCAGCGCCGGGCCCGCCGCCGGCGTCGGTCCCGGCGGGAGCTGGCCGGCGGCTCTCCCCCGCCGCCCTGGGCGCCGCCGGCGGCCGTGTCGGGGCCTGCGGCGGCAGTGGCGCTGCCCGGCGGCACGGGGTCGCCGGAGCCGTCGAGAGGGGGACCAGCGGGGTCCTTGGTTGCGAGCGCGTCGCCCGGCAGGTCGGTGCTCACCGTCGATCGACGCTACTCGACAGGGCCCGGCCGCCGGCCGCGCCGCCCGGATCGGGGGTCAGAGGGAGGCGATCAGGCGCTCGACCCGCTCGTCGTGGGAGCGGAAGGGGTCCTTCAAGAGCACCGTGCGCTGCGCCTGGTCGTTCAGCTTGAGGTGCACCCAGTCGACGGTGAAGTCGCGGCGGCGCTCCTTGGCCCGGCGCATGAACGCCCCGCGCAGCCGGGCCCGGGTGGTCTGGGGGGCCTGGGTCATGGCGGTCGCGATGTCGGCGTCGGTGCACATGCGCTCGACGTGGTCGTGGTCCTGCAGCTTGTAGAAGAGGCCCCGCGAGCGGTCGACGTCGTGGTACATGAGGTCGACCATGGCCACCTTGGGATGCGACAGCGGCAGATCGTGGCGCTTGCGCACCTCTTCGACGAGGCGGTACTTGGCCACCCAGTCGCACTCGCGCCACAGCGACAGCGGGTCCGACTCGAGGCCCTTCAGGCAGTGCTCCCACATGTCGAGCGCCAGGTCCTCTTCGGGCTGGAGGCCCCGCGTGTCGCGGAACCGCTGCGCCCGCTGGAGGTACTCGTTCTGGATGTCGAGGGCCCGCATCTCGCGGCCGTTGGCCAGCCGCACGCGCCGGGCGCAGGTGACGTCCTGGCTGATCTCGCGGATCGCCCGGATCGGGTTCTCCAAGGTGAGGTCCCGCAGCACGGTCGAGGAGTCCTCCAGCATGGCCAGCATGATGCTGGTCGCCCCCACCTTCAAGAAGGTCGCGTACTCGCTCATGTTCGAGTCGCCGACGATGACGTGCAGGCGGCGGAACCGCTCGGCGTCGGCGTGGGGCTCGTCGCGGGTGTTGATGATGGGCCGGCTGCGCGTCGTCGCCGACGAGACGCCCTCCCAGATGTGCTCGGCCCGCTGGCTGATGCAGAACGTCGCGCCGCGTGGCGTCTGGAGGACCTTGCCCGCCCCGGCGTAGATCTGGCGGCTGACGAGGAACGGGATGAGCACCTCGGTGTAGCGGTTGAAGTCGTCGTTGCGCTCGGTCAGGTAGTTCTCGTGGCAGCCGTAGGAGTTGCCGGCCGAGTCGGTGTTGTTCTTGAACAGGTAGACCTCGCCGCGGATGCCCTCCTCGCGCAGGCGGGCCTGGGCCCCGGTCACGAGTTGGGCGAGGATCCACTCCCCCGCCTTGTCGTGGGTCACGAGGTCGTCGATCTTGTCGCACTCGGGCGTCGCGTACTCGGGGTGGCTGCCGACGTCGAGGTAGAGGCGGGCGCCGTTCTCCAAGAAGACGTTGCTCGAGCGGCCCCAGCTGACCACCCGCCGGAACAGGTAGCGGGCCACCTCGTCGGGGCTGAGCCGACGCTGGCCGCGCAGGGTGAAGGTCACCCCGTACTCGTTCTCGAGTCCGAAGATCCGCCGGTCCACGGGGGCCACCGTACCGCGGGGTCGGTCGCCACCGGCAGACCCCGTGGCGGGCCCGCGGTCCCGGTCGGCTCAGCCGGCCGCGTGGCGGGATCCGGCTCGCCGGCCGCCGGCTCGCTGCGACCCGCCCGCTTGGCGGTGCCCGCCCGGGCCCGGGTCGCTGCCGGCGGCGCCAGCAGGGCCACCAGCTCGTCTTCGATGATGCGCCGGAAGGTCCGCCGGCCGTTGTTCCGGCTGAGGACCGCCACCTCGAGATCGCCCGGGCCGAGCGTCCGTTCCGGCCCGGCGAGCGCGTCCGACGGCGGCCCGCAGGGCGGTGCCCGAGATCCCAGCCGTCCTGTCCAGGCCTCCGCCACCCGCGCGGTGATCGTCTCGGCGTCGCCGCCGAGGACGGCGAAGTGCTCCTCGTCGGTGATCGTGCCCTCGTAGGCGATGTGGTACAGCTGGTCCGGGCCGCCGTTGTCGGCCGAGCTCGGCGACGAGGATCTCGACCTCCAGCGGCTTCATCTCGTGGGTGAAGACGTTGCCGAGGTACTGGGCGTAGAGGTTGGCGAGCGAGCGGGCGTCGACGTCCTCGCGGCTGAAGGCGAAGCCCTTGGTGTCGGCGTGGCGCACGCCGGCGACGCGCAGCTGGTCGTACTCGTTGTACTTGCCGACCCCGGCGAAGGCGATGCGGTCGTAGATCTCGCTGATCTTGTGCAAGGAGCGCGACGGGTTCTCCGCCACGATCAGGACGCCGTCGTCGTAGGTGGTGGCGACGAGCGAGCGGCCCCGGGCGATGCCCTTCTGGGCGTACTCGGCCCGGTCCTTCATCACCTGCTCGGGGGCGACGTAGAACGGCATGCTCATCGGCCTCACCCCTTCCCGCACCGCTGCCGGCCCGCTCGCGGCGCTTGCGCTCGATGAGCGCGGCGAACCGCTCGGCCACCTCGGCCTCGGCCGACCTGCTGGTAGCCGTCGGCGTCGACCACGGCCACCAGCGGGTAGATGCCGCGGACGAGGTCGGGGCCGCCGGTGGCGGAGTCCTCGTCGGCGGCCTCGTACAGCGCCTCGATGGCCAGCTCGACCGCGTCGGCCCGGGTCATGCCCTCGCGAAAGCCGAGCTTGATCGTCGTCCGCGCGTCGCGCCCGCCCGAGCCGGTGGCCTGGAAGTCGGTCTCCTCGTAGTGGCCGCCGGTCACGTCGTAGGTGAAGATGCGGCCGGTCTGGCGCCGCAGGTCGTAGCCGGCGAACAGCGGGACGACGGCGAGGCCCTGCATCGCCATCGGGAGGTGCGCCCGCACCATCTGGGCCAGCTGGTTGGCCTTGCCCTCGAGGCTGAGCGCGACCCCCTCGACCTTCTCGTAGTGCTCGAGCTGGACCTGGAACAGCCGGACCATCTCGACGGCCGGCCCGGCCGCCCCGGCGATGGCGACCGCCGAGAAGCGGTCGGCCGGGAACACCTTCTCCATGGCGCGGTGGGCGATGGCGTGGCCCTCGGTGGCCCGGCGGTCGCCGGCCATGACCACGCCGTCGGCGAAGCGCAGCGCCACGATCGTCGTCGCGTGACGCACCGTGAACACGCGGTCAGGGTCGTTCGCGACTCGGCGGCGATGCCCGATCGGCGCAGGACACTCGTGAAGTCCGGACCCGGGTCGTCGGCCGGACTGAAGAGGGGCAGCGGCACTGGCGGCTACTGCCCGCCCTTCTGCACGTAGTTGCGGACGAACTCCTCGGCGTTGTCCTCGAGGACCTCGTCGATCTCGTCGAGGAGGTCGTCGAGCTCGGCCTTCAGCTTCTCGCCGCGCTCGGTCGACGCCGGGGCGTCCTCGACCGTCTCGGTCTCGGTGCGCTCCGGGGCGCTTCGCCGCTTCTGCTCACGCTCTGCCATGGGTCATCCCCTCAAGAACTCAATCGATCCAGCAGCTCGGCCGGGTCTCGAACAGGCGTCGAGCAGCGAGGCCGTGTGCTCCGCCGTTCCCTTGAGCGGGTCCATCATCGGGACGCGCCGCAGCGGATCGGTGCCGAGGTCGAAGACGAGCGAATCCCAGTTGGCGGTGACGACCGCCTCGGGCCAGCGGGCCAGGCACTTGCCCCGGAACCAGGCCCGGGTGCCGCGCGGCGGCTCGGTCACGGCCTCGGTCGACGTCGGCGTCGCTCGACCAGGCGCTCCATCGAGAGGCGGGCGAACAGCGAGCGCTCGGGGCGCAGGTCGTGGTACTGCAGGTCGAGGGCGGCCAGCCGGCTGGTCGTCCCAGTCGCAGCCGTGGCGCTCCCGGTAGGCCTCGATGAGGTGGTGCTTGGCCACCCAGTCCAGCTGGTGGACGAGCGAGGTCGGGGTCGGTCTCGAGCCCGTGCAGGACCGCCTCCCAGCGGTCGAGGACCATCTCGCCCACCGGCTCCTCCCCGAGGGCCGTCCAGGCCGCGCTCCTTCGCGTAGCGCCGGGCCGCGGCGAAGAGCTCCCACTGGATCTCGAGCGCGGTGATGGTCGATGCCGTCGGCCACCGCGAGCGGCTCGGACGAGCGAGAGGTCGGCCGAGACCTGGTGCATCGCGCGCACCGGGTCGCTCGAGCGACAGCTCCCGGGCGGGCATGGCATGTCGTCCTCGATCATGGCCAGCACGAGCGCGGTCGTCCCGACCTTCAAGAACGTGGCGACCTCGGACAGGTTGGCGTCGCCGATGATGACGTGCAGCCGGCGGTAGCGCTTGCGGGTCGGCGTGCGGCTCGTCGCGGGTGTTGACGATCGGCCGCTTGAGCGTCGTCTCGAGGCCGACCATCTCCTCGAAGAACTCGGCGCGCTGGGTGATCTGGAAGCGCGATCCGCGTCGCCGCCGAAGCTCGCCGTCTCGCTGCCGACCTTGCCCGCCCCGGTGTAGATCTGGCGGTGACGAAGTGCGGGACGATGCCCGTGACCACCTTGGCGAACGGCGACCGTTGCGGTCCATGAGGTAGTTCTCGTGGCAGCCGTAGGAGTTGCCCTTGCCGTCGGAGTTGTTCTTGTAGACGATGACGACCGGGTTGCCCGGGTAGATTGAGCGGCGGCCAGCATCGAGCGGCGCAGGACCTCCTCCCCCGCCTTGTCGTGGAGGACCGCCTCGAGCGGGTCGGAGCACTCGGGCGTGGAGTACTCGGGGTGCGCGTGGTCGACGTAGTAGCGGGCGCCGTTGGTGAGCACGGTGTTGACGAGGTGCGTCTCGACCATCGGGGGCATCGACGCCCTCGCGGGCGAAGCCGCGGGCGTCGTTGCCCGGGCGTCTCGTCTTCGAAGTCCCACCCGGTGCGCCGGTCGACCTCGGCCGCGTAGGCGTTGACGAGGAGCGAGGACGCGGTGACCGGGTTCGCGTCTCGGCGCCCGTCGCGTGGATGCCGTACTCGGTCTCGATGCCGCAGACCTTGCGGGATGGCCACGTCGACGACCCTACCTGGTCGACCCGTCGGCGCCGCCGCGCAATGCCCGGGCCCCGCGAGCCGGGAGCTCCGCCAGGCGGGTCGGGCCTGCTCAGAGGTACTGGCCGGTGCCGACCCGCTCGATCGAGCGACCGCCGTGGTCCTCGCGGTCCTCGGTCAGCAGCGTGCGGACGTAGACGATGCGCTCGCCCTTCTTGCCCGAGATCCTCGCCCAGTCGTCGGGGTTGGTCGTGTTCGGGAGGTCCTCGTTCTCCTTGTACTCCTGGCGGATCGACTCGAGCAGGTCGTCGGTGCGGATCCCGCGAGCCCTCGCCGGCGATCTCGCGCTTGATCGCCAGCTTCTTCGCCCGGCGGACGATGTTCTCGATCATGGCCCCCGACGAGAAGTCCTTGAAGTAGAGGATCTCCTTGTCGCCGTTCTGGTAGGTGACCTCCAAGAACCGGTTGTCCTCGTCGGCCCGGTACATCTCGGTCGACGGTGCGCTCGATCATGGCCTGGACGGCCTTGGCCGGGTCGCCGCCGCCGAGCCGGTCGACCTCGCCGCGCGTCGAGCGGCAGGTCGGAGGTGAGGTAGCGGGCGAAGATCTGCGGCCGCCGCCTCGTCGTCGGGCCGCTCGATCTTGATCTTCACGTCGAGGCGGCCCGGGCCGAAGGATCGCCGGGTCGATGAGGTCCTCGCGGTTGGACGCGCCGATCACGATGACGTCGCGCAGCGCCTCGACGCCGTCGATCTCGGCCAGGAGCTGCGGGACGATCGTCGACTCCATGTCCGAGCTGATGCCGGTGCCCGCGGGTGCGGAAGAGCGAGTCCATCTCGTCGAAGAAGACGATGACCGGCACGCCCTCTTCGGCCTTCTCCCGGGCCCGCTGGAAGACGAGGCGGATCTGGCGCTCGGTCTCGCCGACGTACTTGTTCAAGAGCTCGGGGCCCTTGATGTTCAAGAAGTAGCTGCGGACGTTGGCGTTGTTGGTCGCCTCGGCCACCTTCTTGGCCAGCGAGTTGGCGACCGCCTTGGCGATCAGGGTCTTGCCGCAGCCCGGGCGGGCCGTAGAGCAGGATGCCCTTCGGGGCCGGCAGCTTGTAGTGTGCGAACAGCCGCCGGTGCAGGTACGGCAGCTCGACCGCGTCGGTGATCGCCTCGATCTGGACGTCGAGACCGCCGACGTCGGCGTAGGTGATGTCGGGCACCTCTTCGAGGACGAGCTCTTCGACCTCGGGCCGCGGCAGCTTCTCGATCAGCAGCTGGCTGCGGTGGTCCATGAGCATGGCGTCGCCGGAGCGGAGCTTCACGCCGACGAGCTCGTCGGAGAGCTCGACGACGCGCTCCTCGTCGGCGCGCCCGAAGACGATGGCGCGGCGTCCGTCCTCGAGCACCTCTTTCATGGTGACGACCTCGCCGGCCAGGTCGCCGTCGCGCACGAGCACGACGTTGAGCGACTCGTTGAGGACGACCTCGTTGCCCTTGCGCAGCACGCCCGGGTCGATGTCGGGGTGCAGGGCCACGCGCATCTTGCGGCCGCTCGAGAACACGTCGACGGTCCCGTCCTCGTTGATGTCGAGGAAGGTGCCGTAGGCGGCGGGCGGCTGGGTGAGCTTCTCGACCTCTTCGCGCAGCGCGGCCGAGCTGCTCCTTGGCCTGCTGCAGGGTGAAGGTGAGCTTCTCGTTCTGCGAGACCGCCTGGGCGAGCTGCCCCTTGCTCTCGAGGAGCCGCTCCTCGAGCGCCTGCACCCGTCCGGGGCTCTCCTGGAGGCGGCGCCGGAGCGCGTTGACCTCGTCTTCGGCCTCGACCAGGCGGGCGCGGAGGATCTCCAAGTCGGCGTCGGAACCACCGTCTCTTGAGTAGTCGTGTGGTGTCGGCGTCGTCCTCACCTCCCCGGGCGTCCCGTCAGGATCACCCTATCGGCCAACCCCGTTCGGCGCGCGACGCCACGGGATCATCGCTTTGACGGGCGAAGCCCGTGCCAATCGGGCAGGCTGGCAGCGATGGAAGACCAGCTGGGAACCGGTTCGGGCGCGACACCGGAGGTCCGGGTGTCCGAGGAGGACCGCGACAAGGCCGCCGCCGACCTGGCCAAGTACTGCAGCGAAGGCCGGCTAACGCTCGATGAATTCTCCCAGCGCGTCGAAGCCGTGCTGGCGGCCCGGACCCAGACCGACATCGACCGCGTCATGGCCGACCTGCCCAAGGCCGGCGCGGTCGCGGCCTACGCGAGTCCGGTACCCCAGTCCGGGTGGTTCGTTTCGGTGTTGTCCGGATCGTCGCGGACGGGTCGGTGGCGGCCGCGTCCGCGGATCAAGGCCTTCGCCCTCCTGGGCGGCGTCGACATGGACCTGCGCAACGCCGAGATCGAGGGTTCCGAGTTGACGATCACGGCGATCGCCATCATGGGCGGGATCGACATCGTCGTGCCCGAGGGGGTCATCGTCCACCTCGGGGGCTTCAGCCTGCTGGGCGGCAAGGACGTGAAGCTGGCCAACGTGCCGACCCTGCCCGGCGCCCCGGTCATCAACGTGCGTGCTTTCCCCATCATGGGCGGCGTGAAGGTGCGCACCAAGCGGTCCCGGACGCGGCTCATCGACGCCGTCAACCAGATGCTCCCGCCGGCGGCCGGGGCCGGCACGGGCGCACTCGGTGATCGCCCGATGGTCGGGACGCGTGGGGGGATCGCCGCGGGCCGGCCCAAGGGGCCCAAGGGGTCCAAGGCGGACCGCCAGCGCGAACAGATACTCGGGGCGCGCGACGCGCTCGTCCTGGCGGGTGACATCTTGAACCACCTCTCCGAGCGGGCGGCGGCCGGCCGCGCGGCCGGAACGGCCGGCGACCGCCGGCCGGCGGCGCCCGACGGCACCGTGACCATCTTGTTCAGCGACGTCTCGGGGTTCACCGAGATCACCGAGCACCTGGGCGACGGCGCCTCGCAGGAGTTGCTGGCGACCTACTTCCAGATCGTCCGCGGGCAGGTCGCCACCCACGGCGGCTACGAGGTGAAGTGCCACGCGGACGAGGCCATGCTGGCCTTTTCGGGGGCGGGCCAGGCGGTGCGCTGCGCCATCGACATCCAGCGGTCCCTCTCCCGCTACAACGAGCAGCACCCCGACGCGCCGATCCGGGCGCACATCGGGCTGCACACCGGCGAGGCCATCCAGGACGGCGGCGACTTCCTCGGCCGCACGGTCATCCTGGCCAGTCGCATCACCGACGAGGCCGGGTCAGAGGAGATCCTCGTGTCCTCCCTCTTGCACGAGCTGACGGCCAACTCCCCGGATCTCGTGTTCGCCCCCGCCCGCACCGTGTCCCTCCAGGGCGTGAGCGACCCCCAGACGCTCTTCCCGGTGCTGTGGACCTGATCGGTCGGTGCCGGGGACGTGCCGGCGCCGCGAACACCTTTGTTCCCCGTTTCTTGCGCCCCCGAGTAGCATGGTCCCGTACGGATGCATCGTCGGTCAGGGTCGGCCGGGGCACCGATGTCGGTGTTTGACAGCATCTCGGGTTCGTCGTTACCGTCCCGCCTCGACCATCTGAACACGATCGCCCGCCATCAGCCACAGGAAGGCCACGTATGAAGGTCTGGATCGACCAGGATCTTTGCACCGGTGACGGTCTCTGCGAGGAGATCGCCCCCGCGGTGTTCACCCTGCTCGACGACGGTCTCGCCTACGTGAAGGAAGGCGACGCCATCAGGAACGAGCCGGGCGGCTCGGCCGGCATGGCGCTCGTGCCGGACGAACTCGAAGACGCCGTGGTCGAGGCGGCTGAGGAATGCCCGGGCGAGTGCATCTTCATCGAGCGGGACTGACCCACTCCTCTTCGGCCGGCTGATCGACCAGCCGGCGCGCCGTGGTCAAGAACCCGGTGTGGGCCACCATCCGATGGTCCGGACGGACCGAGCGTGCCTCGATGTGCCACGTCCGGCGCAGGATCTCCACCGTCTCGGCCAGGCCGAACGGGCCGTGGGTCAACGTCTCACGCAGCTGCGCGGTCTGATTGATGGTCGGCAGGTAGCACAGCATGATCCCGCCGGGCCGTAGCGCCGCCGCGGCGTGCGGCGCCACCAGCCAGGGCTCCGGCAGGTCGAGGAGCACCCGGTCGACGTCGCGCTCGTCGATGCCCTCGGTGGCGTCGCGGATCTCGATCCGGTAGTCGGGGTCGGGCCCGAGCGCCGCCCGGACGTTGGCCATGGCGCGGTCGGCGAAGTCCTGCCGGAGGTCGTAGCCGACGATCGAGGCACCCGCCCGCAGGACGGCCATGGACAGGGCGCCCGAGCCGACCCCCGCCTCGAACACCCGTTGCCCCGGCCCGATGTCGGCGGCCAGCAAGATGGCGCCGATGTCCTTCGGATAGATGACCTGGGCGCCCCGGGGCATCTTGAGCACGAGGTCCGACAGGGTGGGACGCAGCAAGAGGAAGCTGCGGCCGGTCGAACCGCTGACCGAGCTTCCTTCGACCTGGCCGATGAGGTCATCGTGCTGGACGATGCCGGCGTGGGTGTGGAACGCCCGGCCCGACGTGAGCGTGAGCAGATAGCGGCGGGACTTGGCGTCGATGAGGAGCACGCGCTCCCCCTCGCAGAGGAGTCCGCGCCCCGTCGGCGAGTCCATCCCGCTAGGAGGCGGGCTGGTCTGCAGCTTGGGTCGGATCGCGCAGGGTGACGAGGAACGAGTCCCCGGGCCGCAGCCGCCGGGTGGAGATGATCGGGTCGCTCTTGGTGCGGAAGCGGCGCAGCACGAGGCCCGCCACCGCCACCACGATCCAGGCCCAGTACTCGCCGCTCAGCGCGCGGCGTCCCGCGGAACGGAACAGGCGGCGGGCGCCGGCGAGCACCAGGCGGCGCAGGAGGGCTTGCATGACGGACCTAGAGCTGCCGGATCTCCAGCACGGCCGAGCGTTTGCGCCCACCCCGCCGGCCGAACAGGTAGGCGATGGCGATCACGCCGAGGGCGACGGAGCCGGCGATGAACATCGCCTGGGGCGCCGCGTCGCGGGCGGTCTGCTCGCCCTCGCCGACCACCTTGGTGAACGCCGCCTGGAGATCGTCGCGGGTGATCCGCCGTCCGTTGGTCTCGACCGCCATCACTACTCCTTGTCGTCTTTGTGGTTCGCCGCCGCTGCGGCTCCCCGCCGGGCGGCCTGGCCGTGGGTGATGCGCCAGGCCGACAGCCCGATGACCGCCGCCGCCAGCGCGGCCACGATGAGGTAGGGCAACCAGGACAGGTTGCCATGAAAGGCCCCGGTCTCTGTTTGCAGGATCCGCAGGGCGCCGAGCAGCAGGAGGGCCACGCCGAAGGCGATGCCGAGCGAGCCGAGGAGGCCGAAGAGCACGTAGCGCAGGAGGCCCTGGAGGGGCTGCAGCGCCTCCTGCTTCACGTATTGGACGACGAGCTGGAAGGCGTCGGTACCGGAGGCGCCGAGCGCACCGGGGCTGTCCTTCTTCCCTCGGCTGAGGAGTCCCATGCTGCGTGCGGTCCTTTCTGAGCGTCCAGGGGTGCACGGGTCGCCGCCGCACGGTCCACCCGAGGTGGCCGGTCGCGCCCCGGACCAGGTCATCCTCCCCTGGGGGGGCGCCTCCTGGCAAGGATGGTCACGTTCGCTCGGTGAACAGATAGGTGGAGCTGGCCCGGGCGATGAGGGTCCCGTCGGCCCCAGTCACCGACGCCTCGGCGAAGGCGACCCGGCCGCCCCCCGACACGACCGCCGCCTCGCAGGTGATCTCCGCCCCCTCGAGCACCGGGGCGAGGAAGCTCACCTTGAGCTCGGCGTTGGCGATCCGGACCTTGCGCCCCGCCGCGAAGGTGACCGCGGCGGACCCCATGGCCGTGTCGATGAACGCGCAGAGCATCCCGCCCTGCATGGTCCCGGCGGGGTTGGCGAACCGCTCGTCGGCGGTCATCTGCCAGCGGGTGCTCCCCGGCGTCGACTTGTCGGCGCAGACGGCCCCGAGCAGGAGGTCGCTGTTGGCGGGGACCTGGAGGGGGCGCGGCGCCATGGGCGAGAACATAACCGTGATCACCCGCCGCGCCCGGTTCCCTCCGGCGGCCCCCTCGCATCGAAGCCGAGTTGAGAGCGCGGCAAGCGCCAGTTAACGCGTGAGTCCGTGTCGGGCCTCGCGCGTGGCGTAGAACACGAGGACGTACGCGGCGGCCGGGTCGGCCCACCACCACCCGAATGCTGCGTTGAGCGAGAGGCCGGCCAAGACGGCGCTGGCCAGGATCGCGTCGATGGCGGTGACCCTTCCCTCGGCGATCAGCACCGGGTTGGCGAGGGCCGAGCCCGTTCGTGCCTTTCCCGCCGCCAAGGCGAACATGACTCCGGCGGTGAGGCCGGTCCACACGATTCCGAGGAGGCTGTGGCGGGGGTGGTACGCGACGACGAGCACCACCGTGCTCTGGGCGACCAGATAGATGGCGAGGACGACGAAAGCGATGCCGATGAGCCGGAGCGCTCGCTGTTGTCGCTCCGGGGTGATAGGGGCGAGCTCCCAGAGCACGACGGTCGACGCCCCGATCTCGATGAGGCTGTCGATGCCAAAGCCGGCGAGGGCGACCGAGCGCGCCCGGGCGGCCGCCACCGCCAGGACGACGACGCCGACCACGTTCCAACTCAAGGTCACGGCCTCGAGTCGCCGTCCCCGGGTGAGCAGTGCGGCCCGGGTCACGGGATCGAGCTCGCCGGTCATCGGCTCAGTGTCCCAGAGTGCCTCGGATCCGCAACTGGGACTCGGACGGCTATCGCCAGGAACGCTCGCGCCGGCCGATTCGGCCACGTTCGTCGCATTCATGTCCCGAGACGGAGTGGGTAGGGTGCACAGCATGTCCGTCACCCCTGCCACCGACGATGGCGCACTTGAGCAGCTCTGCATCAACGTCATCCGGGGCCTGGCCATGGACGGCCCGCAGAAGGCCAACTCCGGCCACACCGGGACGGCGATGGCCCTCGCCCCGCTCGCCCACGTGCTGTGGACCCGGATCCTGCGCCACGACCCCTCCGACCCGGACTGGCCGGACCGCGACCGCTTCGTGCTCTCCAACGGGCACGCCTCGATCCTCTTGTACTCGATGCTGTACCTCACCGGCTACGACCTGACGCTCGACGACCTGAAGGCCTTCCGCCAGTGGGGCAGCCGGACGCCCGGGCACCCCGAGCGGCGGCACACGGCCGGCGTCGAGGTCACGACCGGGCCGCTCGGCCAGGGCGTCGCCAACGGCGTGGGCTTCGGGATCGCCGAGCGCGTCCTGCGCGCGCGCTTCGGCCCCGAGCTCGTGCGACCACCACACGTTCGTCTTCTGCGGCGACGGCTGCCTGGAGGAGGGCATCTCGCACGAGGCCGCCTCGCTCGCCGGCCACCTCGGGCTCGGCCGGCTGATCTACGTCTACGACGACAACCACATCACGATCGACGGCCCGACCGAGCTCGCCTACAACGACGACGTCCCCGAGCGCTTCAGCGCCTACGGCTGGCACGTCGACGCGATCGGCGAGGTGGCCAACGACCTCGACGCGCTCGAGGGCGCGCTCCGCGGCGCGATGGCCGTCGAGGACAAGCCCTCGCTCATCGTGCTGCGCAGCCACATCGGGTGGCCGTCGCCGCACCGCACCGACACCAAGGAGGCCCACGGCGAGGCCTTCGGCGACGAGGAGATCGCGGCGACCAAGGCGATCCTGGGCCTGCCGCCCGACGAGACCTTCTACGTCCCCGACGAGGTCGCTCGACGTACTACCGCCGCTGCATCCCGCGGGGACAGGCGCTCCGGGCCGCCTGGGAGGAGCGGTTCGCCGCCGTCCGGCGTCGACCGGGCCGCCTGGGAGGCCAGCCAGGCGGGGCACGGCGCTCGCCGGCTGGGAGGCCAAGCTCCCGACCTTCGAGGTCGGAGCCGACGTGGCCACCCGCAAGTCGATCAACGCCTGCCTGACCGCCACGGCCGAGCTGATCCCCGGGTTCGTGGCCGGCGCCGGCCGACCTCACCGGCAACACCGGGATGGCGCTCGCCGAGCGGCGTGCGCCAGTCCCCCGAGGAGCCCGACGGCCGCCAGCTCCACTTCGGGATCCGCGAGCACGCCATGGGCGGCGTCATGACCGGGATGGCCGCTGCACGGCGGCATCCTCCCGGTCGGCGGCACCTTCTTCATCTTCAGCGACTACATGCGCGCGGGCGGTCCGCCTGGCCGCCCTGTCCGCAGGTCCACGTCATCTACTCGTGGACGCACGACTCGGTCGGCCTGGGCGAGGACGGCCCGACCCACCAGCCGATCGAGCACCTGGCGTCGCTGCGCGCCATGCCCGGGCTGCGCGTCGTCCGCCCGGCCGACGCCAACGAGTGCGCGCAGGCCTGGCGCCTGGCGGTCGACGGCGAAGGGCCCGGTCGCCCTGATCCTCTCCCGCCAGGGCATCCCGGTGCTGGCCGAGACGGCCGCCCGGGCCGCCGACGGCGTCGCGCGCGGCGGGCTACGTCCTGCGGCGGGAGCGAGGGCGGCGCGGCCGAGGTCGTCCTCATCGGCACCGGCAGCGAGGTCCACGTGTGCCTGGCCGCCGCCGACCAGCTGGCAGCGCGGCGGGCACGCGCGTGCGCGTGGTCTCGCTTCCCGTGCTGGGAGTGGTTCGCCGACCAGGACGACGCCTACCGCCAGGAGGTGCTGCCGGCCGGGCGTGCCGACGCTGGCGGTCGAGGCCGCCGCCTCGTTCGGCTGGGACCGCTACGCCGACGACAGCGTGTCGATCGACACCTTCGGGGCGTCGGCACCGGGCGACGGTGGCGCTCGCCCGCTTCGGCTTCACGCCCGAGAACGTGGCCGAGCGTGCCCGCGACCTCGTGGCCGCCACGGCGTGACGTCCCGGTCACCGACGACGCCAGTCCGCGCCCCTGCCGTGCAGCACGGCATCGCAGCACGGCACCGAGCAGCACGGCACCGATAAAGGAGGACCGCATGACCAGTCTGCACGACCTCTACGACCGAGCAGGGTCAGAGCCCGTGGTTGGACAACCTCCGGCGCGACTGGCTCCACGACGGCCACCTGGCCGGGCTCGTCGCCGCCGGGATCCGCGGCGTGACCTCGAACCCGACGATCTTCGCCAAGGCGATCGCAGGGTGAGGACGACTACGACGAGCAGTTCAGCGTCGCTCATCGACTCGATGACCGTCGAGGCAGGTCTACTGGGAGCTCGTGATCACCGACATCGTCGACGCGCTGGCGGTCCTGCGGGCCGTGCACGACGAGAGCCGGCGGCACCGACGGCTTCGTCTCGCTCGAGGTCGCGCCGGCCCTCGCCCACGACACCGCCGGCACGATCGGCGCGGCGCGGCGCTGCACGACCGGATCGCCAAGCCGAACCTGCTCGTCAAGATCCCCGCCACCGTCGAGGGGGTGCCGCGCCATCGCGACCAGATGATCGCCGAGGGCAAGAGCATCAACGTGACGCTGATCTTCTCGCTCGAGCGCTACGACGCGGTCATCGAGGCCTACCTCTCGGGGCTCGAGGCGCTACGCCGCCTGGGGGCGACGACCTCTCCGGGTGGCGCAGCGTCGCGTCGTTCTTCGTGAGCCGGGTCGACACCGAGGTCGACCGGCGCCTCGAGACGCTGGCCGGCGGCGCCCGACGGGGACGCCGAGCAGCCTCGGCCTGCGGGGCAAGGCCGCGGTCGCCCAGGCCCAGGCGCGCCTACGAGCACTTCGAGCAGGCCTTCAGCGGCCCGCGCTGGGAGGCGCTGGCCGCCAAGGGGGCCCAGGTCCAGCGGCCGCTGTGGGCCTCGACCTCGACCAAGAACCCGGCCTACCCCGACCTGCTCTACGTCGACTCGCTCATCGGCCCCGACACGGTCAACACGATGCCCGACGGCGACCGTCGACGCCTTCCTCGACCACGGCACGCGTGGCCCGACCGTCGACGCCGACCCGGCGGGTGCCGCAGCGACCTTGAGCGCGCTGGCGCGAGGTCGGCATCGACCTGGACGACGTCACGCGACGCTCGAGGACGAGGGCGTGGACTCCTTCGCCAAGTCCTTCGACGAGCTGATCCAGTCGCTCACCGACAAGGCGGCGCACGCTCGGCACAAGGTGAACGCGGTCATGAGCGAGACAGGGCCGACGTCGCTGGCGCAGCGCCTGCGTCGGCGCGCGACGCGACCCTGTGGCCCGACGGGCAACGTCTCGCCGAACCGCCTCGGCTGGCTCGACGTCCCGCGCCGCATGGCGGCCGAGGCCGACGAGCTCGGCCGCCTGGGCGGCGGGCATCGACCAGTCGACGGTCGTCCTGCTCGGCATGGGCGGCTCCTCGCTCGGTCCCGCCGTGCTCGCGGCGGTGCTGGACGCCGCGGACGGCGGCGGTCCGGGCGCGCCGCGCTCGTCGTCTGCGACACGACCGACCCGACGACCGTCGGCGCGCTCGACTTCTCCGACGCCTTCGTCCTCGTCTCGTCGAAGTCGGGCACGACGCTCGAGCCCAACGTGCTCTTCGACTACGCCTGGTCGAAGCTGCCCGACGCGTCGCGCTACGCCGTCATCACCGACCCCGGCACGCCGCTCGCCGCGCTCGGCGCGCGAGCGTGGCTTCGCACCGCGTCTTCGAGAACCGGCCCGACATCGGCGGGCGCTACTCGGTCCTCTCCTACTTCGGCATGGTCCCGGCCGCCCTCTTCGGCTACGACGTCGCCGAGCTCTGCGAGCGGGCGCTGGAGGCCGACGCCGACCGAGGCGGTCGAGCTCGGCATGGCGATGGGCGAGGCCGCCCGGGCCGGGCAGGACAAGGTGACGATCGTGGTCCCCGAGGCCTTCGCGCTCGTTCGGGCTGTGGGTCGAGCAGCTGATCGCCGAGTCGACCGGCAAGCTCGGCACGCGGCTGCATCCCGGTGCCGACGACCGAGCCCGAGTCGGCGAGGACCGCCACTCAGTCGCCCTCGACCTCGCACGAGCCGCTCGACCTCGGCGAGCAGTTCTACCGGCTTCGAGCTCGCCATCCCGATCGCCGGCCACGTGCTCGGGATCGACCCCTTCGACGAGCCCAACGTGGCCGAGTCCAAGGCCAACACCAACAAGGTCTTCGGCGCACCTCCCGCTGCCCGCGCTCGAGACGGCGGCCGGGCCGACGGCGCTCGACTGGCTGCTCGGCCACGGTGCGGCCCGGGCGACTACGTGTCGCTCCAGGCCTACCTCCCCTTCGGCCAGGACGCCGCCCTCGAGGCGCTGCGCCGGCGGGTCCGCGACCACCTCGGCGGGATGGCCGTCACCGCCGGCTACGGGCCCCGCTTCTTGCACTCGACCGGCCAGCTGCACAAGGGCGGCCCGAACTCGGTCGTGGCCGTCCAGCTCGTGCGCCAGGGCGCCCAGCCCGAGCTGGCCATCCCGGGCGAGCCCTACGACTTCGGCACGCTGATCGCGCGCCCAGGTCGATCGGCGACCACCAGAGCCTGCTCGCCCACGGGCGGCGCGTGCTGCGGGTGGCCGTCGACGACCTGGGCGAGATCGGCTGAACCCGTACTGTCGGACAACGGATCGCGTAGCGCCACGGACCCGCAGGTGAGGAGCGACGATGAAGATCGCCATGATCGGTCTCGGCAAGATGGGCGCCAACATGACCGAGCGGCTGATCGAGGGCGGCCACCAGGTCGTCGCCTTCGACCTGGCACGCGACGCCCGCGACGCCGCGGCGGCCAAGGGGGCCGACGCCGCCGGCGACGCTCGAGGAGATGGCCGCCAAGCTCGACTCCCCCCGGGTCGTCTGGGTGATGGTGCCCTCGGGCAAGCCGACCGACGCGACACGATCGACGACCCTCGGCGGGCTGCTTCAGCAAGGGCGACGTCATCATCGACGGCGGCAACTCGAACTACAAGGAGGCCGCGCCGACCGCGGCCGAGCTGGCGGAGAAGGGCATCGGCTTCGTCGACGCCGGAACCTCGGGCGGCGTGTGGGGGCTCGACGAGGGCTACTGCCTGATGGTGGGCGGGACCAAGGAGTCGGTGGCGGTCGTCGAGCCCGCTCTTCGCACGCTCGCCCCCGAGGACGGCTACGCCCACGTCGGCCCGGTCGGCGCCGGCCACTTCGTGAAGATGGTGCACAACGGCATCGAGTACGGGCTCATGCAGGCCTACGCCGAGGGCTTCGAGATCATGAGCGCGGCCGACGAGTTCGACCTCGACCTCCACGAGATCGCGTCCATCTGGCGCTACGGCTCGGTCGTGCGCTCCTGGCTGCTCGAGCTGGCCGAGCGGGCGCTGCGGCCCGACGTCGGGCTTCGAGGAGATCAAGGGCTTGGTCGTCGACTCGGGCGAGGGGCGCTGGACGGTCGACCGAGGCCATCGACCGCGGCGTCCCGGCCCCGGTCATCACGGCCGCGCTCTATCGCGCGCTTCGCCTCGCGCGAGCCGGACGCCTTCGCCTGACAGCTCGTCGCGGCGCTGCGCAACCAGTTCGGCGGGCACGCGGTCACCCTCGAGTCGGGCCAGCAGGGCAAGGAGACCGAGACGCCGACGGGCGCCGGCACGTGAGCGACGCCGCGGCGACCCCGGCGCACCCCGGCCAGCAAGACCCCGCCGCTGGCCCTCGTCATCTTCGGCGCCTCCGGCGACCTCACGGCGCGGAAGATCCTGCCCGCGCTGGCCAGCCTGGCCGACTCGGGACGCCTCTCCGAGCAGTTCACGCTGATCGGCGTCGCCCGCACGAAGTGGAGCGACGACGAGTTCCGCCAGGCGGTGCTGAAGGCCGTGCCGGGCGCCGGCGACGGCTGGAAGTCGCTCGTCGAGCGGTTCCGCTACGTGTCGGGCGAGTACGCGGCCACCCCCACCTTCGACAAGCTGCGGGAGCTGCTGGGCGAGGCGGACAAGCAGTACGGGACGAGCGGCAACCGCGTCTACTACCTGGCCACCATCCCCGAGGTGTTCGCGCTGGTGGCCGAGGCGCTGGCCAAGGAGGGCTGCAACCAGCCGGGCGAGGGGGGCGAGTTCGCCCGCCTGGTGGTGGAGAAGCCCTTCGGGCGGGACCTGACGAGCGCCCTCGACCTCGACGCCGCCGTGCACAGCGCCTTCCACGAGGACCAGATCTTCCGGATCGACCACTACCTCGGCAAGGAGACGGTGCAGAACGTCCTCGCCCTGCGCTTCGCCAACGCCATCTTCGAGCCGATGTGGAACCGCCGCTACGTCGAGCAGGTGCAGATCACCGTCGCCGAGAGCATCGGCGTCGAGCACCGGGGCGGCTTCTACGAGACGGCCGGGGCGCTGCGCGACATCGTGCAGAACCACGTCATGCAGGTGCTGGCGCTCACCATGATGGAGCCCCCGACCGCCATGGACGCGCAGCACATCCGCGACGAGAAGGTGAAGCTGCTGAAGGCCATCGCCATCCCCTCCCCCGACGAGGCCGTCGACACGTCGGTGCGGGGCCAGTACCGCGGCGGGGTCGTCGATCAGCAGAGCGTCGTCGGCTACCGCGAGGAGGAGGCCGTCGCCCCCGACAGCACGGTCGAGACCTACGTGGCGCTGCGCCTGCAGGTGGACAACTGGCGCTGGGCCGGGGTCCCGATCTACGTGCGGACCGGCAAGCGCCTGCCCAAGCGGGTGACCGAGGTGGCCCTCCAGTTCCACAGCGTGCCGTTCCTCGCCTTCGAGGGCCTGCTGTCGCGCGACCTGCGGCCCAACAGCCTGGTGCTGCGCATCCAGCCCAACGAGGGCATCAAGCTGCACTTCGGGGCGAAGGTCCCCGGCGAGGCCTTCCGCGTCCAGTCGGTCGCCATGGACTTCGACTACGACCAGGCCTTCAGCGACCCGGGCCTCGACGGCTACGAGCGCCTCCTGCACGACGCCATGATCGGCGACGCCACCCTGTTCATCCGCACCGACGAGGTCGACCAGGCCTGGCGGATCGTCGACCCCTACCAGCAGGCCTGGTCGACGCCCGGCGCCGGGCTGCACTTCTACGACGCCGGCACCTGGGGGCCCCACATCGCCGACCTCCTGCTCGAGCGCAACGGGGACGCCTGGCGGGTGCCCACCCTGTGAGGCGACCGGCGGGCCTGGACCACCTGCGGGCGGTGCCGAGCGTGCCGGACGCCTTCGCCGCCCTGGTGGCCGAGGCGTTCGCCCGCCGCGCCGGGCCGGCGCTTCTGCATGTTCGTCTCGGGCGGGCCGCTGGCCGCCCGCTGCTACGACGCCTGCGCCGGGGCGCCGCGCCCTGGACTGGTCGCTCGTCGACCTGTACCTGGGCGACGAGCGGCTGGTGCCGGCGGACGACCCCGACGCCAACCAGCTGCTCGTGCGCCGGCACCTCATCGATCCGCTGGGCGGGGTGGGCTCCTTCTCCCCCATGCCGACCGACGGGGACCCCGACGGCTGCGCCGCCGCCTATCAGGGCATCATCGCCCGCCTGTTGGAGGGCCCGGGGATCGACTTCATCCACCTCGGCCTCGGGCCCGACGGGCACACGGCCTCGCTGTTCCCCGGCGCCGCCAGCCTCCACGCCGGCCCGGACCACCTGGTGCTCGCCACCGAGGATCCCAACGGAGCGAACCCCCACCCCCGCCTCACCATTACTCTGCCGGTCATCGACCGTGCGGGCCTCGTGGCCTTCACTGCGACCGGGGCCGAGAAGCGGGCGGCGCTGGCCAAGGTGCTCGGTGGCGAGGACGTGCCCGCAGCCCGCGTGCGCGGCGCAAGATGTGCGCTGGATTGTCGACGCTGCGGCCCTCGGGACCGAGGGTGGCGGGGGGAAGGGACGGAGGACCAGTGAGGCAACCAGACCCACCGATCGCCGCCGCGCTGCTCGAGGCGTCGGCCGACGAGCTGGCCGCCAGCGCCGGACCCCGGCGCGACGCCGCCTTCGGGCGGCGCGGTGACCTACTCCCCCAAGGTCTTCATCCCGCTCACCATGCTGTGCCGCGACCGCTGCGGCTACTGCACCTTCGCCAAGGCCCCGGCCCGCCTCGCCAGTCCCTACCTCTCGCCCGACGAGGTGCTGGCCATCGCCCGCGCCGGGGCCGCCGCGGGCTGCGCCGAGGCCCTCTTCACGCTGGGCGAGCGCCCCGAGCTTCGCTACCCGAGCGCCGCAGGCCTGGCTGGACGAGCACGGCTACGACGTCGACGGTCGACTACCTGGCCGCCATGTGCCGCGGTCGTGCTCGACGAGACCGGGCTCCTCCCCCACGCCAACGCCGGCGCGCTCGACGCCGACGAGCTGGCCTCGCTGCGGCCGGTCGCGGCCAGCCAGGGGATGATGATCGAGACGCTGGCCGACGACCTCGACGCCCACCGCTCGGCGCCCGACAAGACGCCGGCGCGCCGCCTGGCCACGCTCGAGGCGGCCGGCGAGCTGGCCATCCCCTTCACGACCGGGATCCTCGTCGGCATCGGCGAGACCCGGGCGCGACCGGATCGAGGCGCTGGAGGCCATCGCCGCGTCCCACCGCCGGCACGGGCACGTCCAAGAGGTCATCGTCCAGAACTTCCTGCCCAAGCCGCGGCACCGCGATGGCCAAGGTCGCGCGCCTGCCCGCCCGACGAGCTCCGCTGGGCGATCGCGGCGGCCCGGCTCATCCTGCCCGACGACGTCCACGTCCAGGCCCCGCCCAACCTCTCCGAGGATCTGGCCCCGCTGCTCGCGGCCGGGATCGACGACTGGGGCGGGGTCTCGCCGGTCACCATCGACCACGTGAACCCCGAGCGGGCCTGGCCCGCCCTCGAGCGCCTGGAGAGCGTGACCGAGGCCGCAGGCTTCACGCTCGCCCCGCGGCTCACCATCTACCCGAGCTTCGCCCTGGCGCCGGAGCGGTGGCTCGACCCGGCGGTGCGCTTCGGCGTCCTCGCGCTCTCCGACGCCGAGGGCCTGGCCCGCGACGCCGCGTGGTGCTCGGGCGGCGAGGTCGCCCCGCCCGAGCTGCTCGAGACCTCGCCCGTCGGCCGGGTGCCGATGGCCACGCCGAGCGCGCAGTCGCCCGTGGCCGAGATCCTGGCCGGGCGTGCTCGCTCGGCCAGGAGGTGGGCGAGGACGAGATCGTGACCCTGTTCGGCGCCCGCGGCTCGGAGGTGCGCGCCGTCGCCGCGGTGGCCGACCAGCTGCGCTCGCGACATCGTGGGCGACGACGTCACGTTCGTCTACAACCGCAACATCAACTACACCAACGTCTGCACGTTCAAGTGCAAGTTCTGCGCGTTCTCCAAGGGCCCGCTCTCGCTCAACCTGCGCGGCGACCCCTACCTGCTGGACCTGAGGAGATCACGCGGCGCGTGGTCGAGGCCGAGGCGGAGGGCGCGACCGAGGTCTGCCTGCAGGGCGGCATCCACCCGAAGTTCGACGGCGACTACTACCTCGACGTGCTCCGGGCGGTCCGCGCCGGCTCCGAGCGCATCCACATCCACGCGTTCACCGCCCTCGAGGTGACCGAGGGCGCGCGCCGCTCCGAGGTGCGCGCTGTCGGACTACCTCGAGCGGCTGAAGGCGGCGGGCCTGAAGACCCTGCCCGGGCACGGCGGCCGAGATCCTCGACGACGAGGTCCGGGCGATCCTCTGCCCCGACAAGATCAACACCGAGCAGTGGCTCGAGGCGCATCGCGACCGCCCACTCGGTCGGCCTGCGGTCCAACGTCACGATCATGTTCGGGGCGGTCGAGCAGCCGAGCTCCTGGGCGCGCCACATCGTCGTCACCCGGGACCTCCAGCGCGAGACGGGCGGCTTCACCGAGTTCGTCCCGCTGCCCTTCGTGCACATGGCGACGCCCATCTACCTCCAGAAGCGGGCGCGCCGCGGCCCGACCTTCCGCGAGGCGCTGCTCATGCACGCGTCGCCCGGATCGCCTACCGCGGCGACATCGACAACATCCAGGTGAGCTGGGTGAAGATGGGGGTCGAGGGCGCCCGCCAGATCCTCGGCGCCGGGGCCAACGACGTCGGCGGCACCCTCATCGACGAGAACATCTCGCGCGCGGCGGGCGCCAGCCACGGCCAGCGCATGGGCGTCGAGGACCTCGACGAGCTGGTCGGCCCCGCTCGGCCGGCCGCTCGTGCAGCGCACCACCCTCTACGGCCGGCCCCCCATCGCCCTCGCCACGTGACCGACGCGGTGGGCCCGACGGCGCCGGGCGCGTCGGGAGACCCGGCGCCTCGCCTGGCCACCGTCCCCGTGCCGAGCGCGATCGCGCCGAGCGGCCCGGCCGACGAGGCCGCCATCGACGCGGCGCTCGCCTCGCTCGTCGGTGGGCGCGAGCTGTCGCGGACGCAGCGGACCCTCATGCGCTCGATGCTGACGACGCTGTGGGCGCTGTCGCGCGACGGCACCGCCATGGGCGACCTCAAGATCGCGGACGCCGCGCTGGCCGAGATGACCGAGGCCTTCCGGGTCTTCCGCCCCTACCGCCACGTGCGCAAGGTGACGATGTTCGGCTCGGCGCGCACCCAGCCGGCCGACCCCGTCTACGTCCTGGCCAGGGACCTCGCCGACCCGCATGGCCGAGGCGGGCTGGATGGTGGTCACCGGCGCCGGCCCCGGCATCATGGCCGCCGGCACCGAGGGGGCGGGGCGCGACCACGTCGTTCGGCGTGAACATCCGCCTGCCGATGGAGGACGCGCCAACCCGTTCATCGCCCAGGACCCGAAGCTCGTCGAGATGCGCTACTTCTTCACCCGCAAGCTGATGCTCATCAAGGAGTCCGACGGCTACGCGGTGCTGCCCGGCGGCTTCGGCACCCTGGACGAGTGCTTCGAGCTGCTCACGCTGCTCCAGACGGGCAAGGCCGAGCCGGCCCCGGTCGTGCTCGTCGAGACCGCCGGCGGCACGTACTGGCACGGCTGGCGCGCGTTCGTCGACGACGAGGTCGCTGGCCCGCGGCTACGTCTCCCCCGACGACCTCGCGCTCTTCCAGCGTGGCCACGACCGTCGAGCAGGCGGCCGACGAGATCCTCGGCTTCTACCGCAACTACCACTCCTGCCGCTGGGTGGGCGACCTGCTCGTGCTGCGGCTGCACGGCGCCCCGAGCAAGGCGGAGCTGGCCGAGCTCAACCGAGCGCTTCGCCGACATCGTGGCGTCGGGGTCCATCCGGGTGGCCGAGCCGCTTCCGCCCGAGCGCTCCGACAACGACCACCTGGAGCTGCCGCGGGTCGCGCTGCGCTTCGACCGCTTCCACTACGGCGCGGCTGCGCGACCCTCATCGACGCGCTGAACGAGTGCACCGGCTGAGCCGAGTGCGCCGGCGCTAGGGGTCGTCGAAGCGCTCGCCGCCCGTCGAGGATGCCGACGGCCTGCTCGACGGCCCGCCGCGCCCGGTGACGCGCCGCTCCAGCGCCTCGGCCGCGGCCTGGTCGGGCTCGTCGGGATCGGTCGCCGCGCGCAGGCGGTCGAGGGCGAGGTCGGCCAGGCGCTCGGCGATCGCCGACAGCTGATCGGCCAGGTCGGCCAGGTCGTCGGCCGTGCTCGCTGGTCCACGGTCAGCGCGCCGCGGGCGCCTCGGTCGTGTGACGACCTCGAGCTCGCCCTCGGCGTAGCTGGGCCCGCAGCACCTTCTTGTCGAACTTGCCGACCGAGGTCTTCGGCACCGCGTCGATGAACGCCCACCGCTCGGGCAGCCACCACCGCGCCACCTTGCCGCTCGAGGAACCCGGCCAGCTCCTCCGGCGTCGGAGCTCGGCGCCGGCGGGCGGGCGACCACGCAGACGAGCGGGCGCTCGTCCCAGCGCTCGTCGGGCACCGCGATGACGGCCGCCTCGAAGACGCCCGGGTGCGCCATGACCTCGTTCTCGAGCTCGACCGAGGAGATCCACTCGCCGCCCGACTTGATGACGTCCTTGGTCCGGTCGGAGATCTGCATGAAGCCCGAGTGCGTCGAGGCTGCCCGACGTCGCCGGTGCGCAGCCAGCCGTCGTGGAACTTGTCCGGGTCGTCGTCCTTGTAGTAGGAGGCGGTGATCCACGGGCCGCGGACCTCGAACTCCCCCACCGACTCGCCGTCGTTGGGGCAGCACCGTGCCGTCGTCGTCGACGACCCGGATCTCGACGCCCGGCACGACGCGGCCCGCCTTGCACCCGGTAGTCGCATCTCGTCCTCGGGGGCGATGCCGGCCGGCGGGCGGCCGAAGGCGCCGAGCGGGCTCGTCTCGGTCATGCCCCAGCCCTGGATGATCGTCACGCCGAAGCGGTCCTCGAAGCGCCTCGATCAGCGCTCGGGGCACCGCCGAGCCGCCCGCCAGCATCTGGCGCAGCGACGACAGGTCGGCCGGCATCGGTCGCGGCGTAGTGCAGCACGTCGTTCCAGATCGGTGGGCACGCCGAGCGACGAGCGTCGGCCGCTGCTCGTCGATGATCCGGATGAGTGCGCGCGCCCTGCAGGTAGCTGCTGGGGCAGGATCAGGTCGGCGCCGACGAGCAGCGCCGTGTAGGGCATGCCCCAGGCGTTGGCGTGGAACATCGGGACGACGATGAGCAGGCGGTCGCGCTCGACCACGCCGAGCGACGTCGCCGACGTGCGGGCGAGCGAGTGCAGCCAGGTCGAGCGGTGGCTGTAGACGACGCCCTTGGGGTTGCCCGTGGTGCCCGCTCGTGTAACACATGGCGGCGGCGCTCCGCTCGTCGAGCTCGGGCCACTCGTAGCCCGGCTCTTCGGCCGCGAGCAGGTCGTCGTAGTCGAGCAGTCTCGCCGAAGCCGGTGCGTGTCGCCCTCGCCGACGACGATGATCGTGCTCGACCGTCTTGCAGCTCGTCGCGCACCTTGGCCGAGCAGCGGCAGCGAGCGAGGCGTCGACGATGACGACCTTGTCCTCGGCGTGGTTGACGACGTAGGCGAGCTGCTCGGGGAACAGGCGGATGTTGAGCGTGTGCAGCACCGCGCCCATGCGACGGCACCGCCAGGTACGCCTCGAGGTGCTCCTGGTTGTTCCAGGCGAAGGTGCCGACCCGGTCGCCCGCGCCGACGCCGAGGCGCCGGAGCGCCTTGGCCAGCCGCTCGGCGCGCTCGGCCACCTCGGCGTAGGTCGCGGTCCGGTAGCCGTCGGCGTCGCACGGTGATGATCCGGCTCTCGCCGTGGAAGGCCTGCCCGTGGCGCAGGATGCGGCTGATCAGGAGCGGACCGTCCTGCATGGTGCTCTGCACGGGGCCTCCCTCATCGCCGCCGGCGCGCCGCCCGGCGCCCGACCGGCGAAGCGTACCGCCGTGCCGCGCCCGGCTTCGAGGCAACAGGGCGACAGGACAACACGGAAACAGCGCAATCTCTCCGAGACGAGCAACCTTTCGGGGCTCTCGGCCGTGGGATAAGAGTGGGGATCAGCCTCGTGACGCCTTCGTCTCGAGGAGGGGGGCGACTGGGCGATGACCGGCGACCGGCGCAGATGACGGGGCCGCCCGTGTCGGAGGGCTTCGAGGTCGCCTTCCCCCGCCTCTTCACGCTCGCCTACCAGGTGGCCTTCCGGATCCTGGCCGACCGGGGCGACGCCGAGGACGTGGCCCAAGAAGCCCTGGCCCGGGCGGTGCTGCGCTGGGGTTCGGTGGCGGAGAAGCCGGGAGGGTGGGTGGCCAAGGTGGCGGCCAACCTGGCCATCGACCGCTACCGCCGCCGTCGCCGGGCGCAGCCCGCCAGGACCCTCGCCGTCTCGGCCCTCGACCCGAACGTGTCGCTGCGGCTCGACCTGGTGCGGGCGTTGCGCAGCCTGCCGCGACGCCAGCGCGAGGTCGTCGTGCTGCGCTACCTGGCCGACTGGAGCGAGCAGGCCGTGGCGACCGAGCTCGGCTGCTCGCTCGGGGCCGTGAAGGCCTACGGCGCCCGCGGCCTCGGGGCGCTGCGCCGCGGGTTCGTCGAGGAAGAGGAGGGAGTGAGCGATGTTCCGGCACCTTGACGACCCGGCGCCCCCGGCGCCCGACGGGGCCCAGCTGCGATCGGTCCAGCGGCGATCCGCCCAGCTCCGCTTCGAGCGGCGCCGGCGCTGGGCCAGCACCGCCGTCGCGGTCTCACTGTGCTCGGCGCTCCTGGCCACGGCACTGCTGACGATCCACTCCCAGAGTCCCTCGGTCTCGGTCCGCGAGACCGCCTACCAGTTCAACCAGTCGCTCGATCTGCACACCGACACGCCGGTGCCGACGACGACGCTCACCGACGTCGTCTTCGCCTCTCCGAGCTCCGGTTACGCACTGGCCGCACACCGGAACCAGCTGGTGCTGGCCGCCACCTCGGACGGGGGCTCCGGTTGGTACCTGGTCAACGGGCACCTGCCGGACGCCTCGTTGTTCACCAGCTCGTCGCCCGTGCAGATGGAGTTCACCAGCCCGAGCGACGGCTACCTGTGGGAGGGCAGCAATTTCTCGGGAGGCGACCTCACCGTTGCTGGTCACGAGCGACGGGGGGCGGACGCTGGACCGAGGCGTCGATCGGTCCGGTCGTCTACGACGTGAGCGCCATCGGCGACGACGTCTGGGCGCTCGCCGGGTGCGGGCCCACTTGCGGCCTCGTCGTGAATGAGTCGACCGACGGTGGGGCCACCTGGCGACTGGATCCGGGTGGACCCATACCCTCGAGCCTGGCCAACGCCGGAGAACCGAGCGGTGTCGAGCTCGCGCGCGTGAGCATGACGCGGGCCTACATCCTCTCGATCATCCCGGGCGGCGCGGCGACGCTGGCGTTCACCCCCGACGGCGGCTCCTCGTGGTCGACCCGTGCCGTGCCGTGCGCCGACCCGTTCGACCTCGGGGCGGAGATCGCACTGTCGAGCACGGACGATCTCTGGCTGATCTGTGGCGGCCAGGCGAGTGCCGGATCGCAGGCCAAGGCGCTCTACCGCTCGTCGAACGGCGGCCTGACCTGGTCACTGGTCGCCCAGACGGCCGCCTTCGCGGGCACGTCGGCCCCCTCCCCGGGCGTGGGGCTGCTGCCGCTCGAGGGGTATGTGGCGCCCTTTTCCATCGGGCACAAGAACCTGAACGTCCTGTCGGCCAGCCTCGCCTGGCTGTTCCCGACGCGGGGCAACGTGATTACCACCACCGACGGCGGATCGTCGTGGAACGCGGTGCCCGGCCTCGAGGAGGAGAACTTCGGGGCGGGCGCACCGGGCAACCTGACCTTCACCAGCAGCACCGACGGCTGGGTCGCCGAGCTCGGGGTCGGGCTCTGGCACACCACCGACGGCACGACATGGCTGCCACTCGGCCCATGAGCGCGGGCGCCACCGCCGTGCGGGTCGGTCTCGGGATCATGGCGGCGGGCGTGCTCGTGACCGCCTGCTCGGGGCCCCGGTCCCGGCCGCCCGCCACCCGTCGCGCCGGGCCGGCGAGGGTTCCTTCGACGACGACGACACACCCGGTTCTGCCGGCCGCCCCGGCTCCGGGCGCCGACGCGACGTCGGAGTATCTCGCGACGGTGGCCTTGTTCAATCCCGAGGACGGGTTCGGCCTGTACATGAGCGAGGGCCCGGCCGGCTGTCAGGCCCTGGTCGGACCGACGACCGACGGCGGCGCGACGTTCGGTCCGCTCGTGGCGGTCGCCTCGTGGCAGTGCGGTGCGCCCGCCCCGGTCGGATCGCTCGCCTTCGACGACCACGGCGACGGCTTCGCCTACGGCCCCGAGCTCTACGTCACCCACGACGACGGGCGGAGCTGGACGCGCGACACGGTGCAGCAGTACGGAGACGTGCTGGACGTCGCCGCCCTCGGCGCCTCGGTGTGGATGGTCGAGGGTTGCCCCCCGGGCTCGCCACCGGGACCGTGCTCGATGAGCATGCTGCAGTCCAGCGATGGGGGCTCGACGTGGCTCGAGGCCCGCGGCACGCCGCCCCTGCCCACCTACACGGCGCCCGCCTCCGCCGGCCAGACGTGGCTCGTCCGGACCAGCCAGACCACCGCCTACTGGGTGTCCACCCCCGCGACCAACGGCGAAGGGGTGGACGACGACGCGCCGCTCTGGTTCACCGACGACGGCGGGGCCACCTGGTCGGTTCGCCAAATCCCCTGCGAGATGGACGCGTCCTCGGTGGCGCTGTCCGTCGCCCCGGACGGGACCCTGATCGCCGTCTGTGCCGGCGAGCCGGGCGCGGGCCAGCAGCTCAAGTCGGTGGTGCGGTCATTTGACGGGGGGAGCACGTGGACGACCGAGTTCTCCTGTCCAGTCCCGGGCGCGGGAAGCGCCGCCGGCTGTGAGTCGGCCACCCTCATGGAGGGCTATCTCGGCAGTATCGACGCGGTCTCAGGGGAGACCGTGTTCTTGGTGGGAGGCCGAAGCTCGTTGCTGGTCACGCACGACGGCGGGGCGAGCTGGCAGCCGACCGCCGGCCCGATCGGGAGCACAGCCGGCGGAACGCAGCAGGTGATCTTCTTCAACCCGTCCGCCGGGGTGGTGGTCGGAGACGACGACAACAACAACGAGCGCCTGTCCATCTGGCACACCGCGAACGGAGGCGAAACGTGGATGGCGATCGTGCCGCGGGCCGAGTGACCACCAGCCCGCTGCGCCCGGCCGTGCGGTTGGCGGCCGTGCGGTTGGCGGCCGTGCGGTCGGTGGTGCGGTCGGTGGTGCGGCGGATCGGCCGTGCCGTCCCCCATCACCGCGCACCAGAAGGAGCTCGACACCGGATGACATTCCCCCGACCCCGCAGCTCCCTGTCGCTCGTGGGCCCGGTGCTGGGCGCCGCGCTCGTGCTCGGGGCCTGCGGCATGCCGGCGGCGACGAAGGGCGCGAGCACACCCAAGCCCGTGCCGACGACGACCCTCGCGCCGACGAGTCGGTCGAGCACGACGACGACGGAGCCAGCACGGGTCTCGGGGTTCGTCGCCCAGTCGGCGAGCTTCGTCACCGAATCGGACGGATTCGTCCTCGGGGACGCCACCTGCAGCGTGGGGACCTGCACCGCCATCCTGCACACGACCGACCGCGGCGCCGAGTGGTCCGCCCTCAGCACGCCGCCGACCGCGATCAGCTATCAGGGACCGAGCGGGGTCTCCGAGTTGCACTTCGCCGACCAGCTCGACGGGTGGGCCTATGGGGACGCCCTCTGGGCGACCCACGACGGCGGCAACACTTGGAACCAGCTGCGTCTCGGAGGGTCCATCGTGGCGATGGCGTCGGGATTGGGGGTCGCCTATGCCCTCGTCCAGGCCTGCGCATCGTGTTCGGCACCCGCCGACTCGATCCGCCTCTTCCGCAGCCGGGTCGGCGCGGACGCCTGGGCGGCGGTTCCGGGCGTCGATCTCGGCCAGCAATCCGAGTTGGTGGCCGAAGGCGCGACGGTGTTCCTGCTGGGCACGAATCCGACCGAGATTCTCCGGTCCACGAACGGTGCGCCGTTCGTGCCGTTGACCAACCCGTGCCCGGCCAACCCGGGCAGCCCGGTTCTCGGTCCGGTCAGCATCGCGGCGAGCGATCCGTCCGACCTGGCGTTCCTCTGTTCGGGTGGCGCGGCCGCCGGTAGTTCGGACAAGGAGGTGTTCATCTCCCACGACGGCGGAGTGAGCTACCAGCGGGTGCCGGATGCGCCCTTCGGGGGTGACGCGGTCGGACTGGCGATGCCCAGCCCGACGACGGTCCTGGTCTCGGCGCTGTCCGGGGCCAGCGAGATCTACCGACTGGCGCCACCCGACACGACCTGGACGACGCCCCTCAGCTTTGGGGACGGCGGAGCCGGTCTGAACGAGCCGGCGTTCGTCGATCCGACCGACGGCTCGCTGATCCACGGCAGCGCCCTCCAGGCGCTGTCGCTCCTGACCAACGGGCAGTCGGCCGCCGGTCTCGGGGAGCTCTACCTCACCGACGACGGGGGCGTCGTCTGGAACCTGGTGTCCGTCGGCGGCTGACAAGCCGTCAGTCCGGCAGCACGGCGGTGCGAACGAAGCGGGTCCGTTGGCGTTGTTCCTCCCAGCCGCTCGCCTGCCAGAAGGCCATCGCCTGTTCGTTGTCGCTCACCACGGCGGCCTGCAGCCGCTGGGCGCCGAGACCCTCGAGACGCCGCTCGGCCGCCCCGACCAGCGCCCGGCCGATGCCGAGGCGTCGGTGGGCGGGGCTCACGGCCAGCCGGTAGATCGAGCCCCGCCAGCCGTCCCACCCGGCGATGACCGAGCCGACCACCGTCGCGTCGACCACGGCGACTAGGAGCAGCGCCCGGGTCGTGCGCAATGAGCCGGCCGACCGACTCGGGGTCGTCGGTCGCCGTCGGGTGGGTCTCGGCGGCGACCCACAGCGCCAGGATCGCGGGGGAGTCACCCGGGCCGGCCGCGCGGATCTCGATCGTCATCCGTGCAGGCTACGAGGCCGCCCGAGGGTCCTCCGACGGCGTGCTTCAGCGCAGGCTGGACAGCCCGCCGTCGACCGCGAGCACCTGGCCGGTCACGTAGCTGGCGGCGTCGGACAGCAAGAAGACGACCGGCGCCGCGACCTCGTCCGCCCGGCCCTGGCGCCCGAGCGGGACCGGGGTGCGGTCGCGCCCGGGCCGGCCCTGCGAGGCCAGCCGCCCGAGCGGCGTGTCGATGAGGCCGGGCGCGACGACGTTGGCGCGGACCCCGCCGCGCGCACCCTCCAGGGCGACGTGCCGGCACAGGCCGGCGATGGCGGCCTTCGACGCGTCGTAGGCCGGGATGTTGCTGCCCGGCTTCAGTCCGGCGACCGACGAGATGAAGACGATCGATCCGCCGCTCGGCATGCGCGACAGCGCGGCGCGGCAGAGCAGGAAGTGGGCCCGCACGTTCACCGAGAACACCTGGTCCCATTGGGCGGCCGTGGTGCCCTCGAGCCGGGCGCCGGCGCCGATCCCGACGTTGAGCACCATCCCGTCGAGCGCGCCCATCTCCTCGATCGAGCGATTGACGATGGCCACGCAGTCGGCCTCGTCGGACACGTCGCCCAAGACCACGAGGGCCGACGCGCCGGTCTCCCGCACGAGCTCGGCCGTTCGCTGCGACGCTCCTCTCATCGCGGTCGGCGAGGGCGAGCGTCGCCCCCGCCTCGGCACAGGCCACCGCGATGGCGCGCCCGTTGCCGAGGGGGGCATCGGGATCGTCAGTCGGACGCGTCCCCGCGCCGACGACCAGGACCGATCGTCCATCGAGCGCGTTCATCCGATCACCGAAGACGCGACCCGACGCCTCGTCGGGTCGCGTCTTCGGTTCGTCCGGTCAGCCGACGATGACGTTGTGGATCGGGGAGACCATGGGCGCACCGGGGTCGACCCCTTCGGCGGCCAGGATCGGCAACAGGGTGGCACCGAACGCCTCGAAGGCCTCCTGGGATTCCCAGATGTCGAACACGTGGATGTTGTTCTCGATCTCGAGGGCGAAGTGGTATTGGCGTCCGGCCGGTGAGCCCACTCCGGCCGCTTCGAGGTCCTTGAGCGTCTTGTCGTAGGCGTCGATCGGGAACGAACTCGGGGAGAAGTAGTAACCGTTGGGCATGGGACATCCTTTCGAGGTCCCGCATGTTGCACCCGAGCCGATGGGCCGGGGTGCCGTGCGAGGGCGCGAACGCTACAACGATTGGCTGACCCCGTCGATCAAGCCGTGCACCGTCGGCGGGGTGGCCGGCGGCGACGAGCCGGGCGGCCGCAGCAGGACCCTCTGCAACGGCCGTGCCTCGTGTCCCGACCGTTCTGCTCGGACGAGGAGGCGAGCATGGTTCGAGTCGCGGGACTGGTGGTGGCCGCACTCCTGTTCTTCGCGGTCTTCCTGGGCGGCTGCCTTTCCCTGCTCGGTGGCGGCTCGTCGACGACCGCCGACCAGACCCGCGCAGCGAACGGCGTATCGACCGGCGCCTCGGGCGGGGGCCCGGCGGTGCCCACTGACTGGGAGTCCCTCGACCAAGAGGCGGCCGCCCGCTGTCCGGGGCTCCCCTGGTCGGTCCTGGCCGCCATCGGGCGCGTGGAGAGCGACAGCGGACGCTCGAGCGCACCCGGCGTGGCCAGCGGGGCCAACGCCGCCGGCGCCGAAGGCCCGATGCAGTTCGAGCCGGCCACCTTCGCGAAATACGCCACGATCGGTCCGGGCGGCGCGGACCCGGCCTCCCCCTACGACGTGATCGACGCCGTCTACACCGCGGCGACGCTCCTGTGCGCCGACGGCGGCGCCGCGGCGGCCACCCTGCCCGGCGCGATCCGGGACTACAACCACTCGACTACCTACGTCGACACCGTCCTCGTCCTCGCCCGCGCGCTGGCCGACGACCCCGGGCTCGCCGCGGTGCCGGCCGCCGCGCTCGGCCTTCAGCGCCGCGCAGCTCGGCACCCCCTATCGCTGGGGCGGGACCGGGGCCGGCGGCTTCGACTGCTCGGGCCTCGTCCAGGCCGCCTACGCGCGCGGCCGGCGTGCACCTCCCGCGCGTCGCGCAGGACCAGTTCGACGCGGGGCCGGCGGTCCCCGACGACGAGACCGTCGTCCCCGGCGACCTCGTCTTCTTCGGCGCGTCCAGCCGGGCGGTCGACCACGTCGGCATCTACGTCGGCGACGGCGAGATGATCGACGCGCCGCACACCGGGGCCGACGTCCGGGAGGAGGCGGCCGACTGGCCGACGCTCGTCGGCGCCACCCGGCCGGCCTGAGCGACGACCGGGCTCAGCCCGCCAGCAGCCGCGCCGCGAGGGCGGGGTCGCCCCCCTCGATGTCGACGACCTTGGTCCGGCCCGAGGCGCCCGAGACGACGGTGACGCAGGCCCGCCGCACGCCGAACGCGGCGGCCAGGGCGTCGATCAGCGCCCGGTTGGCCCGGCCCTCGAGCGCCGGCGCCGTCACGCTGGCCACCAGCACCGGCGGTTCCTCATCGCCGTAGCGGCCGCCCACGGCCGTCCGGCTGGCCCCGGGTTGTACCCGGACGCGGATGCGCACGGCGGGCCGGCGTCAGTGCGCGGCGGACGGATCGGTTGCCCGGACGGCCCGCCAGCACCGGCAGGCGAACGGGAGCTCGACCGTGCCGTCGCTGAGCAGCTCGGGGTGGTTGGCCACGACGTCGCTGGTGCGGGCCATGACGGTCCGGCGGCGCTCGGGCCCGAAGGTGATGACCGAGCTGTAGGTGCCGGCCAGTCCCGCCAGGTCCTCGGGGGTGGCGCGGCGCGACCAGCGGACCAGGGTGGCCTCGGGGCGCCAGGAACGGCGCGTTCGGTGCGAGGTCCGGCGCCATCCAGCGGGGGCGGCCTCTCGACGACGCATCGCGGGTCGACCGCTGGGGGTCCCGGCGGCGTTCGAGCAGCTCGGACACCCACTCCACGCGCCGGTCGGGACCGTTCCAGAGCAGCCCGAAGACCCCGCCGGGCCGCAGCACCCGGGCGACCTCGGGCACCGCCACCTCGGGGTCCATCCAGTGCCAGGCCGACGAGACGACCACGGCGTCGAGCGAGCCGCCGGCGAAGGGCAGGGCCTCGCCGCGCGCCCGACGGCGCGGACGCCCGCGGTCCGCTCGACCAGCACGGCGCGCATCCGATCGTCCGGCTCGGCCGCGAACACGGTCGTCGTGAGCGCGCCCACCCGGCGGGTGAGGCCACCGGTGCCGGCACCGAGGTCGAGGACCCGGCCGGGCCGCTCCCCCAGCACCCAGCGCACCGCCTCGGGCGGGGGGCCCGGCCGGAACCGGTCGTACTCCTCGGCGATCGCCCCGAAGGACATGGCCCGCTCGGAGCGCCAGCTGGGCTCGCCCCGGGTGGGTGGGTCCATGGGGTCGACCCTACCCAGCCGCCCGCCGCGGGTCAGCGCAGGGCGAGCTGGCCCGGGCGGAGCGGGCGCGGGCAGGTCGCTGTCGCCCATCAGCCAGCGATCGACGCTGGCCGCGGCCGAACGGCCCTCGGCGATGGCCCACACGACGAGGCTCTGGCCCCTGGTCATGTCCCCGCAGACGAAGACGCCGTCGAGGCTGGTGGCCCAGTTGGCGTCGGCCGCCACCGCCCCGTTGGGCGCGAGCGCGAGCTCGAGCTCGGCCACCACCCCGTGGCGCTCGGCACCGACGAACCCGAGCGCCAGGAGCACGAGCTGGCAGGGCAGCTCGAACTCGCTGCCCTCGACCGGCCGGAACTGGGGCCGGCCGTCCTCCATCGCCACCGCGACCTCGTGGCCGCGCAGCGCCGCCACCCCTCCCCGACCGTCGTCGACGAACTCGGTCGACGACACGGCGTAGAGCCGGTCGCCGCCCTCCTCGTGGGCGGCCGAGCTGCGCAGGATGATCGGCCAGGTCGGCCAGGGGTTCTCGTCGGCCCGCGCGCCGGGGGGCTCGGGGAGGATCTCGAGCTGGTGCACCGAGCGGGCCCCCTGGCGATGCACGGTGCCGAGGCAGTCGGCGCCGGTGTCCCCGCCGCCCAGGATGATGACGTCCTTGCCCGCCGCGTCGATCGGCGATCGGGCCAGCGCGCCCTCGCGGACGAGGTTGGCCGGCTTCAGGTACTCCATGGCGAAGTGGATGCCCGACAGGTCCCGGCCGGGCACGTCGAGGTCGCGGGGCATCGTGGCGCCCGCCGGCCAGCACGAGCGCGTCGAAGTCCTCGCGCAGCGCCGAGGCCGAGACCACCTGGACCTCGGGCGAGCAGGCGGCGCCGAGGCCGCGCGCCTCGCCCGGTTCGGCCGGTCCCGGCGCGTCGGGTTGGGCCACCCCGACGGCCGTCGCGCAGCGGAACTCGACGCCCTCGGCCGACCAGCTGCGCCGAGCCGGCGGTCGAGGACCGCCTTTTCCATCTTGAACTCGGGGATGCCGTAGCGGAGCAGGCCGCCCGGCTTCTCGGCGCGCTCGAAGACGACGACGCTGTGGCCGGCCCGGGTCAGCTGCTGGGCGCAGGCGAGCCCGGCCGGCCCCGAGCCGACGACGGCGACGCGCTTGCCGGTCCGCTCGCGGGGGGCCTGGCGGCGGACCCAGCCCTCGCTCCAGGCCCGCTCGGCGATCTCGTACTCGATCTGCTCGATCGTGACCGGCTCCGCGTTGATGCCGAGCACGCAGGCCGCCTCGCAGGGGGCGGGGCAGAGCCGGCCGGTGAACTCGGGGAAGTTGTTGGTGGCGTGCAGCCGCTCGATGGCCGCCGACCAGTCGTCGCGGTAGACGAGGTCGTTCCACTCCGGGATGAGGTTCCCGAGCGGGCAGCCCTCGTGGCAGAAGGGGATGCCGCAGTCCATGCAGCGCGCCCCCTGGTGGCGCGTGGCCTCGTCGCCGAAGGGCTCGTAGACCTCGCGCCAGTCCCGCAGGCGCACCGGGACCGGCCGCCGGCGCGGCAGCTCGCCGGCCGAACTCCATGAACCCCGTCGGCTTACCCATGGGCCGCCGCCATGACCGCCTCGTCGACCGAGCGGCCCTCGGCCTCGGCGCCGCCGGGTGGCCTCGAGCACCCGGCGGTAGTCGCGCGGCATGACCTTCACGATGTTGGCGCTGGCCCGCTCCCAGTCGGCCGAGCACGGCTTCGGCCACGGCCGAGCCCGTCTCGCTCCGATGCGTGGCGATGATGTCGGCCAGGAAGCTGGCAGTCCTCGTCGTCGAGCGGCTCGACGTCGACCATCTCGGGGTTCACCCGGCCGGCGAAGGTGCGGTCGGGGTCAAAGACGTAGGCGATGCCACCCGACATGCCCGCGGCGAAGTTGCGGCCGGTCGGGCCGAGGACGACCACCCGCCCCCCGGTCATGTACTCGCAGCCGTGGTCGCCCACGCCCTCGACGACCGCGTCGGCCCCGGAGTTGCGCACGCAGAAGCGCTCCCCCACCTGGCCGCGGATGAAGGCGGCGCCGCCGGTCGCGCCGTAGAGCACGACGTTGCCGGCGATGATCTGCTCCTCGGCCAGCGAACGGCGACTCGCTCGGCGGGCGGGCGATCAGCCGGCCGCCCGAGAGCCCCTTGCCGAAGTAGTCGTTGGCGTCGCCCGCAGAGCCGCATGGTCACGCCGGCGCGGGACGAAGGCGCCGAAGCTCTGGCCGGCCGAGCCGGTGAAGGTGAGCTTGATCGTGCCGTCGGGCAGCCCGGCCCCGCCGTGGCGGCGGGTGATCTCGGAGCCGAGCATCGTGCCGACGGTGCGGTCGATGTTGCGGATCGGGAGCGACATCTCGACGCGGGTGCCGTCGTCGAGCGCCGGTGCGCAGGCCTCGATGAGCTGGTGGTCGAGCGCCTGCTCGAGCCCGTGGTCCTGCAGGCGCGGTCTGGTGCGCGCGCGTTGTCGTAGGGGGACTCGGGGACCTCCAAGATGGGCGCGAGGTCGAGCCCCGCCGCCTTCCAGTGCTCGACGGCCTGGCGCATGTCGAGCAGCTCGATGCGGCCGACCGCCTCTTCGATCGAGCGGAGGCCGAGGCTCGGCCAGGTGCTCGCGCACCTCTTCGGCGATGTACTCGAAGAAGGTCTCGACGAACTCGGGCTTGCCGGTGAAGCGCTTGCGCAGCTCGGGGTTCTGCGTGGCGATGCCGACCGGGCAGGTGTCGAGGTGGCAGACGCGCATCATCACGCAGCCCGAGACGACGAGCGGGGCGGTGGCGAAGCCGAACTCCTCGGCGCCCAGCAGCGCGCCGATGACGACGTCGCGCCCGGTCTTCAGCTGGCCGTCGACCTGCACGACGATCCGGTCCCGGAGGCCGTTCATGAGGAGCGTCTGCTGGGTCTCGGCCAGGCCGAGCTCCCAGGGGATGCCGGCGTGCTTGAGCGAGGTGAGCGGCGCCGCGCCGGTGCCGCCGTCGTGGCCCGAGATGAGCACGACGTCGGCGTGGGCCTTGGCGACCCCGGCCGCGACGGTGCCGACGCCCACCTCGGCCACCAGCTTCACGTGGATGCGGGCCTGCGGGTTGGCCGTCTTCAGGTCGTGGATCAGCTGGGCGATGTCCTCGATCGAGTAGATGTCGTGGTGCGGCGGCGGCGAGATCAGCCCGACGCCCGGCGTCGAGAGCCGCGGTCTTCGCGATCCAGGGGTAGACCTTGATGCCCGGGAGCTGGCCGCCCTCGCCGGGCTTTGCGCCCTGGGCCATCTTGATCTGGAGGTCGTCGGCGTTGACGAGGTACTCGCTCGTCACCCCGAAGCGGCCCGAGGCCACCTGCTTGATGGCGCTGCGGCGCCGGTCGCCGTTCGCGTCGGGGACGTAGCGCCGGGGGTCCTCGCCGCCCTCGCCGGTGTTCGAACGGCCCCCGATCCGGTTCATCGCGATGGCCAGGTTCTCGTGGGCCTCGGCCGAGATCGACCCGTAGGACATCGCGCCGGTCGAGAAGCGCTGCATGATCGACTCCGCCGGCTCGACCTCCTCGATCGGGATCGGGCCCGCCGGCGGCGGCCCGCAGCTCGAAGAGTCCGCGCAGGGTGGCGAGGCGCGTCGACTGGTCGTCGACGGCCTCGGTGTACTCCTTGAAGATGTCGTAGCGCTTGGCCCGCGTCGCGTGCTGCAGCTTGAACACGGTCTGCGGGTTGAAGAGGTGGTACTCCCCCTCGCGGCGCCACTGGTACTCGCCGCCGCTCTCGATCTCCCGGTGGGCCAGCTCGGTCGGCCGCTCCACGTGGGCCAGGCGGTGGCGGGCGGCGACCTCGGCCGCCAGGACGTCGAGCCCGACGCCGCCGATGCGGCTGGCCGTCCCGGTGAAGTACTCGTCGATGACGTCTGCTCGAGGCCCACCGCCTCGAAGACCTGCGCGCCGGTGTAGGAGGCGACCGTCGAGATCCCCATCTTCGACATGACCTTCAAGACGCCCTTGCAGGCGGCCTTCACGTAGTGCTCGCGCGCCTGGCGGGGCGAGACGCCCTCGAGCTGGCCGCTGGCGATCATGTCGTCGATCGACTCGAGCGCGAGGTAGGGGTTGACGGCCGCCGCGCCGTAGCCGATGAGCAGCGCCATGTGGTGGGTCTCGCGGGCGTCGCCCGTCTCGACGACGAGGCCGACCTTCGTCCGCGTCTTCTCGCGGATCAGGTGGTGGTGGACGGCCGCCACGAGGAGCAGGGACGGGATGGGCGCGAGCTCGGTCGTGGAGTTGCGGTCCGAGAGCACGATGATGTTGGCCCCGTCGGCGATGGCGGCCGAGACGGCGCGGCGCACCGCGGCCAGCGCGTCGGCCAGGGCCTTGCCGCCCTCCTTGGTCGGGCGCCCGACGTCGCCCGCCTCGCTCACCCGGAACAGGCCGTCGATGGCGAAGGCCTTGAAGCCCGGCGTCTCGCCGTGCTCGTTCACGTACATGAGCTTGGCCAGGTCGGCCCGCCCGATGACCGGCTGGGGCAGCAGGATCTGCCGGCAGGTGCCGCCCTCGGCCTCGAGCAGGTTGCCCTCGGGGCCGACGGTGGCCGCGAGCGAGGTCACCAGCTCCTCCCGGATGGCGTCGAGGGGCGGGTTGGTCACCTGCGCGAACAGCTGGGTGAAGTAGTCGTAGAGGAGCCGGGAGCGGTCCGAGAGCACGGCGATCGAGGCGTCCGATCCCATCGAGCCGACGGGCTCGGCGCCCGTCTTGGCCATCGGGCCCACGATGATCCGGAGCTCCTCGGTCGTGTAGCCGAAGAGCCGCTGGTGGGTGACGACGCTCGCGTGCTGGGGGGTGAGCATGGCGCGCGCCGGCAGGTCGTCGAGGAACAGCTGGTCCTGCTCCAGCCACCGCGCGTAGGGGTGGGCGGCGGAGAGCTCGGCCTTGATCTCGTCGTCGTCGACGATCCGGCCCTGCGCCGTGTCGACGAGGAACATGCGGCCGGGCTGCAGGCGGCCCTTGCGCACGATGGTGGCCGGGTCGAGGTCGAGCACGCCCACCTCGCTCGCCAGCACGACCAGCCCGTCGTTGCTCACCCAGTAGCGGGCGGGGCGCAGGCCGTTGCGGTCGAGCACCGCGCCCGCCACCGTGCCGTCGGTGAACGCGATGGCGGCCGGGCCGTCCCAGGGCTCCATGACCGACGCGTGGTAGCGGTAGAAGGCGCGCCGGGCCGGGTCCATCGTCCGATGGTTCTCCCAGGCCTCGGGGATCATCATCAGCACCGCGTGGGGGAGCGAACGGCCGCCCAGGTGCAAGAGCTCGAGCACCTCGTCGAAGGTGGCCGAGTCGCTGCCTCCCGGTGTGCAGATCGGGAAGAGGCGCGAGAGGTCGCCCGGAATGACGCTGCTCTCGAGCAGCGCCTCGCGGGCCCGCATCCAGTTGCGGTTCCCGTTCACCGTGTTGATCTCGCCGTTGTGCGCCACGAACCGGTAGGGATGCGCGAGCGGCCAGCTCGGGAACGTGTTGGTCGAAAAACGCGAGTGGACGATGGCGAGGCCGCTCTCGAACCGCTCGTCGGCGAGGTCGGGATAGAACTCGAACAGCTGGTGGGCCGTCAGCATGCCCTTGTAGACGAGGGTCCTCGACGAGAGCGACGCCAGGTAGAGGTCGTCGATGGCGTGCTGGGCGCGCTTGCGGGTGACGTAGGCCAGCCGGTCGAGGGCGATGGAATCGGCGATCGCGCGGCCCGGCTGGGGCGCCACGAAGACCTGCTCGACGCGCGGCTCGCTGCGCTTGGCGGTCCGGCCGAGCGTCGTGTCGTCGACCGGGACCGGGCGCCAGCCGAGGACGCGGAGGCCCTCCTCGTCCGCGATGGCCGCGAACTGCGCCTTGGCCTTGTCGGCCACCTCGGTGTCGTGGGGCAAGAACGCGATGCCGGTCGTGTAGCGGCCGGCTTCGGGGAGATCGATGCCGGCCGCGGCCGTCACCTCGGCCAGGAAGCGCTGGGGCAGCTGCAGCAGGATCCCCGAGCCGTCACCGGTCGCCACCTCGGCACCGGACGCGCCGCGGTGGGCCAGGCTCTCGAGCACCGTGAGCGCCTGTGTCACCAGGCGGTGGCTGGGGCGACCCTGCAGGTCCGCGACGAGACCCACACCGCACGAGTCGTGCTCGTAGGCGGGATCGTAGAGACCGCGGGCGGGCGGAGGGCCGCCGGGGTCCGAACTGCTGGCCATGTCGTCCTTCTGGGCTCGTGGCCACCGGTGTCAGCGCCGACTCGGGTGGGCTCCGTGTACTGGGAGGTCCTGCGGCCCTGGGACGACACTGGCCCTGGTGCAGTACGCCAAGGATAGTTGGTGTCGAGCGGTCCTCTCGCCGTTTGCGCGTTGTGCCGCTCCTAGAATCGGGCGGTGGCCGCATCGCCCGCGGGCGCAGGGGCATCGACCGTCGACGTCGCCATCGTGGGCGCCGGGGTCATCGGGCTGGCGACCGCCTGGGCGCTGGCCCGGGCGGGCCTGTCGGTGCGCCTCTTCGACCCGGCCCCCGGGCGCGGGGCGTCGTGGGCCGCGGCCGGCATGCTGGCCCCCGTCAACGAGGCCGCCTACGGCGAGGAGGCCCTCGTCGAGCTGCTGGTGGCGGGTGCGGCCTGCTGGGAGTCCTTCGCCCCGGCGCTGACCGAGGCCACCGGCCTCGACGCCGACTACCGCCGCTCGGGCACCGTCACGGTCGGCGTCGACGCCTCGGACCGGGCGGCCATCGACGAGATGGCGACCTACCGTCGCTCCATCGGGCTCGAGGCCAACCCCCTCTCCGCCTCCGCCTCGCGCCAGCTCATCCCCCAGCTCTCCCCCACCATCCGCGGCGGTGCCGAGGTGCCCGGCGACCACCAGGTCGACAACCGGCGGCTGGTCGGCGCCCTCGTCGAGGCCTGCACCCGGGCCGGCGTGGCGCTCGTGGCGGAGCGCGTCGACGCCGTCCGGCTCTCCGGCGGGGTGGCCAGCGGGGTCGAGGTAGCGGGCGACGTCACGCCGGCCGGTGCCGTCGTGCTCTGCATGGGCTGGGAGACGTCGGCGCTCCGCGGCGTGCCGGCGGGGGTGCTCCCGGCCGTGCGCCCGGTGAAGGGGCACGTGCTCCGGTTGCGGGACCGGGTCGACCGGCCGCTCCTCGACCGTACGGTGCGCGGGGTGGTGCACGGCGAGTCCTGCTACCTCGTCGCGCGACGCGACGGCACGGTCGTGGTGGGGGCGACCGTCGAGGAGCGGGGCGACGACCGCAGCGTGCAGGCGGGTGCCGTGTTCGCGCTGCTCGAACGCGCCCGGGCGCTCGTCCCGGGCATCGACGAGCTCGAGCTCGAGGAGTGCGTCACCGGCCTGCGCCCGGGCTCGCCCGACAACGCCCCGTTCATCGGCTGGACCGACGTGGCGCGGCTCGCGGTGGCTGCCGGTCACTACCGCAACGGGATCCTGCTCGCACCCATCACCGCCGCGGCCCTGCGGGACCTCCTCACCGACGAGCCGCTGCCCGCCGCCGTCGCGCCGTTCGACGCGCGCCGGACCCCCGGCACCCCCGGTGCGGCGGCATGATGACGGACGGGGCGCCGGACACGGTGCGGGTCCTCGTCAACGGGGACGAGCTGGCGCTGGCGGCCGGCACGACCGTGGCCGAGCTCGTCGACGCGGTCTGCGAGGCCCCGCGCGGGGTGGCGGTTGCCCTCGACCGCGAGGTGGTGCCGCGCTCGTCGTGGGGCGCGGTGACCGTGACCGACGGATCCGTCGTCGAGGTTGTGGCCGCCGCCGCCGGAGGCTGATCGCCGGGAGGTGCTGGTCGCGGCCGGGTTCCCGACTCCCCGGGGCACCGGTGGGAGACTGACGGTCCATGGCAGGCCCGAAGACGGCGTTCGTGCTGGCCGGTGGCGGGACCAAGGGCGCGTTCGAGGCGGGCGCCATCCGCTACCTGGTCGAAGAGGAGCAGATCCTCCCCCAGATCCTGACGGCGGCGTCCGCCGGGTCGGTGGCCGCGGCCGTGCTGGCCCAGGCGCGGACCCCCCAGGAGTTCGCGCAGCGCTCGTCCGAGCTGCGCCAGGACCTGCTGGCGATGACCCACATCGATCACCTCTTCGCCAAGCAACCCTGGGTCGAGTCGCTCGACGGCACGCCCTTCGGCCGGGTGATCGACAGCTATCTCACGGTGCGGACCCGCCCGGCCGTGCCGGGCCCCGATCTCGACGCCATGCTGGGCGTGGCCCCGCGTCCCCGCCGGCACCGGCGTCTCTTGGATCTGGCGACCGGACTCGCCCGTGCCGTGCGCCACCTGCCGCGGACGCGGCGCGGGTTCCGGGGCAACGCAGGGTCGGTGCTCACGCTCGATCCGCTCGCCCGGGCGCTGCGCGTCGGCGGACCGAGCGGGATCCTGCCGGTCGACCCCGCCCTGATCGCCCGGCCGGGCCTGGAGCTCCGGCTGGCGGTGACCGCGCTCGGCGCGGGACTGCTGCGCTACGTGACCGAGGACGGCATCCTGGTCGAGGAGGACGCCGTCACCCCCGTGGCCGGGCGCGGCGCCGGGCCGGTCGACCTCATCGAGGCCGTCCTCGCCTCCTCGAGCGTCCCGATGGTGTTCCCGCCCCGACCGCTGGCCGACGACGTCTACGTGGACGGCGGGGTGCTGCAGAACATCCCCGTCGAGGCCGCGGTCCGCCTCGGGGCCGAGCGGATCGTGGCGGTGCTGGCGGTGCCCCTGCTCGAGCCACCCGATCGGCGCGACTTCACCACGCTCAACCTGATGGAGGTCTTCTTACGCACCGTCGGGTCCATCGCCTTCACCGACCGCCAGGCCCACAACCTGCGCTACCCGCTGCCCGAAGGCGCGTCCCTCACCGTCATCGACCCGGTGGTCGACGTGGTCGGACCCTTCGAGGTGGCGCCCGGGCTGATGCTGCTCGACATGGACTACGGCTGGTTGCGGGCGGCCGACGTGCTGGCCCCGTTGACGCCCGACGTGCGGGCCGCCGCTGCCACCACCACCGACGCGCTCGTCACGGCCCGGACGCGGTGCTGGCATCTCGAGGAGTCGATCTGGCGGACCGGCCGCACCGACTGGCGCCAGAAGGCGGGCATCCGCGATCTGAAGGCGGCGGTGAGAGAGGCAGTGATCGAGCGCGAGAAGCTCGGGCTCCCCACCCCACCGGACGCGGAACGCTGGTGGAGCGACTACGAGGTCCACGACGGTCCGCGGCCGGCCGTGCTGGCCGAGGACCCCGCCGCGCGCTGAATCAGCCCGACGACGATCCGCCCAGCCAGCCGCGCCGGCGGAACAGCACGAAGAGGGCCACGACCGCGATGGCCTCCGTGCCGAGGCCGAGCAGCACGAACGCACCGCCGCCGCCGATGTGGTTCACCAGCCAGCCGAAGTTCTGCCCGAAGAAGCCGGTGAGGAAGGTGAGCGGCAGAAACACGGTGGCGATGATCGCCAGCTGCTTCATCACGACATTGAGGCGGTTGGACACGGTCGACAGATGGGTGTCCATGACCCCGCTCAGCAGGTCGCGGTAGCTGTCGACGAGGTCGCTGATGCGGATGAGGTGGTCGTAGAGGTCGCGGAAGTAACGGTCGCTCTCGGCCGTGCGCCCCGGCACGTCGATCACGCCCGCGCTCACGCTGGCGAACATGTCGCGCTGGGGGGTGATGACCTTGCGCATCGTGAGCAGGTTGCGCTTCATGTCGAAGATGGTGCCGAGCTGCTGGTCGGTCGGTTGGACGAGGATCGAGTCCTCGAGCTCGTCGATGCTGTCATCGAGCTCGGCCAAGACCGGGAAGAAGCTGTCGACCAACGAATCGACGATCAGGTAGACGAGCACGATGTCTTCGGGCGCCACGTCGCGAACGTGGTGCCGGGTGAGGTGACTCCGCACGGCCAAGAACGCCGGACACTCGCCGTGGCGCACCGTGACCACGAAGCGCTCGGAGAAGAAGATGTGGACCTCGATGGTCTGCGCGCCGCCTGCGGCCGCTCCGTGGACGACCATGTAGACGAACCCGTCGTAGTCCTCGAGCTTCGGCCGCTGCCCGAAGTTCTCCGCGTCCTCGACGGCCAGCGGATGGAACTTGAACGAGTCGCGCAGCACGGCCGCCGTGTCGCCGTCGACGCCTTCGAGATCGAGCCAGAAGAACGACGACCCGGCGAGCGCGGCCTCGATCGCGGGCCGGTCGGCGTCCGCCGACGCGCCGTCGACCGTGAGGGTCCCCTGCATGGCGAGATTGTCGCTCGCTGCCGCGCGTCGGGTGCGGATGCCCGGGAGCCCGAGGAGGCCGTCCGGGCGGGCCGGCGGGGACGGTTAGGGTTCGTGTCCTTGCCACCCGCCTCCGGGCCCGCGTGGAGCGTGAGGACCCGGATCGGCGCCTCCTGCAACCGTGCCGACGCAATGAAAGGACCACGCATGCCCCTTCGGGCCACGGCGGCAATTGCCGCCCTCACCGTGTCGAGCGGCGCACTCCTGATCACGAGCCCCGGGGCCGGCGCCGCCTCGGCGAATGCCAAGCAGCTGGTGGAGAGCGCCATCACCAACACCAAGACGGCCAGCTCGGTGGAGGTCGTGGGCAACGTCATCACGGCCAGCCAGACGATCGGCCTGAACGTCCGGGCCTCCAACGCCGACCAGGGAGAGGGGACCCTCACGATCAACGGGGCGGCGGTGCAGATCGTGCGGGTCGGATCGACCGTGTACTTCAGCGCCGACGCGGCCTTCTGGACGCAGAACGCCGGCGCCTCGGCGGCCTCCTACGCCAACCAGTGGGTGTCGACGCCCGCCAGCGGCGCGGACGGCAAGAGCTTCTCGGAGTTCCTCGGCACCACCGCCTTGTTCGCCCAGATCTTCTCGGGCAACGAGGTCAGCCAGTCCACCTTCACCGAAGGAAAGAACACGTCGGTGGCCGGGGTCCCCGTGGTCTCGATCACCGCAACGAACAAGAAGGGCGGGGCGAGCGGCATCGTCGACGTTTCCCGCACCGGCACGCCCTACATCATCGAGCTGACCAAGACGAGCAAGACCGGCTCCAGCCGGCTCGTGTTCTCGGCCTACAACAAGCCGGTCCACGTCAAGGCCCCCCGACACTCGGTCACGATCAAACAGCTGCAGCAGCGCGCCACCACCACGAGCACGACGAGCAGCTGAGGCTCCCCGGGCGGCCCCGGGCTCCCATCGGGTAGAAACCGGCCCATGGATCTACGCGTCTTCACCGAGCCCCAGCAGGGCGCGAGCTACGACGACCTGTTGGCGGTCGCCCAGGTGACCGAGGAGTGCGGCTTCGACGCATTCTTCCGCTCCGACCACTACCTGAAGATGGGCTCGATGACCGGGCTGCCCGGCCCGACCGACGCCTGGGTCACCCTGGCCGGCCTGGCGCGCGAGACGACGCGGATCCGCCTCGGCACGCTGCTCACGGCCGCCACCTTCCGCCTGCCCGGGCCGCTCGCCGTCGCCGTCGCGCAGGTCGACGCCATGAGCGGCGGACGCGTCGAGCTCGGCCTCGGCGCCGCCTGGTACGAGCAGGAGCACCTGCGCCTACGGCATCCCGTTCCCCGCCGTCGGCGAGCGCTTCGATCGCCTGGAGGAGCAGCTGGCCGTCATCACGGGTCTGTGGGGGACGCCCGAGGGCGAGACCTTCTCCTTCGCCGGACGCCACTACACGCTCACCGACAGCCCGGCGCTGCCCAAGCCGGTGCAGCGACCCGGGCCACCGGTGGTCATCGGCGGACACGGGCCCCGCCGCACCCCGGCCCTGGCGGCCCGCTTCGCTGCCGAGATGAACGTGCCCTTCGCCCCGGTCGAGCGCTGCGTCGAGCAGTTCGCCCTGGCCGACGCGGCGTGCGAGGCCATCGGGCGGGACCCGGCCACGCTCACCTACTCGAGCGCGCTCGTCCTGTGCTGCGGCAGCGACGAGGCCGAGCTGGCCCGCCGGGCCGAGCCATCGGGCGCCAGGTCGCCGAGCTCCGGGAGAACGGGCTGGCCGGGACGCCCGAGGAGATCGTGGAGAAGATCGCCACCTACGCGGCGGCCGGGGCGTCCCGGGTCTACCTCCAGGTGATGGACCTGAGCGACCTCGACCACCTCCGGCTGGTGGCGAGCGAGGTGCTGACCAAGCTCGGCTGACGCTGCGGCCCCGGTCCTCGCCGTGTTGGAGCGGTCCGGCTCCGCTCGGTCAGTGCCGGTCGGGCACGAACAGGTAGCGCCAGGCCTCGCGGGCGCCGTCGTCGTCGAGCACGTAGGTCCCGCCCGGCTCGGTGATCTCGAGGCGCGGCGGATAGGTCTCGAGCCGGCCGGTGCACGGTCCGCCCTCGCAGGGGACGAGCAACCGATCGCCCGGCCGCAGCGCCGCGAACTCCTCGCGCTGGTCATAGAAGCCCGCCGAGTGTCGCTCCGTGCCGCCGGCGGAACTGGGCGGCCGCCTCACCGTGCCCCTCCCCTCGTCACCGGGCCGAGAATACCGGCGGCCTCCGCTGCCGCGACGCCCGAGGGCCCCGAAGGCGAGAACCCCTCCCCCTCAGCGAGGACTCAGCACGGCACGGTTACACTCGGTGCCCTGACCAGCCGCCGCGCCACGAGTTTGTGCGGCGCGAGGTGTGCCGCTCCCGTGTGCATGGACCGGCGACACGAAAGGACCCAGCGAATGCGACTCCGGTCCCCCATTGCCCTCGTCGGGATCGCCGCGCTCGGCGGGGCGATGCTCGCGGCGGCCCCCGCGGGGGCGGCGACGTCCAAAGCGAACGCGCTGGTGGCCAAGGCCATCGCCGCATCCGAGGCCGCGCAGTCGGTCAGGGTGTCGGGCAAGGTGAGCCAGGGCAAGGAGACGATCTCCCTCAACGTCCAGGCCTCCAACGACGCGAAGGGGCAGGGCTCGATCGGCATCGACAGCGCCGTCGCCAATGTGATCCGGCTGGGGTAGCAACCCGGCCGGCCATAGAGGGTAAATGGTTTTTTCATGGGGACAGCACCAGTTTTCGCGCATTTTCACTTAAGTTGCAGATGCGCGCAACGACGTGAATTGGGCTTAGGATATGCGCTCGGCAAAATCCCCGGAGCTCATCATGGCCACAAATCCCGCGATCTCCTCGGTGAAGAGTTCGGACGAGTGGCGGCTGCGCCGCGAACTCACCGATTTCTATCATCTGGTCGACTACATGGGCTGGACCGAGCTCATCTTCAATCACATTTCCGTGCGCCTGCCTGGAACGCCGCATCACTATCTGGTCAACTCCTTTCGGCCTCAACTACAGCGAGGTCACTCCCGAGAATCTGCTCAAGGTAAGCGCCGACGGGCACTTGGTCGAGCCGTCGGACTACGCGCCGAATCCGGCGGGTTTCGCCCTGCACGGCGCCATCCACGAGCATCGCGCCGACGTATCCTGCATCGCGCATACCCACACCACCGCGATCTCCGCCGTCGCCATGAAGCGCCGCGGCCTCGATCACAACAACTTTTACGGAGCGCAATTGACCGGCCGGGTCGGATACCACGACTTCGAGGGCATCACCCTGAACCCCGACGAGCGTTCGCGCATGCTGGCGAGCCTCGGCGACAAGCACGTCCTCGTCCTGCGCAACCACGGGATCGCGGTCTGCGAGCGCGACATCCCGAGCGCCTTCGCGCTGCTCTGGGTCGTGCAGCGTGCCGCCGAGATTCAGTGCGCGGCGGACCAGATTAGCGGCGAGAACATCGAGATCACCGACGCCGTACGGCAGCAGTGCCGCGGCAGCTCGCAGGATCTCGGCGCCAGGATCCAAGTCGCGCGCCTCGTATTCGATGCGACCGTCCGCCGGATGAGATCGTCGCGGCCTTGACGCACCCGCTCCTGCCGCTGGCGGCGCTCCTCGCCGCGGCAGTCATGGCGGCTCCGGCAGCCGCGGCGGCTCGGGCAGCCGCTGCCGCATCGCCGGGAGCTGCGCACGGGCGGCTCGAAGATGCCGCCGCGCAGGAGCGGACGCGTTGGCAGCGCGAGGCGCGCGCCGTGAGCATCGTGCGAGACTCCTGGGGGATCGCGCACGTATACGGCGGCACCGATGCCGATGCGGTATTCGGCGCGATGTACGCTCAAGCCGAAGACGATTTTGCGCGCATCGAGCGCAACTATCTCGTCGCCCTCGGCCGCCTCGCGCAAGTCGAAGGACGTTCCGCGCTTTACAGCGACCTGCGCCAGCGCATGTTCGTCGATACCGCGCATCTCGAGCGCCTGTACCGCGACAGCCCCATTTGGCTCAAATCCCTCATGATCGCGTGGGCCGACGGGCTGAACTTCTACCTCGCGGTGCATCCGCGACCCACCGTCATCGGCCATTTCGAGCCATGGATGGCGCTCTCGTTCACCGAGGGCAGCATCGGCGGAGACATCGAGTCGGCCGAGCTGGTGAAGCTCGAACAGCTCTATCCCGACGGCGCCGGCCGCCCCCTCCTCTGCCGATCGAGACGCCGCCCGTGCCGCTCAAGCCGACCGCGCCGCCCGAGGCCGCGTCACCGGCGCGCCGCTGCGCGCGGCGGCATCGGCCCGGGGGCTCGAATGGATTCGCGATCGCTCCGAGCCGCACGGCGTCGGGGCACGCGCTCTTGTGGATCAACCCGCACACCTCGTTTTATTTCCGCGCCGAACTGCAATTGACCAGCGACCAAGGGCTCGACGTTTACGGCGCAGCGACCTGGGGACAATTCTTCATCTATCAGGGCTTCAATGCGCACAATGGCTGGATGCACACCTCTTATGGCGGCGACGCCATCGACGAATACGCAGAATCAGTCCTCGATACGCCGCTAGGCCCCGGCTATCGCTACGCGGCCGGCGTGCGGCCGCTCGCGAAGAGCGTCATCACGGTGCTCGTCAAGCAAGGCGCGCGTCTCGTCGCCCACCGCTTCACGGTCTACCGCAGCCATCATGGCCCGATCGTGCGAGCCGAAGGCGGCAAATGGATCGCGCTCAAGATCTTTCAGGATCCGGTGCGCGCCCTCGCACAGTCCTACCTGCGGACCAAGACCACCGACTACCAGTCGTTTCGCCGCACCCAGGAGATGCGCACCGACACGTCCAACAATACCGTGTACGCCGACGCCGACGGCACCATCGCGTACTTTCACGGCAATTTCATTCCGCGGCGCGATGCGCGCATCGATTTCAGCCGCCCGGTCGACGGCAGCGATCCGGCGACCGAGTGGCACGGGGCGCACCGGCTCGAGGAGACGATCACCCTGCTGAATCCCTCGAACGGATGGATTCAGAACACCAACAACTGGCCGTTCTCCGCCGCCGGCCCGGCGAGCCCGAAACGCGAGAACTATCCTGCCTACATGTGGACCCGGGGCGAGAATCCGCGCGGCCTTCACGCGGTCGAGGTGCTCGAGAAGCTTCAGGGAGCGACCCTGGACAGCCTGATCGCGGCGGCCTACGACCCTCATCTGACCGCCTTCGATGCGCTGCTGCCCGCCGCTGCTCGCGGCCTACGATCGGCTGGACGACGGCGACTCGCGCCGCGCAACGTTGCAAGAGCCGATCGCAAGCCTGCGCGCGTGGGATCGTCGATCCGCCACGGAGTCCATCCCGACCACGCTCGCGGTTCTCTGGGGCGAGCAGCTCGCCGCTCGAGACCGAGGCGCGCGCGCGCGCGGCGAACGAGCCGCTCTACGATTATCTCCTCGCCCATCTGACCGATGAAG
>CAWHYR010000018.1:0-39593 GCA_963833735.1 uncultured Actinomycetes bacterium | reverse complement strand
AGATCGCCTCGGCGAATCCGACGTGGGCCAGCTGCGGTGTCCCCGCGACCACGTCACCCACGGCCCACACGTCGGGCGCATGCGTCCTCATATAGGGGTCGGCGGCGACGAACCCCGCCTCGGTGAGCACCACCCCCGTCCCGTCCCCGAGCAGGTCCTCCGTGCGCGGGCGCCGACCGACCGAGACCACGATCATCGATACCTCGACAGTCCGGCCGTCGGCCAGCGTCAGCACCGTCCCGGTGCCATCGGCTTTCGGCGAGTGTCCCTCGACCTGGGCCCCGGTGATGATCTCCATGCCGCGTTTTTTGAATGAGCGGTTGACGACGGCGGCCACATCGCGGTCGCAGCTGGCCAGGATCGAGTCGAGCGTCTCGATCAAGGTCACCCGGGCGCCGAGGTCCACGAGGAGCGAAGCGAACTCGCAGCCGATGGCGCCGCCTCCGATGATGGCGACCGAGGACGGGACGTCGTCGAGCTCCAAGAACTCGTCGGAGGTGAGGACGAGTCTCCCGTCGACCGCCAACCCCGGGAGGCTGCGGGGCACGGAACCCGCCGCCAGGACCACGTGACGACCGACGACCTCGGTACCGGTATCGGGTCCGTCGACCACGCGCACCCGACGCCCGGGCATGAGCGTGCCGGATCCGGCCAGCACCTCCACCTTGCGGTTCTTCAAGAGCCCGGCCAACCCTCGGAAGAGCTGGTCGACGACGGTGTTCTTGCGGGCCTGGCTGACCGAGAAGTCGATCTCCCGCTGCCCGGCGCTGATCCCGAACTCACCCGCCGAACCCACCGTCCGGAACACGGACGCCGTCTCGAGAAACTCCTTGGCCGGAACGCAGCCGCGGTGCAGGCACGTGCCGCCGACCTTGTCACGCTCGACCATCGCCACCGACAGACCGGCGGCCGCTCCGTAGAGGGCAGCGGCATACCCGCCGGGGCCACCGCCAATGATGACGACGTCGTGCTGGCTTGCTTCAGTCACGATTCATGCCCCTTGCCGCTGTCTTGGTCAATCTTGCTGCTGGCCCTCCCCGGCGTCACGTTGAGGTGGCCGAGCAGCCGTCACCACCCGGTCGCGACGGGCCTACCTTACCGGCACACTCCGAGGGCCCGGCTTTTGACCGGGAAGCGGTCACGCTGCGGCCGGGGTGCGGCAGCGGACACCGTCGAATCGCGCAAAATCGGCGTCATACGACACGATTTCCGCACCGTGCTCGATCGCCAGCGCGGCCAGGTGCGCGTCATTCACGAGGTTGCCCCCGGGCCCGGTCGAGTCCAGCAGGCCTCGGAGAATCGCGCCGTGGCGCACGGTCGGGTGCACGATGACGGCGGGCGCCTGGGCGAGCCAGGTGTCGGTCATCTCCATCGCTTGGGCGACCTCGAGCGGCCGAGCGAACAGTCCGCGCCGCGTGCTCAGACGCAGGAAGGCGAGCAGCACGGTCCAGGAGAACCCGACCGCCTCCTCCCCGTTCAGCGCATCTTCCACCCAGCGCCTGGCGTCCTCGTGGTGCACCGCGTCGGAATTGACGGCGTAGAGCAGGACGTTGGCGTCGACGACCTTCACCCGGCGCTCGGCGGTCCGAGGATCACTTGCGGACCGCCAGACGGTCGATGAGCTGGTCGTCTTCCAGCTCGCCGGCCAATCTGAGGGCCTTGTCGAGCGAAACCGCCGGCTCGCCCATGGCGACCGTCGTGATGCGGAAGGTCGGCCGCTCCCGACCCGCCAGCCCGGCGCGGATGGCGTAGTTGACCGCCGCCTTGAGCGTCATGCCCCGTTCACGCATGAGCTGCGAGAGGAGCGCCTCGGTGTCGGGCTCGAGGGTCAGCGTCGTCCGCACGAAGACATCGTAGCATCACACTTTTTGATGCCTTGATGCCGCCTATTGCGAGCGCTGGGTGTCCGGGGCGATCTTGAGGATGACCCGCTCGGTCGCGATCGGCGCGCCGTAGGGGCCACCCATGTACTTCTGGCTGAGCTCGTCGATGTGCGATCGGGCGGCGTCGCCGCGCACCTCGTCGACGACCCGGCCCCGGACCTCCGCGTAGTGGTACGGGTTGGCGGCATCAAAGACGGCGACCGTCACCCGAGGGTCGCGCTGGACGTTCTTGTACTTCTGGCGGCCGACCTCGGTGTTGATGAGCACGTGGTCATCGTCGGCGTCGACCCACATCATCTGGGTCTGGGCGCTTCCGTCGCCGAACAGGGTGGTCAGCGCGGCGAAGTTCTTGCCGGTCGCCAGTTCTTTCACGGTGGTGTCGAGCATCGACCCACGGTACCGGGGTCGGCTCGACCTCGGCGCGGCGCGGGCTACGTCTTCAGGCCTTGGCGGACGCCCCGCAGGCGGGCGAGGCCCCGGTGCGCGACCTGGCGGCCCAGTGCAGAGGCCGCCTGGGAGCCGGCGAGCGGGTGGAACTCGTCTGCGGCCGTGCTGAGGGCCTCGTCCTCGGCATCGGTGAGCTCGAGGTCGGCGGCGGCCGCGTTGGACTCGGCCTGGGCGACCGACGACGTGCCGGGGATGACGATCACGTTCGGTCGCCGGATGAGCCAGGCCAAGGACACCTGGGCGCTGCTCGCGTCGTGGGCGGCCGCCACGTCTCGCAACACGCCGAGCAGCGGCTCGATCCGCCGAAGGTTCTCGGGCAAGAACCCGCTCGACGCGGCGCGCAGGCCACCCGGACGCGTGTCGACGCCGTAGCGACCCGACAGCAGCCCTTGGGCGAGGGGGCTGTAGGCGATCACGATCCGATCGTGCTCCTGCGCCCACGGGACCAGGTCGGTCAGCGGCTGACGGCGCACCAGGCTGAGCTGGACCTGGTTGGTCAGGACGGGACCACCGAGCGCGGCCTCCGCCTCCTTCCAGCGATCCAGCGTGAAGTTGGAGACCCCGACGTGGCGCACGGCGCCACTGCGCTGCAGCGATCCCATGGCTGCCATGGTCGGGCCCAGGGGCGCCAGCGGGTTCTTCCAGTGCACCTGGTAGAGGTCCACTGCGTCGAGACCGAGTCGGCGCAGGCTGCCCCGAGCCCGGCGGGCCACGATCGGGTCGACCGGCAGCACCGGGAAGAGCTTGGTGGCGACGAACGGCATCGGGTCGCGCCCGGCGATCGCCTCACCCACGATGCGCTCCGAGCGCCCGTAGCCGTAGATCTCGGCGGTGTCGATGATGTTCACGCCGAGCTCGAGCGAGCGCGCCACGATCTCGGGGGCGATGCCCGTGGCGTACCCCGCGCCGTAGCCCCACTCCCTGGACCCGAACTGCCAGGCGCCCAGCCCGATGGCGGAGAGCGAAACCCCGCCGACCTCGACGTACTTCATGGCCGCCCTCTCACTTGGGGGGCATGCGGATGCCCCCGTCCAGCCGGATCACCTCACCGTTCAGGTACCGGTTGCCGACGATCTCGACCACGAGGCGCCCGTACTGCTCGGGCATGCCCAGTCGCTTCGGGAACAGCACCGATTCGGCGAGTGCCGTGCGCTGCTCCTCGGGGAGGGTCGCCAGCAGGGGGGTGTCGAAGAGCCCGGGGGCGATCGTGCAGACGCGGATTCCGACGATCGAGAGGTCCCGCGCGGCCGGCAACGTCATCCCGACGACCGCACCTTTCGATGCCGAGTAGGCCAGCTGGCCGATCTGGCCGTCGAACGCGGCCACCGACGCCGTGTTGATGATGACCCCGCGCTCGCCGTCCTCGCCCTCGGGCGTCTTGGCGATGGCGGCGGCGGCCTTCGTCATCACGTTGAAGGTGCCGAAGACGTTCAGCCGCTGGATGAACTCGAAGGGTCCGAGGTCGTGCGGGGTCCCGTCCCGGTTGATGACCCGCCCGGCCCAGCCGGTGCCGGCGCAGTTGACAGCGATGCGCAGCGTCCCGACCTCGGCCGCCTGGTCGACCGCCCGCTGGCAGTCCTCGGGGTCGGTGACGTCGCCGGCGGCGAAGTCCCCGCCGATCTCGGCGGCCACCGCCTTCGCCCCCTCCTCGTTGCGGTCGAACACGACGACACTCGCCCCCAGGGCGGCGAGTGCACGGGCGGTGGCGGCACCCAGGCCCGATGCCCCGCCGGTGATGATGGCCGAGGTTCCCTTGATCTCCATCCGGCGATCGTACGGCCAGCTACCGGCCGACCACCAGGTCAGGCCATCCGGCCCGACGAGCCCCGCCCCGTGGTGGCCGCCTCGAGGGCCAGCGCGTCCACGTAGGCGTTCATCTGGTCGACGCTGTGCCCCTTCACCCAGCGGAACCGCACCTCGCCCCCCGCCCCCCGCACCAATTCCACGAGCGGCTCCCACAGATCCCGGTTGGCCACCGGCTTGTTCTGCGAGTTCTTCCAGCCCCGTCGCAGCCAGCCCTCCCACCAGGCGTCCCGGAAGCAGTTGACGACATAGGTCGAGTCGCTCACCACCTCGAACGGGTGGCCCGGCGTCCAGAGCGCCCGCAGCGCCTCCAGGGCGGCCGTGACCTCCATCCGCTGGTTGGTCGTGTGTGCCTCGGCGCCGCTCGCAAACGCACCGTCGGGCACCGCCCAGGCCCACCCGCCCCGGCCCGGGTTCCCGAGACACGAGCCGTCCGTGTAGACGACCGAGGGGGCGGCGTCGGGCACCGGGCATGTGTAGCAGTCGCGGTGGGGCGGCCGGGGCACCGCCCCGAGCGCACGCCTCTGAGCGGCGCCGATGCCAGGGGCTTTTCACCGCGCGGCGCGAATGACACCATGGGGTGTGCTCTTCGACGGGATGTCGCATCAGGTGCCGGACATCGACCCGACCGAGACGGCCGAGTGGCTGGACTCCTTCGACGCGTTGGTCGAGGCGCACGGCCGGCCCCGGGCGCGCTTTTCTGCTCATGAAGCTGCTCCAGCGGGCGCGCTCACTGCAGGTCGACTTCCCGGCGACGGTGTCGACCCCCTACGTGAACACGATCCCGGCCGATGCCGAGCCGTGGTTCCCGGGCAACGAGTACATCGAGCGGCGCATCCGGGCCTACATCCGATGGAACGCCGCGGCGATGGTGACGCGGGCCAACGCGCGGACCGAGGGGATCGGCGGCCACCTGTCGACCTACGCCAGCTCGGCCGCGCTCTACGAGGTCGGCTTCAACCACTTCTTCCGCGGCAAGTCCGACGGTGGCCCGGGGGACCAGGTCTTCATCCAGGGCCACGCGTCGCCCGGCATCTACGCGCGGGCCTACGTCGAGGGCCGCCTCAGCGAGGAGCAGCTCGACAACTTCCGCCACGAGGTCGACGGCAACGGGCTCCCGAGCTATCCCCACCCGCGCCTGCTGCCGGACTTCTGGGAGTTCCCGACGGTGTCCATGGGCCTCGGCCCGATCAACGCCATCTACCAGGCCCACGTGAACCGCTACCTCCACCAGCGCCAACTGGTCGACACCGCCAACAGCCGGGTGTGGTGTTTCGTGGGCGACGGCGAGATGGACGAGCCCGAGTCGATCGGCGCGTTGGGGGTGGCCGGCCGCGAGCACCTCGACAACCTGATCTTCGTCGTCAACTGCAACCTGCAGCGCCTCGACGGTCCGGTGCGCGGCAACGGCAAGATCATCCAGGAGCTCGAGGCGGTCTTCCGCGGTGCGGGCTGGAACGTGATCAAGGTCGTGTGGGGGTCGCGCTGGGACGAGCTGCTCGCCGCCGACCGCGACGGGGTGTTGCTGGACCGCATGAACACGACGGTCGACGGGGAGTTCCAGAAGTACGCCACCGAATCGGGCGCCTACATCCGGGAACACTTCTTCGGTCCCGATCCCCGGCTGCGCCGCCTGGTCGAGCACCTGAGCGACGACGAGCTGCAGTCCCTCCCCCGCGGCGGCCACGACTACCGCAAGCTCTACGCCGCCTACAAGCTGGCGACCGAGCAGCGCGACGCGCCGACCGTGATCTTGGCCAAGACCATCAAGGGCTGGACACTCGGGCCCGAGATCGAGGCCCGCAACGCGACCCACCAGATCAAGAAGATGACGAAATCCCAGCTGCACGCCCTGCGGGACCGCCTCTACCTGGCCGAGGAGATCCCCGACGCGGCGCTCGAGGGACCACTCCCGCCCTACTTCCGCCCCTCTGAGCACTCAGAGGCGCACCAGTACCTGATGGCGCGCCAGAGCATCCTGGCCGGACCGGTGCCGACCCGGCGTGTCCGGGCCGCCGACCCGGCGATCCCGGACCCCAAGGCCTTCGCGGAGCTCCTGTCGGGGTCCGGCACCCAGGCGGTGTCGACCACGATGGCGTTCGCCCGCCTGCTGCGGAACCTGGCCCGCGACCCCAAGACCGGTCCCTTGGTCGCGCCGATTGTCGCCGACGAGGCTCGCACCTTCGGTCTCGAATCCTTCATCGCCGAGTCGAAGATCTACGCACCGGAGGGCCAGCGCTACGTGCCGGTCGACGCGGACCTGCCCCTCCACTACGCGGAGAGCACCTCGGGTCAGCTGCTGCAGGAGGGCATCACCGAGGCCGGCGCCCTGGCCACCTTCGCCGCGCTGTCGACGTCGTACGCGACGTGGGGCAAGCCCATGCTGCCCGTGTTCCTCTTCTATTCGATGTTCGGCTTCCAGCGGGTCGGCGACCTGGCCTGGGCGATCGGCGACATGCGGGGTCGCGGGATCCTGGCCGGGTGCACGGCCGGGCGCACCACGCTGCAGGGCGAGGGCCTGCAGCACGACGACGGGCACTCACCGCTGCTCGCCTCGACGAACCCCGCCGCCGCCATCTACGACCCCGCCTTCGCCTACGAGCTGGCGATCATCGTCGAAGAGGCGGTGGCCAAGATCCTGGGGCCCGAGCCCCAGGACCGCTTCTACTACCTCACCTTGTACAACGAGGCCTATCCGATGCCCGCCTTGCCGGAGGGGCCGGCGGGCGAGGCCGTCCGGGCCGGCGTGCTGGCCGGTCTCTACCGATTCGCACCGCCGCCGAGCGACGGCCCGCGCCACGTCTCGTTGCTGTTCTCCGGGCCGATGTGGCAGGCGGCGACCGAGGCGAGCGGGCTCCTGGCCGAGCATTGGGGCGTGGCCGCCGACACCTGGTCGGTGACCTCGTGGGCGGCCCTGCGCGCCGATGCGTTGGCCGCCGAGCGGCACCACCGTCTGCACCCGGGCGAGGCCGCCCGGGTCCCTCTCGTCACCGAGGCGCTCCGGGGTGGCTCCGGGCCGGTCGTGGCGGTGACCGACTACATGCGGGCCGTGCCGGACCAGGTGGCCCGCTGGATCCCTCGACCGTTCGTCTCGCTCGGCACCGACGGTTTCGGGCTCTCCGACGCGCGGCCGGCGCTGCGTCGCCACTTCGAGGTCGACACCGCCCACGTGGTGGTCGCCGCACTCGCCGCCCTGGCCGACCAGGGCCTGGCGACGGCCGACGAGGTCGCCGACGCCATCGCCCGCTTCGGCATCGACCCCGAGCGGGCGCGGCCCTTCGGCGCCTGAGGTCGGGCGGATCCCCCGATCAGTGGGGCTGCCAGGCGTCCGGGTTCGACGTCAGGTGGACGACGGCGTCGGGCAGCTTCCCACCGGCCACCTCGGCCAGCGTCACGTGCTCGAGGACCCCGCGGAGGCTGGCCCGCACGGCCACCCACACGAGCTGGAGGTGCTCGGCGGCCCCGTCGTAGTGGGTGTCCTCGGGGCGGTGGCCCCGGACCTCGGCCAACGGGCCGTCGAGCGCCCGGATCACCTCGGCCACCGTGATCTCCCCGGGCGCCCGGGCCAGGCGGTAGCCGCCCTCCGAACCACGCTGGCTGGCCACGAGACCGGCCCGGCGGAGGTCCGCCAGGATGGCGCCGAGGAACCGGGGCGGCAGGGATTGTTCCCCGGCCAGCGCCTCGGCGGTCCGGGCGGTTCCGGTCGCCGTCAGCGCGAGCAGCGCGCGGAGGCCGTAGTCAACCTTGGCCGGGATGTGCACGGACCGATTCTGCCGCCTCTGGCGATACGACGCCGGTTCTTGCGCCCGGGTGGGTCGCGAGGGTCAGGTCGTCGCGGTGAGCGAACCGCACTGCGTGGCGACGAACGTGCTGACCGTCTGGTTCTCCTTGGAGTATTTCGGCGACTTCGACAGCGCCGTGAGCGCCGTCTCCATCTTGGCCAGGGTCGGGGCCTTCTGAACGGCCACCTTCTCCTGCCCGTAGAGGGTCACGAAGTACTTGAGAGCGGATTGGACCGAGGACGGGATCTTCCCGGCGGCCAGCGCCTTGTCGACGTAGTGGACCCCGTAGCTGAACTCGCTCAGGATGGCCGCCCGAGCCGTGGCCACGTTGCCCGACGTGAAGGCACTCTCGATCTTGGTCGCGTACTTCTGTCCGACCGACTCCTGGCTGATGAGCAGCTTGCAGAAGGCGCTTCCCCGGTTGGTCCCGGTCGGCGTCGTCTTGGCCCCTGCCACCGTCATGGGCGCCAGCGCCACCGCACCACCGAGTCCGAGCGCGGCAGACACGCAGGAGTACTCGACTCCGCCTCATCCCGAAAGCCTCCGTCCCACCCCGAACGGCTCCGGGGTGATCGAGCCACGGTAGTCGACGGTTCTTGGAAGTCCCTGAGCCGCGGGCGCCTACAGTGCTCTCACCAGGGGAAATAGGGAACCGGGCGCGTCGCCGCCGTTTCGTCGCTGAGCGCACGAGCGGTGGATCGGAGGATCGAAGCCCGTCGTACTTGCGCCGGCGGTCGGCTCCCACGGAACGTTGAGCGGGTGGGGCACCGAGCCACCACACTGCGGCCTCAGTCCGGGTTGCCGGTAGGTTGAGCCGGCGTGAGCGCTTTCATCCTCAATGTCACATTCGACAGCGCAGATCCGCCCAGCCACGCCGCCTTCTGGACAGCGGTCACCGGCTACGAACCCGTGATGGAGCGGGACGATTTCGTCGCGCTCCAGGCACCAGACAACCGGGGAGTCCGAAGGATCCTCTTCTTCAAGGTCCCCGAACCGAAGACCGCCAAGAACCGCATGCACGTCGACCTTGCCACGAAGGAACCCGAAACCGAGATCGAGCGGTTGATCAGCTTGGGCGCGACGAGGGTGGCGTCTCGGGAAGGAAATGGCACGAGTTGGACGGTGATGCTCGATCCGGAAGGCAACGAGTTCTGCCTCGGGTGATACTGCCGGCGGCTGTTGCGTTCCCGAGCTCACCGATATTCGGAACGCGCCGTCGAGTCAGTGACCCACGGCGGTCGACCCTGGCGGCGTCAGGCGTTCGCCGGAATGGCCGTGCCGGGTCCGCGTCGTCGTAGAGCGACGAGGTCGCGGCGAGCAACCGGCAGGGACTCCTCGGCCTGCCCTTCGACCACGAATCCGCCGTCGGCGATCATCTCGAGATCCGCCGATCCAGCCTGTCCTTCGCTGGTCAGGTAGTCGCCCAGGAAGATGGAGTTGGCCAGGTGCAGCCCGAGACCCTGGAGGCTGCGGAGATGGATCTCGCGCCCCCCGGCGATCCGTACCTCCACGTTGGGAAAGAAGAAGCGAAACAGGGCCAGGATGCGCAGGCAGCGCTGCGGGGTGAGCTGCCACTCGTCGGCCAGGGGCGTGCCGGCAAAGGGGATCAAGAAGTTGACGGGCACCGAGTCGGGATCGGTCCGGCGCAGGTCGATGGCCAGATCGACGATCTCGGCGTCGGTCTCCCCCATCCCGAAGATGGCCCCCGAACAGGGAGAAAGACCGGCCTGCTGCGCCACCCCGACCGTCTCCACCCGGTCGGCGTACGTGTGCGTCGAGCAGATCGCCGCGTAGTTTTCCTCGCTGGTGTTGAGGTTGTGGTTGTAGGCGTAAACCCCGGCGGCCACCAGCCGTTCCGCCCGCTCGGGGGTCAAGAGCCCGAGGCTGGTGCAGATCTCCACATCGGGGTGACGCTCCTTGATGACGCGGACGGTTTCGGCCACTCGGCTGATGTCTCGGTCGGTCGGCCCCCGGCCGCTAGCGACCAGGCAGACCCGCTTGGCCCCGCCGGCCACCGCCCGGTCGGCCGTGTCGGCCGCTTCGCTCGGGTCGATCCAGTTGTACTTGAGGACGTCGGCCTCGGATCGCCGACGCTGCGGACAGTACGAGCAGTCTTCGGGGCACAAGCCGCTCTTCATGTTGACGATCAGGTTCAACTTGACCCGGTTGGCGAAGAAGTGCCGTCGGATCCGGCTTCCGGCCGCCACCACATCGAGGACAACCTCGTCGTCGCTCGCGAGCAGTCTCAGCGCCTGCTCGCGGGTGGGCGGCACCAGCCGCAAAGCCTGTTCAACAAGATCGTCGAGGAGTTCTCTCAGTTTGGGAGGCATCGGTGCAGCATGCCATCACCGGCACCGGGACATCGATCGCAGGACTGGGAGACCCCGTGGGGTTGATCCCCGGCAGGTCGGGACGAAGCGATCCCCGAAGGGCTGGCCCGGCTGATCGGCCCTGCACGGGCGAACCTCCGGGAGACATCCCGATACGCTCGAATTGTGGCAAAACCCCTGGCAGTGAAGCTCTGTCTGGCACAGGTTCCCGAGGCCGATGCGCTCTTGTCCAAGGACCCCCTGGCACTGCTCATCGGCATGGTTCTGGACCAGTAAAGGCCACTGGACCGGGTGGTCATTCACTTCTGTCGCTGGTACTTGCTGGCCACGTACTCGTCGACCCATGCCCGGCTGCTCCTCCACTGACCGTCAGGGGACTTTTGGGCCTTGAGCCGGCCCCGCTCGATGGCTGCCCTCAACGTGAAGACAGTCTGGTCCTTGTTGGCCAACGAAGCGAGTGGGACGAGCCGGCGTGGCCCGGCCACGGCCGGAACGACAAACCGGTAGAGGTTGTCGAGAACAGCACGCGCGATCATCTCGCCGAGCGGTCCGGGATCTGCGGAATCCGCTCGGCGGAGTGCCTTGAGGTAGCGGGTCCTGTCCCTCGTGTACACGATCACCGGCGGGTAGCCGAATCGCACCAGAAGAAGGTTCATCACCAGACGTCCGGCCCGGCCATTGCCATCGAGAAAGGGGTGAGCCCGCTCGAACTCCCCGTGGGCTGCAGCTACGCCCTCGATCAAGTTCGTCGCCGAGGCGAGCGACGACAGTGACCGGACCCAGTCCGTCATTACCGCGGGCACATGGACCCACGAAGGAGGTGTCATCCCGCCGGGAAACGGCTCGATGTCGTGCTCGCGGAAGCTTCCCGGCCTTTCGCTGGTCGTCGCGTTCGGGTGCGGGGCCACCCCCCAGGCCGGCCCCAGAGCGAGTTCGTGGATGTGGCGGACCTCAGTGAGCGTCAGCGGCGCGTTCCGACTTCCAATCCCCCGGTTCAAGCGCCTGGCCGTACACCCACCGAGCCGCGTCCGCGTAACCGCGGACCTCCATGTATTCGCGGAGCTCCTTGTTGCCGACGGCCCGCCCCTCGGCCAGCAGAACCTCCACCTGCTGGAGCACCAAAGTATTGCCCTCAAGGGCCGTGGAGTGGTGAGCTTCTTGGTACCAGATCGCCGTCCAGATGTCCTCGGCCTCAGTCGGGGACGGAAGTCCTCCGAGCCGATCCCTCAGCTCGGCGATGGCGTCCTCCAATCGCTCGTACACCGCCTTGCGGGAGGGCCGCCCTCGGGCAGTTTTGTTGTGTTCCATTATTTTGGAAGCTAACACAACAAATAGCTTTTATTGTGTTTGGATTCTTCTGCCGTTCTCTCGACAACTTCTGCTAGTGATCTGAGTCAGAAATAGTGATCTAGTCGGGAATTCCCGCTCGCGTGCGCGCGTTCTTGTCGTCATCAGCGACGATGGGAGGCGCAATGCCCAGTCCGTTCCTCGAGCCCCTCCAGTTGACCGAGGAAGAGCGGTCCACCCTTGAGCGCTGGGCCCGGCGACACACGAGTGCGCAGTCTCTCGCCCTGCGTTGTCGCATTGTGCTGTTGGCGGCGGCCGGCAAGAACAACACCGTGGTGGCAGAAGAGCTTGGCATCGCTCATGGCACCGCGAGGAAATGGCGCTCGAGGTTCCTGGCCGAGCGGCTCGAGGGATTGCACGACGAACCTCGGCCCGGTGCCCCGCGCACACTGGCGATGACGCGTGGAGCTGATCGTCGTCAAGACGCTCGAGGAGACGCCGGCTGACGCCACGCACTGGTCGACCCGCTCGATGGCCAAGGCGACCGGGATGAGCCAGTCGGCGGTCTCTCGGATCTGGCGGGCCTTCGGGCTGAAACCGCATCTGGTCGAGACCTTCAAGCTCTCGCCCGACCCGCTCTTCGTGGACAAGGTCCGCGACATCGTGGGCCTCTACGTCAACCCGCCCGACGCGGCCCTCGTGCTCTGCGTCGACGAGAAGACCCAGATCCAGGCGCTCGACCGCACCGCACCGGTGCTCCCGCTGCGTCCGGGGCTCCCCGAACGGCGCACCCATGACTACGTGCGAGGCGGCACCACCAACCTCTACGCGGCGCTCGACGTGGCATCGGGCCAGGTCATCGCCGACATGACCGAACGCCACCGGGCCGTCGAGTTCCGACGCTTCTTGAACCTCATCAACCGCACGTGTCCCCGACGACCTCGACGTCCACCTCGTCGTCGACAACGTCTCAACCCACAAGACTCCCGAGATCCAGCGGTGGCTGGTGCGCCATCCGCGGTTCCACCTCCACTTCACTCCCACCTACAGCTCGTGGATCAACCTGGTGGAACGCTGGTTCGCCGAACTCACCAACAAGTGGCTGCGTCGAGGCACCCACCGATCCACCAAAGAACTCGAGACATCCATCAGTGAGTGGATCGAGCAACTGGAACGACGAGCCCAAGCCCTTCGTCTGGCACAAGAGTGCCGATGAGATCCTCGACACCCTGGCTAGCTACTGCGCCCGGATCTCTGACTCAGGTCACTAGCCACCTCACACCAGTGCCGATTCGCAATCACCGGAATGACTCTGCCCGCAACGACCTGCCAAATCCCGGCCACATCCCGATACACTCAGTTCGGTGGCAAAACCCCTGGCAGTGAAGCTCTGTCTGGCACAAGTTCCCGAGGCTGATGCGCTCTTGTCCAAGGACCCCCTGGCATTGATGGTTGGAATGGTCTTGGACCAGCAGATCCCGCTCGAGTGGGCCTTCCGCGGGCCGTTCGAGCTCACGCAGCGGCTCGGGACCGGGCTGGACGCGTCCGTGCTGGCGTCGATGGATCCCGACAAGCTCGCGGCCGTCTTCGCCGAGCGGCCGTCACTGCACCGCTACCCGGCGTCGATGGCCAAACGGGTTCAGGCGCTGTGCGAGGTCATCGTCGAGCAGTTCGGCGGCCAGGCGGATGCGGTCTGGCGGGGAGCCAAGACGGGGAAGGACCTGCTGGCCACGGTCCGGCGGCTGCCGGGGTTCGGCGACCAAAAGGCGCGGATCTTCGTCGCGCTCTTGGGCAAGCAGTTGGGCGTGCGGCCGCCGGGCTGGGAAGAGGCCTGCGCCCCCTACGGCCAACCGGGAACGCTGCGCTCCGTCGCCGACATTGTGAGCCCCGAGACCCTCGACGAGGTGCGCACCGCCAAGAAGGCCATGAAGGCCGCGGCGAAGGTGGCGGCCGCCACGGCGTGATCGACCTGAGCGGTCGCCGGCTCTACCTCTGCACGCCCGACCGTCCCGATTTGGCCGACTTCCTCACCGCCTGTGTCCGCGGCGGCGTCGACGTAGTGCAGCTCCGCGAGAAGGAGTTGGAAGCAAGGGCGCTGATCGCCCGGGCCCGGCTGGCCGCTGCGGTGTGCGCCGATCTCGGGGTGCCCTTCATCTTGAACGACCGGCCCGATCTCGCACTGGAAGCCGGCGCGGACGGGGTCCACGTCGGTCAGGAGGACGCGCCGGCCGCCCTCGCCCGCCGCATCCTCGGACCGGACGCCATCGTGGGGCTCTCGACCCACTCACCGGCCGACCTGGAAGACGCGCTGCGCGAACCGGTCGACTATCTCTCGGCGGGGCCCGTCGTCGCGACGCCCACCAAGCCGGGCCGGCCGGGCACCGGCGCCGGGTACGCGCAGGCGGCGACCGCGCGGGCGCCCTGGCCGGTCTTCGTGACCGGCGACGTCACGCCGACGAGAGCGACGTCACTGGCCGCACTGGGCTGCCGCCACTTCGTGGCCGTGCGGTGGTTGACAGAGGCGGCCGATCCCCGGGCGGCCGCCCGTCAGCTGCGCGCCGCCATCGACGAGGCCCTCGCCCAGTAGGCCGGGTCAGCGCTGGCGCTCGAGCCAACCCACGAGCGTGGCGACCGCCCGCGGGTCGGCCCGCAGCCCGTGCCCGGCGCCCGGCACCATGCGGAGCTCGCAGGGCCCGACCGCGGCATCGACGAGGGTGCGTGCCGCGGCACTGGTGAGCAACGCGTCGTCGGAGCCCTGGACGACGAGGAGCGGTCGCGGTGCGAGGGCCACGACGGCGTCGACGGGCCTGAGGTCGGCCAGCTCTCCGGCCCACGCCGCCGGGTCGGCCGGGAACCCGGCGCCGATGATCCCCGCTCGCCGGCACCGCTCGGCGAACAGCTGGGGGTCGTCCACCCAACCGGAGATGTCGGCTGGGGTGCCGAGGCAGGCCACCCCCCGCACGCGCTCGTCGCCGGCCGCCAGGCGAAGGGCCACGGCACCACCCAGCCCGAAGCCGGCCGCCCAGGCGCCGCCGTCGGGTGAGACGTCCTGGTCGAGCACGCTCGCCAGATCGGCCAACCAGCCCGCGGCCGAGAAGTCACCATGGGACCCACCGATCCCGCGGGGCATCGGGCTCACCACTCGCCAGCCGGACTCCTGGGCCAGGCGGTCGGCCAGTGTCTCGTAGCCGGGCGCCACATCCCCGGTTCCGCCCTCGACGATGGGGAGCTCGGGGCAGACGAAGAGCACCGGGGTGGTCGGTCCGCGCGTCGCCGTATAGACGCGCAGCGACACCCGATGGGCCGTCGACGGTGGTCCAAGCGCCGCTCACGAGCAGTGCGCGACGCGCCGAGCCGCGGTGCGGCTCAGATGCCGATTCGCTGAGCCAGGAGCTCCCGGTGGTAGGTGGGGTCCCCGAAGAGCAGCTCGGAGGACTTGGCCCGCTTGAAGTAGAGGTGCGCGTCGTGCTCCCAGGTGAACCCGATGCCGCCGTGGATCTGGATGTTCTCCGCCGCCGCGTGGAAGTAGGCCTCCGAGCAGTAGGACTTGGCCAGGCTGGCCACGACCGGCAGCTCGTCGGTGTCGTCCGCCGCGGTCCACCCCGCGTAGTAGGCGGCCGACTTGGCCGACTCGACCTCGAGCAGCATGTCCGCGCACTTGTGCTTGATGGCCTGGAAGCTCCCGATGGGTCGGCCGAACTGGATGCGGGTCTTCGCGTACTCGACCGAACTGTCGAGGCAGTGCTGGGCCCCGCCGACCTGCTCGGCGGCCAGCGCCACCACGGCCAGATCCAGGGTCTTGGTCAGCCCGGCGGTGGCACCGCCGTCGGTCCCGATCAGTGATGCCGGCGTGTCGCTGAATTCGATGCGGGCCTGCTTGCGGGTCTGGTCCATCGTCGGGAGCAGGGTGCGGGTCAGCCCGGCCGCGTCGTCCTTCACACTGAAGAGGCTGAGACCCGCCGGCGTGCGGCCCGCCACCAGGATGAGGTTGGCGGTGTGCCCGTCGATCACGAAGGACTTGTGGCCGTTCAGCACCCATCCGTCGCCGGTGGCCTTGGCCTCGAGCCCGATGCCGTCGAAGTCCCAGCGGCCGTTGTCCTCGGTCAGGGCCAGGGTGCCGATGGTCTCGCCGGAGGCGAGACCGGGAAGGAGCTCCTTCTTGGCGGCATCGTCGCCCGAGGTGAGCAGCGCGTTGGCGGCCAGGGCCACCGTCGAGAAGTAGGGCGCGCACAGAAGGACGTTCCCCATCTCCTCGAGGACGATGATCAGCTCGACGTAGGAGAAGCCGGATCCGCCGTACTCCTCGGGGATGGTCAGCGACTGGAGCCCCAGCTGGTCGGCCATCTGGGACCACACAGCGGGGTCGTACCCCTCGTCGGTCTCCATGAGCCGGCGCACCTCGGTCTCGGGCGACTTCTCGGCCAGGAACCGGCGGACGGCTCGGCGGAGCTCGTCCTGCTCCTCACTGAAGGCGAAATTCATCGGCCGAAGCCCCCTTCTGGCGGCGGCATGGGCCGCTCGAAACCACCCCTGTCGTTGGCACCGAAGTGCACCGTGTGGCTCCCGCTGTTTACCAGACGTGACGACCGTCCGACAACGGCGACCGGCCGGTCCGCGCACTGGGTCACGCCGCCCTGACGCATTGATCGCCGCTTCGGCCCCGAAGCTCCTGTTCACGGCGGGTGTCCCCGGTTCGCCCCACCGGGGGCTTCTCCGACGGCCCAGTCAGCGCGTCCTGCCGGGATGACACCACGGCGTGACTTCGCCACCCCCGAGCGCGGCGGGCCGCGAGCGTCCGCGCCCGCGGCGCGCCGACTCGAGGCGGTGTGCGATCCTGGGAGCATGGCCACCGAGCTCGTCCGGATCTGGGAGGACGCCACCTGCGAGGTGCATCGCATGGTGGTCGGCCCCGTCGAGAACAACGTCTACGTCCTGCGCTGCCGGCGGTCCGGCGAGCCCTGCTGGTCGACGCCGCCAACGAGCACGAGTCGCTGCTCGAGGTCTGCCAGCTGCCTCGGGGTCACCCAGGTCGTCGAGACGCACGGGCACTGGGACCACATCCAGGCGGTGCCCGCCGTGCGCGAGGCGGGGATCTCGGTCGCGGTGACCGCAGGCCGACGCCGCCATGCTCCCCTCCTACGACCTGATCCTGGAGGACGACTCGGTCCTCGAGGTCGGGCGGCTGCGCCTGAAGACCATCGCCACGCCCGGCCACACGCCCGGGGTCGATGTGCTTCGCCGTCGAGGGCACGCCGCTGCTCTTGAGCGGCGACACGCTGTTCCCGGGCGGCCCCGGCAACACCACGTTCGAGGGCGGGGACTTCCCGACGATCATCCGCTCGATCGAGGACCGACTCTTCGCCCGCTACGACGCCGACACCGCTGGTCCTGCCCGGCCATGGCGCCTCGACGACCATCGGCTCGGAGTCCCCGCACCTCCAGGAATGGGTCGACCGCGGCTGGTGAACGCGTCGCCGTCGGCGACGCCTCTGACCGGCGATGCCTCTGACCAGCGCTTTCCGGACGAGCGGAGCGGGCGGGCGAGCATTCGGCCGTCGTCAAAAGCTGACCAAAGTAGTAGACTTTTGATCGTGCCCACCGCCCCACGCGCTGCTCGAGGTCTCCGATCTGCACGTGCGGGTGGAGGGGGCCGAGATCCTCCGAGGCGTCGACCTCAGCGTGGGGGCCGGCGAGGTGCACGCCCTCATGGGGCCCAACGGCGCCGGCAAGTCCACGCTCGCCACACGCTGCTCGGCAACCCCAGCTACGAGGTCACCTGCGGGCGCCATCCGCCTCGACGGCGAGGACGTGACGCAGTGGGCGACCGACGTGCGGGCCAAGGCCGGGCTGTTCCTCGCCTTCCAGTACCCCGAGGCGATCAGTGGCGTCTCGGTGACCCAGTTCCTGCGCCAGGCCATGTCGGCCCGCCAGGGGATCGACCTCTCGGTGCTCGAGGTGCGCTTCGCCCTGACCGAGTGGATGGAGCGGCTCGGGATGGACCCGGCCTTCGCGGAGCGCTACCTGAACGAGGGATTCTCGGGCGGCGAGCGCAAGCGCAACGAGATCCTCCAGATGGCGCTCCTCGAGCCGCGGGTCGCCGTGCTCGACGAGACCGACTCGGGCCTCGACGTCGACGCGCTGGGCGTGGTCGGCCGCGGCGTGCACACCGTGCGCGCCGCGCACCCCGAGATGGCGGTGCTCGTCGTCACCCACTACCTGCGGCTCCTCGAAGACCTCGTGCCCGACCGTGTCCACCTCATGATCGACGGCCGGATCGTCGAAAGCGGCGGGCGGGAGCTGGCCGCACGGATCGAGGCCGACGGCTACGAAGCCTGGCGGGCCTGAGATGGCCGTGAGCCTCGACCCGATCGACGCCGAGGTCGTCCGCAAGGACTTCCCGCTCCTCACCCGCATGGTGCACGACCGGCCGATCGTCTACCTCGACTCGGCCGCGTCCTCCCTCCAGCCCGCGCTAGGTGATCGCCGCCATCGAGCACTACTACGAGACCACGCACGCCAACGTGCACCGCGGCGTCTACGCCACCGCCGAGGAGGCGACCGTGGTGCTACGAGGACGCCCGCCGACAGGTCGGCCGGTTCATCGGCGCGCCGGACCCGGACCACGAGATCGTCTTCACCAAGAACGCCACCGAGGCGATCAACCTCGTTGCCTGGAGCTGGGGCCGCGCCAACCTCGGCGCGGGCGACGTGGTCGTGCTGACCGAGATGGAGCACCACGCCAACCTCGTCCCCTGGCAGATGCTGGCCGCCGAGCGCGGCATCGAGCTCCGCTTCATCCCGATCGACGGTGCCGGGCGGCTCGACCTGTCCGACCTCGACCGGCTGCTGGTCGGCGCCAAGCTGGTCGGCATCACCGCCATGTCCAACGTGCTCGGCACGATCAACCCGCTCGACGTGATCGCCGAGGCCGCCCACGCGGCCGGGGCGCTCGTGGTCGCCGACGGCGCGCAGTCGGTTCCCCACCTGCCGGTCGACGTGAAGACGCTCGACGTGGACTTCCTGGCCTTCTCCGGCCACAAGATGCTGGGGCCGACCGGGCATCGGCGTGCTGTGGGCACGCGGCTGCGCTGCTCGACGTCGATGCCGCCCGTTCCTGGGCGGCGGCGGGATGATCCTCGATGTCAGTCTGGAGCGGTTCTTGCCGGCCGAGCCGCCGGCCCGCTTCGAGGCGGGCACCCCGCCGATCGCCGAGGCGGTCGGTCTCGGCGCCGCCGTCGACTACCTGAACGGCCTCGGCATGGAGCGGGTCCGGGCCCACGAGCTGGCGCTCACCAGCTACGCGATCGACGCGCTCTCGCGAGCGCTTCGGGGACCGGTTGCACCATCTTCGGGCCACCGGCCGGGCCCGACCGCGGCGGCGTGCTCTCGCTCGCGCTCGACGACGTCCACGCCCACGACGTGGCCCAGGTGCTCGACCAGTTCGGCGTGTGCGTCCGGCCCGGCCACCACTGCGCCAAGCCGCTCATGCGCCGGCTGGGCGTGCCGGCGACCGCCCGGGCCTCGTTCGGCGTCTTCAACGACGAGCACGACATCGACGTGCTGATCGAAGGGCTCAGACGAAGTCGGTAGATTGTTCGGGTGACGTCGAACGGGCCACCGGGAGGCCCTGATGCCCGACCTCGAAGACCTCTACCGAGAGATCATCCTCGACCACTACCGCTCGCCCCGCAACCGCGGGCGAGCTGCCGCCCCGCCGGCCCACCGGGTCGAGGGCTTCAACCCCCTCTGCGGCGACGAGGTCGTCCTCAGCCTGGAGGTCGCCGACGGCAAGCTGACCGACATCAAGATCGCCGGCTCGGGCTGCTCGATCAGCCAGTCGTCGGGCTCGCTCATGTCGGCCGCCGTGAAGGGCAAGTCCGTCGACGAGGTCCGCGCGCCTGATCCGCGGTCTTCAAGACGATGATGTCGGTGCACGAGGCGACCCTCGGCGACGACAGGACCACCGGGGTCGAGGAGGCGTCGGCTGAGGCGGCAGAGCCGCAGCCGATCGACCTCGAGCAGATGGGCGAGCTGGCCGCCCTCCAGGGCGTCGTGAAGTTCCCCGTCCGGATCAAGTGCGCCACGTTGAGCTGGAACGCCCTGATCCAGGGCCTCGACGAGCTGGCCGAAACCGCCTGACCGGATCCGGCCCGCGCTAACAGGGCGTCGGGTCGTAGGCCGGGATCGGCGTCGGCGCGGTCGCGCGCGGTGGTCGGTCGTCGTGGTACCCGCGCCGCTGGTGGACGTCGGCGTAGGCCCCCGAGCCGGCGGGGACGCTGATCGGGTTCGCTGTACTCGTCGAGCGGCGGCGTCGTGATGGCGTTGGGTGGCGTCCCGAGGAACGGCGGTCAGCATCTGCTGGGCCTGCGGCTCCTCGACCACCTCGATCGTCGGCACCGCCCGGCGTCTCCGCCCGCGGTCGTCGGCAGGGTGTAGGTCTTCAGCTTCGACGGCGAGAACGCGTGGTAGCTGCTGGCCAGGCTGTAGAGCTCGCCCAGGCCCAGGTTCTTGTCGATCGCGATGTCGTGGACCACCGAGTCGAGGAACGACTTCAGGCGTCAGCGGGTTGTAGGTCGACTCGACCTTCGTGATCAGCGCCTCGATGATCAGGTTCTGGCGCTCGATCCGGCCGATGTCCGAGGTGGGGTCGTAGGTCCACCCGCCCGTCGGCCGGGTCGTCGTACTCGAAGTAGCGCGACCGGGCGAGGGCCAGTGCCTGGTTGCCGTTCAAGTCTGATGCACCCGGTGGTCGTGATGTCGAGGCCCGAGTTGTTGTTGCCGTTGTCGTTGTCGCGCACCGGGTAGTTGAAGTGCATGTTGATCCCGCCGACCGACTGGACGGCGTTGATGAGACCGATGAAGTCGATGACGACGAAGTGCGTAGATCGGGATGCCGAACGTGTTCTGGATCGTCTGCGACCAGCGGCACCGGTCCGTTGTTGTAGGCGGTGTTGATCTTGTTCGGCCCGGTCGAGCCCGCTGCTGCTCGGGCAGCCCGGACATCTCGACCCAGGTGTCCCGGGGGATCGAGAGCAGCTGGGCCGTCTTCGAGACGGGATCGACGTGGAGGATCTTGATGGTGTCGCTGCGCTGGCCGCCGACCTCGCGACTCGGTGCCGAACGACTTGGCCGCCTGGCCCGTGTTGCCGGCCCGCGTGTCCGACCCGACGATGAGGACGTTGAAGGGCGCGATCGCGTCGTTGGCAGGGGCCGCGCAGACGGAGCAGGCGATCTTCGTCACCTGCCCGAAGTCGTATTGGAGATAGGCGTAGCTGCCGCCGATTGCGATGAGGATGAGGACGATCACCACGCCGAGCGTGGTGAGCACCTTCTTGCGCCGGCTCCAGCGTGGGCGCCGGTGACCACCTCGACCTCCCTTGCCGCCTCGACCGCCTCCTCGACCGCCGCCTCGGCCGCCGCCTCGGCCGCCGCGCGGCGGCGGACGCCCCTCGATCTGGTGGCCGAGCGCCCGCAGGCCACCTTCGTTGGCCACGCCGCCAATGGGTCCGGAGGGGGTCGGCGGGCCGGTCCTTCGCCCAGACTGGCGAGTCCCCGGTACGGATCGGCACCCGGGCGACGGCCTTGCGGACCCGATCCGCCAGAGGAGCGACCACTGGCCATCGGGCCAACGGTACCAACAGCGGGGCAAAATCCCAGGACACCGCAGGCAGGGGCGGCGGGACCTCTTAGCGAATTCTTAGCGGCACCCCTGCGGGCCACCGTTCCGTCTGATCAGACGGTCCCGTAAGCCGCGTAGCCGGACCGGTCCAGCTCATCGGCCAGTTCCGGTCCGCCGCTGGCCACGATGCGACCAGCGGACCAGCACGTGCACCGCGTCGGCGCGGCAGCTCCACCAGCAGCCGCCGGAAGTGGGTCACCGCGAGGACGCCCATCCCCCACTCGGCCGTCGCCCGCTCGATGCGTCGGGCCACCGCGGCCAAGGCGTCGACGTCCAAGCCCGGAGTCGATCTCGTCCAACACGCAGAACGGTGGACGCAGCATGCTCAGTTGCAGGACCTCGTTGCGCTTCCGCTCGCCCCCCGACAGATCGACGTTGAGCGGCCGGTCCAAGAAGCGGTGGTCGAACCCGATCGCCTGTCGCCTCGGACACCAGGCGCTCGGCAGCGTTTCCGACGAGCCGTCGGGCACCGGCCCCGGCCTCCGCCAGCAGCGCCTCGAGCAGCACCCCCGGCACCTCGATCGGCTGCTGCAGGGCGAGGAACAGCCCGGCCCGGGCCCGCTCCCAGCGGCGCCAGGCCCAGCAGCTCGGTGCCGTCGATGGTCATGCTGCCGCCCGTCACCGTGGTGCCCGGTCGCCCCATGAGGGCGTGGGCGAGCGTGCTCTTCCCCGAGCCGTTCGGGCCCATCACGACGTGGACCTGGCCGCCCGGCACCACCAGGTCCACCCCGTGGAGAACCTCGACCCCGCCCAGCTCGGCCCGCAGGCCGGAGATCACCAGCTCGTGTGCACTCACGGGAGCACGACCGTCACGTCGCCGCCAGCCACCTCGACCTCGTATTTCGGGACCGGCGTCGTCGCGGGCAGCGAACACGCCTCGCCGGTGCGCAGATCGAACATGCTGCCGTGGCGCGGGCATTCGATCTCGCAGGTCTCGGCCCACACCTCGCCCTCGGACAGCGAGTAGTCCTCGTGGCTGCAGCGATCGCCGAGGGCGAAGAACTCCTCTTCGATGCGAACGAGGGCGATCCGCTGTCCGAGTCGACGTCGAACCGGCGGGCCTCGCCCGACGCCAGGTCGTCCACCCGGCACAGCACGACGCGCTCAGCCATCGTCGGCTCCTTCGGATCCCGGCGACGGCGGATCCTCGTGCCAGGACTCGGCCAGGCGTTCGCCGAACGCCGCGCGAGGTAGCGGGGCGGAGGCGGCGACCGGCACGCGCTCGATGATGTCGTCGAAGAACCCGAGCACGATCAGCCGCTCGGCCCGCGATCGGCGGTACGCCCGCGGGACTCGAGGTAGTAGCGCTGGTCCTCGTCGACCGGACCGACGGTCGACGCGTGGCTGCAGCGCACGTCGTTCTCCTCGATGTCGAGGTTGGGCACCGAGTCGGCGTGGGCCGACTCGTCGAGCACCAGGTTGTGGTTGGTCTGCATCGCGTCCGAGCGGACCGCGCCGTTGCCGCACGCGGATGAGGCCGCTGTAGATCGAGCGCGAGCTGCTCGGCCACGGCCCCCTTGCACAGCAGGTCGCTCGTCGAGCGTGGGGCGGCGTGGTCCTGCATGGTCCGCACGTCGTGGATCTGGTCGCCCGAGCCGAAGTAGGCGGACCGCAGCTCGGTCGAGCTGCCCTGCCCGGTCACGACCGCATCGGTGCGCGACCGGTCGTAGTCGCCCCCCAGGCCGACCGTGAAGCTCCGCAGCGTCGCGTCCCGCCCGACCGTCGCCCCGATGCGGCCGATGTGCCACGCCTCCGCACCGAGCTGTTGGATGCCCACATAGGACAGCTGCGCGCCGTCGCCGACGCTGAGCTCGGTCACCGGCACGACCAGCCCACGCCCGGCCGACGGCCGCCGATCAGCACTTCGATGACCCCCACCGTGGATCCGTCCCCCACCTGGACGACCGTGCGGGGAAAGAGGGCGCCGCCCTCGGTGCCGGTGGCCGCAGCGGGGTCACACCAATGGACCACCAGTATCGGTGCGTCCACGTGGGTCCGGCCCGGCACGTCGATCACGATCACGTCGGGCGCGAACGTGTCGCTCAACGACACAAAGATCTCGCCGCTCGAGACCACCTGTCCGAAGGCTTCCGGTGACGCCGTCTCGACGGCGCGCCCGAGGGTGACCGAGTCGGGGAGGCCGGCCCGCTCGATCTCGACGAGCCGTCCACCGTCGACGATGGCCAGCCCGCCCACTCCGCCGAGGGCCCGGGCCAGCGCCCGGGCCTCGTCGGCCGCGGCGAGTGCGCCCCGTTGCTGCTCGCCGGGCTCGGGGCGTAGGAGTCGAGATCGAGCTCCTCGATGGGCGAGTAGCGCCACACATCGCTCTCGGCCGTGGGCACCGACAGGGTCTGCAGCGCCTCGGCCGCCTCGCGTCGCCGACGCGCCAGCCACTGCGGACCGCCGAGGGCCGTGGCGTCGTCAACGGTAAAGGTGTGCACTGGACCTTTCGTGGGGCGTGCCGCCGCGGATCAGCGATCCCGGCGGCGCAATCGGTGGGTCAGCCGCGACCGTGCCACCACCGCCGGGTGCGGCGATTGGCCTTGCGTTCCTGGCGGGCGTCCTCGGCGCGCACGTCGGCCAGCACGCCGGGGGCGATCTCATTCACGATCTCCTCGGCCTGGCTGAGCAGCTCGGACGCCTCGGCTGCCGGCACGTCCGGCGCCACCTCGACCGGGGGCGAGACCAGGCTGCCGTGGACCCATCCCACGTCCGCCAGGCGGCGTTCGTAGCGGGGGCAATTCTCGGGGCAGCGCCACGGGGCATCGGGTGCGAGGTCGAGGACGCAGAACCGTGCCACCTCACCTGAGGGGTAGGTCCGGCTTTGGAAGTGCTTGCACTCCTCACGCATCGGCACACCACCATCGTGCCACTGTCGGAGGGCCTCGCCATCCCGACTACCCGACCGAGCCCTCCATCTGCAGCTCGATGAGCCGGCTCCACTCCACCGCGTACTCCATCGGCAGCGTCCGGGTGATGGGCTCGATGAAGCCGTTGACGATCATTCCCATGGCCTGGCTCTCCGAAAGGCCGCGGCTCATGAGGTAGAAGAGTTGCTCGTCGCCCACCTTGGACACGGTCGCCTCGTGGCCGATCCGGGCGTCGCGCTCCCCGACCTCCATGTAGGGCTTGGTTTCGGAGATCGAGTCCTCGTCTAGGAGTAGGGCATCACAGCGGACGAAGGACTTGGCCCCCTTGGCCCCCTCGTTGACGTGGACGGTGCCCCGGTAGGTGGTCATGCCACCGCCCTTGGAGATCGACTTGGACACGATGGTGGACGTTGTCTCGGGGGCGGCGTGGATCATCTTCGCCCCGGCGTCCTGATGCTGTCCGGGTCCGGCGTAGGCCACCGAGAGGACCTCGCCCGAGGCCTTCGGGCCCATGAGATAGACCGACGGGTACTTCATGGTGAGGCGCGACCCGATGTTGCCGTCGATCCACTCGACATGCGCCTCCGCCTCGGCCCGGGCCCGCTTGGTCACGAGGTTGTAGACGTTGTTGGACCAGTTCTGGATGGTCGTGTAGGTGATGCGGCTGCCCGCCAGGGCGACCAGTTCGACCACCGCCGAATGCAACGAGTCGGTGGAGTACACCGGCGCGGAGCAGCCCTCGATGTAGTGCACCTGGGAGCCCTCGTCGGCGATGATCAGCGTCCGCTCGAACTGACCCATGTTCTCCGTGTTGATCCGGAAGTAGGCCTGGAGCGGCATCTCGACGGTGACGCCGGGCGGGACGTAGATGAACGAGCCCCCCGACCAGACCGCCGAGTTGAGCGCCGCGAACTTGTTGTCGCCCGGGGGGATCAACGTGCCGAACCACCGGCGCACGAGATCGGGGTACTCGCGCACCGCCGTGTCCATGTCGCAGAACAACACGCCCTGGGCCTCGAGGTCGGCCCGGTTGCGGTGGAAGACCACTTCGCTCTCGTACTGGGCGGTGACGCCCGAGAGGTACTTGCGCTCCGCTTCTGGGATCCCCAGCTTCTCGTAGGTGTTCTTGATCGTGTCGGGGAGGTCGTTCCAGTCCTTGACCTGCCCCTCCGTCGGCTTCACGTAGTAGTAGATGTTGTCGAAATCCAAACCGGCGAGGTCGCGCTCGATGCGCTCGCCCATGCCCCGGAAGAGCGGGAAGAGCGCCTTGCGGTTGAACCGCTTGAACGCGCTCAGCCGGAAGTCCCGCATCCAGTCAGGCTCGCCCTTCATGGCCGACATCTCGCGGACGATGTCCTCGTTCAAGCCCTTCTTGGGCTTGAAGACATAGTCCTCCTCGTCGCTCCAGCCGAGCTGGTAACGACCGAGATCGAGGTCGACTGCTGCCATGGAAAGCTCCTTGGGCCCGGCTGCGTGGTCGGGACCGGTGTTGAGGCGGTATTTCCCCTATCTGGATAGTAACAACTCGATGCCGCGCCCGGAACCGTCCGGGCGGCCGGATCACGTCGTCGTCGTGGTCGTGGTGGGTGCCGGGGGCGTGTCGAAGAGCATCTCGGAAATCCCCCCAGGCAGGACCACCGCCGCACTATCGACCTTGACCTGGACAAATCCAGGCGCTCCCAGGATCACCCGGGCGTCGCCGCTGAGGGGGATCGCCTTGTGTTGTCCGGCCGGGAGCGTCTCAGCGACGATCGTCATCCCGGCCGAATTGGTCACCTCGATCCAAGAGGCTCCGCTGGTGGTGGTGAGGTTGAGCGTGTAGTTGAGGGTGGGCACCGAGTAGGTCACCGTGCTGCTGGTCGACCCACTGGCCACGAACGTGGTGGGGAACGTCGTGGTCGTCGTGGGCGGCGGGCGCGTGTGGCCCTTGTGCCGGGCGGACGTTCCGCCGTGGGATCCGGACCGGGTGCTCGTCTTGCTCTTGGCCTTGGGCTGGGGATGGCGGCTGTGCGCGCCGGCGATGGCGAGTCCGGTCACCGCCGCGATGACGACCGCCGCCGCGGCCAGCGGGCCCCCGATCCGCCGCGGCCGTCGGCTCATCTGGGCGATGGCCCGCTCGCGCCGGCGCTGTCCCGCCCGCGCGCTCCGGGCCGGCGGCTCGACCGAGGGGCCGCGGTAGTCCGGAGGGGGTCGCCCCGTGCCCGCCGGGTACGGAGGCTCGAGGGTCCGGGCGGGCCGCTCGGGGTCGGCGACCGTGCTCGAGGACCCGAGGATGCGCACGCTGCCGCTGCCCGTCAACGACCGGGACCGCACGTCTTGGAGCGTGGTCAGCGTCCGGCGGTACCCGTCGACCGAATGCAGGCGCTCACCGCCTCGCCGGCGCATCGCGAAGAACGCGATGAGGCTCACGACAACCAGCACCACGGCCGCGTAGAGCAGCGCCATCCCTACATTCAACAGGACGGGGGCACCTCGGGCGTGCTCGGTACCGGACTCTGCCCAGGTCAACCGACCTCTGCCGCCGCGGCGCGTTCAGTGCGCGGTGGCGGGGGGCGCGAGCGGGAGGAGCGCCGACGGGATCTCGGAGCGCCGCGGGTTCGCCCCGTCGCGGGCCGAGAGCACCGGGTCCTCGATGCCCCAGGCGATTCCGATCTCGGGATCGTTCCAGGCCACCCCGAACTCGTCCGAGGCGTCGTAGTAGTGATCGACCAGGTAGGTCACGAGCGCGTCGGTCACGGCCAGGAAGCCGTGGGCCACACCGGGGGGGACGAGGAGCCCCCGGTCCTCCTCCTCGCTGAGCTCGATGACGAGCGTCGCCCCCTCGGTCGCCGAACCGCGACGCAGGTCACACAGGCCGAACCGGGCCCGGCCCCGCAGCGCGTAGAAGTAGTCCGTCTGGAGCCGGTGGTAGTGGAGACCGGCCAAGGAGCCGGCCGACTTCTCGGACCGGTTGGCCTGGACCATCTCGGCGACGTCACCGAACCACTCACGCCGATAGGTCTCGACGAACCGGCCGCGTGGGTCCGCGTGCACATCGGGCTCGACGACCACGACGCCGGCGATCCGCTCCGACGGGCAGATGGTGGCCACGAGGGCCGAGGTTACTGCGGCGGCTCAGGCCGAGAAGGTGCCGAACCCCCCGCGATAGAAGAGGAGCGGCTCCCCGTCGCTCACCTCCAGCGCCAGGACGAAGCCGGTGACCAGCTCGTGATCCCCGGCATCGAAGATCTGCTCCAGCCGGCACTCCGCCCAGGCCAAGGCGCCGCCCAGGACCGGGGCACCGGTGGCCTCCCCCGGACGCCACTCGACGCCGGCGAACTTGTCCGCCCCCGACACGCTGAACGACCGGGCGAGCGCCGCCTGGTCCCTCGCCAGGACGTTGACGCAGAACGCGCCGGCCCGGGCGATGCGCGGCCAACTCGTCGAGGACTTCGCCGGAGCCAACAGGACCATCGGCGGCTCGAGCGACAGCGCGGCGAAGGCCTGGCACGTGAAGCCGACCGGATCTGCGTCCAGGGCGGTGACAACGGTGACCCCGCTCGCGAAGTGCCCGAGGACGTCGCGGAACCGCCGCCCGTCGACGCCCTGGGTTGCCGGTGGCTCCGCCTCCCCCACCGCCACAGGGCTCAGCGGCGACCCGGGGTCAGCCGTTCGCCCTGGCGGGCCGCGTCGACCGCGAACCGGCCACCGGCCAGCTCCCGCGCCCGTTCCAGCAGCTGGTCCACCTGGGCGTCGCCGTGGGCCGGATCGTGGTGGAACAGCACGAGCTGGCGAACGTCGGCCTCCCTGGCGATCCGCACGGCATAGGCCGCCGTCGAGTGACCCCAGTGCGGCTTGGCGGCCAATTCGGCCTCCGTGTACTGGCCGTCGTGGATCAGCACGTCGACGCCGGAACAGAGTTCGAGCACGCCGTCGTCGAGGTCGTCGTGCTCGGTGGGCTGCTGATGGTCCGGGATGTAGGCGATGCTCGTGCCGTCGGCCTCGATGCGGTAGCCGAGCGTGGGTCCGCGGTGGGAGACGGAGCGGGCCCGGACCTTGGCCGAGCCGATCGCCAGGTCTTCGTCCGCCGTGTCGTGACAGTGGATCTGCCCGGGGAGCACGGCCAGCGGTACCGGAAAGAAGGGCGGTTGGACCAGCGCGGACAGCGCATCGGCCAGGTCCCCGTCGGGCTGCTTCGGCCCGTAGATGTCGAGCACCGAGTCCCCGTGGCGCAGCGGGGAGAAGAAGGGCAGTCCGACCACGTGGTCGAGGTGGAGGTGGGTGAGCAGCACGCTCGCGCGGAACGGCGGCAGACCCGAGGACTCCGGCCCGTCCAACGTGGCCCCGAGAGCACGCAGGCCGGTGCCGAGGTCGAGGATGATCGGCTCGCCGGTCTCGAAGGTGACGCCGACGCACGCGGTGTTCCCGCCATAGACCGTGTACTGCTCGCCAGCACACGGGCAGGAGCCGCGTGTCCCGTAGAACGTGAGCTCCACCCGCAAAGAATACCCCCGCACTCCGACGCAACGCCGCTTGGAATTCACCCTGGGGCCACTTCTCGCGCTGAAATCGCTTCCCGGACGGTCAACGGCCGTAGCGTCGCGACTGCGCCCGCCAGCGCCCATCAGGCCAAGACGAGCGCGCTCTCCTCTCCCCACCGGGCCAGCCCGTCGGCAACCAGCGAGTCGGCGATCCGGCGGGCGCGGGGCTCGTCGTCCGGCCAGCCGGCGACCCGAGCGAGTTCGGCAGCGGCCACGGCTCGGTCCCGGAGCTCGGCCACCAGCCGACCCCGGCCCTGTCGGTCCGAACCCGAGAAAGGGGCCGGCCGACGGGCACCTGCCGGTCGGGACGGGTCCGGGTCCCGCCACCCGAGGGCCGCCCAGGCACACCTCGAGCGGATCGGACAGTCGTCGCAGCTGGGCCGGGCGGTGCAGTGGGCCGCGCCGAGATCGAGCATCGCCTGGTTGTGCGCCCAGGCGGACCCGGCCGGGACCAACGAGTCGGCCAGGCCCTGCGCCTCCCCGGCCGAGACGGGGCGGCCGGCCACTGCGCGCGACACCACGCGGAACACGTTGGTGTCGACCACCGCGACGTCCTGTTCGAACGAGAATGCGAGAACGGCCCTTGCGGTGTAGTCGCCGACGCCCGGCAGGGCGCGCAGGTCGGCCAGACCGGGAGGCACCGCACCGCCGTGGAGCGAGACGATCCGTTGGGCGGCGCGGAACAGATAGACGGCACGGCGGTTGTAGCCGAGCCCGCCCCAGGCGCGGACGACGTCGCCGACCTCGGCCGTGGCGCAGGCCCGCGGGGTCGGAAACTGCGAGACGAACCGCTGCGTAGGGGCCCACAACCCGGGCCGCCTGCGTCTGTTGGAGCATCACCTCACTCACGAGCACCCGCCAGGGGTCGCGTGTGTCGCGCCAGGGAAAGTCGCGACGATGATCGGCGCCCCAGTTCGCCACGAGACGGGCCAACGGACGCGTCGAAGGCGCCCGGGCGCTCAACCCCAGACGTCGTCCCCGTAGGGCCGCCTGCGGGGCGGCGCGCTCTTCGCCTTCCACACCATGACCTTGCGCCGGAAGAAGCAGACTTCCAGGCCGTCCTGGTTGAATGCCTTGGTCTCGACGGTGACGATCCCGCGGTCGTCCTTCGACTTGGACTCCACCTTGTCGACGACTTTGGTCTCGGCGTAGATCGTGTCGCCGTGGAACGTCGGATTGCGGTGGATGAGCGACTCGACCTCGAGATTGGCGATGCACGATCCGCTCACGTCGGGCACGCTCATGCCGAGGGCCAACGAGTAGACGAGATTGCCCACCACGACGTTCCTCCCCTGGACCGTGTCGTGCTCGGCGAACCAGGCATTCGTGTGCAGCGGGTGGTGGTTCATCGTGATCATGCAGAAGAGATGGTCGTCGTATTCGGTGATCGTCTTGCCCGGCCAGTGCCGGTAGATGTCGCCGATCTCGAAGTCCTCGTACGAGCGACCGAAGGGTCGATCGATGGTCGTCATCGGCGGGGTGTTCCCTCCTGGGCGCGCTCGGTGCCCCGGCGCCCGGTGATCACGGACCGAGCGGGCGAGGCCGGGTGGTGAACCCGACCGCCGCACCGGGCAGGGACTCGCCGTCGATGGTGAGTCGCCACACGTAGCGAGTCCCCGGGACGAGCGGGATGGGTCCGAGGTTCACGGCCAGCGCCACGTCGATCGGCGATCCCTCGGGAATACCGGCGGGCTGGGTGACCGAGAAATCGCCGCGTACCTCGACCGGCTGGGAGCCGTCGGGTGTGTCGATCATCGTCGGACGGCCGTCGGCGTCCTCCAAGAAGAGCTCCCAGTGGTGGCTGGCCCCGGCCTCGTTCCAGTCGACCTCGATCTTGAGCGCGACGGCCGAAGGCACGGGGTCCGGGCCGGTCATGCTCCACCCGCCCCCCAAGATGTAGAGCTTCCCGTCGGAGACTTGGGCGGCGTCGCACAGCAGCATGGTTACCTTCACGCCAGGGAGGTTATCGGCCGAGCGCGGCGGCTCGTGGAAGACTCCCGGCGTGCACTCCGAGGTGCCGACAACCGCCGCCGCCGTTCGATGACCGAGCTCAAGGGACTGCGCGACGACGTGTACCGCCGACCGTTGGCCACGGCCCTCGAGCGGCTCGGGCTCGGGCCGGGCTGGCGTTGCGTCGACGTCGGAGCGGGCGGCGGCGACGTATCGGTCGCCATGGCGGAGGTGGTCGGCCACACGGGCCGGGTCTACGCGGTCGACAGCGACCCGTTGGCCCGCGACGAGGTTGCTCAAGCGGCGGCGGCCCACAGCCAGGTGATCGCCATCACCCAGGCGGGCGAGGACCTCACGCTGCCCGAGCCGGTGGACCTCGCCTTCTGCCGGTTCCTGCTCCTGCATGTGCTGGAGCCCGCCGCGGTGCTCCGCCGGATGACCCGTGCCGTGCGGCCGGGCGGCTGGGTGGTGGCGCAGGAGCCGATCACCACGGCCGGGCGGGTCGGCGGCTCCCCACTGTCGATGCCCGACGCCCGGCACCCGGACATCGGGGCATTGCTGCCCGCGCTCGCCCGTGACGCCGGGCTCGAGATCGTCGACGCCTGGGCCGAGGCCCCGGCCGGCGTCGGGCCAGGGCCGGTGCACACGTACCTGGCGGAGCTGACGGGCGTCGACCCGGGAGACGACCCGATCGTGCTCCCGCCGCTCGTCACGATCGTGGGACGCCGCGAGGGCCCCGGATAGGGTCGGGCGGTGACCGACCGGGACCCGGCCGACCTGGCCGCAGCAGCAGCAGCGGTGTCCCTCGCCCGCGGCGTCGTCGACGCGGCGGCGGCCAGCGTGGCGCGCGCGGTGGCGTCGACGCCAACCAGTTGGTCGCCTACGACCTGGCCCACGCCGCGGCCGGGGTGGCCATCGCCGGCACGGCACTCGACTACGGGGCGCTCGGTGACGTCGAGGGCCGCCTGGCCTGCGCCTTCGTCGCCGACATGGTGGTCGATCTGGCGACCAAGGTGCTCGGCCGGGAGGCCGACTGGGGAACCGTTCCGGGCTGGTCAGGGCCGCTCGAGGGTTTCCTGGCGACGTGGCGCCGGCCCGAGCTGCTCGCCGGCCTTTGCGGCGAGCAGGGCCCCCGGCATTTGAGCGAGGACTTCGAGCTCGTTCGGACCACCTTCCACCGCTTCGCCGAGGAGAAGGTCCGCCCCCACGCCGAGCATGTCCACCGCAGCAACGACGACGTGCCCGAGGAGATCATTCTCGGCCTGGGCGAGCTGGGCGGCTTCGGGCTGTCGGTCCCCGAGTCCTACGGCGGGTTCGCGACCGGCGGAGAGAGCGACTACCTCGGGATGGTCGTGGCCACCGAGGAGCTGAGTTGGGGCTCCCTCGCCATCGGCGGCTCGCTCATGACGAGGCCCGAGATCCTCACGCGCGCCCTCGTCACGCGGCGGCACCGAGGACCAGAAGCGCCATTGGCTCCCCAAGCTGGCCACGGCCGAGGTCCTGGCCGCCGTCGCCGTGACCGAACCGGACTTCGGCTCCGACGTGGCGGGGATCACGACCTCCGCCACTCCCGACCGAGGGCGGGTGGCTCATCAACGGCGTGAAGACCTGGTGCACCTTCGCCGCCCGGGCCGAGGTCCTCATGCTGCTGGCCCGCACCGACCCCGACCGCGCCAAGGCCCACCGGGGACTGTCGATGTTCATCGTCGAAAAGCCGCGTGGGCGATGGCCACGGCTTCGTGTTCGACCAAGAGCGGGCCGAGCTCGCCGGGTCGGCTGGAGGGCCGGCCGATCGACACGATCGGCTACCGCGGCATGCACTCCTACGAGCTGGCCTTCGAGAACTGGTTCGTCCCCGCCGCCAACCTGGTCGGCGAGGCCGAGGGCGAGGGCAGGGGCTTCTACCTGCAGATGCAGGGTTTCGAGAACGGTCGGCTGCAGACGGCGGCCCGGGCTCTCGGCGTCATGCAGGCGGCCTACGAGGCGGCGTTCGCCTACGCCACCGAGCGCAGGGTGTTCGGGACGCCGGTGCTCGACTACCAGCTGACCCAGGTCAAGCTGGCCCGCATGGCGGTCATCATCCAGGCGGCCCGCCAGTTCTCCTACGAGGTGGCGCGGCGCATGGCCAAGGGCGAGGGCGCGATGGAGGCGTCGATGGTGAAGGCCTACGTGTGCCGGGCGGCCGAGTGGGTCACCCGGGAGGCCATGCAGATCCACGGCGGCATGGGCTACGCCGAGGAGTTCGCCGTGAGCCGCTACTTCGTCGACGCCCGGGTGCTCTCGATCTTCGAGGGCGCCGACGAGACGCTGGCGCTCAAGGTCATCGCCCGCCAGCTGCTCGAGCGAGCGGGCTGAGGCCGCCCGCCGGATTCAGGCGGGCGAGCGCCGCAGTCCGGCCCGCTCGCCGCGGAAGACGAACTTGTTGGCGATCTTGCGGCTGGCCTCGTCGATCATCTCGTCGCCGAACATGACCGAGCCCATGCGGTTCTCCTCGGTGGCCCGGCGGTAGGCCTCCAAGATGTCGAAGGCCGCGGTCGAACTGCTCCTGGGTGGGCGAGTAGACCTCGTTCAGCACCAGCGCCTGATCGGGCGTGAGCGCCCACTTCCCGTCGTAGCCGAGGATCTTGGTGCGCTCGCGCGTAGGCCCGCAGGGCGTCGTTGTCGCGGACGTAGAGGAACGGACCGTCGATGACCTGGAGGCCGTTGGCCCGACCGGCCATCAGGATCTTGGAGAAGACGTAGTGGAAGTGGTCGCCGGGGTACTCGGGGATCTGGACACCGCCGGTCAGGATCGGCATCTCCATGGAGGCCGCGAAGTCGGCGGGCCCGAAGATGATCGCCTCGAGACGCGGCGACGCCGCGCAGATCTCCTCGACGTTGATGAGCCCGCGGGTCGTCTCGATCTGGGCCTCGATACCGATGTGGCCCCGCGCCAGCCCGCTGTTCTCCTCCACCTGGGTGAGCAGCAGGTCGAGGGCGATCACCTCGGCCGCCGACTGGACCTTGGGCAGCATGACCTCGTCGAGCCGCTCGCCGGCCCCGCCCACCACCTCGATGACGTCGCCGTAGGTCCACTTGGTGTCCCAGGCGTTGATCCGCACGCACAGGACCCGCTCGTCCCAGGGCAGGTTCTTGATGGCGTCGACCGCCTTCGCCCGCGCGCCGACCTTCTCGAGGGGGGCGACCGCGTCCTCCAGGTCGAGGAACGTCATGTCGGCCGCCACGGTGGGCGCCTTGGCCAGGAATCGGTCGCTCGAGGCCGGGGTCGAGAGGCAGGAGCGACGGGGCAGGTCACGGGAGCGAGCGGACATGGCCCAGATGGTAACGGGTCGGATCCGTTTCAAGAGAGGTCGCGTCCGGTAGGAGACAGGACAAATCCGCCGGAAGACGGCATCCCACCGCCGGTAGGACCGCAGTCACCAAATCTTCACACTTCTGCCAAGTTGCAGCGCTCACCTGGGGCTTCAAGGTCGGCGACCCCTGCGGTGCCCGAACCGGTCCAACGGGTGTTTGACCCTGGTCGGCCGCGCCCATAAAGATGTCGGGCATCGTGACTGACGTCGAGAGGCCTTTAGGCCACTCCACGCCGCGGTCAGAGCGGAGCGGTCTTCTGCTCCGGCGGGGGTCGGGACCCGTTCTGACTGCCATGGCCGTTGCCTTGTGCACGGCACTCCCTGTGCTCGGCGCAAGCAGCCCCGCCGGTGCGGCCTCGATCGCCAGCCTGAAGGCCCAGGCCGCCTCGATCGAGTCAGCAGATCAACGCCGACGGGCATCGAGATCTCCGCCCTCGGCCAGAACTACGACGAGGCCGAGAACCAGATCAACACCCTGGACAGCAGATCGCCAGCACCCAGGCGCACGATCGCCACGGACAAGCAGCACGTCCACGCACGACCAGGTAACCTTCGCACGGCGGCCCTCAACAACTACATGAGCGACGGCTCGGCCGCCGACGCCAACCCGCTGTTCGCCACCAACCAGCAGATCTTCGGCGAGCAGCGCGAGTACAGCCAGGTGGCCGAAGGCAACCTGGGCACGGCCGTCGCCGACCTGCACACCGCCCAGGTGCAGCTGGGCGTCCAAGAGACCGACCTCAACAACCAGAAGCAGCACAGGAGGCGCAGGCCGCGGCGGCCGCCAACGCCAAGGCCTCCGCCGACCGGCACAGGCGAACGAGCAGAGCGAGCCAACTCGGTCAACGGCCAGCTCAGCTCCTCGTGAACCAGGCGCAGGAAGCCGCCAACATCGCCCAGGAGCACGGCGACCCAGCAGCGCTGGCCAGCAACGGGCTACCCGCCAGATCCCCCCGCCGCCCTCGGCCGGTGGAGCGGCCGGGGTCGCCGTGGCCGCGGCCGAGACCCAGCTGGGCGTCCCCTATGTCTGGGGCGGCGACTCCCCCGGGGCCGTCGGGTTCGACTGCTCGGGACTGACGGCGTGGGCCTGGGGCCAGGCCGGCGTGGGCGCTCCCGCACTACTCGGGGTCCCAGATGGCGGACACGACGCCCGTGCCGGTCGTCCGACCTGGAGCCCGGCGACCTCCTCTTCTACGGCCCCGGCGGCAGCGAGCACGAGGCCATGTACATCGGCGGCGGCGAGATGATCGAGGCGCCCGAGACACGGGCGGCTGCGTCCGCATCACCGCCCTGCGTCTGGGCGACGGCTTCGTCGGCGCCCGCCGGCCCTAGGTCCGCGGACCCCCTCCGCCGCCGAGGGCGCACCACCGTCGGGTGAGCCGGGCCATACTGGGCCTCGGCGCATGAAACCGATCCCCGTCGCCTTCCACATCGGGCCGTTCAGGTCCACACCTACGGGATCGGCCTGGCCATCGCCTTCTGGTTCGCCTACGGCTACTTCGTGCCGGCGCCTGCAGCGGAGCGGCTACCCGCACCGACTGGGTGGGCAGGATGTTCTTCTGGGTCATCGTGTCCGCCGTCGTCGGGGCGCGGGCGCTCCACGTCCTCTCCAACCTCGGCTACTACGAGGCCAACCCCGGCGACATCCCCGCCATCTGGCACGGCGGCCTCTCCTCCTTCGGCGGCATCCTCTTCGCCGTCCCGGCCGGGATCCTGATCGCCCGGCGGCGCTGCCCGGAGCTGCGGCTCGGCCGGGCCATCGACCTCGTCGCCCCCGTGCTCATGGCGGGGTGGGCCATCGGCCGCCTGCTCGGGCCCCAGCTCGATGGTGGCCGGCGGTGGCCACCGCACGACCCAGTGGTTCGGCATGTACTACGCCGGCCAGGTCGGCAAGCGGCTGCCGGTGCCCCTCTTCCAGGCCGCCGAGGACTTCGGGGTCTTCTGCGTGCTCCTCTGGTGGAGCGGCGGCTGGCCCGCTGGCCGGACGGCACCGCCCGGTCCGGCTACCCGAGCGGGACGGTGATCGGCGTCGGCATGGTGCTGTGGGGCATCGAGCGCTTCTTGGACGAGCACCTCTGGCTGGGCGAGGACGGCCACCTGGGCTCGCTGCTGGTCCAGGGGGCCGGCATCGGGCTGGCGGTCGGGGGCCTGGTACTCTTGGCCGTGACCCGGCGGCGCTGGAACCGGTGGCTGGCCGACGGCGCCCCGGCGGCGCCCGACGCCGGCGCCGAGGCCGACCGGGAGATGGCGAGGACCCGGGCCCGCCCGAGCCCGAGCTCAGGCCCGGCGCTCCTGGGACGGCATCGCTTGGATCGTCGGGACCGGGTACGGCGGACCCCCGTTGATCTCGAACAGCTGAGAGGCCACGCATTCGGTCGCGACCGTCGAGGAGTGCTGCGCGGTCGGCGGCAGGGCCGGCAACCCGGGCGTGCTCGAGCCCATGTGCAGCGTCGCGGTGAGTTCGCCCGTCGTCTTGCGCCGCCAGGCCGACAGGTTGGGCACCGGGATCCCGAAGCGGGTCTCGACGAAGCGCAGCTGGGAGGTGTGGTCGGCGACCTCCGAGACGACGTGGCCGCCCCGGCTGAACGGCGAGAGCACGAGGAGCGGCACCCGGAAGCCGAGACCGATCGGGCCGGCGATGCCGAACGCGTCGGCGGGGAGCGGATCCACCGTCAGGTACTCGCCCGGCGTCCCCGGCGGCGGCGTCGGGGGGGCGACGTGGTCGAAGAACCCGTCGTTCTCGTCGTAGGAGATGAAGACGACCGTCTTCGCCCACACCTTGGGGTTGGCGACCAGGGTCTTGAGCACCCGGTGGACGTAGTACATGCCGGCGTCCGGCGGCGACGGCGGGTGCTCGCTCATGTCCTGGGGATGGTCGGGGCGACCATCCAGGAGACCGCCGGGAGCTCGTCGTGGGCCATGTCGCGAGCGAAGTCGGCCGGGAACGACGAGAGAAAGGCCTTCTGGTAGAGCACCGAGGTCTGGTCGACGAAGTTCTTGAAGTACTTGAGGCAGTTGTTGTTGATGAGCTCCCGATCGAGCTTGACGGCAGGTACTGGCTCCCCGGCGGGTTGTAGACCTTCCACGACACGCCGGGATCCTCGAGCTCTTCGGCCATGGTGCGCCACGTGCAGCTCCCGGCCATGGACGGGGAGCAGGAGGTGACGACGATCGGACCACCGGCCCGGCCGTCGGGGTCGATCGTCCCCGACAGCCAGTACAACCGATTGGGATCGGTCGGTCCGAAGACCGAGCAGTGGTAGGCGTCGTTGATCGTGAAGGCGTCCGCCAGCGTGTAGTAGAAGGGGAGGTCCGCCCGCGTGTAGTAGCCCATGGTGAGCACGCCGTTGACGGGCCCCTCGTACTCGGTGCTCGTGTGCGTGGTCACCCAGGCGTCCATGGCGCCGTTGTTCCAGCAGGCGTGTTGGGCGTCCAGGCGTGCGAGAGGTCGAAGGTGCACTCGGCGTTGGTGTTGGCCGTGTCGAGATGGAAGGGCAGCAGTCTGCCGACCGGCGCGACCCGGTGTTGGCCGGCCAGGCCTGCGCGAACCGGCCGTCGCTCCCCTTCGGGCGGTCGTCGAACCCCCGGACGCCCGGGTAGGTGCCGAAGTAGTGGTCGAAGGACCGGTTCTCCTGCATCAAGAAGATGACGTGCTCGATGGCGCCGATGTCGGAACCGGCCGGCTTGACCGGGCGGCGGCCTCGACCGTGGCCCGCGCGGACCCCGGCCCTGCGCAGTCGCCGCCCGTCACGCCGCGCCGGTCGCCGCGCCCATCCCGGCGAGGAACTGCCGCCGGTCCAGCGCCCCGGCCGGCGGTCCGCCTCGATCCCCTGTTCACTCGCGCCACCCCTGCCTCGCCGGACGTGTCGCCGCGCGCCAGCTTGGCCGAGCCGGACGACGGCCGGAGGTCAGGCCCCGGCTGCCATCAGCGCTCGGGCCTCGACGGTCCGCTCGGCGCCGAGCTGCAGGGCCTCGGTGGGACCGAGTCCACCAGGGCCCGCTGCGCGACGTAGCTGTGGGCCACGGACCGGAAGAGCCCGCGGCGGGCCGCCACGACGGCCGGCGGCGCCTCGGCGTCGGTGAACCCGAAGAGGCCCATCACGTAGTCCAGGTCGTAGATGCAGGGCGCGCGGCCGAACAACCCCGCCCGCCGGCTGGCGACCAGCGCGCTGCCGAGGAGCACGTCTTCTCGCTCCTCGTCGGGTCCGAGGTGGAGCTTGTCCTCGAAGCGGCGGGCCAGCGACAGCGCAAACCCCTGGTCGGGCCCCGGGGTGCCGTGGCCACGCCCGGTCGGCTGGCCGGGCCGTGGCGGTCGCCGGGACGATCGGCGGTCCAGGCACCGGGCACCGACAAGGAGAGGGCCGGTCGGACCTGATCAGCGGCGGTGATGGGGACGAACGTCGGCTGGGTCATGTCCCGCGCAACTTACCGCAGCCGGCGCCGGTTACCTTCTGAACGGCCTTCGATCACGGACTGGGCCACACACACCAGCCGGACTCAGTGTGAGCAAGAGCGGTTCCTGTCGATGTTGGCCGACCTGTGCTCCACGATCGCCACTCTCCCCAGGGTCGCGGCCGTCCGCGTCGCCCATGAGTGACATGGCCTTCGAGGCGGTCTCCAAGGTCAACGCGGGTCGTCGGGCCGTCGATTCGACACCGACGTGCGAGAAACGCAGCGGCCGTCGTTCTCTCACGAGCTGGCCCCGAACCCCTACTTTGGCAGGACACCTGTGCCTGGACCCCCCCTACTTTGGCAGGACACCTGTGCCTGGACCCCCCCTACTTTGGCAGGACTACTGGGCAAATCACCTGTTCAGATAGATAGACTGCAGATCGTGCGAGATGACGAGATCCGAAGGGTACTGACAGACGCCAACCCGTGGTGACGAGCTGCAGCCGAGCAGGCGGGGATCCCGTGGCAGCGGCAGCGGCGCTGAGGCCCCTCCAGGGGGCGCGCAGCCTACGACCTGGGGTATCGATCTCCCAATCTCGACGACATCGCTCACGGAGCCATCGCCGGGGACCTGGTCGTTCTCACCGGTCCTCGTCGGGTCGGCAAGTCGGTCGTCCTTATAGAGGTCGCCGACCGAAGCCGCGGCTGCTTGATGTCGATCCCCGCCAGGTCATCCACCTCCCGTGCGACGGCATGGCGGGTCGGGACCTCCGACGAGCGCTCACCCTTGGCCGTGATCTCACGGAAGTTGTCGACAACCCAGATGGAGCACGTCGCGTGCGGCTTCTCGACGAGGTGAGCACGATTACAGGCTGGACCGCAATCATCAAGGCCGCCAGAGACGGCACGGCTCTCGGCGATGACACCATGGTCGTCACTGGCAGTCGCTGGCAGGAGAGGGAGGATCTACTCGGCAACCTGATGACGGGAAGGGCAGGAACTGGATCGAGCAGGCGGATCCGCCATCTCCACCCCATGAGCTTTCGATCGTTCCTAGAAGCCACCCGATCGGAGTCTGCGCACCCTTCGTCAACACACCTGGTCCATCTCCAGGATCCATCGGTTGCATCGGAACTCGAGGCCCTGAGCTTCGACGTCGACGCCTACGACTTGGCGTGGCAGGACTACCTCACCTGCGGGGGCTTCCCACGAGCCGTCTTCGAGCATCACCGAATTGGAAACGTTTCCGCTGCCTACCTCCGTGAGCAATACGTAACGGCGAACCAGTAGATAACAA
>CAWHYR010000017.1:0-43116 GCA_963833735.1 uncultured Actinomycetes bacterium | reverse complement strand
CGGCGACTCGGCCGCGTAGAAGGGCCCGAGGACGGTGGACTCCGTGGCGCCGGTGGGCAGGTGCTCGGAGACCGCGTCGACGACCATGGAGAACCCGAGCGCGTCGGAGAGAAGGATGAACTCCTGGCGCTTGTCGTCGCACTTCTGTCCGACGGCCGTGAGGAAGGCGATGCCGGACTCCCACTCGGACTGGCTCAGGGCGACGTCCAGCGCGAAGGCGTGCAGGTGGGTGACGAGGGCCGACAGCACCTCGCGCAGGCGGGCGTCCGGCGTGCCGTCGAAGCTGCGGACCACCTCGCCGGTGATCCGCTGCCACGGTGGCCCCGACGGCGTTGTCGATCGCCGTGGCGGGCATCATCGGTTGTCCGGCAGTCACTGGTCAGGACCTCCTTCGTCGGGGGCGCCGGTCTCGAGCGGCGCCCGGGCTCTTGACACCTCGGAGGGTCGGGACGATCATGAAATGGCAATTTCGTACACATATTCGCAGTGCGAACACCCGGAGGCCAGCGCCGTGGAGTACCGAACCCAGTTTGGCTCCCTGGACCACTACCGCCGCGGTCGGGTCGAGCCCATCGACGACGACCCCGGCGCTACGCCTTCTCCAATCTGTTCGACGTGGCGGCCCACTCCAAGCCCTACGAGAAGGTGGCCGTCGGAAAGAACCTCCAGTACGTGATCGAGGCCATCCGCGCCGAGGGCACGTCGGGCTGGCGGGTGGCCGACCACGACGAGACGGCGCTCGTCATGGACGGCGAGGTCACCGTCGAGCTTTTGGACCTGGCCGATCCGGGCGCGGTCGACCCGGGCACCGAGGGGTCCATCGCCCTGGCGGGGGAACCCGAGGGCACGCCGATGGGGCACGCGGTGGCCCGGCGCGGGCACATGGTGCTCCTCCCCGCCCGGCGCGCCTACCGCTTCTCGGCCGCCCGGCCGTCGGTGATCCTGCTGCAGACCATCTTCGGACGCGACACGGTCGAGAAGTGGTCCACCATCTGTCAGACGATGGTCTGAGCGAGATGGCACCGGCGAGCGCCGAGGAACCCGTGACGGCGACGAGCACGCCCGAGGTGGGCCGGTTCGGCTACCGGAGCTTCTCGATCGGCGAGTTCACCTTCAGCCGCGACGAGTACTTCGCCTACATCCTCTGGCCGACCGGCCAGCACGTGATGTCGGTCGACGCCTTCCTGCGGGCCCTCCGAGCGCGACGTCGCCTGGGACTTCTTCTACGGCATCGTGAACTTCGACAGCGTGCTCGGGACCATGAACCACTACGGCCGGGTCGACCTCTTCGCCGGCCGGTTCAACGAGGCCTACCGCAAGGCCGAGCTCGACCACCAGGAGACCTTCGACACCGCGGAGATCCGCCCCCTGTTCACCGCCATGCTCTCGGACTGGACCAACGAGGGCTTCGACCCCTTCGCCAGCCCCGCCGAGACGGGCTCGGCCTTCGGGCCCAAGCACGGCAACAACGACGACGCCGTCACCCGGCGGCGGGTGACGGCCGCGCGGATGGTCGCCGTGCCCGGCGACGAGGTCCTGCGCACCGACGACAACGGGCACCCGGTCAACCGGATGTTCGCCGACGTGCCCCAGGACGAGCCCGAGCTGCGCCCCGCGCCCGGCTACGAGGACGAGGTGTGCGGCTACAACCTCTTCGCCTACCTCAGCCGCTCCCAGGTCACCTGGAACCCCTCGGTCGTCGCCGTCTGCAAGGAGAGCCTCTACTGCCCGACGACCGAGGAGTACATCCTGCCGATCATGCACGGCAACGACCGGGTGGAGTGGTTCGTGCAGCTGTCCGACGAGATCACCTGGGACGTCGAAGACCGCGATACCGGCGCCAAGCGCTCCAAGGTGATCATGCGCGCCGGCGACGTGGCGGCCATGCCGGCCGACATCCGGCACCAGGGCTACTCGCCGAAGCGCTCGATGCTCCTCGTCTGGGAGAACGCCTCGGGTGACATCCCCCAGATGATCGCCGAGGGCAAGATCCCGAGCGTGCCGGTGACGTTCTGAGCGTGCAGACCCGGCTCTTCATCGGGGGCGAGTTCGTCGACGCCCAAGGGGGCGAAACGCTCCCGGTCCTCAACCCCCACGACGGCAGCGAGCTGGGCGAGATCGCGCTGGCCGGCCGGGCCGACGTCGAGCGCGCGGTGGCGGCGGCCACCGCTGCGGCCGGGGGCTGGGCGGCCTTGCCGGCGGCCGAGCGCGGCCGCTATCTCGGCAGGCTGGCGGAGGCCATCGAGGGGGCGGGCGAGGAGCTGGCGCGGCTCGAGTCGACGGACACCGGCCACCCGCTCCGCGACTCGCGGGCCCTCGACGTCCCGCGGTCGGCGGCCACGTTCCGCTACTTCGCCGGCATGGCCGACAAGGTGGAGGGTTCGGTCATCCCGGTCGAGCCGGGGTTCTTGAACTACCTGGTCCGGGCCCCGCTCGGCGTGGTCGGCCAGATCGTGCCCTGGAACTTCCCGCTCATGTTCTGCGGCTGGAAGCTCGGGCCGGCGCTGGCGGCCGGCAACACCGTGGTGATGAAGCCCTCCGAGCTCACCCCGCTCTCCAGCCTGCGCCTGGCCGAGCTCGCCCAGGCGGTCGGGATCCCGCCGGGCGTGGTCAACATTCTCCCCGGCCTGGGCGAGACGGCCGGGGCCGCCATCGCCGAGCACCCGGGCATCGCCAAAGTCTCCTTCACGGGGTCGACGGCCACGGGCCGCAAGGTCGTCGAGGCCTCGGCCGGCAACCTGAAGCGCCTGCAGCTCGAGCTCGGCGGGAAGGGGGCCAACATCGTCTTCGCCGACGCCGACCTTGTCGCCGCCGTCAACGGCTCCGCCTTCGCCATCTTCCACAACCAGGGCCAGGCCTGCATCGCAGGGTCACGCCTGCTCCTCCACGAGGACATCGCGGCGGAGTTCACCGAGCGCTTCGTGGCCCTGGCCGAGACCATCCGCGTCGGCGACCCGCTCGACCCCGACACCGAGATGGGACCGCTCACCTCCGCGCTGCACCGGGACCGGGTGCTCGCCTACGTGAAGGTGGCCCGCGACGACGGCGCCGAGATCCTGACGGGCGGTGGGCCGCCGGCCGGGCGCCCCGATCTCGAGCGCGGCTACTACATCGCGCCGACGGTAGTGCGGGCCGACCCGGCCAGCCGGGTCTGCCAGGAGGAGGTGTTCGGGCCCTTCGTCACGATCAGCACGTTCCGCGACGAGGACGAGGTGGTGGCGCAGGCCAACGGGACCGAGTACGGCCTGGGCGGCGGCCTATGGACCCGCGACCTGTCACGCGCCCACCGCGTGGCCCATCGCCTGCGTACCGGCATGGTGTGGGTCAACTCCTACAAGCGCGTGAGCCCGGCCTCCCCCTTCGGCGGCGTGGGCCGCTCCGGCTACGGGCGCGAGATGGGTTTCGAGGCGATGCACGAGTACACCGAGCCCAAGTCCGTCTGGATCAACGTCGACGCCGATCTCCCGCCCTGGTATCGACGCTGAGCCAGGAGTCGAGCGCTGAGGGTCTGCGGGCCAGCCGCGGGCGGGGCCGCGGCGTGCTGCGGGATACTGGAGCCGGTCGGGGCGCCAACGGGGAGGGGAACGACATGGCCGTTGAACTGAACCACACCATCATCCCGAGTCGGGACAAGAAAGCGTCCGCCGAGTTCCTGGCCGAGCTCCTCGGACTCGCCCCTCCGACGCCCTTCGGTCATTTCCTGTGCGTCGAGACCTCCAACGGGGTGAGCCTGGACTACGACGACAGCGCTTCCTTCGAGCCGAACCATTACGCGTTCTTGATCAGCGAGGACGAGTTCGACTCGATCTTCGCCCGGGTGCAAGAGCGCGGGCTCCGCTACTGGGCCGATCCCGGGCACACCCAGGAGAACGTGGTCAATGGCCATGGTCGGGGCTTTTACTTCGAGGACCCGTCCGGGCACAACATGGAGGTCCTCACTCGCCCCTACGGCACCTAGCCGGGCGGGCAAACGCGTTCGGCCGCGACCCGCAGAGGACCTTCTCCTAGCGCAGGGCGGTCGTCCGGTCGCCCTCGTTCTTGCCGACGCGTGCCGGCCAGGGGGACGGCGCGATACCGGGAGAGTCGATCGGCCGCGGCGAGGTCGAGGCGCCGTTGCCCGACACGTCCTCGAGCGTCCGCTGGGCGGGTTCGGGAAGCAGCCGGGTCACACAGAATCCGACGGCTGCAGCGCCCGCCGCCACGATCAGCATCCCGCGCAGACCGATGTCCTTCTGGAGCTGCGGGACCACGAAGACGCCGACGAACGCGCCCAGCTTGCCGACCCCGGCGGCGACGCCGTGACCGGTGGTCCGCATGCTGACAGGAAACACCTCCGACGGCAGCACGAACGTCGTCATGTTCGGGCCGAACTGGACGAAGAAGTAGCTGAGGCCGAAGACCGCGAGGAACGGGCCGACGATCGTCGTGAGCTGCGCCACGGCGCCGAGGAGGAGAAAGGCCGCGGCCATGACGGCGAACCCGATGAACTGCAGTCGGCGGTGGCCGATCCGGTCCATCCGCCACACGGCCAGCAGGTAGCCGGGCACCGCGAACACGACGAAGATGCCGAGCGTCCACGCCAGCTTGGCCTCGAGCGTGGCGGTGGGATCGACCCCTTTGAGGATGGCCGGCAGCGAGAGCGTGTTGCCGTAGTAGGCGTAGTCGAAGAGGAACCAGCTGCCGGCCGTGCCGAGCAGCAGCTTCAACATTCGCCGGTTGGTCAGGAACTGACCGAGGCGCATCCGCGACGGGTCTGTCTTCGGCGCGGATCCGGCTAAAAGGGCCCCGTTGGTCAGCTGGGCCGTGTTCCGAGCGGCGAGGGCCGCCTCCCCCTGCACATGCGCCTGGTAGCGGGGCGACTCGGGCATCCGGGAGCGCAGGTAGATCGCGGCCGAAGCGGGCACGGCGCCGAGGCCGAGCATCAGGCGCCAGGTCAACTCATGGCCGATCCCCGATGAGAGCAGCGCCAGGCCGATCAGCGGGCCCACGACCAGGCCCAGGGCCTGCATCGAGAAGACGAGGCCGACCAGGCGCCCCCGGTCCAATCGGTTGGAGTACTCACTCATCATCACGGCCGATACCGGGTAGTCACCCCCGATGCCGAGGCCGAGGACGAACCGGGCCACGACCAGCCACAGGAAACTGGGGGCGAACGCCGACGCCAGGGCGCCCACAATCATGATGCCGGCGACGAGCACGTAGACGCGCTTGCGACCGACGACGTCGGCCAGCCGCCCGAAGAGGAACGCCCCGACGAATGCCGCGAGGATGGCCGATCCGGTGACCCAACTGGTCTGGGTGGTGCTCAGGTGCCATTGAATGGTGACCAGCGCTGCGACCGTGCTGATCACGAACAGGTCGTAGGCGTCGGTGAAGAAGCCCACCCCCGACACGATCACGGCCCGCCGGTGGAACCGGCTGGTGGGCGCCTCGTTCAACAGGTCGATGACCGAGGACGCCTCACCGACCGATGAAGGCCCGTCCGTCCGTATCGTCTTCGCCACGTAGCCCCTGTCGTCGCCCGTCGGTGACGATCTCATCCTGGCCGTGCCAGGTGACGGGATTCCTTTCTGGAGGTAACCGTTGCGTGAACGACTCGCGAACTCTTGGTGTCTCAAATGGGTATGGTCCCGGGGGATGCCCGACCAATCCTCCGAGGTCACGGTGGTCGACCGCTACCTCGCCCAGCTCTTCGCCCTGGTCTCGGAGGCCCTGGCCCAGGCAACCCACGCCCTCTTGGCCGGAGAGGCGGCAACGGGCCAGGCGGTGATCGATCGTGACGCGACCGTCGATGCGCTGACCGCCCAGGTCGAGGAGCTGGTCTGGGCCCAGATCGAGAGCAGCCACGACGGCGGGGAGCCGCTCCGTCACCTGGTTGGGATCCTGCTCATCCTCCCCGAACTGGAGCGGAGCGCCGACCTGGCCGAGCACATCGCGCAGCGAGCGGTGTTCCATCTCGGCTCGGAGATGTCACCACTCAGCCGCGGCATCGTGCAACGGATGGCCGAGGTGGCCCTCGAGATGTGGGGCACCGCCGCCAACGCATACGCCAGCCGATCGACCGAGGGGCTGGATCTGGCCGAGGACGACGAGGAGATCGACATGCTGCACGAGCGTCTGACGAGAGAGATCGCCTCGGAGCGCATGCCAACGGCGATCGCCGCGCAGGTGACGCTGTTGGCCAGGTTCTACGAGCGGCTCGGGGACCACGCCGTCAACCTCGGTCGGCGAATCGCGTCGCTGCCAGAGCGCCGAACCTGACCCCGGGAGCGCCATACATCACGAGATTGGCGGGTCGTGGTGTCCCATACCGAGGCGCAGGTGGCGGCCCGTCCGGTCCGGCGCGATTCGGGTGTCGGTTCTCGCTCGTCAGCCTCTGCGCTGGCCCGGCCCGACCAGTTCGCCGGGTCGAGATAGGGCGGACCGCAGCGCGTCCTCGTCGCGCCAACTCCGCGGGCGCGTCGGGGCCAGCCCGCGCACCGGCCGCTCACTCGGCTCGCAGCAGCAGCGCGGTCGGCGTGCGGGCGGCGATCAGCCCCGGAATGGCGGCGACCACGTTGGCGAGCACGAGCGCGCCCAGCGCGATGAGCACGATCGACAGTCCCGAGACGCTCGGCCTCGGCACGGCGTTGATCTCGTGGGCGAACGCGTCCCACAGCACGTGCCCGAGGACGATCCCGAGCGGGATGCCCACGACGATCCCGATGACGACGGCGACGCTCGACTGCCAGGCGACCACCGCTGCCAGCTGCCTCCTCGTGAAGCCGAGGGTCTTCAGCAGGGCCAGGTCCCGCCGCCGCCGACGGACCGACGCGATCAGGGTGAGGCCCAGCGCGACCACGGCGCCGGCCACCAGGCCGCCGCCGAGATAGGCCGGGATGCTCCCCATGGACCGGTAGTTCACGATCTCGGCCGGGCGCTGCGCCGGGAGCACCGACATCGGTGCCGCATTCGGATCCGAGTCCGAGCGCCGTATCGATCCGTTGCAGGGAGTGCAGCGCCGCCGCCGGATTCGCCCCGGGCCGCAGGCGGACGAAGTAGGCACCCGGCCCATCGGGTCCGCTGCTCGGATTGCGGTCGGCGGCCGGCAACAGGAGGTCCGACACGAGGGCCCCGGTGCCCATGGACAGGCGGAGGCCGAGACCCGGGCCGACGGCGGGCATGGTCGCCGTACCCACGATGCGCAGGCGCGTCTGCTTCGACACCGAGCCGTAGTGCGCCTCGACGGTGTCGCCCACCCGCTTGTGCAGCTGGGCCAGCGTGGTGGCGCCGAGCACGATCTGGTCGCGGGCCTCCAGCGTGTGCCCCGACAGGATGGGCGGGTTGACCGCCGAGTTCGGCGTGGCCCCGATGATCGGGACCGTCTGGCCGTCGATCTGCAGGGAGTCGAAGAAGACGCCCGAGAATCCGGCGACGTAGCGGTCGTGCGAAAGCAGCTGCGTGGCCTGCTTGGCGTCGATGTACCCGCCGCCTTCGGGCGTGTTGAGCTCGTAGTTCCAGTTCCACCCGTAGAGGGCGGGATGCGAGACGAGCGAGTTCAGGCTGGTGCCGAACGTGACGGTGCCGACGAGAACGAGTATCGCGGCCGTGGCCCCGATGATCGCCGAACGCACCGGCGCCGCGTTGCGACGACGGCCCGAGTCCAGGGCGAACTTCACCCCCGTGGCGGCGGCGACCGAGAGCCCCGAACCGGCGACGGCCCGCGTCACGCCCGATCCCCCGCGCGGCCCGCTCGCCGAGTCGGGCGACCCGATGCGGGTGCCTCCAACAGGGCCAGCACCCCGGCGACGGCGCTCAGGATGACGACCAGCGCGAGCATGCCGAACCCGAGGACGGTCCAGTCGAACGAGACCCCTGGCGCCGGATAGACGGCGCGCACCGGCCCGATCGGGGCCAACGGGGAGAGGGCCACCGCGACGGCCGCCGCCAGGAGCGAGCCGAGGACCACCGCCGCCAGGAGGCCGAGGAGGCCGTCGCTCGCCGTCATGGCCGGATCGGCCCCGAGCGCTCGCAGCGTGCTCAGTTCGTCGGCCGCCAGGCGGAGTTGGCGACCGATGATCTGGCCGACGATCAGCAGGGCGGCCAGTGCGGCGATGCCCCCGAACACGCCGAGGGCGATGGCCTCGGGCTGGATGGACCGCTGCGCCGCCGCCTCGGTGACCGACGTCGCGCTGATGTAGAACCCACCGCCGCCGCCGTGGCGGACGAGGACCTGCTCGATCTCGTTCTCGACCGCATGGTCGCCGCTCGCGCCCGGTCGAGTTGGAACCCGAACTGCGTGAGGCCCATCGAGCAGCAGGCGGTGAACCGGGCGGTGAACGCGGGGGTGAGGAACACCACCCCGGAGATCGACCGCTCGGCGTCGTCTTCGATGACGGCGCTGTTGGGGACCGCGATCCCGACCAACGTGATGTCGATGTGGCGAGCGGGCCGGACGGAGGGCCCGAAGGTCGGCGAGTACTCCTGGGCATTCGTGTACACGCCCACCCGAACGGTCTCCCCCAGGTGCACTCCGAGGAACCGGGCCGCTTGCTGCGGTGAGCACCGCCTGGTCGGCCCGCCGCGGATTGGCCATCCGACCGTCCAGCGACGGTGACCCGGTCCTGGTTGAAGTACAAGAGGTCGTTGCTGCCGACGGCGTAGGCCTTCGCCGCGCTCGGCGACGTGTCCGGGGCGCCGTTCGACTCGAGCAGCACGGCATTCGAGAAGAAGGTGGCCTTCTCGACCCGCTTCACGCCGGGCAGGCGGGCGAACGTGCTCACGGGCACCGGCCCCGTGATGACGTCCAGGTCCGAGGGATTGGTGCTCGCCAGGTAGGTCGGGAACGAGGACTCCGTTCGCCGGGCGCCGGCGACGGCCCCCATCGAGAGGCCACCGACCAGACCCATGAGGAGGATGACGCCGAGGTAGCCGCCCGAGCGGCGACCGAAGGTGGAACGAAAGCGATACCAGGCGACCCGCAGGACGTGGCCGCTCACGGTGAGCCACTGCTGAGTCCGGCCCGCCCACGTCTCGAACCTCCCACGAACGCGCCAGTCGGCCCCGTCGACGTAGCCAGTTTCGCCAAACCCTCGTCTCGGACCAAGGTGGCCAACCGTGTGCCGACCTCGTGGCACCACCACAGCGGTCCTTGACCAGGACATTCGAAGCTGTCGATCTCCGCGGGACCCCGTGGTGGGTGATGCCGGCGGGCCTGGGCGCGCCGAGGTGGCGACGGGGGCGGCATCCAGCCGATCCGGGCGGCTCGTGAGCCAGAATCTCCGGCGTGAGCAGCGAGCGCCGCCCCTGGGGGCAGTTTGCGGTCCTCTCCGACGAGGACACGCACAAGGTGAAGCGGATCACGGTCGATCCGGGGCACCGCCTCAGCTACCAGCGCCACGCCCAGCGTTCGGAGCACTGGTTCGTCATCTCGGGCCGCGGGACGGTCACGATCGACGGCGACGATCGACCGGTCGCCGCCGGGAACGCCGTCGACGTGCCGGTCGGCTCGGCGCACCGCATCACAAATCCGGGCCCCGAACCCCTCGTCTTCGTCGAGGTCCAGCACGGCACCGCCTTCGGCGAGGACGACATCGAGCGCCTCGACGACGACTACGGCCGAGGCCCGTCGGCCTGACCGCCCTGCCCGGCCGGCGACCGGTCGGTTGATCAGTTGACCTGGCGGTCCCGGCCCTCCCAGTAGTCCTGGCGCAGCTTGTACTTCTGGAGCTTGCCGGTCGCGGTGCGGGCCAGCACCTCGCGGATCTCGACCGCGCGGGGCGCCTTGAAGTGCGCCATGCGAGACCGGCAGTGCTCGATCAGGTCCTGCTCGGTGGCCGCCGCGCCGGGGCGCAGCACGACCAGCGCCATGACCGTCTCGCCCCACTTCTCGTCGGGCACGCCGATGACGGCGACCTCGGCCACCGCCTCGTGCTGGTAGAGGACGTCTTCCACCTCGATCGAGGAGACGTTCTCGCCACCGGTGATGATGACGTCCTTCTTGCGGTCGGTGATGACCGTGTAGGCCCCGTCCTGGTAGCCGCCGTCGCCGGTGTGGAACCAGCCGCCCTCGAGCGCGGCCGCCGTCTCCTCCGGCTGCTCCCAGTAGCCCTCGAAGACGTGGTTGGACCTGGCCAGCACCTCCCCGTCCTCGTTCACGGCCATGCGCACGCCGACGGCCGGCACCCCGGCCCGGCTCAGTCGCCGGGACCGCTCCTCGGCGTCGAGGTCGTCCCACTCCGAGGGGGCGCGGTTGATCGTGAGCAACGGTGAGGTCTCGGTCAGGCCGTAGATCTGGATGAACTCCCAGCCGAGCTCGGACTCCACCCGCTCGATCGTCTTCGACGGCGGGGGCGCGCCGGCGACGACGACGCGCACCGCATCGGCGGGCAGCGGCCGGCCCTCGGCCCGGCGCGCCTCGGAGGCGGCGAGGACGCTCGCCACCACGGCCGGGGCGGCGCACAGCAGCGTCACGCCCTCGGCCTCGATCCGCGAGAGGATCACCTCGCCGTCGATCTTGCGCTGGACGACGTGGCGCCCGCCCATGGCCGTCACCGCGTAGGGCATGCCCCAGCCGTTGGCGTGGAACATGGGCAGCGTGTGCAGGAGGACGTCGCGGTCGCTCACGCCCGTGTGCCAGCCGAAGCTCACGGCGTTGAGCCAGCAGTTCCGGTGGGTGAGCTGCACGCCCTTCGGGCGAGCGGTCGTCCCCGAGGTGTAGTTGATCGAGCAGTTGGCGTCCTCGTCGGGCGTCCAGCCGAGAGGCGCCCGGCCGACGGCCGGGTCGAATGCCGGCCTCGTCGTCCACCCCGTCGAGCCGGATCCGGTGGGCCACGGGCACGCCCGCCGCCACGTCGTCGAGCTCGGGGTCGTAGAGCAGCACGCGGGCCCCGGAGTGCTCGACGATGTAGCCGATCTCGTCGGCCGTGAGGCGGAAGTTGATCGGCACCAGCACCCGCCCGAACCCGCTCACCCCGAAGTAGGCGGTGAGGAAGCGGGTCGAGTTGGGGCTGACGATGGCCACCCGGTCGCCGGTGGCGAGGCCCAGGGCGTCGAGGCCGGCCGCCATCCCCCGCGCCCGGTCGTGCAGCTCGGCGTAGGTGAGGCGGCCGAGCGACCCCTCGACGCCGGGCTCGTCGACCGCGGCGACACGCTCGCCGTAGACGAGCGCCGCCCGCTCCAAGAAGTCCCCGATCGTGAGCGGGACCCGCATCGGCCCTCCCCTTCGTCCTCGCCGGGCCTCGGCCCGGGCACCAGGGATCGATTCTCCCCGACCGGGGCCTCTCCCCGCACGAGCAGGCCCGCCGAGGGCCGGCCGCATCGCCGGGCCGCCCCGGCCGCCACCGATACCGTGGCCCGGTGATCCGCCGCCTCCTCTTGTGGGACATCGACGGCACCCTGGTGCGGACCGGCGAGGTGGGGGCCGCGATCTTCGACGTGGCCCTCGAGGCGGTCGTCGGCCGACGACCCCTCTTCCGGGTGCACATGAGCGGCAAGACCGATCCCCAGATCGTCGGGGAGTACCTCTCCCGCATGGAGCTGCCCCGCACCGACGAGGTCGTCGGCGCCGTGCTCCGCGTCGCCGAGAAGGAGCTGGCCGCAGCGGCCCGCCGAGGGGAGGTGGCGGCGGGTGGTGCCGCCTGCGTCGGCGTGGGCGCGCTCCTGGCCGTGCTCGCCCGCGACGACCGGGTCATCTCGACCCTGCTGACCGGGAACATCAAGCCGAACGCACTGGTGAAGGTGGCCGCCTTCGGGCTCGACGGCTGGTTCGACCCGTCCCTCGGCGCGTACGGGAGCGACGCGACCGACCGGAACCTGCTGGTGCCGATCGCCCTTGGCCGGCTGGCCGCCGAGAAGGGGGTACTACTGGACCCGGCGGAGGCCTGGGTCATCGGAGACACCCCCGCGATCTGGAGTGCGCCCGATCGGGCGGCGTCCGGTGCCTGCTGGTGGCGAGCGGCCGCCATCGCTTCGACGAGCTGGCGCGGCTCGGGGCCGAGGCCGTGCTCCCCGATCTGGGTGACACCGACGCGGTCGTCGAGCTGTTGACCGGGGACCTGTAGGCCCGCGGCGTGCTCAGCCAGGTGCGGTCGGGCCGGACTCCACACCGGAGACCGGTTCGGCAACGACATGGAACTGCGAGGCCAGCCAGCGATAGGGGTCCCGTCTGCCGGCCTCTTCCTCGGCGTCGAGCAGCAGCGCCAGCTCCTCACCATCTGCCGGCATGTCGACGGCGACGGCATCGTTGAACACCCGGACACCGAACCACTCGACGATGCGGAGTCCCACGGCGGCCAGATCGCCTTCGACCTCCTCCAGCCGAGCGGCGGTGGCCGAAATCCCGAGCTCGTTGACGTAGGACACGGCGTCGAACGACTCCATCGCCCCGGCCCAGTCCCGTCGGAGCCCCGGACGCATGGCCAGCGCGTGCCCGTTGCGGAAGGTGAACGACAGGCGGCCACGCGGGGCCAGTCGGGAACGGAGGGTGGCGATCGCGCCGGCCCGGTCATCGAGATACATGAGCAGCCCGTGTGCGCACACGAGGTCGAAGCGCCGGTCGGCCAGCACCTCGGGCAACGAGTCGATGGTGCCCTCGAACACCTCGATGCTTAGCCCCGCCCGGGCGGCGTCGGCCGAGAACCGGGCCAGCAGCTCCCTCGACGGGTCGACCCCGGTGACGACCGCGCCGCGCGCGCCGAGCCGCAGTCCCTGGGTCCCCTGCCCGCAGCCGACGTCCAGCACGCTCGTCCCCCGAGCCGCGTACGGGGCGAGCTGGCGGCCGATGACCTCCTGGCGCACGACGTTGCGCAGATTGCCCAGGCGCTCGATCCACCTCGACTCCCCTGCCGAAAAGAGGCTCATGGCCGTCATCCTCGCGTCGGGGCGCCGCGGGGTGCTCGGCGACGGCGCACAGGGCGCGAGGCGTAGAATCGGTGCGCACGCTCGGATTTTGAGGAGGCGCCATGCCTGAGCTGTTTCCCGCCCCGCCCACCGGCACCTACGAGGACGTGGAATCCGAGCGCCTCTACCGCAAGCAGCGGCTGGCCGCCGCCTTCCGCCTGTTCGGCCGTTTCGGCTTCAGCGAGGGCGTGGCCGGTCACATCACGGCACGCGACCCCGAGCACACCGACAGCTTCTGGGTGAACCCCTTCGGCATGTACTTCGGCCACATCCGCGTCTCGGACCTCATCCGTGTGGACCACACCGGCGCCGTCGTCGAGGGCGACCGCCCGGTCAACACCGCGGCCTTCGCCATTCACTCCCAGGTGCACGCGGCCCGGCCCGACTGCGTCGCGGCCGCCCACTCGCACTCGCTGCACGGCAAGGCCTGGTCCTCGCTCGGCCGCCTGCTCGACCCGATCACCCAGGACGCCTGCGCCTTCTACGAGGACCACGCGCTGTTCGACGACTTCACCGGCGTCGTCTTGGACACAGAAGAGGGCAAGCGCATCGCCCACGCGCTCGGGGGCGCCAAGGCCGTCATCCTGCGCAACCACGGGCTCTTGACCGTCGGCCACAGCGTGGAGGAGGCGGCGTGGTGGTTCATCACCATGGAGCGCTCCTGCGAGGCCCAGCTTCTGGCCGAGGCCGCCGGCACGCCCGTGCTCATCGACGCCGAAGCGGCCAAGGTGACCCAGAACCAGATCGGTGGCCACTTCGCCGGGCAGTTCAGCTTCCAGCCGCTCCTCGACCGGATCCTGCGCGAGGAGCCGGACTTGCTCGACTGAGTCCTCAGTGTCAACCCCTCCCGCTCAGACGGCTGGGGGTAGCCGTTGTGCGCCGCGGGTGGAGGCGGGGATCCGCGTCCGTCTATGCGACTTGCACTGTGCCGGCCCGCGAAGTTGCCGGGGGAATCTCTTCGCCGTGTTCGCGAAGAGATGCAACATGCAACGCAATTGCTTCTCGGATATTGGTAGTCACTTCGTCAATGGAGGTCCCCGTCGAGACACAACCGGGCAGATCAGGGACGTACGCAGAAAGGTTCTGGCCGGCGTCCTCGATCACGATTGCGTACTCGGTCATCGTTCCCTCCGGGCCAGTCCGGCTTGTCGCACAATGCTACGCAACCGTTCCCTTGGCCAGTTCATCTCCCATCCGTCCGGGCACGGTCACCGTTCCATGCTTGATTGGATGTCGGAACTGGCGATGACCACCAACCGGACGCGCCTGAACCCAACCGTCTTCCTCCAGTTCTCGGGCGATCTCCTTCACCTTCACTCGAGCCAACCTAGAGACAGGGTGCAGCAGCCTGTAACGGGCTGCCCGGCAGTCGGGGTTCGAGGGAGGTGTTCGGTGGTCGCCTCCAAATCCGTTCTCGCGCCTTGGCGCGGGGCCGGCCAGCCGCCTCTCTCGGGTGCAGCGTCGCGATCTAGCGACTCTCCAGTGCCGTCAGGACGCGCAGTGGGTCGAGGTAGTCGCGCCAGTGTGAGACTTTGCGGTCCTTCAGTGTGATCACCGAGATGTACCTGTTGCTGTAGGGATGGCCCGTGGCGACGACCGTGCCCTCGGACGCGTATTCGAGCACCACCGAGGACGTCGAATCCGACCGGTGCACCCGTAGGTCGTCGCAGCGGTCGAGGAAGAACGCGGACCCGTAGCCCCGGTAGAGCTCGATGAGATTGGCACGGCCGACGACGCGGCGGGGGTAGTCGGGCACGGTGATGACGAATTCGAAGACGACGTCGTCGGCGAGAAGGTCGAAGAAGTGGTCTCCGTCGGCGAGACCCTGCAAACCCCGTTCGATGATGCGGAAGAACGGGTCCAAGGCGCGAAAGTCTTCGAGGTCAGCGAGCAACGACACTCCTCATGGTGATGAGCGCCGTCTTCGGCGCTGGGTCAGGCGCCGCGGCAGTCATGGCGACGACCCGCCAGCGCCGGCGGTCGACCTATTCGGCGGGCCGCGCGTCGAACGTTGCCACCAGGCGGCGGGCCGCGCGCGCCTCGTCGACCCGCCGGACCGGCGTGTACCGCGGTGACTCGTGGTCGAGGTCGCCCGCCACCGCCTCGGCGGCGATCGCCTCGAGGGCGTCGGCCAGCGCCTCGAGGGTCTCGCGGCTCTCCGTCTCGGTGGGCTCGATCATGAGGGCCTCGTCGACGATCAGGGGGAAGTAGACCGTCGGCGGATGGAAGCCGTCGTCGATCAGGCGCTTGGCCACGTCGAGCGCGCTCGCCCCGTGGGCCTTGCGCAGGGTGGCCGCGGACAGCACGACCTCGTGCATGCAGGGCCGGTCGTAGGGGACGTCGTAGGCGCCCGACAGCCGCTGGCGGAGCCAGTTGGCGTTGAGCACCGCCCGCTCGGCCACGCGCACTCAGGCCGTCGCGCCCGTGGACCTGGATGTAGGCGAGGGCGCGGGCCAGCACCATGGCGTTGCCGTGCCAGCCGTGCACCCGTCCGATCGACTGCGCCGGCGTGTGCCACCCGAAGCGGGGCCGCGCCATCGCCGTCGGGCTCGAGGCGCACCGGGCGCGGCCCGGGGAGGAACTCGGCCAGCCGGGCCGACACGGCGACCGGCCCGGCCCCCGGACCCCCGCCCCCGTGCGGGGTGGCGAAGGTCTTGTGCAGGTTGAGGTGGACGATGTCGAAGCCCATGTCGCCCGGCCGCACGATGCCCAGGATCGCGTTGAGGTTGGCCCCGTCGTAGTAGAGGAGGCCGCCCACCTCGTGGACGGCGGCCGCGATCTCGGCGATGTCCTCCTCGAAGAGCCCGAGCGTGTTGGGGTTGGTGAGCATGATCCCGGCCACGTCGGTGTCGAGCACGGCGCGCAGCGCGGCCATGTCGACGCAGCCCCGCGCGTCGCTCGGCACGGTCGTCACCTCGTAACCACCGAGGGTCACCGACGCCGGGTTGGTGCCGTGGGCCGAGTCGGGGATGATGACGCGGCGGCGGTCCTCGCCGTGCGCGGCGTGCCAGGCCCGCATGAGGAGCAGGCCGGTGAGCTCCCCCGCCGCGCCGGCCGCCGGCTGCAACGTGGCCGCCGCCATCCCGCTGATGGCGCACAGCGCCTCTTCGAGCTCGACCAGCACGGCCAGCCAGCCCTGGGTGAGCGCCGCCGGCGCGCCCGGGTGGGCACCGGCCAGCCCGGGCAGGGCCGCCACCGCGTCGCAGACCTTGGGGTTGTACTTCATCGTGCACGAGCCGAGCGGGTAGGCCCCGAGGTCGATCGAGAACTGGCGGTGGCTGAGCCGGGTGAAGTGCGCGACGAGGTCGCGCTCCGACACCTCGGCGATCGGCACGAGCGTGCTCCGGTGGTGCGCCGCGGGGACGAGCTCGTCCGCCGTGCGGTCGGGCACGCCGGTCGTGCGCAGCTGCCAGCTCTGCCGGCCCGGCGCCGAGAGCTCGAAGAGCGTTGGCTCGGTGTCGTGGCCGAGGAGCGGGATGCTGCTGGCCCGGCCGCCCGGCGCGGCGCCGCTCATCACCGCACCGCCTTGTCGAGCGCGGCCACGAGCCCGTCGATCTCGGCCCGGGTGCGCCGCTCGGTCACCGCGATCAGCAGTCCGTGCGCGGCCGACGCCGCGTCGAGCGACCCGTCACCGTGCTCGCCCACCAGCTGGTCGAGGGCGATGCCGGCCAGGTAGCCCTCCTCGGCCAGGCGCTCGACGACGACGGCCGCCGGCTATCGGCAGTCGCAGCGCGAACTCGCGCAGGATCGGCGTGGCGCCCGTGAGCGGTTCCACGCCGTCGATGGCCAGCAGCGAGTCGCGGCAGTAGCGGGCGCCGCGGGCGCAGCGCAGCGCGACCTCGGCCAGCCCCGTGGTGCCCAGCCAGCCGAGCTGGATGGCGGCCGTCACCGCCATGAGCGTCTGGTTGGTGCAGACGTTGGAGGTGGCCCGCTCGCGGCGGATGTCCTGCTCGCGGGCGCGCAGCGTGGTGACGTAGGCCCGCCGGCCCTCGAGGTCGACGGTCTCGCCCACGAGGCGGCCGGGCAGGCGACGGACGTGCTCGGCGCTGCAGGCGAAGAGGCCGAGGTAGGGGCCGCCGAAGGCGAGGGGGACGCCCAGGGCCTGCCCCTCTCCGACCATGACGTCGGCCCCCCACTCGCCGGGGCTCTTCAGGATGCCGACCGCCACCGGATCGGCCGCCATCACCAGCACGGCGCCGTGCCGGTCGGCGAGGGCCCGCGCCGCCGCCGGGTCCTCCAGGCAGCCGAGGTAGTTGGGGTAGCCGAGCACGATCACACCGGGCGGCTCGTCGCCCTGCGGCGCACGCTCCCAGGCGGTCAGGCCGTCGGCGAGCGGCACCTCGACCACCCGGTGGCCCGTCCCGACGGCGAAGGTCCGCAGCGCCGCCCGCCAGTGGGGGTGCACGCCCGCCGAGACCCAGACGCTCTGGCGGCCGCTGGCCGCGACCCCGAGGTTGACGCCTTCGACGAGCGCGCTGGCGCCGTCGTAGAGCGAGGCGTTGGCGATGGGCAGGCCCGAGAGGCGCGAGATGAGGGTCTGGAACTCGAAGACCGCCTGGAGGACGCCCTGGGCGACCTCGGCCTGATAGGGCGTGTAGGAGGTGACGAACTCGGAGCGGCCGGCCAACGAGCGCACCACGGCCGGGACCTCGTGGTCGTAGGCGCCGGCGCCGGCGAAGCACACGAGCCCGGCGGTGGCGTTGGCCCGCGCCGCCTCGTCGAACCAGGCGAGGACGTCGGGCTCGGGCCAACCCTCCTCGAGCGCCAGGCCCCCGCTCAGGCGGAGGGCCTGGGGCACCGCCGCGAACAGCTCCTCGAGCGACGACAGGCCGAGGAAGCCGAGCATGGCGGCGATGTCGTCCTCGGTGTGCGGCAGGTAGTCGGGCATCAGGCGGCCTTCGGGCGGGGCGGCCAGAACGGCGTGGCCGTGACGGTGGCGGCGAGCGGGCGCCGTTCGAGGTTGATCTCGACGGCGTCGCCGATCGACGGCCCCTCCTTCGTGGTCAACAGGGCCAGCGCGATCCCGACCTTGAGCATCGGGGAGAAGTTGCCGCTCGTCACGAAGCCGATCGCCTCACCGTCCGCCGTGACGGCGGCGTCGGCGCGCGGCGGCTGGCGGGTCCCGGTGACCAGCCCGCGGAGGCGGCGCGCCGGGCCGGCCGCCCGCTCGGCCTCCAACGCCGCCTTCCCCGTGAAGCTGTCCTTGCCCCAGGCGACCACCCAGGACAAGCCGGCCTGCAGCGGGGTGATCCCCTCCCCCAGCTCGTGCCCGTGCAGGGGCAGCGCGGCCTCGAGCCGCAGCGTGTCGCGGGCGCCGAGCCCGGCCGGCACCGCGCCGGCGGCGAGCGCGGCCCGCCAGAAGTCGGGTGCGACGGCGGCGGGCACCGCGCACTCCACGCCGTCCTCACCGGTGTAGCCCGTGCCGGCCACGACGCACGGCGCCTCCCGCCAGGCGAACTGGCGCACGCGGAAGCGCCCGACGTCGGCGGCATCGGGGGCGACCCGGGCCAGCACCGCCCGCGCCGTCGGCCCCTGCAGCGCGATCACCGCCCGCTCCGCCGTGACGTCGGTGCCGGGGATCACCGCCCGGACGCGCGCGGTGTTCGAGGCGTTGGGCATGACGTCGAAGCGGTCGTCGGCGACCCACCAGATGATCATGTCGTCGAGGACCGAGCCGTCGTCGGCGAGCAGGTGCGTGTACTGCGCGCGGCCCGGGCCGATCTTGGCCAGGTCGTTGGTGAGCGCCCGCTGCAGCGCGTCGAAGACTCCGGGGCCCTCGGCGCGGACGGTGCCGAGATGGCTCACGTCGAACGCCACGGCCCCGCTGCGACAGGCGAGGTGCTCGGCCACCGTCCCGTCCGGATAGGACAGGGGCATCTCCCAGCCGCCGAACTCCGTCAGCTTGGCGCCCAGCGCGACGTGCTCGTCGTAGAGGGGAGACCGAACCAGCTGGCCTCCCGAGGTCTCCACGGTCGTCAGACTATGGGGCCGGCCGCGCCCTCAGCACTTTGACGATGCGCCCCGCCGGCCGGGTGCACGGCGCCGGCATCCGGCATCGCTCGGCGGGGCTGGAACGGCTGCTCGGCCCCGGCGGAATCCGGCCGGGGCGCGCGCCTCAGGCGTAGCTGAGCGGCTCCAGATACGACATGAGGAAGTCGCGCTGGCCTTCGAACTGGGGCGGCACCTGGAAGCCCTTGCCCAGCTCCTCGTAGGTCTCGTCGATGAGGAAGCCGGTGGGCTTGGACACCGTCGCCTCGAAGAGGGACCCGCCGGGGGTGCGCACGTAGACCGACTCGAAGTAGCCGCGGTCCTTGCGCTCGGAGACGTCGGTGAACCCGATCCCCTCCAGGTGCGCCTTGACCTGCGTCTGCACGTCGTAGTCGGCCACCTGGAAGGCGGTGTGGTGCACGATGCCCTCGCCGTACATCCATCCGGCCTGGTCGAGGGAGGGCTCGGCCACGAAGTCGACGATGCGGCCGCTCCCGCCGTCGCCCACCTCGAAGCGGGCGTGCGCGCCCTCCTCCTTGGTCAGGCGACCGCTCCACCCCTCGTTCATGAAGTCGGCCGAGAGGCCGAGGTCGCGCACCGACACCGTGATGCCGTGCGTGCCGTGGATGCCGAACTCGACGGGCACCGGCCCGGCCGAGTGCGGCGGGCGGTCGTCCTCGGCCACCGCCACGAGCTCGTACTCGATGCCGCAGGGATGGGTGAAGAACAGTCGCTTCTCGCCCAGCACCTCGCGCTCGGTCGCCTCGATGCCGTGGCTGGCCAGGCGGTCCCGCCAGTAGCCGAGCGCCGTCTCGGGGATCGCCAGCATCAGCACGCGGGTCTGGTTGGTGCCCCGGCGGCCCTGCCGTCCGGACTGGCGCATGGGGAAGGTGGTGACGAGCGTGGACTCGTCGCCGTGGTCGTTGCCGTAGTACAGGTGGTAGATCGGCACGTCGCCGTCGTAGAGCGCCGTCTTCTTCACGCTCTTCAGGCCGAGGACCTTCGTGTGGAAGTCGTAGTCCTCCTGGGCGCCGCCCACGCACAAGGTGATGTGGTGGTGCCGCTGGATCGCCGTTCCGGTGTCGCCCATCGTTCCTCCTCGGTCCCCGTCTCTGTGTCTCTACTGCTTCTTCTGTACCCCGACTGCCGTCCCGACTGCCGTGTCTCGAACGAACGAGTCTGGCTCACCCGCCCGCGCCTGCGGGGGCGGGTGAGCCAGACCGCTCCGAACCAGTACCGGTACCGGTCGACTCAGTGCGTCGGGGCCAATGCCGGGTCGTCCGCCTTGAGCGGGTTGTACAGCATGCCCAGGTTCACCCCGAACACGAGGTGCCACAGGTAGATGGCGAAGACGACCTTCCACCCGTATCCCGATCCGAAGATCCCGGCGCCCGCGTGCGGGTAGTACACGTAGGGCACGAGGAACCCGGCCGACAGCGTGGCGAGCACCATGCCGAAGAAGATGCCGCGGGCCATGTTGGCGACGGGCGAGCGAGACCGACCCAGCAGCGGGTAGATGAACACGACGAAGATCATGGTGAAGACGATCCCGTCGATGCCGTGGATGAACTCGCCGGCGCTGAACTGCACGGCCTCCGAGGACTTGGCCAGCACCACGGACCCGTTGGCGATCGGCCAGTTGAGCTGCGGCAGTCCGATTCCCCCCAACCAGAAGCCGAAGATCGTGGCCACCCAGGTCGCCATCGTCCCGACCAGCGCCGCCCCCGCGATCGGATGCCTCGTCACCCACACGCGCCAGTGCGTCAACGCCGGCGGCACGTGCGAGTGCGAATGCGTGTGGGCCGGCGGACTCGCTGGCCGCTCGGCCTCGGTAACAGTGGTCATGCCCCCTCCTTGTGCCCGGCCCCCTCGGCGCGGCACGTCAGGAACACATGTGTGTTCTACGCACAACTGTGCGCCCAACGGCACCCGAAGTCAACGAGTTGCCGCCCGCGGGCAGCGGCTCAGGCGGCGCTGGAGGCCGGGAACTCGAGCCCGTTGGCCGAGAGCAGGGCGTGAAAGTCGCGCTGGTAGACGACGAGGAGGGAGATCTCCGAGTAGAGCTCGCGCAGCCGCCGGATCTTGGCGTTCTTGCGGGTGACCAGGCGCTGATCGGCCGTGGTGAGCTCCACGAAGCAGTGGTGGGCCGGCAGCCAGAAGTCGGGCCGGAAACCCGACGAGGGTGAGCCGTCGGCCGACCAGGCCAGCACGAACTCCACCGGCTCGTACTCCCAGGTGACGTCGTGGGTGTCGAGGATCCAGGCGAAGAGCCGCTCGGAGGGGTGCGCGAAGCGCACCCGGGAGGACGGAGCGGCCGATGGATGCCTGCCCCGCGGCGCGGGTCGCCTCAGGTCGAGGGGGGGTGCGCTCACTCCCCGGCGGCCTGGGCGCGCGACGCCTGCCCGGCCGCCGCGGACGAACGTCCGACGCGCCGTGTGGGGGAACTGCCACGCTCGATGGCCACGACGTCGGCCGCCAGCTCGTCGACGACGCCCGAGAGCGGCACGACGTTGAAGACCCCCTGCCCGTGGGCGAGGAGGTCGACCAGCTCGCCATCGGTGTGGGCCAGCACCGAGCGGGTGTCGGAGAGCACCAGGTTGGCCGACGCCAGATCGGCACCCAGGTCCTCGCGGAGGCAACCGACGGCGCGCCGGGCCGACTGCAGCGAGACGCCGCCGTCGATGAGCCGCTTGATGACCTTCAGCTCGAGGACGTCACGATAGGAGTAGCGGCGCTTGGTGCCGCTGCCTTGCGCCTCGGCCAGCGAGGGACGCAGCAGGCCAGTGCGGGCCCAGTGATCCAACTGCCGATAGGTGATCCCGACCAGCTGGCAGACCTGCGGGCCGCCAAATCCGTCGGGTTCTCCGAGCTGTCCGTGCACGCGAGTGGGCGCGCCAATCGATGCCGCGCGATGCGCGTCACGGGCGCGCCCAGCCGCCTCTTGCTGGGCCACGATTCCTCCTCCGCCAAACTCCTCCGCGAAGACTGTACTGCACGCGGGCCACACGCGGGTAACTACATCGAGGTGATTTGTCCCGTCCGGCTGGGGTGAGAGGCGCCCGGACTCTCGGCCGGCTCGCTGCTCGGTCGCCACGACAACACCGGGCCTCGCACGCGCACGCCGGCCCGCGTGCCGCGTGTCCAGTGGTCGCCCCCCGTGATGCGGACGACCAGGGTCGGCGTGCCGAGCTCGGCGACTCGGCGGCTCCGGCACCACGGTCACGATCGCGTCGTGCCCGAAGTACTCCGAATGCACCACGCGCACGGCCAGTGCGGCGCCGTCCGGGTCCATGAGCTCGAGCTGCTCGGGGCGCACCAGCACCACGGCCGGCGCACCCTCTTCGCGGGACGTCGCGCGGCACCACCGACCGGTCGAGCCCGAGCTCGCCCAGCGCCGTGTGCACCGAGCGCCCGGCGAAGGTGCCGGCGATGAGATTGGCCGATCCCAGGAAGCGGGCGACGCCCGGATCGACCGGGTGGGCGTAGAGCTCCCGGGGCGTCCCCACCTGCCGCACCCGCCCGTCACCCAGCACCGCCACCTGGTCGGCCATGGAGAGGGCCTCGTCCTGGTCGTGGGTGACGAAGACCGAGGTGGTGCCGGCCCGGTGCAAGACGTCGAGCACCTCGGCCCGCACGCTGGCCCGCAGGCGGGCGTCGAGCGCGGCGAAGGGCTCGTCGAGCAGGATCATCTGGGGGCGGACGGCGAGGGCCCGGGCCAGGGCCACCCGCTGCTGTTGGCCCCCCGAGAGCTGGTGCGGGTAGCGCGGGCCGAGGCCGCTCAGGCCGACCATGTCCAGCAGCTCGTCCACCCGGCGCCGGCGATCGGCGCGCCCGCGGATGCCGAACCCCACGTTCTTCTCCACGCTGAGGTGGGGGAACAGCGCGCCCTCCTGCGGCACGTAGCCGACGCGGCGGCCCTCGGGCGGCTCGTGGTGGTGGTCGTCCTCGACGACCACTCCGCCGAGGGTGACCGAGCCGCGGTCGGCCCGTTCGAACCCCGCGATCACGCGCAGGAGCGTCGTCTTGCCGCTGCCCGACGGTCCGAGCACCGCCGTGAACGAACCGGTCGGGACCACGAGGTCGACGCCGCGCAGTGCGACGACGTCGCCGTAGGACTTGTGCAGGTCGCTGACGCGCAGATCGGTCATGACGGGAGCGGGACCGCCCGCGCGCCCTGGCGGGCCGGCAACCGGTCGAACCAGCGCCCGAGCACGGCGCTCGGCACTGCGGCGATGACGATGATGAGCGCCGCGTAGGGCGCGGCCTGGCCGTAGGAGAGGCTCGTCTGGAACGACCAGAACTGCGTGGCCAGCGTCTCGACACCCGTCGGGTGGAGCACGAGGGTGGCGGTGAGCTCCGTCGCCGCCTCCAAGAACACCAGGCTGAACGCCGCGGCCAGGCCGGGGGCGATGAGCGGCAGCGTCACCCGGGTGAACACCGACAGGCGTGTGGTGCCGAGCGAACGGGCCGCCTCCTCCAAGCGCGGCGGGGACTGCGCGAGCGAGGTGCGCACGGCGACGAGTGCCAGCGGGAAGAACATGATCGAGTACGCCACGACGAGCAACAGGCTGCTCTGGTAGAGCAGGCCGAAGAAGTAGCGCTGGGAGAAGTACGACGAGCCCGAGCGCGATCAGGATGCCCGGAATGCCGAGCACGAGGTAGGTGCTGCGTTCGAGCAGGCGCGCCGGCCGGCCCGGGTGACGGACGGCGAGGAGGGCGACCGGCAGCGCCAGGACCGTCGCCAGCAGGCCGGCCGACGCGCTGTAGGCGATGGTGTGCCACGCCGCCGACGCCACCGAGGAGGAGGCCACGGCGACCCCCTGGCCGTGGAAGAGCCAGTAGACGATGGCGCCGACGGGCACCCCGAGGGCCAGGGCGACCAGCGCGAACGCACCGGCCAGGGTCCCCGGCGTCGCCCGGCCCAGCCGGTGGCGGAACGGGGGCCGGGCCGTGAGCGAGGCGGTGCGGGCCACCCGGCCCTCGCCGCGCGACGCCCCCTCGCCGAAGAGGAGGAAGAGGCTGAGCAGGACGAGGACCAGCGAGAGCGCGCTGGCGGCCGGCGGGTCGAAGCCGTTCAGGTACTCGGTGTAGATCTCGGTCGTGAAGGTCCGGTAGCCGAGGATCTCGAAGGCGCCGTACTCGGCCAACAGCACCAACGCCACGAGCAGGCTGCCGCCCAGGATGGCGAGACGGGCCTGGCCGACCGTCACCCGCCAGAAGGTGCGCAGCCGCCCCACGCCGAGGCTCCGTGCCACCTCCTCCTGGGCGGCGTCGGCGTTGCGCAGGCTGGCCGAGACCGGGAGGAACACGAGCGGGTAGACGGCCAACGTCATGACCAGCACGGCGCCGAAATACCCGCGGAGCCAGGGCGCCACGGAGACCCAGCCGAAGCTCTCGACGAAGTCGGGCACCGCCAGCGGCAGGACGAAGAGCACCGTCCACAGGCGGCGCCCCGGCAGGTCGGTGCGCTCCACCACCCAGGCGGCGAGCGTGCCGATGACGGCGCACAACAGGGTGACGACGACGGTCAGGCGGACCGTGTTCCAGAGCAGCTGGCCGGTCAGCTGGCGGAACAGCACCGGGCGCAGGGCCCCCCATCCGGATTGGGCGGCCTGGACCAGCAGGAAGCACAGCGGGATGGCGAGCAGGATGGCGACGGCGGCGGCCAGCGCCAGGAGCACGCCCGGGATCGCCCGGGATCGAGGGGCGACGGCGGACTTCCCCTCGACGCCCGGCGCCTCGGGTGGAGCCGGCGCGGTCATGGCCATGGGCACTCCCGCTCCAGAAAGTTAGGTCAGCCTAACTTAGCGGCCGAACACCCGATTCGCCCATCTTCCCTGTTCAGGCGGTGCCCGCGCCGGGCCCGAGCCCCGGGGTTCCCCTCAGTCGGCGAGCGGCGTCCCGAGATCGGCGCGTCCGGCGAACGGGCTCGAGGGCTCGGCGTGGAAGCGCAGCGGGATGCGCCCCGCCCGCCGGGCCAGGTAGCCGGCCTCGACCCCGAGGCGCATCGAGGCGGCCATGGCGGCCGGATCGCGGGCCCGGTTGACGGCCGAGGCCACCAGCACGGCGTCGCAGCCGAGCTCCATGGCCAGGGCCGCGTCGGAGGCCGTCCCGACGCCGGCGTCGAGGATGACCGGGACGCCGACGGCGTCCACCACGAGGGCCAGCGAGTGAGTGTTGCGGATCCCGAGGCCGCTGCCGATCGGGGCCCCGAGCGGCATGACGGCCGCGCAGCCGACCTGCTCCAGCCGGCGGGCCAGCACCGGGTCATCGGTCGTGTACGGGAGCACGATGAAGCCCTCCGACACGAGCTGCTCGGCCGCGGCCAGCAGCTCGAGGGCGTCGGGCAGGAGCGTGCGGTCGTCGCCGATCACCTCGAGCTTGACCCAGTCGGTCTCGAACGCCTCGCGCGCCAGCTTGGCCGTGAGGACGGCCTCGGACGCGGTGAAGCACCCGGCCGTGTTCGGGAGGATCCGCACACCGTTCGCCGTGAGGACGTCGAGGAGGGAGCCCCGGGCGCTCGCGTCCACCCGCCGGACGGCCACGGTCGCCATCTCGGTGCCCGACGCGACCAGGGCCGCCTCGAGCGCCGACAGGCTGGCCATGCCGCCGGTCCCGAGCCACAGCCGGTTCTCGAACCGCTCCCCCGCGACGACCAACGGGGCGACCTCGGCTGCCACGAGGGCCAGCCTACCGGGGGGTGCCGCGGGCGATCCCCGCGAAGGGAGACGCGGGGCGTCCTCCGGGAGGCGGCGGGCGCGGCGAGGCCGTTCAGGACGAAGCGGCGAACGCCTCCGTCGTGACGAGCGGCTTCCCGTCGCCGGTCAGATAGCGGACGCCGCCCGCACCGAGGCGCCTGCGCATGACGCTCACCGCCTCGGGGTTGTCGTCGACGAGGACGCAGCGGCGACCGAGCTCGCGCGCGACGACGCCCGTGGTGCCGCTGCCGGCGAAGAAGTCGAGCACCCAGGAGCCGGGGGACGACGACGCCTGGACGACCCGGCGCAGCACTCCCTCGGGCTTCTGGCTCGGATAGCCGGTCTTCTCCCTCCCGTTGGTCGGCACGATGGTGTGCCACCAGACGTCCGTCGGCGCCTTGCCGCGTTCGGCCTTCTCGGGCGTGACCAGGCCCGGCGCCATGTAGGGGATGCGCTCGACCGCGTCCTGGTCGAAGAAGTACCGATCCGGGTCCCGCACGTACACGAGGATCGTGTCGTGCTTGGCCGGCCAGCGATTCTTGGCGCGGCCGCCGTAGTCGTAGGCCCAGATGACCTCGTTCAAAAAACAGTCCCGGCCGAAGATCTCGTCGAGCAGGACCTTGCAGTAGTGCGACTCGCGCGAGTCGATGTGGAAGTACAAGGTGCCGTCGTCGGTGAGCAGCCGTCGCGCCTGCTCGAGCCTCGGGCCGATGAAGCCGAGGTAGTCCTCGAACTCGTCGCGGTAGGACCGGCGCCCGGTTTCGGCGGTCGCGTAGCGCCGACCCTGGAACCCTCGCCGGTCGCCGTCGTCGGCCCTCCGAGTGACGAGCGTCCGCCGCTGCTGGGTCTTGCCCGTGTTGAACGGGGGATCGATGTAGATGAGCTGGAACGACCGGTCCGCCAGCCTCGGGAGCACATCCTCGTTGTCCCCGAGGATCACGTATCCGCAGTCCTCGTGCAGGTCGAGCATCGAGCCTTCCGGTGGAGCGACTGGCGCGGACCCTACCGCCAGGGTGCGCCGGGTACACGGACGGGCGCCCTGCTCGGCGCCGGCTCGCCTCGCGCCGACCCGCGGCCGGACCCGGCGGGGCACCCGGCAGGGCCGCCGGTAGTCTCGGCCGGTGACCCCGATCGTCGTGCTTTCGATCGCCGGTTCCGACTCGGGCGGCGGCGCCGGCCTGCAGGCCGACCTGCGGACCTTCGGTGCGCTCGGCGTCTTCGGCACCACGGCGATCACCGCAGTCACCGCGCAGAACACGGCCGCGGTGCTGGGCGTCGTGACGATCGAGCCCGCCTTCGTGGTGGCCCAGATCGAGGCGGTCCTCTCCGATCTGCACCCGGCGGCCGCCAAGACGGGGATGCTGGCGCTCCCCGAGACGGTGCTGGCCGTCGCCGACCTCGCCGAACGGGGCCTCCTGCCCCCGCTGGTCGTCGACCCGGTGCTCGTCTCCTCGACCGGTCACGCGCTCATGAGCGAGGGAGGCGTCGACGCCTACCGACGGCGCCTCCTGCCCCGGGCGGCCGTGGCCACCCCCAACCTGCGAGAGGCGGCCCTGCTCACCGGACGCCAGCCGGCCGACCTGGCCACGATCGAGCGGATGATCGAGGCGGCCGAGGAGCTGCTCGCCCTCGGCAGCGGGGCCGTCGTCGTGAAGGGCGGACACTTCGCCGGCGAGGGATCGCCCGACGTCTTCGTCGACGGTGGCGAGCCGGTCATCTTGACCTCCGCCCGGGTGGCCACCGGCAACGACCACGGCACCGGGTGCAGCCTGTCGGCGGCCATCGCCGCCGGCCTGGCCGGCGGTGCCGAACCGCTGGAGGCCGTGCGGGCGGCCAAGGGGTTCGTCCACCGGGCCCTGTCCGGGGCCGCCGGCTGGCGTCTCGGCGCCGGCCACGGGCCGATCGACCACTTCGGCTGGGGTGCGACCGACGAATGAGAGGGAGCCCCGGGCCGTCGTAGGCTCGCCCGTCATGGACGAGTCGTCCACCACGACCACCGATCCGCCGGCCCCGCCCCTGCCGCCCGTAGGTCGGCCGGTGAGCATGAAACCGGCGGCGATCGTGCTGGGCCTGGCCACCGTGGTGCTCATCGTCTTCGCCGCCGGTGCCGCCCTGTTCAGGCCCGCCGCGGTCAAGACGCCGTCGAAGCACTCGGCGGGTGTGGCCGGCACGCCGCTGCGGGCGATCGGCGCCCTGCACGCGCTGTCCCCCATCGTCTCGCCCGGCGAGCCCCCCAACAACGTGCTGAACGCGGTGGTCGTGCCGGCCGGGGCGCGCCGCCTCTCGCACATCAACTACGGCGGGAACGCCAGCCAGTACGACCAGGCGGCGGTGTTCTCGGTCGGCGGCGTCCAGGCGGCGGTGATCGACTTCTACACGGTCGAGATGAAGAAGGCCGGGTGGCAGATCGAGAGCACCGGACCGGCCGACCACCAGAGCGGCATCGAGGTGCTCGGCCAGATCGCGGGCGACGACGGGTGGTACTGGGAGATGGGGACGGTCGTCCAACCGTCGACCTTCGGCAGCAAGGGAACCGGGAGCGCCCACACCCAGTTCAGCGTCCGGCTGATCCAAGAGCCCGATGCGGATTAGCGGCGCTTCGGATTTCCTCGGCGCGACCAGGCCGAGCGGCGACCCATGACTCGCACCCGCCTCACCCGTCCACCCTCCAGACGGTTCGTTGCGAACGCCACAGGGCCACACGGAGACACCCCGGACGCTGCGCAGCGACCCCCGGGACACCAGAGGAAACCAGCATGCCAGCGACCTACGACGACGCAAACCTCGTCATGCAAATCGTCCGATGGGGCACCGAGATGGGACTCACCGAGGCCGTCCTGTCGGTGCTCGCCGACGACTTCGATCCGGAGACGGCCAGGCCCGACGACCCGTCCGTGCTCAAGGTTCTGAACTTTGGCGAAGTCGTCGGCACCTTCGTGAAGCAGGGCGTACTCGACCGCGGCCTGGTCACGGACATGTGGTGGATCGAGGGGCTCTGGGCGCGGGTGGGCCCGGCGGCCGAGCGCCAGCGCGAGCACCTCGGCGAGCCCCGCCTGTCGGAGAACTTCGAGGCGCTGGCGGGTGGCTGACCGTCCGACGCCCGGGCCGGGACCGGCGCAGTCGTTGTTAGGTAACGGCGCTGTGGCGGCGCAGGTGCAGCGAAGAGACGACGCTGCGCCGCTTCGGCGCAGCGTTGCGCAGCGCACCGTCGGGAGTCCATAACAGCCCCGAGATCATGTCGAGCTCGTCGGTGCCCCGCAGCAGGTGCGCCCACACGAAGAAGTCGACCGGGTACAGCAGGTAGCCGACGCGGGTGGCGGGCGCCAGCAGGATCGCCACCAGCATGACCCAGGCCCCGAGCGACGCGACCTCGGCCGCGGTGGTGGGCGGGTGGTGGCGCAGGTGGCGGATGAGCACGGCACCCCCGATGAGGGCCACCGCCAGGGGGAGGATGTGATGGAGCCCCGGCACGAGGGTGACGAGGATGTGGCCGGGCAGCGCGCTGGCGGCGGGCGAGGCCACGCCGACCAGGCCGAGCGGGTAGAGCACCACGTTCTGGACGAACGTCACCGGGTTCTGCACGAGGAAGGGCACGACAACCGGGCCGGCCACGATCAGCATGCCGAGCGCCATGCGCTTGGGGGCCCGCCGGCCCTCGGCGTCGCGCGCGGCGAACAGCGCCAGCGCGGCGAGCGGCCAGGCGGTGAACTTCATGGCCGAGACCACGCCCAGCACGAAGCCCGAGAGCACCGGTTGGCGCCGCTGGGCCAGCACCAGGGCCAAGAGGAGCAGCGCCACGACGGGCATGTCGTCGCCGCCCGTGGCGAGCGGGAGGGCGGCCGTCGGCAGCACGGTCATCAGCTGCAGGGTGCGCATCTTGCGTTCGGTCGGGCCGCGGCACAGCGTGAGCGCACAGGCAACGGCGAGGAGCGTCACCACGCTGAACAGGATGCGGGCGTCGGTCAGCTCGATCGGGCCGTGGGTGCTGCTCGGCAGGCCGAAGAGGGACATGACGGGCAGGTAGGGGAAGAAGGACTCGAAGGCGGGCTCCCCCTTCTGCGCCGAGACGACGTGCCCGTCGTGCACCGAGGCGTGGTAGAGGTCCTTGCCGTGGGCCAGGCGGGCACCGGCCTGCTCGACGACGGTCACCTCGGGCTGCTGGTTGTGCCAGATGACCTCAAGCGAGAGCGGGGCCAGCGTCGCCCCGACGAGCACGAAGAGGAACAGGAGCACGCGGGCGTTGCCGAGGGACCCGACGTGGGCCAGCCGCCGCACCCGCGCGAATCCGGGCCCGCGTTCCTCGGTCGCTTCGGCCCGGTTGGCCCGGCGCGCCAGGATGGCGGCCACCGCGGCGGCCACCAGGTAGGGGCCCATGGCGAGCTCGCCCCAGCGGTGGTAGAGGGCTCGGGTCGCGATCCCCTCGGCGCTGTTCGGCGTGGAGGTGAGGATCGACAACTCGAACGTCACGAAGGCGAACAGCGCCGCGCCGGCGTAGAGGAGGGCATCGCCTTCTTCGGGCTGCCAGGCCGTCAAGCCGCTGCGGGCCCAGTGTCGAAGCCGCCCTTGCACCAGTCTCCCGTCGTCCCCCACCCGAAGTGCGCCGCTCAGGACTGATTTCGAGCGTACCAGCAGGCCCTCGCCGGCCGACAGGGTTCAGGCAAGGATCTCCTCGTAGAAGGCGAGTTCGGCCTGGTAGGCGGCCCGGAGCGTGTCGAGGCGCCGGAACCCGTGGCCCTCGCCGGGGAAGGCCAGGGACTCGCAGCGCAGGCCGCGGGCGTGCAGTGCCGCCACCATCGACGCAGCCTGCTCGGGCGGGACCACCACGTCGTCGAGCCCCTGGAGCAGCAGCACGGCGCCATGCAGGTCGCCCACCCGGTTGACGGGTGAGCGCTCCTTGTACCGCTCGCGGGCGTCGGGGAGCCGGCCGACCAGCCGGTCGATGTAGTGCAACTCGAAGTCGTGGGTGGCCGCGGCCAACGACAACAGGTCCGTCACCCCGTACCAGGTGACGGCGGCGGCGAAGACCTCGGCTCGAATGAGCGCCCCGAGCGCGGTCAACCCGCCCGCGCTCGAGCCGCGGATGGCCATGCGGTCCTCGGCCACCCGACCGCCGGCCGCCAACCAACGGGCCGCCTCCACGCAGTCGTCGACGTCGGCCTCCCCCCAGGCCCCGTCGAGCGCCACCCGGAGCGCCCGGCCTTCGCCCGCGCTGCCCGCGTAGTTCACCGCGGCGACCGCGTAGCCCACGCGTGGTCAGCAGCTGGACGAAGAGGTCGAGACCGGACCCCGCGGCCGCGGTCGGGCCACCGTGGCAGAACACGACGAGCGGCGGCCGGGTCCCGCCCGGGGCCTCGACCTCACGCAGATGCGGGGCGTAGAACAACAGCCGCACGGTGCGGCCCGACGGAGCGACGAACGAGAGCGGCTCGGCGGCCGAGACGTCTTGGGGGGCGATGGAGACGGGGGGCGCCGGTTGGACGAGCTCCGCCTCGCGGGCCGCGCCGATCCACCACACCCCGGTGGAGGAGATCGGCGTGGCGCCGAGCCAGGCCATGCCGCCGTCGTGCGCGCAGAGGCCCGCCACCGCGACGCAGGGTTGGCTGACGACCTCGATGTGACCGCTGGCCAGCGAGAGCACACCGACGCTGCAGAAGCCGTCGGCTCGCCACGTGCAGCCGAGGTGGTCGCCCTCGAGCGGCACCAGCGTCGTCTGGCCGAGCTGCCAGTCGGGATCGGCGAAGTCGCTCTCCTCGTCGCAGAGGCGCTCGGGTTCGCTGCCCGCCCACCGCCACGGCTGCCACCAGCCCGCGCGGTCCGACAGGTAGAGGAGGTCCCGCTCCCCCATCCACAGCGGCTGGGTGACCGACACCCCGGTCCCGCCGTCCACCAGGCGCTCCGAGAGGACCTCGAGGCCCGCGCCGGTCGCGTGCAGCCCCGCCACCCACAGCTCCGAGGAGTACCAGGACATGTCGGGGTGGTCCCAGGTGACCCAGGCGAGCGTCCGCCCCGCGGCGTCCGGCCTCGGCGCCATGTAGAAGCCCCGGCCCGAGCAGAGCGTCCCGCTGCGCCCCGGCGAGGCCACGTCGATCCACACGATGGAGTGCGTGACCGCACCGGCCGTCTCGATCCGCTCCCGAACCGCCAGGATCCATGCGCCGTCCGACGTCGCGACCAGGTCCCCGTGGTGCCAGCGCTCCCCCGGCGGCGGCTCGGCCGTGAGCGCCTCGGGGTCTCCGTCACCGGCCAGCATCACGCGCTGGCTCTGCTCGTCCACGTACGCGACGCGGGCCCCGCCGCCGGCGTTCGGCACCAGGCAGTAGGCCCCGCCGCCGTACTCGTGGACGCGCGAGCGGATGCCGACCCCCTCCGGTGAGACGATCGTCGGCGGTTTCCCCTTGGCGGCGCGGACGAGCACGGTCCGCTCGCCCGCGTCGGGCCGGTTCTCCAGCCAGTACAGCCACTGCCGTCCGACCGCAGGGCCGAACGCGAGATCCGGCCGACCGCCACGTCGTCCACCGACAGGGGCGACGGCCACCTGCCGTAGGGGCGACCTGGAGCACGCTGGCACGCTAACGCCCGACGCGGAGGCGGCGGGGGCAGTCGGCGGCGTTCAGGCGGCGCGGTGGTTCAGGGCCCCGGCCGGGGCCACCCACCCCGGCGGGTTGGGTGCGACGAACTCGCCGCGCGACGCGTCGAAGGTCCAGTCGATCGGCGTGGTGGTGCCCGCAGGCGCAGTTGGGCGTGCAGTTGTCGTACTGGCTGACGAGACGGTTCTCCACGAAGTGGGGGTTGCGCGCCACGTACGGCGACGTCGGGAACGGTCCGGCGTTGCGGATCAGCTCCCAGCGGCCGCCGACCTGGCCGACCACCACGCCGGGCGTGTTGTCGGCCGCCGGCCACCAGCACCAAGAAGTCCGGGCCGCCCGTCGCCGGTCGCCCGGGCGATCTGACCGGTCGTGGCCGGGACGATCGGGAACTCCGATACCGCCAGCCGGGCCTGCGTCGTCCAGCCCCACGGGCTGTCGCCCAGGATGATGACGCGCCCCGAGGCCGTCCCCGTCTGGACCCCGACGAGGGCGACGAGTGCGCCCGTCGTCGCGTGACCGGCGCCGTCTGGACCACCACGCGCTGCGTGTGCTCGACGATCGGTCTCGAGCGCGCGTCGCTGTTGGCGTTGGCCCCGGCGGCCAGCGGGAGGGCGATCGAGCGCCGAGCGACGCCGAGGACGCGGCGACCGAGACGGCGACGGTCCCGGCGTCGGCTTGCTGCGGCTCGCCCGCTCGCGTACCGGCACCGCCGATTGACGGATCGTACCGGGCCTGCCCCGACGATGACGCCGCTGCGCTTAGGGCGAGAAGTCCTCGGGCTTGATCGAGTCGAGGAACTCGCGGAACTGACCGACGAGCTCCTCGGGCGGCATCGAGTCGTCCTCCCCGTCGGGGCCGTCGATGGCGAGCAGGATGCCTTCGGCGTCCATGAGCTCGTCGGAGACGAAGAGCGGGCTCCCGGTGCGCACGGCGACCGCGACGGCGTCGGAGGGCCGGCTCGACACCACCGAGCGATCGGCGCCCCGGCGCAGCTGGAGCTCGGCGATGTAGGTCGTGGCGCGCAGCTCGGTGATCACCACGCGCTCGATCTCCACGTCGAGGGAGACGAGCAGATCCCGCATGAGGTCGTGGGTCATCGGCCGGGGCATCGCGATCCCCTCCAGCGCGTAGGCGATGGCCTGAGCCTCCGGGGGGCCGATGAAGATGGGCAGGGTCCGCTTCTCGCCGTCGGTCTCCTGGAGCAACAGGACAGGAGTGTTGGACTGCAGGTCCACCCGAACAGCGCGGAGTCGGACTTCCACCACAGGAGAAATGTAGCGCCGCGGCCTTCGGACCCGCCCGTCAGCGCCCGTGTGCTGGCCCTTCGCGTCGCCGCGGGACCGGCGGGCGACTCCCGAGGACGGCCGGCGGGCGCCGGCCGGCCCTCAGTTCCCGAACTGGTTCCGGATTCCCTTGCGCAAGAGGGCGCCGCGGAGCTGTTGGCCCAGCCGGTTGAGGTCCGCCGCGGCATCGACGGCCCGCTTGCGGGCCTCGGGGTTCCGCTGGCGGAGCAGCGGCGTGATGATCTGTTCGACGAGCCCGAGCTCGCGGTCGACGGCATTGCGGTAGAGGCGCAGATGGCGCGGCTCGATCCCGTAGCGGGCGAAGTCCGAGACGCAGCTTGGCCACCGTCAGGCATTCGTCGTCGTAGTAGAGCGTGCCGGCCACGGTCACGGGCTCCATCAGCCCGAAGCCCTCCAGGGAGGCGACCTCGGTGATGGAAAGGCCGCTCGCGTTGCAGAGCTCTTCGATCGTGAGGTTGGTGCCCGGGGGCGTACCTTCGGGCGCGGCCGGCTCGGCGTCGGGGGTTCCGCTCGCCGGCGGGGTCATCGACGCCCGCTCGGGCGGCAGCGGACGGGCTGGCCGGCTCGGGTGCGGCTTCGGGTTCGGCGCGCCGACCGACGACCGGGCCGGGCGCGGGGCCGAGTGACGGGGGCCGGAGCTGACGGGGCCGGAGCGGGCCGGGCGACGGGGCCGGCGACGGGGCCGCCACGGCAGCTGGTTCGGGTGCCGGGGGATCCGCGGCCGGAGGTTCGGGTGCCGGGGGATCCGACGCCGGCAGTGATGCGGCGGCGACCGGTCGAGGGCTCGAGATCGGCGCCGGCGGTGCCGGCGCGGGGAGGGGGCGCACCGATGCGACGGCGCGTGGTTCGCTGATCGCGGGCGGGGGCGTCCGTCGGGCACCGGCCATGGCCGGTTCGGCGACATGGGCGCCGTCGACGGCGAGATCGCCCGACCCGTTGGCCGACACCACCGCGATCTCCGGCGTGTCTTCGTCGCCGTCGCTCGGGACGCCGTCGGTCCCGGCCAGTCGGTCACGGATCACCTTCAGCGGCAGGAAGTGCTCCCGCTGCTGGCGCAGCACCCAGCGGAGGCGTTCGACGTCGTGGTCGTAGAACTTCCGATAGCCCGACGGTGAGCGCTCCGGGTTGACGAGGCCCTGGCTCTCCAGGAACCTGATCTTCGAAATGGTGACGTCGGGGAACTCCTGGCGCAGAAGGCTGAGGACGTCTCCGATCGACAGATAGGTCCGGTTGCTCACTCGTCGCCTGCCACGAGATAGACCAGCTTGAACTTGCCGATCTGCACCTCGTCCCCCCCGGCCAGAACCTGCTCTTCGATCCGCTCGCGATTGACGTAGGTGCCGTTGAGCGACCCATCGTCTCGGATCAGGACTCTGCCGTCGGGCCGCTGTGAGAGCTCGGCGTGGCGCCGCGACACCGTGATGTCGTCGAGGAAGATGTCGCTCTCGGGGTGCCGCCCGGCCCGGGTGATCTCGCCCTCGAGGAGATAGCGCGCGCCGACATTGGGGCCGCGCTTCACCACGAGTACGCCCACGCCGCGCGGCACCTCGACGAGTGTGACCGCTGGCTCCTCTTCACCGGATTCGCCGTGTTCATCGACGGGTTGTAGTCGAACGGTGGTCTCGGAGGGCTCCGTGGGGAGTGCAGACCCACAGGACGAGCAAAAATTGACCCTGGGAGGATTCCGGTGCCCGCAGTTGTGGCAGAACACGCCTCACACGGTACTCGTTTCGTGATTCATCTTCGATGGGCGCTCGGCTCGTCAGCTGGCGGACTGGCGGGTGCGACGCCCCGGGAGGCGGCCTCAGCCGTCGAGGAGCCTGCGATATCCCGCCGCGTCCAGCAGGCCGTCCACCCCTGTCTCAGACGTGCCCTCGAGCTCGCAGATCCACCCCGCACCGTAGGGATCCTCGTTGACCCGCTCGGGGGCGTCGGCGAGCTCCGAGTTGACCGCCACGACCGTGCCGGCCACCGGGGCGTAGATCTCCGGACACCGATTTTGTCGACTCGATCTCCCCGAGCGGACCGCCGGCCGCCAGCTGCTGGCCCACGCTCGGCAGCTCGATGAAGACGACGTCGCCCAACGCGTCCTGGGCGTAGTCGGTGATGCCGACCCGGAAACGGGTGGTGCCTTCGCTGCGCACCCACTCGTGGTCCTTCGAGTAGAAGAGGTCGTCGGGGACGTGCATGGCCGGGCACCCTACCGGACGCAGCGGGCTCCGTTCAGCGGTGCCGACGGGCGCCGGGGCAGCTAGCGAAGGGGCTGGGTCAGGCGGTCCACATACTGCTGGGCCCGCGCCCGCGCGCCGGCCTCGCTCGTGCCCTCGGCCCAGACGTGCATCATCGGTTCCTCGGGGTCGGGCACCACCAGCACCCATCCGTCGCCGTCGGCCACCTTCACGCCGTCGACCAGCAGGAGCTCGCGGTCGCCCAGCCGCTCGACGAGGGTGCGCATGACCACGCCGTTCTGCTCCCAGGGGGTGGGCAGGGTCTCGTGCGCGATGTGCACGGCGGGCAGCGAGTGGACCAGGGCGGACAGTGACCGGCCGGAGGTGGCCAGCAGGCTGACCAGCTTGGCCAGCGTGGCGGCGGCGTCGTAGGCGGGGAGGAAGTCCGGCCACAAGAAGCCGCCGTTCTGGCTGGCGCCGAACGAGATCCCCTGGCCGGCCGCGACCTCCATGAGGTGGGCGGCGGACAGCTTGGTGAACGTGACGTCCGCACCGGCCTCCTCGCAGATGGCCTCGGCGGCCCGGCTCACGCCGACCGGGAGCGCGATGCGGGCGTGCGGCTCGGCCTCGGTCACGAGGCGCAGCAGCACGAGCAGGGCCTGGTCGTCGGAGAGGACCGTGCCCTCGTCGTCGACGATGGTGAGCCGCTCACCGTCGGCGTCGACCACGGCACCGAGCTGGGCGCCCGACGCGCGCACGAGTTCGGCCACCCGGGCCGCGTTGGCGGCCCGCTCGACGGCCATCATCCCGGGCGTCTGCGCGTAGGGGTTCACGACCAGCACGTCGGCGTCGAGCTTGGCCAGCACGTTCGGCATCACGAAGCTGGCCGAGCCGTAGGAGAGGTCGAGCACCAGCTTCAACCCGGCCGCCCGCGCCACCGAGAGGTCGACCGCGGCGACGAGATCCGCCGTGTACTGCTCGACGGCGCGGGCCGGGAAGTCGATGTCGCCGATCTCGGGGGCGAGCACCCGCCGGAACTCCTCGCGGTGGTAGAGGCGCTCGATCTTGCGCTGCGCGGCCTCGTCGATGTCGAGCCCGTCGGCGTCGAAGAAGCGGATCACCACCGACTGGGGGTCGTCCTCGGCCAGCCGCACGGTCACGCCGCCGCGGCTCCCCGAGTTGCGGACCTGGTGCCGGGTGACCGGGACCGTCGCCACCTCGAGGTCGCCCACGTTGACGCCCGCCGCGTTGCAGCCGACCATGATCGCCCGCTTGAGCATGCGGGCGGTGCGGCTGGTGTCACGCGAGGCGCTCACGTTGGAGCCCCGGTCGAGCGTCGAGGCCCAGGCCATCGACAGGCGCACGGCCAACTCGGGGCTGATGTCGACGTTGGCGATGCCCCGCACGCCGTCTCGCCCGAAGAGCGACCGCTGGCCGGTCGACTCCCAGACGATCGAGGAGTTGACGATCGCGCCCGCTTCGACGGTCTTGAACGGGTAGACCTTCACGCCGGCCCGCACCTCGGCGTGCGCGCCGATGAGGCAGCTCTCGCCGAGCACCGACCCCGGTTCGACGCGCGCGCCCCGGCGCAGGTCGCAGGAGCGCCCGACCACCGCCCCCTCGACCCGCACCCCGGCGCCGAGGTAGCAGTTGTCGTTCACGGTCGAGTGCTCGAGCTCGGCCGCCTCCGCGATGCGGACGTTGGCGCCGAGCGTCGTGTAGGGACCGAGCACCACGCCCGGCCCGATCGAGCAGTTGTCGCCGATGATGGCGGGGCCGCTCACCTTGGCGCTCGGCTCGATGGTCGAGCCCTTGCCCAGCCAGACCCCGGGGCGAAGCGGGAAGCCGTCGATCTCGACCGCCACGCGCTCGTCCAAGATGTCGCTGGTGCGCCTTCAGGTAGGCCTCGATCGTGCCGACGTCCTCCCAGTAGCCGTCGGTCACGAAGCCGAAGATGGGGCGCCCGGCTTCGAGCACGGCCGGGAAGACCTCGCCCGAGAAGTCGACGACCTCGTCGGACGCGATGAAGTCGAAGATCTCGGGCTCGAGCACGTAGATGCCGGTGTTGATGGTGTCGCTGAAGACCTGGCCCCAGGTCGGCTTCTCCAAGAAGCGCTCGACGGCGCCGTCCTCGTCGGTGATCACGATGCCGAACTCGAGGGGGTTCTCCACCGCCTGCAGGCGCGAGGGTGGCCAGCGCGCCCTTGGCTCGTGGAAGGCGACGACGCGCGCTCAGGTCGATGTCGGTGAGCACGTCGCCGGAGATGACGAGGAAGCGCTCGTCGAGCTCGTCGCGGGCGTTCAGCACCGAGCCGGCCGTGCCGAGCGGCGTCTCCTCGGTGGCGTAGACCATGCGGACGCCGAACTCGGAGCCGTCGCCGAAGTAGGTGCGGATGGCGTTGGCCATGAACGCCACGGTGACGACGATGTCGGTGAAGCCGTGCTGGCGCAGCAGCCGGATGACGTGCTCCATCATCGGCCGGTTGGCCATGGGCAGCATCGGCTTGGGCTGGTTGGAGGTGAGCGGCCGCAGCCGCGTGCCCTCGCCGCCCGCCATGATCACGGCCTTCACGCGCCCACCACTCGTGTCATCCACCCTTCTGCGCCCGGCCCGACCCTCGGACAGCGCCCGCCGGGCGGGGCCCACGTACGACGCCGCCGCGATCCAGGCCAGCGCAGCCCGCCGATACCGGCCACCCAGGCGAAGATCCGCACCGGATCCTGCCAGCCCGCGGTGCCGTGGCTCCACAGGAAGGCGGGGTAGGCGAACATCAGGCCGAACGTGCCGGCCTTGCCCACCCACAGCACGTCGATGCGCGCGCGCCCCGAGCGCGGCCAGCAGCAGCACCATCCCCGCCACCAGCACCTCGCGGCCGAGGGTCGCCAGGCCGAACCACAGCGGCACCGCCCCGTGGACGATGATCGAGATCACCGCCGTGCCGACGCAGCAGCCGGTCGGCCACCGGGTCGAGGACCTTGCCCAGCGTCGAGACCTGGTGCCAGCGGCGGGCCACGAAGCCGTCGACCCAGTCGGTGGCGCCGAGGACGGCCAGGAGCATGGCCGCGCGCGTCTGCTCGTGGTCGCCGAAGAGCAGCCAGACGAAGACGCGGCAGGCACAGCCAGCCGGACGAGGGTGATCAGCGTTGGGCACGGTGAGCACCCGGTCGAGGCCCGCCTCCGCGTCGGCGTCGGGCCTCGGGCGCCGGCGCTCGTGGACAGCCACGAGGCGAGTCTACGGTTGCCCGGCCTCAGACGGCCGTGTCGCCCGGGACGGGCGGCCGGTGGCGTCGGGGGCCGCGCAGGCGTGTGCCAGAGTGGCGCCGTGCCCCGCTTCGAGCCCTTCGTCGGCCTCCGCTACGACCCCGCCGTGGTCCACCTGGACCAGGTCATCGCCCCGCCCTACGACGTCATCGAGCCGGCCGAGCGCACCCGCCTGGCCGCCCGCGCCACGCCGCCAACGCCATCCACGTCGAGCTGCCCGAGGCCGACCTCCGGGCCGGCCTCGACCGCTACCAGGTGGCCGCCCAGCTGCTCGCCGGCTGGCAGGCCGAAGGGATGCTCGCGGGCCGATGCCGCCCCCGCCTTCTACCCCTACCGGATGACCACGCCCGAGGGGCGTGTCGTCGACCGGGGTCATCGGGGCCCTCGGGATCGACGAGGAGGGCGGCGACGTCCTCCCCCACGAGCAGACCCTGCCCAAGCCGAAGAGCGACCGCCTCGACCTGCTGCGGCCACCCGGCCAACCTCTCCCCCATCTGGGGGCTCTCGCTCGCCGACGGGCGTCTCGACGCGCCTCGCTCCGACGGGCCCGCCGGCCATCGACGCGCTCGACGACGACGGCGTGCGCCACCAGCTGTGGGTGCTCGACGATCCGGCGGCCGTCGCGGCCATCCGCCGCGGCCGTCGAGGCGGCGCCCGGTGGTCATCGCCGACGGCCACCACCGCTACGAGACGGCGCTCGACTTACCGGCGCGAGCAGCGCGGGCCGCTCGGCGACGCGCCCGGCCGACCACGACCTGATCATGGCGTTCGTCGTGGAGCTGTCCGAGGACCAGCTGCACGGTCGGGCCCATCCACCGCACCATCAGCGGGCTCGCCCGACGGCACCGACCTCGCCGGCGCCTTCGGCCGGTGGTTCGACGTGGTCCGCGCCGGCGACCGCCACCGAGCGGGTGGTGAGCGCGCTGGGCGAGTCCGAGTCCCTGGCCCTGGTCACGGCCGACGACGCCTGGTTGCTCACGCCCCGGCCCGAGGCCGTGCCGAGGCGGCCGGCAGCGACCTCGACTCGAGCCTGGTGGCCGCTGGCCCTCGAGGCGCTGCCCGGGCCGAGAGCACGTACCAGCCACACCTGGCACGAGGCCCTCGAGTCGCGTGCACGACGGGCGAGGCCCAGGCCGCCGTCCTGCTGCGGCCGGTGACGGTGGCGCCAGATCGCCGAGTGGGCCCACGCCCGGCGGCGCATGCCGCCCAAGACCACCTACTTCAGCCCGAAGCCGCGCACCGGCATGGTGTTCCGGACGCCTCGAGGACGTGAGCGACCCGAGGCGGCGGCTCAGCTAGGACACCGTCCAGGTGGAGCCGGACCGCAGCAGGGCGGCGAGGTCGCCGGCGCCGCGCTGCTCCTGGGCCCGCACGATCTGGCGGGACATCTCCGCGCCGTACTCGGGACGCTCGACGGCCCGGAAGACCCCGATGGGCGTCGGCTCGTAGGGGCCCGCTGGCCAGCCGGGACAGCGCGAAGGCCAGGCCCGGGTCGTCGCGCGTCTCGTCGTGGACCAGCAGGGCGTCCTCGCCGACGTCGGCCACCTCGACGATCTCGAGCCGGCCGTCGGAGCGCTGACCACGCCGTGCTCGCCCTCGGCCCCGAAGCGGATGGGCTCGCCGTGGACGAGCGGGATCAGCATCGCGGCCCGGACGTCCGTGCCGGTGATCTTCTCGAACGCGCCGTCGTTGAAGACGTTGCAGTTCTGGTAGACCTCGACGAACGAGGCGCCCTTGTGGTCGTGGGCCCGGCGGAACATCTCCTGCATGTGCTTGCGGTCCATGTCGTGGGTGCGGGCCACGAAGGTGGCCTCGGCCCCGAGGGCCAGGCTGACCGGGTTGAAGGGCGTGTCGAGCGAGCCGAACGGGGTCGACTTGGTGACCTTGCCCACCTCGGAGGTCGGCGAGTACTGGCCCTTGGTCAACCCGTAGATCTGGTTGTTGAACATCAGGATCGTGCAGCCGCACGTTGCGGCGCAGGGCGTGGATGAGGTGGTTGCCGCCGATCGAGAGGGCGTCGCCGTCGCCGGTGACCACCCAGACGTCGAGGTCGGGGCGGGTAGCTGGCCAGACCGGTGGCGATGGCCGGGGCGCGGCCGTGGATCGAGTGCATCCCGTAGGTGTTCATGTAGTACGGGAAGCGAGCCGCGCAGCCGATCCCCGACAGGAACACCGTGTTCTCGCGGCGCACGCCGAGGTCGGGCATGAGCATCTGCACGGCGGCCAGGATCGAGTAGTCCCCGCAGCCCGGGCACCAGCGGACCTCCTGGTCGCTCGTCCAGTCCTTGCGGGTGGTGACGGGGATGGCGGTGGTGGTCATTGCGCTCCTTCGAGCATCTTCACGATGACGGCCTCGATCTCGCCCGCCCGGAAGGGCACGCCCTGGACCTTGGTCAGCGATCTGGGCGTCGACGAGGAATTCGGCCCGCACCAGCTGGCTCAGCTGGCCCAGGTTGATCTCGGGGACGAGGACCTTGGCGTAGCGGCCGAGCACCTCGCCCAGGTTGGCCGGGAACGGGTTCAGGTGGACGAGGTGGGCGTGGGCGACCGAGAGGCCCCGGGCCCGCACCCGGCGGACGGCCGGCCGCGATGGCCCCGTAGGTGGAGCCCCAGCCGAGCACCAGCACCTCGGCGTCGCCGCCCTCGTCGTCGACCTCGAGCGGCAGGGATGTCCTTGGCGATGCCGGCGATCTTGGCGGCCCGGAGGTGGACCATCCGCTCGTGGTTGATCCGCGTCGTAGGAGACGTTGCCGCTGCCGTCGGCCTTCTCGAGCCCGCCGATGCGGTGCTCGAGGCCGGGCAGGCCCGGGGGGGCCCAGGGGCGGGCCAGCGTCTCGGGGTCGCGGATGTAGGGCCAGAACGTCTGGGTGCCGTCCTCCTCGGTGTGGTTGGCCTCGGTGGCGAACTCGGGGTCGATCGGGGCCAGGGCCGTCGACGTCGGGGAGCAGCCACGGCTCGGCCCCGTTGGCCAGGTAGCCGTCGGAGAGCAGGATCACCGGCGTCCGGTACTTGATCGCGAGGCGGGCCGCCTCGATCGCCTTGGCGAAGCAGTCCGACGGGGTGCGGGCCGCCACGATCGGCAGCGGCGCCTCGCCGTGCCGTCCGTACATGGCGTGGAGGAGGTCGGCCTGCTCGGTCTTCGTCGGCAGGCCGGTCGAGGGGCCGCCGCGCTGGACGTCGATGACGATGAGCGGGAGCTCGAGGTTGATGGCGAGGCCGATCGTCTCGGACTTGAGGTCGAGGCCGGGGCCGCTCGTGGTGGTCACCCCGAGCGAGCCCGCCGAAGGACGGCGCCGAGCGCCGCCCCGACACCGGCGATCTCGTCTTCCGCCTGGAAGGTGCGCACGCCGAACTCCTTGCGCCGCGACAGCTCGTGGAGGATGTCCGATGCCGGCGTGATCGGGTAGCTGCCCAAGAAGAGCGGGAGTCCGGCCAGCCGCGAGGCGGCGATGAGACCCCAGGCGAGCGCCTGGTTCCCGGTGACCTGCACGTATTCGCCGGGGGCGAAGGGGGCGGGCTGCACCTCGTAGTTCGACTCGAACAACTCGGCGGTCTCGCCGAAGTCGAACCCGGCGCGGAACGCCCTGGTGTTGGCCTCCGCCACCGTGGGACGGTCGCCGAAGCGCTTGGTGATCCACTCGAGCGTGGGTTCGACGGGCCGCGTGTAGAGCCAGCTGACGAGGCCGAGGGCGAAGAAGTTCTTGGAGCGCTCGGCATCGCGGGGCTTGACGCCCGCCTCCTTGCAGACCTCCTGGGTGATCGAGGTCATCGGGACCTCGTAGACCGTGTAGCGCCGAGAGCGACCCGTCGTGCAGCGGGTTCGCCGCGTAGCCCGGCCTTGGTCAGGTTGCGCTCGTCGAAGGCGTCGACATTGACGAGCAGCGTGGCTCCGTGCGGCAACAACCCGATGTTGCTCTTGAGGGCCGCCGGGTTCATGGCGATGAGCACGCTGGGCTCGTCGCCGGGCGTGACGATGTCGTGGTCCGAGATGTGGACCTGGAACGCCGACACCCCGGCCAGCGTGCCGGCCGGCGCCCGGATCTCCGCCGGGAAGTCCGGGAAGGTCGCCAGGTCGTTCCCGAAGTGGGCGCTCGACGTCGTGAAGCGATCACCCGTGAGCTGCATTCCGTCGCCGGAGTCACCAGCGAAGCGGATAACGACGCGATCGAGACGCTCTGTTAGGTGCTTAGTTTCGGTGGCCACGCTGCCCCCTGTTGTTCCTTAACCTTG
>CAWHYR010000016.1:0-99403 GCA_963833735.1 uncultured Actinomycetes bacterium | reverse complement strand
GGTATCGCTGCCCGCCCTGTTGCCTCAGGTCAAATCCTCCGCGAACGGTGAATCGTTGCCTCACGAAGAACCTCCGCCTGGACTTAGTGCGTGAAGGCCCGGTTGACCGCCCGGGGCGCAGCGGCGGTCTTGGACAGCGCCAGTCGTTCGAGCTGGGTGCAGAGCCGAGCGATCTCTCGCTGGAGTTGGCCGGGGTGCAGGGCGTTGCGGGCCCGGGTCAGCGCCCCGCGTTGGGCCGGGCCGCAGCATGCCGGCGTCGAGCAGCCGCTGGTAGGGGGTGGTGGCGGTGTCGTGGCGCTTGATGACCTTGGCCCCGACCCGCTGGCGAGCCAGGAGCTTCTGCTGGGTGAGCAGCAGGTTGGTGTAGAGACGGTCGAGCTCCCAGATCCGGTTCAACACCGAGTAGCTCGGCGTCGGTGTCGAAGCGCAGGTAGCCGACCAGCTCGCGGACATGGGTCCAGTTCTTCTGCTCGACGTGGCAGCCGTCGTTCTTGTTGCCCGGCCGGGAGCGGGTGAAGGTGATGCGCCGGCTGGTGCACCACTCGAGGAAGTGGGCGTTGATGAACTCGGAACCATTATCCGAGTCGATGCCCAAGATCGGGAAGGGGAAGACGCTTCGCACGTGCTCCATCGCCTCTGACACCCAGATGGCGGCCTTGTTCTTGACCGAGCGGTTGACCGTCCAGCCGGTGGCCACGTCGGTCACGGTGAGGGTGAAGCAGAACTCGCCGAAGGAGTTCCCGCCCTCGTGGCCGACGAGGTCGATCTCGACGAAGCCCGGGGCGGCCTCGTCCCACTCCGACCAGGTGCGGATCGGGATCTGGGACTTGAGCAGCCCGCCGGGCTTGGTGTGGCTGCGCCCCCGGAACTCGGCCAGGACCTTGGCGCCCCGCAGGCGCCGGTCGATCGTGGCCGGGCTCATCGATCACCAGCAGCGCCGCCTCGGCGTCGGTCAGCTCGAGCTCGCCGTCTCGTCGCAGGAGCGGGACGAGCACCGGGAGCATCGGGGCCAGGCGCTTGCCCGCCGGCGCCCGGGCCACCCGCCAGCACAGCTCGAGGGCCGAGAGCACCGGCGCCGAGTAGACCGGCCGGCGCGGGGCGTCCGCACCCGCACGACGCGGATCTCGCCGGCCGAGCGCAGCCGGGCCCGGGCGTGGTCCCGGTGCCAGCCGGTCAGCTGGACCAGCTGGTCGAGGATCGCCGCCTTCTGGGCCCTCGTCCCTCGCCGGTATTCCGCCGCCAACTTGTTCGTGACCGCCCGTCGCTCGCCCACCGAAAGCTCCATCGATCTGGCGTAGCTGAGAGCCCCTCCGAAGCGGAGGGTTTTACGTGAGGCAACGATCCCGGCTACGCGGAGGTTTCTGGTGAGTCAACGCGGGGTCCACCGGGCCCCCCCGATGCGACCGGTAGAGTCGGGTGCTGCCCGGATCAGTCGCACGGCCGCCCGGTCGTGTCCGTGCATCAGATCGCGGTGAGAATTGCCTGTTGTCGACCTGAGCGGCCTCGGCGCACCGTGGTCCGTGCTCGTGGCGGTCGCCCTCGCTCTCGCGCTCTCGCAGTTCGCGCTCTTTCTCACGACGATCTACCTCCACCGGGCGTTGGCCCACCGCGCGCTGACGCTGTCGCCGCGCACGGTCGCCGTCAGCCGCGTCCTCCTCTGGCTGACGACCGGCATCCGCCCCCGCCAGTGGGTCGCCGTGCACCGCAAGCACCACGCGTTCACCGACAAGGAGGGCGACCCCCACTCCCCGTTTCTCTTCGGGTACGCGGCCGTGCAGTTCGGGAACGTGGGGCTCTACCGGAAGGTGGCCCGGGACCCCCTGGCCGTGGCCCGCTATGCCCGGGACCTGCCGGCGGATCGGTGGGACCGCTGGCTCTTTGACCATGCGCTCCTCGGCCTGGGGGCCGGGATCCTCCTCCTGGTGGTGCTGATCGGATGGCCGCTCGGCCTGCTCGCCGCCGCCATCTACACCGTCGCCTACCTCCTGGGGGGCGCCGCCGTCAACGCGATCGGGCACTGGTGGGGCAAGCGGCCCTACGACAACCTGGCGACGAACAACCAGTGGTTGGCCTGGGTCGTGGCCGGCGAAGGCCTCCACAACAACCATCATGCGGCGACGACGTCGGCTCGTCTGGCGCTCGCCAAGGGGGAGGTGGATCCCGCCTGGTGGGTCGTCCGGCTCCTGGTGCTGCTCCGCCTGGCCGTGATCCGACACGCCGAGGTCACGGTGAAGGCGGAACGGGCGACGGGGTAGCGGACTCGTTCCCTCGGCCGACCCTGCTCTGGCCGACCCGGGACGCACCGATGCGCAACGTGGCGCGGGCACCTGGTGGGGGAGTCGAGCGACCTTGGGCGAGCGACTACGAGCGCTGTTTGATGATGTTGCGCATCTCTTTGGGGGTGGGTGCCGGTTCGACGAGCGGCGCGCCGGAGGACCGAAGCCCGGCGATGAACAGCTCGAGTGCCCGCCGCCAGGCCTGCGGCGCGGCCTGTTGGGCGGTGTCGATCACCCCGAAGAGTGACCAGATGACGAGCGAGACGTCGGCCACCACCGCATCGGGACGGATGCGTCCGTGCCGTTGGCTGTCGGCCAGGAGCTCGCGCATCAGGCGTCGAACCTCTTCGACGAGCGTCGTGGTGTTGGCCTCGGTCCACAGCCGCGACAGGCAGCCGCCGCGGGCCGCGAAGAGCTCGCCCACCCGCCACAGATACGCCTCCAGGCCGAGCCCGTCGGGCAGCTGCTTCGCATCGGTGGCGGCCTTCACGACCTCGCAGAGCTGCTCGCGGACGAGCTCCTCGATGAGCGCCTCTTTGGTCGGGAAGCGGCGGTAGAGGGTGCCCATGCCGACGCCGGCCAGACGCGCGATCTCTTCGACGCTGGTGCTCAGACCCTGGGTGGCGAAGAGCCGGGCGGCAGCCTCCAAGAGCTGCTCGCGGTGCTGTGCCGCGTCGCGACGGAGCGGTCGGCGCTCGGGGAGGACGGTGGTCATTCCGACTCACCGCCCGTGAGCGTTCCGGCGGCCAGGATGGCCAGCTCGGCGTGGGGGCCGTCGGTGGGAGACCGACCGGCCGCGGCGGCCCGGCGGATCGACGGGACGATGAGGGCGGCGCCGGCCGCCAGCGCGGCCCCGACGGCCAGCACGGTGAATCCGTGGGTGTAGCCGGACTCCTTGGGCAGGGCGCCGGCCTTCACCCCGGAGGTGACGATGCTGGCCATGATCGACGCTCCGATCGCCCCGCCAATCGTGCGGATGTTGGCGTTCATGCCGCTGGCCACCCCGGTCTGCCCGGCCGGGACGGCGTCGACGATGAGGATCGACATGGCGGAGAAGGCCAGCCCGAACCCGCCGCCGAGGATCGCCATGGCGACGTAGATCTCCCAGCGTTGGTCGTGGGCGGCCGCCAGCATGACGAAGGGGACGACGCTGACCGACGCCCCGACGATCAGGACGGCCCGGGAGCCGAACCGGCGGGCCAGGCGCCCGCAGACCAGGCCGCCCAGGAACATGAGGGCGGTGAGCGGCAGCAAGAAGAACCCGGATTGGGTGATCGAGGAGCCGAAGCCGTAGCCGTGCGACGGGGGCGTCTGGACAAACTCGGGCAGGAACACGAAGGCCGAGTAGAGACCGAGGCCGAACAGGAAGGCCACCAGGTTCGTCGTCCACACCGCCCGCAGGCGCATCATCTTCATGTCGATCAGCGGCTGGCGCGAGCGCAACTCGACGCGCACCCAGGCCAGGCTCAGCACGATGGCGGCCACGAACAGTCCGAGGACCCGGGCCGATCCCCAGCCCCAGACGGGGCCCTCGCTCACCGCGACGAGCAGGGCGACCAGCCAACCGGAGAGCAGGACCGCGGCGACCCAGTTGATGCGGCCCGGGGTCCGCACCGGGGACTCCGGGATGAGCACGTGGGCGGCCACCCCGGCCACGATCACCATGATCATCGGGATCCAGAACAGCCAGTGGTAGTCGAGGGCTTCGATGATGGGGCCCCCCAAGACGATGCCGAAACCGCCGCCGACGGCCGTGATCGCGGCGGTGATGCCGATGGCGCCGCCGATCTTCTCGGGCGGGAACTCGTCGCGGATGATCCCGAAGGCCAGCGGCAGCACCCCACCGCCGACGCCCTGGATGGCCCGGGCGATGATCATCACGCCGATCGACGGGGCGATGGCGGCCAGCAGCGAGCCGAGGGCCAGCGCCGCCAACGCGACGACGAACATCCGCTCCTTGCCCACCATGTCACCGACGCGTCCGAGGATCGGCGTGAACACCGAGGCCGACAGCAGGTAGGCGGTGAGCACCCAGGTGACCGCATCCTGCGAGGTGTGCAGGCTGTGCTGGATCGTCGGCAGCACCGGCAAGACGAGCGACTGCAGCAGTGCGTAGGCCGTCACGCCGATCAGCAGCACGCCGAAGGTGACCTGATAGTGCGCCCGCCGGTCGGTTCGGGCCAATGTGCGTCCCCTCAGTAAGCGGAGCAGATTCTCCGTATGGGAGGATAGCAGAAGCGGAGTGGAGAATCCGCTTCAGGCGGCCGGCCGCGTGGCGCGGCGCGCTGGTCGGCTCGGATCGCTGCCGCGGGACCGCTCGGTCGCCAGCTAGTGGCCGACGGCGTCCCTGCTCTCGGCCTCTCGAACTCGCCGCACCATCGCCTCGAGAAGCGCCCAGGCGACGTCGGGATGCTCGGTCGCGAAGGGACGAAACTGCCACTGGGTCATGACGAAGCACTTGAGCGCTGTCACCGCCGTCACCGTTGCCGAACGACGTGACCGGTCGATGAGTGCCATCTCTCCGAAGTAGTCCCCGGGGCCCAGCCGCCGTACTTCCTTGTCCTTGACGTCGACCCGTGCCTCTCCTTCGACGATGACGAAGAACGAGATGCCGCCTTCGTCGTCCGAGGTCAGCAACTGATCGGCCGGGTACTCCACCTGGTGGCCAGCCTTCACGAGCCGGCCCAAATCGCGTCGAGACAACTTCTCAAACAGCGGCACCCGACTGAGAAGATCCTCCAACACCCGCGTGAGAATAGCCGCCCGACAATTCCGGTTCACCGGTCGAAGATCCCGGAGCGAAGGGGATCGGCGCTGGCTGCCCGAGACGAGATAGCTACCCGGCTGAATGGCGCCGCTGCGGTAATCTCCCCGCGCAGACAGGTCCCTTGTGGCTCGACGGAGATCCACGAAGGAGAACTGCAGCGGGAGACGAGATGACGGAGCGGCAGGGCGGCCGGTACACACCCCCGAGGCGTCTGCGCAATACCGCGTTTCGCGCTGGGAACGGCTGCAGTGGTGACGTCTGGCGCGTCGATGCTGTCGGCGTCGGCCTCGACATCGGCCGTAAGTCCGCCAACGTTCCAGTTCAGAGCGGCACCATCTACGGCTGCTACGTGCCGATCCCAAGAGGGCTCGAACCGTTCGCCCTGATCAACGGCTCCAACGGCCAGCCCTGCCCCCCCGGCTGGGTATCGATCACCTTCAGCCAGTCGGGCGCGATCGGCCCCACCGGGCCTGCGGGAGCGACCGGCGCGACCGGCGCCACCGGTCCAACGGGGCCGACCGGCGCGATCGGCCCCATAGGCCCCACCGGCGCGACCGGGCCTCCCGGAGCGACCGGCGCGACCGGCGCCACCGGTCCCACCGGGCGCGACCGGCGCCACCGGCGCGACCGGAACCGTGGGCGCAACTATTTTCGCGGGTGCACCCGGCACCAACGGCACGATCTACGGCTGCTACGTGCCCCTTCGATGGGGCCTTGAACCGTTCGCCCTGATCAACGCCGGTGGGCAGTGTCCCCCCGGGTGGGCATCGATCGCTTTCAGTCAGTCGGGCCCGACCGGCCCGACCGGGCCTGTGGGGGCGACCGGCGCGACCGGCGCGACTGGACCTCCCGGAGCGACCGGCGCGACCGGACCCACCGGACCCACCGGCGCGACCGGAACGACCGGGCCGTTCGGACCCACGGGAGCCACCGGCGCGACCGGACCCACCGGACCCACCGGCGCGACCGGGGCGGCCGGTGGCGCATTCGTTCCCACCACCAACGGCACCACCATCTATGGCTGCTACCTGCCCATCCCACGAGGGCTCGAGCTGTTCGCCCTGATCAACTCCGCAAACGGTGCGCACTGTCCCCCAGGGTGGGTATCGATCACCTTCAACCAGCCCGGTTCTGCGGGGCCGACGGGACCGACCGGGCCCGACCGGAGCGACCGGCTCGGCGGGAGTGACGGGGGCAACCGGCCCGGCGGGAGCGACGGGACCAAGCGGCCCGCCTGGAGCGACGGGGGCAACCGGCCCCGCTGGAGCGACGGGACTGACGGGATCCCCCGGCCCCACTGGATCCGGAGGTCTCTCCTAAACGGAGGGGAACGATGAGCCGGACTATTGGGCTCCTCGAGTCCCTCAAGGACGAGTTCGATCAGAGCGGACCTGGTCTGCCGATCGCGACGTGTTCGGTGGGAGCGCTTGGTCGTGAGGAGGAGCTGACCCGCGCCGGAAGGGCGACGAGGCTTGGGCCGCCCGATCGCCGGCTACGGCTTTCTCGTCTCACCAGATGACGACAGAGACCTCGAAGGAGCACGAGGCCCCGGAGGGCAACACGTCGGTCTGGTCACTCGCCCTCATCGCTCGAAACGAGGAGGCAACGATCGGTCAGGTGCTGGATGACGCATCGGCATTCTGCGACGAGCTGGTCGTCGTTGACACCGGGTCGACCGACGACACCGTGGATATCGCGAAGGCACGGGGCGCCACGGTGCACCACTTCGAGTGGATCGACGACTTCTCGGCCGCGAGGAACTTCTCGTTCGACCAGTGCCACGGCGACTGGATCGTGTGGCTCGACGCAGATGATCGGGTTCCCCCGGTCGCCCAGGAGGGTTTCCGGGCTCTTCGGCAACAACTCGCCGGGCGCGACGACTTCGACGGTGTGATGGTCACCTACCGCATCCAGTTCTCCGAACAGAATCGCGATGTCTGCGCCTACAGCTTCGACCGCGAACGAGTTCATCGACGGAGGGCCGGGTTACGTTGGGTCGGCCCCGTCCATGAGGTCATCGCCTTGCCGGCCGATAGGTGGATGCGATGGCCCGACGCCTGGGTTGAGCACCGCCCGCTCCCCGATAGGCCCGACAAAAAGCGTGACCGCAACCTGGGCATCCTCGAACGAGCCCGTGCAGCGGGGGACCACTCTCCTCGCACGCTCTTCTACTACGCCAACGAACTCCGCGATCACCGGCGTTTCGAAGAGGCGCTGACCACCTACCGCGAGTACCTGACCTTGTCCGATCTGGAGTGGGAGAAGTACTCCGCCCTGCTGCACATGGCCGACTGTGCACAAGCGATCGGGCAACCCGAAGAACGCCTCCGGCTCCTCTTCGACGCCGTCGCGCTGGACAGCCGTCGAGCTGAAGCGTTCAACCGGCTGGGGGCCTTCTTCTATGACCGGCGGGACTGGCAGCGCGCCATCCCGTTCTTCGTCGCGGCCACGTCCCTCGAGCGCCCGAGGGACGGTTTCATCAGCGACGCCGACTACGCCTGGCTGCCCTGGGACTATCTGGCCATCTGCCTCAACGAGTGTGGTCGGGCCCGAGAAGCCCTGGAGCACACGCTGCGGGCGCTCTTCTGACCACCCCGGATCGCAAGCGCCTCTTGGAGAACATCCCGTTCTACCTGGACAGGTTGAACGAGCACGAGCGTGGGCACTGAGCCCGTGCATGGGGACGGGTGATTCGGCGGTCACCTGAAGCTCTCGGGTTGACGGTGAGCCGGCCTGTAGGCGGGGTTCTGTCCACCCTCTTGCGAGGGATGGGTGGCCATCCATCTAAGCGGCCTACCTGGGGACTGCTCCAAAGGAGCGGGCGGGCAGCCCGTGTCCCACGCTTGGCCTTGCTCCGGGTGGGGTTTACCGAGCCGGTCGGGTCGCCCCGCCCGCTGGTGCGCTCTTACCGCACCGTTTCACCCTTACCTGTGCGGGTTGCCCCGCCATCGGCGGTCTGTTCTCTGTGGCACTGTCCTGCGGGTCACCCCGACTGGCCGTTAGCCAGCACCCTGCCCTGTGGAGCCCCGACCTTCCTCGACCCGCTCCCGCCCCGAAGGGCGACTCGGACCGCGGCCACCCAGCCGGCTCACCGTCGGTACCAGTCTGGCAGGCGTCCCGGAACGTCGGGACCAGCCTGGACGAATCCGGCGGTGGGACTCGAACACACCGGTGGGGACACAGCCTCTCGGTAGGGTGAGGCCATGGCGACGGGTAGGCAGACCCTGCTCGGGGACGAGCGCCCCGACGTCGTCTCGATCGCCGAGCTCTACAACCGGGTCGATCGCGCGCTGGCCGAGGCGTTCCCCCGCAACCGGCCCGTCTGGGTGCGCGGCGAGGTGCAGACCTGCTCGGACCGCACCGGCCACTGCTACGTCGACCTGGTCGACCCGGACTCGGGTCGGGACCGCCAGGCCCCCGTCTTGAAGGTGAAGTGCTGGCGCCAGACCTGGACGCCCCTCAAGGTGACGCTGCACCGCGAGGGGATCGAGCTGCAGCCCGGCATGGTCGTCGTGCTGCGCGGCGTCGTCGACTTCTACCGACCGCGCGCCGAGATCGGCTTCGTGATGACCGACCTCGACGTCACGGCGCTGCTCGGTCGGGTCGCCGCCCAGCGCGCGGCGCTCGTCGAGAAGTTGCGGGCCGAGGGGCTGCTCGAGGCCAACGCCGCGTTGATGGTCCCAGACGTCCCGCTCCGCATCGGGCTGGTGGCGAGCCCGGGCACCGAGGGCTATCGCGACTTCCTCACCCAGCTCGAGCGGTCCGGTCTCGCGTTCGCGGTGGCGTTGGCCAAGGCCTCGGTGCAGGGAGCCGGGGCTCCGGGCGCCATCGCGCGGTCGATCCGCCGCCTGGGGGCGGCGGGATGCGATGTCGTCGTGGTGGTCCGGGGCGGAGGGTCCAAGGCGGACCTGGCCGCCTTCGACACCGAACCCGTGGCCCGCGCCGTCGCCACCGCGCCGGTGCCGGTGTGGACCGGGATCGGGCACACCGGCGACGAGTCGGTCGCCGACATCGTCGCCCACCGCGCCTGGCACACCCCGACCGAGTGCGGCAAGGCACTGGCCAGCGTGGTGACGGAGTGGTGGGCGGGCTGCGTCGTGCGGCCCGCCGACACGCTCGCCCGGCGGTCGTTCGAGGTGCTCGAGGGGGCGACGGGCGGCGGCGCGCGCCTCGCGTGTCCGTCTCAGCGGGTCGGCCCGCCAGCAGCTCCGCCGGCACCGGGCCCACCTCGATCGCGCCGCCCTGAGCGCCGCGCGCACCGGTCCCCGTTCGGCCGTGCTCGCGCAGGAGTCGCTGGTGCTGCGCCGCACGCGCGTGGGCGCGGCCGTGCTGGGGCAGCTAGCGCGGGCCGAGGACCGCCGGGCGGGCTGGCGGCGCCTGCTCGCCGCCTATGACATCGACCGGCAGCTGGAGCGGGGCTACACGCTCACGCTCGACACCGACGGACACCTGGTCCGTTCCGCCGGCTTGCTCCGCGCGGGCCAGGAGCTGGTCACGCGCTTCGCCGACGGCCGGGCGCGATCGGTGGTCGAATCGACGATGGTGGAGCCGCCCGCTGCTGGGCCGGCTCCAGACGACGCAACCGAGGGGAGTGACGATGGGCGCTGAGACGCCGGTGAGCGAGCTCAGCTACACCGAGGCCAGCCACGAGCTCGACGAGATCGTGGCCTTCTTCGAACAACGAGAGGTCGACGTGGACCAACTGGTGTCCCAACTGGAGCGGGCGACGGCGATCGTCGACGAGCTCGACCGTCGGCTGCGCCACACGAAGGCCCAGGTCGAAGAGCTCGTTCCGCGGCTCGAGGCGGCGGTCGTCGACCTGGCGGGCACCGACGGCGCCGACGAGGCGGCCGAGGGCTCGCCGGGGCTCTTCTGATGGCGGCGACCCCGAACCCCGACCGCCTGTACTTCCGCCAGCTGCTGTCCGGGCGTGACTTCGCACTCGGCGATCCCATCGCGCGCCAGATGGTGAACTTCGCCTACCTGCTGGGCGACCGACAGACCGGCGAGGCGCTGCTGGTCGACCCCGCCTACGCCGTCGCCGAGCTGCTCGACGTGCTGGCGGCCGACTCGATGCGCTGCGTCGGCGTCCTCGCCACCCACTACCACGCCGACCATGTCGGCGGCAGCCTCGGCTCGTGGTCCATCGAGGGCCTGACCGATCTGCTGGAGCTGGTCGACGTGCCGATCCACCTGCAGCGGGCCGAGGTCCCCTGGGTGACGCGCACCACCGGCGTCGAGGCCGGACAGCTGGTCGCCCACGACGGGAGCGACGTCGTCGCGGTGGGCGGCATCGAGGTCGAGCTCGTGCACACGCCGGGGCACACGCCCGGCAGCCAGTGCTTCCTCGTCGAAGGCCGCCTGGTGTCCGGCGACACGCTCTTCCTCGACGGGTGCGGCCGGACCGACCTGCCCGGCAGCGATCCCGCCGCCATGTACGAGACCCTGACCACGCGCCTGCACGCGGGTGCCCGACGACACGGTGCTGTACCCGGGCCACTTCTACTCGCCCGAACCCTCGGCCCCCATGGGCGAGGTCCGCCGGCAGAACTTCGTGCTGGCGCCGCGGTCGGTCGCGGACTGGCTGGCGATGTTCGGGTGAGCGACGCTCGCGGGCCCCTGGGCGCCGACGCGACGGTGGTCGTGGTCGGCGCCTCGGTCGGCGGGCTGCGGACGGTCGAGGCGCTCCGGGCCGGCGGGTTCGGCGGCCGCCTGGTGCTGGTGGGGGAGGAGGCGCACCCCCCCTATGACCGGCCGCCGCTCTCCAAGCAGGTGCTGGCCGGCACCTGGCCGCCGGAGCGGGCCACCATCGCCGACGACGAGAAGCTGGCCGAGCTGGCGCTCGATCTGCGGCTCGGGCACCGCGCCGAGTCGCTCGACGCCGAAGCGCGCCGCGTGGTGCTCGACGACGGCTCCACGCTCCGCGCCGACGCCGTCGTGCTGGCCACGGGGGCGGCACCCCGCCATCTGCCGGGCACCGAGGACAACCCCGGCGTGTTCGTGCTGCGGACGCTCGACGACTCGCTGGCGCTGCGCGAGCGGGTGCTCGCCGTCGGCCCCGGGTGCCGTGTGGTCGTCATCGGCGCCGGGTTCATCGGCTCCGAGGTGGCGTCCACCTGCCTCGAGCTCGGCTGTGCGGTGACGGTGCTCGAGGGCTTCGACGTGCCGCTGCTGCGCGCGCTCGGCCCGGTGATCGGCGCCGCCTGCGGCCTGCTGCACACGGACGCCGGCGTCGACCTGCGGACCGGGGTCGGGGTCAGCGCGGTGCGCGGGCCGGGCGACGCCCCGGACGAGCCGCGACGGCGCCGCGGGGCGGGTCGAGTTGGCCGACGGGACCTCGGTGCCCGCCGACATCGTGGTGGTGGCGATCGGCGTGTCGCCGGTCACCGAGTGGCTGGAAGGATCCGGCCTCGTCATCGACAACGGCGTCGACTGCGACGAGGCGCTGTTCGCGGCCGACGGGGTCCTGGCCATCGGGGACCTGGCCCGCTTCCCCTTCCACGGGCTGCCGACGCGGATCGAGCACTGGCAGATGGCGACCGACATGGGGCGCGCCGCCGCCCTCAGCCTCCTGGCCGGGCGCGACGGCGCGCCCGCGTTCGAGCCGGTGCCCTACTTCTGGTCGGACCAGTACGGGGTGAAGCTGCAGATGCTGGGCCACCCCGACGCGGACGACGAGGTGGTGGTGGTCGACGGGACGCTCGAGTCCCATCGCTTCGTCGCCCTCTACGGGCGCGCGGCGCTGCTCACCGGGGTCCTCGCCATCGGCCGGCCCCGCCAGCTCATGTCCTACCGGCCCCTGCTCGCGGCCGAGTCGAGCTTCGAGGCGGCGCTGGCCCACGAGCTGCCCTGAGCGGGCGTCGGCCCCCCACGCGCAGGCGCCGGGCCTCGCGGGCCAGGCGGCGGGCGTCGCGGACGAGCACCCGCCGGGTGGCGGCGTCGGGCAGGTAGAGGCCGTAGGCGGCTTCCTCGGCGACGGCCGCCAGGTCGCGGGCGGACGGCAGCCACGACACCGATGCGCCGACCTTTTCGGTGGCGCGTTCGTCGATGCGGATGGCGAGGTCCATGATCGTGTCGGTGGCGCGGCCCGGGATGCGGGCCCGGCGGGCCGCGGTCTCGATGTCGGTGCGCAGGCGCGTGGCGAAGGCCAGCCGCGCCCGGCGGCGCCACCGGCGCCCCATCCAGGCGGCGCCGAGGACGGCCACCGCGGCGGCCAGCGGGACGAGCGGGATGCGGCGCAGCGCGCCCAGCACGTCGTGCACCAGCGCGTCGGCGGGCCGCGGGTTGGCGAGCGGCACGCTGGCCGTCGGGTCGAAGCTCTGCCAGCCGTAGCCGGGGAACCAGACCTGGACCCAGGCGTGGGCGTCGTCGGCCTGGACGTCGTAGAGGTCGGTGATCGGGTTGTAGGGGCCGGGCACGTACCCGGTCGCCTCGCGGGCCGGGATCCCGAGGGTGCGCAGCATGACGGCGAGCGAGGTCGAGATCTGCTCGCAGAATCCCCGGCGGTTGCCGAAGAGGAACTCGGTCACGGTGTCCTGGCCCGGGGAGAGCGGCGGGATCTGCGTCGTGTACTTCGTGTGGGCGCCGATCCAGCGCTCGAGCGCGGTGATCTTGCCGTAGGTCGTCGGGTCCGCCGCGGTGATGCGGCGGGCCAGCGCGGCCACCCGCGGGTAGGGGTGGGGGAGCTCGGTGAAGCGGGCCAGCGCCGCCGCGCTGAGCGTCGCGGCCGGCGGGGTGGCGATCGTCGGGCTGCCGGGCGTGCCGCTCGGCTCGCTGGTCGCCTTCAGTTGGGCGGCGCTCGGCGCCAGCACGGAGGACTCGACCGTGTAGACGGTGCCCGCACCCATCGACGTCCCGGAGCGGATGTTGCCGTCGCGATCGACGAAGAGACGGGGCGCCGGGAACCACACCTCGGCCGCCTCGGCCGCGTGGAAGATCAGGTTGGGGCCGTTCTCGGCCAGGTAGAAGGTCTGGAGGTCGGTGGTGCCGGCGGCGGTCGCACCGCTCGACTCGGGCAGATAGAAGGCGGGCGGCGTGCTGAGCACGCGCCAGGTCGAGGCATGTTTGGGCGCCGTCTCGGTCCAGGTCTGGCCGTCCCAGTGGTCGAAGGTCTCGGCGATCCAAAAGGAGGGCCGTTCGGCGCGGACGCGCAGGACCACCTCGGAGCCGAGGGTGCCCCGGATGGCGGTGTCGAGGGGACCGGCGAAGCCGAGGTACCCCCCGATGCGCGTCCGCCCCGACGGCGTGGCGGCGTGCACCGGCTGCTCGGCCCCCGAGGCGGTGCCCTCGAGTCCGGCCGGGCTGCCGATCGGCAGATCGCCGGCCAGCGACGACGACAGGGTGACCGAGCTCGAGGGACGCGGCGCCGGCAGCAGCAGCACGAAGACCAGGCCGATCAGCAGGACGAAGATCCCCGAGAGGGCGAGCGATCGCGGCGCGATGGCCGCCCGACCGGCCATCGAGCTCCACATGGCGGCCAGGCCGACGAGGCCGAAGGCCGCCCAGACCACGACGGTCAGCCCGAAGGAGATGTTGACGGCCTGGGCCGCGGCCGCGGCCATCAAGGTGGCCGAGCCGGCCATCGAGAAGGCGAGGTCGCGGCGCGCCGGGACGTCGAAGGCGTGGGTGATCTGGATCCAGGTGAAGAGCACGGCCAGCGGTCCCTCGACGGCGCCGATGTTGGCCGCGCCACCCAGGCGTTCCACGGCAAAGAAGAACCAGATGAACGCGCCCATGGCGCTCGCCGCCAGCACGCCCTTCAGCCACCCCAGGGGATTCGACCGGCGGGCGTAGGAGAAGGCGTTGCCCGCCAGCACGGCGGCCCCGGCGAAGAGCGCGAGCGGCGCCGACAGCTCGCCCTGGCCGAAGCAGGCGGCGATGGCGGTGAGCACGCAGCCGGCGGCCGCCACCCGCAGGGTGATCGAGTGCTCGGGCTCGCCGGGGCGGTTGGCCTGCCGCACCCGCTCGACGAGGCTCACCCGCTCACCCCGGTCCCGGGACCGGGCAGGGCGCGGGCCAGCCGGCGCCCTGCCTCGAGCGGGGTCCCCACCCGGCCCGTCACCGTCCCGTTCGCCTCGGTCGTGACGAGCTGGACGGTGCAGCCGCCGCGCACGAGGCGCGCCACGGTGGCGAGGACGCGCTCGGCCTCCCGCTCGGCCGCCGTCGGGTCGGCGGGCAACACGACGGTGAGCGTCACCGACCCCTCGGCGGCCGACTCCATCTCGCGCACCATCAGCGATCCCTGGTGGGCGGTGGCGGGCCAGTGCACCGAGCTCGGCGCGTCGCCGGCGGCGTAGGGCCGGACGCCGCGGGGCTCCCCGCTGCGGCGTTGCACCGGGAGCAGCGCCTCGTCCGCGCCGGGGTCGCCCGCCTCCGCCAGCCGCGCGTGCGGCACGCCGTGGCGCGGCGCGATGGTCAGCGGCCGGGCGAGCGGGAGGCGGCGGCGCCGGGTCCACCACAAGAGACCGAACGGGGCCGCGGAGGCGAGCTCGACGACGCAGGACTCGACGACGCCGCGGTGGTCGGCCAGGATCCCGAGCTGCACCGGGCGGCGCCCGTTGGCCAGCACGGCGGGCCCCGCCGGGTCGATCGGGCGCAGGCGAAGCGGCCCGTTCGTCTCGACCTCGATCAGGACGCCCGTCCCGGCCGTGCCGTCGAGCGGGTTGTCCACCACGCGTGCAGCCGGCCCGTCGCATGGCGAGGGCCGGCCCGAGCAGCCCGACGAACAGGAAGCCGCCGATGAGCGCGCCGAGCGTCTGGACCCAGCCGTCCCCGCTGCTGTGGGCGACCGCGGCCCAGGCGCCGAGCACGACGACGGCGGCGAGCACCGGCCCCACGATCTTCTCGGGGCGCAGCGCGCCGCCCGGGAGGCGGCCGGGCCGGCGGGCGCCTCGAGCCCCCCGCGCGCTCACGGGCGCGGGGCGGCCACCGAGGACAGCGCGGCGACGACGACGGACGCGCCGACGCGCAGATCGCCGTCGGTGACCATTCGGTGCGCCAGGGTGGGAACGGCGACGGCCCGAACATCGTCGGGCGAGACGTAGTCGCGGCCGTCGAGGAGCGCGCGCGCCTGGGCCGAGCGCACGACGGTGATCGACGCCCGCGGGCTGGCCCCGAGCCGCACCGCGGGGGCGACCCGGGTGGCCCGGCAGATGGCGACCGCGTACTCGGCGACGGGGATGGCGACATGGACGGCGCGGCTGGCCGCGATGGCGTCGCGCCACTGATCGGCGTCGCAGATGGCGCCGAGATCGCCGAGAGCCTCCCGGCCGCCGTGGCCGAGGGCCAGCTCGGTCTCCGTCGCGGCCGAGGGATAGCCGATCGCGATCGAGAGCGCGAACCGGTCCAGCTGGCTCTCGACGAGGGGGAAGGTGCCGAGCTGGCCGACCGGGTTCTGGGTGGCGATCACGAAGTGGGGCTCGGGGAGCGGCCACGTCTTGCCGTCGACCGACACCTGGTGCTCCTCCATCGTCTCCAACAGCGCGGACTGGGTGCGCGGCGGCGTGCGGTTGAGCTCGTCGACGAGGACCACGTGGCAGAACACCGGGCCGGGCCGGAACTCCCAACTGGCGCTCTCGCCGCTGTAGACGGTCACGCCCGTCACGTCGCTCGGCAACAGGTCGGGATGGCCCTGGATGCGGGAGAGGTCGACCCCGAGCGAGATGGCCAGGCTCTGCGCCAGCACGGTCTTGCCGACGCCGGGTACGTCTTCGATCAGCAGGTGACCGCCGGAGATGGCGGCGATGACGGCGACCGTGACCGCTTCTTCGGTCCCGAGGAGGATCCGCTGCAGGTTGGCGTGCAGCGCCCGCGCCAACGCGGTGGCCTTGGTCCTTGCTTCAGGTTCGGCGGACGGAGCTAGCCCCGACAGCTCCGCCCGCGATGCCAGCTCGGTCATGCACGCTCCCTGGACGCGTCCGTCGCCCCCGACGGCTGCGCAGCCGACCGGACCGCCATTCTCCCGCGCCGGGGACCCTCAGAAGGTGATCGTGCTCAGCTCGGGGATCAGCCGTTCGGACCGCCGCCTGGCCTCGAGCCACTGGGTGCGGCGCTGCGAGCGGACCGACTCGGGCGAGACCGGTTCGACGGTGGCCCCGGGCCGGTAGGTGGCGGCCACGTCGTCCTCGTCGCGCCAGGTCCCCGTGGCCAATCCGGCGAGGAACCCGGCCCCGAGCGTGGTGGCCTCGCGGGTGGCGGAGACCTCGATCGGCCGGCCCACGGCCTCGGCCAGCGCCCGGACGAAGACGTCGTTGGCCGACATCCCCCCGTCGAGCCGGAGCGCCGGGGGCGTCAGCCCCCCGTCGGTCTCGGCGGCCTCCAAGAGGTCGGCGCCCCGCTGGGCCAGGCCCTCCAGGACGGCGCGGACGATCTGGGGCCGGCCGGTCCCCCTGGTCAGCCCGAGGAGCGCACCGCGCGCGCCGAAGTCCCACACCGGCGTGCCGAGGCCGAGCAGCGCCGGCACGAACCAGACGCCGCCGGTGTCGTCGCAGGCGGCGGCGACGGCCGCCGAGTCCGCACTCGACGCGATGAGGCCGAGGTCGTCGCGCAGCCATTCGATGCAGGTGCCGGCCGACAGGATGATCCCCTCGACGCCGAACGTCGTGACACCGGCGCGCTGCCAGGCCACGATGGGGAAGGTGCCGCCGGCGTTGCGGCCGAGTGTCCCCGGCCCGGCCGTGCCGGTGCACAGATTCGAGGCTTCCCCCGGTGCCGAAGGTCACCTTGGCCAGGCCGGGGCGCGTGCAGCCCTGACCGATCAGCGACGCCTGCTGGTCGCCGGCGATGGCGCAGATCGGGGGCCGCCCGCTGCAGCGCGTCGGCGCTGGCCCAGCGCGCCGGAGGAGTCGACGATCTCGGGCAGGCAGGACGCCGGGATGCGGAGGACCTCGAGCGCACGCGCGTCCCAGCGCAGCGGGTCGACCTCCACCAGACCGGTGACCGCGGCGTTGGTGGCGTCGGTCACGTGCAGCCGCGCGCCGCGCGACCACCCGAGAGCGTCCAGGCCACCCAGCTGTCGATGGTGCCGATGCAGAGCTCGGCCGCGGCCCGCGCCCGCTCGGGGTCGACATCGTCGAGGATGGCGGCCGCCTTGGTGGCCGACGCGTTCGGTGCGAACCGGAAGCCCTCGGCCTGCAGCGTGAGGCAGGTGATCAGCGTGCGCAGGTCCTGCCACCCGATCGCGGGCGCCACCGGCCGGCCCGTCGCGCGCTCCCACACGACGGTCGTGGCGCGCTGGTTGGCGATGCCCACACCGCCGACCGGCCCGCCGTCGGCCAGCGCGGCCGCCGCCACGTCGAGCACGGCGCGGGCGATGGCCTCGGCGTCGACCTCGACGAGGCCGGGGGCCGGCGTGGTCGGGAGCACCGGCACGTGGTGCACGTGCTCGACCGCGGCGTCGGGCCGCACGATCGCCGCGCGCACGCCGGAGGTGCCGACGTCGACGACGAGGAGGCTGTCGCTCACGGCCAGGGCGCGTCGCCGAAGGGGCCGGGCAGGCCGAGCTTGCCGGGGTTGAGGATGCCCGCCGGGTCGAGCGTCCCCTTGATCGCCACCAGCACGTCGAAGCTCGGACCGAGGGCCTCGGCCAGGTGACGGCCGCGGTTGAGCCCGATGCCGTGGTGATGGCTGATGGCGGCACCGTGCCGGCGGGTGACCGCCATCACGGTGTCCCAGGCCCGCCGGTAGTAGTCCTCCTGCCAGGCGGCCGCGTCGAGCGGCGCGTCCTCGGGCCGGCGACCGGCGAAGGTGAAGTACACGCAGGCGCCGTCGGGATAGGCGTGCGACTGGTGGACGGAGGCGGCGATGGTCCCGCCGATCTCGCGCAGGGCGCGCGCGCACGTCGTCGCACAGCGCCGGCGAGCACCGACCAGCGGGCCGCCACCTCGACCGTGTCGACGACGATGCCGGCGCGCCACAGCGGCGCCAGCGCGCTCGTGTCGTTGCGCTCGGCCAGCCACCGGTCGACGAGCGCGTCGTCGAGGCGCGACGCGCCCGCGCACTCCTCGTCGAGCATCGCCATCGTGGCGTCGACGACGAGCTCGTCTGCCTCGTCGAAGACGATGAGGACGCAGGTGTCGGCCTGATCGAAATTGCGACGGGACTCGGCCTCGTCGTAGAGGCGGAGCACGGCGGGCGTCGCGCCCCGTCGCAGCAGCAGGCGGCAGGCCTCGAGGCCGGCGGCCAGATCGGCGAAGGCGTAGGCGCGCCGGGCGTCGCTGTGCCGGCCGCGGGTGGACCCGGAGCCGGGCCGCCGTGATCACGCCGAGGGTGCCCTCGCTGCCCACGAAGAGCTGGGTGAGGTTGGGACCGGTGGCCGCCCGGGGACCCGCGCCCTCGGTGTGGATGATCCGGCCGTCGGCGAGCACCACCTCGAGGCCCAGCACCATGTCCTCGATCTTCCCGTAGCGGGTGGAGTACTGCCCGGCGCCGCGGCAGGCGAGCCACCCGCCGACCGTGGAGATGTCCATCGACTGGGGCCAGTGACCGAGCGTGTAGCCGGCGCCGGTCGCCCCGAGCGCGTCCTCGAGGTCGGGCCCGAAGGTGCCGGCGGCGACATCGGCCACGAGGGATTCCTCGTCGAGGTCGATCAGGCCGTGCAGGCCGGTGAGGTCGAGCGCAATCCCACCGAAGACGGGCACGGCCCCGCCGCAGACGCCGCTGCGCCCGGCCATGGGGGTGACCGCGATGCCGCGCCGCCTGCGCGAGACGCAGCACCGCGGCGACGCCGCCCACATCGGCCGGCCGGGCCACGGCCTGCGGCCGGGCCGGGATCTCGCCCTGCGCCGCCCAGCCGATGGCGAGCGGCCACCAGTCGCGTCCCGAGTCGTTGCGGTCGGTCACGAGGGTCGAGACCTCGACGCCCGCGTCGCGCAGGGCGGCGAGGACGGACGGGTCGAGCTCGCCCCCGTCTGTCGCCAGCCGCTCGGTCACCGCCGCCGGCTCGGCGTCGAGCGGGGTCACCGATGTCGGTTGGCGGGTCATGTCGCCTCGGCGGCGGCCACGTGGTCGGTGTCGGAGAGCCCGGCGAGGCGCAGGTCCTCCAGCGCGGCGCCGGCGAACTCGCTCGCCTCGCTCGCCGCCCGCTCCTCGCTCCAGCCGAGCTCGTCGGCGAGCAGCGCGGCGACGGCCGGTGCCGCGGCGGCCGCGCCCCGGGCGTCTTGGATCAGCGCCCGCGTCCGCCGGGCGAGGACGTCCCCCACGCCCTGCGCCATCTCGGCCCGGGCGGCGTAGACGACCTCGGCCGCCAGGTAGCCGAGGCCCGAAACGATGGGCTCGAGCAGCTCGGGGCGGCCCTCGGCGACGGCCAGCACGTCCGCGGTCTCCGTGCCGTAGCGGGCCTGCAGGTGAGCGTGCTGCGCCGGGGTGAGGCCCGGGAACTGGGTGGGTGCGGCGAAGTGCGGGCGGGCGGTGCCGTTCAGCCGGAGCGACTTCGTGACGCAGCGCCGCCGCCGGAGGGGTCCGCCGATCCGGGTCACCACCTCGTCGACGGCGTCCTGCGCCATCTTGCGGTAGGTCGTCAGCTTGCCGCCGGTGACGCTCACGATGCCCGAGGCCGACGTCTGGACGCGATGGCGGCGCGACAGGTCGCTCGTGCGCTCGGAGAGGTGCGCCGCTCCCTTCGGGGCGAGGAGCGGACGCAGACCGGCCCACACGCCGGTCACGTCGCGGCGCGAGATGGTGGTCTCGCTCACCGCGTTGATCGCGGCGAGGAGGTAGTCCACGTCCTCGGGCGTGCAGTGGGGGTTCTCGAGGCTCCCCTCGTACGCGGTGTCGGTCGTCCCGAGGTAGATGAGGTCCGCCTCGACCCAGGGCACGACGAAGATGGAGCGGCGGTCCTTGGAGACAGGGATCACCGCGGCGATGTCGGTCGGGAAGAGCGCGGCCGGCACGGTCACGTGCACCCCCTTGGCCGGGCGCAGGGAATCGGGGTGTCCCGTGCCGTCGAGGGACTGCACGTCGTCCGCCCAGACCCCGGTGGCGTTGACCACCACGCTCGCCTCGACGTCGAGCACCTGGTCGCTGCCGCGCGGCCGGATCTTGGCGCCGCGCACCTGACCGTCCTCGCCCGTGAGGAACCCGACCGCCTCGGCGTAGTTGGCGACGGCCGCGCCGTAGCCGAGGACGGCCGTCCGCAACAGCGTCAGCGTGAGCCGGGCGTCGTCGACGCGTGCGTCGAAGTACAAGAAGCCGGCGACCAGGCGGTCGGTGTCGAGGTTGGGGAGGTGCTCCAGGGCCTCCGCCTTGGAGACACGACGGTGGCGGCTGCCGATGCGTATCCCGCCGGTCAGGTCGTAGAGCCAGAGGGCGGACGAGTAGGAGCGGGCCACCGTCTTGGACACGATGCCGTCACGGCCGAACAGGGGGATCAAGAAGGGCAGGGGAGAGACGAGGTGCGGGGCGTTGTCGAGCAGGCGCTGGCGCTCGGCCAGGTTCTCGTAGACCAGCCGGAACTCGCGCTGCTGGAGGTAGCGGATGCCGCCGTGGACCATCTTGGACGATTTCGATGACGTGCCCGAGGCGAAGTCCGCCTTCTCCACCAGCGCGGTCTTGAGGCCGCGACTGGCGGCGTCGAGCGCCACCCCGGCGCCCGTCACCCCGCCCCCGATCACGAGCACGTCGAACTGCTCGTCGGCCAGCCGGGCCAGCCCGTGGGCGCGGTCGAAGGCGCTCACGCGGGCGGCATCGCACGGACGAGGGGACCGGTCGGGTCGCGCATGGCGCCACCATATGTGGCGGAGTGGTGAGGGTCTCTCGGGCCGCTGCCGTCGCTCGTCCGAACTCTGAGAGTGCGGGCTGACCGGGGCGCCAGAACCGGAGCGCCACAGCGCGGGTTGCTGAGCGGCGGCACGCCGACGCCAGGCAATAGGGAACATTTCAACAATCGTTGTCAATAAACAACAATTGTGATAATCTGGTGCACGTGAAAACGGTTGAGGAGCTGACCGAGCTCTTCCGGGCGTCCGGACGCAAGGTCACCGCGCAGCGGCAGTGCATCTTCCGGGTCCTGCAGGGCAACGTCACCCATCCCTCGGCGGAGGCCGTCTACGAGGTGGCCCGCGCCGAGATGGAGACGATCTCGCTCAAGACCGTGTACCAAACGCTGAACGAGATGTCCGAGATGGGCGAGATCGCCGCGCTCGACCTCGGCACCGGTGCCGTCCGCTTCGACCCCAACGTCGAGGCGGGCCACCACCACCTGGTCTGCCGGCAGTGCGGCAAGGTGCGGGACCTCTACCTCGACTTCGACGACCTGCGCGTGCCCAGGGGGGCCAGCCAGGGCTACGAGGTCGCCAGCGGCGGAGGTCGTCTTCCGGGGCCTGTGCGACGACTGCCGGCCGGCGCGGGCCGGCGCGGCCTAGCCGAGCTGAAGCACACCGAGCGCCGTCAACCAATGAGCAATGAGCAATCGAGCACACGACAAAAGGGAGCAGCGATGCCAGGACTGAAGGGGTCGAAGACCGAGGCCAACCTGAAGATTGCGTTCGCCGGCGAGAGCCAGGCCAACCGTCGCTACCTCTACTTCGCCCAGAAGGCCGACGTCGAGGGCTACCCGGACGTCGCCGCGCTGTTCCGCTCGGTCGCCGAAGGGGAGACCGGGCACGCGTTCGGGCACTTCGACTTCCTGCGCGAGGTGGGGGACCCGGTGACCGGCACGCCGGTCGGCCCGACGACCGACAACCTGAAGTCCGCCATCGAGGGTGAGACCTACGAGTACACCGAGATGTACCCCGGATTCGCCAAGACGGCGCGCGACGAGGGCTTCGAGGAGGTCGCCGAGTGGTTGGAGACGCTGGCCCGGGCGGAGAAGTCCCACGCCGGGCGCTTCACCAAGGGCCTGGAATCGGTCTCCTGAGCCCGGGACCTCGGCGCGACCGGCGCCTGGGCGTGGCGCGGCGGGCGACGTGACCAAGTTCCGGGACCCGCTCGACGATCCGCGGGCGCCGGTCGCCGGCCTGCAGCTCGCCGACGTGCTCGATCTGCGCGCCTATGAGCGCGTCCGCGACGACTACCGCCGCCAGATCATCGAGCACAAGCGCCGGCGGCGCATCGCCCTCGGGCCGATCGTGACGCTCCTGTTCGAGTCCTTCGACACGGTGCGCTTCCAGGTCCACGAGATGGCCCGGGCCGAGCGGATCGTCACCGACGAGGGCATCGAGGGCGAGCTCGACGCCTACAACCGGCTGCTGCCGGTGCGCGGCGAGCTGTCGGCGACCCTGTTCATCGAGCTCACGAGCGAGGAAGACCTGCGCCACTGGCTGCCCCGCCTGGTGGGCATCGAACAGGCGGTCGGGTTCCGCGTCGGCGCCGCCGGGGAGGAGCGGTTCGTCATGGCGGAGCCCGAGCTCGCCCACGCCCAGGCGCCTCACGCGCGACGCCGTCACCCCGGCCGTCCACTACCTGCGCTTCGCCTTCGACCGGGACGAACGGCGCGCCTTCGCCGCCGCGTCGCCCGTCCTCGTGGCCCGCCACCCCAACTACGAGGCAGAGACCGAACTCGGGGCACAAACCCACAGCGACCTGTTGGCCGAGCTCGAGGGGCGAGCGGAGCCGCTGCCGTTCCCCTGAATTGCCTCTGCAGGCATCCGACCAGGGCAGATGGTGCCTAGGCCCGGGCGTCGCCGGGACGCGGCGGGCCGATGGTCTTTACATGGACCGGCGCGCGCGTCATACTCTTCGTTCTGCCGAATTCGGCGCAGGCACGAACCTCCGGGCGGTGCCCCCGGCTCCGGTGGGCCCCAACCGTACCGTCTGTAGCGAGGAAGTGCTTTTCCGATGAGTGCCCCGACGTGGCGCAAGCGTGCTGCCTGCCGAGGTCTCGACAACGAGATCTTCTACCCGTCCTCCGACGAGGACTTCGACGCCGCCGAAGCCAAGGAGATCTGTGCCGAGTGCCCGGTCCGCCAGGCCTGCCTCGAGCACGCCCTGGCCCATCGCGAGCACGAGGGGATCTGGGGAGGCATGACCGAGCGGGAGCGCCGCCGGATCATCCGCCAGCGCCGGAAGTCGGCCTGAGCCACCTCGCGGTCTCCGGCACGGCTTCGCTAGCGTGCCGACGGTGAACTTCGAACTCCCGGCCGAGCTCGTCGAGCTCCAAGCGTCGGTCCGCCGACTGGCCCAGGACAAGGTCAAGCCGCGGGCCCGCGAGATCGACAAGTCGGGCGAGTACCCGACGGACCTCTTCGAGGCGTTCCGTGACGCCGGGCTGCTCGGCCTGTGCATCCCCGAGAACCTCGGGGGATCGGGGGCGGGCATCCTCGGGCTCACCATCGCCATCGAGGAGATCGCCAAGTACTCCAACGCCGCCTCGTTGATGTTGCTGCTGACCCGGCTGCCGACGGGGCCGGTGCTCATCGCCGGCACCGACGAGCAGAAGCAGCGCTACCTGCCCGGCATCGCGGACGGGAGCAGGCGCGCCGGCTTCGGGCTCTCCGAGCCCCAGGCCGGGAGCGACGTGATGGGGATGCGCACGCGCGCCGTCCCCGACGAAGAGCGCGAGGGCGGCTGGCGCATCACCGGCGGCAAGTGCTGGATGTCGGGCGTGCGCGAGGCCGACTGGTACACGGTGTTCGCCAAGACGGCCGAGCCCACCAGCCGCGCCCACGACTCGATCACCGCGTTCATCGTGGAGCGGAGCTGGGACGGCGTGTCGGTCGGCCGCACCGACCACAAGATGGGCGTGCGCGGCGTCGACACCGGCGAGCTGCTGCTCGACGACGTCCGCGTGCCGGCCGAGAACGTGATCGGCGAGGTCGGCGGGTTCCGCCTGGCCATGCTCGGCCTCAACTCGATGCGCCCGATCGTCGCCGCCCGCGGGATCGGACTGGCCGAGGGCGCGCTCATGTACGCGACGGAGTATGTGAAGCAGCGCCAGGCGTTCGGCAAGACCATCGCCGACTTCCAGGGGATCCAGTGGGAGATCGCCAAGTGCGCGGTGGACATCGAGGCGGCGCGGCTGCTCACCTATCGTGCCGCCTCGATGGCGGACGCGGGCCAGTTCACCAAGGAGTACGTCCCCTACCTGTCGATGGCCAAGTACCACGCCACCGAGCTGGCGGTGCGCGCCTCGGGACTGTGCGTCCAGCTGCTGGGGGCGGCCGGCTACATGGAGGACCACCCCGCCGAGCAGTGGTATCGGGATGCGAAGCAGCTGACCATCGTCGAGGGCACCTCGCAGGTCCAGCTCGGGCTGATCGCGCGCGGCGTCCTCGACGGCGATCTGTGGTGGGACTGAGGCGTGGCCGACTTCGCTGACCTCGGCGGCTGGCCGGGGGTCCTCTCGCGGCTGGTCGCCGGCGGCTCGCTCGAGTTCGACGAGGCCGAGTGCGTCATCGCGCAGGTGCTGGCGGGGGAGGCGACCGCGGCCCAGATCGCGGCGCTCGCGGTGTCGCTGCGGATCAAGGGCGAGACGATCGAGGAGATCCGGGGGTTCGTGGCCGGCATGCTGGCCCGGGCGGAGCCGCTCACCGTCGAGGACGACGCCATCGACGTCGTCGGCACCGGGGGCGATCGGCTCTCCAGCATCAACGTGACGACGCTCGCCGCATTCATCGCGGCCGGAGCCGGCGCCCGGATCTGCAAGCACGGCGGCCGGGCCGCCTCGTCGTCCGTCGGCACCGCAGACGTGCTCGAGGCGCTCGGGGTCGCCGTCGACCTCGGTCCGGCGGGCGTCGCCCGCTGTGTCACCGAGGTGCGGATGGGGTTCTGCCTGGCCACGCGCTACCACCCGGCCATGCGGCACGCCGGGCCGGTGCGGCGCGAGCTCGGGATCCCGACGGTGTTCAACTTCCTCGGTCCGCTGGCCAACCCCGCCCGTGTGCGCAGGCAGCTGGTCGGCGTGAGCGACCCGACGATGGCCCCCACGATGGCCGGCGTCCTCGGCGGCAACGGGAGCCGCCGGGCGATGGTGGTCTTCGCCGACGACGGCCTGGACGAGATCAGCCTCTCCTCGCCCACCACCATCTTGGAGGTCACGGGCGACGGCAGCGGCGCCTACGACGTCCGCACGATCCGCTTCGACCCGAGTGAGGTCGGGCTCCCGGCTCGGCGAACCTCGAGGATGTCCGCGGTGGCGACGCCGGCTTCAACGCGTCGGTCATCCGGCGGGTGCTCCAGGGCGAGCGGAGCGCCCGGCGCGACATCGGCCTGCTGAACGCAGCCGCCGCACTGACGGTGAGCGGGTTGGCGGCGGAGCTCTCGGTGGGCCTCGCACTGGCGGAGGCCGCCATCGACGAGGGCCGCGCCCTCATGGTCCTCGACGAGCTGGTGCGGGTGTCCCAGGAGGAGAAGTCGCGCGAGCCCACGGGGGCCGGCTAGCTCGAATCGGGCGCGAGCTCGCTCCGCACGGCACCGTCGGAGGCCCGGACCACCCGCGCCCGCGACGACCACGGCGTGCCCTCCAGGCTGCCGGGACGACACAGGACTACGACGTTCCCGCCGAACCCGCCACCGCACAGGCGGGCCCCGTAGACGCCGTCGGTCGCCCCGAGCTGCTCGACCAGCTCGTCGATCTCGGCGGTGGAGGCCGCGAAGTCCCCGGCCAGGCTGCGGTGACTCTCGACGCAGGGACCGTCCGGCGTGGCCGAGGTCGCCCGTGGCCAGCGCCCCGACGAACTCGTCCACCCGGCGGCACTCGCTCACCACGTGGCGGGCCCGGGCCCGCAGGGTCGGATCCGCGATCTCGGCCACCGCGCCCGGGGCGGCCAGGCCGAGGGGCCCGCCCAGAAGCGCCGCCGCCGCCTCGCACTCCGCTCGCCGCTCGGCGTAGGGAGTCGCCTCGAGGCGCCGGGTCACCCCCGTGTCGACGACCGCCACCTGCGCCGTGGCGGGCAGGGGCACGGCGCGGTGGGTGCTCGTCGCGAAGTCGACGCGCAGGAGGTGTCCGGCTCTCCCGGCCATCGAGACGAGGGGGTCCATCAGGCCGACGGGCGTGCCGGCGGCCGACTCGGCGCTCCGACACAGCTCGGCCATGGCCCACGGTCGGGCGTCGGCGCCGAGCGCCAGGGCCAGCGCCACGCCGAACGCTGCGCTCGAGGAGAGACCGGCGCCGACCGGCACGGTGCTCGTCACCGCCACCGTCCCGCCCGACGGCGGGCCGACCGCCGCGATCACGGCACCGGCGAGACGGGCCCAGGCCGGCTGGCCCGCCGGGCCGGCGCGCGGCCCCGGAGGCCGTGCCCACCTCGAACTCGGCCGGCCGCTCGTCGATGTCGGTCTCGACGCGCAGGGTCGACGTGTCGGCCGGGCTGCCAGAGGACCTCGACCGCGAGGTCGATCGCCATGGGCGCGGCCAGGCCGCCGTTGTAGTCGGTGTGCTCGCCGATCAGGTTGACCCGACCCGGCGCGCGGACCCGCACCGCGTCGCTCCGTCCCCACGCGGGGAGCCTGCCACAGGCGGTCGGTTTGACCCCGGCCCCTCGACCCAGCACCATCGACGCCATGGGCGGGCCGCTCTCGGGCGTGCGGATCATGGAGCTGGGCGGCATCGGGCCGGTGCCCTACGCCAGCATGCTGCTGGCCGACGCCGGGGCCGACGTGCTGCGCATCACGCGGGCCCACGCACCGGAGGGCCTGGGCACTGTCGGGTCGGGTCTCCTGCTGCGCAGCCGGTCGTCGATCGGCGTGGACCTGAAGCGGCCCGGTGGTGCGGCCCTCGTCCTCGATCTGGTGGCCGCAGCCGACGCCCTGGTGGAGGGGTTCCGCCCGGGGGTCGCCGAGAGCATGGGCCTCGGGCCGGAGCCATGCCTGGCGCGCAACGAGCGGCTCGTCTACGGGCGCATGACCGGATGGGGCCAGGAGGGCCCGATGGCCCACAGGGCCGGGCACGACATCAACTACATCGCGGTCGCCGGCGCCCTGTGGCCCATCGGCCGCGCCGGGGAGCGACCGGTCCCGCCCCTCAACCTCATTGGCGACTTCGGCGGCGGCGGGTTGGTGCTCGCCTTCGGCATCCTGGCCGCGCTGATGGAGGTCGGGTCGCTCGGGCCGGGGGCAGGTGGTCGACTCGGCGATGCTCGACGGCGCCGCGTCGCTCCTCACGATGCTGTACTCGCACCGCGCGCTCGGGGTGTGGGAGGACCGGCGCGGGGTCAACATCCTCGACACCGGGGCGCCGTTCTACGAGGTCTACGAGACGGCCGACGGCGGCTACATGGCGGTCGGGGCGATCGAGCCGCAGTTCTACGCCGCGCTCGTGGGCGGGCTGGGTCTGGAGGCGAGCGAGTTGCCGCCCCAGATGGAGCGCAGCCACTGGGCGGAGACGAAGGCGAAGTTCGCCGCGGTGTTCGCCAGCAAGACGCGCGACGAGTGGACGGCGATCTTCGCCGAGCTCGACGCGTGCACCACGCCGGTGCTCAGCCCCGCCGAGGCGCCCGCACACGAACACGTCGCCCAGCGGGGGACCTATCTCGAGATCGACGGGATCGTCCAACCGGCGCCGGTGCCCCGCTTCGAACGCACCCCGAGTGCCGCGGTGGCCGGGGTCCTACCTGGTGGGCGACGCCGCGGACGACAAGCTGGCCGAGTGGGGCATCCCGGGTGACCTGGCGACGTCCCTGCGCGAGGACGGCTCGCTCGCCTGAGGCGCCGGCCGTCGCGCTTAGAGGTTCACCACCGGGCAGGTCACGGTGCGGGTGATCCCCTCGATGCGCTGCAGGTGGCTCACGACCAGTCGGCCCAGCTGATCCACCGAGCCGGCCTCGATGCAGGCGATGACGTCGTAGGGACCGGTCACGTCCTCGGCCGTCACGACGCCGTCGATCTCCCGGACCTGGCGGGTGACCTCGGCCGCCTTGCCGACATCGGTCTGGATGAGCACGTACGCGCTGACCGGCATCGTTCCTCCCTGTCCAACCGTCGCCCAACGCTATCGCCCTGCCTCGCGATGCCGCCCGGGAAGGCGCGACCGGGTGCACGCGTACATTGGAGCGTGGCCGTTGGCGACCGGGTGGAACAGTTCCGCGCCCTCGCCCGTCAGGCCCTGGGCGACCTGTTCGACCAGCGCCAGCCCTTCGGCCGCCTCGCCCTGGTCCAGGTGTTCATGCTGGCGGGGGACACGCTGGTCACGATCTCGTTGGCCGGCACCCTGTTCCTCTTCATCCCGACGGAGCAGGCCAAGGGGAAGGTGCTCCTCTACCTGGTGCTCACGCTGGCGCCGCTCGCGCTCGTCTCGCCGCTCCTCGGGCGGCTCATCGACCGCAGCCGGGGGGCGAGGAAGGCGATGGTCGTCTGCTCGGCGGTCGGGCGGACGGTGCTCTGCCCGATCATGGCGTCGGACACCCACAGTCTCTTGTTCTTCCCCGAGGCGTTCCTGGTGCTGGTCCTCTCGAAGCTGTACCTGGTGACGCGGGGGGCGCTCGTCCCCGAGATGATGTCCCTCACCCCGGCCGCCACCTCCCCGGGACGAGGCGCCGCCGCCGGCGGGCGCCCCGAGCCCGAGCGCGCCACCCGGTCGTGGCAGGCTCCCGTCGCTCGCCCGGCCGAGGGCGCCGCGGCCGGCGGCCCACGCAGCCCGGCTACGCCGCCCTCAACGCGCGCCTGACCCTGCTCGGGACCCTGGCCGGGTTCGCCGCCTCGGCCCCGGGAGTCCCGATCCTGCGGCTGGCCGGCGCGCCCGGCGTCCTCATCTTCGACGCCTTCGTGTTCGCGGCGGCGACGGTCGCCTGCTTCCGGCTGCCGGTGCGTGCGGCCGGTCGCCGCGGGGCGCTGCCGGCCGAACCGGCGGAGTGGCGCGCCGCAACCGGTCGCCGGCACGCCGGCCGGGGCCGGACGCGAGCTGGTCCGCCCCCGAGGGCGACCCCGACCTCGCCCGGCTGCAACCGGCCGCGCACCCAGAGGTGCTGCTGGGTCTGGCGGCCAACTCACTGCTGCGCGGCATCGCCGGGTTCTTCGTCTTCCTGCTGGCGTTCGGGCTGCGCCGGGCCCACGCCGGCCTCCCCTGGTACGGGTTCGCCCTGGCGGCGAGCGGGGTCGGGTCGCTCGTCGGGCTGACCCTCGTGCGGCGGCTGCGCCAGTGGCTGAGCGAGCCCCAGCTCCTGCTCGCGGCCATCTGGCTGGTGGCGGTCGTCGCCGTGCTGGCCGCCGTCTGGGCGGAGCTGCCCGCCCAGGCGATGCTCGCGTTCGCCATCGGCATCGGCGGGGCCTGGGGGCAGCCGTCCTTCGACGCCATCACCCAGCGCTACGTCCCGGTCGCCGAGCAGGGCCGGGCCTTCGCCCGCTTCGCCACCCGCCAGCAGCTGGTGTGGGTGGCCGCCGCGCTGCTCCCCGTGATCGTCTCGTTCCCGCTCCCGGCCGGCGACGTGGTCATCGCGGCGTCCGCCGGCGCGGGCGGCCTCTTCTACATGACGAGCCGGCGGGCGGCGCGCGCGCCGGGCGCTCCCCGCAGCCAGCAGAGCCCCTAGGCCGCGGCGTGCTCGACCGGCAGGGAGTGGCGACGACGGGGTCGGCCGAGGCCGTCACCGCCTACGACCGGGCCCTCGACCACCTGGTCCGCTTCCAGCCCGAGGTGGTCGAGGCCGTCGGGGTGGCCGTCGCCGATCCGACCTGCGTCATGGGGGCCGTCTTCAGCGCCTACCTGGGCCTGCTGTCGACCGAACGGGCGGACGTCGTCTCCGCCCGAGCGGCACTCGGGCCGCCGCCGACGGCCTGTTCGGCGCGCGAGCGGGCCCACCGCTCCGTCGTCGAGCGCTGGCTGGCGGGCGACATGCGCGGCGCCGGGGCGCTCCTCGACGGGCTGTCCCTCGAGCACCCGCGCGATCTGTTGGCCCTCTACGTCGGTCACCAGATCGACTTCCTGACCGGCAACGCGGCCAACCTGCGGGGGCGGATCGGGCGCGCCCTGTCCGCCTGGAAGAGCGACGACCCGGGCTTCGGCTTCCTGCTCGGCATGTACGCCTTCGGCCTGGAGGAGTGCAACCAGTACGCGCCCGCGGCCGACGTCGCCTGGCGGGCCGTCGACGCGCACGCGGACGACGTCTGGGCCCTCCACGCCATCGCGCACACCCACGAGATGCAAGGGCAGGCGGCCGCCGGTGTCCGCTTCCTCGACGACCGGCGCGCCGACTGGGCGGGGGGAATTTCCTGCGGGTCCACATCTCCTGGCACGACGCGCTGTTCGCGCTCGAGGGGGACGACGTCGCCCGCGCCTTGGCGTCTACGACGACGTGCTGCACCCGCCGGACGCGGGCGACGTCGCCTACGAGTTGCTCGACGCCGCGTCGCTCCTCTGGCGGATCGAGCTCGAGGGCGTCGCCGTCGGCGAGCGCTGGCGGAGCCTGGCCGACGCCTGGACGCCGGGTGCTCAGCCCCGGCTACTACCCGTTCAACGACATGCACGCGGTCATGTCGTATGCGGGTGCGGGCGACCTCGGAGCGGCGCGGGGCGTCGTCGAGGCGCTCGAGCGGCTCGTCGCCGGCGGTGAGCGGAGCACGGCCGGCTGGCAGATGACGGCGCGGGTCGGGCTGCCGGTGTGCCGGGCCCTGGTCCGGTTCGCCTCGAGCGACTACGCCGGCACCGTCGACGAGCTCCTGCGCGTCCGGGGCCGGCTGCACGAGTTCGGCGGGAGCCACGCGCAGCGCGACGTGCTCGAGCGGACGCTGCTCGAGGCGGCGATCCGCGGCGGCCACCTCGATGTCGCGCGCGCCCTGTTGAGCGAGCGGATCAGCGTCCGCGACTCGAGTACCTACGCCTGGTCCAAGCGGGCCGAGTTGCTGGCTCGCCTGGGTGATCGCGAGGGCCTGCTGCAGGCGAGCGTGCGCGCCGACCTGTTGGCGGCGCGTGTCCGGGCGGCCCGCGCCGCACCGGCCTGACGCCTCGGCTCAGCGCAAGCGCCGTTCCAGCGTGTCGATGGCCTCGGCCAGCTCGTGGGGGAGCCGGTCGCCGAACAGGGCGTAGTGCTCGCGGATGAGGGGCACCTCGGCGCGCCACTCGTCGGTGTCGACCCGCAGCAGCTCCTCGATGTCCTCCTTGGACACGTCGACGCCCTCGATGTCGATCTCGCCGGGAGCGGGCACCCAGCCCGCCGGCGTCTCGACGGCCTCGGCGCGACCGCTGACGCGCTCGAAGACCCACTCGAGCACGCGGGAGTTCTCGCCGTAGCCGGGCCACAGGAAGTTGCCGTCGGCGTCCTGGCGGAACCAGTTGACGTAGAAGATCTTGGGCAGCTTCTCGGCGTCGGTCGCTGCGCCGATCTTCAGCCAGTGCCCGAAGTAGTCGGCCATGTTGTAGCCGCAGAAGGGCAGCATGGCGAACGGGTCGCGCCGCAGGTTGCCCACGGCGCCGGCCGCCGCGGCCGTGGTCTCCGACGCCATGATCGAGCCCAGGAAGACGCCGTGGTTCCAGTCGAAGGACTGGAGTACGAGGGGGACGACCGAGGCGCGGCGGCCCCCGAAGAGGATGGCCGAGATCGGCACGCCGGCCGGGTCCTGCCACTCGGGCGCGATGGCCGGGTCCTGGGAGGCGGGGGCGGTGAAGCGGGAGTTGGGGTGGGCGGCCGGCTTGCCCTTCTCGGGCGTCCAGTCCTCACCGGTCCAGTCGGTCAGATGCGCCGGCGGGTCGCTCATCTTCTCCCACCACACGTCGCCGTCGTCGGTGTAGGCCGTGTTGGTGAAGATGACGTTGGCCGCCAGCGTCAGCATGGCGTTCGGATTGGTGTGCATGTTGGTGCCGGGTGCCACGCCGAAGAACCCGGCCTCGGGATTGATGGCGTAGAGGCGACCGTCGGCGCCGAACTTCATCCAACAGATGTCGTCGCCGATCGTCTCGACCTTCCAACCCGGGAGCGTCGGGATCAGCATCGCCAGATTGGTCTTGCCGCAGGCGGAGGGGAACGCACCCGAGACGTAGCGGGTCTCGCCCTCGGGCGAGGTGAGCTTCACGATCAGCATGTGCTCGGCCAGCCAGCCGTCGTCGCGCGCCATGACCGAGGCGATGCGCAGCGCCAGGCACTTCTTGCCCAACAGGGCGTTGCCGCCGTAGCCCGAGCCGAACGAGGTGATCTCGCGCGTCTCTGGGAAGTGGACGATGTACTTGTTCTCGGCGTCACACGGCCAGGGCACGTCGGCCTGACCCGCTTCGAGCGGCGCGCCCAGGCTGTGCAGGCAGGGGATGAACTCGCCGTCGTCGCCCAGCACCTCCAGCGCGCCGGTGCCCATGCGGGTCATGATCCGCATCGAGACGGCCACGTAGGCGGAGTCGGTCAGCTGCACGCCCAGGTGGGCGATCTCCGAGCCGAGCGGCCCCATCGAGAACGGCACCACGTACATCGTCCGGCCGCGCATCGAGCCCTTGAAGAGGGACTCGAGCACGCCCCGCATCTCGGTCGGGTCCCGCCAGTTGTTGGTGGGCCCCGCGTCGATCTCGGCCTCCGAGCAGATGTACGTCCGGTCCTCGACCCGCGCCACGTCGCCCGGATCCGAGTGCGCCCAGTAGCTGTTGGGCCGCTTGGCCTCCGACAGTCGCGTGAAGGTTCCGGCGTCGACCAGGAGCTGGCACAGCCGGTCGTACTCTTCGGCGGACCCGTCCAACCACTCCACTCGATCGGGGGTGGTGAGGGCCGTCACCTTCTCCACCCAGTCGAGCAGCTTGCGATTGTTGGTCGGTGCCATCCTGAATTGCATCCTCCTCCGACCCTGGCGGTCGGACCGGCCTCGATCGGGCGACTGCTGCGGCGCACAATGCTAGGCATGGTCGGTGGTCGACCCCAAACCAACCGGCGAGCCCGGTGGCGAGGAGGCGTTGCTCGAGACCATTGCCCAGCTGCTGCGCGCCAAGCTCGGCCCCGCCCCGAGCGGGGAGCTCTGGAGCGGCGACGACGCGGCGCTGCTCTCCGTTCTACCCGCTTCGCCGGTCCTCCTCACCGTCGACGCGCTGGTCGAGGGCGTCCATGTCGACCTGGCACTCGGGACGCCCGAGGACCTCGGGTGGAAGGCCCTCACCGCCGCGGTCAGCGACATCGGTGCCATGGGTGGTCGCCCGAGCCACGCGGTCGCCTCGCTCGGTGGGCCACCCGACACCGAGGTGCTGCGCATCGTCGCCGGCCTGGCCGCGGCGGCGGCCGAGTGGGGCTGCCCGCTGGTCGGCGGCGACCTGACCGAGGCCCCGGTGGTGGTCGTGTCGACCACGGTGCTGGGTTCGCTCGGCGAGGGCCCGGCTGCGGTCACCCGCGCCGGTGCGCGAGCCGGGGACCAGCTCTTTGCGACCGGACCCCTCGGCGCCTCCGCGGCGGGGTTGCGCGTGCTCCGGGCGGCCGGCGAGGCGTCTTCCAGCCTGGGTGCCGCCCGATCCGGTGGCGGCCGCCCTGGTCGCCGCCTTCCGCCGGCCGCGGGCGCGCCTCGTCGAGGGCTGGACGGCCCGGCAGGCGGGCGTCAGCGCGATGCTCGACTGCTCGGACGGCTTCTCGATCGACCTCTACCGCCTGGCTCGGGCCTCCGGCGTCGGCCTGCGCGTCGACGCCGTGCCGGCCGCTCCGGGCGCGACCGAGGACGAGGCGCTGGGCGGGGGCGAGGACTACGAGCTCCTGATCGCCACCGGTGATCCGGACGCGCTGTCGGCCGCGTTCGCCGCCGCCGGTCTGCGCCCGCCCATCAGGATCGGAGAGTGCACGGCCGATGCGACCGAGCGCCGCCTGGGGGCGGGGGAGCTCCCGCTCCTCGGCTGGCAGCACCGGCTGGGCCCTCGGGCGAGCCCCGGGGCCTGAGGGCCAGGCGCGGCCGGTCGGCCGCGCCGCCGGCTCAGCTGGCGGGGATGGCCCGGCGCGGCGGCTTGACCACGCGCCCGGCCTTCAGGCACGAGGTGCAGACGTGCAGGCGCTTGGGCGAGCCGTCCACCAGGGCCCGCACCCGCTGGATGTTGGGGTCCCAACGGCGCTTGGTCCGACGGTGGGAGTGACTGACACTCATGCCGAACGACGGCTTCTTCCCGCAGAGATCGCACACCGCTGCCATTGCCGACGTCCCTTGTGATCGTGTCTCTTCGCACGCCCACAGCACGGCGGGCGGCGACGGCCGGAGGGGCCGGGGAGAACGGCGCAAAGGTTAGCATCCGTTCCATGGGCCCCGGCCAAGCGCTGGTTGCCGCCGACCTCGCCGAGGTCATGGTGGTCTACCGCGATGCGCTGCGGGCGCACCAACAGGTCATCAACCGCCTGAACGTCTATCCCGTGCCCGACGGCGACACGGGCACCAACATGGCCCGCACGCTCGAGTCGGTCGTCGACGCCCTGGGCGAGCTCCCGCCCGAGCCGTCGATGACCGAGGTGTGCCGGTCGATGGCCCACGGCTCGCTCATGGGAGCCCGGGGCAACTCCGGGGTGATCCTCTCCCAGCTCCTGCGCGGCCTGGCCGACTGCTTCGGCCGGGTCGACTCGGTGGGCCCGGCCGAGATGGCCGAGGCGCTGGTGCTGGCGGCCGACCTCGCCCGGGAGGCCGTGCTGCGCCCGGTCGAGGGCACCATCCTCACGGTCGCCCGGGCGGCAGGCGAGGGCTCCTCGGCGGGGGCGGCGAGGGGTGACGGTCTCGTCGGGGTCGTGGCGGCGGCGCGCGAGGCCGCCGCCATCGCGTTGGCCGACACGCCGAACCAGCTCGAGGTGCTGGCCAAGGCCGGGGTGGTCGACGCCGGCGGCTCGGCGCTGGTGCTGCTCTTCGACGCGCTGTTGTTCGTCCTCGACGACCGGCCGGTCCCGGTGGCGCCGCCGCTCGACTCGGTGGCGCAGGGCGCCGAGCTCTGCGCGCCCGACGACGCGGATTCGAGCGGGCCGCGCTACGAGGTCATGTACCTGCTCTCGGCCCCCGACGACACCATTCGCGACTTCAAGGAGGTGTGGGCCGGGCTCGGCGACTCGATCGTGGTCGTCGGCGGCGAGGGCCTCTGGAACTGCCACATCCACACCGATGACATCGGCGCCGCCCTCGAGGCCGCGCTCGACTGCGGCCGCCCCCGGGCCATCCGGGTCACCGACCTGCACGAGCAGGTCGAAGAGGAGCGCTGGGTGCGCGAGGGGGCGGCCGCCCTCGAGCCCACGTCGGAGGCACCGCCGCGCACGACCGGCGTCGTCGCCGTGGTGACCGGCGACGGCATCGGCCGCATCTTCCGTTCCCTCGGCGTAAAGCACCAGGTCCGAGGTGGCCAGTCCATGAACCCCTCGACCGCCGAGATCCTGGCGGTGGTCGAGGCGGTCGGCTCCGACGAGGTCGTCATCCTCCCCAACAACGCCAACATCATCCCGGTCGCCGCGCAGGTCGACGCGCTGAGCGAGAAGTCGGTGCGCGTGGTGCCGACCAAGAGCATCGTCGAGGGGTTCGCCGCGCTCATGTCCTATGACCCGGACGCCCAGTCCAAGGCCAACGCCGAAGCCATGGCCGCGTCCGCGTCCCACGTCATCTCGGCCGAGGTGACGCGGGCGGTGCGCGACGCGCCGACCGAGGCCGGCCCGGTGGCGGCCGGCGACTGGATGGGCCTCTCGGGCGACGGGGTCGTGTCGATCGGGGACTCGCCGGCGTCCGCCGCCTGCCCCCTGCTCGAGCGACTGATCACCGACCGCCACGAGCTCGTCACGTTGATCGAGGGGGAGGGCGCGACGCCCGGCGACACGCGGCGAATCACCGAATGGCTGTCGGATCAGCACCCGTCGGTCGCCGTCGAGGTGCACCACGGCGGACAGCCCCTCTACCCCTACCTCTTCGGCATCGAGTGACCGAGCGGTCCTCCGAGGTGGGGGCGCCCGCGGCGGCCCGAGCCGTCCCCGCCGGGCGCAAGTTCCGGCAGCTGGCCAACCAGCGCATCGACGTGCTGGCGACCGTGAAGCCGGCCAAGGTCAAGTCGCTGGAGGCGGCCGGGATCGCGACGGTGCTCGATCTGCTGACGCGCTACCCCCGTCGCTACATCGACCGCACGCGCCAGGTCGACGTGGCGGACATGGCGGTCGGCGACGAGGCCGTGCTGCTGGCCGAGGTGCGCATGGCGAGGAAGCTGGGGAACCCGCGAGGCAAGCAGCGAGTCGAGCTCGAGGTGTTCGACGACAGCGGCGAGCTGAAGGTGGTCTTCTTCAACCAGCCCTGGCGGGAGCGGCAGCTGGCCAGCGGCTCCCAGGTGCTCTTGTGGGGGAAGCTCAGCGAGTTCCGCGGCATGCGCCAACTGGTGAACCCCGTCGTCGACCTGTTGGTGTCGACCGAGGAGTCGTCGCTCGGCCGGCGCCAGCGGATGCTGCGGATCGTGCCCGTCTACCCGGCGTCGGCCAAGGCGGGGCTCACCAGCTGGGACATCGGGACCTGGGTCGAGGACGCACTCGAGCGCGCCGGGGCCTTCGCCGACCCGGTGCCCGCCGAGGACCGCCGCCGCCTGCAGATCGTGGATCGCACCGAGGCGCTGGAGAAGATCCACCGGCCCGAGTCGATCGGCGACTACGACCGGGCGCGGCGCCGGCTGGCCTTCGACGAGCTCCTGCGGGTGCAGCTGCCCCTCGTCATGCGCCGCCGGGCGCTCGAGGCGGCCGCCCGGCCGATCCGGCACCGGATCTCCGCCCTCGGCCAGTCAGGGACCCCGGGCGAACCGGCGCTCGTCGAGGCGTTCGTGGCACAGCTGCCGTTCGAGCTCACCGGCGCGCAGGTGCGGGCCGTGAACGAGATCTTCGCCGACATGGCCGGACCGCTCCCGATGCACCGGCTCCTCCAGGGCGACGTCGGGTCGGGCAAGACGGTGGTCGCCGCCGCGGCGCTGCTGGCGGCGGTCCAGGGTGGTCATCAGGGCGCGTTCATGGTGCCGACCGAGGTGCTGGCCGAGCAGCACTACCTCGAGCTGCAGTCGTTGACCAAGGGCTTGGTCGTGACGGACGCGAGCCGCCTCGGCGGCGAACGCCCGCTCGGGATCGGGCTGCGGACCAGCGCGACGCCGATCGCCGATCGGCGTCGCATCACCGAGGAGCTGGCGTCCGGGGCGCTCGACATCGTCGTCGGGACCCACGCGCTCCTCACCGACGACGTGCGGTTCGCCTCGCTCGGCCTCGCGGTCATCGACGAGCAGCACCGCTTCGGAGTGGAGCAGCGGGCCACGCTGCGGGCCAAGGGCCGCGGGGACGCCGTCGACGCCGGCGGCGCGGATCCCGACCTCCTGGTGATGACGGCCACCCCGATCCCGCGCACGGCGGCGATGGTGGTGTTCGCCGATCTCGACATCACCCAGCTCGACGAGTTGCCGGCCGGCCGCCGGCCGATCGAGACGGTGTGGGCCCAGGGGGACCTCGAAGAGGCGGCCGCCTGGGAGTGCGTGCGCCGCGAGGTGCAGGCCGGGCACCGGGCCTTCGTGGTGTGCCCGCTGGTCGACGGCTCCGAGCGGATCGCCGCCCGCTCGGCCACCCAAGAGCGCGACCGCCTGGCCGACGAGGCGCTGGCCGGGCTGCGGGTCGGCCTCCTGCACGGCCAGATGTCGACGGCCGAGAAGGAGGGCGTCATGGACGACTTCCGGTCGGGCGCGATCCAGGTGCTGGTGGCCACGACGGTGATCGAGGTGGGCGTGGACGTCCCCGAGGCGACCGTGATGGTGATCGAGGACGCCGACCGCTTCGGCATCGCCCAGCTGCACCAGCTGCGCGGCCGGGTGGGCCGCAGCGACCTGGCGAGCTGGTGCTACCTGCTGGGCGAGTCACCGACGACGGACGGCACCCGGCGCCTCGAGGCCTTGGCGTCGACGACCGACGGCTTCCTGCTCGCCCAGGTCGATCTCGAGCTGCGCGGCATGGGGACCACCTTCGGCCGCCGTCAGCAGGGTGGCAGCGACGTGTACTGGGCGTGGCGCCGCCGCGAGCGCGACCTCGACGAGCTGGTCGCCGGCTCCCGGCAGCTGGCCGAGGAGATCGTGGCCGAGGACCCGTCCTTGGACGAGCATCCGCTGCTGCTCGACGAGCTGGCGCTGTTCTTGGACGAGGAGGCTCGGGACTTCCTGTTCAAGAGCTGAGGCCCACGCGGAATCGAGACTCGAAAACACCGTGTGCCCCCGTCGCCACAGCTACGGTTGCCCCGTGCGGGTGATCGGTGGCCGCAGCCGAGGCCGACGTCTGACTGCCCGCCTCCCGGTCTCGGTGCGCCCGACCGGCGACCGGGTCCGCGAGGCGGTCTTCGACATCTTGGGGTCCATGGGGGGCGTCGAGGATCTCCACGTGCTCGACCTGTTCTGCGGGAGCGGGGCCTACGGCGTCGAGGCCCTCTCGCGCGGTGCCGCCTCGGCCACGTTCGTCGACTCGGACTCGGCCGCCCTCGACGCCGTCCGGGCCAACCTGACGGCCGTCGGCCTGGCCGCCGAGCCGTCCACGCTGGTGCGGGCCGACGTCACGACCTGGCTCGAGCGGACCAGCCAGTTCGATCTCGCGTTCTGCGACCCCCCGTACGTGTTCGGGGACTGGGACCGCCTGTTCGCCCTCCTGCGGGCCGACGTCGGGGTCCTCGAGTCCAAGGACCCGATCTCGGTACCTGAGGGGTGGCAGTTGGCCAGGGCCCGCCGCTACGGCGGTACGCTCGTCACCGTGGTCCGCCAATCGCCCTCGCCGAGCGCGGTGCGGTCGTGACCATCGCCCTGTACCCCGGGTCCTTCGACCCCGTGCACAACGGGCACCTCGAGGTTGTCGAGCGGGCCACCCTGTTGTTCGATGAGGTCGTCGTGGCCGTGCTGCGGAACCCGCAGAAGGCCGAGCCGCTCTTCAACTTGGAGGAGCGCCAGCAGATGCTCGTCGAGTCGATGTCGCACCTCGCTCGCGTCCGCGTGGTCTCGATGAGCACGCTCGTGGTCGAAGCGGCGACGAGCGTCGACGCCTCGGTCATCGTCCGCGGGCTGCGCGTCGTGTCGGACTTCGAGAACGAGCTGCAGATGGCGCAGATGAACCGGCAGCTCTCGGGCATCGAGACCGTCTTCGTGCCGACCAGCCCATCGAACTCGTTCATCGCCTCCAAGCTGTTGCGCGAGGTCGCCCGCTATGGCGGGGACGTCTCGCCGTTCGTGCCCAAGGCCGTCTCGGTCCGGCTGGATGAGAAGTTCAACGGACCGCTCTGAGAGGGGCCCAGGTGCCTGAGCCCGGCGACGATCTTTCCGACGACTACGGCCTCGAGGGCCTCGACGCGGAGGCGCTCGTCGGCCGCGCGCTCGACGTGGTGCACTCGGCCAAGGCCATGCCCCTGTCGGCCTCGGTCCTGATCTCGCGCGACGAGGTGGTCGCCCTCTTGTCGAGCGCGCTCGAGCGCATGCCCGACGAGCTGCGCCAGGCCCGCTGGCTGCTGAAGGAGCGCGAGGAGTTCCTGGCCGAGCAGGCCCGGGAGGCCGAGGCGCTCATGGACGAGGTCCGGGCCCAGGCCGAGCGGATGGTCTCGCGCACCGACATCGTGCGCCAGGCCAACAAGGTGGCGCAACGCATCCTCGACGACGCCAACGAGGAGTCGCGGCGCATGCGCCACGAGACCGAGGACTACTGCGACCAACGCCTGGCCGGCATGGAGATCGTCCTCGACCGCATCATGCGCACGGTGCGCTCCGGTCGCCAGAAGCTCCAGGCCATCGCCACGCCCCGCGTGGCGGCGGCCACCGAGCCGCAGTTCGCGGGGGCCGACGGCGAGCCAGAGGAGACGGGCTTCTTCGACCAGGACATCACCTAGAACACGAGCTAGGAGGCGCGCATGTCAGCGAACCCGTTCGTCGTCTCGGTCGCCCGCCTGCGTCGGGTGCCGGGCACCCGAGTGCAAGAAGAGCGCCGCGGCCCGCTCGAGGCCGCCGAGGTCATCGTGCCCTTCCGGGCGGCCGACAGCCGGATCCCGGCCGGCTCCGAGGTGGTCTGCGATCTGGCGCTCGAGTCCTACTTCGGCGGCGTCATGGTGACCGGCACGATCCGCGCCCGCTGGGAGGGGCTCTGCGCGCGCTGCACCGTGCCCGTCGGCGGCGAGCTGTTCGTGGCCGTGCGGGAGCGCTTCTGCGACGAGGCGACGGCGGGAGGGCCCGACGACGAGGACGCCTACGGCATCGCCGACGACCAGGTCGACCTCGAGCCCATGCTGCTCGACTCGCTCGTCCCCGAGCTGCCACTCGCCCCCCTCTGCCGGGCCGACTGCGCCGGGCTGTGCCAGCACTGCGGGACGGACCGCAACGAGTCGAGCTGCGACTGCGTGGCGCCGGTCGATCCCCGGTGGGCTAACCTCGACGTGCTTCGCTCGTCTTGAGGTTGTCGCGCCGAGCGGGAAGCCCGGGCGGTCCCCGTCCCGGCCCAAACGGCGGCACGAGGTCGCCCGCACGCACGGATCTGGAGCTCGACGATGGCTGTCCCGAAGAAGAAGTCCTCGAAGGCCAAGGGCCGTAGCCGCCAGGCCGCCAACTGGGTGCTGAAGCCGCCGTCGCGCAGCGTGTGCCCGCACTGCTCCCAGGCGAAGACCCCCCACGTGGTCTGCCCGAGCTGCGGCTGGTACAAGGGACGCATCGCCATCGAGGTCGACTGATTTGAGCCCGAGGGGGAGCGCCCCCTCGCCGTCCGCCGCGGACCTGCCCGTGGCCATCGACGCCATGGGGGGCGACAAGGCACCGGCCGAAATCGTGGCCGGGGCGCGCCGCGCCGCCGACGAGGGGATCCCGGTCGTCCTCGTCGGACCGCCCGATCTGGTGGGCGACCCCTTGGGCCTCGAGCTGGTGGCCTGCACCGAGGTCATCGCCATGGACGAGGACCCCGCCCAGGGCGTGCGCCGCAAGAAGGACTCGTCGCTCGTGCGCTCGGCCGAGCTCGTGCGCGACGGCAGGGCCTCGGCCATGGTCAGCGCAGGCAACACCGGGGCCACGATGGCCTCGGCCCTGCTCCGGATGGGGCGGCTGCGCGGGGTGTCCCGCCCCTGCATCGCCACGCCGATCCCGCGCCTCGACGGCCCGCCGGCGATCCTGGTCGACGCCGGGGCCAACGCCGAGTGCACCCCGGCCATGCTCGTGCAGTTCGCCCAGATGGGCGCCGCCTATGCCACCGAGCGCTACGGGCTGGCCGACCCGGCGGTGGCGCTGCTCTCGATCGGCGAGGAGCGCGCCAAGGGCACGCCGCTCGTGAAGGAGACGGGGGCCGCCCTCGAGGCCGGCGTGCGCGGCGTGCGCTTCGTCGGCAACGTGGAGGGACGCGACCTGCTCGGCTGCCCGGCCGACGTGGTGGTGACCGACGGCTTCACCGGCAACGTGGCGCTGAAGACGGCGGAGGGGACGCTCCGCTTCCTCATGACGAGCCTCCTCGGGGTGTTCGGCACCAACGAGGAGACCGAGGCCGCCGCGGCCGTCCTGTTCCCCTACCTGGCGCCCATCGTCGGCGCCCTCGACCCGGACAACACGGGCGGGGCCATGCTGCTCGGGGTCGCCGGCGTGTGCGTGATCAGCCACGGCTCGTCGTCGGCCACGGCGATCCTGAACGCCCTGCGGGCCGCCCACGAGCTGGCCACCGGGGGCCTCGTCGAACGCCTGGCGAAGGCCGTCGGCCCCGACGGAGGGGCATAAACGGCCGAACCAGGCACGAACCACACCCGGCAGGGCGCCATCTGAGGCCGGTAACATGCAGCCCAACGCAGTAATTTCCGCCCGAGCCAGGAGCAGTCGTGCCCGCCGAGACCCATATCGACCGTGGTCCGCTCGACCGCCAGGGGGTGTTCGACCTCATCCGCGACCAGCTGGCGGACATTTTGGAGACGGATCCGGCCGGCATCAACGAGTCCGACTCCTTCGCGGAGGACCTGAACGCCGACTCCCTGGCCCTGATCGAGCTGGTCGAGGCCTTGGAGGAGGAGCTGGGGGAGCGCTCCGTCGGGTTCCGGATCGACGACGAGGACCTAGAAGAGCTGCGGACGGTCCGAGACGCCGTCGATTACGTCGTGGCCAAGCTTGGCGCGGATTGACGAACCAGGGCCGAGCTACCCCTGCGCCACCACCCCCGGCGCCGCCCGCCGCGGTCGCCGACGCCCTCACTGACGGTGTGTGCCGCCTGGCCCGGCGCCTGGGCCATGCCTTCCGGGATCCCTCGATCCTCATGCAGGCCCTCTGCCACCGCAGCTGGTGCAGCGAGCAGGACGGCGCGCCGTCCAACGAGCGGCTCGAGTTCCTGGGCGACGCCGTGCTCGGGCTGGTCGTGGCCGAGCACTGCTACTGCGCCTACCCGGACTTCCCCGAGGGGAAGCTGGCCAAGGTGCGCTCGGCCGTCGTCAACTCCCGGGTGCTGGCCGAGGTCGCCGACGAGCTCGAGGTGGGGTCGGTGCTGGCCCTCGGGCGGGGCGAGGAGTCCTCGGGTGGCCGGTCCAAGACCTCGATCCTGGCCGACGCGCTCGAGGCCCTGATCGGCGCCGTCTACCTCGACGCCGGGTGGGGACCCGCCCGCGTGCTGGTGCTGCGCCTCCTCGGCCACCGCATCGGCGCCGTGGCCCACGAGCCCGACGTCTTCGACCACAAGAGCCGGCTCCAAGAGCTCACCGTCCGGCTGGGCCACGGCACCCCCGCCTACGTGGTGGAGGGCTCGGGTCCCGACCACGACCGCCGCTACGTGGCGGAGGTCTACGTCTCGGAGGTCAAGCGCGGGCGGGGCGAGGGCAGTTCGAAGAAGGACGCCGAGCAGGACGCGGCGGCGTCTGCGTGGCGGGAGCTCACCGGTGCCTGAACTGCCCGAGGTCGAGACACTGCGCGTGGACCTCTCCAAGGAGGTCGCCGGCCGCAAGGTGAAGCTGGTCGCCGTCGGCAACGGCCGCTCGGTGCGCCGCCACCCGAGCGCCAAGCACTTCCGGACCCTCTTGGAGGGTCGCACCGTGAAGTCGGTCGGCCGCGTGGGCAAGTACCTCCTCTTGGCCCTCGACAACGGCGACACCCTCGTGGTGCACCTCGGCATGAGCGGCCAGCTGCTCCGGGTGAAGAGCGCCAAGGAGCCGAAACCCAAGCACACCCACGTCGTCATCACCTTCACCCAGGGCGGCGAGCTGCGCTATGTCGACCCGCGCACCTTCGGCGAGATGTTCGTCTCGAACGCCGACCCCAAGGTCGCGGCGAACGGGGCCTCGACCAACGGCTCGCCCCGCCCCGAGGTCACGGCGTCGAGGAAGAGCGTCCCCGAGCTGGCCCACCTCGGCTTCGACCCCATCGAGGACATGATGAGCTGGGAGCGCTTCGCCGTCCTGTTGCGCTCGCACCGCGCCGGCCTGAAGGCGCTCCTCATGGACCAGCAGTTCGTGGCGGGGATCGGGAACCTCTACTCCGACGAGATCCTCTTCGCCTCGGGGCTGCGCTTCGACCGCCAGTCCGACTCGCTGTCGGGGACCGAGACGCGCCGTCTCTACCGGGCCATGGTCGAGACGCTGGCCGAGGCGATCAAGCACCGCGGCTCGACGCTGGCCGACGAGCAGTACCGCGACCTGTTCGGCGAGGTGGGCGACTACCAGGGCCAGCACCAGGTCTACGACCGCGAGGGCCAGCCCTGCCGGCGCTGCCGCAACTCCATCCAGCGGCTGCGCACCGGGGGCCGCTCGACGTTCTTCTGCGAGCACTGCCAGGTCTAGGCCCGTTCCCACTGAGCGCGTTGCGTGCGACAAAGCGCAGCACGCAGCGCGGTCCGTAGGGGTCGTCTGAGAGGTTGGTAGGGTCGGCCGCGATGTTCCTCAAGTCCCTCACCATGAAGGGGTTCAAGTCGTTCGCGGACCCCACTGTCCTCGAGTTCGAGCCCGGGATCACCGTCGTGGTCGGTCCCAACGGGAGCGGCAAGTCCAACGTGGTCGACGCGGTGACCTGGGTGATGGGTGCCCAGGGTCCCCGGGCGCTGCGCTCGGCCAAGATGGAAGACGTCATCTTCGCCGGCACGCTCGATGCGGCCGCCGCTCGGCCGGGCCGAGGTCACCCTCACCATCGACAACTCGTCGGGGAAGCTCCCGCTCGACATGGCCGAGGTGACCATCAGCCGCATCCTCTTCCGCTCGGGCGACAGCGAGTACTCGATCAACGGCGCCCCCTGCCGGCTGCTCGACATCCAAGAGCTGCTCTCGCGACACGGGCGTCGGGCGCCACCAGCACATGATCATCGGCCAGGGCCAGCTCGACACCGTGCTGAACGCGCGGCCCGAGGACCGCCGGGCGATCGTGGAGGACGCCGCCGGGGTCCGCAAGCACCGCCGCCGCAAGGAGCGGGCGGAGCGCCGGCTCGACGCCACCCAGGAGAACCTGGAGCGCCTGGGTGACCTCGTGCGCGAGGTGCGCCGCCAGATCCGCCCGCTCGAGCGCCAGGCCGCGGCGGCCCGCTCGCACGCCGCGCTGGCCGAGGAGTGGCTCACGCTCCGGCGCTTCGTGGCGGGCCGGGAACTGGCCGATCTGGCGGCCCGCCGGGTGCGCGCCAGCGACGGGCTGCGCCTCTTGGCCGACGAGGCCGAGGAGATGGAGGCGTCGCTCGCCGGCCTGGACGAGGCCACCACCAGCACGATGGCCGAGCTCTCGTCGCGGCGCGAGGAAGACCTGGCGACCGCCCTCGGGCGCGTGCAGGGGCTCGTCGAGCGGACCCGCGGGACGAGTGCCGTCTTGAAGGAACGGGCGCGATCGCTGGCGGCGTCGCTCGACGCGGCCGCCGACGTCGACGTGGTCTCCACCCTGGAGGCCGAGGGGGCGAAGCTCGGCGCCGAGCTGACCGAGGTCGAGGCGTCCTCGATCACGCTGGTGGCCGAGCGCGCCGACGTCGAGGCGGCCGAGGCCGCCCTGGCCGAGGCGGAGCGCCAGCACCGCGCGGCGTGGGGGGACGGTTCGGAACTGGCCGAGCTCGAAGAGGCGCTGGCCGCCGCCCGGGCCCGCCAGGAGCTGCTCGGGCGGTCGGTGACGCAGGCCGAGCGGGTCCGCGGCGCGGCCGAGCAACGGATCGCGGCGTTGGGCCAGCGCGCCGACGCGCTGGAGACCACGGGCGCGGCCCTGGCCGCGCGCCGGCGCCAGCTCGACGAGCTGGGGGCGCGGCGCCGCGCCGAGCTGGCGGTGGCCGAGGCGGCCGCCCAGGGCAGCGCACGGGCGGCCCTCGACGCAGAGGCCGCGTCGCAGCGGGCCGAGGAGCAGCGGCACCGCAGCGCCGCGCGCGCCGAGGCGCTCGCCCGGGCCCTCCACGAGCTGCAGGGCTCGGGGGGCCGCCAGCTGTTGGCCGGGATCTCGGGCGTCGTGGGTTCGCTGTCCGAGCTCGTCGACATCGATCCGGGGTGGGAGGCCGCCTTCGAGGCCGCAGCCGGCGCCTCCATCGCCGCGGTCGTGGTCGAGGGCCGGGCCGCCGCCCGGGAGGCGCTCGACCGGCTGCGCCGGGGCGGCGCCACCGGGGCGCTCCTCGCCGCGGCCGCCGACGGCGCCGTCAGCCGTTGGACGCCGACACCCGGGGCCCTGCCGCCCGGTGCCACCCCCGTCCGCCCCCACGTCCGGGCCCGGGTCGGGGTGCGCGGCGTCGACCCCGTCCTCGACCAGATGATCGGCTCGGCCGTGCGCGTCGAGGGCTGGGAGGCCGCCATCGACCTCGCGCTCGAGCGGCCGGACCTCGTCGTCGTGACGGGCGAGGGCGATCGCTTCGCCCGCTCGGGCTGGCACGTGAGCTCGCCCGACGGGGTGGTCAGCGCCGCCGCCGTCGAGCGGGCCGCGGCCCAGTCCGCCGCCGCGGCCACGGCCGCGGACACCGCACTGACCGAGCTGCGCGAGAAGCGCGCGACCTCCGAGGGCGCACGCGAGGCGGCGCTGGCGGCGGCCCGGGGACTCGAGCAGCACGCCACCGACGCGGCGACGCTCGACGCCGAGCAGCGGCGGTTGGAGGAGGACCGGGCGCGGGTGTCGGGCGAGCTGGACGACGCCCGCCACGCGCACGAGGACAGCGAGGGTCGACTGGCCGAGGACACCGGCGCGCTCGACGCGGCCGTCTCCGCCATCGCCGAGTTGGCGGACCGGTCGAGTGCGGCGGCGCAGCGGGCCGCAGAGGCGGCAGAGGCGCACCGGGTGCTCGACGGCCGGCGGAGCGAGATCCTCGCCAGTCGGCGCCGCGTCGAGATGGCCGTGGCGGGCCTGGCCGAGCGCCGGCGCGTGCTGGCCGACCGGCTGGCCGAGGTCGAACGCCGTCTGGTCGGTCATGCCGACGAGCGCGCCGAGGCGGCGGCCCGCCGGCACCGCCTCGAGGCCGCGCAGCGTGCGCACCACCGTCTGGGCGACATGGTCGGGTCGGTGCAGCAGCGCCTCGACGGGCTCTTGGAGGGACTGCGGCGCGAGTACCAGAGCCAGCAGGCGGCCGTGCGCGCCGGCGGGGAGCGCTTGGAGACGCTGCGGCGCGACCGCTCGGCGGTCGAGCGGCGGTTGGGCCTCGTGCGGGAGCGGGCGCGGGCCATGGACCTCGAGGCGGCCGAGGTGTCGCTGCGCGCCGAGGCGCTCGAAGAGACCGTCCGCCGGGAGTTGGCGAGCGAGCCCGCCGCGGTGATGGCGATGGAGACGCCCGAGCTTCCCGAGGGCACGAGCCCCGCGGCGCGCGTGGCGCACCTGGGCGAGGCGCTCGGCGCCCTGGGCCCCATCAACCCGCTGGCCCTCGAGGAGCTGAGCGCGCTCGAGGAGCGCCACCGCGAGCTCGACGGGCAGGTCGACGACGTCCGCAACGCGTGCCGGGAGCTCCAAGAGGTCGTGCGCACGCTCGACCGGCAGATCGCCGAGACGTTCGCCGAGGCGGTGGCCGACGTGAACGAGCACTTCTCGTCGCTCGTGTCCACGCTGTTCCCCGGCGGGACCGGCCGTCTCACCCTGACCGATCCCGAGGACCTCCTCAACACCGGCATCGAGATCGAGGTGCGGCCCGCCGGGCGCAACGTGCGGCGCGTGTCGCTGCTCTCCGGCGGCGAGCGCTCGCTGTCCGCGCTCGCCTTCCTCTTCGCCGTGTTCCGCAGCCGGCCGACGCCCTTCTACCTCATGGACGAGGTCGAGGCCGCCCTCGACGACGTGAACCTGCACCGCTTCTTGGGCCTCGTCGACGAGTTCCGGACCGAGGCCCAGCTCATCATCGTGTCGCACCAGAAGCGGACGATGGAGGCGGCCAACGCCCTCTACGGCGTCACCATGGCCCCCGGGGGATCGTCACAGGTGGTGAGCCAGAAGGTCGAGCGCGAGACTCAGCGCGCCGCCTCCTGACCACGGCGGCGGCCGAGAGGGGGGACGATGTCCAAGGCGCTCGTCTTGAGCGGCGGTGGTCCCGTCGGCATCGCCTGGCAGACGGGATTGGCGGCCGGGCTCGCCCGCCAGGGCGTGGTGCTCGCCGACGCGCAGCTGATTCTCGGGACCTCGGCCGGCTCGGCGGTCGGTGCGCAGCTGGCGCTCGGTCGTGACCCCGAGGAGCAGGTGGCCCGCTACGAGGCCGCCGGCCGACGGAGCTCGGCGGGAGCCGACGCGGCAGCGCCGGCCGGCGACCGGGCCGCCCCGAGCGACACCATGGCCCGACTGATCGAGCTGCTCGGGCAGGCCGCCACGGAGGACGGCTCGCCCCTCGAGATCCGCCAGGTGATCGGCCGCTTCGCCCTGGAGGCCGAGACGTTCGAAGAGGCGCGGTTCGTCGACATGTTCCGCTACCTGGCGGGCGAGCCTTGGCCGAAGGTCTTTCAATGCACGGCCGTCGAGGTCGACACCGGCGAGTTCCGGGTCTGGGACCGCGAGGCGGGGGCCGAGCTCGATCGGGCGGTGGCGTCGAGCTGCGCCGTGCCCGGCGTGTTCCCGCCGATCACGATCGCCGGGAAGCGGTACATGGACGGCGGGGTGCGGTCCTCCAGCAGCGCCGATCTGGCCGCCGGCCACGAGCGGGTGCTGCTCATCACGCTGATGGGTCCCGAGCGCCAGGCCCAGGCCGGCGACGATGCCCGAATGCTCGCCATGCGGGAGCGGTCGGCGCGCGAGATCGAGGCCGTGCGCCAAGCCGGTGGCACGGTCGAGATCGTCGCCCCCGACGCCGATTCGGCGGCGGTCATGGGGGTCAACCTGATGGACGGCTCGCTCGGTCCGGCGGCCGCGGTCGCCGGGGTCCGGCAGGGGGAGGCCGCCGCGGCCGCCCTGCGCGACTTCTGGGCCGGCTAGTCCGGAGTCTGAGAACCGCGCCCGGGACCGGAATCACGGTCGAACTGTCGGCCGGGGCCGGCACCCCGGACCGATAGGCTCCTCCGCTCGTGGTCGTCGTGTGGATCGTCATCGCCGTCGTGGTGGCCCTGCTGCTGGCGACGGCCGTGGTCGTGCGGCAACGCCGACGCCCCCCGGCCGCCGAGGCTCCGCCCACCCCGCCCCCGGCGACCAGGACGGCAGACTCCCGGCCGACGCCCCCCGTCGAGGCGCGGGCACCGGCCGAGGCACCGCCCGAGACCTCCTGTCGCCGGCCGGCCGTCGGCCGAACCTGTCCCGAGTTCGCCGGCCGAGACCGTCCCGCCGCCGGCCGGCTGGGACGACCGGCTCGGCAAGACCCGGGGCGCGTCTCGGCGCTGCGGGCCCTGCGGCGGCAGACCGACCTCGACACCACGACGCTCGGCGAGGTCCGAGAGACGCTGCTCGGCGCCGACGTCGGGGTCGAGACGACCGACGTCGTGCTGTCGGCCCTGCGCGAGCGGCTCGGGCGTCGGGCGTCGGGCTCGGGTCTCCTCGACGCGTTGCGGACCGAGTTGATCGAGCTGCTGGGCGACGGCGACCGGGAGCTGCACGTGAGCGCCGAGCCCGGAGCCCAGACCGTCTGGCTCTTCGTCGGCGTGAACGGGGTGGGCAAGACCACGACGATCGGCAAGGTCGCCCGCCAGCAGGTGCAGTCCGGCCGTTCCGTTTTGTTGGCGGCGGGCGACACCTTCCGGGCGGCGGCGGCCGAGCAGCTCCGCCTGTGGGCCGAGCGCAGCGGTGCCGACCTCGTGGCCGGCGCCGACGGGGGGGACCCGAGCGCCGTCGTGTTCGACGCCGTCCAGCGGGCCGCCGCGCGGGGCCACGATCTCGTGCTGGCCGACACCGCCGGTCGCTTTCACAACCGGGTCAACCTCATCGAGGAGCTGAAGAAGATCCGCCGCGTGGCCGACCGCCCGCCGGGCTCGGTCTCCGAGGTCCTGCTGGTGCTCGACGCCACGACCGGTCAGAACGGGGTGATCCAGGCCCGCGAGTTCGCCGCGGCCGTCGGCGTGACCGGGATCGTGCTCACGAAGCTCGACGGCACCGCCAAGGGCGGCGTGGTGCTCGCGGTCCAGCGCGAGCTCGGGTTGCCCGTCAAGCTCGTGGGCACCGGCGAAGGCCCCGACGATCTCTTGGCCTTCGATCCGGTGGCCTTCGTCGACGCCCTGGTGGGCTCGTGAGCCCGGTAGCCTGATCGTCTCATGTTCGACGCGCTCTCGGACCGTCTCGAACGCATCGCCGGTCGGCTCCGGGGCCGGGGCCGGCTCTCGGAGGCGGACCTCGACGAGGCGCTCGGCGACATCTCCACGGCCCTGCTCGAGGCCGACGTGGAGCAGGGCGTCGTGCGCGGGTTCACCGAGGCCGTGCGGGCCCGCTGCGTCGGGCGAGGCGCTCTCCAAGAGCCTGACCCCCGGCCAGCAGGTCATCAAGGCGGTCCACGAGGAGCTCGTCCGGGTGCTGGGCGGCGAGGCCCTGAAGCTCACCTACGCCTCGCGCCCCCCGACGGTCGTGCTGCTGGCGGGCCTGCAGGGGTCGGGCAAGACGACCACCGCGGCCAAGTTGGCCCAGTGGTGGAAGCAGCAGGGGCGCAACCCGATGCTCGTCGGCGCCGACCTGCAGCGCCCGGCGGCCGTCGAACAGCTGCGCGTCCTCGGTGCCCAGATCGGCGTGACGGTGTTCAGCGAAGCGAGCGATCCGGTGCGCGTCGCCCGGGCCGGGCTCGAAGAGGCGCGCCGGCTGGGACGCGACGTGTGCATCGTCGACACGGCCGGTCGCCTGGCGATCGACGAGGCGTTGATGCGCGAGGTCCGCGACATCTCGCGTGCGGTCGAGCCCCACTACACGTTCCTCGTCGTCGACGCCATGACGGGCCAGGACGCGGTGGCGACCGCGACCGCGTTCCACTCGACGTTGGAGCTCGACGGCGTCATCGTCACCAAGCTGGACGGCGACGCGCGCGGCGGCGCGGCGCTGTCGGTGAAAGAGGTGGTCGGCAGGCCGATCGTCTTTGCCTCGACGGGCGAGAAGCTGGCCGACTTCGATCTCTTCCACCCGGACCGGATGGCCGATCGGATCCTCGGCATGGGGGACATGCTCAGCCTGATCGAGCAGGCCGAGCGCACCATGGACGAGGAGGTGGTGGCGCGTTCGGCCAGCCGGCTGCTCTCGGGCCGCTTCACCCTCGAGGACTTCTTGGAGCAGCTCCAGCAGGTGCGCAAGCTGGGCTCGCTCGGCGGGATCATGAAGCTGATGCCCGGGATGTCCAAGGAGGTGCGGGCCGCCGCCGACCAGATCGACGACCGGGAGGTCAACCGGGTCGAGGCCATCGTGCGGTCGATGACGCCGGCCGAACGGATCGAGCCGGCCACGATCGACGGGTCCCGCCGCCTGCGCATCGCGCGGGGCAGCGGCACGACCACCCAGGACGTGAACCAGCTCTTGAAGCAGTTCAAGGAGATGCAGAAGATGATGCGGGGCGCGGGGGGCCCGGCGCCCCCGGTGGCATGGGGCGGCTCGGCGGCCTCCTCGGCGGCCGGATGGGGGCCTCGGTGGCCTGCCGGGCCTGGGCGGGGCCGGCGGGGACGGGGGCGAGCTCTCCGCGCTGCTGAGCGGGGTCGGAGGGCCGGGCGCCGGCGCCGGCGCCGACGATCCCCGGTTCAGCCTGCCTGCCCGCAGCGTCCGGGTGCCGCCGCAGGGCGGACCCAAGAACAAGAAGAAGAAGGGCGGCCGGGTCACCCCGCCCAAGGCCCGCTGAGCGCCAGAGGGCACCCGGGGGCCGAGATGGGCGCCCCGGCCCGCCGATCTGCGACAATGGTGGGCGCTCTCCACCGGGTTCTCGGAGTGACCTCTGAACCGGCGGAACCGGTCGGCGGCACGGGCCCCGGACGGCATGGGCCACGCGGACGGCGCCAGCCCCGCGACGAGCGAACCACGAGGGGAACGATTCGGTGGCAGTGAAGCTCCGCCTGGTGCGGATGGGCAAGAAGAAGCAACCGACCTATCGGGTCGTGGCGGCCGACAGCCGGGCGCCGCGCGACGGTCGGTTCCTCGAGATCCTCGGCACCTACGCCCCCCGGGGTGTCTCGCGCGCCGAGCCCGAGGCCGTGGTGAAGATCGACAACGACAAGGCCCTCAAGTGGCTGGTCCAGGGTGCCCAACCGACCGACCGGGTGGAGCGGCTGCTCAAGACCTCCGGGGCCTGGGACGCCTTCACCGAGGCCAGGGCCAAGTGACGACCGGCGAGTACGAGTCGGGCGACGTCAACACGATCGGCGACGAGGACGAGTTCGACGACGAAGACGAGCTCGAAGACGAGGACGACTACGAGGACGGCGACGTGAACGCCGTGGCCTCGGAGTCCTCCTTCGACGACATGGCCGGGAACCGCAGCGAGGGCTCGACCCCGACGGCCGTCCTCACCTACATCGCGAAGGCGCTGTCCGACGAGCCCGAGGCGGTCGTCGTCCAGTCCGAGGAGCGCCGCGGCAGCGTCCGGCTGCGGCTGCACGTCGCCCCCGAGGACATGGGCCGGGTGATCGGCCGCCGGGGACGGACCGCGCAGGCGATCCGCGCCCTCGTCGGTGCGGCCGGTGCGCACGACGGCGTCCAGACCAGCGTCGACATCGTCGACGACTGAGCGAGAGCCCCCGGCGTCGGTGACCGACGCCCCACCCCCGTCGGCCTCGGGGGAGCGCCTGCTCTCGGTGGGGCGGGTGATCAAGCCCCAGGGTCTGGCCGGCGAGACCGTCGTCGACCTCTGGAGCGACCAGCCCTCGCGTCTTTCCCCCGGGACCGACCTGGTGACCGAGGCCGGGGTGCTGCGCGTCGCGTCGTCGCGTCCGCACGGCCAGCGCTACGTCGTGCGCTTCGAGGGCGTGCACTTCTTGGAGGAGGCCGAGGCGCTCCGCGGCACGGTGCTGTGGGCCGAGCCGATGGAGGTGGAGGGCGCCCTGTGGGTCCACGAGCTCGTCGGGGCCGAGATCCGCACGACCGACGGCCGCCCCCTCGGGCACATCGAGGACGTCGAGCCCAACCCGGCGAGCGACCTGCTGGTCCTGACCTCTGGCGCGCTCGTTCCGGTCCGGTTCATCGTCGAGCACCGGCCCAACGAGGCGGTGGTGGTCGACGTGCCCGACGGCCTGGTCGATTGACCCATGGTGACCGGGTAGGGCGGGCCGTGCGCGTCGACGTGTTCACGATCTTCCCCGAGCTGATCGACGCCTTCGCCCGGGGCAGCCTGCTCGGCCGGGCCCGCGACGAGGAGCGGATCGACCTGCGCGTGCACGACCTGCGGGCGGCGACGAAAGACGCCCGGCGGTCGGTCGACGACGCGCCCTTCGGCGGCGGCGCGGGGATGGTCCTGATGGCCGAGCCGCTGTTCGGCGCCGTCGAGGCCGTCGAGCGGGCGGAGGGCCTGCCCCGCCCGCTGCTCCTCTTGAGTCCGGCCGGGCCGCGCTTCGACCAGGCGAAGGCGGCGGAGCTGGCCGCGCTCGACGGCGGCTTCTCCCTCCTGTGCGGGCGCTACGAGGGGGTCGACCAGCGGGTGGCCGACCACCTGGTCGACGGCGAGCTCTCGGTGGGCGACGTGGTGCTCTCGGGCGGCGAGGTGGCCGCCCTGGTGGTGCTCGAAGCCGTGGCGCGGCTCGTGCCCGGGGTGCTCGGCAACGCCGAGTCGGCAGGCGACGAGAGCTTCGCCGACGGGCTCTTGGAGTACCCGCAGTACACGAGGCCGGCCTCCTTCCGTGGCTGGGCGGTGCCCGAGGTGCTGGTCTCGGGGGACCACGGCCGGGTGGCCCGCTGGCGCCGGGTCCAGGCGCTGCGGCGGACGCTCGAGCGGCGTCCCGACCTGATCGCCGCCCGCGGGGGCGTACGCGAGGACGAGATCGCTCTCTTGGCCCAGGCAGCCGACGGAGAGCCCGCGGCCCAGCACGACGCCGACGGGTCGGCCCGCGACCGCGCCGAGGAGGAGCACGCACCGCCGACCTGACCGGGCCGCGCCATCGGCACCTGCGCCCGTCCCCTTTGCGGGCCCCATTGGCGCGGACGGCGTCGACTGGCCCGAGATGGGAACCGAGACCGATTCGAGTGAGATCCGGTCGAGAGAGGTCCGGGCACAAAGGAGCGAGCGGCAACCCGGTGGATTGCCGGGTTAGACCGGATGGCCGGCCTCCATGGCCGAGACGGCCTGGGAGCCGAGCTGCTCACCGTCCGAGTCGACGTGGGCATCGGAGATCCCCAACAGGTGGGCGACATGATCGCCCGCATCGACCCGGCGAAGAATGTTTCCGCTGATCCAGCCCCGTGTGCCCTGAAGAACCGGAGACCCTCCGGGGCCCACCTCCCAGCTGCACCGGGAAAACTTGTCAACGTGATCGCCGGTCTCTTCGCCGAAGAGAGCGGCGAGATCACGGTCCGCCGCGCGGGCAAAATGCACCACGAGCTCGCGTGCGTGGTGCGCGAGTCGAGTGGTGCGATTCGCCTTCGACAGCATGACGATCAGCCGCGGCGGGCTCGATGCTCGCCTGGGTGAAAAAGCCGACCAGGCATCCCTCCCGCTCTTCTCCGACCGCCACGGTCACGATGACCATGGGATGATCCGTTCCCGAAACAAGTTGGTGGAAGGCCTCCTCGACGCTCACGCGAGACCGATCTGAGCCACGGGATCCCCTCCGGTTCGGTGTGAGGCGAAAGCGGTGTTAGATGCCGTGGGCGGCGTCGCGGATGCGATCGACGAGTGCGGCCACCGGGCCCAAGATCTTGTTACCGGGCGGAGTGTCCGGGGCATGAGGGTGGGGGTGGTTCGGGGCCGAACGCTTGGCGGCCTGATACCTCTGCGCCAGCTGAACCTGGTCCTCGCTCGAAACCTTGGCGCTCACGAGGGGGAATACCTCATGCTCCTCATGTTGGGCGTGTGTGAGCACCGACTCCTTGAGGTAGGTGAATTCGGCCATGAACTCTGACGAGGTGACATCGAGCTTCTCCATGCGCTCCAGCTGCTGCTCGGCTTCGGCCTGCTCGCGGATGCGAGCATCTGCGAGTCGATCTCCTCCTGGGAGCTTGCGGACGACCGGATAGAGCACCACCTCTTCGGCAACCTCGTGACGAACGAGTTCGTCGGTCAATTTCCAGAACAGTTCGGCTCGGCCGTCGACGGACGAGGAGGCGAAGTCGGAAAGGCGATGCTCCGCGCTGCGATGATCTTCGAGCAGCAAGTCCACGATGGCGTCGGGTTGCGGGGTGCTCATGGCGAGTCCTTTCTCCTTCGGAGGTCGTGTGTTTTGGACCTACCCGGACCAGCAACTGCCAAACGTGATCGGCGTAGTTGCCCGATCGAGGTTTGGCGTGTTCTGGCACGATCAGCGGGAATGGTCTGGGCGCGGGCAATGGGTATTCGGACACCTCATCGGGTCGGTTCCTCTGGCTAACGCCCGGGCGTTCCGGATCGATGAGGAGACCCGAGAGCCAAACGCCAGCGAACGACCGGTGCCCGCGGCTGCGGCTTGACTACGAGAGGCGGAAACACCAAGCTGTCCGCTGCTCGTCGACGGCTCTCATGCGCATGTCCGCACAAAAGATTCGAACGAGAGGTGTACGTGTCCGACCACCATGCACCAACCCAGTCAGGGGCTAGCAATGCCTGACGAGAATTCTGCGAATGGGTTGCGGATCGAGATCCCGCCCGACACGGGTGATTCGCATTCGACGATCGTCAACGTATTCGGCGAGATCGACATTGCCAATGCAGCCGCCTTGGGCGATTCCCTGGCCGCCGTCTGCGAGCGTGGTCGGGACATCATCGTTGACATCGCTGGGGTTACCTTTATCGATTCATCTGGCGTGAACACACTCCTGGCCATCGCCAATCAACTCGGTGATGGCCAGGGAGCTGGCCTCGTGCTCCGAAATCCGACCGCCCATGTTCGCAAGGTCCTCGAGGTACTCGGACTGGACCACCATTTCGGGCTCGACGGCAGCCCACCGACGAACCGGCACGAGACAGCAGAATAAGCCAGCTCTCTACGCACCGGATCGGCCTGGTTCTCCGACGGAGAGCACGGCGGACGCCGTGAGGTTCACTCCCCGGGTTCTGGGAGTTTCAGCGTGAACCAAACGGTCTTTCCGTTGCCCGGCACATTCTCGACACCCCAATCGGCGGACATGGCTGCGACGATGCGGACTCCTCTGCCGTTGGGGGAAGGAGGCGGCACATTGAGGTCGACGGGGGGGCGAGTGCTGCCGTCACGGACTTCGAATCTCACCTGGGGACCCTCGCTGTAGAGGGTCAGCGCGATGTCACTGCCTGCATGGACCACCGAGTTGGTCACCAGCTCGCTGACCAGGAGCGACGCCACCTCCTGCAGGTCACCGATGCCCCATTGGTCCAGGGTGTCGGCAACAAACCGTCGAGCGACAGCAACCTCTGTGGGCTCAGGGCGGAGAGAGATATGCGCGTCGATGTCTGTAGTCTGCCCCGTTCCACACCGGCAAACCTGGCTGGACACCCGCTGGCGCCCCATGAGAGGCCCTGGACGTCGGCCGCCCCGTCGGAAGCGGAACGGAACCCTCTCGTCCGCCAGGGCTGCGCCCACTCGCATCGACGCGGCGAACGATCCCGCAGGCCGAGGACCATGGAACCGGATCGCCGGAGAGGCCGGATAGCGGGAGAGATCATGAGCACGATCCGGATTGAGTGCCCCCAATTGTGGGGAGTACTTGGTCAGCCAAAACTGGAAGGTGAGCGTGAGTACTCCTGCAACGGCAGCCGATCCGACCCTCAGCGCAGTGACGGCTCTGTCAGATGCGGCTAGCGCGAGCGCCGACGAACTCAAGCTCCTAGATCACGAGCTGAGGACGATGCGGCGGCGTCGGCGACGCGGGTGGTCGTGGCGGCGAATCGTCTTGGCCAGTGGCTCCGCTAATCCATTGGGGGCCACGATGAGGATCGTCACGACCCTGGGACAGGCAGGCGGCGTTCTTCGACGAAGCCTGGCGCAAGCCCTGCGGGCCGAAGGAATGAGGGTCACCGAGATCGCAAGCCTGTTTGATGTCACGCGCCAACGAGTTGGAGCCCTGTTCGCCCGCGACGGGAGGAAACCTGGTGATCGGAGTCAGCCAGAGTGGGTACGTCGAGAGGACCCGACCGGGTGAACAAGGTGCCAGCCTGGAACACCCCGAGCCGGGAACCCCCTGTCACCTGAGGAGGGACACACCTACCTATGTCGGCCGAGCGGCTGAAGTGGTCAGCGGGGAATCGCCTCCTTGACTCGCTGGCTCCCGAAGAGCGCGCCGGCGTAGCGGGGGTGCTGGAGGAAGTCAGCCTCCGCTTGAAGGAGCCCCTCTTTGCGCCAGGCGCGTTTCTCGATAGCGTGTACTTTCCGCTCGGGTCCGTCGTCTCAGTGCTGACACGCGCCCAAGGATCAACCGGCGTCGAAGTCGCCACGATCGGCAATGAAGGCCTCGTGGGTGTCTCTCTGTCATGGGGGGCCACGACTCTCAATCCAGCGGAGCTGTTGCAAGTTCAGGTACCTGGGGTTGCCCTACGCATGGATGCTGCGGCATTCACCACGCAACTTGCGCGTGACTCTGGGCTGGCCAGCGCGGTGCGGCGCTACACCCAGGCATTTGTCAGTCAACTGTGCCAGCAGGTGGCCTGTAATGCGCTCCATTCGATTCAGGAGCGGTGCGCGCGATGGATGTTGTTGACTCACGATCGAGTCGAGACGGACGAGTTTCCGCTGACACATGATTTCTTGGCCCAGATGCTGGGGGTTCGGCGGGCTTCGGTGAGCGGAGTCGCTGGTGCTCTTCAGGACGCAGGATTCATTCGTTACAGCCGAGGCTGGGTGACGGTCCTCGACCGCACCGGCCTTGAGAATGCGGCATGTGAGTGCTACGGGGTGCTGCGAGAGGTCTTTGACCGACTCATTCCGTAGCTTCCCGCAACCCCCAGTTGCTTCTGTACGGTACCGGACAGAGATCTACCTTGAGACCATCGGCCTCGATGGCGGAATGCCTGGCTGCACTTCGGCGCGCCAACGAAAGGGGAAGGAAGGACCACCGTGGCGGGCCTCGCGCAAGCTGCCCCAAGCCGTCGCACGCCTACCCGGCTCAGCGTGATCGTGCTGGCGATCGGCCTCGTGGTGACCGGGCTGCTCACGGCGAGTTCTCGGCTCAGCTATCTGCACAACGAGCAGCGGCTGACGAACCTTCAGACCAGCCTGACGGCGTCCGCTCTTGACGTTGCCCCGGTGGATTTGGAGCTTCGCCTGGGTGAGGCCGTCAGCGTGTCTGCGGAATCGTCGGATCCGGTCGCCACCTTTCGCCGATCCATCGCGGCGTCGATGGCTCCAGGTGGCCCGTTCGTGACCGCGACCCTGGTGCTCATCCATGGCGGAGTGGTCCAGGAACTCACGCACATCGGCGCGAAATCGGTCAAAAACCCAACGGGGCAAGCGGCCACCGCGCTTTTCGAACGGGCCTCCAGGACGACTGCGCTCGTTACCACGAGAGCTGTTGGTCCGGGAGTGCAGCGGTTCGGCTACCTCATGTCGTCCGTCGGCCCCGCGGGAACATTGGTCGCCTCCGCGGGACAAGCGCTGCCTGCTGACCGTCGGGTCACCATACCGGCGAGCTCGCCGGAGGCAGGACTCAACGTTGCCATCTATTTCGGCCGGAGCACGAACGCAGCTGCGCTCGTCGAGAGCAACGTCTCACATCTGCCCCTCACGGGCACCGTCTCAACGGCCACGGTGCCCTTCGGGACCAGCACGCTGACGCTGGTCCTTTCACCAAAGGCGCGCTCGCTGGCACCTGGTCGGAGTTCTTGCCGTGGGGCATTCTCGGTGTTGGCTTGTTGTTCACTCTCGGCATTGCCGCGATGACCGAGCGTCTGGTCCGCCGGCGGAGGCGGGCCGAGTTACTCGCCGACGAGAACCGGTATCTGTATCGCGAACAACGCAATGTGTCGATCTCGCTGCAGAGATCCCTCTTGCCCAAGAAGCTTCCGTCAATTTCTGGGATTGAACTAGCTGCTCGCTACATCCCAGGTGAAGCCGGTACTGAAGTCGGAGGCGACTGGTACAGCGTGATTGCCGTTGACGATCATCGGTTCGCGTTCGTTGTCGGCGACGTCTCGGGTCGGGGATTGGCTGCTGCGACGATTATGGCCGGACTTCGTTACACGATCCGGGCATACGCGTCGCTTGGCTACAGTCCCGCTGACATCCTTGCCATGGCGTCGAAAGAGATCAGTGTCGATGCAGACCAACATTTTGCGACCGTCCTCGTGGGTCAGGTTGACAACGATCGACGGGAAGTCACGATGGCGAATGCCGGTCACCCGGTAGTGCTCCTTCTCAACGAAGGTCAAGCGGAGTTTGTCAAAGTACCGACGGGGGTACCACTCGGCATCGAGTCTGGGCCGTACGAGTCTCGGACCGTCTCAATTCGTCCGCACTCGACGCTGATCGCATATACGGACGGATTGATCGAGCGAAGAGACGAAGACATCGACATCGGAATGGAGCGATTGACAAAGTCAGCCCTCCAAGGGGCGGCGTCAGTCGACCAACTCCTTGAGCGCATCGTTGATGACCTCCTTTCCGAGCAGGCAACCAATGACGACACCGCGATCCTTGGGATCCGTTGGCTCGACTAAGCCGAACCCCATTTCTCGGCGGGCCGACCGATTCGATCGTCGCACGCGTCCCCTCTCGTGGCGCGACGCCTTTTCGTTATGAGCCGCCGCTACTGAGGATGCTTGCAAGAACGTTGATGGTGAGGCCAACTATTACCACGCCAAAGAGCCATGAAATGAGCGCGTGCCGAAGTGCCGTGCGGCGAATCGCCTTCGTGCCGAGATTCGGTGTCGGAGACCTGGAATGTCATCCCGATCGTCATGGCGAGGTAGGCGAAGTCGCGATAGTCCGGGGGGTCATCCTCATTGAAGTTGATTCCGCTGCCCTTCCCGTCTCCTGCGTAGAAGAGCCGTGCATAGCGCAGCACGAACACGGTATGAACGGAGGCCCATGAAAGGAGCACGCTCAACACGGCAAGGGCGATGAGTTCGGCCTTTCTTCCGCCAGACGAGGACGCGGCTCGGCCGAGAGCGAAGCCCGCGCCGACGATGCAAGCGACGGCAGCCGAGCAGATCACAAGATCAGAAATCGGTGCGCTCGGATCCTCTGTCGCCGCGTGCGTCTTTGTATCGGCCGCTGACTTTGGTCCGATGACCACCCAGGTCAGCACGAGGAACAGCAAGCTGGCGGCATCCCAACCGACGAGTTCGGCAGCCTGCCACGGCAACCCAAACGAAACGCCGACTCCGACGAGTAGGCCGGTCATCGAGGCAATGGCCACCCTGCGACCAGTCGGTCCTCGCCGTGGCCACATCATGTCGCTAGGCTCGTTCGATATGGCATGGCCTTCAACAGCGCTTGCGACGTCGCGCTCGATGGTCCATGTGCGAGCGCCACCCACCGAACCAGTTTGGATCATGTGTCGGTCGAAGCCAGACGGGCTGCACCCGAGGGGCTGAACGACTCTGGTCGCCGCCAAACTGGCATCGTGCTGATCAGCGCGCAGTATATTGAGGCAGTGCGGCCAGGCTGCAGGCCGCAAACCCAGCCGTGATCGCCGCATCGGTAAGTGCAGCGCGGCGCCAACGGGCATCGAAGTAGGCAAATCCGATGCCGGAGAGCGCGTGAAGTCCGTCGACCCATGCTCCGAGTTCGCAGAGCTCCGCTCCCAAACATTGCTCTGCGCCCGCCTGCAAGAGGTGACGCGCTCCGAGGATTCGCAGTATCCGTCTTCGGAGTGCGATCCTCATTCGCGCCACCAAGCAGCCAGCAGCACCATCCCCGGCGTCAGGAGCAGCAGCCAGGCCCCAGAGCGCCTGAACGACGATCAATATCGCCCGACCTCGACGAGCGGTACGTCTCATCGGTCGGCGGTCGCTCGCCCACGCCAGTCTCGGGCCGCTGCCGCAGCCGCAGCGATGAGGATTCGTCCCGTCTTCGGAAGCGTCTTTAGGAAGCTCGGATCGAGAAACCCATGAGCTTCGTGGCCGAAGATTCCCCGTGCGCCGGCATCGTGCTTCTCGTCGGCCGGGCTGCGGAGGTTGTCCGGACGATCTTGATCAATTGGCTGGTCAGTGAGTTGAGAGTCCCAGGCACCCAGCGCGGCGTATTGATTGCCGAATCCCGGAGCCACCTGGCCAGCGGCAACGAGCATCTTGTTCCACGAGCCAACGATTCGAGATCGCCGCCCGTCGAGCGCCACCTCGACCATGTATTTCGCCGGCACCTCTGGTTGGTAGATCGGCGGCACCGGTTGCGGATGCCGATCCATTGTCGTGTGACACCAGTCGAACTGCGGTGTGTTGACTGCCGGAAGGTGCACCATCGAGAGGCGAACGTGGCTTCCATCGTGGATCAGCTCCGCCCGGGTCGACTCGAAAAACCCTCGACACGCGAACTTCGCCGAGCAATAGGCGGCCTGCAAGGGGATGCCGATAAACGCGAGAGCCGACCCGACGTTGACGATGTTGCCGCGGTCTCGCGGGCGCATTCGCTCGAGTGCGGCCATGGTGCCCCAGACCTGACCGAGAAAAGTGACCTCGATGGCTCGACGAAAGTCCTCGGGTTCAGTGTCTGCCAGGGGTGAAAAGCTCGTCGTCATCGCGTCGTTGACCCACACCTCGATGGGCCCGAGCTGTTCTTCGGTCAGTGACGCTGCTCGATCGACCGCCGCGTAATCGGCGACGTCGGCGGGAATGACGAGGGCACGCTGGCCCTTCGCTTCAACCTCGATCGGCGGCTGCCCGCAGCCCGGCCTCGCCTCGGGCGAGCAGCGCCACATCGAAGCCGTGCTCCGCCAACGCGACGGCGGTCGCCCGTCCCACGCCAGCTGACGCGCCCGTTACCAGGGCCACCTTCGACTGCGTCATGGTTCCTCGAATCTGCTCGAATCGGTGGTGAGTGATCTATACCCACTGCGATCACCCCGTCCCAGGGAACCGAACCCCTCTCACAAGCGGGCTTCGGACTCCGTTCCGCCCAATGCTGCGGCGCATTCGAGCAGCAAGGCATGGACGAATGCCTGGGGAACGTTCCCTCGCAACTGGCGTTGCTGGACATCGAACTCCTCGGCCATGAGACCGGGCGTCCCGCACGCGCTTCGATTTCGCTCGAAAAGCCCGCGCGCCCTGAGGTGGTCACCCTGTTGGTGCTTGGCGAGCGCCAGGAGGAACCCACACAGCAAAAAAGCGCCCTCGGCCTCGCCAAGTGGCCGGCCATCGGGACGAAAGCGATACACGTACTCCTCTTCGACGAGTTCGGCTTCGACAGCAGCAATCGTCGCGACGCTACGGGGATCGGTCATCGGCAGCGCGCCGCGAATAGCGGGAAGCAGCAGTGACGCATCAATTCGACGGATCGCCCGGAGCCCGCTGCCAGCGACCTTCTGGATGCAGGCAATCCGATGAGACGTCAGCCAGGATCGCATCGGCGAGCGCACTCCACCGACCGGACTGTGGAATTGGCGCTTCGGCGGCGATCGCCCGCAGGCCGGAGACGCACGTAAGGCGCGAATGCGCCCAATGCTCGGAATCAATCTCCCAGATGCCCGCGTCGGGCTCTTGCCAGCGCGACTCAATGGCACGAAGCGGCCACCTCGACTGCGTTCCAATGTCCGGCATCGAGACGATCACACGACGAAGCCGCTGCAAACAGCTCGAGCGCCTCGCCGAACGCGTCGAGTTGAAACTGCTCGTTGACCCAGTTGCCGACCTTGTCGCTACCGCCTGGATAGCCCTGGAGGTGCGACAACGTCCGTTCGGACGGCACTCGGTCCGCCGCGAACGGTGTAGGCCGGCTTGAGCGCTGGGCCATCGGCGAGGAGGCGTTCTGAAACGAAATCGACGGCCGAGTCGAGCAACGGGAAGTGACCGACCCTTGCGACGGCGATGCCGGCGTAGCACTGATCGCGGATCCACGCATAGCGATAGTCGTAGTTGCGGTTCTGATCCGCTCGCTCGGGAAGGCTCATCGTCGCAGCGGCGACCATTCCCCCGTGCGCGCTCGTCAGACCCGCGGAGCACCGCCATGCGCGTGCTCCGCGTCGCGACGACCGAGGACAGGTCGTCTGAGCTCCGGGACCGCTGCTCGCCAGGCCTCTTCCGTCGCGCTCCACAGACGTCAGCGATCGGGATTCTCCGATGCCAACGCTGCCTTCGCCCAGCTCAAGGACGAGGTCGTGAGTCTCTCCTGCGGCGAGATCGAGTTCGAAGGTCAACGGCCCAGCACCGCCTCGGTGCGCTGACTGGCGCTCCAGACCATCGGAATCCGATCGCTCCGGACTGTCCCGTCCAGATGCCATCCTCATCGCGGTGCGTGCCGCGCATCGCTTCGGCCCCAAATCCGGCTCGAACATCGAGAACGACCCGGAGCCGGGCGTCGCCTTCAACAACCGTGATCCGACGAAGGATGACCGCCGTTGCGAGGTCTCCCGGAAGTGCGAGGGCGTCGCGGCTCTCGACGATGCCGTGCGTCGTGACCCAGCGGCTGTTCCAAACAAGCGATCGGCGGTCGTAGTAACCGCCCCAAGTAAAAGGATCGATCGGGCGTGACGGCGTAGAAGCCGCTGCCGCCGATGAGCGTCGAGAAGGCGGCATCAGAGTCCCAGGCGGGAAGGCACATCCACGCCAAGTCCCCTCGTGGGCCGATCAGCGCACCGCGCTCGCCGTCGGCAAGGAACGCATAATCCCGCAGCGCGTGGGGCGGGAACTCACTTGGCGACGTCATGTGTAGCGGCAATGCTAGAGGGTCGTCTGATCCCGTCGGAGCAGAGGCCAACGAAATACCGGCGGTGACGAGTTGGCATCGACTGCTCTTCGCAGCCAGACCCCCCAACGAGAGGTGCAGGCACGCCCACCAAATCAGAGTGGCTGCATGGGCCTACCCCGACCGAAAGATCCGAGCGCGCAAAGAGACAGCTGACCCCGCCGGACGGGAGCAGTCGGAGCACATAACCAGCTGTTCAGAAGGTTTCGCCGTCGCGGTCTCTCCATGGCGTCAAAGGCGTGGGATTACCCGCTCGTGTCGAGCCGGTGTCCAATTCCGCCCCTCCGGAGACAGCAACAGGGCTCCACTCGATGGGAGGCGTCGACCCAGCGAGTCGAGCGCCGGGTCCCATTGCAGCGTTTCTCTGATGACGATGCGCAGTCGTCTCTGTTGGGTGTTGAGAAACCAGTTTGCTACGGCAAATGAGTCCCCCGGCCCCCCGCCCCCGGCAGCGTACGAACAGGTCGGGGCGGCCCGCTGGCGAGATTACGTGGCGTCAGTGGTCTGGCGAATTCTGGGCAGGTCGCTCTATCCCCGCGTTTGGGGCGGAGCGCCCCGACTCCCAGACCTGCCATCCGAGCTGACCCGGACCGTGGCATCGCAGGCATCGTCGGTGGGTACGGGTTGAAACGCCTCACGTTGTGGGTATGGCCACCAGGGCCGATATCGAAAGGAGAAGACATGAGGAAAGTGCCTCTTCTTGTGGGAGCCGCAATCGGATTTGTCTTGGGGTCACGAGCGGGTCGCGAGTCTTATGACCGGCTTGAACGTGCCGTTCGTGACCTCGCTCAGCGCCCGGAGATCCAACGCGCTACCGAGAACGTCACCAAATCTGTCCAAGAGTACGCGAAGGATGTTGCCGGAACCGTTTGGGAGAAGGTCCCATATCGTGCTGGGGCAAGCGCAAGCCGAGCGGCCTGATCCTTGGTTCTTGACCGAGTTTCCGCCGCGTCCGGACGCGCCATGACGGCGTGATTCGGGTTCCACGCTCTCCGTCGGAAGACTCCGACCGCCCTACTCGCCCCGCTGTGAGTTGCGTTTCCGTCTTCGACTCGAGAGTGCCGCTGTGCGCACGTCGGCCTCGGCCCACGGGCGGCCCGATCATCGGATATCCCGAGCCGTGTCGCGTCATCAAGCAGCAGGTGCGAGGTCTCCGTGGTGGGGAGCCAAAGTTCGTCGGCCTCCGGCCTACTTTGATGACCTGTATGCGAAGTCTTTGGATCCCTGGGGATTAGCGGAGCGGGCCTACGAAGCTCGCAAGTACGCCATGACACTGGCGGCCCTTCCCAACATGCACACGAGAGCGCTTTTGAACCGGGCTGCTCGATCGGTGTTCTTTCGAGGCTCTTGTCTCCTCGCGTCGATCGGCTGGTCGCTAGTGACGTGTCTGTTGTCGCGCTCGAGGTGGCTCGTAGGTACGGCCAGGCTGCGAACGTTGAGTTCATACAGGCCACCGTGCCCGCGGAGTGCCCGATGGCGTCTTTGACCTGATCGTACTTTCGGAGCTCGGGTACTACTTCGATCTGGCCGACCTTTTTCGCTTCTTCGAGCGGGCACGCGACAGCCTGAAGCCCGTCGGGCACCTGATCGCGGTTCACTGGCGACCGGTGGTCTTGGAGTACCCCAGCAATGCTGAGGTGGTTCATTCAAGGCTGCACCAGTCGTCGGGGTTCGTCCCGCTGGCACATTACGAAGATCCTCACTTCCTCCTCGACCTCTTCGGAGCGACCAAATCAGCCTGGCTGATCGGACCGGAAGACTGAGTCTTCGACCGACAGCGTGGCGTTGAGCCTCGATGTTGCCGTTGCTCGAACCGATGGTCGATTCCAGAAGGGGTGCCAGCCGACCGCTTCACGAACTCTTTGCCGCCGCGGCGAACCGCTCGCGATCGGCGGGCAACTGCGCGCTGGCGCAGGGTCCAGGCACTGTGGCGACTCTGGCGCTCTAGTGCATGGACCAATCGCCGCCCTGGGAGGCTGGCGAGATGACTCTCCCCTCCTGGCCGGCCGAGTTAGAGGTTGCGGCCGAGCTTGACTCCCGATGGCAGCCGAATCGTGGCCTGCCGACAACGATTCAGTAACTGCTTCTCGGCCAGATGAGGCTGCCCGACGGCATCGTCGAGGTGGCGCCGTTCTCGGTCGGCATGGCGTCGACGCCGGCTCCGGAACACAAGCCGGCCAGGGCGTACGCTGCCCAGATGCCAAACCCCCGAGACAGCATCTCCGTGGACCGAGTCATCGCCGCACCCCCGGAGCGGATCTTCGACGTCCTGGCGGATCCCTCGCGTCATCCGGAGTTCGACGGCTCGGGGAGCGTCAAGGGGGCCATGGATGGGGCGCCGAGCCGCCTGTCGCTCGGGGCAACCTTCCAGATGGCGATGAAGCGTGGCTTCGGGTATTCGATGCTCAACACGGTCACCGAGTTCGAGGACAACCGGCGCATCGCGTGGTCCCCGAAGCCCCCCAGCGGCAGGGGGGCCCGCTTCGTGGGCCGGATCTGGCGCTACGAGCTTGAGCCCGTCGACGGCGGCACCAAGGTCACCGAGACCTGGGACATCTCCGAGGAGGGGCTGCGGTTCGTCCTTCGCCATGTCGCCGTCGGGGGGACCAAGAAGGCGATGGAGAAATCGCTCGAGACGCTCGACGGTCTGGTCGCTGGAGGCTGAGCGACCGATCGACCCCCAGCGTCGCCCCATTTGAGTGCCCTCCATCCGGCAGCACCGATGATCGCCGCCGCCGGTCCCTCATCTGTGCGTCGGCCATCATTGGGGTGTGCGCACGGTTCACCCGGCATCACACGGTCGCGGGTTGCTCGATCGACGTCATTGACGGGCGATTCGGCTGGCGGCCGGGCCACCCCGGCACGATCTCGCTGACCGTTCCGGCGTCGGTGGCGCACGAGACACGCGCAGGTGGCCGCCCCCGTGGCCCCGGCGTCGGTGCAGTTCGGGCACGTCTCCTGGTTCTGCATGCCCGCTGACCCGTCCGCCACCACCGACCCGCAACCGGTCGCCGACCGAGGAGGAGACGCTGTCGCCCCCTCGGTCGGGTTTGGGGGCTACCTCGGTCAGTTCGACTCCTACCGGGTGATCGCCTGCGCGGCCGTGGTCTTGCAGCACTCGTTGCTCTGGACCGTTGCCGCCGGGATCGTGGCCCCGTGGGCCCTGGTCATGCTGCTGCACTTCAGTCGGACGGCCTTCTTCTTCCTGACGGCGTTGCTGCTCACCTACGCCCAGATCACCCGACCACGGACGACCTGGGGGTTCTGGCGGCGTCGCTACGTGCAACTCGGCGTCCCCTACCTGGTGTGGACCGGGATCTACTGGGTGTTCACCATCGTCACGCACTCGGGCGACTGGAACCACGCCGGCTCGCTGCTGTGGCACGAGCTGGTCTTCGGCTACTACCAGCTGTACTTCGCGGTCGTGCTCTTCCAGCTCTACTTCGTCTTCCCCTTGCTGCTGCGGCTGCTCCGCGCCAGTCGGCACCACGGGAGGGTGATGATTCTGAGCGGCGGGTTCGCGCTCCTCCTCGCCACCGACCTGCACTGGCCGGGGTCCTTCGGAGCGGTCGGGCATGCGACCGTGTGGCTCGAGCAGTACTGGCCGTTCTCGCGCGACCTGCTCACCTACCAGGAGCAGTTCGTGGCCGGGGTCTTAGTCGCCCTCCACTTCGACGAGGTCCGCCGATTCGTGGAGCGCTGGTGTCGCCCCGTGATCGCCGGGGCCGCCGTGATCGGGATCGTCGCCACCCTCTGGTATCTGGTCGCGGTGTGGGTCGGGTCGCCCACGGGTCGGGCCTCCGACCTCTACCAGCCCGTGGCCTTCTTGTGGTTCACGGCGGCCGTGGCCGGGCTCGAATGCGCGACCTGGTGGTGGTATCGACGGACCATGTCCAGCGGTCGCCGACCGCGCCGTGTGTCGCTCTCGGCGACCTACCTGGCCAGCCTCACCGGTGGGATCTTTCTCTGCCACGTGCTCTTCATCAATCTGGTGCGCTCGGCCCTGAGCGCCACCGGGATCGGTCCCCATCTGGGGTGGGCCGGGACGGTGGCGGTCCTCTACGTCATGACCCTGCTGCTCTCCGCGACCTTTGCGGCGCTGGTGCTGCGCACGCCGCTGCGGTGGGTGCTCGGCGGGCCGGTGCGGGCCGAGCAGCGCGCCCGCCTCGACGCGCTGGCGCGCCGGCGGGGGCACGGACCTTGCCGTGTCGCTTCCCGTGGCCACGGCCGGGTCGGGCGCGGACGCGACGCGCGGCGCGTGAGCGCATCGGGCCATCGCGGATCTGGATCGAGGGGAGGACTCCCCGAGGCGGGCCGCCCGCTCAACCAGGTGGTGATGCCGGCGGGCCGACTCCACCGTCCGCCCGATCAGTCAGGCTCACCACTCTCCGACGTGCCGGCCCCCGTGCTGACGGGGCGGACCGGCTCGGGAACGCCGTAGAGGTCGGACCAGACGCGGGCCACGATCTCATCGGACCACTCGTCGCGCATCGACACGAAGGCGGTCGACGAGGGGGGCACGGCGCGGCTTCGCACCCAGGAAGCCGACCATCGTTCGCAGGGTCTTGAGTCGGCGTTCGGCGTAGAGCTCGTAGGAAACCTGCAGGTGGGGAATCGACAGCCGGGTGAAGTGGGAGCGCCACAACCAGTCCTCCGCGACGACCTGGACGAGGTAGCCGCGGATCGCTTCGAAGTCATACGGCGGGGTGCCCTTGTCGATGTTCTGGCCGACCGGCCAGTGCCAGGCGCCTGAGTTGACGGCGCGCCAGATCGACACGGCCTGTGCCACCTTGTCGCTCCGCACCATGTGGACGGAGCGCAGGCCCGGGAAGATGGTCCGCAGGTCGAGCGTGGCGTCCACCTCGCCCGCGGCCCGCAGCCGCTCTATGAGTATGAACGCCTGGTCCCACGTGATCTTGAAGCCGAAATAGGGACCCGGGGTGGCAGCGACCGTCTCCAACACGTAATCGACCACCGAGGCTCCTGCAGCGGGTTCGCTCGCGAGTTGGAAGAACTCGGTCGGGGAACCGAGGGACCATTGGGTGAGGTCCTCGCACAGCAGCGTGCTTCCCGAGCGCAGGCTGAAGCAGATGCAATAGAAGTGTTTCCCGGTCCGTTCCAGCCTGTCGCGCAGGGACACGGCGAGATGGTATTTCCGCAGGTCGTCACGAGAATTCGAACTGCGATGAACCTGAGGAACTTCTCAGGAAACCCACAGCCGGCGAGTGTGCCGTCTCGGGGCGGCTGGAGGGCCGAGCGCGACCGGGCTCCCGACACCAGGAGAGGGCCAATCGCGGATTCGGTTCGTCTCCCTGACGCGGACAGACCGACCCGTGCGGTCCTGCAAACGCCCAGGCCCGCGCCGGTCAGCACCGACCGAGAAGCTACTTCCAGCGCATCAGCGCCAAAGGGTCAAACGGCGACGGTGAGGCCCAGCAACTCGATCATGTTGCCGCCCATGACCTTGCGAAGATCCTCGTCCGACAAGCCGTGGAGCTCGTCGGCCCATGACAGGGGGTCGGCGAGTCCCTCAACGTGAGGAAAGTCCGAACCGAAGATGACGTGATCCGCACCGAGCAGCTTCACGAGGTCACGAGGGTCCTCTTCGTGGAACGGGTGCATCCAGAAGTGGCGCTTGAAGGTGTCCGACGGCGTCTCGGGGTACAGATGGGGCATCTTGGCGTAGGCGTGATCAAGTTGCTCGAGCAGTTGGGGGACCCATCCGGCACCGTTCTCCACGAGGGCGATCCGGAGCCTTGGGAACCGGTGCAAGGCGCCATGGCAGATCATGGCCGTGGCCGCGTCCCGGATCGCTCGGTTGTCGCCTCCGACCACCGAGCTGAACAGCTGCGGCTCCCCGAACGCCAGCGTCTCGCCGCCGACGCCTTCCCACTCGTTCGAGTAGCGGTTGTAGCCACTGTCGGACGCGTGAATCACGACCAGGACGCCGGCATCCTGCACTCGCTCCCAATAGGGGTCGAACTCAGGCAGGGCAAACGAACGAGGGCCCTTGTAGCCCCACGCCGGAGCGGGGCGCATCAGGATCGCTCTCGCCCCGTGACCGACCACGAACTCCAGCTCTTCGATGGCCTTGTCCACGAGGCCCGGCGTGATGACCGGGGTCGAGAAGATGCGGTTCTCGTACGCATACGGCCAGGCCTCGAGCATCCACTCATTGAGCGCGTGGATGGCCGCGGCACAGAGGTCGGGATCGTCCCTCATCCGTTCCTCGACCAGGCTGGCCAGCGTCGGATACATCATCGCGTAGTCGATGCCCTGCTCGTCCATGAGCTCCAGGCGGGCACTCGCCTCCCGGAACGCCGGCGGGCAGTCGATACCCCGGCCGATGATCTCTCGGTAGGACTTGCCATCCGGATTGCCCAGCTTGAAGTACTCCTCTTGGGCGCCCGGACGGCCCACGCGATCGAACGTGGGGTTCGGGATGTAATCGCTGATCTGTCCCCGAACCACGATCTTGGTGCGCCCGTGCACGTCGACGAAATCGATCGCGTTCTTGTGGGCGGCGGGTAGGTACTTCGTCAGCGCATCACGGGTCTCGTACATGTGATTGTCGGCGTCGAATACTGGAAATCCGAGATCTCTAGCCATTACAAGTTCCCCTTCCCGAAGACAGTCGCCAAAGGCAGGCCGACCGTGTCGGGAAAATACTGAGCCCTGCCCGGTGCCTACTTTCAGCGTACCTAATGGGATTGGATCAGACACCTAGCTTTGAGCGCCAGCACTCGTTCGGTCTCGGCTGGGTCCGCCCGGCCGGGGCGGCCGGCACCCGTGTCGAAGCGCCCGAGACCACCACCGAGTGCATCCGTGCGACCGCTGCCTAGAGGGATGGGTCGACCGGGGTAAGTGGTTTTCCCCACGCGGAGTGCATCCCCGGAGTAATTCGATAATATCGAGTGAAATAAGTCAGGTATTCCTGCCAACGTGGAGCTAACACCAGCCGCAACGTCGGGTCAGGGCCGAGGGAGGGACACGGTGACCACAGCTGTTGAGCGCACCGGACCGGGCTGGGTCAAGCACCTCTTTTCCTTCCCGGATCCCGTCAACGAGGTCTCGGCCCGTCTGGTGGCGGCCGGCGTGGTCCTCATGACGGTCGCGACCCTGGCATTCGACCAGCCGTGGATCCTGGTCGCCGTGGCCTACGGCTTCTTTGCCCGGGTGCTGACGGGGCCGTCCCTCAGTCCCCTCGGGCAGCTGGTGACCCGGGTCGTCACGCCTCGGCTCCGCATCGCGGAGCGTCCGGTGCCCGGGCCGCCGAAGCGCTTCGCCCAGGGCATGGGTTTCGTGATGTCGACGACGGCGGCGGTGCTGGCCTTGGGCTTCGGCCTGCGCACGCCGGCCTACGTGATCGTCGGCCTCATCGTGGTGGCCGCCACGCTCGAGTCCGGGTTCGGCCTCTGCATCGGTTGCCGGGTGTTCGCAGTGCTGATTCGGCTCGGTGTGGTGCCCGAAGAGGTCTGCGCACGATGCGCCAACATTTGGGACGGTCGATCAACGGTCCCTGGGTGAGCGGGACCGGAGTCCTGGGTCGGTCCACACCGGGCTCGCGCGTCGATGCCGTCGCTCCGCCGTCGACCGAGCCGACCGGCACGGACCTGGACGCTGGTGGCGCTCGCCGTGCTGGGCGTCGCCTTGATCGTCATGCCCGCGGCGTTCGGCATGTTCGCCCGGGCGCCCAAGGGTGCGGTGATGCTCGGCGAGTTTCGGCCGTTCATGACGACCAGCCGCCTGGACGGGTTCCAGCGCGACATCGAACAGATCAACGCGGGAGTGCAGCAGTCCCGTCACTCGGTGGCGTCCTACCTCGGCGCCGGTTCGACTGACAGCGCTGGCAGTGGTGGTTCATTCAAGGCCGACTACCCGAGCTTCGCGAGCTTCGCCGGGCAGTGGGGAGCGATCGACTCGCACATGACGAGCCTCCTCGACAGCGTCCAGGGCAACCTCGGCAACTACCAGGCCGTGGCTGCGCTCCCGAGCTTCCGGCTCTTTCCCTGGTTCTTCGTGGTTCCCGGAGTCCTCGTCCTCCTGCTGGTGGCGACGATGGTGTTTCGTCCACGGCGGCGGTCGACCATTCGTTGGGTCCTCGTGGCCCTCGGCCTCGGACTGGTCCTCGCCCCCGCCGTCTTCCAGATGTTCCAACGGGCGCCCAAGGGTGGCCAGATGATGTCGGCCTTCAAGACCATCGAGACGACGAGCAACGTCGAGACCATCCAGGGGTACTTCGGGGAGATGGCCGTCGGCCAGGGAGCCATCCGACTCGAGCTCGTCCCGGCCCTCGAGCGCACGGGCCTCAGCCAGAGCGAGATCAACACCCGGTTCCCCGCGGTGGCCACGCTCGACGATCGATGGGTGCACATCTTGAACGACATGACCCCGATGATCGGGGCGATGAGCGACAACGTTGTGAACTACCAGGCCATCGCAGCCCTGCCCCCCTTCCCGCTCTTCCCGTACTTCTTCGTCCTGCCCGGCCTGCTGATCGCAGGCGTCGCGCTCGGCGGCGCCCGGTCGGCGGCGTCAGCACCAAGTCTCGTCCGAGCCGCCGGGGCGTGTCAGTCCCGACGGCTCCCAAAATTGAGGAGAAACAAATGGGTTACCGCTTGAGGGCGCGTGTCCTTCTCGGTCTTGTGGCGTTGGGGGCTCTCAGCACCGCCGCGCTGTCGCCGACCGTGGCGGGCGCGGCGGGGTCGAAGGCCAAGGAACTGGTCGGCACGTTCAAGCTCGCCGCCGGGAGCTGCACGGGGACGGTCCCGACTGGGACCTACTTCCGGATGATCTTTCCCGGTGGAACCATCGCGGCCGGAAAATTCTTCGACAACCCGGACTCGACGTGCACCGATCAGTCCTACACGCTGGCCTCCCCCGGGACGGCGGGCGGCTTGATCAATGGGAAGTACCAGCCCGACCCGACCCCGGCATTCTCCGCCGCGGGCGGCGCGCTGGCGACGGCCATCGTCAAGCCGCAGAAGTTCACCTCGATCAACTTCGGCATCGCCACCAACCCGACCGACCCCCAGACGGGCTTGGCGGTGCCCGCCCCGGTGATCAGGGACAAGAACGGGAAGTTGAGCGGGCAGGTGGAAGCGTGGAGCGCCGATTGGAACAACCTTCACTTCAACCAGGGTTCGCCGAAGCCCGACGGGACCACGCCCGGCCTGACGCTCCCCGTTTCCGGTACGTACAACGCCAAGACCCACGCCTTCGTGCTGACCTGGGCGAGCGCCGTCGTCGGAGGACCCTTCAACGGCTTCACCGGCTACTGGCACCTGCAGGGAACGTTCAAGCCGAAGTCCTGAGTCCCCGGCACCGGCGCAATCACCAAGGGGTGTCCGGCGGTGGTCATCGCCCCGCACGGGCGCCCGCTCCGGCGTCGCTCTATCCCTGGGCGACGACCAGACGTATGCCTGTGTCGAGCTCATCGGTCTGCGCGAGGTAGCCGTAGCGCTCCTCCCACGCGCCCGAAGCGAGGTCCGCTTGTAGTCGATGCACACCCCGGGTGACCGCGTCCTGGTCGACGAGCGAGAAGCCGGACGTCGACTGGCGGACACGGGGATCCAAGAACGCCTCTGGTCTCCTCCAGTAGGCCGTGATGAACCCGTCGGTGCAGTCCCAGGGAATCGGCACCGTCAGGATCTCGGACGCCCCGATCCCCTCGGCGACCTCGGCCACGGAGAACCCAGGCCGGGAGCGGTCGAGCTCCCCGATCTCGGGAACGTAGTCACGGACGATCCAGAGGTCGTTGTGGATGGCCGGCTCATAGGTGAGCACCACCCGGCGCCTCGCCACCCGGCGGAGCTCGGCGTATCCCGCCTGGCGATCTCCCCAGTGATGAACCGTGAGCACGGCCATGGCGGCGCCAAAGGCGTTGCGTCGGAAGGGGAGATTCTCGGCCACGGCCCGAGCGGCCCGCTGCTCGTTTCGAGGTCGCTGGGCGAGCATCTCGACTGAGGGGTCGATCGCCACAACGGCACGGTCGATCGGCTCGTAGGAGCCCGTCCCCGCTCCCACGTTGAGCACGGTCTTGGCGTCGCCGAGCGCTTCGTTGATCGCCGACTGGATCCTCGGATCCGGCCGCCGCTTGGTCGCGTACCCCCGGCCGATGACGTCGTACGTCCGATGTCGAGGTTGGGGGCCCGCCGCCCGCTGGTCCATCGTTCGCAACGTAGTGGCCGCAGCTTGTTGACGCTTCAGGTGCGGGCCGTGACCACCTCTTGCCCGCGAGAACGGCGCATCCACGTGCCCACGGCGACCGATAGCCGGGCCTGTCTCGACTCGCTCGACTACGACACCTCGTCGATCACGAGCCCCAGCGATCGGAACTTGGTCGCGACGTTGTCATAGCCACGCTCGAGCTGATCGACGCCCGAGAGAAGCGACGGCGACGAAGCGGCGGCCGCGGCCAGGACGTAGGCGAAGGCGGCACGAATATCCGGCATGTGGATCTCGGCTCCGACGAGCGACGTCTTCCCATGGACGACCGCCGAGTGGAGCCATTCGTGCTCGTGGAATCGACATGCCTCCCCACCGAGGCACTGGTCATACAGCTCGATCTCGGCGCCCATCACCTTGAGCGCCTCCACGTAGCCCAGACGATCTTCGAACACTGTCTCATGGATGAGCGACATGCCAGCGACCTGGGTGAACAGCACGGCGAGCGGTGGTTGCCAATCCGTCATGAAGCCGGGGTGCGGGCTCGTGTGCACGGCGATCGGCCGCAGATCGCTCGGCCGCACCGTGATGCCGTCGTCCTCGATCACGAAGGCCGCTCCCATGCGCCGGAGTATCGAGATCGCCGTCACCAGGCGATCTTGAGTGCAGCCGGTGACCCGAACCTCGCCACCCGTGACGAGGCCGGCGATGAGGTACGAGAAGGCCTCGATCCGGTCGCCACCGATGCGCTGGCGACTGCCGGAGAGACGCGACTTCCCCTCGATCACGAAGCGCCGGTCGGGTTGCAGTTCGACCCCGGCCCCCATGCGCTGGAGGAACAGTGCGAGCTCGACGACCTCGGGCTCGATGGCCGCACCTTCGAGCACGGTGCGTCCCTCCGCCATGGACGCCGCCAGCAGGACCGTCTCCGTGGCCCCGACGCTCGGGAACGGAAGTTGGATTCGCGCACCGTGGAGCTGGCTGGCCTTGGCCTCGACCCCCTCGTCGGTCACACGAATCTCGGCTCCGAGCTGCCGGAGCGCATCGAGGTGGTAGTCGATCGGTCTGGTACCGATCGTGTCCCCTCCCACCAGGGGAACGAAGACCTCGCCCAGGCGATGGAGGAGCGGACCGATCATCAGGATCGGAATCCGGTTGAGGCCCGAGTAACGAACGGGGACCCGTCCGTCGCTGAGCTGGACCGGATCAATGGTCACGGACGTTCCCTCGACCGCCACGCCAGCGCCGATCGCTCGGAGGATGTCCGCCGTGATCTCGACGTCGCCAACCCTCGGTGTGTTGAGCAGCCACGTCGGCGAATCGCCGAGAAGGGCCGCCACCATCAACTTCGTGACGACGTTCTTCGATCCCGCGACCTCGATCTCGCCGCTCAGCGGGCCATTCGGCTCGATGGCCCAGGCACGTGCGACCTCCACGGCCCAATCGTGGCACGGCCGACTGCTGACCGGCGCGAATCCTGAGGACGGGTCAGCGGCGTAGCTCTCGGTTGAGCGCCGCTCTCGGTCGAGCGCCCTCGGCCGCCGTGCTGAGCGCTGGAACCACCCAGGTCAAGCGGCTCGGATGCTGTCGGTCAGCCGGCCACCAACAAGGTAGACATCGCGTCCAGGGACTCCGCGCGGACGCCTGACGTGAGGGCCCAGCCGCGGGCTCCCCCGTGGTTCTCATGGAGCTGGTCGAGAAACGTCTGCATGGTGACCGCTTCCGCTCGCAGAAGGAACTGGGGAATCTCGGCCACACGGGCCTCCGCGTCGGCCCCTCCTTGGAGTCGGGAAAGGATCAGGTCCATGCGACTGGCGGTGAGCACGTAGTCCTCGACGATGACATTGCGTTCAACGCCCACGATGTCCAGCACAAGGGCGGCCAGCACACCCGTGCGGTCTTTTCCGGCGGCGCAGTGGAACACGAGTGGGTAGCTGCTCGGGTCCCCGACCATGTTGAGGGCCGAGACGAGGGCGTCGCGCCCGACGTCCAGATACCACAGGTATCGGCTCGCCAGGTCCTCTTGGGCTTCGCTGGGTGCGCCCTGGCTCGTGCCTGCGTCCTGGACCACCGGCAGGTGCACGTGTCGTATGGGTTCGGCACCGAGCAACCCACGACCGGTCCGCTCCAACTCCGCGTTCGTCCGCAGATCGATGACGCTCGTCAGCCCGACCTCGCGCAGGACCTCGAGGTCGTCGTCGGTCAGCTCGCTGAGGGTGTCGCTTCGGAAGAGCTGACCCCACCGGGTGACCCGGCCGTCGAGCGTCGGGTAGCCACCGAGGTCACGGAAGTTGTAGGCACCGACGAGGGGGAGCAGACGCGGCGAGGTCGACATGGGTTCATCATGCCCAACTCAACCGATCGTGTGTCGCCGTTTCTCAGAACGATTGGCGCTCGGTGACACCTGGGTGAACTTGATGGACATCGCGAGGAAGGCGATCGCCTCCATGCAGACCACCTACGGATACCTCGGGGGACTCGAAATCCCCCTCATGCACGTGTTTCTCACGGGTCCCGACCCTTGACCGGCTCACCCCAGGCTGCTAACAGTTGACGGCGCCCACCTCCCAGATGCGACGGGCATTCGCCGTGTTGGTCCCGGGGGATGACGGGGGCGCGGATGAGGCGACGACATGGTAGAGGCGACTTTGACGACGTCAACGGCACCGCTCGTGCGGACTCAGCCTTTGCCGATCGTGTCGTGTGACGGACACATCGGTCCGCGGATGTCCGACATGCGGGCGTATTGCCCGAAGGATCGGCTTGACGAGTTCGACGAGTTCGCCGGCCAGGTCGAAGAGATGGGCAAGGCGTTCAGTTCTCTTCGGCCCGAGCAAACAGTCGACGCGCCCGAAGCGCTGATCCGTGCCGCGCAGTCGGCCCGGATGCGAGCCGTCGAAGGTGCCCACGATATGCACGCGTGCATTCGCGACATGAACAGCGACGGGATCGTCGCGGAAGTGATCTTCCATGGTGTGCAGGACCTACGCCCTGTGCCGTGGATCGGCTTGGCCGGCTTCACCCTGGGCGAGCTTGTCGACACCCAGTCCCACGAGCTGTCGATCGTCGGAATGCGCATCTTCAACCGCTGGCTCGCCGATGCCGTGGCGATCGAGCCGGAACGGCACGTGGCCGCGGCATTGCTGCCCCTCTGGGACATCGACCTCGCGATCGAAGAACTCCGATGGGCGAGGGGGGCGGGTCTCAAGGCCGTCAACTTCCCCTCGCCGCGTCGAGGACTGCCGTTCTATGACGACCCGGTGTGGGAGCCGTTGTGGTCAGCGTGCGAGGAGCTCGAGATGCCGCTGGTGACCCACGCCGGAGCCTTGGACCGCGAGGACTCGTCTTCCTCGGGCATCGCGGCGCCGTTCTTGCAGTCAATCGAGCTCGGCGGGTGGCCGAGTCGCCGTGCGCTGGCTCGCCTGATCTTCGGTGGAGTCTTTGAGCGCCATCGGGCTCTCAAGCTGCTCTTGGTGGAGCAGAACCACCATTGGTGGACGGCGACGGTCGACGAATACGACTCGGCCTACCTGTCGAATCGCTGGATGGTGCGAGACGAAGTGCCGCGGCTGCCGAGCGACTACCTGCGCGACCACGTCTTCATCGGGGCCAGCTTCATGGCGCCGTTTGAGGCGGAGGCGGCAGTCCGCGAAGGGTACGTGGACAACGTGATGTGGGGTCGGGACTATCCCCACGTCGAGGGCACGTGGCAGCCTGTCGCCGACAGCGACGGCCGGAACATGACGCTCTGTTCTCTCCGCTACTGCTGCTCGGGCATCGCGCCGGAGCACACCAAGGCGATGCTGAGTGATAACGGGATCCGCATCCTCGGACTCGATGCCGATGCCCTCACCGAGGTGGCCGAGCGCATCGGATCTCCCACGCTCGAACAGATTTCCGAGCCCCTCGACGCCATACCCGAACCGGGCGTCGGTGGTGCTCTGGCGTTCCGGACGCGGGGCCCCTGGGGCTGATCGCCTCGGCCAAGGGCCGGGAGCGGGGGAGTCCCCGGTCACCTATCCGAGCGACGCTCCAGCTGATCGATCGGGCAGCCCAACACGATCCCCGTCGAGGTCAGGCGACGACGACCCTCGACTGGGCGATCGTTTCGATGCGGCAGAGCGTCGCATCGACGTCACCCGTGCGGTGAGAGGTGACCCGCGCGGTGGCGAAGAACGTGCCGGGCCGGTCGTAGGTGTGGATGGTCGACAGCGTCAGCGCGGTCGCGGTGCCGTCCACTCCCTCGTGGCGGTACGGGTACGTCCCTGAGCCGTCGAAGTCCCATTCGACGTCGACGATGGTGCCGGCCTCAGGGGGCACCTCGGCGTGCACCTCCAGTGTGACCGTGTCACCGGCGTCGACCTCGGCCCGGACGGCGCCGTTGGCGGTGACCGACGCCACCGGCTGGATGCCGCCCCGCTCGGCGGCGCCCGTCGGCAGCGTCACGCGGCCGTCCTCGTACACGTAGTTCGTGCCGAGTGGGCTCGACGCCGTGCTCGACCCAGTCGACGAGGTCTATGAGCGACTGCTCGGTGATCCCTCGGAAGTCGATGAGCCGCGTCGAGGCGACGCGGTGGGGCTCGGGCGGCACCATCTCGTAGGGGCCGTGCTCGGCGTACTCGGTCCAGCGGATCCGGAACCGCTGTTGCGCCCCCTCGGGCCCCTGGGCCTGGAGCACCGCCCGGTGGTAGAGCGTCCCCCAGGCCGGCCACACCGACGAGTCGTGGGTGTGGTGGATCCACAGCAGCTTGCCGCGGTACTGGCCCGAGTAGCAGACGCCCATGAGCGGCGACATCTCGGGGACGGGGTGCTGGGGGTAGATCGGGCCTGCCGTCGACCCGCAGGTGCTCGAAGGCGGGTTCGTCCATGAGGTGGTGGCGGGCGAAGTAGCAGTAGGCCAGGAACTTGCGGTTGTCGACCTGCACCTCGTCGCCGGGGAGGACGTCCCTGAAGCGCAGCACGTTGGCATCGCCGTGGCCGTCGCAGGCGAAGACGTTGCCGGCGACGCCCGTGGCATAGAGCGACCGACCGGCCGCCCTGCCGGTGACCACCCTGACGCCGGTTCCGAGCCGGTACCCGCCCTCGAGACCCTCCACCTCCACGCGCATAGGGAAAGTCGTATGCCTCACTCCCGGCGCCCACGATCGCGGCGAGGATCCGCATCGTCTGGAACTCGGGCCCGGCGAAGTCCGGCGACTCGTTGAGATCACGGGCCGACAGCGTGCGCACGACCGTGCATCGCTGGTCGATGAGGTCGCCCATGACCAGGTCGGGCTGGTCGTAGCCGACGTAGCCCGGGCTTCGTCCAGAAGTTCTCGAAGTAGTCGGGATCCTCGGCGTAGAGCTCGTCGGCGAGCGAGGTCCACAGCCACATCTGGCCCATCGGCTCGCTGATCATGAACTCGTTGCCCCGCGAGAAGCCCTGCCGGTACAGGCTGGCGAGCTCCTCGCGCTCGTGGGTGTCGAGGCCCTCGAACGGGTCGCCGCTGCCGCCGGGCGCCATCCGGTCGGCCAGGGCGATGATCTTGTCCTTGCCGAGGAGTCGCTGCACGTTGAACATCTGACCGAACGACATGACGCTTCCCGCTTTGACGCGCTTGGTGTTCCCGTGCTCGGCGATCTCGCCGCCGCTCGTCGACGGCATGCACCCGTCCCAGACGTCCGGGGCGTTCTCCAGGCACAGTGGGGATCGCCGGCCGCCGCCGCTGCCACCCCAGACATAGGAGTGGTGCGGCGCCGAGCCGTAGACCTGGGCCGCCACGTGCTTGGACAGGCGGGCTGATTCGGCGCTGGCCCGGTGGCCGTAGAGCGTCGGGTCCTCGCCGGCCTTCGGGTCGAAGTCGTCGCCGACGTGACCCTGGTTGGACTCGACCATGTACCCGCCGAGGCGGGCGCTCATGGCGATGCGCTGGAACATCTCGCCGAGGACGCCGCCCCCGAAGGTGACGACGTGGCCGCCGTTGCCGCCTTCGAGCGGCTGGAACATCCGCCCCTGGTAGGACTCCTTCGGCGGGAAGTAGAAGGCCCACTTGGTGTCCGTCCCGTCGAACCCGCCCTGGATGAAGCGGTGCGGCGACGGCTGATCCCGCTCCTCGTCGAGTTCGAGGTACGGCGACCCGAAGAACGGGTCGGTCACCGCGTAGCCCGACAGGTCGATCTTGCTCACGACTCCCCCTCTCAGTGCACGACGACCCGGGCTTGCGCGACGTTCGGGATCCGACGCGACGCGGCCGCCACGTCGCCCTCGCGGTGCGAGTGGACCCGCCCGGTCACGAAGTACTCCCCGGGGCGGTCGAAGGTGTGCGTGGTCGACAGCGTGACCGAGGCCGCGGTGCCGTCCACCTCGGCGTGCCTGTACGGAAACGCGCCGGTGCCGTCGAAGTCCCAGTCGGCCTCGATCACCGTGCCCGCACCGGGGGGAACGGTCGCGCGCAGCTCCAGGGTCACGGGTTCGCCGACTTGCGCGTCGGCCCGCCCGCCGCCGTTGGCCGTGACGGCGACGACCGGTTGGATCCCCAGCCGGTCGGCGGCGTCGGCGGGGAGGATGACCTTGCTGTCGACCCATTCGAAGATCGGTTTCGGCGGGCTCGATGCCCCGCTCGACCCAGTCGATCAAGTCGGCGAGCGACTGCTCGATGATCGGCATGTAGTCGATCAGCCAGGTGCGGCTGGCCCGGTTCGGCAGGGACGGAACCATCATGGACGGTCCGTGCTCGGCGTTCTCGGTCCAGCGGAGCCGGAAGCGCTCGCGGGCGCCCTGCTCACCCTGGGCGCCGAGCACGGCGTCTCGGTAGATGATGCCCTGCGGCGGCCACAGGGAGGAGTCGTGGGTGTGGTGGATCCACATCAACTTCCCGCTGTACTGGCCGGAGTAGCCGACGCCCATCTGGGGCGCCTGCAGGGGGACCGGGTGTTGGGGGTAGATCGGCTTGCCGTCGACCCGCAGCGCGTCGAACTGGAGGTCGTCCATGAGGTGGTGGCGGGCGAAGTAGCAGTAGGCCAGGAACTTGCGGTTGTCGACGTGCACCTCGTCGCCGGGGAGCACGTCTTTGAAGCGGAGCAGATTGGCCTCGGCGACGCCGTCGCAGAAGAACACGTTGCCGACGGCCTGCATGGCGTAGAGCTGGCGGCCGGCGGCCCTCCCCGACGCGATCCGCAGGCCGGCACCCGGGCGATACCCCGGGCCGACTCCGTCGAGCTCGACGGCGTAGCCGACCTCGAAGGCGCTGTTGTGCGACCCCGCCATGAGTCCGATCATCAGCCGCATGTTCTGGTACTCGGGCTCCATGAACATGGGGTCTTCGAGCATGTCCTTCGCCGTGAGCACCCGGCTGACCGTGGCCCGGGTGTCGATGACGTCTTTCGCCACGAGTTCGGGCTGGTCGAACCCGACGTAGCCGGGCTTCGTCCAGAAGTTCTCGAAGTAGGACGGGTCCTGTTGCTCGAGGGAGTCCGCCATGGAGGTCCACAGCCACATCTGCCCCATCGGCTGGCTGATCATGTACTCATCGCCGCGCGGGTAGCCGAGGTGGTAGAGCATCGCGAGCTCTTCGCGCTGGTGGGTGGTGAGCCCCGCGAACGGGTCGCCGCGGCCGCCCGGTGCCATGGCGTCGGCGATCTCGACGATCTTGTCGCCGAGGATGCGCTGGCAGTTGAACATCGAGGCGAACGACATGGTCTGCGCGCCCTTGATCTTCTCCGTGCTGCCGTGCTCGACGATCGGCCCGCCGCCCACGAAGGGAAGGGCACCGTCCCAGGCGTCCGGGGCGTTCTCCAGGCACAACGGGGAACGCCGGCCGCCGCCGCTGCCGCCCCACACGTAGGAGTGATGTGGCGCCTGCCCGTAGACCTGCGCCGCGATGTGCTTGGAGAACCGTGCGACCTCGGCGCTGGCGCGGTGCCCGTAGAGGGTCGGGTCGTCACCGCCCTTCGGATCGATGTCGTCGCCGATGTGGCCCTGATTCGACTCCACCATGTAGGCGCCGAGCCGGGCGCACATCGTGGTGCCCCCGATCATGCCGCCCATCACCTCGCTGCCGAACGACTCCTCGTGGCCTCCGTGGGCGCCCTCGAGCGGCTGGAGCATGCGGCCCTGGTAGGAGCCGTCGGTCGGGAAATAGAAGCTGAAGCGGGTGTCGGTTCCCTCGAATCCGCCGTGGACGTAGCGAAGCGGCAGTGGTCTGTCCCGCTCCTCGTCCTTGTCGATGTACGGGGACCCGAAGAAATCGTCAGTGACGACGTAGGACTCAGCATCGAGCATGTCTGTCCCATCCCCTCCCCAGGCGGTGCTGCTCGCCGCAGCCGGGCCGAGGCTAGGGCTGCCTGCCGCGGCCCGTCAACGCCGTTTACTTGTCGCCTGCTGCCCTCCGTTATCCGGCGGTCAGGTCGAGCTGCCCGGTCAGGGCGGCGTTCATCATCCCCTGCTCTGTCCAGAGGATCTGACCGTTGATGACGCTCGCGAGCTCGCTGGCCAAGAAGAGCAGCGGCCACGCCTGCTCGACCGGCTTGGGGTTCGTCCCGATCGTCGCCTTGATCGGGTCGCCGGTCTCGATCGCCCATCGGTTCATGGCCTCGGTGTCGACGGCACCCGGAGCGATGCAGTTGAGCCGAACGCCGTGGTCGCGCAGCAGCGAGTGGGCCCTCCACATGACGTAGACATTGATGCACTCCTTTGAGAAGAAGTACCCCTCGCCGACGAGGTCGAGACGCTCCTGTGACCACGCACGACCTTCCTCGAAGCTCCGATGGTTCGAGACGAGGTCGAGCAGCTCCGCCAGGTGCTGCATGTAGGCGGCACCGCCGCCCGACGATGTGATGGCGATGGCCCCGCCCCGCCGGATCTTCGGCACCAGACCCTCGACCAACCGTCGGACGCCGACGAAGTTGACGACCTGGCAGTTGATGCCCGGGTTCGTCTTGTGGGGGATGGCGGACGTCACGATCACCGCGTCGACGGGGTCGACGATGCGGCTGACCGCTGCTTCGATCGTCCGCTCGTCGCCGAGATCGAGCTGCAGGAACTCCTCGACCGCCAAGGTTGTCGGCTTGATGTCCAACCCGGTGACCCGGGCACCGTTCTCCAGCAGCAGGCGAGTGACCTCGTAGCCGATGCCCGAGTGACACCCGCACATCACCACTCGCTTCCCCTCGTAGTTGAGCATCGTTCGCCCCTTCGTTCTCGGCGCCACGTGCTCGGCCGGTGCCGAGCGACGCACGCCTTCGTCAGCTCGTTACGCGAGCGCGGCCTGGCTTGTCGCTCCCGAGCCGCTCACGATACGGCTGGAGCGATCTCTTCCCCGTGGCGCTGCAGGTCCTCCAGCGCGCGGCTGAAGTTCTCGTGGGAGAACGGGACTGACGTCCAGGTCACACCGATCTCGGCCAAGCGCCCGAGCTGATCAACGCGCTGGTCCGTCGTGGCGTCGCGCGGCAGGGGGGACAGGCTGCCGGCGCAGATGTCGATGGACGCCGGGTCGCGCCCTTCGTCTTCCGTCCAGCCCTTGAGCTCGGTGATCAGTGCCGCGAGTTGCGCATCGTTCTCGATCGGACGGGTCCGCGTCGTCCGGGCGAGCCCGGGGCCGCCGCCCAACAGTGGCTGCCATCCCGCACCCCACCGGGCGACTCGACGACGCACGATGCCGGCGTTGCCTCCGAGCCAGAGCGGCGGATGGGGGCGTTGCACCGGCCGCGGCCGCATCACCACTCCCAGCGCCTTGAAATGTCGACCTTCGTATTGAAAGTCGTCGTCTGCCCACACCCCCCGCATGACGTCGACGGCTTCGTCGAAGAGCTCGTTGCGCTCGTCGAAGTCCACTCCGAGGGCGGCAAATTCCGAGCGGAGGTATCCCGTGCCGAGGACGAAGGTCGCCCGACCACCCGACAGGACATCGACCGCGGTCATGGACTTGGCCGTCAGGAACGGATTGCGATACGGCACGACGCACAGAGACGTGAGAACCCTGATCTTGGTGGTCGCCGCAGCCAAGAAACCGAGGCCGACAAAGGGGTCCAACGTCTCGTGGCCACCGCTGTCGAGCCATTTCTTCGAGGGGGCCGGATGGTCGGTGAGGGCGATGCCGTCGACGCCGGAAGCTTCGGCGGCGCGTGCGAACTCGGCAATATTCGTCGGGTTGATCCAGGCACCGCCCTCCGCCTCACTGTGCAACGGATACTCGAACATGAATCGCACTGGCGTGTCCTCTCGACGCGGTCAAACCGACGGAGCGCACATGGTCGCGCAAGATCGCGGTCTCGCCCCAGTACGTTTCCCCGACCTGGGCGACCGCACCCGGCCCCAGGGTGGTTGAGCTGGAGATCCGGGATCGCCCCGACTGGGGCGATCCCTGGGAGGAAGCGCACCGAGCGGGGATCGGCGGCAGTGCCCGCGCGGCGAGCCGCCCATCGGATTCCCACGGTTCCATCCCGGCCACGTACCATCGGCCCGTGCCCCGCATCGTTGTCATCGGCGCCGCCGAGACCAGCCGACTCGGCGTGATCGACGACGTGTCGCCGGTGCAGCTCCACGCCGAAGCGGTCCGCAATGCCATCGTCGACGCCGGTATCGGGCGCGACGACATCGACGGGGTGGCCTGCGTGGGGGAGGGCCCGGCCGGGCTGGCTCACTATCTCGGGATCACGCCGACGTGGCTGGACGGGACGTTCGTGGGCGGCTGCTCGTTCCTGGTTCACCTGCACCACGCCAGCGCCGCCATTGCCGCCGGGATGGCCAAGGTGGTCGTCATCAGTCACGCCGTCTCTCGGGGTGGCCCGGCCAGCAGCCCCGGACACCTGGACCTCGCGAACCTGCAGCAGCAGTTCGAACAGGTCTACGGCATCGGTCCTCCGGCGACGAAGTTTCCGCTCGGGGTGCTCCGGTACATGAAGGACTACGGCTTGACGCATGAGCAGCTGGCGTCGGTGGCGGTCGCGCAGCGGCGCTGGTCCTCCCAGGTCCCGCGAGCGATGATGCGAGAGCTGATCACCGTGGACGATGTGCTGGCCTCCCCACTGATCTGCTACCCGATGCACCGGCTCGAATGCTGCCTGACGACCAACGGCGGGGGAGCGATCGTGGTCACCAGCGAGGAGCACGCGGCCGAGCTCTCGGTCCGGCGACCCCTGGTCTACGTGCTTGGCGGGGCCGAGTCGTCCGAGTCGCCCCTCGCCTCGCAGATGGCGGACCTGACGAGCGCCCGCGCGTACCGGACGACCGGGCGTATCGCTTTCGAACAGGCCGGCATTACCCCGGCCGATGTGGATCACCTCATGGCCTACGACGCCTTCGCCCACCTCCCCATCTACACGTTGGAGGATCTCGGCTTTGTCGGGCGCGGCGAGGCCGGCGCGTTCATCGAGGACGGGCACACCTCGCCCGGCGGCTCCCTGCCGATGAATACCAACGGCGGCGGACTCTCGTACACCCACACCGGCGTGTATGGGATGTTTTTGATGCAAGAGTCGATACGTCAGGTGCGGGGCGAGGCGGCAGCGCAGGTTGGAGGAGTGAAGATCAGCGTCGCCCACGGCGTGGGCAGCATGTTCACGTCCGCCAGCACCATCGTGTTCGGTTCCGCCGAGGCAGCTGAGGCTCTCTCGTGAGCGACACCAGCCGCCGCCGGACGAAGCCGGTTCCGATAGTCACTCCCGAGACCAAGCCGTTTTGGGACGCAGCCCAGCGCGACGAGTTGCACATCCAACGGTGCGGCGCCTGCGGTCAGTACTACTTCTACCCCCGACCCTTCTGTCCCCATTGTTTTTCCGAAGATGTCTCATGGGTTCGTGTCAGCGGGCGGGCAACGCTGCACTCTTACGTCATCAATCACCGACCCCTGCCCGGCTGGGAGGACGAGGGCCCCTATGCCATCGCCTTGGTCGAACTGGAGGAGGGGCCGCGTCTCGCGACGAATATCGTCGGCATCCCGAATACTCCAGAAGACCTGGTGCTGGACATGGCACTGGAGGTCTGTTTCGAAGAGCAGGGGGATGTCAAGGTTCCGAAGTTCAAGCCCGCCACCGTTGGGGATCATGGCCGGCTCGAGCGGTGATGGGAAGGGCCGATCGCCCTCCGGGCGGCGGGAGTCCCACGACTCCGTGAGATGGACCGACCCGGACCGAAGCACCACTAGGTCCGCCGTTACCGTAAGCCCGTGAGCCTGCGCGAGATGTTGGCAGTTGGGCGGTCGTCAGATGACGTCTACGTGGCGACGCCCCCGGGATCGGGGTTCCTCTTTGGCGGTTGCTCCCTCGCGCTGGCCTTGGTGGCGGCCGCCGAGACGGTCGAAGCACCGATGGTGCCGAAGTCGTTGCACGCATGGTTCATGCGGCCCGGGCAATGGGGATCCGAAATGACTTTTTCCGTGCAGCGGTGGTCAGACGGCCGTTCGTTCTCTACCCGCCACGTCACGCTGAACCAAGGCGATCGGACGATAGGCGAGATGGCCACCTCGTTCCACGTGCCCGGAGAGGGTGGCGACTGGTATGCATCGCCCTCCTCGCGCGTCGTGGCACCTGAAGAACTGACTCCAGCAAGGGTCCGTCTGCCCGAGCAGCTCATCGAAATCCGTCCGGTGAACGGTGGCTCCGGAGAGTCCCTGCAGGACAGCCTGCATCCGTATTGGGCTCGTCCCACCGCCCCAATCGGCACAGACGAGGCGATGTCCTGCGCTGCCCTGGCGTTCATGTCGGACTACTTGGTCATCCTGTCGATGTATGAAGCCGGACCGGTGATCCCACCGACAGCGACCATCCGCACGATCAGCCACAGCGTTTGGTTCCATCGCCAGGCGGCCGCCGGGGAATGGCTCCTCTTTGAGTCGGACCCGGTGTCGGTCACGCGGGGCAGGGGGTTCGCGATCGGGTCCGTCTATTCCGAGGCAGCAACGTTGGTGGCGTCGTTCTCCCAGGAGCTGAACATCCAGCCATAAGGGAGCGGCCGCCCAGCGGCTTCGACGTTGCATGCCGCATGACAAGGTCCTCTCGCGGTGTGGATCGACCTCGTCGCGAACCCGTCTCCACGCGACCAAAGCACCGGCGCTTGCGACGGCCCCCGGGATTCGTGCAGAATTTCTCGGTCGGCGTCAGCGAGCGGAGCCGAGCGCAGTGCTGACAGCCGCGACATGGGTGAGATCACTTCCGAACCTGGGGGTGGACATGCTGCAAGGTCGAGTTTTGCTGGGGACGGGGATCGAGGGCGTCCGTCCAACCGACCGGCGCGTTGGAACAGCGGACATCGACGTCGAAGAAGCCTCTCCTTGGCTTCGAATTGTCCACGTGGCTGGCTGGGTTGGAATGACCGCATTTGTTGTCGTGGTCATGGCGTTCCATGGACTTCGCGGGGACCTCAATCCAGCCGAGCACACCGTCAGCGAATACTCGCTCGGTGGCTATGGGTGGCTCATGCGGGCCGCGTTTGGCAGCCTGGGGCTTGGCGCGCTGGCCACGGCCGTGGGTCTTCGGTTCCGCTTCGAGCCTTCTTCGTGGCGGCAGGTGGGGATCCTGGCCCTCGTTGGGACTGCCATCGGGCTGTTTCTGGATGCGGCCTTCAACACCGATCATCTTCGAGTGGCAGAAACGTTCGATGGCACGTTGCACGGCGACGGCATGTTGATCGTCTGCCTCACCTTGCCGGCTGTTGCGTTCACCCTGGGTAGAGACGTTGTGCATTCCTCAAGTTCCGTGCGGGCCAGGTGGTTGCTGGCCCTGGGGCCGGCACAACTCGTTGCGATTTTTGGCTTCGAGGTGAGCCCCCTCGCCTATCGCGGACTGGCTGAGCGGATCGCCATCATGCTGGGAGTGGCCACCTTGGCCCTTTCGCAGTCCTTCGCGGTGTCTCCCGCTCCCGCGACGAGCCTTCTAGAGCGAACCGAGGGCTCCGCGCTGGACGCCTTCGAGGGCGTGCTCTCGACGGAGCCGTGAGCTGGACGCTCGACCCGGTGTCGAGGTCGTTGACGCCCTGCCCATCTCGGCAGTCTTCTCCCGTACGGCTGTCGGCCGGGAGGATGCGCAATGTCGCCGCCCTGGCCTTGACGACCGACGAGGAGGACTCCTGGGTCGGGCCGCTCCTGGACCTGCACTTCTTGTCGTTCGCAAGCACTCGCCGGCGTCCCTAAACCTGGGTCGCGCCGGGATCTGGCGAGTGTGTACTGTTCTGCCAATGGCCCGAACGGTGATCTGTGTTTCTCATGCGACTGGTGCCAACGGGACCGACTTGGGTCGTCTCGTGGCTGGCAAGCTGGGCTTCCGTCTGATCGACGAGGAAATAGTCACTCGGGCGGCCGAGAACGAGGACGTGAGTGTCGATGACCTGGCCGACGTCGAGCGACGCAAGTCGCTCCTCAGCAGGATCCTGCGAGAGGTGGCGATCGGCGCGGCCATGGGATCACCCGACGGGGCCGCCATGTTGGTCTACCCAACCGAACGCCAACCCGACAAAAACTCGCTGCGTGCGCTGATCCGTCAGTCGATCAACGAGACGGCCGAAGGGGGAAAGGTCGTGATCGTGTCGCATGCGGCGTCGTACGCGCTCGCCGAAAACGAGAACGTCCTTCGCGTGCTGGTCACCGCCTCTCCCGAGACCCGAGTTCGCCGACTCATCGACACGAATGGCATTGACGAGAAGCAGGCCACAAAGGCGATCGGGACAAACGACGTGGGCCGAGCGGACTACCTCAAGCGGTTCTACGGCGTCTCGGACGAGCTGCCGACGCACTACGACCTGGTGATCAATACCGATCGGATACCTGCCGACCAGTGGTCCGAACTCGTGGTGAACGCGGCCGCGCTGTAGCGACGTCGGCCTGGAGCGCCGCCGGTCTTCCGGCGCGGTTCGGCCAGTCCCAAGCGGTCGTCGCTGTCAGCATGTCTTCCATCCCGCCAGGAACTCGAGGCGGTTCGGTCAGTTGGGAGCGACGTCCCGCCATTTCTGCAGCCCGTCGTAGGCGGCGTACTTGTACGCCTCACAGAGGGTTGGCACATTGAACGTCTTCTCGATGAAGTAGTCGATTGGGTCGGAGTGGTTGAGCGCCGTTTGGCCCACGTGGATGACTTCGGTGGCCACCTCGCCAAGGATGTGCACGCCCAACAGGGTCCGATCTGACCGGTCGAAGATCAGCTTGACCATGCCCTCGGTCATCCCGCCGATGTTGGCACGGGCATTTCCCTCGAATCCTCCGCGACCGACGAGGTAGTCGACGCCACGCGAGGCGGCTTCCTGCTCGGTGATTCCCACGCCGCGATCTCTGGGATCGAGTAGACCCCCGTCGGAGGCGAGGGATCGACGGTGACCTTGAACCCGACACCGAATGCGCGATGGGCCGCCGCGCGCCCCTGCTCCATGGCGGTGGATGCGAGAGCGGGGGGACCTATCACGTCGCCGGCTGCATAGACCCCGGGCGCCGAGGTCTGGAAATGCTCGTCCACGACAATGCGGCCCCGATCGTCGACCGTTACGCCGGCTGCGTCCAAGCCCAATCCATCGGTGTTGCCGACGCGGCCCGACGAGACAAGCACCTTGTCCGGGCGGATTTCCGACCCGTCGGTCAACACCACTCGGAGGCCGTCCTCGTCTCGCTCGATCGTCTCGACGCCGTTCCCAAGTCTGAGATGCATGCCCATGTTCGTGAACGTCTGTGCCAGGAGGCGCGCCAGCTCTTCGTCCACGTAGGAAAGGAGCCGCTCTCCCCGGTCGATGAGGTTCACCTGACAGCCCAAGGCCGTAAAGATCGACGCGTGCTCGCAACCAATGGCCCCGCCGCCGATCACGACGACGCTCCTTGGGGCCTCTTCGATCTCGAGCACCCCTTCGGCATCGAGCACATCGGGATCGTCGAAGGGGATCCCCGGCGGGTGGTACGGCCGAGACCCCGTCGCGATGATGACCGCGTCGCCGTGGAGGTGGCGCTCGTCGCCGCGGCGAGTCGACACGACCATGTTCCCGCCGGCTTCCAGACGAGCGGTGCCACGAATGAGCTCCACTCGATGCCGCTCGATGTTCTGGCTGACGGATCGCGCCATTGTTTCGATCACCTCGTTGGTGCGCTTCCGGAGAGTCGAGAAGATCTCCTGACGGTCGAGCTCAACACTGACGCCGTAGATTTCTCGCTTGCGATAGCCGGTGACGTACAACGCAGCCTCGCGCAGGGTTTTGGTCGGGATCATCCCAGCGTGAGTCACCCCGACGCCTCCGGTGAGGTCGTGACGTTCGACGATCGCCACCCGCTTACCGAAGTAGGCAGCATGCACCGCTGCCTTCTCGCCCGCCGGCCCAGAACCGATCACGATCAAGTCGTATTGCTCGGTCATCGCTCTCCGGTCACCAGAAGCCTCCCTCGGACCACGGCGCGCCTGCGCCGGTCATGTGGGGCTTCTGTCCTGGTTGATCGTTGCCAGCCAATACGCGTGAGGTTCGGGTCCACCGTTGTCGGCGCTTGGCGCACCCCTGTTACGAGAAGATTCTCGACGTCGCCCCGATCGACGAGCGGAAGCCAGTCGAAATCAGCGAGGTTGATCGATTCCATCATGGTGGGACGGATCATATGGTGAGACCTCATCGCTTGAGGTACGCAGACCTGGTCGCCCCAAGTCTTCTATCTCCACGTCACGGGCGGCGTTGCTGCCAGACGGTGCGACCTGGTCGCTTCGCCTAGCTCGGCGCCTCTATCCCCAGGCGGCGTTGCTCGATGATCAGGCAGCGGTCTTCCACATAGAGCAAGCCCGCGCCCTCGGCGATCGCCCGCGCCTCCTCCGACGCAATGCCCAGTTGGAGCCACAGGGCGCTGGCCCCGACGGCCACGGCTTGTCGGGCGACGTCCGGGGTCGCCGCCGACGGCCGGAACACGTCAACCAAGCCAACCGGTTCGGGGATCTCCGCCAGTGTGCGGTACACCGGTTCCCCAGGATCTCGGTCCCCTCCGGATTGACCGGGATGATGCGCCAGCCGTGCCGTTGCATGTGCGCCGGCACGTAGTGCGCCGGCTTGGTTGGATCCTCACTGGCACCCACCACCGTGATGGCCTGGTAGGTGGTGAGGATTTGCTCGACGACAACGTCGGCGTCGGCCACCCCTCCACCATAGTGATGTGCTTTGCAAATGCGATTTTTTACCGCGAAATCGAAGGCGGTCCGGCCGCTGAGCGCCACCAGTGGCTGCCTGGCCCTTCTGCAGAGCCTGGCTGAAGCCTCCGCGCTCTACCTCGTTCGAGGCTTTGCGAATCCGCGCTCCCGTTCAGCTGACCTTGTTGTGATTCGCCCCTATCAACGTGATGGCGATGACCGCGGGAACGTCGCCCCTATTGGACCAGCGGTGACGTGTGCCGTTCTGGATGTACGAGTCGCCGGCCCGCAGGGTGACCTTGGCCCCGTCGTCCAGTTCGAGATCGGCCTCTCCGGACAGCACGACGCCGTAATCGATCGTGGCGGTGGTGTGCATCCCCGGGTTGTCAGCCTCGAGGTGCTCCGCCAATCCGGGCAGCTTCTCCTCGAACTCGGCGATCGCGGCCTCGAAATCGAGATCCGCCGGGGCACCCGCACCACCGTCGGGAGGAATGGTGAAGAACCCGAATCGGAAGCCGCCGACCCCGGGAAAATACCGCTCGGCCTCCGGCCGGGCCCCGTCGTCAGGGAACGTGACGGTTGCATCGGCGCCCCAAAGTCGATGGAACTCACTACCCGGAAGAAGCGCCAACGTCACCGGTGCCACCAGCTCGTCGCTGACGAACACGGCCTTCCCGTCTTTGTCATGGCCTGTCGCGACCCGTCGTATATCCATGTCGGCTCCTCTCGGTCGGCGAGGCGATCCTACGACCGCCTCGCGTGAAGGGCCCTGTGTCGCCAGAGCCAGTCGCCGTCCCTCAGCTTCGGCGTGGAGAGCGGCGAGATTGAGGCCATCGCACGCCCGTCTGATCGACGGCGATGGCGGCGCCCGTGACCGGATTGTCGGCCCGCCGGCCCCGGGATCCGGATGCCGGCCCAATCCCGGCAGCGATGAGCGCCCGTCAGCCCGAGGTAATGGCGGTCCCTGTGGGCGCCAGCATGACCCACGTCTGTCCCGGTAAGAGCCGGACGGGCGAGCCATCGGAGGCCTGGTAGGTGGTGATCGACGAGGGGCTCGGCTTCGACCAGGTGGCGTGGACAAGCTTGCCGCCGGAGAGGACGACGGCCGGTCCGGAGCCCACAATGTCGGCGTCGGGCACCGGGTTGCCGGCAGGATCGAGGTAGCCGGTGTTCTGGTACGGGACCGTCTCCACGATCACGTTGGTGAAGGCGATAGACCCGCCGGGGGTGAGCGATGCCCCTTGCGCGACACGTTGGGGCACACCGTTTGTCGACCGCAGCCATTGCGTGGTCGACGGGTCATAGGTCCAGGTGACGACAGCTGTCGGGCTCATGGCCACGGTCACCTTGGAGACGCTCTGCGCTCCGGGCTCAGAGAACGCCTGGTGAGCACCGACATAATCGAAGAGGGGCGGCGGTGGACCGGCGCCCGGTGGCGTGCGTTCGCGCAGGACGGCAGTCGATGTGTAGAGATTGTCCGGCGCATTTCGCAGACTCGAGCGCTCGTAGGCGCCACCGTCGGCGACGGCGCCAACATCGGTGATGCCGGCTGAATCGATCAGGCGGACGAAGGGCTCGATGCCGCCGGAATACGCGAACAGACCCCCGATGGGACGGACGATGTCGGCATCGGTCTCCCGGACGGAACGGACCGGGCCCACGACGTCGGCATCTTGGGACTGGAACACGGCCAGGTAGCGAGTGATGCCGCCCTCCACGACCTCCTCATAGACCACGTCGGCCTGGTCGATTCCGCTCTGCGGCCAGGCGGCAGCGTCATTGTCGATCTTCACGATGACTGCCGGTCGCGTGGCCATCGACGGACTGAGCGTGGGAAGCCCGGTGAGCGGCGCCAGCGCGGGCGCCGGGTTCGGGGTCGTGATGGTGGTCGTGGTCGCCGGCGCACCGATCGCTGCCACGTGATCGTTCTCATAGTGGGCGTAAGCGGCGGCTCCTCCGATGGGGATCATCAGGATCGCGACGCCGAGGAGCACGCGGCGACGGAGACGCCGGCGGCGCTGTCGCGCGCCGCCCGCCGCCTGGCGGCGCGCCCCCCGACGATTCCGTCACCCGAGTCGGCTGGCGTTCTCATGACCCGTCGTGTGTGTTCGGAGTCGAAGGCCTCTCAAACAGTGGTGCGCCTCGGCGGTCGGCGGTACTCCGGTCCGCTGTGGAGACTGGCCGAGCGTGCCAGCGCGTCGTCTTGCCCCACCGGGATTCAGTTGGGTCGGTTGACGTTCCGACCTCCAGATGCGCCGACACTCAGCGTTCGGACCCCGGGTCGGGCGGACCGGCGGCGTCATCGGCGGACGGCCCCTTGGCCCGGGTGGCCTGGGTGACCACTCCGGCGGTGGCGACGTCGGTCGGGTAGGTCCGCATGGCCCGGAAGAGAAAGAAGGCGCTGGCGCTCAGGGGCAGGAGCATGATCACGAAGGTCCAGCGCAGACCGGAGTAGGGGTGGCTTCCGCTCAACAGGTCGGACACCGCGCCGAACAGCAGCGGGGCCAGGGCCTGGGCGCCGGTGCGGACGAAGGTGCGGATGCCCTCGGCCCGACCCCACAGGAGCGCCGGCACGATGTCGAGGCGGGCGGCGTCGATCGGGGGGTTCTGCGCCGACAGGGCGGCGCCCGGCCACGATGATGTAGGGCAGGGCGGTGAACGCAGCTGTGGGTGACCAGGGCCGGGATGAAGAGCGCGACGGTGAGCCACGGCGGCGTACGCGGCCACCTGGATCCGGCCGTTCAGATGCCCTTGGCCGAGCAGCCGGTCGCCGAGCGGCCCCGCGATCAGGACGCCGGCCGCCGCCCCCCCGCCCACCACCAGCATGAGCAGGTTGGCCAGGACCTGGTTGACGTGGTACTGCGTGTGCACGAACTCGACGCCGAAGGTCTGCACCCCGGCCAGGAAGTAGTAGCCGAGCGCCCCCGAGACGATCAGGGCGACGTTGGTCCGGACGTGCAGCACGTAGCGGGCGGCGGCGATGAAGCCCATGCGCTCGACCGACCCCTCGCGGACCAATCGGGGATCGGGGGCGATGTGCCGATCGAGGGCCAGGCGCTGGGCGTCGGTGATCCCGCTCGGTGTCCGGCTCGGGTCCCGTGGTCCTCGGGCGTCGACGGTCGGTACCCGGGGTCGGCGAGCAGCGCCCCTTGGCCGCCGCGGACCGGCTCGGGCAGGCGGAAGACGCAGATAGGCCAGGACGAAGGCGGGGATGGCCAGGATCACGAAGGCGGCCCGCCACGACAGGGCGGCGATGTCGCCGGTGACGGCGAACCCGATGCCGGCACCGACCAGCTCGCCGGTCAGGATGAAGCTGTAGATCCGGCCCCGTTCCCGGCCGGGGAAGTAGTCACCGACCAGGGAGGCCACGATGGGGCCGGCCGCCGCGGTCACCACCCCCAGGGCCAGGCGGGCCAGCAGCAGCTCGCCGAAGGAGCCGGCGGTGGCGCTCCACAGCATGGCCACGCCCCACAGCGCGACGGCGATCGACAAGGTCCAGGTCCGCCGGACCCGGTCGGCCAGGACGCCGAAGGGGAGGGCGGCGACCGCGCCCACCAACGAGCTGACGGCGACCAGGAGTCCGATGTCGGTGTTGTTGATGTGGAGGTGCTGGCGGAGCTCGATGGCCGAGGCGCCCACGGTGGCCGCGTCGGCGCTGCTCAGCGCCAGCACGCAGGCCAGCACGGTCACGACCTGGGTCCGGGTGGCCCCGCCGAGGGCAACGGTGAGGCGAAGGCGAGCGGCGTTCCCGCCCGAACGGGCCGCTCGTCCGGCGAATTGGGCGGTGCCCCGGAGAAGGCCACGGGTCCGGTTCGGGGAACCCGAGACTCGATCGGCGTCCTGGCCCGGCACGAGCCGAGCCTACGGTGAGCCGACGCCCCCGCGTCAGGCGCCTATGGCCAGGGAAAAGGTGCACCGATCGCCCGATGGCCCTGCACCGGGTCCCCGTGAGCTGATCAGGTGACGGCACCGGCGCTTCGGACGATGGCGGTGAACTAAGTGCGACCGCCGAGACGTTCGATCGCCTCGATCACCACATCGGTCTCGTGCGTCGCGAGGAGCACATCCTCGCCCGTGCCCTCATCGCCGCCATATCGGGCGCGGTCGTAGAGGCGAGTCAGCCGATCGAGGTCACCTCGTTCGGGTGCTGGCAGCACCGAGGCACCGAGGCGCTGCTCGAAGTCGTGCGTGGTCTCAGATGACCGTCGTCCGAGACCGACGGAGTTCGTCGCCACGAGCACGCGCCGGTACTGTCGGCGCACCTCACTCACGTCGGGCAGCGGCACGGCTTCAGTGGCTGCCGCGGTTCCCGACGCCGGCACCGGTGGACGTCGTCGACCGAAGAGCCGGCCAAACAGTGCCCACAGCTGGGCCAGCAGATGTCGCCACGAAAAGACAGAGTCCCGCTCCTCTTCCAACGCGACGTGTTCTGGGCGCCAGCGAAGTCGCAGCGGGTGAATCGACCGCACCAACAGCACCAGCCCCGCGAGCACGACGACCACGGTGAAGATCTCCCACCCGAGCGCCGGACCGTGGATCGCCACATGGGCCGGACGGGGCACCGCAGTGGGTGTCGGGTGGATCGCCGGGCGCCGAACCCGTGTGGACGGCCTGGTCGGATGCCCTCTTGGGAAGAGGCGGCCGATGGCACGGGCCACGGAGGCGATCGCCGACCAGATGGCCCCGGCGACGCGCGCGATGGCCCGACCGATGATCGGGGCCAGCGGACCGACGACCGCCGCCAGGAGCAACGCCAGGCCGGCCACCGCCGCCAAAGGGATCCCGAGGACCGTCAGCCAAGCCAGGCTTGGTCGAGAGCTGGGGACGAGGAGTGCCTGCTTTTCGAGGTCTCGCTCCCGGACCAGCGCCAACGTTGTCACCGACGCGGCAAAGAAGGCGATGAACAACCACCCGCTGCCCCGGGTGGCCGCCCGCAGCGTGGGCTCGTGGTTCGTCGCCAGCACGGCGAACAAGATCAGGTACGCGACGACCGAGATGGCGACAGAGCGCGCCGCGTGAAGGAAGGTAATGGGAGCGGCGCCGAGCCAGGTTCCTCGTCCCCAGGCCAGCACGGCGACGAACCAGGCCAGCGCTGCCGTCGCCGACGGCACCCGGCCGACAACCGTCCAGGGATGGAGCGAGACTGCTCCCAACGATCCGGGGATCGAGAGCTCGCTCACCAGGCCCGCAGTCAGCCCGACGCCGCAGACGAGCACCGGCGACAGGGCCAACACCCGCCACCACCAGCGCCATCGCAGACGCCGAGAGGTCCCGACGATGGTGGCCGCAGCGACAGCGGGCACCGCGAGCGCCAGGAACGGCAGGTCCATGCGGAACGATCGGGAGGAGTTGGCCGCCGCGCTCAGCGACAGCGAAACCCACGTCGCCTCCGCCGCCGCCAATGCGGCGGCGATCCCGACGTTATGAAGCCAGTTCCAGGGTGGTTCGGGTTTGCCAGTCATCGGTGTATCTCGCTGTGAGGCGGCAATCGACCGAGCCAGCGGTCGGTGGGGCCCCCTTGCTCGTTTCGATCCAAATCGCCGTGACCGGTGCTCGCCGGCGGATCTCGGCGATGGCGACGAGCGTCGGCTCGGGGAAGTGGGCGGCCACGAGGACGACGCTGGTCCCCCGCAGGAAACGAGGGACTTCGCTGATCAGGACGTCGGCGAACCGAGCCCCTCCCCACGGGGAGGCCCGGGCCAAGAGCTCCAGCATCTCGGCCAATCCCGACGGGGCGCTCGACGGCGGGTGACTGATCGATCGCCCGGCGACCGATGCCGACGAAAAGAGCCCCACGGCGACGTCGCGTCGGGCGAGCTCGGACACGATGGTCGCGGTGACGGCAACGGTGAACTCGAGCTCGGGTGGCTCCAGGGCCAGCCCCCTGAGCTGAGGGACGCGCAGGTCGCGCGAACACCGCCACCCGCAACGAGGCGGTGGGTTCGAACTCTCGGACGAGCAGCCCCGTGCTTCGTGCCGTCGCCCGCCAATCGACGTAGCGCAACGGATCTCCGGACCGGTACTCGCGGACCCCGGCCACTCGGCTGGGGTCGCCCAGCAGGGCGCGACTTCGCTCGTTGCCGAGGAGCACCCGCGAGGCAATCGGTGGTGAATCGAGCGCGTACACCTTCGGATAGACCAGCAGCTCGAGCTGCTCGTGAACCTTCTGGTGCTGCTGGCGATAGCCGATGGGGTCGCCCGAGTGCAGCTCGGCCGGCCCGATCGTGTGCAGGCCACGGCGGTCGCAGACGATCGTCATCCGGCGCCGCACCCGCTGGAAGGGGAGCATGGGGAGCAGGTGGACGAGCAAGCGGGAGAGGTCGGAGCGGCCGGTGAGGACGGTCCCGCCGCGCAGGGTCAGCTCTCGGGGGAACTTGTCTTCGGCGTGCAGCCACGTGAGCGGCAGGAGCTTGTCGTTGACGAGCTCAATGTCGAAGGAGACCTCTTCGCCGAAGAGCGCTCGATTGTGCCCCAGCGTTCGCCGATAGCTCACGCCGGTCAGACATTCGCGCTGCCAGACGTACATCACCGCGGTGACCAGCACGCCGGCCATGCCGACCAGCGCAAAGGGTGTCGAGTGCAGCCACCAGCCAATGCCGGCCAAGACGGCGAACGCCAGCCCGAGCCACAGCTCGGGATCAACCCGGCGAAAGCTCACCCCGACTCGACCACGAGGTCGCTCTCCACCGGGACGGCCACGGCTTGCAGCAGCGAGCTTGATGACGGCCTCTGGCGTCTCGCCGCGGAGACGGGCTTGCGCGGTGAGCAGGATCCGGTGGGCGAGCACGGGAGCCGTGAGCGCCTTCACGTCGTCGGGGGTGGCGAACCGACCGTCCCTGCAGCAGCGCTCGGGCCTGCACCGAACGATGAAGCGACAGGGCAGCGCGCGGGCTGGCCCCGAGCGCCACGCGATCGTCCGTGCGCGTCGAGCGGACCACCGCCAACAGGTAGCGGACGACTTCCTCGCTGACGTCGACCGAACCTCGGCGTTGCTGGAGCATCAAGAGCTCCTCGGGGCTGGTCACGGTCTTGATGCGCTCGAACGGGTCGTCGCGCTCGAATCGGCGGAGGATGTCGTGCTCTTCCTCGATGTCGGGGTAGCCGAGCGGCACGCGCAGCAGGAACCGATCGAGCTGGGCCTCGGGGAGGGGAAACGTACCCTCAAGCTCGATCGGATTCTGCGTGGCCAGCACCAAGAACGGCTGGGGGAGCGGCTTCGTGTCCCCATCCACCGTGACCTGTCGTTCTTCCATGGCCTCCAAGAGGGCCGATTGGGCGCGCGGGGTGGCCCGGTTGATCTCGTCGGCGAGGAGCACCTGGGTGAAGATCGGTCCGGGCCGGAACTCGAAGTCCGATGTCTGTTGGTTGTAGACGCTCGATCCGGTGATGTCCGACGGCAGGACGTCGGGCGTGAACTGGATGCGTCGAAAGCGACAGCCCAGCACCATGGCCAGGGATCTCGCCAGAATCGTCTTTCCGACACCCGGAACGTCCTCGACCAACGCGTGGCCGCCGCACAGCACGGCGATGAGCAGGTGTTCGAGGGATTCCTCCTTGCCCACGACAACTGTCATGACCTCGGCGCGGATTCGAGAGAAGACTTCGGCCGGATCGAGCCCGCCGTCCTCGGCCGCGCTCACGACGGAAGCTGTCGTCGTCGTGGTCCGCGCCGGGCCGCCCGACGCTCGCCGATCAGGTGGCAGGCCCGAAGGAGGCTGCTCGGCTCAGGTTCCAGCACAGTGTCGCCCACCTCGCCAAACCTCCACATCCTTGCGGCCAAGGACTAACCAGATGGGTAGAGGTCATGAGCGCCAACCGACACTCGAGGACGACCCTCATGGCCGACCGAACTGTAGCGTTGCCGTTGGAGGCCGGGCTCCTGTGCGTGTTGGTGCGTGCTTGTGCTCATGCTCATCAAGGCCAAGAACGGGACCTCGAAGACTAGGGTCGCGTCCGTGTCGAGGGAGGAGCGCGCCACGGCGTCGATGCTCGCTCGTGGTCAACGCGAGAACTATGCCTCGGCCGCCAACCTGGTCAAGCGCCAAGCTCTCTTCGACTTTCCCGATCCCGAACGGTCATCGGGATCACCGATCCTCGAGCACATTGCATGGACGGGGACCGAACGAGTCCTCGACGCGGGATGTGGCAACGGGATGTGGATCCGAGCGGTCTCGGAGCGATTCGGCGTGCGCTCCGTGGTCGGGCTCGACCTCTCCCTGGGCATGCTCCACGACACGCGAAGGATGCTCGGACCCGGGGCACCCCTCGTCGCAGGCGACATTCAGCGCCTGCCCTTCCCCGATGCGAGCTTTGACGTCATCTTGTGCTTTTGGATGCTGTACCACGTTCCCGACCACCAAGAAGCGCTGGAGGATTGTCGCCGGGTGCTCCGATCAGGGGGGCACGTCCTGGCTACGGCCAACGACGCCGCATCACGACCCTTCGATGACGTTCTGAGCAGCGCGCTGGCCACCGTCACCGGTCGCTCTGAGGAGCGGTGGTTGCCGCCTCCGAGCTTCTCGGCTGAGAACGGAGCCGACATCCTGCGGCAGGTGTTCCCACGGGTACAGGAGCAGCGCACGGTGGCCGCCTTCGCCGTCCCGCACCCTGAACCCCTGCTGGCCGCCATGGAGAGTGTTCGCGGGCCGGTCGAGATCTTCCTGGGTGAGGCGGTGGACTGGAGTGCGGTCGAGGGTGTGGCGCGGTCGATGATCGAGGGAGTCATCGCGAGAGAAGGCGTCTTTCGGACGGCGAATGCCTCCGCCTCCTTCCTGGCCACCAAGTAAGTCCGTTCCCAGGTTCGCTCATCCCTGGTTCGGCCCGCCCCGAAATCGATTGCGGTCCTGGTCAGCACACAGCTGACGTGGCGCGACGGCATCGTCTTTCGAGCCCAGGCACGCCGAGGTGGTACGGTGATCAGGAGCATTTCCCCTACTCATGGTCACTTTTATCGGGAGTGCCTGAGACCGATGGGTAACCCGCATCGAACCCCCGCCACCTGCGGCGATTCCGGCAAAGTCCCGGTTCGATGCCCGGTCACCGGAGCGCCGAGAGGGCAGAAGGACCACCATGCACCCCACTGAGATCATCGACCGCGACAGCCTGCGCGACGACGTCCCCGAGTTCCGGCCCGGGGACACGGTCAAGGTGCACGTGCGGGTCGTCGAAGGCGTGAGCATATCAATGCGTC
>CAWHYR010000015.1:0-178330 GCA_963833735.1 uncultured Actinomycetes bacterium | reverse complement strand
ATTCCACAAGCGTAGACCTCATGTTTTTCGAGGGAGAGCATTTGTGCTGCGTGTTGTTCTATTGCGTAGTCGATTCGGTGTCGACATTCAGTCACGCGAATGTCATTCTCCAGTTGTTCCCTGACAGCTGTATCACGCGGTGGGAAGACCGCGAATACAAGCTAATTCGAGAATTTTCTTGTACCGCTCAGAAGTTAATTGCCAGAATCTCCTCTGCTCTTCCGTCATCTTCTGGCTGATCAAGTGTTCAACCTCGTTTGGCTTTGACATGTCGCATGTAATGGGAGGCAGATCCCTTATTGCATCACCTGCAACATCTCTGCGGTGGTCCTCAGGCAACGTTGTATTCAGCATGATGGGATGATATCGGAAGTGCTTTCCTTGAAGGATGCGCCGCGGGCGTTCAAAGACGCCGCGAAACCGGGAGTGTTGAAGGTTCTGCTTCATGATTAAATTTCGAATCGCGTGCGGCTTGGCCGCGGCTGTTCTCACGGCCGTTGCGCAAACGCCGCAGTATGGCTATCAAGTAATCCACGCCTACCCGCACGATCCCAATGCTTTCACCCAAGGCTTGGAATTCCGCGCTGGATTTCTCTACGAGAGTACCGGCCTGAAAGGCCGTTCCTCCGTGCGGAAAGAGAAGCTGGAAACCGGCAAAGTACTGCAGCAGATCGATATTGATCCCCAATATTTCGGCGAAGGCATCACGGTTCTGAATCAACAGATCATCGAGCTGACGTGGCAATCGGAAACCGGTTTTGTGTATGACCAGGCGGCTTTCCGCCGTCTTAGAACCTTCCACTATCTGGGCGAAGGCTGGGGACTCGCGAACGACGGCCAAAATATTTACATGAGCGACGGCTCCGCCCAGATTCGCATTTGGGATCCGGCCTGACGCTGCAGGAAAAACGCCGCATTACCGTTCGCGATCGCGGCCAGCCGGTGAGAATCTGAATGAGCTCGAATTTGTGCGCGGAGAAATTTATGCCAATATTTGGCAGACCGATCGTATTGTGCGCTTCTCTCCGTCCGACGGCCGCGTGTTGGGATGGATCGATCTTAGCGGGCATCTTGAGCCCCGCCGAACGCACCGAGCAGGTGGATGTTCTCAACGGAATCGCCTACGATGTCCTGGGCAATCGCCTTTTTGTGACCGGAAAACTCTGGCCCAAGCTCTTCGAGATTAAACTAGTTCCGCTTCATCGCAAAAGCCGGTGAACCCGGTCCCTCAGTCTGGCGTACCAGGAGCGTTTCGCCTCGGTTTCACCCGAATGCCGGCGTACGGGCCACCGACTTCGCCCCGTCCACCCGCGGGGTCTGCGCTTTAAGCTCCCGCGCGACCATGCGGACACGAAAGCCTTCGAAAGAATAGGTCTTGCGATAGCGGAGCCCGTCAACTCCTTCCAGCACACGGAAAAGCTCGGCGCCGAATCGCTGTTGTTCACCTGGACCGGATAGTAGCCCACGATGTTTCGCTCAATGTAGGCGGTTTCATAGCGATGGTGTTTCAGACTCCACACGAACACGCGGAAGCTATCGAACTCGTACGGCTCTCCGCCTCTGTTGATGGTGGTCCAGAGCCAATTGTTTTTTATCGACGTCGCGATCGCGCACTTGCCCGAGAGCAAAATACGAGGTGATGCGATGTCCTTCGGCATATTGCCCCACTTCGTCGGGAATCGCCATGTTTAACGGGCGCGTCAAAACCCATCCCACTTTGCCGTCCGAGCGCGGCACCAGGCTCCAGTCGTCCATCGGAACTTGTTTCACCGCCGGCGGGGGTGGGGGCGGCGGAACGGCGGCGGCGGCGTTAGTGCGTCGGCTTTCGGAACCGACAGAGCCAACCAGTTCCCGGGAGGGCTGGGTGCGGCCGGCCGGGGCGGCGGACCGATCCTGGTCTGCGAGGATTTCGGTCTTGGCCTTCCTGCGGGGAGGCGGAGGCTTCACCGGCGTTGGCAGCGGAGCTCTCGGCACTCTGGAATCGCGGCGTCAGTTTGTGCCCGATTACATCCAGCTTGCCGTTCTCCGGGATCTGCCCGAAACTCGGCGATGTGCGGCTCGGCTCGGTATGCAAATTGAGCGACTCGTAAATGGTGGCCGATCCTTGCGATGGAAAGCGCGAAGTGCTTTCGGCCATGGCGCGAAATTCATCCATCTGCGCGGGCGTCAGAAGCTGCCGTGCGTCGGTCCATCCCTCGGCGCCTCGCTCCGTTCTCACCTTGACCAGGCGGTGCCGGTACTCGATCATCGCGAGCTTGTCTCCGTGTTTGACCGTCGCGGCGACGGGCGACTTCAGTGCTAATTCGCGGCGCAGAGTGAGCGTGCTGGGGCCGACGTAGGCTTCGCCAAGAGAATGAACGGGAGGAGGCTGATCGCCGCAGGAAACAAGGAAGAGGAACGGGAGACAAAGTACAGCGCGAGTCAATGTCACCTAGCTTCTTCTACATCGCGCACAACGCAGCGGGCCGCGATTGTTTTCTTCACCCTGGAGCGCGCCCGCGCTGTGCGCTATTGGTAGTGTATCAGTAATGGCCAGATGAAGTAACTAATGCCGAAATAACTCCCACGCAAGTCGAATTCTATTGTCCGCGATGTCACTCCGCCGTCGCCGATCCGCTGGTGTGCGGCGATTGTTCGGCGATTATTTGCCGCAGTTGCGGCGCGCCGCTCGAGCGAGTGGACGAACTGGGGATCGGCTAAGGCCGCGCACTTCAAGGCACCCACGTGCGCAGGAATTTCACCGGACCGTCGGGTTCAATGGAAAATGGCGCGCTGGCGGCGGGAATCAGCCATGCCTCACCCTCCCGAAACTGCTGACCAGCGATTTTGCCAAGCCCGCTCGCGAAGATCAGGATATGAAAACGGCCGGGCTCCGGCTTGTACAACAAACTGGAAGACGTCATTGCAAGTTCCGTGTGGAAATACTGGCAATCGATCGGCAGCATCACGGATTTGGTGTCGCTGGCTCCGCTGAAGGCCACCTGTACGGCTTTGTCCAAGTGCAGTTCGCGCGGACGGCCGTAATCGTACAGCCGGTAGGTGATGTCGGAGTGCTGCTGGATTTCGCACAGCGCCAGCCCGGCGCCGATGGCATGAACCGTGCCGGCCGGAACGAAAAATGCTCGCCGGCCTGCACGTCGATCCAATTGAGCAGTTGCTCGATTTCGCCGCTCAATGCCGCTTCGCGCAGCCGCTCGGGCGCTGAGCGGCTCTCGAAACCCGATGGCCAGGCGCGCGCCGGGGTCGGCTCGCAGCACGTACCACATTTCGGTTTTCCCGCGAGAATTTTCGTGCGCCGCCGCGAAATCGTCGTCGGGATGAACCTGCACCGACAGCCGCTCGGAAGTGAATACGAACTTCACCAGCAGCGGCAGATCGGCTTCAAACCACACTTCGCCGATTTTCTGTTCCGACTTCGGATACCAGGGCAAAGATCCGTCGCGCCCCACACCTTTTCGAGAAAGCGCGTGGGCAGACGGACCGGGGATGTCACGCTTATCGCTCACGGATGAAGCGCTCGATCCGATCGAGGCCGCGCTCCAGTTCCTTCATGCGAAGTGGCGTAGGAGATGCGGACGTGCTCGCTGGTGCCGAAAGCTTCGCCCGGCACGACCGCGACATGCGCCTCGGCCAGCAGCCTCTCCGAGAATTGCAAGGCGGACGTAATGCCGTTGCGGAAACCCACGGAGACGTTCGGATAAGCGTAGAACGCGCCCGCGGCTCGGCGATCTTCACGCCGGGGATGGCGCGCAGGCGCTGGACCACGAAATCGCGCCGCTTGCGATATTCGGCCAGCATGATCGGCACCGAATCCTGCGGCCCGCGCAGCGCCTCCATCGCGGCCTTCTGCGCGATCGAAGTCGGATTCGACGTGGTGTGGCTTTGCAGCTTCATCATGGCGTCGATCATCGGCTTGGGCGCCAGCGCGAATCCGATGCGCCAGCCGGTCATGGCATAAGTCTTCGAAAGCGATCCGGCCACCAGCACGTGCTCCTTGGCGCCCGGCATGGACGCGATGGAGAACGGCTCGCTGTCATAAAGAAACTGGCAGTAGCATTCGTCGGTCATCAAGTGAATGCCGCGCTTGACGCCAGACGGTAAATCTTCTCGAACTCTTCGCGGCTCAGCACCGCGCCGCTGGGATTGGAGGGCGAATTGATGATCAGACAGCTTGGTCTTGGCCGTGATGTTGCGGCGCGATCTCGTCGGCGGTGAAGGTGAAGCCGTTCGCCTCGTCGGTCTCGACGAACACGCACTTGCCGCCGGCGTAGTTGACGACGTCTTTGTAAGTCACCCAATACGGCACCGGGATCACCACTTCGTCGCCCGGCTTGATCAGCGCCTGCATGAGATTGAAGATCGCGTGCTTGCCGCCCACCGTCACCATGCATTCGGCCGGCGTGTAGGAGTGCCGTAGTCGTCGTGGTGCCGGTCGCAAATGGCCTGCTTCAGCTCCACGGTCCCGCCGGTGGGCGTGTACTTGGTGAAGTTGGCGTCGATGGCCGCGATGGCGGCCTTCTTGATGTTGTCGGGCGTCGGAAAGTCCGGCTCGCCGGCGCCAAAATCCACCACGTCCACGCCTTCGCGGCGCAGCCGGTCGGCATCGGCGGCGACTTTCATCGTGGAGGACTCGCTGATCGAGCGAGATCCGGTCGGCTAATTCCAAGGTTGCTTGCATGGAAGTGTTATTCTTCTCCGTTTTCTTCGAGGAGTCTTCTTTTTAGTCTACCTTCAATCGACGGCGGCACGAGATCGCGCGATATTTCCTCCCAGCCGGATCACTTCCTTCACCAGGCGCGAGCTGATGAAGGAATACGCCTCGCTCGCCATCAGGAACACTGTCTCGATCTCGGGCCGCAGGCGGCGATTCATGAGCGCCATCTGCAGCTCGTACTCATAGTCGGAGATGGCGCGAATGCCGCGCAGGATGACACTCGCGCCGCGCTGCGGCGGCATAATCCACCAGCAGGCCGCCGAACGAACCCACCTCAACGTTGGGAAGATCGCCGGTCACTTCCTTGCAGCATCTCCATTCGCTCTTCGACGCTGAACAGCGGACGCTTCTCGTCGTTGCGCAGAATGGCGACGATCAGGCGATCGAAGAGGGCCGAGCCGCGCTGGATCAGGTCCAAGTGGCCGTTCGTAATTGGATCGAAGGAACCGGGGTAGAGGGCCACGACCGTGGCGGGTTTCGGTCTCAAGGTGGCAGTGTAACAGATCGTGGCAGGGGTATCCGAGCGAGGACGAGCTTCCAGCCGAAGAGGATCCAATTTTTTTCTTGCCAGGTAGATATCTACATAGGTATACTTCCAGCATGGCAGACAGCCCAAAACTCTCCCACACTTCGGCGATGATTCTGCAAGCCATCGGCGCCGGCCAGATTTATGGCTACACAGTGATGGAGGTTACTGGCCTTCCGAGCGGAACTGTCTACCCGGCATTGCGCCGGATGGAGCGCGATCGGTTGATTCGATCGCAGTGGGAGCGCCAGTCGGTCGCCGAAGCCGAACAGCGGCCGCCGCGCAAGTATTATCGGCTCACACGCGCTGGGGAAATTACGCTGGAGGCCTCGCGGAAGCGCTATCCGCTGCTGGCCAAGCTGGTTGCGACCGAGGAGGTTGAAGACGTATGAACAACGCATGGCCGGAGTTCACGATCTCTTCGCGTCGCATCCTTACTGGCGCCCGGCGATCAACGCGCCGAGTGGCTGGAAGAGTGGCGATCGGAGCTCTGGTATGTCCCGCGATGCCGCGCAATGGCGTTCGTTCTGGGCGCTTTTCGGGACGCGCTGTGGCTGAGACGAAATAACCTCAGCCGCGTGAAGCGAACCGGAACCCATCTGGAGTCTCCGCTGAGTTGCCTGGCCTTGCTGGCCACACTCGCAGCGGTGAGCATCTTTATCACGGTTCACCTGTTGTCTCCGCGCCTGGAGTCGGCCTCGTCCCAGAGAGCTGCGCGACTTGCCGGGGGCATGCAGCGCGATGCTCTTGTTTTCCTGCTCTGCTTCTGCCCGGCACACTGCGGGTATGGCGGGCGCCTGCCAATCGCCAGGCCTTGCCTTGGCCGAGCAGGATGCGCCGGGGAATGTTTCTGGTTTTGAAGATTGCGCTCCTGCAGCCGATTATGCTTTGCGGATTTCTCGCTCAAATTCTCCTCGGACCGGTTGGGAGGGTTCACGGGGCTGGGGTGGGATGCGGCGGTCATCCTCGCCTTGCGTTGGGTGATCACGGATCAGCAGCGGCGCTGCCCGGTGTGCCTTCGTTTGCTCACCAACCCGGTTCGCATCGGCACTCCGTCGCGGACATTCCTCGAATGGTACGGCGCCGAATCGACTTGCCCGCACGGCCATGGCCTGCTGCAGATTTCGGAGATCGTCGTCCGGTTATTCCGCAAAGCCCCAGTGGCTCCGGCTGGACGATTCCTGGAGCGGTCTTTTCACGGGGTCGGTAATACATGACGCTCGAACTGCGCAACGTCTCCAAACGATTTCAGCGGCATCCCGGCCGTGGACGACGTGAGTTTTTCGGCGCGCGCCGGCGAGATCACCGGATACCTGGGGCCGAACGGCTCCGGCAAATCCACCACCATGAAAATGATCACCGGGCTGCTCGAGACTTCGGCCGGCGAGATTCTTATTCGATGGCCAGCCGATCCGCGACGACCTGCTCGGTTTCAAGCAGCGCATGGGCTATGTGCCCGAAGAGCCGTATCTTTATTCGCACCTGAGCGGCCTGGAGTACCTCACCATGGTGGGCCAGTTGCGCGATCTGCCCGCGAAGCCGACCGCGCGACTCGAATCGATGGCCTGCTGCGATTGCTCTCGCTGCATGGCGACCGGCACGCGGCAATATCGTCCTACTCCAAGGGCATGCGGCAGAAGGTGCTGCTTTCGGCGGCGCTGCTGCACAATCCCGACCTGCTCTTGCTGGACGAGCCGTTTTCCGGACTCGACGTCGGCACGGGGCTGGTGCTGCGGAGCCTGATTCAGGAACTGGCCGCGCGCGGCAAAGTGGTGCTGTTCAGTTCGCACGAACTGGAAACCGTGGAACGGGTCTGCTCGCACGTGGTGATTTTGCACCGCGGCAAAGTTGTCGCCGACGATTCCATTGAACGGCTGCGGACGCTGATGGCGGTGCCCACGCTGGAGGGAATCTTTCGCAGCAGCTGGCCGTGGAGCAGGACACCACTGCGATCTCGCGCGAAATAGCCGACCTGATTCGAGCGTGACCCGCATGAATACGAAACTGCAATTCCGGGTTCTCTATCGCCAGTTTCTGTTTCGCGTGTTCGATCTGGAAGTGCTCTCGGCGCACGCACAGGGCGACGCGAACAAGCTGTTGGGACAGTTTGCGACATTGCTGATCTTGGTCAGCGTCGGAGTGTCGTTCGTGGCGCGATTCTCGCCAACCCCAACGCACCCGGCAGGGACGCCGGATGCCATCGTGCTCGTGTACGCGATGATCGCGCAGCATTTCGTGATCGCGACCACGATGCTGGTGGTGGGATTGTTCGCGGTACTGAGCTGGGATGCCACCTTTCCAGACCGGCGCGACGTGCTGGTGCTGGCTCCCTTGCCGGTGCGGGCGCGTACGATGTTTCTGGCGAAAGTGGCGGCGGTAGCAACGTCGCTGGGCTTGACCATCGTGCTGCTGCACAGCGCGATGGGGTTGATCTTGCCGCTGGTATTTGCCGCGTATGCCGCGCCGGCCGCGCTTCCGGCGTTGACTTTCGATGCGGCCCCGGCTCCGGTGGCGGCGCGCGACATGAATCCGTGATGGATCGCGACTTGAGGCAGCAGTTGACCAGCGGCGAACTGGCGCCGGGCACGGGATTGGGATTGGCGATCGGAGTCTGGAAGCAGCGGCGAGCGGCGAGTCTTCACCTATGGGACCGCGAAGCCCGACTCGCTGTTTGAAATCGGCTCCATTTCGAAGACGTTCACGGGGTTGATGCTGGCGCGGATGGTGAGCGGAGGGGAAGGTGCGGCTGGATGAGCCGGTTCGGGAGTTGCTGCCGGCCGGAACGGTGAAGAAACCGCGCGGACCAGGAGATTACGCTGCTCGACCTCGCGACGCATCACTCGGGATTGCCCGCATTTCCCGACAACATCCACCCGGCCGACCCGGACAACCCCTTCGCCGATTACGGACCCGAACAGCTTTATGCCTACCTGAAAAGCCACGGACTCGCAAAACCGGAGGAGACCACTTTCGCTTACAGCAATCTTGGAGTTGGACTGCTGGGGCAGGCGTCTGGCGGAGCGGGCCGGGAGAAGTTATCCCGATCAACTGCGAGAGGAGATCACGGGCCCGCTGGGCTTGGCCGACACGGTGGTCAAACTCTCCGCCGAGCAGCAGCGCCGATTCATGCAGGGGCACGACGAGAAGCATCGTCCAGTACACGCGTGGGATCTGGATGCCCTGGCCGGGGCCGGGGGGATTCGCTCCACGGCGGGCGACATGCTCACGTATCTGGAAGCGAATCTGCACCCGGAGAAATATGCGCCGCTCTCCCGCGCGCTCGCCTTATCTCATCGGCTTCGCGAGCCTGCGCCCGGAGGCCAGCAAATCGCTCTCGCGTGGTTTTATGGCGCCGACACCGAAACCTACTGGCATGACGGAGCAACGGCCGGCTTCACCAGCCATGTCTTCTTCAATCCACCGCGAGGACTGTGCGGCGGTGGTTCTCAGCAACTACGGACCGAAGCCCGCTGCTCTCTCCCGACTTGATCGGCGAGCATATCCGGCAGCGGCTTTCGGGCGAGCCGGCCATGTCGCTCGATACCGTGCTGGTCCCGGCGACCACGGGATTTCGGGGCGTGTTGCGATCGTTCGGCGCCTACTGGTTCACCATGCTGGCGGCCGGCGTGTTTATCTATGGCGCGGTTTTGGGAGTGCAGGGCCTGGCGGCGCTGCTACTGCCGCGGCGGCTATTTCTGCGCCTCTCGGGATATCTGCAACTGGCGGCCATTGGTGGATTCATGGGCGTTTACTTTCTGCAACCGGGCTTCGGCGGACTGGACGACCTCACGACGGACTCGATATGGCGCGCAATTCACTGGCTGCCGTCGTACTGGTTTCTGGGGCTGTATGAGCAATTGAACGGATCGCTGCATCCGGCGCTGGAGCCGTCTGGCGCGGCGGGCGTGGATTGGATTGGCGAGCGTGGTGTGCGTGAGCGGCCGTGGCCTACACGCTTTCCTATTGGCGTACGCTGCGCAAGATCGTGGAGGAGCCCGATATCGTGCCCGGCTCGGCGCGTTTCGGTTGGCTGCCCCGATTCGGCGACCAGCCTCAGACCGCGATCGGGCAATTCAGCGTGCGCACCATGGCGCGCAGCAAGCAGCATCGCCTGATTGCTGGGCTTCTATCTGGGAATCGGCCTCGCCATCACCAGCCTGATGCTGAAAGGATCCCCGGCCGCGCTGAACAATCCATGGCGCGACGAGAGCATGCTGCTGTGGGCCGCCAGCAGCATGATGATTATGCTGGCCGCGGTTGGGACGCGGGCGGCGTTCGCCCTGCCGCTGGATCTGCGGGCCAACTGGATCTTCCGCCTGATTGGAGTAGGAGCCGGAACGCGGGCTGGGTTGGAGACTCTGGCCGCCAGCCGGCGTGCGCTGCTTCTGCTCTCCGTGGCGCCGGTGTGGCTGGTCACGGCCGTGGCGTGTTTGGGGATTTGGCCCGGACGGCAAAACGCGGCGCACCTGGTGGTTCTTGGATTCTTTGGCATGATCGTGGCCGATCTCTGCCTGCTGCGTTTTCGGAAGATCCCCTTTACCTGTTCCTACCTGCCCGGCAAATCGCGCTTTCACATGGTTCTTCTGGTCGCCCTGGGAGTGCTGGTGACAGGCCCGGATACTGCCTTGGCCGAAAGGCACGCGCTGCGCGGGACCGGCAGCACGGTGGCATTGCTGGCGCTGTTGGCCGTCGCGTGGATCGCGATCAGGCGCGCGACGGTCGCACTGGCGAAGCGGGACGAACAGGAACTGCGGTTTGAGGAAGAGGAGGCTCCGGTGGTCATGGAGCTGGGACTGCACCGGGACGGGGTGATGCCGATCGGGCCCTAAATGAAAGCAGCCTCAAACATCTTGGCATGGATTCTTGCTGTTGTGCTTGCCGTGGTTTTTATATTTGCCGGCGGCGTCAAATTGCTCGGAGCGCGCGCCATGGTTCAGGAATTCGCGCAGATCGGGCTCGGGCAATGGTTTCGGTATTTCACCGGCATTCTGGAAGTCAGCGGTGCGGTCGGCTTGCTGATCCCGAAATACCGCTTTGTGGCGGCACTTCAGATTGCAGTGGTGATGGTTGGCGCGACCGCCGCAAACATCTGGGTCCTGCATCTGCCTCCGCTGGCTGGCCTGACGGCTTTCCTGCTGGCAGCGGCGCTGGCGCTCGCGTGGCTGCGGCGGCCGAAGGCACCGTAAGCTTTGTCCTCCTCCGTAAGCTCTGGCCCCTCAATGCTACAAAGGGTGCATGACGCAACCCAACGTGGCGAACCTCAAGCCGGCTCATCTGTTCGCGCCCTTGCAAATTCGTGAAGTGAACTTGCGAAACCGCATTGGCGTTTCGCCCATGTGCGAGTATTCAAGCGTCGACGGCTTCGCCAACGATTGGCACCTCGTACACCTGGGCAGCCGGGCCGTGGGCGGCGCGGCCATGGTGATGACCGAAGCATCCGCCGTTCTCGCCGAGGGTCGCATCAGCCCGCAGGATCTGGGCATCTGGTCCGATGATCATATCCCGATGCTCGCCCGCATTTTCCGCTTCATCGAAGAGCATGGCGCGGCGCCTGCCATGCAGTTGGCGCATGCCGGCAGGAAGGCCAGCACCGCAGCCCCGTGGAATGGCGGCGGAGCCTTGTCTGAAGCGGAGCAAGGCTGGCGCCCCATCTTCGCTCCGAGCGCGCTACCGTTTTCACCGGCGTCGATAACGCCCGAGCCGCTGGACCAAGCGGGAATCGCGCGCGTCGTAAAGGCGTTTGCGGACGCGGCGCGGCGGGCGCGCGAAGCCGGCGCGAGGATCGTTGAAATCCACTCCGCCCACGGTTACTTGCTGCACGAGTTTCTCTCGCCGTTGAGCAACACGCGCAGCGATTGTTACGGAGGCTCTTTCGAAAACCGTACGCGCCTTCTGCGCGAAGTGGTGCAGGCCATCCGCCTGGCATGGCCGGCAACTCTTCCGTTGTTCGTCCGAATTTCCGCAACCGATTGGGCCGAGGGCGGATGGACTATCGAGAATTCGGTTTGCCTCGCGAAACAGCTCCAGCCGCTGGGCGTAGATCTGATCGATTGTTCGTCCGGCGGCGCCGTGCCCAATGTTCCAATTCCCGTGGGCCCGGGATTCCAAGTACCCTTCGCGGAACGCATCCGCAAGGAAGCCGCGATTCCGGCCGCCGCAGTCGGGATGATCACCTCGCCCGAACAGGCCGATCATATTCTTCGCACCGGCCAGGCCGACCTGGTGTTTCTCGCGCGTGAGCTTTTGCGCGATCCCTATTGGCCGCTGCGCGCGGCGGACCAGTTGCATCAGAACGGTCCATGGCCCAAGCAGTATGCGCGGGCCAAGCGAGGGTAGCGGATCACGGCTTTCGCTTCGAGCTCCAGGACCGCGCTGGAGTGTTGTCGGGATTCACACCAGCGGCCTCCAGTAATTCGACCGGCCCCGTGACCTGGACACCATCCAATGCTCCTAGCCATGTTCCTAGGTTGCCTGTTCTAGCCCGCCGCGGTTCGAGTCACGATTCGATGCCCATCTGCGACAAGCGATAGCGCAGCGCATTGCGCGTCAGCCCCAGCAGCCGCGCGGCCTGGCTCTTGTTGCCGTTGGCGCGGTTCAGCGCCTCGCGAATGATGGCCTGCTCGTAGGTATCCAGCGTCATGCCCTCCGGCAGAAAACCATCCGCGAATCCGACCCGCGACTTGGGAGCCAGGTCGAGCCGGATATCGGCCGCTTCCAGGACCTCGCCCGAGCGCCATCACCAGGCTGCGCTCGATCACGTTCTCCAGTTCGCGCACGTTGCCGGGCCAATGATACTCCATCAGCCTCTCAATCGCCGCGTCGGTAATCGATTCCACGCGGCTGCCCAAATCCTTGCTGAGTTTCTGCACGAAATGCCGCGCCAGATACGGAATGTCCTCCTTGCGCTCGCGCAGCGGAGGAATATTCAGCGGCACCACATTCAGCCGGTAATAGAGATCCTCGCGAAATGCCCCCTGCTCCAGCGCCGCGCGCAGATCCACGTTGGTGGCGGCGATCACCCGCACGTCGATGTGCCGGACTTTATTGCTGCCCAGCCGCTCGAACTCGCGCTCCTGCAAAATGCGCAGCAGCTTCACTTGAATGGCGGGCGGCACGTCGCCGATCTCGTCCAGGAAAACGGTGCCCGTGTCGGCCTGCTCGAATTTGCCGGGCTTGCTGATGTTGGCGCCCGGTGAACGCGCCCTTTTCGTAGCCGAACAGCTCGCTCTCCATCAGGTTTTCGGGAAGCGCGCTGCAGTTGATTTTGACGAACGGCCTGTCGTCGCGCGGCGAATGATGATGAATGGCGCGGGCGATCAGGTCCTTGCCGACGCCGCTTTCGCCGCACAGCAGCACGGTGGCGCGCGTGGGCGCGACGCGCTCGATGGTGGCGAAAATCTCGCGCATGGCCGCGCTGCGCCCGATAATGTTGTCGAACTCGTAGCGCTGGCTCAACTCGGCGCGCAGCTCGCGATTCTCGTCGCGCAGAGTCCGCATCTCCAGCGCCTTGTTCACCACCGTCATCAGATGATCCAGCGAAAACGGCTTGGGGAGAAAATCCACCGCGCCGGCCTTCATGGCTTCGACGGCGGTTTCGATGCTGCCGAACGCGGTCATCACGATCACCGGCGTGCGCAGATCCTGGCCGCGCAACTGCTGCAGCAACTCCAGTCCGCTCAGTCCGGGCAACCGCAGATCCGTGAGGATCAGGTCCGCGCGATCGGCCAGCTTGAGCGCTTCCTCCGCGGTTCCGGCCTGTTCCACTTCGAAGCCCGCGGTCTTCAACTGCAGTTCGATCACGCGGCGCAGCTTCTCTTCGTCCTCGACGACTAAGACAGTGGCTTTCATTGACTCATTCTCCCGAATAGGCAGGAACACATGGAACACGCTGCCGTCGCCCGGTTCGCTTTCCACCGTGATCTGGCCGCCATGCTCATCGACGATCTTGGACACGATCGCCAAGCCCAAGCCCTACGCCGTTCGACTTGGTGGTGAAGAACGGATTGAAGATGCTTTCCCGGTCTTTGGCGGCAATGCCCGACCCGCGGTCGATCACGCCAATCTCCACTGTATCGCCGAGCTGACGCGTCTTCACCGTGACACTTCCCTGCGGCGGACTGGCCTGCGCGGCGTTCAGCAGCAAATTGTACAGCACGCGCTCGATCAGTTGGCGATCTAAAAGGAGCGGCGGGATATCGGGCGAGTAATTCTTGTAGAGGCTCACGTCTAAAGGCGGGGTATGTTTTTCGACCTCGGCTACTGCCTCGTCGATCACCTCCGTTAGCTCCGCCTTTTCGAGCCGCAGCGCGAGCGGCCGGGCAAAATCGAGGAAGCGCGTCACCAGCGCGTTAGTCCGGTCCACCTCGGTCGAAATGAACCCAGCCAACTCGTGCGACACCGCGCTATCGGCGTTCACGTTCTTGAGCAGCATCTCAGCCGAGCCTTTGATGGTGCTCAAAGGATTCCGGATCTCGTGCGCGAGTCCCGCGGAAAGCTGGCCGAGGGCCGCCAGCCGCTCGGTGCGGCGGACGGTCGCTTCGGCTTCTCGCAAATGCCGATTCGCTTCGGCTAATTGTTCAGCCGCGAACTGTGCTTTACGGGTAGCCGCTCGATTCGCCGCGAGCAGCTCATAGGTAAGGAAGCCGGCGATCGGAAAGGTCGCTTCGCGCAAAATCACCACCGGCCACTCACTGACAAAATACCCCGGCGGAAGGAACAAAACCAGCGAAATGTAAGCGCCGCAAGCCAGTACGACAGTCACCACCAATCCCGCCAGTCCCAAAGAAGTGGCCGCCGACATCACGGGCAACAGAATCAGCCAATAGTAGCTGCTGGAAATGCCATCGGTCCATCCCATCAGGATGTACCACAGCGCCAGCTTAATGAGAAACGAAGTGATGCCGCCCATTCGCGAGCCGAAAAACGGGATCTTCGGCTCAACGATTTGCATCAGGCCGAGCCCGATCAGAACCGCTCTCGGCTCGGGGTTGAGGTCCGGCCCGTAGATCGCCAGCACCGCGAATAGCGCGACCCAAACGATATCTTGCGGCCGAACAATTTGCCGGAAACGGCTGCCCTGCTCCACGCTGTCATCTTATCGCTCTCACCTCATGCCGCGACTGTGACAAAATGGTTTTGCACTCAAGCTTCATGGAAAACCGATTTACCCCCGCAATTCCCCCGTCGTCCGCGGTGTCCGAGGACGCGCCACGGCCATCCGAAGAAAATTCGTTTGCCGATATCCTCTCCGAATTCGAGCAACAGCACGGCCGTTCAAGCAACGAGTCGCTGGAAGGCACGGTGGTTTCCATATCGCCCGAGTCCGTCTTCGTGGACATCGGACGAAAGATGGAAGGAGTGTTGCCGGTGGAGCTCTTTCGGGACGCGGCGGGCGCTCTCACTATCCATCCGGGAAATAAATTACGTGTCACCGTCACTGGCCGAGATACGGACGGCTCGTATACGCTTTCGACCACCAAAGTGGAACGGCCCAAGGACTGGAGCGCACTCGAAGCAGCCTTCGCGGGAAAGCGCGCGATCGGCGGCGTGGTCACGGAACTGGTAAAGGGCGGCTTGCGCGTGGATGTGGGATCGAGGGCCTTTATGCCGGCTTCCCGCAGCGGCGCGAAAGATCAAGCGGAGCTGGAGAAACTGGTGGGCCAGGAAATCCAGTGCCGCATCATCAAGCTGGATACGGCCAGCGAGGATGTGGTTGTCGATCGCCGCGTGGTCCTGGAAGAGGAAGAGGCGCAAGCGCGCGCGAAGAAGTTCGCCGAGCTTCAAGAAGGGGCCGTGCTGCGCGGGACGGTCCGAAGCCTGACCGATTTCGGCGCCTTCGTCGATCTGGGTGGCGTGGACGGACTGCTGCACGTGGCCGACATGGCCTGGCACCGCGTGGCTAAACCCGCCGACATCGTATCGCCGGGCGATTCCATCGAGGTCAAGATTCTCAAGATCAATCCCGAAGCCCGGCGCATTTCGCTGGGCTTGAAACAGCTCGCCGCCGATCCGTGGTCCACCGCCGCGGAGCGCTTTCACACCGGCGATCGCGTGCAAGGCAAGGTGTCGCGCCTGGCCGATTTCGGCGCTTTTATCGAGCTGCTGCCGGGTGTCGACGGCTTGATCCACGTCTCGGAAATGTCCTGGGCCAAGAAGGTCAAAAAGCCCAGCGATCTGCTCAAGACCGGCGAAATGGTGGAGGCCGTCGTGCTCGGCGTCAATGCCGCCGACCGCCGCATTTCCCTGGGCCTGAAACAAGCTCTCGGCGACCCTTGGGATGACGCAATCAAGAAGTATCCGATCGGCGCCGTCGCGGAAGGGCCCGTCACCAGCCTCACGAATTTCGGTTGCTTCATCGATTTGGGCGGCGGCATTGACGGCATGATTCATATCTCGGACATCACCAGCGAGAAGCGTTTGAATCATCCGCGTGAAGCCCTCGCAACGGGGCAAACGGTGCGTGCCGTGGTGCTGGAAGTGGATCGCGAGCGCCACCGCATCAAACTCGGCATGAAGCAGTTGGAGCCAACCACCGCCGACGAATACATGGCCGAACACCAGGTAGGCCAATCGGTGACCGGCCGGATTGTGGAAGCCGGCCGTGGGCGCGCCAAAGTGGAACTCGGCGAAGGCGTGTTCGCCGAATGCCAGGTCCGCGAAGAAGCCGCGAATAGCCCGAACGTGCCCGAAGCTACCCCTAAAACTGACTTGACGTCGCTAACCGCCATGTTATCAGCCAAATGGAAGCAGGGCCCTACGGCGGCATCGCCCCAGAGCGAATCCCCGCGCGCCGGTCAGATCCGGACTTTCCGCATCTTGAAACTGGATCCGCCCAATAAGAAGATCGAAGTCGAATTAGCCGGCTGATAGCTGCGCCGCTCGCGGGCGTGACCTTTTCGGCTTTCTTCCGTCTATCACATTGTTGCAACAGGCTACCGCAGTGCAGGCAGCCGTCAGAATGGACGAACCGGAGCTGATTCGGGCGGCTCAACAAGGCGATCAGCGCGCCTTTGAGCAATTGGTGCGCTCATACGATCAGACTGTCTTACGGCTGGCGACGAATCTGCTGCGTTCGCCCGAGGAAGCCAACGACGTTTATCAGGAAGCGTTCCTGCGGGTTTATAAGAACCTGCACACGTTTCGTTTCGACTGCAGCTTCCATACCTGGCTGTACAGGATCGTGAGCAATTTGTGTTTGGACGCGCTGCGCAAGCGGAAAGTGCGGCGCGAAGAGAGTTCCGTGGTGGAGACCAGCGAAGGCCCGTTGGACCGCATGGATGCGGTGCCGGAACGGCGCGCCGACAGCGATCCCGAGCGGCGCCTGGAGAGCCGGGAATTGAAGCAGCGAATCCAGGAAGTTTTGGGCGGCTTGACGCCGCGGGAGCGAGCGGTTTTTGAGATGAGACATTATCAGGGCATGCGGCTGCGAACCATCGGCGAAATCATGGGCACGTCGGAGGAAGCGGCTAAGAATTGCCTGTTCCGGGCGACGCAAAAGATGCGCGCGGCTTTAGGAGATTTCGTATGACATGCGAGGAAGCGAGAAAAAATCTGCCGCTGTTCCTGTATGGGGAACTTTCCTTCGATGAGGAAGAGCTGGTGGAAGTTCACATAGATGAATGTCCGGCGTGCAGGACCGCCCTGGCTCGCGAGAAGGCCATGTTCCGGGCCCTGGATGAGGCCGAGATGGTTCCGGCTCCGCGGCAACTGGAAGAGTCGCGGGCCGAATTGCGGCGCCGGCTCAGTCTGGCGGGCAGGCTGGGGCACGCTGGCGTTCCCGCGCCCGGTTCCAACTGGTGGGACAAAGTCCGCGAGGGATTCACCATTCGTTTTCACTTTGCGCCCGGTATCGCTCAAGTGGCTGGCGCGGCCGCGATGCTGGTACTCGGTTTCCTGACAGCGCGCGTGGCGCCAAACTCCTTTCTCGGCAACTGGCATTCGGCGGGCATGGTGGATCCCGCCACATCGCGCGTGCGGGACGTGGAGCCTTTGGCTCCCGGACGCGTGCAGATCGTGATTGACGAAACGCGCCAGCGCGTGCTCTCGGGCAACGTAGACGATCAAGCGATTCAGCGGCTGCTGCTCACTGCGGCCAAAGACCCCTCCGATGCCGGCCTGCGCGTGGAGTCGGTCGACTTGCTCAAGAACAATTCGCAATCGGCGGAGATCCGCACCGCGCTGGTGTATGCGCTGGAGCACGATCCTAACGCCGGGGTGCGATTGAAAGCTCTTGACGGGCTGAAGCAATTCGCGGAAGATCCGGACACGCGGCAGGCTCTGACCCATGTGCTGCTCACCGACGACAACCCCGGAGTGCGCACCCAGGTGATCGACCTTTTGGTCCAGCGGCATACCGACGCCATGGTGGGAGTGCTGCAAGAGCTGCTGGAAAAAGAAGACAACGGCTACATCCGCATGCGCTGCCAAAAAGTATTGCAGGACATGAACGCATCGGTGGAGACCTATTGAGGAGTTTTACTGGGGACGACATGCGGCGTTTGTTTTAGTTTCGATGGTCGCTCTCGGCGCTGCGCTCATGCCGGCGCAGGACCAGCCGGCTCCCGTCCGCGACGGTGGCTACTGGACCCGCACCGTCCAGGGCCAGCTCGACGCTTCCGGCGTACAGGGTTTGCGGGTGGAGACAACCGGGAACGTCCAAGTGCGCGGCACCAGCGATCCTCAGGTCAGATACGCGCTGAAGTTGCGAGTGAAGGCGGCGGACGCGCGCGAAGCCGAGGCGTTGCTGCGCGAATTTATCGTGAAGACCGGGAACGAGGGCGGAATGGCCTATATCAAGGTGACTCCGCCCCGTCAGGTTTCCGGAGGATTGGAATTGACCGTCACCGGGCCGCGCGCTTTGCGGAACGTGTTTGTGGAAACGCGCGGAGGCAATGTACAAGCGTCCGATTGGGACGGGGGGTTGGAAGCTCGATCGGCCGGCGGCCGGATCGCGGTGGATGGCATTCGCGGCCGCAGTGAATTGCAAACCGCCGGAGGCGACATTCAAGCGGGTAGCGTCGGCGGATCGCTGCGGGTAATGTCCGGCGGCGGCGCCATTCGAGTGGACCATGCGGGCTCCGCAGCGTGGCTGGAAACCGCGGGCGGCGAAATCGTGCTGCATCAGGCCTCGGGCCCCGTGCATGCCGCGACAGGCGGCGGCAATATTCGTATCGATCGCGCCGCGAGCACTGTTTTTGCGCGCACCGCCGGGGGGCTCATCCAGGTGGGGCAGTCCGAAGGCGCGGTGACGGCGGAGACCTCCGGCGGCGCCATTCAAGTGGATGCCGCCAACGGAGTGCGCTGCGAATCGGCCGGCGGAGCCATCCGGCTGCGGAATGTGGCCGGCGCTTTGCATGTCTCGGCCAATTCGGGAAACATTTTGGCGCAGCTCATTGCGGGCCATCCGTTCGCCGATTCCCTGCTCAGCACAAACGCGGGTGACATAACCGTTTTCATTCCGTCCAATCTTGCATTGACGATTCAAGCGACAAACGAAACCGGCGGGGCCGGCCGTATCATTTCCGAATTTCGCGCAGGTTCCCGTGCAAACGGGCGCACAGCCTGGAACGGGACCGGTGATAGCCCAGGGCGCGCTGAACGGCGGCGGTCCGGTGTTGCGCGTCAACGTGGTCGGCGGCACCATTTATTTGCGCCGCGAGAAATAATTCGAGGGAAATGTCATGAAGGCTGATGTGATCAAGAACGCGTTATTGGGCATGGCGCTTTTCGCCGCGACGGCGGCCGCGCAGGACCAGGACTTTGTTCAGCCCCCGGCCGCTCCGCCGCGCGCCACTGGCGCCGCTCGCCCCGCAGGTGCGCGAATTTAGCGTGCCCTTCGCCGGAGGCACGTACCTGGGCGTGAGCCTGGCCGAAATCGACGCCAATCGCGCCAAGGAACTGAAGCTCAAGGAAGACTACGGCGTAGAGATCACGCGCGTCGAGGAAGGCAGTCCGGCGGAGAAAGCTGGAGTAAAGCCCGGCGACGTGGTGCAGGAATACAACGGACAGCGCGTGGAGGGCATGGAGCAGTTTGGAAGAATGGTGCGAGAGACACCAGCCGGACGCGAGGTGAAGCTCACCATCAGCCGCGATGGCGCCCCCCAGACGCTGACCGCGACGCTAGCATCGCGCAAGGTGCGGCCTCTGGCGGAGAATTTCCACTTTGTAATGCCGGAGATTCCGCATCCGGACATCCCCCGAATCTACACCACGCTGCGGACTGCGCGGCTGGGCGTCGAGGCGGAGTCGCTCGGGCCGCAGTTGTCGGAATATTTCGGCGTCAAGGAAGGCGTGCTGGTTCGTTCGGTGCTCGAAAACACGGCCGCCGCAGAAAGCCGGCATCAAAGCCGGCGATGTGATCACCAAAGTGGATGGCATGCCGGTGACCTCGCCGAGCGAATTGTCGGGCGCGGTGCGGGCCGCCAGCGCCAAGAAAACTTATTCGCTAGAGTTGATGCGCGAGCGGAAACCCCAGACCGTTAGTGTCACCGTGGACGAAGGCGCGGAGCGATCCCCGCGGATCCGCGCGGTCCAAAATCTCACGAACTAGCCTGCTCCTTGCGCCATCCCTTAGGCGCCACGCTCCGCCGTCCAGCGCTTCTCCAAATTGGAGCGCAGGCGCAGGATGGCCTGAGATTTCAGTTGCGAGACGCGAGACTCGTGCAGATTCACCACCTTGGCGATTTCCCGCAGCGTCAATTCCTCGTGATAATAAAGGCTGATCACGATCCGCTCGGTACGCGGCATTTTTTCGATCGCCGCCGCCAGTAGGCGTTGCTCTTCGGATCGCTCCAGCAAACGCGAAGGCCAGCTTTCCTGGTCATCCGAGATGTACTTGAGAAGGTTGCGGCTGTCATCGTCCGGCGCGGACGCTTCCAGGCTGCCTAGATTCACGCCTCGAATATCCACCAGCCACTCATGATATTCCTGCAGCGATAATTCCAACTGGCGGGCGATTTCGTCCTCGGTGGGCGCGCGATGCAAGCGTTGCTCCACCGCCGCGATGGCCGCCTCTACCTGCTTGGAACGCCGGCGCTGCTGGCGCGGAGCCCAGTCGAGACTTCGCAGGCTATCGAGTATGGCGCCCCGAATCTTGTATTCGGCGTACGTTTTCAGCTTCACGTTGTGCCCCGGATCGAAGCGGTCAATCGCGGCGATCAGCCCGATGGTTCCCGCGGAAATCAGGTCGTCCAGGTTGACGCTTTCCGGCAGACGTTCGTGGATCCGCCGCGCAATGAGGTGCATCTCGGATCATCTCCTGTGGTTCGGGGCTCCCCTCGTGGGCGGCCGCTACCCGTGCTACGAACAGCTCTTCCCCGATCCGACACCAGCTCGTCACGCTGCCGCCGAGGGTCGGGGTTGCAGCCCCGCCGCGGTGTAGAGGGCGTCGATGACCTTCATGTTGGCCACCGAATCGGACGGTGGGGTGAGGATCGGTTCCCCGCGCAAGACCGCCGCGGAGAACGCATCGAGCTGGAAGGCGTAGGTCGGCCGCCGGCTGAACCTCTCTCGGTGGGTCCGGCCGGCCGCGGTGACCGACAGGCGGTGCCACGTCTGGGGCGCCAGGGGGTTGATCAGGCTGAGGCGCCCCTCGGAGCCCCACACTCGAGAGGTGATGTGCAGGAGCGACGAGGACCACAAGGACGCCGTGACCTTCCCCGGGTAGCCACCCGGGAATCGGAGTTCCCCGGTCATGGCCCGATCGACCTCCTCGGAGCGAAGCTTCGCCCGCGGCGGACAGGACCTGCGGCTCGCCCCCACCGAAGGTGCGCGCCATGTGGACGGCGTAGCAGCCCGCGTCCATGGTGGCCCCGCCGGCCAGGTGCAACTGGTAGCGGATGTCCGAGAAACGGGGGAGGGGGAAGCACAACGCCGTCTCGACCCGCTCGATGGTGCCCAGCTGACCGCCCGCGATGATCTCCACCGCCCGCTTGGCCATGGGGTGATAGCGGTAGTGGAAGGCCTCCATCACGACCAGCCCCGAACGCTCGGCTTCGGCCGCCACCACTTCGGCCTCGGCTGCGTTGGCGGTGAACGGCTTCTCGCAGAGCACGTGTTTGCCTGCGGCGATGGCTTTGCGGGTCCACTCGGCGTGCAGTCCGTTCGGGAGGGGGTTGTAGACGGCGTCGACTCCCGGGTCGTCGATCACCGCCTGGTAGGAGGCGGCCACGCGTGGCACCCCGTGCTTGGCCGCGAAGGCTTCGGCTCTGGCCCGGTCCCGGGCGGCCACGACCACCACCTCGGCCTCGGGGTGACCGCGGGCCGGGCGGATGACTCCGTTGGGGGCGATGCGGGCCGCCCCGAGAATGCCGATTCGTACCGTGCTCACGCGTGCGGCGCCCACGGCGGGGGGGCGACGTCGATCGGCGCGAGCTGCGACGGGGGGATCTTGAACCGGTCCCGGCGCTGGGTCCAGTCCTCGTGCGCTGCCGTTATCTCCTCGTGGGTGCGGGCGACGTAGTTCCACCACATGAGGATCGGTTCTCCGAACGGAACCCCTCCCAACAGGATCACCCGAGCCGGGTCCACCGCCCGCACCGGCAGTTCGTCGCGGCCAGGGCCGAGATAGACGAGCCGGCCGGGCTCGACCAGGCGGCCGTCCACCTCGATGGGGGCGTCCATCGGCACGACGACATACTCGTAGGCCCGGGTCGCGGGCACCACGACCTGCGAACGCACCGAGAGTTGGACGCCGACGTGATCGGTGTCGCGCCGGGCGGGCGAGACGGCATCGGCGAGGGAGCCGACCAGCACCGTGGCCGTTCCCCCGCCGAGGTCGACCTCGGGCAGCTGGGCGTGATGTTCGAACTCGCCCGGTCCCTCCCGGGTCGCCGATGGTTGGGCGATCCACAGTTGGGCGAGCTCGACCCGACCGGCGCTCGTGTGCTCCTCGGCGTGGACGATCCCTGCGCCGGCGGTCATCAGGTTCAGCTGCCCGGGCCGGATGGTCTGCTCGGTTCCCAGACTGTCACGGTGCAGTAGCTCGCCGGCGATCAGCCACGTCACCGTCTGCAGACCGATGTGCGGGTGCGGGCCGATCCCGGCCACGCCGGCCGGCGCCTCGAGCGGCCCGCCGTGGTCGAAGAAGCACCAGGCCCCTACGGTGCGTCTGGCCCGCTGCGGCAGGGCACGGCGCACCGGGATGGAACCGACGTTCGTTGTGCGGCTCTCCAGTATCTCTGCCACGCCGGACTGCGAGGGGGTGCGGGTCGCCACCATCTCCACGTCGGTCGAGGTCACCGGTCCGCTCATGAGCAGCTCCTCCCCGGTATGGCTGCGATTATTCGCTGTGTCCGGTATCGGATCTCGCGCGAACCCATCGAGCGCCTTACCACTCGACGCCGGTGGAGACGCAAAACTCATTCTGTTCGGGGTCCGACATTCTGACCCATCGGGTTCCCCCGAAGCTCTGCACGCTCTCGTCGATGCGACGCGCGCCGAGTGACTGCAACCGGTCGATCTCGGTTTCTACGTCGTCGACGATGATGTCGAGGTGCATGCGGTTCTTGCCAGCCTTGGGTTCGGGTACGCCCTGAAGGAGAAGCGGCGAAGCGATCCCCTCTCGGGGAACGAGCACCGCCAACGTCTCATCCGCGTAGTAGTCGCGGTAGTCGAGCGCCTCGCGCCAAAACGTGGCGAGTGTCTTTGGCTCTGCGCAGTCGAGCACGAGTTCCACCCTTGCCTTGTGCTGCATCGAGTGCCTCCAGATCGGCAGATCGGGTAAGCATCGCGAGCGTTCGCCGATTCGTCCACACCTAAATTAGGTGCTCAGGCTGAGGCCGTCGATGACCTGGGCCCCCGGCAAGCGGGACAAGACTTGGCCCGGGAGCAGGACCTTCGAACGACGGATGCCGGAGCCGATGCTGACGACGGCGGTGTTCGCCACCTGGCGGTCGATCAGGATCGGCCAGTTCTCGGGGAGCCCGATGGGGGTGATGCCGCCGTATTCCATGCCGCTCAGCTCGACCGCGCGCTCTGGGGGAGGAACGAGGCCTTGCGCACGTCGAGCGACCGCTTGACCACGTTGTTGACGTCGGCCCGATCGGTGGCCAGGACCACACAAGCGGCGATCCGCTCGATCCCCTCCCGCTTTCCGCCGACGACGACACAGTTGGCCAAGGTGTCCATGGACAGCCCGAACACCATCTGCGTGGTGGCCGTGTCGGACACCGCGGGATCGATCTCGACCACGCCGACGGCGTCAAGGAGGTCGGCCGCCTCCAACGCCGCCCGAGTCCGCGGGGCGAGTAAATCGATTCGGGTGGACGCCGGGACGGCAGCCAATCCGCCGAGGGCAAAGAGCACCATCGGCTCGACGCTACCGCCATCCTGTCTTCGGACCCCACGGTCGCGTTCGCAGCCGTTGACACCGATCGAATCGACGATCACTCTGGGTCGCGGGCTGCCGGGACGCTCTGGTCGACTCGGACGGGCGTCGAAGAACCGGCCCGCCCAGTACGGATCGAGGAGGAAATGGTGCTCGGAGGAAGAGATGGCCAACGCGTCCGTGGCGCAGCGAGGTGGCGGGCATGACAAAGATCGCGATCCTCGACGACTACATCGGGGTTGCTCTGGAATACGGCGACTGGACGGCGCTGCCCGACGACGCGGAGATCACCGTCTATCGCGAGGCGATCCCACCGGAACGCCTCGTCGACGAGCTCTCCGATTACGAGATCGTCGTGATCACCCAGCAGCGGGCGCGCTTTCCTCGGGCGGTGCTCGAAGGTCTCCCCAACCTGAGGCTGATCGTCTGCAACGGCCCGACGAGCAACGTCGTCGACCATGAGGCCCGGATCGAACGGGGGATCCTGCTCTGCGGGACCGCGGGGACCGATCGAGGCGCGACGGTGCGTCCCTCCAACTACGAGGCGCCCCGCGGCCTGCCCACACCGTCGGAGATGGCATGGGCGCTGATCCTCGCCGTGGCGAAGCGCACCGGCATTGAAGACCGGGTCATCCGCGCCGGTGGCTGGCAAACGGGGTTCCCGATCGCGCTCGGGGGCAAGACGCTCGGTCTCCTCGGCGCGGGCCGCCTCGGCGGCGCGATGGTCCCGGTCGCGAAGGCGTTCGGCATGGATGTGATCGCCTGGAGCCAGAATCTGACCGAGGAGCGGTGCGCCGAGCTCGGCGTGACGAAGGTCGAGAAGGCGGAGCTACTGGCGAGCGCTGATGTCCTCGGCGTCTTCCTCGTGTTCTCGGAGCGCTCCCGCAATACGCTGCGGGCCGACGACCTCGCCAAGATGAAGCGGGGCGCGATCCTGGTGAACATCTCCCGCGGTCCGATTGTCGAGGAGGCGGGCCTTGTCGAGGCCCTCTCCTCCGGTCAGCTCGCCGGTGCCGGCCTCGACGTCTTCGACCGCGAGCCTCTCCCTGCGGACCACCCGTTCCGATCGCTCAGCAACGTCGTCGTCACGCCGCACATCGGCTACGTCAGCGAGCAACTCTTCCGCTCCGCCTGGCGGCGGATGGCGGAGGACGTCGTGGCGTACCTCGGCGGATCGCCCATCCGGGTGGTCACCGCCCCCGCGGATTGTCCGCCGATGGCGCCACCGTGACGCCGGCGAACTACGCGCTCGGCTCGGGCAGCAGGGCGCGAGAAGGGGCGGCCACTTGGTGGCCGATGTCCGTGGGAGCGGGCGCTACGAGCGGTGGCGCTCGGCGCAGGCTGGGCACAGGCCCCGGTATGTGATCTCCACACCGGTCACGAGGAAGCCGCGGCGGGCATCCTCGGTGATCGCCGGACCCGCCCCCGAGCGCGGTACATCCGAGATCGTGTGGCACACCTCGCAGACGAGGTGGTCGTGCTTGACGGTGACGTTTGGGTCGTAGCGCTTCGCCCCCTCGGTGACATCCACCTCGAGGAGCTCACCCATCGCGACGAGCTCGTTGAGCGTGTTGTAGACGGTCGCCCTGCTGATCTCGGGCAGGCGCTGCTGTGCGAGGTCGTGCACCTGCTCGGCGGTGAGGTGGACGTGCTCGCCGACGAGTACCTCCGCCACCGCACGCCGCTGCGCGCTGAGCCGCCAATCCCGGTCGCGCAAGCGCGTCAGCAGGTCCTCCGCCATTCCCGGCAGGCTAGCTCTTGACTTGGTATAGATCAAGTATTAGAACTCATCTAGTAATAGATCGAATATGCCTAGCTGTTGAGCGATCTCTTGAGATCCCGCAAAGGAGACCGAAATGAGTAAGTCCGAGAGCGAGTCCCCGGCCCTCCCCGCGCCGGACGCCACCGCCTGGCGGCCGAGGACGAACCAGGACTGGTGGCCGAACCAGGTGGACCTCGGGGTGCTGCACCGGCACACAGCGCAGTCCAGCCCGCTGCGCGATTTCGACTACGCGCAGGAGTTCAAGACGCTCGATGTCGACGCGCTGAAGCGTGACATCTTCGAAGTCATGACGACGTCGCAGGACTGGTGGCCGGCAGATTACGGCCACTACGGGCCGCTCTTCATCCGGATGTCCTGGCACGCCGCAGGCACCTACCGCATCGGCGACGGCCGCGGTGGCGGCAGCACGGGTGCGCAGCGGTTCGCCCCCCTGAACAGTTGGCCCGACAACGCCAACCTCGACAAGGCGCGCCGCCTGTTGTGGCCGATCAAGCAGAAGTACGGCCGGAAGATCTCGTGGGCCGACCTCATCATCTTCGCCGGCAACTGCGCCTGCGAGTCCATGGGCTTCAAGACCTTCGGGTTCGGGTTCGGACGGCAGGACTTCTGGCAGGCCGACGAGATCTACTGGGGTCCGGAGGACACCTGGCTCGGGGACGCGCGCTACAGCGGTGACCGGAATCTGGCCGAGCCTCTCGGTGCCGTGCAGATGGGCCTCATCTACGTGAACCCGGAAGGCCCCAACGGGGTCCCGGACGCCCTCGCCGCGGCGAGGGACATTCGCCAGACGTTTCTTCGCATGGCGATGAACGACGAGGAGACCGTCGCGCTGATTGTCGGCGGCCACACGTTCGGCAAGGCCCACGGCGCGGTCGATGCGCAGCACGTCGGCCCCGAGCCCGAGGGCGCCCCGATCGAACAGCAGGGCTTCGGGTGGAAGAACACCTTCGCCACCGGGAAGGGCGCGGACGCCGTCACGAGCGGCCTGGAGGGTGCGTGGACCAGCGAGCCCACGAAGTGGGACAACGGGTTCCTCGACAACCTGTTCAACTACGACTGGGAGCTCATTACGAGCCCAGCGGGGGCTAAGCAATGGACACCGACCGATCCGGCGGCCCAGGGGGCTGTGCCCGACGCGCACGATCCGTCGAGGCGGCACGGTCCGATGATGCTGACGACGGACCTCGCCCTGAGGTTCGACCCGATCTACGGGCCGATCGCGAAGCGCTTCCACGAGCACCCCGAGCAGCTCGCCGAGGCGTTCGCGAAGGCCTGGTACAAGCTCTTGCACCGGGACATGGGGCCGGTCACTCGTTATCTCGGGCCGTGGGTTCCCGAGGCGCAGCTGTGGCAGGACCCCGTGCCGGCCGTCGACCACGAGCTGATCTCGGATCCGGACATCGCCGCGCTGAAGGAGAAGGTTCTCGAGTCGGGCCTTTCCGGTTCCCAGTTGGTCGCGACCGCGTGGGCGGCGGCGGCGAGCTTCCGCGGCACCGACAAGCGTGGCGGCGCCAACGGCGCGCGCATTCGCCTGGCACCGCAGAGGGACTGGGAGGTGAACGACCCGACGGAGCTGGCCAAGGTGCTGCAGACGCTCGAGCAGATCCAGCAGGACTTCAATCTGTCCGACCCGGGTGGGAGGAAGGTGTCGCTCGCGGACCTGATCGTCCTGGCCGGCGGCGCGGCGGTCGAGGAAGCGGCGAAGAGGGCCGGGTTCGAGATCTCCGTCCCGTTCACGCCCGGGAGAGGGGATGCCTCGCAGGATCAGACCGATATTGAGTCGTTCGCCGTGCTCGAGCCGCGTGCAGACGGCTTCCGCAACTACCTTCGAGCCGGAGAGAAGCTGCCGCAGGAGCAGCTGCTCGTCGAGCGGGCGTACATGCTGACGCTCAGTGCTCCCGAGATGACCGTCCTCGTGGGTGGGATGCGGGCACTGAACTCGAACCTCGGGCAGTCCCAGCATGGGGTCTTGACGCACCGTCCCGAGACGCTGACCAACGACTTCTTCGTCAACCTTCTCGACATGGGCACGGAGTGGAAGGCGTCCGCCTCAGCCGAGTACCTGTACGAGGGCTATGACCGTGCGACGGGAGCGCCCAAGTGGACCGCCACGGCCGTCGACCTGGCCTTCGGTTCGCACTCCGAGCTCCGGGCCATCGCGGAGGTCTACGGAAGTGACGACGCCAAGGAGAAGTTCGTCCACGACTTCGTCGAGGCGTGGAGCAAGGTCATGAACCTCGACCGCTTCGACCTCACCTGACCAACGGCGCCGCCGCGCGCTGCGGCGACCAGCGTCGAGATCAGTTTGGGTGGAATGGCCCGCCGCTTGACACCCGGGGTCTGTCCTCTACCATACTGAGTATGATCAGTGATCGGGTATCCCAGTGAGCGTTCGCCACGCAATCCTCGCCCTCTTGAGCGAAGGCCCGAAGTACGGCCTCCAGCTGCAGAAGGAGTTCGAGTCGAGCACCGGCGAGGTGTGGCCGCTCAACATCGGTCAGGTGTACACGACGCTGCAGCGCCTCGAGCGCGACGGACTTGTCGAGTCCGACGAGACCGAGAGCGAGGGTCCGCAGAAGGGCTTTCACATCACCGATGCCGGATCGACGGAGCTCTCGTCGTGGCTGAACACGCCGCCGGACATGACGTCGCCGCCTCGCGACGAGCTCGTGATCAAGGTGTTGTCCGCCCTACGGGTGCCGGGTGTCTCCGTGCACGACGTGATCCAGGTCCATCGCCGCTATCTCGTCGAGCTCATGCAGCAGTGGACGCGCCTCAAGGAGGACGAGGCCGACTTCGATCTCACCTTCGCGCTCGTCGTCGATGCGGAGCTGTTCCGACTGGACTCGGTCGTGCGATGGCTCGACACGGCCGACGGTCGACTGAAGCGCGCCGCCGCCGAGCCATCGGTCTCCTCGACGACTCCACGACTGGCGCGGCGACTGGTCGTCCGCCGGTGAGCTTCCTCGAAATGCGACGCGTCTCCAAGTCCTACGGAGAAGGCGCCGCCGAGGTACACGCCATCCAAGACGTCAACCTCGACGTCGAGTGCGGGACGCTCGTTGCGGTGATGGGCCCGAGCGGCTCGGGAAAGTCGACCCTGCTCACCATCGCCGGCAGCCTCGAGGAGCCGACCAGCGGCGAGGTGGTCATCGACGGCGCGTCGCTCCAGGCGATGTCGCGCAACGACAAGGCCCGTCTCCGACGACGGACGATCGGCTACGTCTTCCAGGAGTTCAACCTCTTGGCCGGGCTCACGGCGGTGGAGAACGTCGCGCTGCCCCTCGAGCTCGACGGCCTGTCGGGGAAGAAGGCGCACGCCGCGGGCATGGCCGCGCTCGAAGAGCTGGGCCTTGCGGATCGGGCGACGCACTATCCCGATCAGCTCTCCGGCGGTGAGCGCCAGCGGGTCTCGATCGCTCGCGCCGTGGTCGGCGAGCGACGCCTCCTCCTGGCCGACGAGCCGTCCGGAGCGCTCGACTCGACCAACGGCGAGGCGGTGATGCGCATGATCCTCGCCGCCTGCAAGCAGGGGGTCGCCGCGGTCGTCGTCACCCACGACGCCCAGCTGGCCTCGTGGGCCGACCGGGTGGTCTTTCTCCGCGACGGCCGTGTCGTCGATCAGACGGTGCCGCCGCCGAGCCCCGAGGCGCTGCTCGAGGAGAGCAGTCGCTCCGGACCTCGGCGGTAATCGCCCGCTTCGCTGGAGCGACCCTGCCGCCAGTCGGCCCACGCTTGACACGGAGTGATCTAGATAGGATACTCAGTATCGTCATACGTGTCCTACTGAACGAGTTGCCGCGCATGCGGCGAAGGATGGTCTGCCCCGATGAGCCTGCTCGAACTCCACCAGATCTCGAAGTTCTACGGCGAGGGCGAGACCGCCGTGCGTGCCCTCGACGAGATCGATCTTTCGGTCGACGAAGGTCACCTCGTCGCCGTGATGGGCCCGAGCGGGTCGGGAAAGTCGACGCTGCTCACCATCGCCGGCAGCCTCGAGGAGCCGACGAGCGGCGAGGTGCGGATCGGCGGAAAGGCGTTGTCCAGCCTGTCGCGCAACGACAAGGCGCGCCTTCGCCGGCGGACGATCGGCTACGTCTTCCAGGATTTCAACCTCCTCCCGGGTCTCACCGCCGCCGAGAACGTCGCGCTGCCCCTCGAGCTCGACGGCGTCCCGGCCCGCAAGGCACAGCAGGCGGGACTCGCGGCGCTCGAGCAGCTCGGGCTGGCCGACCGCGCCGACGCACTACCCCGATCAGCTCTCCGGCGGTGAGCGCCAGCGTGTCGCCATCGCTCGGTCCGTGGTCGGCGAGCGCAAGCTCCTCCTCGCCGACGAGCCGTCGGGTGCGCTCGACTCGACCAACAGCGAGGTCGTGATGCGGATGATCGTCGACGCGTGCAAGCGCGGCGTGGCCGCGGTCGTGGTCACCCACGACGCCCACCTCGCCTCGTGGGCCGACCGGGTGATCTTCCTCCGTGACGGGCGAGCCGTCGACCACGCCGGCTCCGACCTTCCCGATTCGTCCCTCGCCACGCCCCGCGCGTAGCTCCATCGAACGCACGATTCCGAAGGAGCCTCGATGACCACCGCCGTCCTCGCACCCCTCGCCGCCGCCCGACCCGCCGATGGCGGGGCGCCGGCCCGTCGCGCCGTCGTCCGCTGGGCGTGGCGCCTCTTCCGGCGCGAGTGGCGTCAGCAGTTCCTGATCCTCGCCCTCATCACTGTCGCGGTGGCGGCGACGATCGTCGGCTCGGCCGTCGCGACGAACAACCCGCCGCCGAAGAACTCCGGCTTCGGCACGGCGCAGGACTCCGTGTCCTTCTCGACGTACGACGCGCACACGGCGAGCGTCATCGCGAGCTTGGAGCGCCGCTTCGGCCGTGTCGAGGTGATCGAGAACGAGACGCTGTCGATCCCGGGATCGATCAACACCTATCAGCTCCGGGCGCAAGACCCGCACGGACCCTTCAGCGGTCCGATGCTCTCGCTCGTCTCCGGGCACTTCCCGTCGGACGCCGACCAGGTCGCCGTGACGAGCGGCGTCGCGTCGGCGTTCCACCTGAGGCTGGGGGCCACCTGGCGAGTCGGCGGCGTCGAGCGCCAGGTGGTGGGCATCGTGGAGAACCCGCAGAGCCTGCTCGACGAGTTCGCGCTCGTCGCTCCCGGGCAGGTGACGAGTCCCGCGGGAGTCACGGCACTGTTCGACGCACCGGGCGTTGCGCTGAGCTCGATCGGCAACCACGTGCAGACCCCGGCCTCGGTTGCACAGTCGAATCCGCTCAATCCCGAGACGATCTCGCTCGCCGCACTGGTCCTCGGCATGCTGCTCATCGCGCTCGTCTCGATCGGTGGCTTCACGGTGCTCGCGCAGCGCCGCCTCCGGTCGATCGGGATGCTCGAGTCGACCGGCGCGACGGACCGCCACGTCCGACTCGTCGTCAGCGCGAACGGCACCGTGGTCGGTGTCGTCGGCGCGATCCTCGGCTTCGCTCTCGGGCTCGTCGTCTGGCTCGCCTACCGCCCGAGTCTTGAACAGAGCTCGCACCACGTCATCGGGGTGCTCGCGCTCTCGTGGACCGTGGTGATCGCCGCCATGGTGCTTGCGGTCGTCGCGGCCTACTTCGCGGCGTCGCGCCCGGCGCGGGCGATCACCAAGGTGCCGATCGTCCAGGCGCTGTCGGGCCGACCGGCGCCACCTCGTCAGATCCACCGTTCCGCGCTCCCCGGCATCGTCTTCCTCGTGGTCGCCTTCTTGCTTGCTCGGCTACTCAGGTGGCACGAACCACGGCAACGGCGGCGGCGGTACACCGGAGCTCCTCTTCGGGCTCGTCCTCCTCATTCCCGGGCTGATCCTGCTTGCACCGTTCTTCCTGTCGTTGGCCGCGCGTCTCGGTCGTCGTGCGCCGATCGCGACCCGGCTCGCGCTGCGCGATCTGGCCCGGTATCGGGCGCGCTCGGGCTCGGCGCTGGCGGCGATCAGCGTCGGCGTGCTCGTCGCGGTGATCGTGATGCTGGCCGCGGCATCGCGGTATGGCAACGTCCTCGACTACGCGGGCCCGAACCTGGCCTCCAACCAGCTCGCGCTCCACGCCAACACGCCGCCTCCGCCGGGTTCGACCGTCGTCTCACCGGGCGGCCAGCACCCACATCGAAGGAGCCTCGGCGAGCCGCCACGGCGGCGACGCCGCAGCAGCTGGCCGCGCATGCCAAGGCGATTGCCAAGGGCCTCGGCGCACAGCTCATCGCCCTCGAGACGCCAAATGCGCAATTGAGCGGGACGCAAGGGGGTCGCAACTGGAGCGGGTCGATCTACGTCGCGACACCGCAGTTGCTGCGGGCGTTCGGCATCACGTCTTCCGAGATCGACCCGAACGCGGACATATTGACCTCACGTCCCGGGCTTTCTGGGGTGTCGGGTCTCGTCTTCAACTACGTCTCGGGGGCCAAGTCCGGTCCCGGTGGGGGACAGAGCTGTACGGCCGCCACGGGCTGTGTCGCACATCCGGTGATCCAGGAGATCGGGGCACTGCCCAGCGGGACATCGGCACCGAACACGGTGGTCACCGAGCACGCGATGAAGGAGTTCCACATCGAGGCGAACACCACCGACTGGCTGGTCCAGGGCACCCAGCCCTTCACTGCCGCCCAGATCAGCAACGCCGAGCTTGCCGCGTCGACGACGCAGCTCTCCGTCGAGTCGAAGAACGACCAGCCCAGCTCGTCGTCCGTCGTCAACTGGGCGACGATCTTCGGGATCGTGATCGCGCTCGGTGTGCTCGGCATGTCGGTCGGGCTCGTACGGAGCGAGACGGCGGGCGACCTCCGCACGCTCGCGGCGACCGGAGCGTCGAGCTACACGCGGCGCACGCTGACCGCCGTGACGGCTGGCGCGCTCGGCTTTCTCGGTGCACTCCTCGGCACGGTGGGCGGCTACATCGGCATGATCGGCTGGCTGCGGAGCAACTCGCTGAACGGGGGGATCGCCGCGCTCGGGAACGTTCCCGTCTCGGACCTCCTCCTCATCCTCCTCGGCATGCCGGCGTTCGCGGCCATCGTCGGCTGGCTCTTCGCCGGCCGCGAACCCGCGGCGATGGCGCACCAGGCGATCGAGTGAGAGGGGAAAAAGGGGTGCCGGATCTCGTGACGCCGCCTACGTCATCGACCCTCGGCGGTGGTCTACCCTCCTAGTTCGAGGACGATCCGCATTGCCACGCCCGGCGCCCACCGGCCGAGAATTCGTAGGCAGGCCCGTGGTCGTCGTAGCCAGCCCGGTGTCAGAGCCAGGGCGGCAGTGGCAGCGAGAGCCCCGTTGGACCACTATTTCCTCGTTGGATCGAGACAAGGGGGAACGAATGAAGACCGAAGCAGCCGTCCTCTGGCCCGACGCCTCGGAATGGAGCGTCGAGGAGATCGAGCTCGACCCGCCCCAGAACTTCGACGAAGTCCTCGTCAGCTACACGGCCTCGGGCATGTGCCACTCCGACGAACACGTACTCACGGGTGACCTGCCCACCGGTCGCCCCCTGGTCGGTGGCCATGAGGGGGCGGGCATCGTGGAAGAGGTGGGTCCGGGTTGCACCCTGCTCAAGCCCGGCGACCACGTCGTGATGGGGTTCATACCCGCGTGCGGTCGCTGCCCATCGTGTGCCACCGGCCACTCCAACCTCTGCGACGTCGGCGCCACGCTTCTCGGCGGGCGCCAATCTGATGGCACCTCCCGCCATCACGCGCGGGGCGAGGACCTCGGCATATTTCTCGGACTGGGAACCTTCAGCCGGAAATCGGTGGTGAATGTGGCCTCCTGCGTCAAGGTCGATGACGACATTCCCCTCGACAGGGCGTGCCTCCTCGGCTGCGGGGTGACCACGGGGTGGGGTTCGTCGATCTATGCCGCCGAAGTGAAGCCCGGTGACAACGTCATCGTGATCGGAGTCGGCGGGATCGGCGCGGCAGCGATCCAGGGAGCGAGGGTCGCGGGTGCCGAGCGGATCTTCGCGATCGACCCCTCCGAGTTCAAGCGGGATCAGGCCAAGAAGTTCGGCGCGACCCACGTGTCTGCGAGCATCCAAGAGGCGTTTCCCCTGGTGCAGGGGGAGACCTGGGGCCGGATGGCGAACAAGATCATCTGCGCCATGGGCGTGGGACGGGGAGAGTTGATGGCCGACATCATGGCCCTCTGCGCAAAGCGCGGGACCGTCGTCGTCACCAACATCCATCCGTTCCTCGAGACCGAGGTGAAGATGAGCATGACCGACCTGACGCTCATGGAAAAGAGGGTCGTCGGTTCGATCTTCGGCTCGGCCAACATGCGCTACGACATCCCAAAGCTCTGCGAGCTCTATCGGCAGGGCCAGCTGGATCTCGATGGCATGGTGACTCGTACCTATGGCCTCGAGGACGTGAACCAGGGTTACCAAGACCTGCGTGACGCCAACAACGTGCGGGGCGTTCTGGTCTACTGAGGGGCGAAATCCCTGTTGCTCATGCCGGACGCTCGAAGTAGTGCCCCTGGTCGAGATCTTCGATGAGCCCGGGACGTGTCGGCTCCCACCCCAACAGCTCGCGGGTGATCGCGCTCGAGGCAGGGCTGTCGGCTGCGAGGGGGTCCGCCAGCCAGGCGAAGTGATCGCCCGCGTCTGCCGGAGCAATCGAGACGAGCGGCAGGTCCAGGTGGCGGCCGATGACCTCCGCGATGTCGCGGATCGGCACGCCCTCATCCGCAACCGCGTGCAAGGTCGACCCCGCGGGGGCCTTCTCGAGGGCCAGGCAGAAGAGGTGCGCGGAATCGAGCCGGTGCACGGCAGGCCAGCGATTGCTCCCCTCACCGATGTAGCCGGACATCCCCTTGGAGCGGGCGATGGCCACCAACATCGCGACGAAGCCATGATCTCCATCGCCGTGGTTCGTCGGAGGAAGCCGCATGACGGACGACCGGATGCCGCGCGATGCGAAGGAGAGCACCAACTCGGCAGTGGCCAAGCGAGTGTGCGGACCGCCGCCGAGAACGGCCACGCCCGGGGTGGGGCCATGGCCGTCCAGTTCGGTCGCCACCCGCCCCGGCGCGACCCCGAGGGTTCCCGAGGCGAGGACGAGCGGTCGATCCGACCCCGCCAGCGCCTCGCCGAAGGTCTCGACGGCGCGGCGGTCCGCGTCGGCTGCGCCCTGGAAGTCGCCGGAGAAGGCGATGTCGTGCTTGAACGCCAGGTGGATGACGCCGTCCGAAGCGGCCGCGGCGTGCTGGAGGCCTTCGAGGTCGTCGAGCGTGCCAGGGTGCACCCCGGCCCCGGCCGCGGCGAGGGCGGCGGCCGAGGCATCCGAGCGGGCCAGGCCGACGACCTGATGGCCGGCGTCGATGAGTTCGGAGACGACGGCGGAGCCGATCCAGCCGGACGCGCCGGTGACGAAGACACGCATGAGAGCGACCTCCTGTGTTTCGAACCCCCGATATCGAGGGATGTCAGTTGCTGTCATCACTATACACCTGATGTCAGCTACTGCCGTCAAATAGGATCGGGGTGTGAGCCGGTGGGAACCCAATGCTCGTGGCCGACTCGAGCAGGCGGCACTGGAGCTCTACAGCGAGCGCGGGTTCGAACAGACGACCGTGGCGGAGATCGCCGCGCGGGCCGGCCTCACGGAGCGAACCTTCTTTCGGCACTTCGCCGACAAGCGTGAGGTGCTCTTCGCGGGTGCCGGGTTCTTGCAGGCGCTTCTGGTGAGCACGCTGGCCAGCACCTCTCACTCCGAGGCACCGATCGACGCGGTCGCGGCGGCCCTTGAGGTTGCCGGGGCCCTCCTCGAGGAGCGCCGCGACTATTCCCGAACGCGCCAGTTCATCATTGCTGCGAACGCGGAGCTCCAAGAGCGCGAACTGATCAAGCTCGCATCACTTGCCACGGCGATGGCCGACGCGCTGCGCCAGCGCGGCGTCAGAGATCCGGCCGCCAGTCTGACCGCCGAGGCTGGGATCGCGGTCTTCAAAGTCGCGTTCGAACGCTGGGTCGACGAGAACGGCCAGCGGGACCTGCCGCAGCTCATCCGAGAGTCGCTCGATGAGCTCAAAGCCGTGACCGCGGGCAAGTCACGATGAGCCGACCCCTGCCCGACCCCGCGGCCGACGTTCTCGACCGGTTCACCGACGAGGTCCAAGAAATCTTCCTTCGCCTTCGCGAGCGGGTCCTCGCCGTCGCGCCCAACGCCCACGAGATCATCAGCGACGTCGGCTACACGGTGTCGCTGCAGTATGGACCTGACGACAGGGTTGGTCGCGCGTTCTGTTACATCGCCGGGTTCTCCAAGCACGCCAATCTCGGATTCCCGCGCGGTGCGGCGCTGCCCGACCCCGACGGCGTCATGGAGGGCACCGGAGCACACATGAGGCACAACAAGTTCGCCACCGTCGCGCAGACTCAAGCGGTATGGCTCGACCGCTACCTTGAGGTGGCCTTGGCTGAGAGGGGACTCGATGCTCGCATCGGGGACGGACATACTTCGACCCGGCCGAGATCGACCGATTCAGCGCCCAAGCGGCACCGCCAGCCCAAATGAGGCGCCTGATCCTCCGGGGACCGACCGGCCGCCCTGTCCGTATAGGTCCCCGGAATGGGCATCGGCGGACGTGCGCTCAGGGGCGGATGAGCACTTTGAGCGCCTCCCGGTCGGCCATGGCTCGATATCCATCAGGCACGTTCTCAAGGCCGACCGTTCGGTCGAACATCCGGCCGGGATCCACCGTGCCGTCCAGCACATCGGGCAAGAGCTCGTCGATGTAGGCCCGGGCCGGTGCGACCCCGCCGGTCACCGTCACGTTGCGCATGAACACGCCGACACCCATGGGTAGCTCGTCGTATTGGGGGGCCCCGACTCGGCTGATGACGCCACCGTGACGTACCACGGCAAACGCCGTGTCGATCGCATCCCTCAGACCGGCACACTCCAGCACGGTGTGGGTGCCATCGCCCCCGGTCATCTCGAGCACCTTTTCCACGCCCTCCTCACCGCGCTCGGCGACCACGTCCGTTGCACCGAACTCGCGGCCGAGGCCGGTGCGCGTCACGTGCCGGCCCATGAGAATGATCCGCTCGGCCCCGAGCCGTTTGGAAGCCAGCACCGCCGACAAGCCCACGGCTCCGTCACCGATCACGGTCACCGTCGTCCGAGGATTGACCCCGGCCGTGACGGCGCAGTGGTGGCCCGTGGGGAAGACGTCGGACAGGCTCATGAGGGACGGGAACAGGGCGGAGTCCTCGCCGACCGGCAGTTTGACCAGGGTGCCCTGCGCCTGCGGCACGCGCACCGCCTCGCCCTGGCCGCCGTCGACGCCGTTGCGGCCCCAGAATCCACCGTGCCGACACGAGGTCTGCAGCCCCTCGACGCAGAAGTCGCAGGTGTTGTCCGCCCACACGAACGGCGCCACCACCACGTCACCCGCCTTGAGCCCGGAGACCTCGGACCCGACGTCCTCGACGACACCGAGGAACTCATGGCCCATGCGGGCCCCTTTGTCGGCCACCGGCATCGACCGGTAGGGCCACAGGTCACTGCCGCAGATGCATGCTCGGAGCACCCGGACCAGCGCGTCGGTGGGTTCGCGCAGCGTCGCATCGGGCACCGTTTGCACCCGAACGTCGCCGGCCCCGTACATCAGTGTCGCTCTCATGAAGGACGTTCTCCTTGTGCCTCGGTCATCGTGGTGTCCCTTCGTGTCTCAAATCTGCTCGTCGTTGGCGAGCAGCGGCCCGCCCTCCACCCGGCAGCGAAGCGGTCCGCGGCGGCTCTCACGCAATCGGGAGGGCGAAAGTGCTGCACATCGACCATGGTCGCTACGTCGACGAAGCATGATCTTCGCGTGCTGAGCGCACCTCGTTCGTGGTCCGACGTGACCCCCGCCTGGATGACCTTCGCCTTAGCACCGCACTTTCCGGGGGTGGTGGTCAACGGGGTTCGGATCGGTGACGTCGTTGACGGTACCAACAGCAGGGCCCGGGTGTGGCTTCGCTACCAGTCGGGGCAGGGACCGGAGAGCGTGTTCGTCAAGCGCGAGGGTCGCCTGTTGAACCGCCTGGCACTCGTGGCTCTGGGAGCGCTCGAGAGCGAGGCACGGCTGTTCGACTCGGGGGTCCATCTGCCCCTCGAGCACGCCACGCCGTATGCGGCTGCCGTTGACCGACGGCGACTGGCGACGGTGGTTGTCATGGAGGACGTGACCCTGCGGTCCGCCCATCCCAACACGGCGACTCGTGCCCTGACCGTGCACCAAGTGCGGAGCGGTCTGCGGGGCCTGGCCCGCCTGCACGCCGCGTACTGGGACCGGCCTCTCCCGGCGTCCCTGGGGTTCCTCCGTCCCTGGCGGCTCAGCTCGTTCTGGGCGCCGTTGTCGTTCGCCAGCCTGACCAGGGCGCGGCATCTGCTGCGTGCCGGTGGCCAGGCCAGCACCCTCCCGCCCCTCGCCGACGCGGCCACGCTCGAGCGGGGATTCCGTCGCTGGGCGACCCTGGCGGTCAGGGGCCCCCAGACCGTGCTGCACGGCGATCCGCATCCCGGCAACACCTACGCCCTGCCCGACGATGTGACCGGTTTCTACGACTGGCAACTGGTCCGAACCGGCAACTGGTCGCACGATGTCGGCTACTTCATCGTCTCCAGCCTGGATGTGGCCGATCGGCGGACCCACGAGAGAGGTCTGCTCCGCTGCTACCTCGATGGGCTCACGAACGAGGGAGTGCCGGCCCCCGACTTCGAGGGCGCGTGGGAGCCTCTACCGTCTGACCCCCCCGTTCGGGCTGGGCACCTGGCTACACACCCTCTCGGGCGGTGGGTTCCAGCCGATCGAGGAGTGCGTGGCCACCATCGAGCGCTTCGCCGCCGCCTGCGCCGACCACGCGGTGCGCCCGTAGGTCCTGGGGCTCACCGGCCGACAGTCAGCTCATCCAACTCGTCGAAGACCTCCACCGATTCGAGTTCCGCGCCGTCGAAGACCATTGGTGCGGCGTGCTGCCGGAAGTCGAGGAGCTGTCGCTCGGTTTCCCATCGGGCGACGCCGACAAAGAGGTCAGGTTCGTGGCGGGAGCGAAGGAGGAGGCTCCCCATCGCTCCTGGGTGAGCATTCCGGATGCCGATGGTGCCGTGGTGCCACCACAACTCGAATGCCGCCGCGACGCTCGGGGTGACGCGCCAGCGATAGATGACTCGAATCATCGTCTCGGGCGATTCACCCAGCGAGGGCGGGACCCTGGCGGTCAGTTCGGTACAGGTGCACGAGTCCTCGGGTGAAGGCGGCCGGCCACACGGTGGCGTGCTGTTCCTCGGGAATGACCTCGTGTCGGACCTCGATGCCCGGCTGGCCGTCGAGGCGGTCGGCGAAGCTCGCCGCATCGGCCACCATGTTCATGCCGGACATGGCCTCGAGCATCTCGGGCGTCAAGACCGGCCAACTCCGCGCCGGATCGTCCTCGTATCCGCCCACCGCGAGGTACACGTCGCTGCGATCACGGTCGACCGCCGGGAGTCGCCGCTCGTCGAGTAGCAGGCCGTCGTCCCACCAAAGCGACGGGCTCACGGCCAGGTAGCGCTGGAAGCCTTCGGGACGGGCCACCAGTGCCCAGCAGGTGAACAGAGCACCGAGCGACAGACCGCCCAGTCCGCGATCGGATGGGTTGAGCGGGTAGCGGGACTCGAGGTGCGGCGCAATCACGTCGCAGATCAAATCGAGCATCGCACCGGCACCGCCGGTGCCATAGGGGGTCCGCCCCTGCAGATGCGCAGGCACTGCGGCGGTTGGTGTGAGGTCCCGGTTGCGCTGGGTGAGGAGCCGGTCGAAGTCGTCCGTTGCCGGGGCGATGCCCACGACCACGACCGGCTGCAGCTGTCCGAGCGAGAACGCCCACGTCGTCTGAGCGACCTGACCGGCGACGATGAACGTGAGAGAGCTGTCGAGGAGGTACAGGGCGGGGAAAGGTCCGGGCCCGACGAACGCCTGCAGGCTGGGCGGCGGCAGCGCGATGGAGACGTGCCACTGGTCGGTTGGCCCGTCTCCAACCCGCAGCGTGTGCTGCACGCCTCCTGGCACGTCGAGCGCGGTCTCAGTCCAGGTCGGGGGCACGCGGCGGACAATAGCAATCTGCTCACCTGCGCCCATCGGTGACGCACGCCGGGGGTGGGGACCCGCTCCTCGTGGGCCGAACCCCGCGGGTGTGCCACCAGGACGGAGCTCAACCCATCCGCGAGATCACGCTGTCCGCGTACGCGCCCAACCGTGACTTCCAGACCGCTGCATCCCCGCCGAGGTTCGGGATCACCACGCGGGTCACGCCCAGGTCCGCGTACCGCTTGATGCTCTCGACGTCGGTGGCCCCCGAGGTGCTGACCCCGATGGCATCGGGATCCCGTCCCGCCTCGACCGCGGCGGCTCGCATGATGGTCAGCAGCGCCTCGAGCTGCTCGAGACTGGCGACGCCGGGGAAGAACTCGTCACCCAGCCGGCCGGCCCGGCGCGCCGCCGCCGGCGTGTGACCGCCGACGGCGATCGGGATGCCGCCCGACTGCACGGGTTTGGGGTAGCTCTTCGCCCGCTCGAACTCCACGAAGCGACCGTGGTAGGTCGACTCATCGTCGCGCCACAGGACCCGCAACGCCTCGATGTACTCGTCCGTTCGGGCTCCCCGGTGCTCGAAGGGCACGCCGAGCGCCGTGAACTCCTCCTCGAGCCACCCGACGCCGATGCCCAGGGTGACGCGCCCGCCGGAGAGCAGGTCGAGGGTGGCGAGCTCCTTGGCCAACAGCGCCGGCGTCCGCTGCGGAAGGATCAGGATCCCGGTCGCCAGCCGCAACGTTCGGGTGGCCGCGGCGACCCAGGTGAGCCAGATGAGCGGGTCCGGGATCGGGGTGTCCTCCGCTCCGGGCATCCGGCCGGTCGGCGAGTACGGGTAGGTCGAGCGGTAGTCGGCGGGCACCACCACGTGCTCCACCGTCCAGAGGGACTCGAAGCCGTTCTCCTCGGCGATGGAGGCCAGAGCGGAGGCGCCTTCCGGGCCGACGGCTTCGCCGGTATTGGCAAACACGATTCCGAAGTGCACGAAACGGACCCTACTGGGCTGCTCGGGGGCAAGGATGGGGAGATGGATCTCTCCCTGGCCCGGCAGCGGGTGCGCGAGGCCGCGATCGGCCGGCTCGCCACCGTCACGAGCAGTGGGCGACCCCATCTGGTCCCGTGCTGCTTCGCGCTGTGCGATGACACCGCGTACACGCGCCGTCGACGCCAAGCCGAAGTCGACGTTTGCTCTGCGCCGGATCGACAACCTCGTGGGAAACCCTGTCGCCTCCCTCCTCATCGACCACTACGAGGCGGACTGGGCCGCCCTCTGGTGGGTTCGTCTGGACGGGACCGGCCGAGTCGTGACCTCGCCCGCCGAAAGCGAGGAGGCGAAGCGGGCCCTCGCCGCCAAGTACCCCCAGTACGGCCGGGTGGCCATCCCCGGACCGGTGATCGCCCTGGATATCGAGACCTGGAGAGCGTGGCCCTGACCGAGGGGCGACGACGTGTGACGCAGGCGCCCGGCCCGCCAACTTGCATCGCTCCGCCAGGGCACCTGCGATTTCAGACGGTGAGCTTCAGGAACATCTCCTGGGAAAAGGTGGCCAGATGTCGGCCGTCTTCGTCGAATATGGCGCCATGGACAAGGCCGCGCGAGTCGCGGACTTGGAGCGAGCGGACCTCGCAGAAGAACCACTGGTCGACGCGCGGCACGCGGTGGAACCAAAAGCAGTGGTCGAGACTCCCGAAGTTGCCGGTGCGTTGGCCCGACCCGGACGGTGGCGGGACCATCGGTGTGCCGACGGCCGCCATCGCGGCTCCTCCGGCATGGAGGTCGGACGCGTAGAGCAGGCCGCACTGGTGGAGCGAGGGATCGGCGGGGAACGGCGACGCCACCCGGCCCCACCAGCGCACCTCTGGCGACTCGGTGGGCACCATGCGCATCTCGACCGGCGGCGACCACAGGCCGAAGCCGGTCGGCGACGCCAGCTCGTCGGGACCGGGCACGACTGACGGCACGGTGAGGTCGACCTCGGGCCCTGGCTCGGGCAGGTGGAACGACGCCACCATCGTGAAGATGATCTTGCCGTCCTGGTACACGTCGACTCGGCGACTGCTGTAGGTCCGCCCGGCGCGCAGCCGCTCGACGTGCGAGTCGACGGGCAGATCGGGTCGACCCCGCCGGAGGAACGAGCAGTGCACCGAGTTGACGAGGTGCGTTGGGTCGACGGTGTGGGTGGCCGCCCGCAGCGCTTGGGCGGCGACCTGGCCCCCGAAGATGTCGGGACGACCGCTGTTCTCCGGCGTTCGCCCGCGCCACACGTCGGCGGCCACCTCCTCGAGGTCGAGGATCTCCTCGAGCGTCATCACTGGGCGTCTCGAGGCATCGTGGGCTGCGGACGTCCGCCGCGGCACGGTTCGGGATACCCCGGCTGCTGATCGCGCCAAGCGGTGCGCGCTCGACGGTCCTGGACCGGTGGGATGCGACCGTCCGCGGCGGGGCGCATACTCACGCCTCACCGTCGGATAGAAGCTCCACCGAGGCCTGGCTTCCGTTCAAGAGACGGTTCACCCTCCGGCTGATCCTCCATCCGTCGGTGGTGCGCACCAGCTCCCAGCGGTTCGCGGCGCACCGGTCAACGACCCAACGGTCTCCCTCGGACACAAACACTTGGGAGTAATTGACGGCAACGGCTCGGTCTCCCATGAGTCGGACGGTCGGCAGGCTCATCACATGCGCAGAGCCGGCGAGGACGTAGCGAGCATGGAGATCCGTTCGAACGGTCTCCTCCATGCTCTGGTGGTCGAACGACCAACCTTCAAGTTCGTAGGTGCCGTCCTCGGAGAACAGCTGCTGTATGGCCGCGCCGTCGCTTCGGTCCGCAGCGGGCCCGTAGGCAGAGATGAGGCGGACAATCGCCGCATGGTCCTCGAGTCGTTGGAGCCGGAGCGCGAGCGCGTCGAGCCTTTGAGTGAGATCTGGGTTCTCCACACCGTCAGGGTAACGCCCGGATCCGATCGTCCCGGGCGCCATGCGGGCCTCGCGACGACGACGCCTCGGTCTCTTCGATGTCGGGTCGGAGCCCTGAGCGTTGGTTGTTCTCGGCGAGCTACCCCGTCCGTGGCCGATGATCTTAGAGTCGGGAATCCGGGTCGGTAGTGCCCGATCTGACCGGAACAACCCGATCTGACCGGAACAACCCGATCTGACTGGAACAACCCGATCTACTGGAGACAACCCGATCTGACTGGAACAACCCGATCTGACTGGAACAACCCGATCTGACTGGAACAAGGAGAGCACGCCGTGGCACGAGTCAGTACGTACCTGAACTTCCAGGGAAACGCCGAGGAGGCGTTCGAGTTCTATCGGACCGTCTTTGGGACGGACTACTTGGGACCGATCCAGCGGATGGGGGATGTCCCCGCCGCCCCCGAAGGCCCGGCGTTGTCGGATGCCGAGAAGCAATTGGTCATGCATGTCGAGCTGCCGATTCTCTCCGGCCACGTGATCATGGGAACCGACCTACTGGAGTCGATGGGGCAGGAACTGAGGATCGGCAACTCCACGACGATCAATCTGGAACCGGACACGCGCGAAGAAACCCAGCGCCTTTTCGACGCGTTGTCAGAGGGCTCGACCGAATGCGCACCCTTATCGGACATGTTCTGGGGCGCGACGTGGGGCACCTGCCTCGATCGCTACGGCGTGCGCTGGATGTTCAACTTTGGTTCGGCAGCCGGGTAGGCGTGCCGTCTATCGTCACGTCAGATGATCTCGACCCCAGCGTTAGAAGAATCGGAGCGACGAGCACTGTGCGATCTGTTTGGTGAACTCGGACCCGACGCGCCGACGCTTTGCGAGGGCTGGACCACGAGCGATCTGGCCGTGCACCTCATCATGTGCGAAGCCCGCCCCCATGCCTGGCTCGGCATACCGCTTGGCGATCGAGTGCCGGCGCTGCGTCGCTACTTCGATCGGATGATCGACAGAGAGCGCGCCAATGGTTGGACAAATCTCGTCGAGCGCGTCCGACGCGGTCCGAAGTACGGGCCCACGGCCAACCAATGGGTCCGAGGGCACATGATGCTGCGTGAAATTCTGATTCATCACGAGGACGTACGGCGGGCCAATGGGATGGGCCCCCGTACCGACGTACCCGATGTTCAAGAGGGGGCGTGGCGGAAGGTGCCGCCGTTCGCCAAACGAATGTTGGCCTTGACGCCGCCCTACGGACTCGAGCTGGTCCATCCGGACGGACGTACTCACACGGTTCGCGAGGGTTCGCCGATGGTTCAGCTCACCGGCGAGCCGCTCGAGCAGTTGCTGTACGCCTTCGGTCGGACATCGGTGGCCCGCATTGAACTCGTCGGCAACGCCGCCGCGGTCCGGGTCCGCAACACCGCAACGTTGGCCGCCTTGCCCCGAGTCCGTACTGTCCCCACCGACTAAGCGGAACTCCGGTGGTGGGCGGCACCATCGGGTCCGCGGGTCGGGTCGTGGGCTCTCAGTTGCCCGGCCGCGTGGTGCAGGAGACTGGCGACGCTGGGGCGGAAGCGAGGAGTCCCCGTTCAGGGGTCCTGCAGCAGCCCGAGGACGTTGCCATCGGGGTCGGTGAAGGTGGCGACCAGGCGACCGCCACCGACATTGCGTGGGGGCTCCTTCACGGCGGCGCCGGCCGCGGTCACCTCGGCCAGCTTCGCCTCGATGTCCTCCACCTCCCAGTAGGCCACCGGCGAGGCCATGTCCTGTGGTCCACCCTTGGCACCAGTCCGATGTGCTGGCCCTCGACGTCGAAGCCGACGTAGTAGTCCGAGTCGGCCTGTGGCGGGATGCCGAGCAGGGCGGTGTACACCGCCTTGGCCGTCGCCAGGTCAGACACCGGATGCAGCACGGTCTTGATTCCCTGGGTGGAAGAGCCGGTCATGTTCACTCCTGAAGTCGTGGGTCACTTCGACCCATCGTGTCCGGTTGAGCCTAAAGAGACGAACGCGAAGCCAAGAAACCGAGATCGTGCCACTTGGCACCGGAGCTGCCAAGTGCCGCTCGTGTCCTACCCCACTCAGCGTCCGGAATATCCGAGGGCGGCTTGCGGTGCCTCGAGCCCCGTCGCCAGAACCCAGCGCGACCGCCACCGGATTCGGCTCAACCGGCTCGGCCAACGGAGCCGTCGCCGGCCGACTCGGTGAGAGCCCGCGGCCGGCGGTGCCGTGGGCTCGATTGGCCGGGAGTGCTGACTGAGCCGGCTCGCAGCCCCTTTGCGACGGCCCGGGCCCGTGACAATCCGCCCGCTACGGTGTCGACGTTGTGACCCCGAAGCGGACCCCCACCTCGCACTCCTACTTCTCCAAGCGCCTCCGGTTGCACTACCTGGACTGGGGGAACGACGACGCACCGCCGTTGCTCATGATCCACGGCAACCGTGACCACTGTCACAACTGGGACTGGATGGCCGAGCGGCTCGCAGACGATTACCACATCCTGGCTCCGGACCTGCGTGGCCATGGCGACTCCCAATGGAACCTGGGCTCGGCGTACGCCCTCTACGAGTTCGTCTACGACATCGCGCAGCTCGTGCGACAGACGGGCACGGCGCCCGTGCGGATCGTTGCCCACTCACTGGGCGGGATCGTCGCGCTGCAGTACGCGGGAGCCTTCCCCGACGAGGTGACGAGACTGGTGTCGATCGAGGGCTTCGGGCAGCCACCGCAGGTCGCGGTGCCATCGCCCCCGGACCGCCTCCGCAACTGGATACAACGCGGACGGGAGATGTCGGGGCGCGTGCCGCGACGGTATGGCTCGGTGGAGGAAGCGTTCGAGAGGATGCAGGAGGCCAATCCCCATCTCTCCCCGGATCAGGCGCGGCACCTCACCATCCATGGGACCAATCAGAACGAGGATGGCTCGTACAGCTGGAAGTTCGACAGCTACGTGTACCTGCACGCCCCGTCCGAGTTCGCCGGCGAGGACGTGGGATCGATTTGGGCCGAAATCGCCTGTCCGGTCCTGCTCATCAGCGGCGCCGAGAGTTGGGCCTCCCAATCGGGAGTCGGCCTCCTGGACGGTTTGTCCGACGCCCGCCACGAGGTGGTTCCCAACGCCGGCCACTGGGTGCACCACGACCAGCTGGACGTCGTGACCAAACTCGTCGAAGCCTTCTTGGTGTAGCTCGTTCCGTCTGCCGGTACCCGGTAGTCCGAGCCCGTTCGTTCGCCCGCCGGCCACCACTACGAGAAACTGATGGCGTGGCCGGTCGTCGCAAAGTCATTCGCCCGGCAGCCGTGGTCCTCACTCCCGGCGCCGGGGCTGGACGGGACCACCAGACGTTGGTCGCCCTCGACACCGCCCTCACCGGACGCGGCATTGCGGTGCTCCGCATCGACTTCCCCTACAGACTCGCCGGGCGCCGAGCCCCCGATCGCCCCGCCGTGCTGATCGACACGGTGAGGACCGCGGCGGTTGACTTCGCGGGGAAGCTCGGCGTGGCACAAGAGGAGGTGGCTCTGGGAGGGCGGTCCATGGGCGGAAGGATTTGCTCCATGGCGGTGAGCGAAGGCCACCCAGCCGCCTGCCTCATCCTCATCAGCTATCCCCTGCATCCTCCGGGACGACCCGATCGCCTCCGCACGGAACACTTCCCGACGATCACGACTCCGTGCCTGTTCGTGTCCGGTGACCGCGACGCGTTCGGCTCACCCGACGAGCTGCAGGCGGCGACCCAGTTGATTCCTGGTCCAGTCACCCACGCTTGGTTGCCCGGGGGTGACCATGGCCTACGTGGCCGTGACGAAGCCGTGACGTCGATCGTCGATTCCTGGCTGCCATCCACGTAAGGCGCGAGGGGCACCGTTGGGAACGTGACGCACCGACTGGTTCGAATACCGGAGTCCGGAGCCAACGGCGCTCCCGTACCGGCGAGGTCCGCCGAGCGACCCGTCAACTCCGCAGCAGGCGTCCCGGGCGAGCTCCCGTGTCGGCTCCATGGCGTCGCGTGACCTGGCCGGCCACGATGGTGGCGTCGTAGCCGACGGCGCCTTGCAGAAGACGCGTCCCCCCGGCGGGGAGATCGTTCACTGCCACAGGCATCCCGAGTTGCAGGTTGACGGTGTCGATCACGTTGAGATCCGCCCGAAGGCCCGTCCGCACTCGGCCGCGGTCGGTCAACCCGTACAGGTCGGCCGGTTGGGAGGTGAGCCGGCGCACGATGTCGGTGAGGTCGAGGCGAGGGCCACGCGTGCGGTCGCGCACCCAGTGGGTCAGCAAGTAGGTCGGAATCGACGCATCGCAGATGGTCATCACGTGCGCCCCACCGTCGTTGAGGCCGACGATCGCCTCTGGGTCCTCGAGCTGCTCGAAGACAGCGCCCTGATCACCGTGGCTGTAGTTGTAGAGGGGGAGAAGGAGGAAGGCTCCGTCACGCAGCATCTCGTCGTAGGCGAGCTCCCACACGCTGATCCCTCCCCGTGCCGCGCGGGCCCCGAGGGTCGCCTCGGGGGGCTGCTCGTAGTCAGGCCGGTCGACCAGGGTGAAGCACTGGGCGAGAGTGCGGCCGACGCGCTCGCCGTGCCGGGTCTCGATGAAGTCGCGGTATTCGTCACTTTCGGCCAGGATGGCGGCCTTGACGTCTGGCCGGCGCAGTTGAGCCAGCCGCTCGTGCACGGCCAGATGGGCGATGGCGCGGTAGGACGGCCGGGAGGAGAAGGGGTGGCGGACGCTCCAACTCCACAAGACGCCGGCCGAACGGCCGGCGATCAGCGGGAGCACGCGAACGCCGCGGTCGCGCCAAGCTGCGGCGCGGTCGAGATCGTCTCGCCAGCGGGTCGGCGCATCGTTGCACTGAAGGAGCACGAAGGTGGTGGTGAGCCCCGTCGAATCAGCGAGACGGCCGATCCCGTCCACCTCGCGCGCGGACAGTTCCGGGTCGTCGATCGGTGCCAACCCGCTGCCCGCGACCTCGAAGATGTTGCCGCCTCCGGCGACGACCGCGCGGGCGAGCGCCAGCAGCTCCTCGTCCGCGGCGTAGGTGCCGGGGACGGGCTCGCCGCTCACGGCCTTGTGGGCCAGGGTCCGCGAGGTGGTGAACCCGAAGGCACCCGCCTCGATGGCCTCGCGGACGATGGTGGCCATCGCCGCGACATCCTCAGCCGTGGCGTTCCCGCCGGATCGATCGCCCATCACGTAGTTGCGCACCGCCCCGTGTGGGAGCTGTGTGCCGACGTCGACCGACCACCGTCGACCGTCGAGCAGTTCGAGGTATTGCGGGAAGGTCTCCCAGCCCCAGGTCATTCCCTCCCAGAGAGCTGCGCCGGGAATGTCTTCCACGCCCTCCATCAGTTCGATGAGCTCGCCCTCTGCGCCCGGCCGAACCGGGGCGAAGCCCACACCGCAGTTGCCCATGACGAGAGTGGTGACGCCGTGGAGCGTCGACGGCTCGAGCACGCCGTCCCAGGTCATCTGGCCGTCGTAGTGACCGTGGAGGTCGACGAAGCCCGGGGTGACGATCCGATCGGTGGCGTCGATGGTCTCCGCGGCCTCGGCACCAAGCGTGGGCTCGAGCGCGGCAATCCTGCCATCGAGCACGCCGACGTCTGCCCGGCGAGGGGGCCCGCCGGTGCCGTCGACGACCGTCCCACCGCGGATGAGCAGGTCGAAAGCCATGGGGTCAGTCGGAGGTCGCGGGTTCCGCGCTCAGGGATCCATCGCCGAGGTCACCGCTTCGGCCGCCACCCGGTTGCCCATGGCTGGCACAGTAGTTCTCCGTACTTCTCCGTCGAGTCGCGACCGTCCGATCGATACCTCCGGGCGCCCGCGGTCGCGGCCCTCTGCGCTCTCGCCGCCTCTCCATGGCCGGCGGTAAGGTCCGCCATGGCCGTCGTGCCGTTCAAGATCGGTTACCTGCACGAGCGGGAGTCGCCCGATACGGGGGACTTCCTTGACGCGCTGGAGCTCCGGTTTGAGGAGGCGCTCCAGTCGGGCGAGATCGACAGACCCGTGGAGATCGTCATCGAGCACGGCTACGGGCTTCCGGGCGGTTCGGCCGAGCTCCTCCAGGGGGCGTGGCAGCGCCTTGCCGACCGGGGCGTGCTGGCGATCGTGGGTCCGGGGAACACCGACAGTGCATTGGCCGTCATGCGCCAGGCCCAGGCCGAGCACCTCTCGACGATCAACTGGTCGGGCTCTGAGCGGTCGCGCGGCGAATACTGCTTCCAGTACCAGGTCGGCTCGTTACCCGACGAGGGTCCTCTGATTGCCGCCGCCGTCGCGGCCGCCGGGATCGGTCGGGTCGCCGTCATCCGCGACCGCTCGCCGATCGGCGAGGAGTACTGGCAGTACTTCAATGAGGCAACCGGACACCACAAGCTGGCCGTGACGTCCGACCAGAAGATCTCACCCGTCGCGACCGGTCTCGACCCCGAGATCGCGTTCGCCCGCCAATCGGGGGCCGAGGGGCTCGTCTACCTCGGCTTCGGTGGCGTGCTCCCCGAGCTTTGGCAGGCGATGGCCGACGCCGGGTGGCGACCACCGGCCTTCACCAACACGGCCGGCCTGCATTGGTATTACATGTCCGAAGAGGTCCGGGCGAACGGGGTCGGGTGGGTCTACGTCGACATGTACGACGAGCGCAACCAGGTCCAAGCAGCGCTGCTCGACCGATTGGAGATGCGCCACGGCGTTCGCCCCTACGGCCCGATCGCCCCGGCGATGTACGACATGGCGACCCTGTTGGTCGGCGCGCTTCGACTGGCTCCGGTCCACACCCGCGAAGGCGTCAAGGAAGGCCTCGAACGCGTGCACCAGCTGCCGGCCGCCTGCGGGGGTGCGGGAACGGTGATGGGCTTCGGGCCGTGGGAGCGGACTGCCCTCAAGGGTCCGGACTTTCTGATCTTCCGCACGATGGGCGTGACGGCCAGCGATCGCTACGACGCCTTCCCACCCAGCTACGAGCGGCTGGCCGCCCGCTGAGCGACGGCGAACCGGCTGGCGCACGCCCGGGGGCGTCGGCAGCCGTCCGGGCGTCGGCAGCGACCTCCGTTCTCCAGGGGGCAGGCCAGAGCCGATTGGTTAGCATCTGGGACATGGCGCTCATCGAGGCGGGTCAGCTTCATCGTGTGGCGTTGGCTGTGGAGGACGCGGGCGCAGCCAACGACTGGTTTGTGAGGGTCCTCGGAGCCGGTCCACTCGGCACCGATCGTCGAGGCGAGCCGGGTGAGATCCGCGCCACGCCAGGGGAGGACGATCTCGAGGGTACCGACACCCGCATCTTTCGCATCGGCGGATTCCCCTTCATCATCCTCTCGAAGGGCGCGCCGGGCGGGCCGGTGGCAAGCTTCCTCGCTCGATGGGGACCGGGTGTCCACTCGTTGGCCTGGGAGGTCGACGACATGTGGACCGTCCAGAACCTCCTCATTCGCCAGGGCATCAGGATCGGGGCGGTCAACATTCCCGGTCGGCACTTCTTCATGCACCCTCGAGACACCCGCGGCGTGCTCATGGAGTGGACCGACGACAGCTTCGGCGAGTCGGCGCGTCGCGGGGACGAGGGAGGCGGGGTGGTCGACGTTGAGGATCTGGCCTGGGTCACCGCAGCCGTCGCGGACGCCACGGAGACCGCCGCTTTTCTCGCCGACCTTTGCGACGCGACGCCCGTCACCGGCAACGCTCGGGGGCCGGACGACCGAGAGTTGACCCTCGACGTCCGGATCGGCGACATGACCCTGCGGCTGGTCACCCCTCGCTCTCCCGAGAGCCGGTATGCCGCCGTGGTCTCCGAAACGCCCCGCCTGTGCTCGTTTGCCTTGCGCGTGCCCGATCTCGACACGGCGCTCAAGGCCCTGGGCGAGGAAGGCGTGCCGACCGTTCACCGTGACGATGATCTCGCGGCGACCGATCCGGCGGCGACCTTCGGTGTCCCGATCGAATGGACGACCTGAGGGACGCAGGTAGTGACCCCCGGGTGGTGCTCTCGCCCGCGCCGATCAGACCATCACGATCACCCTGACCGAGGGATCACTCAACCCTGGAGAGCGGCGCGGTACTCCCGCCAACGACGGGGAAGCCAGCAATCCTGGTCCTCGCCCCAGCCCTGCCACCCGTCGCAGTGCCATTCCATGAGGCTGTTCCAGCAGAGCATCGACGGATAGGTCTTGAACACGTTGTGGTTGACGGCCCTGCCCTCGGCTTCGAACGTGCGCCCGAGCTCATCGGTACCGTCGATCGCCACCGACACCGGGTGCCCCTCGTCGTCGCGCGCAACGGTGCGCCGGCCGGAGCTGACCCGCGACCACACTCCATCGCGGACGAGGAAGCCCGTCGTGATGTTCCAGACGTCGACCGACTTGCACTGACTCACGGCGAGGAAGGCGTTGTCGGGATCCGCGGTGCCGTAGTTGTATCCGACGGTGGGCTGACGACCGTCTTGACGAGGCCCCCACGACCGGTCCCGCATCGCATAGCAATCGATGGGGATCGTCTCGCCCTCGAGCACCATCTCGCCGGTGAATCGGCAGATCTGGTCGATGTGCCCCTTGTTGAACGGCGGCGTCCCGTTCGTGACGAGCGGCTTGATCACGGCCTCGGCCTCGAGGTGCAGCTCGAGGTCCCGGCTCTGGTAGCCGAGTTCGTAGCGGCGGGCGGGCTCCAGGCACTTGATCGTCATCCCGTTGGCCAGCTGCGCGTCGCGTAGGTCGAGACCGTCGGGGATCTCCTGGTGCCAGTCGTAGTCGAACACCGGCACCTCCCACTCGAGATCGCCCCGGCCGTCGTAGACCACCACCCCGCCGAACTGCACACCGATGTTGTGGCGGAAGACCGGGTAGAAGTAGCCGATGATCTTCCGCTCGGGGACGAACCAGGCGTTCCACCAGGTTTCGGTCCACCACCGGTCGTCGGTGCGGGGGTGGAACATGTCATCCTCGGGCTTGAGGCCCCAGTCGTCGAGATAGCTCATCAGTTCCCCCTCATGGGTTCGTCGGTCGTTCCGAGGCCTATTCGCTGAGCCCGCTCGATTCGCCGCACGGCGTTCGGCAGCGCCAGCGCGGCCCGATCAGCGGCGCGGGCCAGCACGGTCGCCACGTGCAACAGGTCGTCGTCGGGCACGGAGTCGAGCGTGGCCAGCAGCTCGGAGCGGCTGGGCAGGCCGCGCGACGCCAGGTCCCCCTCGAAGGCCGCCCGCTCCCACTCTCCCTGGGCGGCCGTCTCGCGGAGGTACGTGAGGACGAGACGCGATTCCTTCGACAGTTCGCTCGACTCGAGCACCCGATCGGCCGGCTGGGTCGCCGGCGTGACCCGTCGTTCCGGCTGCTGGTCCAGGAGCTGGAGCGAACCGCCGAGGAGGCGCAGGAGCTGGGACCCGAGGAGAGCGTCATAGGTGAGGATGACCACCGACTGCACGAACGCGGCGGGCGTCGGAGGCCGGCGCAGGTCCGCGTACATGCCCACGCAGCTCTTCCACATGACGAACGCCAGGTGCCAGCGGAGGCGGTCGGGGTCGAGTGACCGGCCGGCGGCGGCCTCGTACTCGTCGAGCCGGCGCTGGGGATCGCCGAAAGAGGTGTGGGCCCCGCGCATCCACAGCCAGGCCATGTCCTCGTGCGGATCGCCGACGTGGGCCAGCTCCCAGTCGAGCATGGCGCTCACCCGACCGCCGTCGACCATGAAGTTGCCGGCACCGACGTCGCCGTGCACGAGCGAGGGCCGTTCGTCGGTGGCCGGGAGCGTGGCCGCCAGGACCCGGGCGGCCAGCCGGACGAGCGGTTCCTCCAGCGACCCCCGCTCACCGGCGTAGGCGGTCCACCATCCGAGGTCGTCGCTGACGGCCTCACCCATCGTGGCGTACTGCTCGATCGGGAACGCAGCCGGTTCGGCGGCGTGGACGGCGGCCACCGAGCGCGAGATACTCGGCCGCGGTCGACTCCGTCTCGTCCGGATCGGGCCGGCTGGTGCCCGGAATCAGGTTCATGAGCAGCCCGGGCGGGTTCCCCGGAGTCCCGAGCACGAGCGGCACCGGCCATCCGAGGGCGGCCGCGATGGGCAGGATCTCGGCCTCCCGGCGCAGGCCGTAGCGCCAGCCGAACCCGCTCTCGCAGCGGTAGAAGGCCACCGGCGCGCCCGGGCGGGCCGGGTCGTACACCTCGTAGGCGACATGGCCCGCCCCGCCGGCCGGCGCCACCGTCATCGCCACGACCGGCAGGCCGAGACAGGCGGCGACATCAGCACACAGGTCGTCGTGGGGCGGTGCCGCGGTCATGTCCGCCTGATCACCCATCGATCCTCTCCAGCCGTGTGGCAGGGCGTTGACGAACCCGGTGGACGCCGACGCCCGAGTCGCAGCACCAGCGCTGCATCATGTCGCGGCCGGTCCGCTGACGCCACAGCCGGATTGATGAGAACCCGGTGGATCGGCCTTGGCCTGGTCGTTGCCAGTTGAGCGGGCACGCGCCGGTGCGCTCCGGACCGGCCGCCTGATCACGTCTTCGGGGTCCCCTCGCTCCGTGAATTCCGCCCCGTCGGGTGCGGGGTGGTGATGGCGGAGAGACCGGCAGAGGTGGCACCGAGCGCCTCGGTGACCACCTCGTGCAGTGGCCGGTCGGCGCTGTTGCGCAGCCAGTGCCAGATGCCGACGTACATGGCCGAGATCGACGTGCCCACGATGAGGGCGGGACGAATATCTCGATTTTCGTCCACGCCCATGCGCGTGGCGATGATCGGGGTGAGCCGGTCGAGGTAGCCCTGCCTCTGGGTAAACGCCGCGGCCATGGCCTTGGGCGCATGGTCGAGCACCTGGATCCGCAGGAGCGTCGTGGCGGAGTCCGCTTCGAGTGCCGACGCCAGCTCGAGCAGCGCGCCATGAAGAGCGTCGACCGGAGCCACGTGGGACGGCACGGTGTCGAGCCACCCGACGAGCAGTTGCTCGTCACGACGTGGATCCCCCAAGAGTACGTCGTCCTTGCTGGCGTAGTGCCGAAAGAACGTCCGGCGGGAGATATGGGCGGCGTTCGCGATGTCGTCGACCGTTACCGAGTCGAAACCCCGAACGCTGAAGAGCTCCAAGGCGGCGTGCTCGATCTCCGCGGCCGTTCGGCGCCGCCGCCGCTCCCTGAGCTCCGCGCCCGATCGGGCAGCACCGCCGGCTCCCCGGGAGTCGGTCGGAATGGTGACCATCGGCTCTGGGACTCCAGATGACACTGATGCCAGAATAGCACTCTTGACACCCAACCGATGATGCGTTTCACTGGCGGCGGCTGTAGCGGGAGGCGGGAATGACGCGGGACGAGCGAATCACGAGGAACCGCGCCATCGCCGAGAAGTACTACGACGGCTACCACGGCTCGGTTCAGCGGGGTCGGCTCGACAAGGTGTTCGACCCGGATGACTTCGCCCAGGAGTGGATCTTCTGCAGCCCGTTCCTCGGCGGCGAGACGGTGCAAGGACGCAGCACCGCCCTGGCGGAGGGGGCGGTCGCCAACCACGCCCTCATCTGGCAGAAGATCCCTGACTACAAGATGGATCACTTCCGGGCCTGGCCCACCGAGGCGGGGTGCGCGTGGCGTTGGTGTGTGAACGGTCACGGGCTCGACGGCCGGTACTACGAGTTCTGGGAGCAGCTGTTCTTGTGGACCGACGACGACGGCAAGATCACGCGCTTCGAGTTCTTCGACGACTGGCACGGCTTTGCCCAGGCATTGATCTACGCCTACGGCACCACCCTCGACGAGTTCACCAAGATCGGCCACTACGGCGCGGCCCCGTGGAACCCCGGTCCGACCATGCCCATCAACCCTCCGGCCAACCCGCCCCGAGCCGTGGTGCCGGCCAATGACCGAGTGACCCGCAACCTCGATATCGCGCAACGGTTCTACGACTCGTACCACCACTCGGTCGAGCGCGGGCACCTCAGCGGTGTCTTCGACAAGAACGATTTCGCCGCTGGCTGGACCCTGTTCAGCCCCTGGCTGGGTGAGGTCCGTCCGCCGGCCGATGCCGACTACGCCGCGACGGCGTCGAGCGCGCTCCGCAAGAGCTGGCGGCGCTTGGCCGATCAAAAGATGGATCACTTCGAGGCCTGGCCCACCGACGACGGGTGCGCCTGGCGGTGGTGCGTCAACGGCCGCGCCGCCGATGGGACCTCCTACGAGTACTGGGAGCAGGTATTCACCCAGGTCGACGAGGCCGGCAAGATCACCCGTTTCGAGTTCTTCGATGACTGGCAGGGCTTTCCCCAAGCGCTGGGCTTCATCACCGGCCTCTCCATCGACGAGCTTTGGAACGCCGACAACTACAGGGATTGGATCTCGTCATGAGCATGCTCGATCTGTCCGGCTACGTCGCCACCGATCCGTTCTTCGGGTCGGCCTACGTCGACCTCGACGAGGAGCGGGCCACACCGGTGCCGCACCGCTTTATCCACGGCGGGTTCGAGGGAACTTCCACCCGGTTCTCCTTCTCCTTCCCGAGCGACGGCTCCTATCAGGGGAGGCTGCTGCAGCCCCTCGAGGGGGCGCACGGCGGCCACGAGAACGCGTTCGGCAGTGAGCTCGTGGGCGACATGATCGGCGGACTGCGCATGACGGCGCGCCTCGGTGCCTTCATGGCCGAGTCGAACCAGGGCCACATCGGCGACGATCTGGATCCCGCGGGTGGCGACGACCCCACGCTGTACGGGCACCGGGCCAGCGCCGAGGTGGCCCGCCTGGCCAAGGTCGCGGCGGCCCTCGTCTACGGACAAGAACCGCACCACTCCTACATCTGGGGCGGCAGCGGTGGCGGACGCCGGTCACCGCTGTGCCTGGAGAACTGTCCGGGGGTGTGGGACGGCGCCCTGCCCTTCGCGGGCGGCGGCCCGATAGTCGAGCACGGCAACACCGACAAGATCAAGGGCGCACAGACCATGTCGTTCGCCTCGATGTTCAATTGCCAACGGATCCTGGGCGACAAGGTGCTGTCCGTGGCCGATGCCATGGCCCCCGGCGGCGACGGCGACCCGTTCAAGGGCCTCGCCACACACCAGCGAGAGGAATTGGCCATGCTCTACGCGCTGGGCTTTCCCCGGGGTGACGAGTACATGATCGCCCAGCCCGGCGGGCAGATGTGGCTCTGGACCTCGATGGCTGACGCGCTGGAAGAGCAGGACCCGGCGTACTTCGAGAACTTCTGGTCAAAGCCCGGCTACATGGGTCATGACCACCCCGAGCTGGTGGCCCCCGATGTGATCAACACGAGGGCCACGGTGAGCCGGCTGCTGTCGGCGAAGGACGTGCTCGAGGACCCGCGATTCCTCCAACCCGAGTTCCAGAACATGCGGATCTGGGTGCCGATCATGGCGGCCCACGCCAACAGCGACTACGACATCCCCTTGGTCGCCGAGCTCGAGGGCATCGAAGGTGGGTACCCGCTGGGGAGTGGCGTGCGCGTCCTCACCGGGGCCGCCGCGGGCCGGCAGCTCTACGCCCAACAAGCCGTGGGCAACGTGTTCTTCTGCGACGGCGAAGGCGACGCCAACCTCCTGCGGTTCACCGACGTGCTGCCGGGCGACGAGGTGCTGGTCGACAACCGCAAGTTCTTGGCCTACCACTACTTCGCACGCCACCACCTCATGGATGACATCCAGTTCGATGCCCTGCGAGTGGACGGAAAGCCCATCTACCCGCAGCACCCGGTGCCCCTCCAGTCGGCGCTCATGGGGGTGGGCTATTCCGGTCAGTACCGAGGCAAGCTCATCTGGGTCCACCACACCCACGACTCCTCGCTGTGGCCGCCCCAAGGGGTGATCTATCTCGATGCCGTACTGGGAGCCCAGGGCGAGAGCGGATCGCAGGAGCAATTCCGCCTGCGGTGGATCGAGAACGCCGAGCACGGTCCGGCCATGATGATGCCGTCGCAGCCCAACCGAGCGAGCCACACCTGGCTCATCGACTACATGCCGTACATCGAACAGTCGATCAAGGACCTCATCGATTGGGTGGAACTCGGCGTCGACCCGTCCCCGACCGAGTTCGAATTCCGCGACAATCGGGTGCACCTGTCCCCCGACGCCTCCGCACGCCTGGGGATCCAGCCCACCATCGCCGTGACCGCCAACGGCACGGTGCGAGCAGAGGTCGCGGTGGGGGAGCCCGTGTCGTTGGCACTTCGGGCGGCTGTCCCGCCGCGAAGCGGCACGCTCGTCGGAGCCGACTGGGACTTCGACGGCCTGGGGTCGTTCCCCTTTGCGCATCCCGAGGTCGACGGGACGGCCACCTCGCTCACGCTGCAGACCACCCACAGTTTCGATCGACCCGGCGAGTACTTCGTGACCGCTCGGGTGCACAGCCATCGCGACGGGGACCTGACCGACCCCTTCCGGCGGATCACCAACGTGGCTCAGGCGCGTGTCGTCGTCGCCTGAGCCCGCATCGCCCGAGGGAGCGGCCCTCGGGGCACCAACCCACCAGACCGCCGACGGATCGGCGGCGGGGTCGTTCGTGATCTAGGGAACGAAGGTCGCTCGACCGTCGGCGATCACGACTTCGCCGTTCCCGTTCTCGGTGGTGTAGACGGCTTCTCCGTCATCGGTGCGCCAGATGCGGACAGTCAGCGCCTCACCCGGGAACACCGGCTTGGCGAATCGAGCTTCCACAGCCGTGAGTCGGCGATCGTCCCCGTCGGCCAGCGAATGCAGCAAGGCGCGACCGGTGAACCCAAAGGTGCACAAGCCGTGCAGGATGGGCTTGGGAAAGCCACCCAGCTTGGCGAACTCGGGATCCGAGTGCAACGGATTGCGGTCGCCCGAGAGCCGGTAGGTGAGAGCTTGATCGATCCGAGTCTGGTAGGTCACGACGTGATCCGCTTCTCGTTCGGGCGGAGCGTTCTTGGACCCGCTCGGTCCGCGCTCGCCGCCCCAGCCGCCCGCCCCGCGGATGAAGGCCGACATGGAGTTGGTGAGCAGCACCTCGCCCGTCTCTACCAGCACCGATGTCGACTCGGAGGCGATGACCATGCCCGAGCCCTTGTCGTAGATGCCGGTGACCCTGCCGACATTGCGGACCGTGCCCGAGACCGGGATCGGCGCATGCAGGCGGACCGACTGCTCGCCGTGGACGAGGTTGGCCATGTTGATGTCACCGATCGCCCGAAAGTCGACCGGAGCGCCACCGATCATGACGCCGAACGTGGGGAGCACACGCTGCTCGACGTTGATGCTGTTCTCGGTCGTGTACGGGAGCTCTGCCGGCCCGGTCGGGTCCTCCGCGCCGGCACCGACGCCCACTGCGTAGAGCAGTGCGTCCTTCGAGTCCCACGACCGCTCATATGCCGCGGTCTCCTTGCCGACCACATCCAGGTTCGGTGGCATTCGTCTCCTCAGTCAACGGTTGACAACTCGATGGCGCTGGTGCCGCAGCCCGGCGCCCGCGCGAGCAGTATGTCGCTTCCGTCTGGCCACGTTCAACCGCGCTTCGCCCACCTGGGCGGCTGGCCGCCGGGCGGGCCTTCCCCGGCCGCGCCGGCCCGGGTTCGCCCAGCCCAGGTTCGCCAGCCCGGCCGCGCCGGGCTCAGCGCCGCGTCTCGACGGCCTCGATGTCGCTCACCAGCATCCGCCCGTAGAAATCCGGATCGACGACCTCCTGGGGACGCTGATAGCCGGATCGGTCGTGAAATGAGGTGAGGATCCGCGAGTCGACCTCATGGGTGCCCAGAAGGTCGCTGGGCACGATGCCGATCTTGTCGGCTACCGCCGCCAGATGATCCTTGTCGAGGCCGAAACACTTGATGGCATTGAGGCCCAGGATCTGCCTGGCCTCGTCCTCGGGAACCCCGGCGAAGGCGTGCCGCACCCATTCGCGGGTGTTCGGCCAGGTTCCCTCGGGATGGGGGTAGTCCATGCCGAACATGAGCCTCTCGATGCCAATCTGGTGCCGCATGTCGATCTCGTAGGGCCGGGGCGACGAGGGCGTCACGTACACGTGGCGGTGCCAGTAGTCGCGCGGCGACATCGAGAGCCCATGGTCGGCCGGTGGCAGCTGCCGGTCGAGCAGATCGAGGGTTGCGGGGACCCAGTCGGCCCGGATCTCCGTCAGCACCAGCTTGAGTTGCGGGTACCGGTCGAAGACGCCGGCGAGCATGAGTTGCCAGAAGATCCGGCGGGGTCCCGTGATCGCCGCACGGACCGGAGAGTCTTCGGGGAACTGGTCGATGCTGACGTCGGCGGTGAACTGCGCCCTGAGTGTCTCTTCGACACCGATCTGGCCCACCATCATCGCCAGCATCTCGCCCTGCTCCTTGCCGTACTGCCCGAGCCCGTAGCCGGCGTGGACGACGACCGCCAGTTCGGTGTCGACGCAGGCGGACCAGAACGGCTCGTAGTAGCGGTCGACGAGCGGGGGCAGCGCCGGGTCGGCCACGACGCCCGGGGGGGCCACGCCGACGAACCCGTGGTCACTGAGCCAGCGCAGTTCCCGGACCGTTGCGTCGATGTCGGTGCACGGTCCCGGGTCACCGATGCCGTAGAGCCGGCCGTCGGCCTCGGCCAGGACGTCAGCGAGCTGGCGGTGGTAGGCCCGGGCGCCGGCGGCGCGGTGGTCCGCCGGATACGGGTGGTTGATCACGCTGAAGAAGGGGAGCATCGCGACCTGGTGGCCCGGGATGAGGATCTCGGCGGCGACCCCCTCGCGATCGAGTTCCTTCAGACGACGGTCGAGCTCGTAGGCTCCGAACTCACCGCCGCCGCGAATCGCCTCGCCGCGGTCGACCAGGTCCAAGGTCGCCTCTGTGTATCTCCGCTGGGTCGGCGCCGAGTCTCGCCAGGATTGGTCGATGTCCACGAGCGCCTTGAGGTCCTCTCGGTACTCCTCTTCGATGTAGTCGAGATAGGCGTCCGGCGGCGCGCCAGCGTGGCCATCAGCGGAGACGATCAACATCTTGTCCATTGCTGCCTCCTTGTGTCCGGCCAACTATGGCCAACGTCGCCATAGCGCACCCGGACCGGTGTGGACACGCTAACGGGTCGCTGCGCACGCGTGAGGGGGTGAAGGGCCGGGCGGGTCGCTGGGCTGGGCTTTCCGCGACCAGCGGCCGGGAGTCGGCGGTCACGGCAAACATGGCGAGCACGGCCGTACGGGGCGAGCCCGCGCCCGGTGGGGACCGCCCTGCAATGCTGTGGCGGTGCTACATCATGGGAAAGTCGCCATCGTCACCGGAGCTGGTTCAGGCATCGGCCGCTCGAGCGCGGCGCGGTTCGCCGCCGAAGGGGCGGCCGTCCTCGTTGCCGATCTCCGCGGCGACAAGGCGAAGAAGGTGGCCGACCTGGTGGTCGCCGGCGGCGGGCGGGCGCTGTGGCGCGAGACCGACGTCGCCGACGCCGATCAGGTCGAGGGCATGGTCGCCCAGGCCATCGGCGAACTCGGTGGCCTCGACGTGGTCTTCTGCAATGCCGGCGTCTCGCGACCGGGCACGGCAGTCGACCTGGCGACGGAGTCCTGGGACCTCATGTGGCGGACCAACGTTTCGTCCCTCTTCCACGCGGCCAAGCATGCGATCCCCTACATGGCCGAACACGGCGGCGGGTCGATCGTCGCCACATCGTCGGTCTCGGGGGTGTTTCCCGACGCCAACAATGTCGGGTATGCCGCCACGAAGGCGGCGGTCATCGGGCTGGTGAAGGCGTTGGCAATCGACCACGCCCGCCAAGGGGTCCGCGTGAACTGCCTCTGCCCGGGCGTGACCGCAACGCCGCCGATGATGGCGGCCCTCGGTGGAGGGACCGGGCCGCTCCACGACGCCCTAGTCGAGTCGCAGCCGCTCGGTCGTTTGGGGCAACCCGACGAGCTGGCGGCAGTGGCCGTCTGGCTGGCCAGCGACGAGGCCTCCTACGTGACCGGTCAGACGATCATCGCCGACGGGGGACTCACGTCCGAGTCGCAGTTCTCGAGGCTCGTCCGGATGACACCGGCCGAGGGTTGAGGAACTACTGAGCGGCGGGAGGTGCGGCTGCTCGGGCAGCCTTGAGCTGGCGGTTCACGTCGCCGGGATCGAAATACTCTCGCCAGGCAGCGATCTTTCCGTCGTCGGTCACATCGAAGACGGCGACCAGGTAGTGGTCGATCTGGACGCCGTTCGACGTGAACCGGTCGAGACGCTCGGTGAAGACCTGTCGATCGTTCGAGGCGATGTGAATTCGGTCCGCAGCGCATGTGGGTCGCGAAGCCCAGCTGGCGGTCGATGTCGGCCCGGATGGCCTCCCGTCCGCGCAGCGTGGGGCCACCGGGCATCCACAACTGCCACTCAGCGTCCTCGGTGAACATCGACAGGATCGTCTCGGTGTCGGGCTCGGCCTGATCTCCATCGCCCCAGGCCTCCATGAAGGTCCGCACTGCTGCTTCCTTAGCCGTGTCCATCAGCGCCCGATCTCGAGGGGGAGCGCCGTTACCAACTCGACGAGTCGGTCGGCTGCTGTCCCATCCATCGCCAGATCATAGAAGCCGGTCCCACACCCTTCGTTTGCCGACAGGTGGGCGCGGCGTCAGTGCGGAGCCGATCGCACGGCCGTCCGTCGCGATGCCGCGCTGCCACCGGTGATCCAGCGGAGGGTCGTGGCTCTTTGAAGTCCCGTGTCGATGCAGCCGTCCCCGGCTACTCCTCCGAGGGAGCGCCTCCGAGGGACGGTCCGCCGTCGATCGACAGGGTCTGGCCACTCACCCAACTCGACATGCCGCTGACGAGGTACAGGACCCCCCAGGCGATGTCGTCCGGTTGTCCCACACGACGCAACGCCGCGCCTCTTCCCATCGATTCGGCGTCGGCGCCGAAGCGCGCCCAAGCCCGCAAGGCCCCTTCGGAGGCGACAGCGCCCACCGCGATCGCGTTGCAGCGGATCCCTTTTGGGCCGAGCTCGGCGGCGACCACCCTCGTCAGCATCTGCAGGCCCGCCTTCGCCGCGCTGTAGACAGCACCGCCCTGGACCCCCTGGACGCCGGCCGCCGACGAGATGTTCACGATCGCTCCGCCGCCTCCGAGGATCATGTGGTGGGCGACCAACTGCGTGAGGAGATAGGGACCGCGGAGGTTCAGCGCGACGTTGTTGTCGAATCGATCCAGCGTGGTCTCGAGAAATGGAAACATGTAGCTGCCGCCGGCGTTGTTGACGAGGATGTCCAGCCGCCCGAGCTCTTGGGCCGCCGATTCGACGGTCGATCGACACGAGGCCTCATCTCGAACATCGCATTCGATGGGAACGATCTTGCGACCGCTTTGCTCAGTGATCTCGGCCGCCACGCGCTCGAGATTCTCGACCTTGCGGCTGGCAATGGCGACGTCGGCACCAAAGGCGGCGAGCAGCCGGGTCGTCGCAGTGCCAATCCCGGTACCCCCGCCGGTGACGAGCGCCGCCTGTCCCGCCAGGTCGAATGGGAACGGGCTCGAAGGCATTCGATCGCCTAGTGCGCCATGCTCGCCGGCGGGGCGACGGCACTCACGCTCAGCGGCGATCCCTCGGAAGGGCAGAACAACTCAATCTCAAGACCGTCAGGGTCGTGCAGGGTGATCGAGGCACCAACAGGCTGGTGTTCGAGCTCGACCTCGATTCCGTTGTCACTCAGCCGGCCTCGCCATGCCTCGAGTGCGCTCACGGTGGGAACGAGCAGCGCCAGGTGGTCGATTCTCTGGGAGGCAGCCCTGGTGGGTTCCATCGGGGTACCGGTCGGCCGGAGGAGCAGTACGAAGCCCGCACTCGGATGTGTCAGGCACACGAACCCGTCGGCCTGCCGGCGCTCGAAGCCGAGCACCTGCTGGTACCAGCGGGCCGCCCGCTTCCAGTCCTCGACACGTAGGACGATGTGCCCGACGCCACTCAGTTCGGTCATGGGGTGGACAGTATCCCCATCGACCCTCCCGAGCGACGGGCGGCGCGACACCGCTTCGGCGCCTCCTTGCTCGGCGCCTGCTCCGGGATCGCTGCCTTGACCGAGATTGCCACCGAGTCGGGACCCGCGGGCCGCTCGTCTGCGTTGACAGCGCCGTGGCCCCAGGGAAAGCTCGGGACCAATCATGCGATTCGGAGTGCAGCACGCCGTCGGCGATCCCCACTGGATTCCGGCCATTCTCGAGCCGATGGCGGTGCGCAAGTTCGTGCGTGCCGCCGAAGACGCCGGATTCGACGCCATCGGGTTCACGGACCACCCGTCACCGTCGACGAATTGGATCGAACGGGACGGCGAGGGTGTCGCCGATCAGATTTCTGCCCTTGGGTTCTGTGCGGGCATCACGGACCGCATTCGCCTGCTCACCTGGCTGCTCATCCCGGCGTACCACAACCCCCTTCAGGCCGCGAACCAGCTGGCGACGCTTGACGCACTGAGCGGGGGCCGGGTCACGCTCGGCCTGGGCACCGGCTACCTGCGCTCCGAGCTCTTCGCGGCCGGGGTTGACCCCGCGAACCGCCTCGCGGAGTTCGACGCCCGGCTGGCGTTGATGCTCGAGGCGTGGACGGGAGCCGCCATCACCGCCTCGGGAACCGGCTACTCGGCCCGAGCGGTCAAGGTCCTGCCGCCGATCGTCCAGCAGCCGCACCCGCCGTTGTGGATCCACGGCAACAGCCCCTGGGGCACCCGTCGCGCCGCGCGCTACGCACAGGGCTGGATCGGGATGCTCGGTGCCGGACCGCTGCTCGACACCATCCGGACGGTCCCGATTCCCGATCTCGAGACCCTGAAGGTGCGCATCGGAACGCTGCGGAACGAGATTGAACGGGCCGGACGATCGACCGACGACGTCGAGATCGTCGTCACCGGCAACTGGTCGTACCTCGATATTCGCAAGCGCTGGGACACGGATGCCTACCTCGCCGAGGTTGCGGAGATCGAGTCCCTGGGTGCCGACTGGATCGTGGTCACGATTTGTGGCGACGACGCAGGCGCGGCGGAGGAGACCGTCTTGGCCTTCGGGTCGGACATCGTGGGCCCGACGGCCGCGCCGGCATAGATCACACCGTCACGATCCGTCGAGTACCTGCTCGTAGAGGACGCGGAGCGCGGCTCTCGGATCCTGCTCGGTTCGGGATTCGACGTCGAGGATCATCGTCTCGCGCTTGTCGACCGAGTACGGCGACCAGTCGGGTAGGGCGTCGTGGTTGGGGTCGCCATCGTGGGCGAACCGGACCCAGGCCTCGCTCACGACCCTTCCCATGTCGGGGTTTTCCGGGCGGTCTCCGGCCATCGGCGTGAGATCGAAATTATTGAACGCGAAGGGAATGTCTCCGCCGTGGGTGGCTCCGAGCACCCCGCCGAGCGCAGGCGTGGTGTAGTCCCACCGGTAGAGGAACACCGGTGCTCCGCCGCCGGCGGCCTTCCGCTCGGCCCAACGGATGGAGCCCGCCCACATCACCCGATCGGTCACGAACGCCGAGGCGAGCTCGGTCGGGGTGGCCTGGGGATACAGCCCGCGGTAGGCCCCCAGCATCTCGCCCGCGAGGTCGCCGAAGTTCGTCTGCGCCATCGTCGTCAGACCGTCGTCGTCGAGGACACCGAACCAGGGCTGGCTCAGCATCATCATCTTCATGTCGTCGAGGCAGGAACCGATGATCGCCGGCACGCCCGATCCGAGCGGAGAGGCCACGGGGTCCATCGGATGGTCGGGAATCACCGTGCCGTCGAGGACCGGTTGCAGGGGCATGAACCCCTCACTGCTGGCCGCTCCGGCCAATCCGTCACTGATCGCGACGCCGATGTGCTCGGCCTGCGTGACCAGGTGCTGCCAGGGAACGTCGTGGAGCTTGTCGAATTCCTTGGGCTCCAGTCCCACCAGGCCGAGCAGCGCCTCGGCATTGCGACTCGCCGCTTCGGCCGAAGAGACCCTGCAGCATTGGTCCGCTGAGAAGGCCGGCCCGGTGGACGAGGCCCTTCGCCGCCGGCATCGCGAGCAGCGTCGACGTCTTCGAGGCGCCGCCGGATCCCCCGAACACCAGCACCCGCCGAGGGTCACCGCCGAACTGGGCGATGTTCTCTTGGACCCAGTCGCAGTGCCAGGACGATGTCGAGCATGCCGGCATTGCCCGAGTTCGCGTACTGCGGACCACCGAGCTCGGCGAGATGCAGGTAGCCGAGGGCCCCCAACCGGTGGTTGATGGTGACGACGACCACGTCGCCGCGCCCGGCGAGGGCGGTGCCGTCGTACATCGGCCACGACCCCGAACCGGTGGTGAAGGCGCCGCCGTGCACCCAGAGCATGACCGGGCGCAACGCCTGTGGTTCCAGGCTGCTGGTCCAGACGTTGAGCACCAGGCAGTCCTCGCCCATCGCCGGTTCGTCGCCGGCGAGTCCGTGTATGAAGCCCATGAACGCGGCGCCAGGGCCGGCGTCGCCGGTCTGCGCCCCGGCCTCGGCCGGCATGGCCACCTGGGGAGCGGTTGGGCCGTAGGCGGTGGCGTCACGGACTCCGGCCCACGGAACCGGCGGGGACGGCGGCTGGAATCGGTTGCGCCCACCCGTGTCGGCGCCATAGGGGATGCCCCGGAAGTTGAAGACCCCATTGGCGCTCAGGCCACGGACCTTCCCGGCAGCAGTCTCGACGATCGGTTCGCTCACGGCCCCTCCCATTCTCTCGGGATCGGCAACGTGCTGGAGACCCCGGCCGACGGGCCACCCTAGAAGAGCCCCTCGAACGGGGCAACGGGCGAGAGACCCCGGGGCCCGACCCCCGGTCAGGGAGAGGCGAACGTCTTCCACCCTCCGACCCGGCACCCGGCACCCGGCACCCGGCTCGGACCGTGGGCCGCGGCCCTGCGAACCCCGGTGACCACGGCACCCCGCCAGCGGAGCCAGTCCAGGGGCCGCTGGACCTGGCCGCGAGTACCGTGACTGTGCCCTCGTCGTCGGCGATGCGATCGCCGGGACAGGGTTTCGAGCTGCGCGACGAGTCACCACCGAGGAGCGGATCGTGGAACTGAAGGCGTTGGATATCGATACGTACGTAGTCACCGACGACTTCTTCGGGGCGCCGTGGATCGATCGGGACGAGTGGCGCGACCAAGCCCGCTCCCCACCGCCACGTCCACGGCGGATTCGAGGGCACCGACACCCGCTTCACCTTCTACTTCCCGCCCGCCGACGGCTACCAGGGCCGGATGTACCACCCCCTCGAAGGGGCGAACGCCGGTCACGAGGACTCCTTCGGCAACGAGCACGGCAACCTGCTCGGCGGCCTCGAGATGATCATCCGGCTCGGCGGCTACATGGTCGAGTCGAACATGGGCCACCTCGGCGACGTGTTCGACCCCAAGGCCGACCAGGATCAGACGATCTACGCCTTCCGGGCCGCCGCCGAGTCGGCTCGGCTTCTCCAAGTTCCTGGCCGCCCAGGTCTACGGCGCAGCCGCCGCACCACTCCTACGTGTGGGGCGGCAGCGGCGGCGGACGCCGCTCCCCGGGCTGCCTCGAGTACTGCCCCGACGTGTGGGACGGCGCGCTGCCGTTCATGGGCGGGGGCGAGACCGAGGAGCACGGCGAGTTCCAGCCAGACTCAAGGGCGGCGGCGGCAACTTCCCGGTCATGTTCAACGTGCAGCGCCTCCTGGGCGACAAGCTGCTCGACGTCATCGACGCCGTCTCCCCGGGCGGGAGCGGCGATCCCTTCGCCGGCCTCGACACCCATCAGCGCGAGGAGCTGGCCAACCTCTACCGCACCGGCTTTCCCCGCGGCGACGAGTGGGTGATCGGCCAGCCCTCGGGAGTCATCTGGCAGTGGGGATCGATGGCCGACCGCATGCTCGCCGAGGACGACTACTACGAGGTCTTCTGGACCAAGCCCGGCTACGTCGGACACGACCAGCCCGACCTGGTCGTCGGCGACCTGATCGACAAGCCCGGCACGGTCACCCGGGTCGTCTGCGCCCAGGACTTCCTCGACGACCCGGAGCTGCAGCGGGCCGAAGTACGACCGCCTGCGGCCGCGGGCGCTGATGCTGGCCGGGACCCGCGGGCTTCGACCTGCCGATCGCCGTCGAGGTCCCGGGCGCAGTCGAGCGGCTACCAGCTCGGGACGAACGTCCGCATCACCTCGGGCAAGGCGGCCGGCCGCTCGCTGTGGGTCATGTACTCCGTCGGCGACCTGATGGTCTGCGACGGGGCCGGCGAGGCCAGCAACCTGCGCTTCACCGACGTCCTCCCCGGCGACGAGGTGCACCTCGACAACCAGCGCCTTCCTGGCCCATTGCTACTACTCCCGCCACCACGTCGACCGACGAGGCGAAGTGGGACTTCCTGAAGGTCGACGGGAAGCCGATCTACCCCCAGCACGAGCTCCCGGCGGCCAACTCCCGTTCATGGGGGTCGCGCTACTCGGGGCAGTACGAAGGCAAGCTGCTCTGGGTCCACCACACCCACGACGCCTCCCTGTGGCCGTCCGACGGCGTCGTCTACGGGGCCCAGGTGGTGCGCGCCCAGGGCGAGGAGGCGGCGGCCCGGAAGTTCCGGATGCGCTGGACCGAGAACGCCGAGCACGTGCCGGCCGAGTTCGTCCCCTCCATGCCCACCCGGGCGTCAGCAACACCTGGCTGATCGACTACCGCCCGATCATCGAGCAGTCGCTTGCTCGACCTGGCCCGTTGGGTGGAGGACGGGATCGAGCCGGCCGGCGACCGTCTTCGAGTACTCCGACGGCAAGGTCACGCTGCCCGCCGACGCGGCCGAGCGGGGCGGCATCCAGCCGGTGCGTGCAGGTCAGCGCCAACGGGGGAGCTGCGGGCCGAGGTGAACGTCGGCGAGCCGGTCACGCTCGAGGTCCGGGCGCGAGACCCCGCCGGGGGCGGGAACCATCGTCGACGCGGCGTGGGACTTCGACGGATCCGGTACGTACCCCTTCGCCCATGACGGTGGACGGCACGAAGAGCGAAGTCGACCTTCGTCACCACCCACCAGTGGGACCGACCGGGGACCTACTTCGCCACCTGCCTGGTCCACTCGCACGTCGACGGCGATGCCAAGGCGACCAGCCGTCGCCTGCCGAATCTGGCCTCGGCCAGGGTCGTGGTGACCTGACCCGCCGGTCCCGATGACGCCGGCGGGGCCGATCGACGCGATCAGAGGTGACGGCTGATCCCGCCGTCGACCGGGATCGACTGACCGGTGATGTGTCCCGCTGCCTCGGAGCAAAGAAACGCCACGAGCGCGGCCATCTCGGCCGGTTGGCCCTGACGGCGCAGCGGGATTTGGGAGTGAAAGCCCGCAGTGACCTCCTCGAACGTTGATCCCCGCTCGCTGGCGAGCCACTCCCAGTACGACAGGTTGCGTGCCGTGAGAATGGACCCGGTCAGGATGTTGTTCACGGTGACACCCTCGCCGGCGAGCCGGTTGGCCATCATCCGGTAGAGGCCGGCCACCGCCGGGCGAACCACGTTCGGCAGCACATGGGGCAGGTTGGTGGCCGGCTCGCGGGCGACCCCGGAGCCGATGTTGCAGATCCGGCCCCACCGGGCGGCGCGCATGTCGGGCAGGACGGCGTGCGCCAGCGCCCACGCGGAGACCAGGAGGTGATGGAACTCGCGGCGGTACTCCTCTGCGGGCATCGAGGCAAAGGTGCCGGCCCCCGGACCCTCGCCCTCCTTGGCCGCATCGATGACGTGACCGATGACGTTGCTCACCGCGATCGAGACGGCTCCCAGTCGGGCTCGCGTCGCGGCAACCACCAGTTCGACCTCCGCCGGGTTGGTCATGTCCGCGGCCATCGTCTCGACGCGGCCGTCGCCCAGCGCGTCCACCTCGGCGGCGGCGTCGTCGAGGTCCGCTGCATTGCGGGCGGCCAGCATGACGGAGGCGCCCTCGCTGGCGAGGGTCGCGGCGATGGCCTTGCCGATCCCGCGGCTGGCACCGGAGACGACCGCCACCTTTCGTCGCAGTCCGTAGTCCATCAGTACATCGCCGATCCGACGCCGCCGTCGATGGTGATCGTCACCCCGGTCAGGTACCCCGCTCCCTCCGAGCACAAGAAGGCAACCGCTGCGGCCATGTCGTTCTCGGTGGCGAGCCCCCCTCGCAGTACGGCGTTGGCGGTGACATTGGCGGGGCCCGCCTCGGCCGCGATGACCTTGTTCAACGCCATCACCGCCATCGATGTCAGCGCGCCGAGCTCGTCGTCGTCGGCATTCAATGCCTTCGCCGCGGCCGTCCCGACCCAGACGAACCTTCCCCAACCCCGTTCGGCCATGGCGGGGAGGGCCGCCCGGTAGGCGCCGATGGTCTCGACGACCACGTCCCACGCCGCATCGAGCTGCTCGGCCGACTGGACGGCCAGCACCTCGCGGCTGGAGGGGGCATTGTCATGGGCCACCACGATGTCGACCGCGTCACCGAGCTCGTGCGTGATGGTCACGCCCTCCGCTTCGAGCGCCCGCCGCAATGCTCTCCCGAAGTCGTCATCACTGATGAGCGCGGTCCGGCCGGCGATGCCGAAGTCCATCAGAGCCCCCTTTCCCTCGGGTTCGCCGGGACGCTATAGCAACGACCGGGGGGCAGAAGGGGGACGCGCACTCGATGCCCGGTGCTCGGTGTGGCTGATCCGTGCAAGAAGCTCCCCTCGGGTGCCGCTCAGCCCTGTCGGGGGAGAAGAGGTGCCAGGACGCTGACATCGGCCAGGGAACGCAGAAGGTCATTCAGGTGGGTACACGAGTGGGCGCCGCGGCTGATCGTTCGCACCGCGGTGCGAAGGTCGCCCACGTGGTGGCCGACGATCAGGTCGGCGCTGCTGGCGGCGAAGGGACAGTCGGTCGCGAAACGGAAGCGATCGCGGGTCGGCGTGCGCGGCGAGCACGGTCAACGTGTCCGGGTCGATCTCCGCGGTGAGCGCGTACTCGTGCACGACGCGGACGGTGAGGTCCGGGTCCGGGTCGACGGTGACGTCCCGAAACATGGCGTCGACGCGCAGCACCTCGCCGTCGGCCCACAGGTCGAGTCGGCGGATCCGGCGGCTCTGCCGCATCTTGAGCCGGTCCATCGCGTGCCAGGCGACGGCGTCGGCACCTTGGAGCGACGGCGCCACCGGGGGCTCGGCCGAGAAGGGAAGCGACTGGCCGGCCATGCGGCTCCGCAGTGGGAGGCCACCGGTCCGCCAACCGGCGCACACGTCCGCCTGCTGGTACACCCCTGCCGCTCCGGCCGGAATCGGCGGGTCGGGCAGCCCGAGCACGGTGCGCTCCCGGATGGCGCCGTAGCCCGACGGTGCCGGTGCGCCGGAAAGGTCGTCGACGAGAAGGCCGAGCGGCGAACCGGTGAGGTCGACCAGCAGGTTCTTCACCGCGGAGCGGAACCCGAACCCGACGCGAGTCCCCAGCAGCTCGTCGCAGGCCGGCCACTCCGGGTCCTGCTCGACGGCATCGATGCGGCCCTCGCCGTCCATCGAGACGTGCAGGCGGGCCACGGCTACGACCGCGGCGACGCCCTCGGCGTCGGTGACGAGGTCACGAGCCCCGCCGCCGATCGAGACGATCGAGTTCATGAACCCGTCGCCCGCCCGGGTCGTCACGTCGAGGTGGCTGGTGCGCCGGATCGATTCCGCGCGCCGTGGCGGTGCGGGCTCCACGACGGGCCCGGGCAGCGGGTCCGCGTAGCTGACAGGGATCGAGCTCTGCGAGGTCATGTCCGACCGTACCGGTCGGCGGGGCCGGCGATCACCCCCGATGCCCGGCCGCGGCCCTTCGGCGGGCCAAGACCGGGCCGATGGCCCCGTTCGACTGCGGTGACCTCAGCTGACCGACGGGCGCTCCGGGCGCGGGAACGCCTCCTGGAAGGCCTGCGCCACCCGAAGCACCTTGTCCTCGCGACCGGGCCAGCTGGCGATCTGGAGCCCGACCGGAAGTCCGTCGATGAACCCACACGGCACCGACACGGCCGGAAAGCCGAGCCAGTTGAAGATCATCGTGTGGCTGCAGTACACGGGGGCGAAGCTCCCTCCGGGGAACTTCGGGCCGTCGACCGACCACGCCCGGTCCCACTCGTCGACCTTCGCCGCGATTCGTTGTGCGGTGACCGACATGATCACGTCGTGATCTTGAAAGAACCGGCGGAAGTGCTCCCAGTTGCGGGCGCGCGACTCGGCCAGCGCCCGGTAGTTGTCGAAGTCCGGCGGCGTGAGCGGCGTGAGATTGGTGCCGACCATGGCCTCGTACACCGACGGCTCGGCCACCCAGCCCACCGTGCCGCCGGCGGCCCGGTCCTCCCAGACCTCCGTCGTGGTCTCGAGCGATGCTCCGAGCTCGCCGAGGGCCGCGGCGGCCTCCCGCGCAAGTTCGATGATTCGCGGCTGTCCTCGGTCGCATAACGCGAGGCGAACCCGAAGTCGTCGGTCCAGGCGAGCCGCATCCCCTCGATCCCGGCGTCGAGTGACTCGACGCAGTCCGGCGTGGGATCCTGCAGGCAGACGTAGTCACGGCCGTCCGGGCCGCCCATGGCGCGGGTGAACAGTGCGACGTCGCGGACGTTGCGGGCGAGCGGCCCGTAGCTGGCAGTGAGCATCATCGTCGGCTTCTGGTAGTCGACATGGGGGATGAGTCCGCGGGTGGTGTGGAGTCCGACCACGCCCGAATACGCCGCCGGCAGCCGGGTCGACCCGCCCCCGTCCGAGCCGATGGTGACCGGGAGCAGGGCGGCCGCGGCGGCGGCGGCCCCGCCCGAGCTCGACCACCCCGGGACGCGCGTGGTGTCCCAGGGGTTGAGCGCCTCGGCCTCCCAGTTGAACGGTCGGAACACCCCGGGTTGATCACGATCCGGGATCCCGCCGCCGCCCGCCCCCATCATTCGATTGGTGCCGAACACGATGGCACCGGCCTGGCGGAGACGCTCCACGCTCAGGTCATCGAAGCGGGAACGCTCGCTCGTTCGGCCCATGGAGTGGAGATACCCCTCGACGCGGATATGCGACTTGACCGAGGTGGGAATGCCGTGCAGCGGCCCGAGGTCGTCGCCCGCCGCAACCGCCTCGTCGGCCCGCTTGGCCTGCGCCCGCGCGTCCGCGGCGTCGACCTCTTCGAAGGCCCGCAGGGTGTCGTTGAACTCGTCGATTCGCGCCAAGAAGTGATCGACCACCTCGGCGCAGGAGACCTCCCGCTTGGCCATCAGGTCTCGCAGTTGCCACCCCGGCATCCAGGTCAGTTCGTCAGACATTGCCCCTCCCAGTTCTCCCCTATTGCATAGGGGTGCGGCCGTCTCGTGTCAACGGCGCCGCTTGATCAGTCCCGGCCCTTCTGGCGGGCCGCGCTGGCCTGGTTGAAGGCGTTCACGCGGTCCTTGAACTCGTCCGACGAGAACAGCAACGTCTGGGCGAAGCGGTCAAACAGCCTTGAGGTTGCTCGATCGACCGTGTCGGCCATGTCGATGGCCACCTTCGTCACTCCCAGCGCCTCGCGGGGCATGCCGACCAGCTTGTTCGCGAACGCCCGCACGCGCTCGGCGAACTCCTCCTTCGGATAGACCGCGTGCACGAATCCGATGGCCAGCGCCTGCTGGGCGTCGACGGGCTCGCAGGCCATCGCCAACCAGCGCGCCCAATGGGGTCCGACAAGGCGGGTCAAGCGGCTGATGCCGCCCGACCCCGGCAGAACGGCCAGGTTCTGGACCTCGGGCAGCCCGAACATCGAGCCCTCGGCGGCCAGCCGGAAGTCGCACGACGACCCCCATCTCGACTCCCACGCCCAGGCAGTGACCCTGGGCGGCCAACACCACCGGCTTCTCGACCTGCTCGAGGGCGTCGAAAAGGTCGTGGTCGGCCTCGGTTCGGTACTGGGCCCGCATGTTCGAGCCCCGCACGGTGCCGTCGGTCCCTTCGCCCACGTTGACGCGCAGGTCGGCGACGTCCTTTCCCCCGGTGAAGTACTCGCCCTCGCCGGTGATCACGAGCACCCGCAGGTCGTCTTGGTCCCGGAGATCCTCGACGGCCACCCGGATCATCTCGAACATCTCCCGGCTGACGGCGTTGCGCTTCTCCGGACGGGTGAACGTCAGGTAGACGACGCCGTCTTCGTCGGCGCGTGTCGCGTGTGGGCTCATCGCCTTCCTTTGCTTCGAACGAGGGGGACCGGGCGACCGTAGTACGCGAGCACCTGGTCGTCACGCCCCGCTTTCCTCCAACAGGGCACGAAGTGTGCTGGTCGCGGCCCCGAACGAAGCTCGATCGCAGACGGCGGCCACGTAGCGGTCGGGCCTGAGCACCACGATCTCAGCGTGCGGGCGGGCCAGGAGCCAGTCACGGAATTCACCGTTCACGTCTTCGAGGGTGACCGACCCCGACGCCGGCGCGCTTGCGGCCTGGCCCGGGGGAGCCGGTCGGGTGGGGTGCGGTCCCGACCGGGCGGCGAGCACATGGAAGAAGCGGGCCCCGAGGGCGGACCACCAGCGCATCGAGTCGGCGTCGAGCGACGCCGCCGGGTCGACGTGCACGCCGATGACGGCGAACCAGGGACCGAGCACGTCGTCGAGCATCGCCCTCCGGCGGCCCTCGGTCGTCTCGACCGTCGGCTGCATGAACATGCGCCCGACCAGGTCGTCGGACCCGGGGTCGCTCGTCGGGCGGACCACGATCCCCTCTTCGTACCGGGGCATCGGCTTGTACTTCATCTGCAGGATGTACTCCTGGGCGCCGGGGATCAGTTGGAGCGCCCGGAAGAGCACGTCTCGCAGGTGCTCGGTGACGAGGTTGTGCGGCTTGTACATCGCACCGATGCGTGTGGCGAACTGCACCATCTGGGTCGCGTGACCCCGCCGCTCGATGTCGTAGGTGGCGAGCACCGCGTCGCTCGGCCCGCCCGTCGACGACCGCGGCGAGCTTCCAGGCGAGGTTCGTGGCGTCGCGTATCCCCGAGTTCATCCCCTGGCCGAAGAACGGGGGCTGGAGGTGGGCGGCGTCGCCGGCCAGGAACACCCGGTCCCGCTGGAAGGACGTGGCCACCCTCGAGTGATGGAGGTACACCCGGCTCCGCAGGATCGTCGGCAGCGGGGCGGCGCCGTATTGGCGCGCCAAGAGCCCGCGGACCCGATCGGGCTGGGTCACCTCCTCCTCGTCGTCGTCCGGCTGGAGCAGCCACTCGAACCGGCGGTGCCGATAGGGCAGCGGGACGACGAGGACGGGCTGCACCGGGCTGCAGTAGACGGCGGAGTACGGCGCGTCGAGGACGTCGTCGGCGACGTCGACGACCAGCCACTTGGCCGGCGCGGTCTTCCCCGTCAGGTCGATGCCGACCAGTCGCCTGACCAGGCTGCGCCCCCCGTCGGCACCGACGAGATAGCGGGATCGGACCTCGACGGGCTCGCCGTCAGGAGTGCCGAAGCGAGCCGTCACCATCGCGGCGTCCTGTTCGAGATCCTCGAGCTCCCACCCGAGGCGCAGGTCGACGGACGAAAAGCGTTCGACACCCTGGCGCAGCGTCGCTTCCAGGAGGGGCTGGAGGAACAGGTTCCGCCGGGGCCAGCCGAAGGGCTTCGCAGTGGGCTTCACGTGGGCGAAGCACCGTCCCCAGGACGTGTAGTAGCGGATGGGGGTGTTCTGCACGATGTCGGCCAGCAGCTCGTTGACGAGCCCGACCGCCTGATAGGTGCGTAGCGACTCGTCGTCGATGCCAACCGCACGGGGGAACTCGAAGATGGCCGTCTCGCGGTCGACGACCAGGCTGGTGACGCCATAGGTGCCGAGGAGGTTGGCCAGGGTGATGCCGCACGGTCCGGCTCCGACGACAACGACGTCTGTCTCCAGGGTGCGGGTCATCCGGGCTGGTCGATCTCTCAGATCCGTCAGTCGTCCTCGACGGTGACGTCCGAACCTATCGAACATCCCGGGCCGTCGTACCCGGCCGCCCGCCCTCGACCACAATGACTCGGGATGGTTGAATCGAGCCTCTCCACCGGCTGCAAAGGCAAGTCCAACGACGGAACCTAGAGGCGTCCCGTTCAGCGAAGACGACGAGACACTGGCCGCGGCGTTGGCCGAAGCGGAGCTTCCGTCCCTGCTTCCCGCCCTGGCCTACCTGACCGGCGACCTGTCGTTGGTCGCCCCCGACCTCCGCCCGCCCCGCACGCTGAGCGCCGTCGTGCTCCCCCAAGCCGGCATGTCGGCCGAAACCCAGGTCCGGGCTCGCCGGGCGGCCCTGCGCCGCGCTCCGTCAGCTCCGAGACGCCCCCCGGCCGACCCGGCGCCGCCGAGCCCCCAAGACCTCCGAACGATGATGGAGTTCGTCACCGGCGAGGTGAGCGATGGCTACATCCCGCTCCTCGCCTATGAGCTCGGAGTCCCCCACGACACCGGCACGCCGGGGTGGCGCAAGGACGACCTCGACCCGTCGAGAGCGTTCAGCGTGGTGATCATCGGCGCCGGGATGTCGGGGCTGGCGGCGGCCTACCGCCTGGGCCAGGCGGGGGTTCCGTACGTGGTCGTCGAACGCAACGACGACGTCGGCGGCGTCTGGTTGGAGAACACCTACCCGGGGTGTCGTCTCGACACCAGCAATTTCAACTACAGCTACTCGTTCTTCCAGAAGGGGGACTGGCCGCAGCAGTTCTCACTCCAAGGAACGATCCTCGACTACTTCAAGAGGGTGGCCGACGACCTGGACATCCGTCGGAACATCCGGTTTGGGACCGAGGTTCGGCGGCTCGCGTTCGACGAGCCCACCGCGACGTGGACGATCACGCGTGCGACGGGACGAGGGCCCCGACGAGACGCTCCGAGCCCAGGCGGTCATCAGCGCCGTCGGGCAGCTGAATCGACCGCACGTCCCCCGGATTGAGGGCATCGACAGCTTCGGCGGGCCGTCCTGGCACACGGCGCGCTGGCGGCACGATGTCGATCTGGCGGGGCGCCGGGTTGCGGTCATCGGCACCGGCGCGAGCGCCTACCAGGTCATTCCGTCGATCGCCGCCCAGGTTGGATCGCTCACGGTCTTTCAGCGCAGCGCGCCCTACATGATGCCGACGCCCGCCTACCACGAGGACATCGCACCGGGCTTGCGATGGCTCTTCGAGCACGTCCCGCACTACCACCGCTGGTTCCGCTTCTATCAGTTCTGGACGTCGGTGGAGGGCCGTCGAGCCTTCAGCGAAGTGGATACCGGCTGGGAGGGCACCGACTCCGTCTCGGAGATCAACGAGACGCTGCGCCGGTCGTTGGTCGGCCACCTCGAGGCCCAGTACCGGGATCGCCCCGACCTGGTCGAGAAGATCACGCCCCACTACCCGCCGTACGCCAAGCGGATGCTCCGCGACAACGGGGTCTGGGCCGCGGCGTTGCGGCGGTCCAACGTCTCGTTGGTCACGAGCGGTATCGAGCGAATCAGCGAACGGGCCGTCCACACCGTTGACGGAGCCGTCCACGAGGTCGACGTCATCATCTACGGCACCGGGTTCGAGGCCCAGAGCTTCCTCGCGCCCATCAGCGTGACGGGGCGCGGCGGCGTCGACCTCCATGAGCAGTGGGCCGGCGAGCCGCGGGCCTTCTACGGCATCACGATTCCCAACTTTCCCAATTTGTTCTGCCTCTACGGTCCGAACACCAACCTGGTCGTCAACGGCAGCCTCTTCCTCTTCTCCGAGTGCGCGGTCAACTACGTGCTGGCCTGCATAGAGGCCCTCTTGAGGTCGGGGGCGAGGGCCATGGATTGCCACTGGGACGTCTTCGACAGGTACAACGAGAGGATCGACGAGGCGAACCGGCGCATGGCCTGGGGAGTGCCTAACGTAACCAACTGGTACAAGAATGAAACCGGTCGGGTCACCCAGAACTGGCCGTTGTCCACGCTCGAATACTGGAATGCGACCCGGGCCCCGCTCGCCGGCGACTACGAGTTCCTATGACTGACGCACGGTTCTAGAAGGGCCGAGATGACGGAAATCGCATGGCCGGGACATCGCACGGCCGAAGGAGACGCTGACCCGGTGACGCACAGTGCCTCGCGGCGGGCCGAGGGCGGTCGCTCGGGGAGCCCGGAGCGGGTTCGATGACGCTCCCCCCTCCGGCCCGGCTGACCCACGTCGGCCTCTACGTCAACGACCTGGACACGATGGTGGCCTTCTACGGCGAGCTGCTCGGGCTGGTGGTGACCGACCGGGGTGAGCTGTCCGGGCGGGAGCTGGCATTTCTCAGCCGGGACCCCGAAGAGCACCACCAGCTGGTGCTGGTCACCGGTCGGCGCGCGCCACAAGACGTGGCGGTGCTGAGCCAGCTCTCGTTCCGGCTGGACGACGAGGACCTCGCGTCGCTCCGGTGGTTCGCCCGCCGGGCCGAACAGCTCGGCGCCGCCGGGATGGACGCCCGCAACCACGGAAACAGCTGGAGCATCTACTTTCTCGATCCCGAAGGGAACCGACTGGAGATCTACACGTCGACCCCGTGGTACGTGAGCCAGCCCTGGCGGGAGCCCCTCGATCTGGACGACAGCGACGACGTCATCGTCAGCACGACCAAGCAGCTGATCGAGCAGACGGGCTCTGCCTGGTCGCCGGTCGCCGAATGGAAGGCGGTCGTGGCGGCCAAGCTGGCCCCGGCCGGGCAGCCGTCAGCAGCCGGCGCCGATCCCTCGAAGGCCGGATCGGAGTGACGGACACCGGGCCCGCGCCCAGGGCGCCGGAGGACTACCGCAGCATCTGGTCGGCGCTGCGCGACGTCGCCTTTCGCCAGGGGTGGATCGACGCCGCCGGGGTCTCGACCCGCTACGCCGAGGCCGGTGACCCGGATGCTTCCGGCGGTGCTGATGCTGCACGGCACCGGGGGGCACTGGGAGACCTTCGTGTCGAACCTCGGACCCTTCTCCGCCCACTTCCGGTGCGTCGCGATCGACATGGTCGGCAACGGCTTCTCGGGCAAGCCCGACGTCGACTACGAGATCGACCTGTACGTCGAGCACGCGTTCGCGGTACTCGATGCGCTGGCCATCGAGCGGAGCTCGATCATCGGCACCTCGCTCGGGGCCTGGGTGGCCGCCCGCTCGGCGCTCACCCATCCGGACCGGGTGGACAAGCTCGTCCTCATGTCGCCGGCGGGCCTGGTGGCCACCGAGAGCAACATGCAACGGATCAGGGCCGAGCGGACCGCGGCCGTCGACGACCCTTCCTGGGAGCGGATCAAGGGCCTCTTCGACCACCTCATCGCGGACGAGCGCAACCGCATCCCCGACATGGTCGCCGTGCGCCAGGCCATCTACCGCCTGCCCGAGACGCGCGGCGCCATCGACCACGTGCTCATCCTCCAGGACCCGCTCGCCCGGGACCGCAACCTGATCAGCGAGGAGGAGTGGTCCTCGATCGCGGCCCCGACGCTGGTGGTCGCCTCCGGGCAGGACGACAGCGAGTACGAGAGCACGGCGCGACGGGTGGCGACGCTGATCCCGAACGCCGAGGTGCTCGAGATGCCCTACGGTCCGCCACTGGCCCCACTTCGAGGACCCCGACCACTTCAACGCGGCGGCGATCGAGTTCCTGCGCGCGGTGACCCCGACCCGGCCCGATTCGACGGCGTCAGGCGGTCCGACCGGCCGGGTGCTGGGCGACGAGGCGGTGGCGGCCGCGGCCCGGGCCCTGGCCGACGCCGAGCGCACCGCACGTCCCGATCCGCCAGCTCTCCCTGCAATACCCCGACATGACCGTCGAAGACGCCTACGCGATCCAGCGGGCCCTGGTCGAGCAGAAGCTGGCCGATGGCCGGCGGCTGGTCGGCCGCAAGATCGGCCTCACCTCGAGGGCCATGCAGCAGTCCGTCTCGATCGACGAGCCGGACTTCGGCGCCCTCCTCGACGACATGATCTTCGAGGACGGAGCCGAGATCCCGCGCGACCGGTTCATTCGACCGCGGGTCGAGGTGGAGCTGGCCTTCGTCCTCGGCGAGCGCGGTGACCGGACCCGGCTGCACGGCGATCGACATCCTGCGGGCGGCCGAGTTCGTCGTCCCGGCCCTCGAGATCCTCGACGCCCGGGTGCAGATGACCGACCCGGACACCGGGCACGGACGCACGATCGTCGACACCATCGCCGACAACGCGGCCGACGCCGGCGTGGTCCTCGGGGGCCGCCCGGCCAAGCCGCTCGAGATCGACATCGCGCTGGGTGGCCGCGCTGCTCTACCGCAACGGCGTGATCGAGGAGTCCGGCGTGGCCGCGGCCGTGCTCAACCATCCGGCCAACAGCGCGGCGTGGCTCGCCAACAAGCTGGCCGGCTACGGCGTGCCGTCTCGAGGCCGGCCAGATCATCCTGGCCGGGTCGTTCACCCGTCCGGTGCACGCCTACGCCGGCGACGTCTTCCACGCCGACTACGGCCCGCTCGGCACCATCACCTGTCGATTCGCCGCCGAGCCACCGGGCGCGCCCGCGGAGGAGCGATGACCTTCTCCCGGACCTTCACCGCCGAGCGGGCGCAGATCGGCCTGTGGGTCTCCTCGGGCAGCGCGTACTGCGCCGAGATCTGCGCCGGATCCGGACTGGACTGGTTGCTGATCGACGCCGAGCACTCGCCCAACGACCTGCGGTCGCTGCTCTCCCAGCTCCAGGCGGTGGCCGCCTACCCGGTGCAGGCGGTGGTGCGGCCCCCGGTGGTCGATCCGGTGCTGATCAAGCAGCTGCTCGACATCGGAGTCCAGAACCTGCTGCTGCCCATGATCGAGTCGGCCGAAGCGGCCCGGGCGGCGGTGGCGGCCACCCGCTACCCGCCCCGCGGCGTGCGGGGGGTGGGCTCGGCGCTGGCCCGGGCCTCCCGCTGGAACCGGATCGACGGGGTACGCCGCCTCCGCCGACGAGGACATCACCGTGCTGGTGCAGGTCGAGAGCCGCGCCGGCCTCGACGCCTTCGAGGCGATCGCCGGCGAGGACGGCGTCGACGGCGTCTTCATCGGACCGGCCGACCTGGCCGCCTCGTTGGGCCACCTCGGCGATCCGGAGCATCCCGACGTCGTCGCCGCCATCGAGGGGGCGATCACCACCCTGGCTCGCCTGGGGAAGGCGTTCGGCGTCAACGCCTTCGCGGAGGCGCGGGCCCGTCGCTCGCATCGAGCTCGGTTGCCGGTTCATCCTGGTCGGCGCCGACGTCACACTGCTCGCCCGGGGGAGCGAGGACCTGGCCACCCGCTTCGGGGCCGGCCCGCGAGCCGGGCCGGTGGCCGGCCGCTAGACGTGCTCGGCCCAGGCGGCCAGCGCGTCGAGCGCCTCGGCGAGGAGGTCGGGTTGGTTCTCGAAGTAGTGGGTGCCTCCTCGGATCTCGACCAGCACCCGAGCGCTGGACGACGAAGCCGCGTCGTAGAGGCCACGGGCCATCTGGGGCACCACGACCGGATCGGCGGTGCCGACACCCACAAAGACCGGGCAGGTGATCTCGGGCAGCCACCGCAGCGAGTCGCCCAATGAGTGGTCGAGCGACCACTGGTTGAGCCACGAGCGCAGCGTGACGCAGCGGCCGATGCCGGCCGGGAGATAGTTCGCCACCGCCGGCGGGCCCCACAGCGAGACGCCGATCTCCCGGTCGCTCGGGTCGATGTTGCCGTCGAGGAAGCGCAGGTCGGCCGTCGTGCCCTGCACGACGAAGGCCAGGTCTTCCAAGCCTGCAGGGAAGTGACCGGGCGCGAGGAGCGCCTCGAGCATGCCCTCGGCCCAGTGAGAGATCCGGCGGTTGCGGGAGCGCTGGCCCTCGCGGTAGCGGGCGATGAACTCGGCCGAGAACGGCGGTTGGTTGGCGGGGTGGTACATGTCGAGCGAGGCGTCGCGCTCGAAGGGCTGGTGCTCGTCGACGATGGCCGGGTCGAGCCACTCGGTGCAGAGCCGGGCCCGGGACGGGTGGGCGTTGAACATGCCGACGGCGTCGGCGGGGATGAGGCCGGCCGTGGTGAGGTCCGGCCCGCCGCCCGGCGGTGAGGTCACCGAGGGAGAGACGGCCTGGGCCTGGTAGTAGGGCACGATGGAGGCCCCGCCCGAGTTGCCGATGAGGATCACCTTCTCGTAGCCGCGGTCGCGCAGGTGCGCCACCATCGAGCCCATGTCGAGGAGGCAGTTCTCCATGATGAGGCTGGTGTCGTTGCCCACGTAGCGGGTGGTGAGCCCGATGCCGCCGAAGCCCCGCTCGGCCAGTCCCCCCAGCGCGTAGTGGCCGAGGAAGTTGGCCGTCGGGTGGCACCACACGAGCGCGGTCGTGGGCGTGCTGCCGGCCGCCTTCACCTCGCTGGCCCACACCGTGCGGGCCAGCCGGGCCACGCCCGAATAGATCTCGACCTTGGCGTGGGCCTCCTGGGGGGCGGCGAGGAGATTGCGCTCGAGTGTGGTCACGGTGTCCTCGGGTTGGTCGGCACGCCCCGGTGGGCGAGGTAGTCGGGCGACAGGGCGGGAACGGGGAGACCGAGCGCCCGGGCGAGCATCTGGGTGACCGTGTTGTCGTGACCCATCCGGGTCTCGGGCGGCGCGAGGCCCCTGGCCACCCGCGCGTCGGCCTGGCGGATGAGCGTCGTGGCCATGAAGAGCGATTCCATCACATCGAAAAACTCGAGGTGGCCCAGGTGCCGGCCGGAGAGCGACTCGTAGCGGGAGATCGTTGTCGCCCGGTCGGGCCACCCGGGCAGCCGCTCGATGCCCACCGCATCGGTCTGGAACTGGTCGAAGACCAGCCAATGGGCGACGTCGCGCGCGGCCGGCCCGATCATGGCCGTCTCCCAGTCGAGGGCGGCGGCCACGGTGTGGTCCTCGGCGAAGATCATGTTCCCGACCCGGGGATCGCCCCAGAGCAGCACCGGCGCGCCGGCATCGACCCGGGCCACCTCGCGCTCGAGGTAGTCGGCGGCGGCATCGGTGATCGGGAACTCCCGTTCCGCCGGTACTCCACCGGTACCAGCTGGCGAGCTCTCGGACGTGGGTCTTCACGTCGGCATTGGCCGGGTCGCCGTCGAGGAGAAACTCGTGCGTCGTCCCCCACTCGACCGCGTGCAGCGCCACCAGCACGTCGAGGGCGTTGGCCCACAGCCGCTCCCGCTCCGCGGTCGTGAGCTCCGGGACCCAGCCAACGGTGTGTATCGACGGCTTGCCGAGCGGCACCCGCCCCGCGACCCAGTCCATGACGAAGAACGGGGCGCCGAGGACCGACGGATCGGGTTCGACCCAGCGGACCGCCGGCACCCGGACCGCGGTGGCGGCCAGGCCCTGGAGGACCCGGGCCTCGCGCAGCACATCGGGCTCGCGGAAGATGGTGGTGCCCGCCGCCTGCCGGCGGACGACGAGGCGCGAGGTCCCGCCCGTCGGCCCGCACCACGCACAGCACGGTGTCGTTCGACTGGCCGGCCGGGGGCCGCGCCAGGCTGGTCACCGCCACGCTCTGCGGCGTCCAGCCGCTCGGCCAACCAGGCGGCCAGCGGTTCGGCCAGCCCTTCAACGCCGTCGGTCAACGCGTCTCGCTGAAGGTTGCCGCCAGCGCACCGAGATGCTCGGCCGTGGTTCCGTGCAGGACCAGCTCGTCGGCGCCGGCGTCGAGATACTCGTGCAGGCGGCGCGCGCACTCGGCGGCCGTGCCCATTGCCGATGACGAGGCCAACCACCCGTCGGGCAGCGTGTGGGCCAGCGTCACGAGCTCGGCCCGGGGGAGGGCCTTGTCGGCCTGCTGCTCACCGAGGGCGCGGAGCGTGGGGTGATCCCGGTAGCGGGCCAGGTCGTCGGGGTCCCACTCGTTGGCCGCGACCAGTGCGTCGCCCAGGCCCTCGACGTGGAAGTACCCGGCGGCGCGGGCGTGCACGGCCAGCTCGGTGTCGCCCTCGCTGCGGTCCGGCGCGACGACGACGGCCGCATAGGTCCGCAGCGCGGCCGGGTCCCGCCCGGCGGCGACGGCGGCCTCCCGGATGACCGCCACCGAACGGCCGACCGCCGCCGGGGTGAGAAAGGGGTGCAGGATGGCGCCGTCGAAGCGACCGCCCGGCGAGGGCGAGCGTCTTCGGACCGACCGCCGCCAGCAGAACCGGCGGGGGGTCCACACTGGGTCGCTGGGGCAGCCGCAGCCGGGGGAATCGACCGGCCGGGCCGTCGTAGTGCACGGTCTCACCGGCCCACAGCGCGCCGCAGGATCTCGGCCGCATCGCCGAGCGAGGCGAGCGTCGGCGCCGGCACGCCGTAGTCCCGCCAGCGCCAGGCGGCCGACCGGCCGATCCCGAGCAGGAACCGTCCGTTCGAGAGCGCCTGCAGCGTCTGGCCCATCGAGGCCAGCACCATGGGATGCCGCAGGCCCGGTGTGGGTGACCGCGGCGCCGATCCGGATCCGCGTGGTGGTCTGCGACAGGGCCCCGGCGAGCGACGGGAGGTCCTTGGTGTCGTAGCGCTCCCCGATCCACGCCGTGCCGAGGCCGATCTCCTCGACCATCCGGGCCTGCTCGAAGACCGGCCGAGGATCGCTCACCCCGCCCGGCAGGACGTAGCTGCCCAGCAGCGCGCTCGGGCGGCTCGCCGGGCGTTCGGCCGGCTCGGGGCTGGTCAATGCCGCGTCTCTCTGCTCATGGCGAACGAAGGTAGCCCGTTCGCCCGACGCCGTCCGGCAGTGGTTGGATGTCGTGGTGATCCGCCGGGGCGCCCGTCCGTGAACGTCGGCCAACTCCTGGCGGACAGCGCGCTCGCGGTTCCCCGAGCGACCGGCGGTGACCTGGGGGGACCGGTCGCTCACCTACGGCGAGCTCGACCGGCGCACCAACGCGTTGGCCCGCGGGCTGGCGGAGATCGGGCCTCGGCAAGGGCGATCGCGTCGGGGTGCTCATGCGCAACCGGCCCGAGGTGCTCGAGGCGATGTTCGCCTGCTTCAAGGCCGGCTTCTGCCTCGTGCCGCTCAACAGCCGGTTCACCTCCGAGGAGGTGGCCTTCCACGTCGGCGATTCGCGGGCGCGGGCCGTGCTCACCGACCGCGAGGGCGAGTCGGTGGTGCGCGACGCCGACTGCGCGCGACCTCACGATCGTGGTGGCGGGCGGGAGCCGGTCTCGGAGCCGGGGTGATCGACCACGAGTCCCTGGTGGCCGGGCACGAGCCGTCGCCCGTCTCGGTCGACGTCGACCGGGACGACCTGGCCTGGTTGTTCTACACGTCGGGGACGACCGGGCGGCCCAAGGGGGCGATGTTGAGCCACGGCATCTTGGGCTTCGTCACCGCCTCGTGGCTGGCCGACATCACCCCGCTCGACGAGCGTGACGTCACGCTGCACGCGGCGCCGCTCAGCCACGGTGCCGGGTTCCATGCGCTGGCGGCGACGGCCCGGGGCGCCCACCAGGTGATTCCGGCACTGACGCGATTCGATCCCGAGGGCATCCTCGCTCTGCTGGCCGAGGCCAGGGTCACCAACACCTGGCTGGTGCCCACGCAGATCGTGATGTTGCTCGATGCCCTGGGGGACGGCGCGGCGGACCTTCCCGATCTGCGCCGCATCGTCTACGGCGGCGCGCCGTTCCCCCCGGCCGACCTGCGCCACGCGCTGCGAGGTCTTCGGGCCGGTCTTCGTGCAGCTGTTCGGGCAGGGCGAGACGCCGATGACGGCGACGGTGCTGTCGCCCCGCGATCACGAGGACGCGGTGGCCGGTGACCGGCCCGAACGGCTGGCCTCGGCGGGCGTGGCCCGCCCCGGCACCGAGATCCGCATCCTCGGCGAGGACGGCGCGGAGCTCCCCCGGGGCGAGGTGGGCGAGGTCTGCGTGCGCGGCGGCGCGGTCATGCTCGGCTATTGGGATCGCCCGGCGGACACCGCCGAGACGCTGCGCGGCGGGTGGCTGCACACGGGCGATCTCGGCCGCGTCGACGGGCACGGGTACGTGTACCTGCTCGACCGCGCCAAGGACATGATCATCAGCGGCGGCTCCAACGTCTACGCGGTCGAGGTCGAAGCCGTGCTCGCCGCCCACCCCTCCGTCCGCGAGGTCGCGGTCGTCGGGATGCAGGACCGGACCTGGGGGGAGGTCGTCACCGCGGTGGTCGTCCCTCGCGACGGGATCGACACGGCGGAGCTGGCATCGGCGCTGGCCGCGCACTGCGCCGCCAGCCTGGCCGGCTACAAGCTCCCTCGACGCTTCGTGCTGCGCGAGGTCCTGCCCCGCAACGCCTACGGCAAGGTGCTCAAGCGCGCGCTTGCGCGACGAGCTGGCCGAAGCCTGAGGGTCAGCGGAGCTTGTCGAGCCGCAGAAGGTCGATGGCGTTGCCCCGCAGGATTCGGTGGACCACGTCGTCGGAGAGGCCCGCCGTGAGCTTGGTCATGATCGCCTTGGTGTCCGGCCAGCTCGAGTCGGAGTGCGGGTAGTCGGTCTCGGCCGTCACGTTGGCGACGCCGATCTCGTCCAGCGAACCCAGCCCGTGGGCGTCGTTGATGAAGCAGCCGTAGACCGAGCGGAAGTAGTAGGTCGAGGGCGGTTCGGGGATGTGCTTGGTCTGGGCCCACCCCTGGTTGTCCTCCCACACCTGGTCGACCCGCTGGAGGGCGTAGGGGATCCAGCCGATCTGGCTCTCGGCGTAGAGCAGCTTGAGGTTGGGGTAGCGCACCAGCAGGCCGGACATGAGGAAGTCGATGAGCGACGTCATGGCGTTGCCGAACGCCAGCGTGGCGCTCACCGACGGCGGGGCGTCGGGCGAAGCCGCCGGCATCTTCGACGACGAGCCGATGTGCATGGCGACGGCGGTGCCGGTGTCCGCGCAGGCCTCGAAGAACGGGTCCCAGTGGCCGCTGTGGATCGTCGGCAGCCCCAGGTGGTACGGCAGTTCGCTGAAGCAGACGGCGGGAAAGCCCCGGTTCGCGTTGCGCCGTACCTCTTCGACGGCCAGCTGCACGTCCCAGAGGGGGATGATCCCGAGCGGAATGAGCCGGCCGTTCGAGTCGCCGCACCACTCCTCGACCATCCAGTCGTTGTAGGCCCGCACGCAGGCCAGGCCGAGCTCCTTGTCCTTGCCCTCGTAGAAGGTCTGGCCGCAGAAGCGGGGGAGCGTGGGGAAGCACATCGATGCGTCGAGCCACCCGGTGTCCATGTCCTCGAGCCGGGCCTTGGGGTCGTAGCAGCCGGGGCGCATGTCGTCATAGGTGATCGGCGTGAGGGTCATCTCCTCCTTGGAGTACCCGGCGGCGGCCACCATCCGCTTGTGCGTGTACACCAAGTCCTCGTAGATCCAGCAGTCGACCTTGGTCGGCGAATCGTCGTCGAAGTGCTCGACGTAGCTCGCGGTGCCGACGTAGTCGATGTTGCGGATGCCGCGGCGCACGATCTTCGGGCCCCGATCGCGGTACTTCTCGGGGAGCCAGCGGTCCCAGACGTGCGGGGGCTCGACGACGTGGTCGTCGACGCTGACGATCTTCGGAATCTCCTTCATGACCGGCGGTGGCTCCGTTCGCTGGCCAGCCGGTGCAGGACGGTCACCATGTCCTCCCCGGAGGCGGCCGCCCGCTCCTTCACCGTCGTCCAGTCGGCCAGCTGCGCCGCTGCGAATTCGGCGTTGTCGTTCCACTCCGTAGACGTCGGGGCGGTGATCTCGAGACGGATCCCGTTGGGGTCGTGGAAATAGATGCTGTAGATGATCTTGTGGTCGATCGGCCCGAGCACCTCGATGCCGTTCTTCTCGAGCCAGGAGCACCAGCGGTCGACGGTGGCCGGGGTATCGACCTGGACCGCCAGGTGCTGGAAGGTGTTGTAGGCCGGGTGGGTCGGCTCCCCGAGTGGGGGGAGCTCAGGCGCTTCGAAGAAGGCGATGGTCGACCCGTCGGCCATGCGGAAGAAGGAGTGGAAGTAGGGGATCGGCTCGCCGGTCGAAGGGATGGCGTCGTCGAGCACCGCGTTGACCAGCTCCATCCCGAGCAGGCGGGTGTAGAAGTCGGCGGTGGCCGCGGTGTCGCGGGTGATGTAGGCGACGTGACTGAGCATGGCCGGCTTCCCGGGGCGCTCGCTGTCGGGCGGACGGTCCAACCCGTCGAACGTCGCCGTCGCCTCGATCGTGGTCTCGCTCATCAGCTTCCCCTCTCGGGCCTGCCTGCCTCGACGCGAGGCAGGGGCGGCGCGAGGCGCCGCTCACCTGAGAGCCTATGACCTCTGCCTACGATCCGAGGACGTCGACGACGTAGCGACCCCGGACGGCGCCCGCCAAAATGGCGTCGAGCACGGCTTCGAGCCCGTCGAGGGTGACGTCGTTGATCATCTGATCGAGACCTTGGGGCTTGAGGGGCCCGCCGAGTTGCTCCCAGACGTGGCGCCGGCGGGCGATCGGCGTCTCGACCGAGTCGATGCCGAGGAGGGCGACGCTGCGCAAGATGAAGGGCAGCACCGTCGTCGGGAGGCCGGAGCCGCCGGTCAGCCCACTCGCCGCGACGGCGCCCCCGTAGTTGATGCGGGCCAGCACGTTGGCCAGCGTCTGGCCACCGACGCAGTCGATGGCGGCGGCCCACCGGGGGGACTCGAGCGGTCGGCCACCCTCGGCCGACAGCTCGTCGCGCGAGATGATCGTGGTGGCGCCGAGCGCGGTCAGGTACTCGCTCTCGGTCTTGCCCGTGGAGGCCACGACCTCGTAGCCCCGGGCGGCCAGGATGCCGACCGCGGTGCTGCCGACGCCGCCGGTGGCGCCGGTGACCAGGACCGCCCCGGCGGCGGGTGTCAGCCCGTGGTCCTCGAGTGCGACCACCGACAGTGCCGCGGTGAATCCCGCGGTGCCGATCGCCATGGCGTGGCGGGCGTCCAGCCCCTCGGGCAGGGCGACGAGCCAGTCGACCGGGACCCGGGCGTACTGCGAGAAGCCACCGTGGCGCGACACGCCGAGCTCGTAGCCGTGGGCGAGGACGGGGGTGCCCTCCGGGAAACCGTCGACGCCCCCCTCGGCCACCGTCCCGGCGAGGTCGATGCCGGGGATGAGCGGGGAGATGCGGGCCACCCGGCCCTTGGGGGTCGTCGCCAGCGCGTCCTTGTAGTTGACGCTGGAGCGCTCGACCGCGATCAGCACACCGTCGGCGGGCAGGTCTTCGGTGGACAGGGCGGTGACGCCGCGGGAGAACGCGTCACCATCGGCGGTCGCGGTGAACCCGCGGAATGTGTCGACCATGGCGCCCGAGGCTAACCGGTGACCCCCGGCGTGACCCCATCGTCGGGTGCCGTCTCGCGCGCCACGAGAAGCACATCGACGGCGACGACTCCGTCGGCCGTCACGACCAGGGGATTGAGATCCGCCGAGCCCAGCCACGACGCGCTGGCGTCAAAGAGCCGGCCGGCTCCCTCCACTGCGGCGACGAGCGGGTCGAGCGGCCAGGGGGCTTGTCCACGGATCGTGCCGACGCCGCTCGCCACCTCGCTCGCGAGTTCCCGGGCCTCTCCCGCGGCGAGGGGAAGGAGCCGACCCTCCACCTTGCGCGCCAGCTCGAGCAGGATGCCGCCGCGGCCGAGGAGCAGCACCGGCCCGAGATCGCTGCCCGCCTGGATGCCGATGTAGGCCTCGCCGTGCCCTTCGATCATGGGCTGGACCACCACTGTCGCCGGAACGCCGTGGGTCTTGGCCACGGCCCGCAGTTCCTTCACCGAGGCCGCCACGTCGGCCGGGGCGACGGCCAGGTGCACGGCGCCCAGCTCGGTGCGGTGGGGCACATCGGCCAGCTTCACGACCAGGTGGTCGCCGAGCGCCGCGATGGCGGGATCGTGCTCCGTCCCCTCGCCCAAGAGGACGTAGGGGGCGACCGGCACGCCCGCGTCGCGCAACAACGCCATCGAATCGGCGAAGCCCAGAATCGAGCCGGCCGAACTCTCGAGCAGGGCTGGTCGGGCCCCCCCGGTGCCGGGCAGCGCGCGTCGTTGGGTCGACGGGGCGGCCGACGCCACGTCGCTCACGGCCCGGATGGCGCGCAGCGTCGAGCGCAGCCCCCGGCAGAAGCTGAGACCCCGCTCCTGGTATTGCTCGGTCCAGCCGCCGACGGCGGTGGCCTCGAGGGGGGTCACGATCAGCGGGATGGCGGCCTCCGCCGCTGCGTCGGCGAAGGGCTCGAGGAGCGTCTTGGCCCAGCCCTCGTCGCCATCGCCCGCCCACCAGCACAGCACGAGCGCGTCGAGGCCGTCGGCCGCCGCGTAGCCGGCGAAGATCTCGAGCAGCAGGTCGCGGTTCCGCATGACGAACCCGGTCAGATCGAGGGGGTTCAGGCTGGCGCTCTCGCCCGGGATCCGTTCCCTCACCCAGGACTCGAGCGGCGCCAGATCCGCCAGGGCGACGCCCTCTTCGGCGCAGAAGTCGGCGGCCACGCCGGCGACACCCCCAGACGAGGCCATGACCGCCACCCCCCGCACCGGGCGCCAGCGCTCGCGCGGCAGCTGGGCGAGCAGCTGCGCCTGATCGAGGAGGTCGTCGACGTCGCGGGCGGTCGTCACGCCGGCCTGGCGGAGAACGAGGTCGTACATCCAGCTCTCGTCCGCGATGACCCCGGTGTGGGACCGCATGATGTCGCGCGACCGTTCGGTGCGCCCGAGCTTCAACGCCACGAGGGCCTTGCCGTTGGCCCGGGCCTTGGCGACGGCAGCGAAGAAGGCGGAGGCGTCCCGGATCTTTTCGATCACGAGGCAGATGACCGTCGTGCCGGGTTCCTCGGCCAGGAGGTCGACGTAGTCGGCCAGACCGCAGACCGCCTCGTTGCCCGACGACACCGCGATCGAAAAGCCGAGCTGGCGCTGCTGGCCGGCGGCCAGGCACGACCGCAGCAGGAAGCCGCTCTGCGAGACGACGGCGACCGGCCCGGTGCGCAGCGCGATGCGGCCGCCGGTGAAGAGGTTGGCCTTGGTCGCCACGTTCATGAACCCGCTGCAGTTGGGGCCGACGACGGCCAGAGACTCCCCGGCCGCCTCGACGAGGCGCGTCTGCAGGGCGGCGCCCTCGCTGCCCAACTCGGCGAACCCCCCGGCTGCGACGGCCACCCCGCCGCACCCGAGCGAGGCCGCCTCGAGGGCCACCTCGATCGACCGCTCGGCACTGACGAGCGACAGCACCGCGTCGACCGGTCCGCCGACGGCGGAGAGGCTGGGGACGGTGGCCTGCCCGTAGACGGAGTCCCGGTTGGGGTTGACCAGGTGCACCGCCCGACCGTTGTCCAGCATCGGCAGGACGGCGTTGTTGGACATGCCGAGGTTTTCGCTGGCGCCGACGACCGCTATCGAGATCGGGTTGAGCAGTCGCGCTAGGTTCGAACGGTTCACGGCGTGACTGTAGACAGTCTGCAACGGCCGGGGCCCTTCGTGGGAGAACCACAGGTGGAGCTCGACGAGATCAGCTACGAGAAGGCCGGCGGTGTCGCCTCGATCACCCTCAACCGCCCGGCCAAGCTCAACGCGATCTCCGCTCGGGCGGGCGGCACGCGGGACCAGATCTCTTGGGCGCTCAGCGACGCCGAGGCGGATGCCGGCGTGGGTTGCGTGCTCCTGCAAGGAGCGGGCAAGGGCTTCTCGTCCGGTGGCGACCTGTCGGGCAACGCCCGGCGGGAGACGGCGCTCGAGCAGCGGGACTTCCTGGAGACGGCCGAGGCGTTCCACCGCCGGGTGCGAGAGGCCCGGCTCCCGGTCATCGCGGGCGTGCACGGGGTCTGTCTCGGTGCCGCCCTGTCCCTGGTCGCCTCGTGCGATTTCGTGGTCGCCTCCGCCTCCGCCCGCTTCGGCCTGCCCGAGGGCCGCCTCGGTCTGGTCGGTGCCAGCGCGCTCGTGCCCATCGTCGGGCGCCAGTGGGCCAAGTTCTTGATGTTCTCCGGAGAGGACATCAGCGCCGCCCAGGCGCGAGACATCGGCTTGGTGCTGACCGTCGAGCCCGATGACGAGCTGGAGGCGCGGGTCCTGGAGTTGGCGGAGCGCCTGGCCCGTCTGCCCAAGGAGGGACTGCTGCTCAACAAGCGGGCCATCGACGCGGTGGCCGACGCCGCCGGTGACGCCGCCGGCCGGGTGGCCGGCCTGGCTGCCGACGCCACGACCCTGGCCAACAGCGGGCGGGCCACTGCGCCCGATGGGCGTACATTCACCGAGATCATCGCGGCCGAGGGGATGGACGGCATCAAGTCGGCCCGGGCCGCTCAGTACGCGACGGCTTGGCTTCGCTGAAGAGGGAGGGACCCATGCGGCTCGAGGGAAAAGTGGCGCTCATCTCCGGATCGACCCGGGGCATCGGCCGGTCGATCGCGCAGCAGTTCGCGGCCGAGGGGGCGGCGGTGGCGGTGACCGGCCGCACCAAGGAGCGGGGACAAAAGGTCGTCGACCTCATCCGCGGCGCGGGCAACGAGGCCGAGTTCTTCGAATTGGACGTGAGCCAGGAGGACAGCGTCCGCTCGGTGACCGAGGCGGTCGCCGAGCGCTTCGGGTCGATATCCATCCTGGTGAACAACGCCGCGCCGACCGTCGAGGTGGGAACGTCGATCAAGCCGCTCACCGAGGTGAGCACCGAGGAGTGGAACTCGATCCTGACGGCCACGCTCACCGGCCCCGTCTTTTGGGCCTGCAAGTACGGGATCCCGCATCTGCGGGCCGCCGGCGGCGGGTCCATCGTCAACATCAGTTCGGGCCAGTCGGTGATCGGGCTCGGCGGGTTCAGCGCCTACAGCGCCGGCAAGGGGGGCATGAACAGCCTCACCCGTTCGATCGCGGCCGAGGAGGCGGAGCACAACATCCGTTGCAACGCCATCGTCGTCGGCCGCGTGGTGGCCAAGGGTGACATCGGGGCCGGGATGGTGCCGGGCCACCTGACCCGCTACGGCGTGCCCGACGACATCGCCTACGCGGCGCTCTTCCTGGCGTCCGAGGAGTCGGCGTTTGTCACCGGATCCATCCTCACCGCCGACGGTGGATTCACCATCAACGGCGGCAAGGCGGGCTGAGGCGCGGTGGGCGAATCCGTGCTCGGCACGACCGTCCTGCACGAGGTGGCGGACGGCGTGTCGACCATCACCCTCAACCGTCCCGAGGCGGCCAACGCGGTCCTCCCCGAGATGCGTGACGTGATCGTCGAGCTGCTGGCGGCCGCCGATCCCGATCCGGCGATCCGGGCGGTGGCCATCAAGTCCAATGGCCGGCACTTCTGCTCGGGGGCCGACGTCGGCTCCATCGCGGGCGGGAACAGTCAGGCGCGGGTCGGCGACGGGATGCGCCGGATCATGCAGGGAGCCCAGCGGCTCGTCGCCGCCATCTTGGATTGTCCGAAGCCCGTCGTGGCCGTCGTCCAGGGGACCGCGGCCGGTCTCGGCGCCCATGTGGCCTTCGCCAGTGACCTGGTGGTGGCCGCCGAGGAGGCGTCGTTTCTCGAGCCCTTCTTGCTCCGCGGCATCATCGTCGACGCCGGCGGCGCCTATCTGCTGCCCCGCCTCGTCGGCATGCAGCGGGCGAAGGAGCTCATGTTCTTGGCCGAGAAGTTGCCGGCGGCCGAGGCCAAGGCCATGGGACTCGTCAACCGGGTGGTGCCGGCGGCCGAGCTTGACCGGGCGGCCGGCGAGATCCTGGGCAAGCTGGCGAGCCTGCCGACCGGCGCCCTCGCGTTCACCAAGCGACTGGTGAACGCCTCCTTCGAGCAGGACCGGGCGGCTTCGTTCCTCTTGGAGGCCAGCTTCCAAGAGCTCCAGTCGCGCGCCGAGGACGCCACCGAGGGGGTCGCCGCCTTCCTCGAGCGCCGACCCTCCGAGTTCAAGGGACGGTGATGCAGCATGCCTGAGCAACCACGGACCGACCTGCCGACGGTCGAGGCGGAGAGCGCACCGTACTGGGAGGCGGCCCACGAGGGCCGGCTGCTGATTCAACGGTGCGACAGCTGTGGGGTCGCCCAGCACTACCCGAGACCGTTCTGCGCCAGCTGCTGGAGCGACCAGGTGCGCTGGGAGGAGGCGAGCGGGCGGGGCACGCTGTACACGTATTCGATCATCTACATGAACGACCTGGCCCCGTTCAACGAGCGCTTGCCCTACGTCGCGGCCGCCGTGGACCTCGAGGAAGGGCCGCGCATCATGACCAACATCGTCGGCATCGACCCGAGCGAGCTCGAGGTTGGTATGGCGGTCGTGGTCGACTTCACGCGGCTCACCGACGACCTGAGCGCGCCGGTGTTCCGGCCGGCCGGCTCGTCCTGATCGCCACCGGGCGGACCGGTCGGTTCGACCGGCGCCGGCCCCGGTTCGGCGGGATGCAAGACTGACCGATCGGCGCTGGTCGCCGCTCTAATCAGGAGCAACGCCGCATGGCGCGTGCAGGCGCTGGGGACGGGGCGGTCTCGACGGTCGGCCGCGCCGGCGGCCGGGCGCCCGGGCGCCCGCTCCTGAGCGAGCGGATCATCGTGGACGCGTCGATCGAGATCATCGCGGAGCGCGGCGTGGACGGGCTCTCGATGCGGCTCCTCTCCGAGCGGCTCGGCGTCGCGCTCGGCGCCACGTACAAGCACGTCCCCGACAAGCACGCCCTGCTCCACCTGGTGGCCGAGGTCCTCTACTCGAGGATCGAGCCCGCCGCCGACGCCGTCGACGAGTTCGACCAGGCCAAGACCGTGATGCTCCAGGTGCACGACGTCCTGGCCGCCCACCCGGGCATGGCCGAGTACATCGCACAGCACGTGCCGGAGTTCAGCTCGGTCAACGTCGCCAAGCTCCTCGTGGGCCCGCTCTGCGCCGGCGGCCTGTCGCCGGCCGAAGCCCACCGCATCACCTTCGCCTTGATCCTCTTGAACGGCGGCCACATGCTGGTGCGGATGCCCGCCGAGCTGCAGCAGGAGGCGGCCGAGGCCTTCGCGGACGGCGTCGATCTCATCCTGCGCGGGGCGCGCTCACGGGTTGGTCAACGGCAGGGTCAACGCCCCTGACCCGTGGGTCCGAGAGAGCTGCCGGCACCCATTTCTTGGGAAACCGAGGCTCCGAGTAGGGTCCCAACCGGTTGCCGCCGGCAGGCGCAGCGCTGCGGCCACCTGTCGAAATCGCGTACCTCGCACCAGGAGATGGCACATGGGATTGCTCGACGGCAAGGTGGCGCTCGTGACCGGGGCCGGGCACGGCATCGGTCGGGGGCACGCCCTCGAGATGGCCAAGCAAGGGGCCAAGGTCGTGGTCAACGACCTGGGCAGCTCGGTGTCGGGTGAGGGCAGCGGGCGCGACGCCGACCGGGTTGTGGAGATCATCGAAGGCCGCGGCGGTGAGGCCGTCGCCGACTACGGCGACGTCGGCGACGAGGCGCAGGCGGCCGCGATGGTGGCCAAGGGGATCGAGACCTGGGGACGGCTCGACGTGGTGGTCAACAACGCGGGCATCGTCCGTGACCGGGCGGTGTGGAACATGGAGGTCGACGACTTCGACCTGGTGATGCGGGTGCACGTCCGCGGCACGTGGCTGGTCTCCCGGGCCGCGGCCCGCCACTGGCGCGATCTGGCCAAGCGGGAGGGTGGGCGGGCCGGCGGCCACATCATCAACACCGTGTCTCGGGCGCGGGGTTGCTCGGGAACTTCGGCCAGTCCAACTACGCCACCGCCAAGGCGGCCATCATGGGTCTCACCCAGACCCTGAGCTTGGAGCTGGCCGAGCATCGGTGTCACCGTCAACGCCATCAGCCCCGGCGCCGTCACCCGGCTTTCGGCAGGCGTGAGCGGCGTCGACACGGCCAAGGAGCCCGACGAGTACGACCCCGACGAGTTTCGACCCCCTCTACCCGGCGGTCAGCTCGCCGGTCGTGGCCTGGCTGGCCAGCGACGAGGCCGACCACGTGAGCGGTCAATGCATTCGGGCCATGCGCACGACAGATCCAGCTGATGGCAGGGTTGGCACCGCGGCGGCGACCATCGACAACGGGGGCCCCTACTGGGACGCCGAGAAGCTGGGCCGTCGCATGGAGATCGAGATCTTCGGCACCCGGGCGCCCGGGGCTCAGCCTCGGCAGCTGACGCTCAGAGCTGGCCGGCGAGCGCCGCCTTGTCGACCTTCATCATCGAGCGTGAGCGGCAGGGCGCCGACCAGCGACCAGTCGGTCGGGCGCGCTTGTAGTCGGCGAGCCGGTCCTGGCACCAGGCCCGCAGCTCGCTCGAGGGTGGGTGCGGGGCCGCCCGGGCGCGGGCACGACGAAGGCGACCCCGATCTCGCCGAGGACCGGAGCCGGCGCCCCGACCACGGCCGCCTGCGTCGACCGCGGGGTGCTCGGCGAGGACCTGCTCGACCTGGAGGGGATGCACGTTGTAGCCGCCCCGGATGTACATGTCGCCGACCCGGCCGGCGAGCACCAGGTTGCCCTCGGGTCGTCGATGGCCGAGATCGCTGCTGCCAGCCAGCCGTCGGCGTCGAGGACCTCGGCGGTGAGCTCCGGCTCCCGCCAGTAGCCCCGCATGACGCATGGCGCCGCGCACGTGGATGCGCCCGATCTCGCCGTCGGGGACCGGCACGCCGGCCTCGTCCCGGATCGACATCTCGATGCCGGCCTGGGGCCGGCCGACCGTGCGGTAGAGGACCTCGGGCGGGTCGCCCGGCTCGGTCCCGGTGATCGACGGGGACTCGGTCATGGCGTAGCGGACCACCAGCGGGCACCCGCAGCGCTCCTCGACCTGCGCCGACCAGTTCGGGCGGCGCAGGCGCAGTGGCCGCGACGCCGAGCCGCAGCGCGGACAGATCGGCCCGTCGAGCCCGGGCAGCTCCAGCAGCTTGGCCCACTGGGCCGGCGCCCCGCCCGCCACGGTGATGCGCTCGGCGACCAGCAGGCGGAGCATGTCGGCGGCGTTCCACGGCGTCGGGCTGATCACCAGCGTCGTCGCCCAGGCCAGCTGCTCCCAGAGCTTGACCATGTAGCCGGCGTGGGCGAACGGGGTCGAGGCCAGGCGGCGGTCGAACGGGCCTGCGTCATCACGCCGGCGGTCGCTGACCGCGGCGCGCAGGTTGTCGTGGTCGAACCACGCCCCCTTGGGCAGCCCGGTGGTGCCGCTGGTCCACACGATGACCGCCGGGTCCGCTCGCCCGCCCCGCGGTGGCGGGCCGCGGCCCAGCCCGGCTCCCTGGGTCGCCCGCATCCAGGTCGACGGTATCCAGGGTGGCGAGCCCGGGGGGCAGCCCGCGCCGGCGGCGGGCCGGCAGGCACGATGGCCAGCACCGGGCGGCAGCGTGGCGACGATGGCTTCGACCTCCCGGGGGCCGAGCCGGGTGTTGAGGCCGGTGGCCACCGCGCCGGCCCGCAGGATGGCGGCGAAGGCGACGGCGTAGTCGATCGAACGGCGGCACCATGATCGCCACCACGTCGCCGGGTCGCACCCCGCGCTCGCACCAGCGCGGCCGCCACCCGCGTCGGCGGCGGCGCAGCCACTGGCCGAAGGTCACACGCCGATCCCCCTCGACGTAGGCCTCGACGTCGGCGAACTGCTCGGCCGCGGCGTCCATCGCGTCGGCGATGGTGTCGAACGTCCCGCGGAGGGGCGGGTCAGCTCGACGGTCGCCGTCAGTCGGTCCCGAGGATCATGGTGCCGCTGCTGCAGAACCAGCCGCCGGTGCCGCTGACGCAGGCCAGCTCGGCGCGTCGGGCACCTGGCGCCCGCCGGCCTCGCCGCGGAGCTGGCGCACCGCCTCGACGATGAGAAAGAGTCCCCGCTGACCCGGGATGGCACGAGCTCAGGCCGCCGCCGTCGGTGTTGGTGGGCAGCGCCCCGCCCAACCGCAGCTTGGCCGTCCTCGACGAAGGCCCCGCCCTCGCCCTTGGCGCAGAAGCCCAGGTCCTCCAAGCGTGATGAGCAGCATGTAGGTGAAGGCGTCGTAGAGCTGGCAGACGTCGATGTCGGCGGGCGTGACGCCGGCCCGCTCGAACGCCAGCCGTCCCGACACCGCGGCCGGGCCCCGTGGTGAAGTCGTCCCACTGGCCCATCGACACGTGCGACACGTGCTCGCCGGCGCCCAGGACCCACACCGGTGCCACCGGGCAGGTCGGCGACCCGGTCCTCGGCCACCAGCACGGCGGCCGCGCCGCCATCGGATCGGAGGCAGCACTGCAGGGCGGAGAACGGGTCGGCGATCATCCGGCTGCCGAGGACGTCGTCGATGGTGATGGGTTCGCGGGCCTGGGCGTCCGGGTTGAAGCCGGCGTTGTACCGAGCCGAGACGGCGATCTCGGCCAGCTGCTCGAGGGTGGTCCCGTACTCGTGCATGTGGCGCCGGGCCGCCATGGCGTACTTCGAGATCAGGGTGATGCCGTAGCGGCGCCTCCCACTGCTGGGGACCCCGCGAACCCCCAGTCCAGGTTGGCGGTGCGCAGCCCGGCCCGCAGATCGCTCCGCGCCGTCGACCCGTAGGTGAGCAGGATCACGTCGGCTCGCCCTTGGGCGATGGCGTCGGCCGCGTGGGCGGCCATGACCTCCCACGCCGAGCCGCCCACCGCTCGTCGAGTCCACCCAGCGGGGGCGAAGGCCGAGGTACTCGGCCACGTCCACCGGCTGCAGGGTGCCCAGACCGGTCGAGCCGAATCCGTCGACGTCCTGCGGGGCTCAGGCCCGCCTCGGCCAGCGCCATCCGGGAGCGACTCGGCGGTCAGGGCGTAGGGCGATGCGGCCCTCGGCCCTGCCGTTGCGACCGGCGAGGCCCACCCCAGCGATCGCCACCCGTCGGCTCATGACGCTCCTTTGGTCATCGAGGCCTGGCGGCCCGTGCCCGTGCGGACGACGGCACGTTACCAACCGTCGTTTCCCGAGCCGCCCCGGCGGCGCCGACGGCGAGTCCCTACGATCGCGCTGTGCGCTACTGCCTGCAGTTTCCGAATCGGGCCGCCAAGGTCCTTCCCGAGTGGTTGGGCGACGGCCGCTTCAGCGACTTCGGCGTGTTCGCCGAAGAGGCGGGCTTCGACGCCGTCTCGGTCTACGACCACCCGTTCCCCGAGGACGGCTGGATCCGCTACGGGCATCTCTCGCTCGACCCCTTCGTCTCGCTCGCCGCCGTCGGCGAGCGCACCGAGCGGATCAAGCTGATAACGAACATCTTGGTGGCCGGGTACCGGAGCCCGTACGTCGCGGCCCAGGCGCTCGCCACCATCGACCGGTTCTCGGGCGGGCGGCTGATCGTGGGGCTGGCGGCCGGCTACCTCGAGGCGGAGTTCGCCGCCCTCGGCGCCCACTACCCGGGTCGCGGTGCGCTGTTGGACGAGGCCATCGCGGCCATGCGCGACGCCTGGGGCGGCCAATCGGTCGATCGCGAGGGACCCTTTGCGGCCCACGGTCACACGATGTTCCCGACGCCCGTGCAGCAGCCGCTCCCGATCTGGATCGGCGGCAACGGCATGCGGGCCATGCGCCGGGCCGCCGAAATCGGGGATGGATGGCTGCCGCTGTCGGTCAACGAGGCCGAGGCCGCGGTGAGCCAGACGCCGCCGCTGTTCACCTTCGAGCATCTGGCTGACCGGATCGGCACCATGACCCGTCTGCGCGAGGAGACCGCAAAGGGCCCCCTCGATATCTGCTTCGCGCCGTTCGAGCGCTACATCCGGGACTGGGACGAGGCCACGGCGGCCATTGCGGCGAACCGCGAGCGCTACGCCGAGGTGGGGGTCACCTGGATGACCGTCGTGGCGTCGGCTCGCAGCCTCGAACAGCTCCGCGGCGACGTCGGTCGCTTCGGCGACGCCGTGATCGCCAACGATCCCAACCGCTGATCCGCCGAATCGACGGAACGCCTAGAGCGCAGGTGGTGTCACCCCGGGCCCGACGACGACCGTCCACGGCCGGATTCGCCACTGCGTGACGAGCCCGTGGGTGACGTAGGGGTCCTCACGGACGAACGCCTCGATCGCGGCCGGATCGTCCACGTTGAAGACGAGGATCGCCTGGTCCATTGGGTCAGCGAGCGCCCCCGCGGCCAGGATCTCACCGCGCTCGTCGGCCGCGCGCACCAGCCCCAGATGCTCGGCCCGTAGCGTCGCCCGACGCTCGAGATAGTCGTCGGCGAGGTCGTAGAGGAGCACCCAGTAGGCCACGTGTGACCTAGCGCCCGGCTGCCCGGCACGGGCCGGCTGTGCGGTGGTTCGGCTGACCAGTCACGCGGATCCCTCGCTCGAACGGCCACGGCGTTCCCGGGCAATCGGGGAGACCATACGCCGCCGGCGGACCGACCGACCGACCGGCCGAGACATCGGCGCGCGCTTGTCCTCGGGTCACCAGGGGGGCTAAGGAGTGTCCTGCCCGATTGTCCGGGCTCCGTCGGTCGCAAGGACGCACCGACGGTCATCATCTGGGCCGAGAGCCCACCGAGGAGACAGCATGGCGGCGAAGAAGGCGTTGGTGACCGGGGCGAGCCGGGGGATCGGCAAGGCGATTGCCATCGCGCTCGCAGATGGGGGCTTCGACGTGGCCGTCGCCGCCCGCACGTTGCGGGCCTCGGACCCCACCCCCGAGCACACCCAGACCGTGCACAAGCAGGATCTCCGGCCCCTGCCCGGGAGCGTCGAGGAGACCGCGGCGGCGATCGAGGCGGCCGGTCAGGCGGCCTTGCCACTTCGCATGGACCTGACCGACCTCGCCTCGGTGGAGGCCGCGGTCAAGACCCTGCTCGACGAGTGGGGCGGGGTGGATGTCGTGGTCAACAACGGCCGGCACATCGGCCCGGGCATCATGGACACCATCCTCGACACGCCGATCGAGCAGTACCCGCTGTTCCTGATGGCGCACGGGGTGGCGCCGATCCGGATCACCCAGCTCCTGTTGCCGTCGATGGTCGAGCGCGGCGGCGGCACGTTCGTCACCATCAGCTCGGGCGCCGGCTACAACTTCTACCCGCAGAGTCCACGACCCGGACTCGGGTACCGCATCGGAAAAGCGGCTGGTCACACCCTTGTGGGCAGCATCCTCGCCGAGTGCGGCGAACAGGGGATCCGGGCCTTCAACGTGGATCCCGGCTTCGTGCTCACCGAGCGCAATTCTCTCGACGCCGAGGAGTTCGGGTTCGATCCGGCGTGGGCCGGCCCTCCGGCCGCCGTCGGCGCCGCCGTCGCGTGGTTGGTCTCCTCGAGCGAGGCCGACGAACTGCAACACGAGAACATCGCTGCGCAGTCGCTGGCCCTCGAGCGGGGTCTCTATCCCGACTGGCGGCCCGCGAGCGCCTGAACCGTTCCAGGGGGACCCGTTCGGGGGCGACCGTCGCCCCGCAGCCGTCGTCTCCAGATGCGTCGTTGTGGTGAGGAGGTTCGGTGGCCCAGGTACGCGATGACGTCGTCGGTGTGGAGATCTCCTCGAGCGCGGTCGGATCGCCCATCGCCATGATCGGCGACGACCCGCCGGCTCTGCCGGGGCCGCCGCCTATCGTGGGCGTCCACACCGGCAAGGGCCTCCTCGGGCTCGCATTCGGCAGACGCGAGATCGAGGCCCGTCGGGCTCGGAGCGTGGTGGCTTGGTGAACGGGAGCCCGTTCGGTCAGATTGGGGAGGCATGACACAGGTGTTCGACGATCTCGATCCCGAGGGGCTCTATCCGCCCGTTCCGGCGCCCGACGAGCTGACCCGGTTCTTCTGGGAAGGCGTGGTGGAGCACCGGCTCCTCATCCTGCGCTGCAACGACTGCGGCTTCTACGTCCACTGGCCCCGTCAGGCCTGCCCCAACTGTCTGTCGCTCTCGCTCGCTCCCGCTGAGGTGAGCGGGCAGGCCACGCTGGTGACCTGGACGTTCCCCAGCCAGCCGTTCGACCCCTACTACCGGAGCCATCTTCCCTACGCGCTGGCCGTCGTCGAGCTGGTCGAGCAGCGCGGCCTCAAGATGGTGACCGACCTGGTCGATTACGACAAGGAAGCGCTACGGATCGACATGCCGGTGCACGTCGTCTTCCGCGAGGTGGCCCCGGGGGTCACGTTGCCGCTGTTCGCGCCCGCACCGTCGGGCGCCTGAGAGTCGTCGAGGAGGACCCTCTGTGGTGAACCCTTTGAATCGCGTCGCGGTCGGCGGTGTCGGCTTTTCCGACGTCGGCCGAAACTTGGCGCACTCCGACGATCGCCTGGTCCATCAGGCCATCACCGCGGCGATGGCCGACGCCGGCATCACCCCTGCCGACATCGACGGGATCTCGACGATGGGCGGCAACGCCATGCAGATGGGCGGCTTGTTGGGCATCCTGCCGCTCAACTACTTCTACACCTCGACGTTGCTCGGCCCGGCGTTCGTCGAGCCGGCCGTCATGGCCATCTCGTCGGTGGCCTCGGGGCTCGCGCACACCTGCGTCGCCGTCCGGTTGATCCGTCAACGAGGGGGGGCGAACCGTCGCCGTGCCGCAAACGGCTCCGGTCGGGCCACAGCGGGTCGGCGGTGACACCCAGTTCTCCGCGCCCTTCGGCGCCGGCGCGGCCGGCGCCACCATCGGGGCCTTCCAGATGCAGCGGCACATGCAGCAGTACGGCACGACCTACGAGCAGTTCGCCGCCAACGCGGTGAACGCCCGCTACCACGCGTCACTCCATCCCGAAGCCATCTTCCGCGATCTGCTGACCGAGCAGGACTACCTCGACAGCCGTTTTGTCTCCGAGCCCCTCCGGCTGCTCGACTGCGACTACCCGGTCGACTCGTCGGCGGCGGTGATCTTCACCACCGCCGAACGGGCTGCCGACATGCAGCACAAGCCGGTGCTGGTGGAGTCCTACGCCCTGTCGGCCATCCGCGACTTCGACATGTCGCTCATCGAGGACTTCACCTGGAACTCGCCGGCCCACTGTGCCGAGACGCTGTGGTCTCGCACCGACCTGACGCCGGCCGACGTCGACACCGCCCAGCTCTACGACGGCTTCTCGGTGATCACCTTCCAGTGGCTCGAGGCGCTGGGGTTGTGCGGTCGCGGCGAGTCCGGCCCGTTCATCGAGGAGGGCAACACCCGACTGGGTGGCTCGATGCCGCTCAACACCGACGGCGGCGCCTGCAATTTCGGGCGTCGCCACGGCGCCAACTTCTGCATCGAGGCGGTGCGTCAGCTCCGCGGCGAGGCCGACGAGCGGCAGGTCCCCGACGCCGAGGTGGCGGTGTGGACCAACGCCGTCGGGACCTTCTCGGGGGCGGTGCTCCTCACCGCGTCGTAGGGCCCCGGGCCTTCACCAGGCGGTCACCGGTCGATCGGTGAAACGCAGCACGAGTCCGAAGGTGTCGTCGGCCGTCGACGCTGAGCGCGTGGCGCGCCGCCCGCTCGACACGCATCCCCTTGGACTCGAGGAAATCGGCGGCCGCCCCGAGATCGGGGACCTCGAACGTCGCCGCGTGGAGGATCTCGCCGTTGGCGGCCAGATCGACACCGGCCACGCCGGCGTCGTCGAGCGGGCGGGCGACCTCGATCACGGTGAAGTCTCCGACCTGGATGAAGGTCGAGCGGGTGGCCCAGGCGGTCTCGCCCACCTCGGCGATGACCTTGCCGCGGAGGGCGTCGGTGAAGAACGCCGAAGCGCGTTCGGGCTCTGCGCTCACCACTGTCAGGCACGCCGTCTGGCGGATGCCGAGGGGGTGCTCGGCCCACGCCGCCGGCGTCCAGTCGGGAGCGAACCGCGGGTCGTTGGGCAGCCCGACGCCGCTGCCCGGGCCGGCCTCCGTCGGCGCGCGGAAGAACTCGAGCAGGCAGGGGGCCTGGCGGGGCGGGGTCCAGATCTCGTGGTCGATGCCGTCGAGGGGTCGGCCGTACTCGTCACGGAGGGCCAGGCCTCGGGCTTCGAGGGTGGTCACCAGATCGGCGGCATCCTCGACGAACCAGGCCAACGAGTGCAGGTGTTGGCCGAAGCGCTGGCGGAACCGGAGGGTGCCGACGTCATCGGTGGCCGGTGACATCGGCAGCAGCACCAGGTCGGCGACGAGGAGCAGGCAGATGTTCCCGCCGGTCGGTCCCCGCATCGGCGCCGAGAGGAATTGGGCCCCGAGGACGTCGTCGTACCAGCGGAGCGTGGCGTCGAGATCGTCGACCACGTGGGTGAGGTGGAACACGCGGCTGATCTGAAACACGGGCCCTCCTCCCGTCCTGCTCGAGCCTCGGCCGATACCGGCAAGGCGGCGGCGGGGACGGCCGCCCAACCATACCGCGTCGTCCGCAGACGCCTGTCGACGAAAGCGTTCGCTTGACGTCGGGCTCGGCCGCAGTCGTCAGGGCCCTGCGATTCTGGCCAGTTCGGGCCGGATCTGCTCGGCGATCTCGCAGACCTGGCGACGGATCGGCGAGTCGTCATCGAAGCGCCAGAGGAGGAACTCCCGGGACCATCCGGCCGATCCTTCAAGGGGCCGGGTGACGATGTCGTGGCGGGGGTTGCGCCGGATGACGCCCTCGGTGGTCACGAGTATCCCGAGCCCCGATGACACCAGGTCGAACAGCTCGCCTTCGCTGCTCACCTCCGCTTCGCGGGAGCGGACCGACGGGAGCTCGCTGCCCTCGCCGCCCACCGAGCGCGCCGGTTCGATCAAGGTCTCGTTTTCCAGATCGGCCGGGTAGAGGCGGTCGCGCTCGGCCAAGGCGTGGGAGTCCGGCAGGACCACCAGGTTGCGGAGGTTCTCGGCCAGCACCATGGTGGCCAGGCCGGGACCCGGGGCGATCCGGGCGATCCCGATCCCGACGGCGCCGCGAGCGAACGGCGCGGGCGACCCGCACGCTCAGCATCTGCTCGGCGTGCACGACCGTGCCGGGCGACCGTTCGCGCAGCTCGCGGGCCAGCACCGTCATGGTCTCGCCGGTGCCCGGTGAGTAGGCGGCTCGGATCCCGCCGATCGCGCCGGCCGCAGCATCGGCGGCCATCGTCCGCAGGACGCCGATGTCGGCCAGTGCCACCTGGGCTTGGCCCAACAGCGTCTCGCCCTCCGGGGTGAGTCGAACGTCGCGGCTGGTGCGGTCGAAGAGTCGGACGCCGAGGCGGCGTTCGAGCTCGCTGATCCGCTTGCTCAGTGCGGAGGTCCCGACGTGGAGCCGGGCCGCCGCTCGGCCAAAGTGCAGCTCGTCGGCAAGGGTGACGAAGCACTCGAGATGGACGAGTTCCACTGGGCGTCCCGGTTCGCGTCTCCACCAAGTGGTGGAGTCACATTGTTGCCCAGCAGGAATCGTTCTGCAACGGCGTTGACTGGGTGGGAGCGAACGGGTCGGAGGTCCGAGCGGCCCAGTTTGGCCAGGCACGGGGCCCCCAGGGTGGTACCGGCAGCGAAGACGGTGTCGCTCGACGAGCTGTGTCGTCGACGACCTGTATCGGTCGACGACGATCGCCCACATGGCGCTACGTGTTGTCCTCGGCCGCCGAGCGGGTCCTGCGCTCGAGCGCTTCGGCGAAGCCCCGCCAGGACTCGGCGTAGGTGCGTGCCTGATCCGCGATCTCATAGGCGCGACTCAGCGGAACGGCGTCGACGAACTTCTTCCATTCCACGGCCCGGGCGCCGGCATCGAACCAAGCGGCGAACGCCGCGGCCTCACTTGCCGACCGACAGGCGGAATCGGCGGCCCATGCCGGAAGGGGCACGGAAACCGGCGCGGCCGGAAGGAGCGGCAGGGCCGCCGCCCGGGCCCCGGTCGGAACGGGGTCGTCGCCCCGAGACAGGCGCGCCCGGACATCTCGCACCGTCTCGGGCGAGGCCCCGACGCGTTTGGCGATGTGGCGGAGCGACTCTTCGGGTGCCTCTGACACGGCGGCGGCGATCCGGGTTCGCAGGCCGGCGATGTCGATGGGTCGAGACCGACGGTCCCGCCCCACGCGCACGTCCGAGTGGGGAGAATCCCCACTCGGACGTCTCGGCCCGCCGCGCAGGCGGCCCACCGTCTTGTGGTCGAGTCCGCAGATCTGCCCGATCGCTCGGTCGGATCGCTCGGGCGAGCGCTCGAGTAGCCGCCGGGCGGCCCGACTGCGTTCGGCCAACGAGAGAGGCAACCCATGCTCGGCGTTGCCCCGGACCGCCAGCACGAATGCCTCGTCATCGTCGCCCGTGAAGAGGTGGCCGGCGATGGAGGTCAGGCCCAGGCGTCGCGCCGCGGCCACCCGATGGACCCCGTCGAGAACGATCATCGACACCGCCGCCACCACGATCGGGGGCCACTGGTCGGGAACCTCGGCCAGGGCCGCCACGTGCCCGGCGTCGAGCGGGCCGAGCCGAACCAGGGGCTCGATCCGGAGATCGGCTACTCGGAAGTCGACGGCTCCCCGCGACGAGGCCAGTCGGAGCCTTGTCCGCCCGCTGACAGCGATTTCTTCCCCCGCCTGCGACACGTGCTCCTCGCCGGGCTCGACAATGGGATGCCCGTCAACGCACCCCCCCGGTGCTCGATGTTGCAGCGCCCGGACCCCGAGAGCAATGGACACCTTGCCAACGATCGTTTCTCATTGGGACATGATCTGCCGGCGTCCAGGCTTTAGCATTGCGTTGCGGGCCGAGTGGCCCTACAAACGCTTTAGGGATACCACCGGTGGCATCCCAAGGAGGAACGGTCGATGCCTGAAACCACGACTCAACAGCGGCTGATCTCGGCCGACTCGCACGTCACGATCACCATGGAGTCGTTCCTGGCCAATCTGCCGAAGAAGTACCACGCTGACGTCGAGGACATCGTGGCGGCAGGCGGCGGCCGCGGCGGCGGCGATGAACATGCCGAACAACCGTGCTCATCGCAACTGGCCGGCGCAGGGACGACCCGGCGAACACGTGCAAGAGGACCGGATCAAGGATCAAGAGCTCGACGGTGTCTCGGCAGAAGTGCTCTACAGCCAGAGTGCCTTCGGCTTCGACGGCGGGACCTTCTACCGCCTGAAGTCGGCGGAGGCTCGGGTGGCTTGCTTCCAGTCGTACAACGACACCCTCGCCGAATGGATCGAATACGCGCCGGATCGGCTGCTCCCGGTCGGGATCGTGCCGGTGCTCGATCCGAAGGAGGGGGTGGCCGAGCTCGAGCGCCTGGTCGCCGAAGGGGTTCCGGGCCCTCACCGTGCCCACCTACCCGAAGTCCTACGAGCTCGCCCCCTACTGGGAGGACCAGTACCGGCCGCTCTGGCAGGCGTTCGCGGCGAACCGGATCCCGCTCAGCCTGCACACGAACGCATCGCCCGGTCTGAGCGGCATCCAGCAGTCCGATCCGACGCCGGCCAAGGGCATCTTCCAGTCCCTGCCGCCGATCGTGATGGCCGAGCTCATCTCGACCTGGATCCTCGGTGGGATGGTGCCCGACAACCCCGACCTGCACATCGTGCTCGTCGAGTCGGGCATCGGCTGGATCGCCTACTACCTCGAGCGTCTCGACACGATGTCGCGTCGGCACAACTGGGGCGGCCGGGGAATGATCAAAGAGAAGCCCAGCACCTTCTGGTCGCGCCAGTTCCACGCGACCTTTGAAGACGACCTGGCCGGCATGCGCATGATCGACCTGCTGGGGGTCCACACGCTCATGTGGGCCAGCGACTACCCCCATCCCGACTCGACGTGGCCGGAGTCCCAAGACGTCGTGACGAACCACTTCGACGGCCTGCCCGACGACCAGAAGCAGGCGATCGTCTGGAAGAACGCGGCAGACCTGTACGGCCTCTGACATATTGGGCGGCGACGAAGTGACCTCGTCGCCCAGATCCGATTTTGCGCTCGTCCGGTTCGAGGACAAGGGTGTGGGGACACCGGCGTGAGCACGTGCACGACGCTCGTGCTCGGGCGCAGTTCGTGACCTGGGAAGCCAAAGGGGACTATCGACCGTGATTCCGGATCTCAGCCCTGAGGCTGTCGCCGCCGCCGACTACGCCCTCGGCGGCCTCAGGCCGTTCCCCGTGGCCGTCACCACCGTGCACGAAGGTCGGGCCAACGGCCTCATGTCGCTGTCCGCCGGATCGGCCGGGATCATTCGCGAGGCGCCGCGGGTCACGATCAGCCTCACCAAATACAACCTCACCCATGACATGGTGCTCGCCTCGGGTGTCTTCGTCATGCACCTGCTCTGCAACGACGAGGACGTCCTCGACGAGTCGCTCCGCATCCTCATGACGCTCGGCGGCAGCTCCGGGCAGCGACTCGGACAAGCTGGCGTCGCTGCACACCAAACCCGGCGTCACCGGCGCGCCGGTGCTCGTCGACGCCCTGGCCTACGTCGAGGCACGGGTCTGTGGTTCTCTCGACAACGACGAGAACACCATCTTCGTGGGTGACGTCGTGGCCAGTGAGCGCCTCCGGCCCCGCGGTGGGCGTCTCCATATCAACGAGGCCTGGGGCAAGCTGCCGCCGGAGTGGATCGAACAGTACGAGCACAACCATGTTCCCCAGCTCGAGGACGCCAAGCGCCATCGCGGCATGCTCGACTGAGTGACGCTGGACCACAGGAGGAAAACTGCCGTGACCGACTACAGCCGTTCGGAGGTCGAAGAGGCCTTCCGGCACTACTTCTTGACCGGTCCGGTGTTGGAGGACTGGTCGGCCTGGTCCCAGCTGTTCACGGCCGACGCCGTCTACTTCGATCACTACTACGGCCGGTTCCACGGGTCGGACGAGATTCAGAAGTTCCTCGAGTCCACGATGGGCTTCGCACCCCACGTGTACTCGCCCCTCGAGTGGTTCAACGTCGACGGCACCCAGATCGTCTACAAGGTGCAGAACCGGGCGGACAACCCCGATGAAGCGGGACCGCCGGCCGAGTTCCCCTCGTTGCAGATCATCCGGTACGCGGGCGACGGGAAGTGGTCCTCGGAGGAAGACTGGTGGATCCCGAAGGAGATGAAGCGCTTCAACGTGGAGTACGACGCCATGTGTGCCGCGGCCGGGAAACCCGACTTCAAGAACGAGATGTCGCGCCGCGATTGGGGCACGATCGACTGGGCCCGTCCACCCGCCGGCCACCGCCCCCGCCCGTCGTGGGAGCGGGGTGAGACTCGCATCGTGACCAGCGTGCGCGAGATGGACTTCGGCGAAAGGGTATGACGGCGCCGATCGTCATCCCCGGGCCGCTGCACCGCCTCGGGCTCGCCGTCGAGGACGCCGACAGCGCGGCCGCCTGGTTCGAGCGGTGGCTGGGCGCTGCACCACTCGCCACTCTTTCGAGCGCGACCGAGACCGACGGTGATCCCGACGGCGGCTACATGCGGATGTTGACGCTCGCCGGCCAGCCGTTCCTCTTCATGAGCCCGAGCACCGATGGCGGTTTCGTATCGGGGTTCATGCGCCGGTATGGTCCCGCCGTCCACTCCCTCGCGTGGGAGATCGAGGACATGTGGGGCACCGAGCATCGCCTCGATCTGCGGGGCATCCGGATCACCGGCGTCAGCGTCGAAGGGCGCCACTTCTTCATGCACCCGAAGGACACCCAGGGGCTGCTCATGGAGTGGACGGACGGCCGGGTCGGCGAGTTCGGTTCGGCGGCACCGACGGTGGGTGAGATCGGCGTGCCGGTCATCGCCGTGGCCTGGGTGGCCGCCGTCGTCGAGGATGTCGAAGCCACGGCCGGTTTGCTCGCGGAGCTGGGCGGGGCCACGCCCCTCGACGGCCTTCCGACCGGCCCGAGCACCCTCGAGCGGACGCTGGATCTGCGCATGGGTCCGGTGCCGTTGCGCCTGGTCACGCCGCTGAGTGAGGAGAGCCGCTACTCGCTCGATCGGGGGCCGCGTTGGTGGTCGGTTGCCCTGCGCGTCCCCGATCTCGATGCCGCGGTGGCCGGGCTCGCCCGCGCCAATTGTGCAGTTGTCGGGCGGGACGACGGCACGGTCTGGACCGACCCGGCGTCGACCGCTGGTCTGCAGTTGCAATGGACCGCATGACGGCGGTGGGACGGGTGGCCGCCGCACCGCATCTGTGTGGAGGACAATGAAGCCATGACCAAGTGCCCCGTCGCCCACGACTACGACCTGCTCGACCCGGCAGTCGTGGCCGATCCGTACGCCCCCCTGGACGAGTGGCGTTCTTCGACCCCGGTGTTCTACGTGCCCGGAATCGACCACTACGTGGTCACCCGCTACGCCGACATCGAACGCATCCTCTTGGACCGCGAGACCTGGTCGGCGTCCAATGCGTCCTCGCCGCTCACGCCGGTCTGCCCGGCGGCACAAGAGGTGCTTAGCTCGGGATTCGACCGGGTGCCCACGCTCAACAATTCCGACCCGCCGCGTCACGGACCAATGCGCAAGTCGGTGCTCACGGTGATGACACCCCGGCGGCTCCGTGCGCTCGAGCCGGTTCTGCGCGACTACGCCGTCGGCCTCATCGAGGGCTTCCGGGACCAGCCGGTGATCGATTTCGTCGAGTCCTTCTCCTTCCCGTTCCCCGGCTTTGCCGCGTTCAGCCTGCTCGGCTTCCCGAGTGAAGACACCGACATGCTGAAGGACTGGAGCCGAAATCGGGTCCTCCTGACCTACGGTCGGCTGCCCGAAGAGCAGCAGGTCGCCACCGCCAAGGACGTGTTGGCGATGTGGAAGTACGTCGAGGCCTTTGTCGCGAAGCGATGGGCCGAGCCGCAGAACGACCTGACGAGCGACCTGGTGCAGCTGTCGGCGAGCAAACCCGAACAGGTCAACCAGTTCGACATCGTCAACATCGTTTACTCGATGGCCCTGGCGGGGCATGAGACGACCTGCAACACGATCGGCAGTGGCGTTCTGGCGCTGCTGAGACACCGCGACCAATGGCAGCGCCTCATCGACGACCCTTCGTTGATCGACAACGCGGTCGAAGAGATCCTCCGCTACGAAGGGCCGGTCCTCTATCACCGCCGGATCGCCAAGGTCGACACGGTCGTCGGAGGCTTCGCCATCCCCGCCGGTGCCAAGGTGATGATGGCGTTCGCCTCCGCCGATCACGATCCGGCGCTGTTCGGCGACGATGCCGACGACTTCAAGGTCGATCGCCCCGACGCGGAACTGCATCTGGCATTCGGCAAGGGTCCGCACCTGTGCCTGGGGGCGCCGCTCGGGCGCCTCGAGGCGCGGCTCTCGCTCGAGTTGCTCACCACCATGGTCCCGGATCTCGAGCTGGTTCCCGACCAGGACATCGAGTACAGCCCCAACGCGCTGTTCCGCGGCCTGAAAGCGTTGCTCGTCGCTCCGCGCGGCCTGCGTCACGCCGAGGAGGCCGGAGCGCTGACGCTCGCCTCATGATCGATCCCGAGGTCGACGAGGCCCGCTTCGCCGACGCCCAGCGCATCGTGAAGATCGCCGCGCTGCGATCGACGCCGATCGAAGACGACCGTTGCGCCAAGTGCCTCTACTACCTGGATCCCGACGAGGGTCTGTCCTTCTGCTGGCACGAGAAGCTCGGGCTGCTGGTGGACGCCGATTGGTGGTGCCACTTCTTCGAGACGCGTGACGAGGCCTAGAGACCCGACGAACGGGCCGGACGGACCGAATTGAATTAGGGCGCGAGGTGTTCGGCGAACCAGTCCCGAGCAGCCGCGCTGGTGCGGGCAAACTGGTCGCCGTAGACCGCGTAGTGGGTGCCCGGCACGGTGATGAGGCGCTTGGGCTCGAGGGCGCGCGCGTAGGCCTCGAAGGCATCCTCCGCCGGGGTCATGGTGTCGTCGAGGGGGACGATCATGAGTAGGGGAGTCGGGCGCGATGCGATCGATGAAGGCCGCCGGCTCGCACTCGTCGTAGAGCTCCCAACTCCGCAGCGTCACCTCGTTGCGCCAGTTGCGGCGCTGCTCGATCGGCCTCGCGGCCTGGTAGCGGGTGCTCTCGCTGTCCTCGGCGAAGGCTGCGACGAGGGTGGCCGGCCGGCCACCCGCCAGGCGGACCCGCTCTTCGGCCCAGCTCCGCCTGAGGGCGATGTAGCCGGCAGGGGTGTGGCGGCGCACCAGGTTGGCGTGCCCGCTGATCGTCATCGCCTGGGAGACGACGGCCTTGACCCTCTTGTCGTGCGCAGCCACCGCCAGGACGTGGCCGCCCGAATAGCTGGTGCCCCAGATGCCGATCCGCTCGGCGTCGACCTCGTCACGTGTCGCGAGGAAGGTGATGGCATCTTGGTAGGCCCGCTGCTGGGCGACGTAGTCGAGCTCCTGGCGGGGAAGCCCGTCGCTCTCGCCCGTGTTGGGGTGGTCGAAGAGCACGACCACGATGCCCGGCCTCGGCCACCACCTGGTGGAAGGGGTTGCCGAGGAAGCCCTCCTTCACCCCGGCGAAGCCGCTGCTCATCGACGACCCCCGCGAAGGGCCCGTCGCCGTCGGGGACGGTGAGCCACCCCCGCAGGGTGCGCCCCTCCGAGGAGAAGGCGATGTCGAGCTGGTGCACCGCCCGCCCTCAGCGATCCGGCGGCGCCGTGGACCAGCCGAGGTAGTACTCGGGCTCGGCGCACTCGGCGGCGCCGGGCCCGAGCGACAGCGGCTTGAACGTGTCGAGCATCACGGCGTATTCCTCGTGGTTCCGGCTGACGATGGATGCCTCGGCGGCTCCGGGCGCGGGGCCGTGGGTGAAGCCGGCCGGGTGGAAGGTCATCGTGCCCGGTCCGACGTCGGGTCGGGTCGTGTAGGCGCCGGAGACGAAGAACATCACCTCGTCGCAGTCGAGCGCCGAATGGGCGTACGGCGCCGGGACGGCTTCGGGGTCAAAGTCGACCGGGCGCGGGCAGAAGGAGCACACGACGAAGCGGGGGCCGCTGAAGGTCTCGTGCACCGGCGGCGGGGCGTGAAAGCGCTTCACGATCGGCTCGAAGTCGTAGATGGAGAACGCGTACGGATAGACGCAGCCGTCCCAGCCGATGACGTCGAAGGGGTGGTGGGCGAACACGTGCCGGGTGACGCCGTCGCGGTGGCGCACCAGGACCTCGGTCTCGCCGTCGTCGACGGTGATCAGTTCCTCAGGTCCGCGCAGATCCCGCTCGTGGTAGGGGGCGGTCTCGAGCAGTTGGCCGCGGGGGGACAGGTAGCGAGCCGGCAGCCCGACGTGGCCGGTCGCCTCGATGATCAGGGCACGCACGTCCTCGCCGGTGCCCGGCAGCCAACGGTGGACGCACCCCATGGGGATCACGACGTAGTCCCCTTGGAGCACCGGGAGTCTTCCGTAGACGCTCTCGAGGACCGCCGAGCCGGCCTCGATGAAGACCAGCTCGTCACCGCGCGCGTTGCGGAACAGCGGGCTCGGCCCGCCGCCCGAGGCGTACGAGATGCGCAGGTCCTCGTTGCCGAGCATGAGGCGACGCCCCGTCACCATGTCGTCCCCGGGGGGCAGCTGGTGGGACTGGAAGCGGCGCGGCAGGAGCGGCGAGTGGGGGACCAACTCGGCGGTCAGGGCCGGCACCTCGACGATCTCGGCCCCGACCAGCGCGTTCGGGGTATGGCGGTGATACAGCAGGGACGAGTCGTTGAAGAAGCCGTCGACCCCGATCAGCTCCTCGGCGTAGAGCTGGCCCGCTGCGTCCCGGAACTGCGAGTGCCGCTTCTTCGGTACCTCGCCGACCCTCCGGTAGTACGTCACGGCCGACCGCGACCAACCGCCGGGGACCGCGGTGCGCCCAGCTGCGGGGTGGTGCCACTCATCGCTTGAGGTAGAAGTCGGGGACGAACAAGGGGTGCACTTCGATCCGATCCCAGACCCCTTCGATCGCAAACGGCTCGGTCGCCAGATAGTCGTCGACGTCGCCGCGGCTCGGGTAGTCGACCACAACGAGGGAGCCACGCATGACGCCGGCATCGTCGAGGATCCCGGCACCGAACACGACCCGGCCCTCCTCCCACAGGTGGCGGATGGAGGCGTTGTGGGCGGGGCGAGCGCCGTCTCGCCGAGCGACTCCGTCTTCGCCCGGTGTGTCGAAGGCCAGCACCAAGAAATGCACGGTCGAACCCTACGCGTCCGGGCCGTGCGTTGGCGGCCGAACCAGCGCAACCGGCCCTGAACCCGATCTGCCAGGAGCCAAGGCCGGGACCCGGTTTGGGGGCCGGTCCGAGCCGCGTCCGCTCAGCCCTGGCGTGGGAAGTTGAAGACCCGGCGAGCGTTGTCCTCGGCGATCTTGCGCGCCGCCTCGTCGGGAAGATGGGCGAGCGACTCCTCCAACATCTTGCGGGCGTGCGGCCAGTTGCTGTCCGAGTGCGGGTAGTCGCCCTCGAACATGATGTTGTCGACCCCGATCCGGTCGATCTGGTCGAGCCCGGCATCGTCGGAGATGAAGCAGCCGAAGATGTTGGAACGGAAGATCTCCGAAGGACGACGGGCGTCGACCATGCCCGTGTAGAAGCGGTGGCGCTCCCACGTGTAGTCGGTCCGCTCGAGGATGTAGGGCATCCAGCCGATGCCACCCTCCGAGAGGGCGACCTTGAGGTCCGGGGAACCGCTCGAACACTCCGGGAGTTGAGCAGGTCCACCGTGCACATCTGACTGTTCAGTCCGAACAGGGCGATGGCCGTGGTGAACGGCGCTTCGGGTGCGACCGTCGGGGCGCCGCCGGAACCGAAGTGCAGGCAGAGGGGCATGCTGGCTTCCTCGCAGACGCGAAGGAAGGGATCCCAGTGGTCGGTGTGGAACGAGGGCAGACCGAGGGCATGGGGCGCCTCGGTGAAGGAGACCGCCTTGGCCCCCTTCTCCGCGACCCGCGTCGCCTCGGCGACGCTGGCGTCGATGTCCCAGAAGGGCATGAGAACGAGCGGGATCTGACGAGTGGGGTTGGCCGCGCACCACTCATCGATCATCCAGTCGTTGTAGGCGGCAACGCAGGCGGTGGCGAGCTCCTTGTCGGTCGCGTTGAAGAACGTGCCGCCGGCGAAGCCCGGGAAACTGGGGAAGCACAGCTGGGCGTGGATTCCGTCGATATCCATGTCCTTCACCCGCTCAGCGGGGTCGAAGCAGCCCGGCAGCATGTCGGTGTACTTCGTCGGGTCGAGCCCGAACTCCTCACGCTTCTTGCCGGCGACCGCGTTGAGCCCGATGTTGTACTGGCTGCGGCCCTCGAACAGCCACACGTCGTTGCCGTTCTCGTCGGTGATGTTCTTGGGACCGGCTTCCTTGAACTTGGCGGGCAGTCGGTCCTGCCAGACGTTGGGGTGCTCGATGACGTGGTCGTCGACGCTGACGATCTGGGTGTCTTGGGGCAGCGGCATTTGGGGGGATCCTTTCCCTCGGTCGACAATCGACCTGTGGTGATCATCCAGGCTCGACCACGGTGCACGGTTCGAACTGCGACCTGATCCTCAGGGACGGTGCCGACAACCTCCTGGTGGACGGTTCGCACCGAGACCCTAGCGATCGAAGGGCGTCTGAATCGCCGACGCCTTGGTCAGCCACGGCGGCGAATCGTCGGCGATTCCATTCGTCGACCCCGGTGAGACCAGCGTCGACATCTGACGGGCCGATCGCCGCCGTCGGCCCGTGCGGGCCGGCGGCCTCACCGGGTGGCGACGTCTAACGGCGGTTGCCGTCGGTTTCGGCGCTGTTGTCGGGCACCAGAAGCTCGGCCCAGGGGGAGTTCGGGGATTCGCCCTTGCGGACCAGGAGCGTCCCGTCGATCGACTGCTTGACGGTGCGCTCGATGGCGCTGCCGACGCTGTCGGACCGCGCACCCTCTCCGGCGCTGACCCATGAGCTCGAGCTGGGGTCGAAGGCCTTCGGCCGCGGCGATGAAGTCCTGGGTGGTCAGCGAGGACGGCTCGCCGTGGTTGCGGGCCAGGTTCCAGCGCATCGCTCGGTCGGTCGCCTCCTTGGCGAATGCCGGCATGAAGCCGTCCATGGCGGCGCCCACCTGGCCCAGTCGACATCCTTGGAGACGAGATCGTCGGGAACGAGGCTGTGCACCAGCCGCTCGATCGCCGGCGCATCGAGCGCTCCGATGTGGATGACGGCGTCCAGGCGGCCGGGGCGGACCATGCCCTTGTGGATGCGGTCGATGTGGTTCGTCGTCAAGATGCAGATGATCTCGGTGCCCTTGGACTGGATGCCATCGAGGATGTCGAGCATCCGGCCCATGTGATCGAGTCCGTCGGCAGAGGCGATGGAGTCGACGTCTTCGAAGAAGACCACCGCCGGCTGGTAGAGACGGGCCGTGGCCATGACGTCCTCGAGCTCGTCGCGCCCGGGCCGCCCGTAGATGAAGGTCCAGCCGTGCTGCTGGGAAATCTGCCCGGTGAGGTAGGCGGCCAGTGTCTTGCCCGTGCCGTAGGGGCCTTCGAGCAGGATGGCCCGCTTGAGCGGGAGACCCATCTTGCGCATCTGATCGGGGTACCGGATAAGGGCCCAAATGTCGGCCTCGAGGCGCTCGACCACATGGTCCGTGTAGACGACCTTGGAGGAGTCGACGCCGCTCAGGTCGAGGAACTGCGGAACCTCTTGACCGTCGAAGGCCTTTCCCCGGTACATGGAGCTCGTCGCCAGCTCCTCTTCGACCAGCCGGAAGATGCCTTCGATGTGGTGGCGGTAGCGGCGCGGTCCAGTCGCCGCCAGCGTGAAGAGCTGCCCGAAGTCGGGGTCCTTCACCTGCCCCAAGGTTGAGGCGTGCAGCCGGGGAGATGGCCGACGCCGAGCCCACCCCAGGGGATCTGCTCGGTCTCGGTCGCGCTGACCGGGATCGTGCGGAGCTCGGGCGGCGTGGAGCTCTGGGCGCCCCGCTGGCTCACGATGCCGAACGCCTTGCGGAGCGCCTGCATGGTCGCCCGAGCGCCGTCCCAGGGCCGGTAGCGAAAGGTCCGGGTGAAGCTCATCTCGTTCTCGTCTTCGATCTGCTTCTCGCGCAGAAACGAGATGGCGCTGCCGAGGTCCATGCGCTCGGGCAGGATGAACTTCTGGCCCTGGAAGACGAGGTCTTCCTCTGCGGTGAGCTTCCCTCCCAGCTCAGCCAAGTTGTCGAGTAGACGGGCGCGATCGCTTACGTTGTCCACTTCAGGGCCTTTCCCGAGATCCGGCCGCGAGCGGGGTTCGGTGGAGCCCCTGCGGTCGCGCTGAGGTGATCAGTTTGCGATGTCCCAAACCGTCACCTTGGAATCATAGGTTTCGTCCGTAGAGCTTCGTCGAGTCGGCCATGTTCAGGCACGCCGGGTGCGACGACGTCGACGTTCTCGGGCGGTCCCAGGTGATCCGGGGCCCGACTCCGCCGGCTACCGGCGATGGCCGCTCCGGGGGGCGACCGGCGGCCGCTGAGCACAGCTGGTGGGGTCGTGGTAGGCACTCGCGCGACTGCGAAGAAGGAGCGACTGTGGCGGATCCTGTAGTCGAGACGACCTACGGTCAGGTCAGCGGAGTCGTGCGCGACGGCGTCAACGCCTTCCTCGCGATCCCCTATGGCGCCCCCACGGGTGGCCCGGATCGATTCAAGGCACCCAAGGCGCCGGCACCTTGGGCCGGGATCCGTGATGCCACCCAGCCGAGCGCCATGCCTGCCGCAACGCTGATGCCGATGGCGACCAAGGGCCCCATCGCCGAGATGATGGCCGCCGCCGCGCTGATGCCCCGGCCCGATGCGACCGAGGATTGCCTGCGGATCAACGTGTGGAGCGCCGGGCTCGATCCGTCCCGCAAGCGCCCTGTCATCGTGTCCATGCCGCACTACGCGGCGGGCGCCGCGATGGGGGACCTGCACAATCTCGTCAAGGGAGGTGAGGCCGTCGGCGTGTCGTTCAGCCATCGCGGCGGGGTTTCCGGGCACCTGTACCTCTCCGAGATCGCCGGGGAGGAGTACGCAGAGTCCGGCAACGCCGGCACGCTCGACATGGTCCTGGCCCTGGAATGGGTCCGCGACAACATCGCCGCATTCGGCGGCGATCCCTCCCGAGTGATGCTCTACGGCTGCTCGGGCTGCGGGTCGGAGACGACCATCCTGTCGGGAGTACCGGCCGCCCATGGGCTGTTCCAGCGAGCGCTGGTCTCGGAGGGGTTCATGGCCTGGGGGATGCCCCCGTTCATGGCCACGTTGCTGGCCGAGCGGGTCCTCGACCGCCTCGAGATCACCCCGAAGGACCTCCACAAGCTGCATGAGCTTCCGGTCCAGCAGGTCCACGACGCGGTGACCTTCCCAGGAGACCTCGCATATGCGCTGAGCGCGCCGGTCCCGTTCCAGTCGTACTGGCAGTTCTATCCGGTCACCGATGGGACGGTGCTCCCCAAGGATCCGTACGCCGACGGTTCGCCCGAATGCAGCGCCGACGTGCCGATGATGTTGGGCTTCGCCAAGAACACGCTCAACATGATCAACTGCAGCCGACCCTGGGTCGGCCACCTCGATGAGGTGGGACTCCGCGTTCTGGCCGAGAACCACGTGGGCAAGGACCATGTCGACGAGGTCCTCGCCGCCGAGCACAGCGCCCTTCCGGGCGGGTCGCCGACGGAGCTGGCCATGGCGGTGATCAACCACCGGACTTTTCTGCAGACCTGGACCCGCATGGCCGAGCAGCGAATGGCTGCGAGTGCCCCGACCTGGCTGTACCGGTTCGACTACACGACGTCCGCGTTCGACGGGCTGTGGGGCGCAGTGCACGGCGGCGAGTTCAATTTCTTCTTGAACAATGTGGACGGTGGCGGGTACGGCCCTCAGTTCATGAACATGTATGCGGACCGGCCGGATCGCCACGAGCTGCAGTCGACGCTGAACGAGTCCTTCGTCCGCTTCGCCGCCGACGGCGATCCGGGTACCGCGGCGCTCGGGCCATGGCCCGCCTATGACCTGCAGAAGCGTTCCACGATGGTGTTCGACAGCCGATGCGGGGTCGTCGAGAACCCCGACGCCGAGCTGCGAACCGCATTCCAAGACGTCGACGAGTGCGCCGGACCAGGCGACTATCGCCGCGCCCTCCGTTTCGACGGGTTCGCCCAGTAACGCCAGTAACGAGCGCGGTGCCAGCGCCCAGGCGTCCCGATTTCGGGCGTCTGGACACGTTGACGGCCTTCTAACCCGTCGATACAGTCCGTGCACGGGCCGTACCAGGACCCGAGTCAACCAGGGAGAACGTCGTGAGCAGCACTACCCGGACAGGTGTCTCCGACTTGGATTGCAAGTCCTATGCGGTTACGGACGCGTACTTCGGAGCACCGTACATCGACGCTGACGAGCAGCGCGAGGAGCCGTACCCACACCGACACGTCCACGGTGGTTTCGCCGACTGCGACGCCCGCTTCACGTTCTACTTCCCGAACAAGGACGAGTGGCACGGGCGGCTGATCATGCCGATGGAGGGCGCGCACGCCGGGCCACGAAGACTTCTTTGGTGGGGCACTCGGTGACGCGATGGGTGGGGTCCGCCTGACGGCCCGCCTCGGCGGCTACATGGTCGAAACGAACATGGGCCACATCGGCGACGACATCGACCCCAAGGGCGGAGAGGACCCGACGCTGTACGGCTGGCGGGCCGCCGTCGAAGGCGCCCGGTTCTCCAAGCATCTCGCCCGCCAGGTCTACGGCACCGAACCGCACCACTCCTATGTCTGGGGCGGCAGTGGCGGCGGTCGGCGGTCGCCGCTGGTGCTCGAGAACGCTCCCGATGTCTTCGACGGTGCCCTGCCGTTCATGGGCGGCGGCGACGTGCGGCCGTTCCCGGCGACCGAGAAGATCAAGGGCGCCCAGGTGATGAGCTTCGCCTGCATGTTCAACGTCCAGCGTCTGCTGCGACGGGGCGACACGATGGACCGGCTCATCGACGCCACCCAGCCGGGCGGGAGCGGCGACCCCTTCGAAGGTCTCGACACCCACGCTCGCGAGGAGCTGGCGAGCCTGTATCGCCAGGGCTTCCCCAGGGGTGACGAGTTCATGATCGCAACGCCGATGGGCCAGATCTGGCTCTGGTCCTCGATCGCCGATCTCCTGGTCGAGCAGGACCCGTCCTACTTCGAGGACTTCTGGACCAAGCCCGGCTACGTGGGCCACGATCTTCCGGCCGCCGTCGAGTCCGACTTGATCGATGTCACCACCACCGTGAACCGGGTGATCACGGTACGCGACCTGCTCACCGACCCGGATTTCCAGGCGCCAGAGTTCATGCTGATGCGAACGATGGCCTCGATCATGGCCGGTGAGGCCGGCATGGACATGCCCTACCTCATCGAGGTGAAGGGCCTGCCCGAGGGCGGTTACCGACTCGGCGCCGGGCTCCGGCTCACCACCGGCGCCGCCGCCGGACGGCAGCTCTACTGCATCGGAACCGCCGGTGACCTGTTCGCTTGCGACGGCCACGGCGAAGCCAACCTCGAGCGTTTCAACGGCGTGCTGGCCGGCGACGAGGTGCACGTCGACAACCGCAAATTCCTGGCCTTCTGCTACTTCCACCGGCACCATCTGATGGAAGACGCCCAGTTCGACTCGTTGCGCGTCGACGGCCTGCCGATCTACGAGCAGCATCCGGTGCCCCTCATGTCGCCGCTCATGGGTGTTTCCTACACCGGCCACTACCAGGGAAAGCTGTTGTGGATCCACCACACCCACGACTCGTCGCTCTGGCCGTCGCAAGGGATCATCTACGAAGGCGCCGTGCTCAACGAGCAGGGACCGGAGGCCGCGGCCGAGAAGTTCCGGCTGCAGTGGACCGAGAACGCAGAGCACATCCCTCCGACGTATCTCCCGAACTCGTCGCGTCGGGCCACCGCCACGTGGCTGGTTGACTACTTCCCGGTGATTGAACAGGGACTGGCCGATCTCATCCGATGGGTCGAAGAAGGGGTCGCGCCGCCGAGCACGACCTATGAGTACGTCGACGGCAAGGTACTGCTGCCGGCATCCGCGGCCGAGCGCGGGGGAATACAGCCCGTCGTGCACGCGACGGCAAACGGCGGAGAAAAGGCCGAAGTGAAGACCGGTGAGTCGGTCGAACTGAACGTGGAGGCAGAGGTGCCGCCGAACGCCGGAACCATCGTTTCGGTCGAGTGGGACCTCGACGGATGGGGCTCGTTCCCGTTCCGCCATGACGTCGACGGAACGGCGACATCCGTGAACCTATCGACTACTCACTCCTACGACCGGCCCGGCACTTATTTCGCGACGGCCCGAGTGCTCTCGCAGCGCGAAGGCAAGGTCGACGCCGAATTTCGATTGATTCCGAACCTGGCTTCCGTCCGCATCGTCGTCAGCTGAAGGAACGAGGCGCCGACAGCCGCCGATCACCGCACGGATCGATCGGCAGCGAGCGCTGATCTCGCTGGACCACGGGGCCGACCCCCGCTCGCGGGCATCGGCCCGGAGCCAGTCGACGCGCCACTGATGGATCCTCGAAGGCTGACGGAATCTCGAAGGAGGGACACGAAGATGGCAGGTCGGCTCGAAGGCAAGATCGCGCTCATCACGGGTACCGGCAGTGGCATGGGTCGCGGCGCGGCGATCCGCTTCGCCATGGAGGGAGCGGTCGTCGTCGGCTGTGACCTGAACGCCGAGGGCAATGCAGAAACAGTCGCGTTGGTCGAGAACGCCGGCGGGCGGATGGACGGGAAGGCCCCAGTCAACCTGGGTGATTTCTCTCAGTGCCAGACGTGGATCGACGAGGCGGCGGCCACCCACGGTCGCATCGACATCCTGTGGAACAACGCGTCGGCCGTGGTGTTCGCCATGATCGATCAGATGACCGTCGAGCAGTGGGACTTCTCGATCCGCAACGAGCAGACCATCGTCTTCTTCGCCACGAAGGCAGCCTGGCCTCACCTGGCTGTCAACGGTGGCCTGATCATCAATACGGCATCGGTGGCCGGTCACGGCGGGGGGCCCGGGGGGATCGCCCATTCGGCCACCAAGGCCGCCGTGCTGGCGATGACACACGTGATGGCCAGTGAAGGGGCCGCCCACGGGATCCGCGTGGTGAGCATCAGCCCGGGCGTCATCGAGACGCCCGGTTCGGCCGAGCAGCTCGCGATCCCCGGCGCGACCGAGATGCTGCTGGCGCGCTCCCTGGTCCCGCGGCTCGGCCAGCCCGACGACGTGGCCCGGGTCGCCGTCTTCCTCGCCTCCGAGGACGCTTCGTTCATCACCGGCACCGACCTTCTCGTCGACGGCGGTCTCGTCAACCACGGGTGAAAAGGGCGCTCCGGCCCAGGGAATTGAGCTTTCGACCCATCTAGCGATCAGAGGGAACAATGAGCACGAACGGTCATTCCTCACCGGCAGTCGCGGCCCGACCGATCGACATCGGGTCCTACGCCGTCACCGACGCGTTCTTCGGCGCGCCGTACATCGACGTCGATGAGGAGCGCTCGGAGCCGCTCCCGCACCGGCACATTCACGGGGGGTTCGCTGGGACTCAGACCCGCTTTCGCTTCTACTTTCCGTCGGCCGAGTCGTACCAGGGCCGGATGATCACTCCCTTGTTCGGGGGACACGGCGGTACGGAGGACTTCTTCGGGAGTCCGCTCGGAGTGTTGGCCGGCGGGCTTCCGATGGCCGTGCGCCTGGGGGCGTACATGGTCGAGTCCAACCAGGGGCACATCGGTGACGACGTCGACCCGAAGGGCGGAGACGACCCGACCATCTACGGGCACCGGGCGAGCAACGAGGTGGCGCGCTTCTCCAAGTACGTCGCCGCGCAGGTCTATGGTGCGGCGCCGCACCACTCCTACGTATTCGGGGGCAGCGGCGGCGGCCGTCGCTCACCGCTGTGCCTCGAGAACGGACCCGACGCCTACGACGGCGCCCTGCCCTACATGGGCGGTGGCGATATCGCCGAGCATGGCAGCACGCGGCGGATCAAGGGCGCTCAAGTCATGTCATTCGCCTCCATGTTCAACGCACAACGAGTGCTCGGAGCACGACTCGACGGCGTCATCGACGCCATGGCGCCGGGCGGCAGTGGGGACCCTTTCGCTGATCTGACGACGCATCAACGCGAGGAGTTGGCGAGCCTCTACCGGCAGGGCTACCCGAGAGGTGACGAATTCATGATCGGCCAGCCCATGGGGCAGACGTGGCTTTGGACGTCGATCGCCGACATGCTCGAGGCCCAAGACCCCGCCTACTTCGAGAACTTCTGGACCAAGCCCGGCTACGTCGGTCATGACCAGCCCGACCTGGTGGTGCCCGACCTGATCGAGTGCACCCGGACCGTCGAGCGCGTGCTGACAGCAACGGATCTGCTCGAAGATCCCGCCTTCGCTGCACCGCAACACCAGGCGATGCGGACGCTCGTGTCCGTGATGGCGAATGCCGCTGGCAACCTGGACCTGCCCTATGCGGTCCAACTGGGGAACGTGGGGTCTGGCTACCGGTTGGGGGCTGGACTGGAAATGCTGACCGGTGCCGCCGCCGGCCGTCGGCTCTACGCCAACTTCGTCGTCGGCGACGTCTTCTACTGCGATGGTCCCGGAGAGGCCAACCTGCTGCGGTTCGCCGACGTGCTGCCGGGTGACGAGGTACGCATGGACAACCGGAAGTTCCTCGCGTTCTGCTATTTCGCTCGACACCACCTGATGGACGACCCCCAGTTCGACGGGCTTCGCGTCGATGGCCATCCGATCTATCCCCAGCATCCGGTGCCGGAGATGTCGCCGTTGATGGGTGTCTCGTATTCGGGGCAATTCAAGGGAAAGCTCTTGTGGATCCACCACACGCACGACTCTTCCCTGTGGCCGCCGCAAGGGGTCATCTATGAAGAGGCGGTGCGAGCCGCCCAGGGTCCCGATGGCGCAGCGGAGCGGTTCCGCCTCCGTTGGACTCAGAACGCCGAGCATGGAGGCCCCGAGCGGCTGGCATCGCCGGCCGGACGGGCCGCCAACACGTGGCTGGTGGAGAACCAGCCGATCGTCGAGCAGTCCCTCGTCGACCTCATCGCCTGGGTCGAGCAGGGCGTCGAACCCTCGGGGACGAACTACACCTATGCCGACGGTCAGGTCACGCTGCCCCCGGGCGCTGCGGAACGAGGGGGCATCCAGCCGGTCGTGTCGGTCACGGCCAACGGCTCGGTCCGCACGGAGGTCGGTGTCGGAGAGCCCGTCACCCTCCACGTTCGCTGCGAGGTCCCGCCGGGGGCGGGGACGGCCGTCTCCGTCGACTGGGACTTCGACGGTTCGGGGACCTACCCGTTCCGCCACCCCGAGATCGACGGAACCCAAACCGAAGTCGACCTGAGCACGACCCACAGCTACGACCGCCCGGGCACCTACTTCGCCACCGCGCTCGTGCACTCCCACCGAGACGGCGACGTCGGAGCCGAGTTCCGGCGGATACCCAATGTGGCCCAGGCCCGCGTGGTGGTGACCTAAGCGCTCAGTCCGTGGCACGGGTCGGGGGATCATCCGACGACGACGCGGGCCGAGGCGACGTTCGGGATGCGGCAGGCGGTGGCGTGCACGTCACCGTCGCGGTGGGACTCGACCAAGGCGGTCACGAAGTAGGTGCCGGGACGGTCGAAGGTGTGGGTGGTGGACAGCTTGACCTCGGCCGCCGTCGCCGTCGAGGTCATGGGCTGAATGGGTAACGTGCCCGTGCCGTCGAAGTCCCACTTCACGCCGATGATCGTTCCCGCGCCGGGCGGCACCTCGGCATGGACGTCGAGGGCCACCTCCTCGCCGACCGCGACCTCGGACCGCGAGGCCCCATTGGCGGTCACCGACACGACGGGCTGGATGCCGCCCCGCTCAGCCGGCCGTCGCGGGCAGGGTGACCTTGCCGTCCTTGTAGTCGAACTCGGTGCCGGGCGGATCGATGCCCTGCTCGACCCAGGCCGCCAGGTCGGCCAGGCACTGCTCGATGACGGGCCCGTAGTCGATGAGCCAGGTGTTGTTGGCGCGGCCGGGATCGGAGGGGGCGAACTGCGGCGGGACGTGCTCGGCGTTCTCGGTCCAGCGCAGTCGGAAGTGCTGCTTCGCCTCCTCGACCCCCCGCTCACGCTCGACGTTGTTCTTCATCCCGATGCCCTGCGACGGCCACAGTGACGCGTCGTGGGTGTGGTGCACCCACATCAGCTTGCCGGGGAAGCGGCCGGTGTGGACCGTGCCCATCATGGGCGACATCTCCGGGACCTCGTACTGCGGGTAGATCGGCCTGCCGTCGACGCGCAGCGAGCTGTAGTCGACCTCGGCTTCGGTCAGGTGGTGCCGGTAGTAGTAGCAAAAGGCGAGGAACGCATGGTTGTCGACGTGGACCTCGTCGCCCGGCAGGACCCCGCTGAACCGCAGGTTGCTGGCCTCGCCCATCCCGTCGCACAGGAAGAAGTCACCGGCCGAGCTGAGGCAGTAGAGCTGGCGGCCGGCCGCCTGTCCGCTGACCACCCGCACGCCGGTCGCCCAGCCGGTAGCCGCCGGTCAGGCCCTTCAGCTCGACCACGCACGGCAGGCCTGGAGCCCGCTGCGGTCGCCTGGCCCATGAGCGTGGGCCAGCTCGCGCAGCCCCTCGTACTCGGGGGTCGGCGAACGCGGGATCGTCCACGACGTCTTGCGCGCTGAGCACACGCGACACGGTGACCCGGGCGTCGATGAGGTCTCGCTGGACCAGCTCGGGCTGGTCGAAGCCGACGTGGCCGGGCTTCGTCCAGAACGCCTCCCAGTATGCGGGGTAGTCGCGCTGGAGGCGCTCCGCATAGGAGGACCAGAGCCAGATCTGGCCCATCTGGTGAGCGATCATGAACTCGTCGCCACGCGGATAGCCCAGGCGGTAGAGCGTTGCCAGCTCCTCGCGCTGGTGGGTGTTGAGGCCGGCAAAGGGGTCCCCGCTGCCGCCCGGCGCCAGTGGCGTCGATGACGTCGTTGATCTTGTCGCCCAGTACCCGCTGCACGTTGAACATCGAGCAGAAGTGCTGGGCGGCGGTACGGAGGCGCCGGAAGTCGCCGTGCTCGCCATCGACCGCGTCGCCCATGAACGGCAGCGCCGCGTCCCACACGTCCGGGGCGTAGGCCAGGCACAGCGGGGAGCGGCGGGCCCCGCCGCTGCCCCCGAAGACATACGAATGGTGCGGCGCCTCGCCGTAGACCTGCGCCGCCACGAACTTGGAGAACCGGGCCGCCTCGGCGCTGGCCCGCCACCCGTAGATGGTCGGGTCCTCGCCACCCTTGGGGTCGAGCTCGTCGCCGATATGCCCCTGGTTCGACTGCACCATGTAGCCGCCGAGCCGGACGCAGGACGACAGGCCACCGATCGCTTCGCCCATCGGCGATGCGAAGAAGTCCTCGGTGCCCGCCGTTGGCGCCCGACAGCGGGTTGTACATCCGCCCCTGGTAGCCCTCCGACGGGAAGTGGAAGCGGAAGCGGGTGTCGGTTCCTTCGAACCCGCCGTGGATCATGCGGTGCGGCACCGGCGTGTCGAGTTCCACGTCCTCGTCGATGTAGGGCGCCCCGAAGAAATCGTCGGTCGGCACGTACGACTTCAGATCTTTGATCGGTTCCACACACTTCTCCCTGCTCGTCGGCGACTACCGCCGCGTCCACTGTGTCAGCACCCGGCACCTCTGGCAAACGGTGGTTCGGACATCCCGAACCGGCGAGCGGAGCTCTCCTCGTCACCACTCGGGCGCGTCGCCGACCGATCCCTTACGTCGTTGGAGGGCTCCTACCCGTGTCTGGCAAACCGGCAAAAGTCCGGTACCTCTCTACGCGCGCATTGGTCGACCGTTGGCGCTGTTGGACGACTCCGAGGCCTCCACGAGGCGCGGCGACTGCACAACCATCCGAACTCGAGAGACATTAGAGTGCCCCTGTGAGTACCGTATGGGCCCAGCACCGAGAGGTCACGGCCAATCGCCTCCAGGAGATTGCGCTGGAGCTGTTTGTGCTCAAGGGCTATCCGAATGTCAGCGTCAATGACGTGGCCGTAGCCGCTGGCGTATCAGTCCGAACATTTCACCGGTATTTTCCTAGTAAGCAGGACGTTCTCCTGAATCGCCAGGCGGAAATAGATGGCAACATAATTGCCCGGTTCCAGGCACTGTCACACCCCCAGGCTCCGCTGCGTGAGATCCGCGACATCCTCATTGAGCTCACGGAGCAGGCCGTTGACCTTGCACCGTTCCGACTGTGGTGCCGCGCCATGGCAACCGCTCCCGACGTCGAGGCGCGGGCGACGGGGGAGAGCCGACGTGTGATCAGTCACGTGTTGCGGAGGATCTTCGCCGAGTGGCTCGGCGTGGACCCCGATCACGACGTGCGGGCGGACGCCATGAGCGCAGCGGTCATGGGTGTCAACGCCGCGGCAGTGGCGAAGTATCTGGAATCGGATGGCGAGGCGGATCTCGTCGCCATCTATGTCGAGGCCTTCGACTTCCTCGACAGCGGGCTGAAGCACTACCTCGAGGGGAACTCGGGCCGTCGGCCGGCCGACGGCCTCGTGGGAGTGCAGGGGCGGGCTGGTCGATCCTGAGCGTCCCGCCGGGGGCTGGATCAGGGCAGGAGGAGCCGCCTCCCCGGTCAGCCTCCGAGGCTCATCTCGGGCGCGATGTATTCCTCACAGGACGCAACGTGGCCGTTCTCGACGGTACAGATCTGCACAATGTGGGTCTTGGCGCCGGCCAAGCCGTCGACCCATCCCTGGAGGACAAAGCCGTGCGCCGTCGGCGTGACCCGGATGTCCTGGAACGACGGCGATTGATCGGTCGCACCGGACTCCGCCATTCGTGCGGCCCCCTCCTCCCGCGTGAGCCAGAGGTTGTCGTGGCTGTGCCAGACCCGCATTGTCGGGGAGCTCAGTGTCTCGAGGATTGACCAGTTGCCGGTCAGGCCCTGTACCCACTGATCTGCGATTTCTTGGTTCTTCACGACGGACATGGCCCCTCCAAGACGCCCGATAGAACTCGTTGACGAGCTTGACAGAGTATGTCAACATCGATCAGTCGGGGCTCGGCGCCGGTGATCTGGTCGCCGGTCTCGGTCGTGTGCCGAGAGCGATCGGCGACGCACAAGGAGGAACATCGTGAGCGAACGTCCGCTGATCACGACCGACTGCCACCTGGCCCCGCCGCCGAGGTTGGCCGACGAGCTGCCCGAGCGGTTCCGCTCGCAGGTGACGCACCTCGAAGACCGCAGTGACGGCACGTACCTGGTGCGGCCCGACATCATGCCCGAGGCCATGCGGGAGGTCATGGAGGCGCAGATGGGTCGGAACGCGGTGTCCGAGGCGCTCGCACAAGGGGTCAAAGTCGATCCCGACGACGATGCGATGCTCGCCAAGGTGATCGCCGCGGACTGCTGTGCGCAGGCGAACCCCGGATTCACGGCGCAGAGCTTCATCGATGAGCTCGGTCGCGACGGTGTGGTTGGCGCAGTCCTTATCGGAGCGGCTGCGTTCGGCATTCACGCCGACCTGGACGTCGACATCGCGTGGACCCAGCTGGTCAACGATTGGACGGCGGATACCTTCAAGGGGCATCTCGACCGGTTCGCGCCCGGAATCAACCTGCCGCTCGGTGACATCGGGGCATCGGTCAAGGAGCTCGAGCGGGCCGCCGGCCTCGGGCTGCGCCCCGCACTGCTTCCCGACGTCGTCCCGGCGCTCCCGTACACCGACCCGGCGTGGGAACCGCTCTGGGAAGCCGCAGAGAGCCTGGGAGTCCCGCTCGCCACCCATGTCGGCACCCCGCGGGCCATGTACCCGTGGTCAGCCCAGACCTCCTACTCTCCCGGCCAAGGCGCCACCACGGCGTTCGCGATGGTGTCGCTCGGCATGGCCGAGACGGTCGCCTGGTTCGCTGGCAGTGGCATCCTCGAGCGTCATCCGAAGCTCAAGGTCGTGATGACTGAGTGCTCGGCTGGCTGGCTGGGCTGGCTCATCAACTTCCTGGACCACCATTACTTCGGTCGGTTCGGCAACGAGTTCCTCACGGACCAGGGGTTCCAGCCGATGAAGGCGACGGAGGCTCCTCCGGGCTTCTACATCAAGCGCCAGATCTCCTGCACATTCATGGACGATCCGATTGCGATCCGGAACCGGGACTTCACCGGCCTCGATTGCCTCATGTGGGGCAACGACTATCCGCACCAAGAAGGGGTCTTCCCAGACTCCCAGGCGTGGGTGGAGAAGCAGTTCGCCGGCGTGCCCGAGCCCGAGGTCATGCACATCGTGCACGACAACGCCGCCAAGGTGTTCGGCATCACCGTCTGATCCGCGGTGAGCGATCGGCCACTGCTGAGCCGATCTTGAGACCGCCGGCGGGCGGGTTGACCGAGTGGGCAAGAGACGCGAGCGCTCCCGACCCCGTGACGCCCTCGGGCGGCCAACGACTACGTCCAGCGGTCCTCGGAACCTGCTTGTAGGCGGCGCGGATCTCCGGTTCGGGGTCCTTCGCCAAGCGGTACTGCTCGTCAAAGATCTTTGTGGATCTATCCTCGGAGGAGAGAGCCGCCTGTCTGGACACCAAGTCGCAACGTCCGGAGGTGCTCCTTCAGGGTCACCAGTGCGCGTTGCCTCGACTTAGGAAGGTCGCCGCGTCGAGAGGTCCCACTACGGAACTAGACACCCGCTGAGCCAAGAGCATTCAGACGGGCGGTGACCCCAGGCTTTCGGAGCCTGCGATCGCCGCGCCCTGGGCGGCTTCCGGTTCAGCGCGGAACCGCGTCGTCCCGAGGTACGCCTCGACCACCGCTGGGTTGCTGCTGATGGCCGCGGGGTCACCTTCTCCGATGACCACGCCACGATCCAGCGCGTAGACGCGATCGCAGGTCCGCAGCACCATGTCGACGTTGTGCTCGATCAGCAACGTGCCCATGTTGGAGGCGACCGCCAGCCGTCGAATAGAGGCCGAGAGCGTCGCGGTTTCGGTCTCGCTCAATCCTGCCGCCGGCTCGTCGAGCAGCAAGATCGATCCGCCGCTGGCGAATGCCCGTGCGACGGCCAAGAGCCGGCGTTGGGCGTAGTTCAGGTACCGAACCTGGGTGTCCAGCTGCTGATCGAGGCCGAAGTCCCTCAGCGCATCCGAGGCTGCCGGAGTGAGCGTGGCTCGGCCCGGACGGGCGAGCCCGGTTGCATAGGCGCCCAGATCGTGGGGGTCGCAGGCCGCTTGGATGTTCTCCAGGACGGTGAGGTCGTCGAAGAGCTCCAAGGATTGGAATGTCCGAGACAAGCCGGCCCGGGCCCGGCGTTCGGGGCTCCAGCGGTCGATCGCCTTGTGGCCAAGGCGGATGGTGCCCGGCCTCAGGCGTGACGAATCCGGTAATAGCTTCGATCGCGGTCGACTTTCCCGACCCGTTCGGTCCGATCAGTCCCACCACCTCGCCCGGCGCTCACCTCGAGGGTGAGGCCGTCGAGCGCGACCGTCCCACCGAATCGCACCGTCAGCCCTCTGACGCTCAAGGACTGCCGTCGAGCAACCGCTCGAGGAAGAACGGCCACCTCGCGGTCGTCTGGCCGTGCGGATGCCCGCTTCGTCTGACCTTGCTCGTCACAAACGCGCCGCCAACGCTGCGGCCGGACGAACAAAGCAGGCCGGCCAGACCGTCAGGAGCCGACGACAGCATCGCGAGCAACGCCACGCCGGTGCCGAGCTGCAGGTAGAAGGAGCCGTCGCCGCCCAAGAAGAAGAGGGCCCGCTGCCCGACGGCACCTGATTGAAGGCTGCTCGCGATGAGTGGGCCGCCGATGTGCCCGACGCCCCCAAACACCACCCCTTGCATGAAGACAATCGACTGCATGGTGCTGAAGCCACCCGAACCCGAGATGAGCGGATCGAAGGCCAGCAAGCTGCCGCCGAGGGCGGCGATCATCCCGCCCAAGACGAACGCGTAGAGCTTGGCGCTCACGACCGAGATGCCCGAGCGCCGCCGCCGCTCGCTCGTTGGTCCGAACGGCGATGAGGCGGCGCCCAGCTCGGCTCCGCCGAAGGCTGGCCACGGCCAGACACAGCCGCCCCGAGAAAGATGATCTCGAAAGTCGCGTAGCGCGACGGATACGTGAAGCCGTTGATGTTGAGCCCGAAAAAGTTCAAGCTCGGCGAGAAGTTGGATAGGTATCGGCCGACGTAGGACGGATTGCCGAGTACGACGTTCTCCAGAAACTCGCTCAGCCCGAGGGTGACGATGGCGAGATCAACCCCTCGCGTTCGTACTCCGGCCAATCCGATCACGATGCACACGGGGATCATGGTGGCCACTCCGGCGAAAAGGGCGAACACGAAGGGCCAGCCGTGTCCGTTGTAGAACCACCCGGTGGCGACCGCTCCGAGTCCGGCCAGACCGAGCTGGACAAGGGAGACCTGACCGGCGTAACCGGTGATCACGACGTAGGAGAGCATCAAGATCGCAATCACGATCTGGAGCTGCAGCGCCGCCAACCAGTCGTAGGGGGTCACCTCCCAGGAGATCAAAAGCCCGCCTCCCATGATGAGCAGTCCGGTCCCCCACGAGATCCGCCCCGTCCCCAGGCTGGGCAGTCGACCCGAGGACTCGTCCTTGTTGGGGATGGATCGACCTCGGATCAGGCTGATCGCGACGAACACGAAGGGAATGGCGGTCGGCCATCCCGGGGTCGACACGTATCGGGTCACCTCGGACTGGGTGATGCCGATGGCCAACCCGGCGACCATGGTTATCGGGAACGATGAAAACCGGCCGACGACGGCAGCGGCGAGGATCGGGATCACGATCAGCGAGAGGTTCTCGCTGCTCAGGCTGGTGATCGGGGCCAGCAGGATGGCGGCGATGCCCGCCTAAGGCGGCACCGATGGCCCAGTTCAGCAGCCCGATGAGGTTGGGCGAGACCCCAAGCGTCGCCGCCGCTCGTGAGTTCTCGGCGACCGCGCTGGTCGCCACCCCGAAGGTGGTGAATTTGTAGATGGCCCACAGGACGACGGTGAGCACGATGACGATTCCGAAGATGAAGAGGCGATCCTCACCGATCGACGCTCCGAAAATCTTCACCTCGCCGGTTGGAAGCAGCGACGTGACGATCTGGGGAACCTGACCGAACAGCAGCGTCACCGCGTCCTGGAGAACGACGAGCAGTGCGAGGGTCGCCACGATCTTGGCCAGCATCGAAGCGTTGCTCATGCGGCGCAGGACCAGGAGGTGGAATGCGGCGCCGATCGCCCCCGACGCCAGCAGCCCGAGCGATGACGGCGATCACCTCGGGTAGGTGAGCCCTTTGGTGGACCTCGAAGAAGACGTACGCGGCCACCATGCCCATGGCGCCCTGGGCGAAGTTGACCACGCCGGATCCCCGGTAGACCAACACCAGCCCGATGGCGGCGATGGCGTACAGGGAGCCGGCTCCGAGACCGAGCAGCCGCGATCTGGAAAACCTGAGTCATAGGCCGCCCCAGACGTAGCAGCTGGGCGCAGTGGACGCGGGCTGGCGGCGGCAATGGCCACCGACCGCACGATGTCCACAACAGAACTGCGCTGACTTCCTGGTCGCTGCCGTGTGTATCCCTACGGGACTCGAGGATGCCATCGGCGTGGCCGGCTGCGCGAGTGGACCGGCTATGCCCGCCAAGGCGGTCGGAGTGGCGCTACCCGGCTTCGGCCGAGCTCAGCTCCGACGATGCCAGGTAGGTGCGCTCGATCTCGTCGATGCGGCCCAAGAGCTCCGATGCGCTCCCGGTGAGTGCGACGGTGCCCCGGTGGAGCACGTAGGCGCGATCGGCCACCTCGAGGGCGTCTCGGACGTGCTGTTCGACGAGCAGGACGCCGATGCCCCGGTCGGCCGCGGCTCGAATGGCGTGGAGCAGCCGTTCGAAGATGAGGGGAGCCAAGCCAAGCGAGAGCTCGTCGGCCAGCAGCACGACCGGGTCGCCACCCAAAGCGCGGGCCAGGGTGAGCATCTGCTGCTCGCCCCCCGAGAGCAGCCCGGCCCGGCGATCAGCAACGCTTCGAGCTGCGGGAAAGATCTCGAGGCAACGCTCCCGTCGTTGGCCACCGAGGCGAAGGTTGTCGGCCGTGCTCAGGCCCATGAACACCGAGCGCTCTTCGGTGATGAACCGCAGCCCATCGCGGGCCCGCTGGTGTAGCGGTGCGGTGGTCGGGCGTCCGTTGAACCAGACTTCCCCACCCGAATGCTTGAGGTCGCCGGCCAATGCTCGAACGGTGGTGGTCTTTCCGGCTCCGTTGACGCCCAGCAGTGCGACCACCTCTCCGCGTCCAACGGTCAGGTCCAGGTCCTTGATCACCGACACGGTGCCGTAACCAACGCTCATCTTCCTGGCTTCGAGTACCGGCTCCAAGGTTGCGGTGGCTGTTGCGCTGCTCGCTCCCGCTCATGCCATTCTCCCGCCCTCGTCCGCCGAGGCCAGTTGGCCTCGGTGCGCTAAACCTGTAGATTACGGATTGTTTACAGGGGATCGCGCCTTTCAGCCACTGTACGGTTGGTCGCGGGCGGACGCAGACGAACGGGGGGGACCTGTGAAGAATTGGACCGGCCGAGTTCTGCGCGATGGCAATGAGCGTGGCGGTCATCACCGTGGCGTCGCTTGTCGGCATCGGCGGTTCGCCGGCCGGCGCAGCTTCGGGCAAGGCCTACAAGGTGATGGTGATCGGCAGCCTGAGCGGGGTCGCCTCCTACCAGATCCCTGAGATCGTCCCCGCAGCAAAGGCCTTCTTCCACAAAAGCTGACCCGAACGTCACCGTGCTCTCGTGTGACGACCAGTTCTCGGCAGAGCGACGCCCTCGACTGCGAGCATGAAGCGGTGGCCGATGGCGTTTCGGCGGTCATCGGCGGATTCGCCTAGCTGGCCGAGAACGAGTCGATTCTCGAGGCAGCGGGCATTCCGACGATCGGGACGACCGACACCACCAGCTCGGTCTCCTTCGGCCTCTCCAACGGGACTGGCCTGTACGCGGGCATCGGGGTCGGCCTCTCCAAGACCGGCTGCAAGAAGTTGGGCATCTTGTACCTCGACGGAACCCAGGTGTTGGCCAACTCCATCGTCGGCAACTTCAAGTGGAAGTCGGTCACCTACTCGGTCATCCCGGCGAATGCCCCTGACCTGAGCGCCCCGGTCGCGAAGCTGGCCCAAGCCAACGTTCAGTGCATCGCCATCAGCACCGAGCCGAACCAGGTCATCCAGGCCATGACCGCCATCAAGCAGGCCGGATTGAAGAACGTGAAGGTCGCGATGGTCGAGGCGATCCTGACCCCGCAGGTACTCAGTGCGCTCGGCTCCGCAGGCCAACGGCATGATCAGCATCGAGGGCAACATCGACCCGTTGAGCGGGGCGCCGGTCGTCAAGACGATCACCTCGGAGATGAAGGCGGTTGACCCGAGTGCGCCGGTGACCTCGGCGGCGATCATCTCCTGGGCCTCGGCCGACGTGCTCTCCCAGGCCGCGGCCAAGATCAAGGGAACGGTCACGCGGCGTCGATGCTGAAGGCGCTGAACGGACTTCGCAACGTCAGCACCGATGGCGTGTACCCGCCGCTTTCGATGATCCCGTTGAAGAACCCAGCGTTCAAGCGATTCTTCGGCCACTACGCCCTCGACTACCAAATCGAGAATGGCAAGCCGAAGCCGTTGACCGGCTGGTATCGACCTCACCCCGGCACTCGGCAAGACGGCGTCTGGGGTATGAGGGCGTCCTGAGAACAAGGACTAAGGGTCCCAGCGAGCCGACCGCTCTCATGACCGACGTCCTCCGCTTTGGGATCCTGGGCCTTGGGGCCGGGGCGCTCTACGCCCTCGCGGCGATCGGCCTGGTCCTGGTTTTCCGCGGCTCGCAGGTCGTGAACTTTGCCCAAGGGCGCGGTCGGGATGATCGCCGCCTACGTGTTCTACGAGCTCCACACGGTGAATGGGCTCACCGTGTGGGTCTCCATTCCGGCTGGTCTGCTGGCCTCTGGTGCGCTCGGAGCCCTGTTCAATCTTCGTGGTTATCCGCCAGATGAGGGAGGCCTCCGCCCTCGCCAAGATTGTGGCCACCCTGGCGCTCCTAGTCACGATTCAAGAGATCATCGCGTTGATGTTCGGTCCGACCCCTCGGATCGTGGACTCGAGTCTGCCCACGACCTCGGTGAAGATCTTCGGGATCTTGGTGGGGGAGGACCGATTGTGGATCTTCGGCATCGTCATCGTGCTGACCGTGGTCCTCTGGGCGATCTACAAGTTCACGAAGTTCGGCGTGGAGACGAGCGCGGTGGCCGAGAACCCTCGGGCGGCCAGCGCCCTCGCCATCTCGCCGAACGTGGTCGCGACGATCAACTGGGCCATCGGAGCGGCGCTTGGTGGGCTGGCTGCGATCCTTCTCGTGCCGATCACGAGCCTCAGTGCCGACAATCTCTCTTTAATCGTGGTGCCGATCCTTGCTGCGGCCGTGGTCGGCAAGTTTCAGTCGTTCCCGATCACGACCTTGGCCGGACTAGCCATCGGGATCGCGCAATCGGAGGTCACCTTCTACATCTCCACTCCGGGGTGGAGTACCGCCGTCCCGTTCATCTTCGTGACGATCATCCTGCTCTTCCGAGGTCGTTCGATCGCCGGCAAGGACGAGTTCGTCGGTCGGCTGCCCGCCATCGGTGCCGGTCGCATCAGTCCAGGGCTGATCGCGGTCGGGTCCGTCGTTGTGCTCCTCTGCACCTGGGTGTTCTTTCCCTTTGCCTGGGTCGGGGCACTCCAAATGCAGATGTCCTTCATCATCATCTTGATGTCGTTCGTGGTGGTGACGGGGTTCGCCGGGCAGGTGAGCCTCGCTCAGCTGGGGTTTGCCGGCACTGGCGCGGTCATCGCGGGCTACCTCTACTCGGTGCACGGGTGGCCGTTCGAGCTGGCGATCCTCGCTGGGGTCGTCTCGGTCATCCCCATCGGGATCGTGGTCGGTCTGGCCGGCGTCCGAACTCGAGGGGTAGCCCTGGCCATCGTGACGTTGGGGCTGGCCTATTCGCTCGAAGCGATCATCTTTGACAGTCCGAACTACACCGGTGGGGTCGAGGGGTTCACGGCGAACAACACCCACTTCTTCGGCATCAATGTGAGCGGGCTGACCTATCCGGACCGCTACACGACGCTGACGCTGGTGTTCCTGGTCATCGTCGGCATCGGCATCGCAAATCTCCGACGGGGCCGCGCCGGTCGGCGCCTCATCGCCGTGCGAACCAACGAACGGGCGGCGGCGGCGATGGGCATCTCGGTGCCCGAGGCCAAGATGTACGCGTTCGTCCTCGGCGGCATGATCGCAGCGCTGGGCGGGATCATCCTCACCTTCGCCAGTCCCGTTCTCGGCTTCACCACCTTTGCCGGCTTCAACTCGATCACCGCATTGCAGTTCTCGGTCTTCGGCGGCGTGGGGACACTGGGTGGCCCGCTCGTCGGCAGCGGTTTCCAAGCCGGCACGCTCGGACAGCAGATCTTCTCCTTCCTCGGCGGCAATGTGGCCTTTGCCTTGGCTCTGGCCAGCGGCGTCGGCCTGCTCGCGTTGATCATGTACTTCCCCGATGGGCTTGCGTGGTTGACGGCCAGGCAGAACGAGTGGTGGCTCACCTGGATCCGCAAACGCGTTCCATCGCGGCCCAAACCCGATCACATGAAAACTGCAAGCGACTCCATCGTCGTCGTGCCGCAGAAGGTGCTGGAGGTCAGCAGCGTCTCGGTTCGCTTCGGCGGAACGCTTGCGCTCTCCGACCTCACCTTGACCGTCCAGCCGGGCGAGGTGGTGGGTCTGATCGGGCCGAACGGGGCCGGCAAGACCACCGCCCTCGACGCCATCACCGGCTTCGTGAGCCCGGCGGGTGGAACGGTGAAGCTCGGCGGCGTCGATATCAGCGGCTGGAACCCCGAGAAGCGAGCCCGAGCCGGTCTCGGTCGTTCGTTCCAGTCCCTCGAGCTCTTCGACGATCTGACCGTCTTCGAGAACATCCAGACTGCCTGCGACTCTCGGGACCGCCTGGCCTACCTGACCGACCTGTTCAAGCCGGGTGGAACGTTCAACGCTCGCGCCAGGATGGCCGTCTTGGACTTCGGGTTAGAGCCGCTTCTCGACACCCAGGCGCGTCACCTGAGCTTCGCCCAGCGGCGCCTGCTCGGGGTCGCCAGGGCGGTCGCCGGAGACGTATCTATCCTCCTGCTGGATGAGCCGGCATCCGGCCTGAGCGAAATCGAGTCCTCCGCGTTGTCGGCATCGATTCGCCACCTTGCATCGGCCGCCGGGATCGGCGTTCTCCTGATCGAGCACAACGTCGACATGGTTCTGCGCACCTGCGACCGCATCTACGCGCTCGACTTCGGCCCGACGATCGGCGAGGGGACGCCAGAGACGATTCGGAGCAACCCGGCCGTGGTCGAGGCGTATCTCGGCACCAACCGATTCCACCGAGACGAGACCGACAAGAGCACACGCGAGGTGGGGGACCACTACGTCGACGAACAAGCCGGATTGGACGCGAGTTGAGCAGGGATCGGTTAGCGGGGGTTTGCTGGCCAGAATCGCTTAGACCGTCGTCTTGGGTTGGTCGGCGCTTCGACTGATGGGTGGGTCACGATAGGGATCTGCGGTTGGGGTCTTAAGCCTGGGCGGCGGGACAGTAATCCGTGGGATTCCGCGACTGGACTGAGTGCAATTCCGCCCCGCGTTCGCTGTGAGCCGCATGGTTACTCGCTCGTCGAATAGGAGGGCACTCGACGGGGACGGGCTACCAGTTCGTCAAAGGCTCGGCTGGCTGACAATCCGGTGCTGAGTGATCCACGAGCCGGAGGGTCCGCACAGCATGCGAGCCCGATGGAGACGCCGGTTGAACAGGCGAACCAAGTCTGCGCTGTGCGCTCCGTCGTCGGACAGCACAAAGCGCTCGAGTTCGTTCTCCGATTCCTCCCAGCTACCCGGTCGGTGGCCGAGCAGCTGGTGGAGATCATCGAGATTCGCGTTGACGACCGCCCCACCCAGTTCGTCGAGCCTCTCGATGTGGCGAGCCAGCCGTACCGACATCCGGAGCCGATAGCGGTCGTAGCCGGAGGCCGGCGGGAGCCCTTCGAGGCTGCGGGTCAGGTGTCGGTGGGCCTGGCCGAAGGGCGAGCGCACCGGATCTGGCTCCTCGACCTCGTCGAGTTCGATCCCCATGACATGGGCGATGCCCTCCAGCGCGAGCAGGTTCGACTCAATGACCCAGTGCAGGTTCAGCATGTAGTCGGCACCGGCCACCGGCTCGGCCAACACTGCATGGAACTCGATCGGGTTCGACAGCGCCCACAAGATGTAGTGGTACTGGACAGAGGCCAGATCGATGGGCACGCCACTGCGTTCCTGATAGCGCCGGAACAGCGCCGGGACGTCGCCGAACGGAATGAACGCGTTTCGAGTCCACAAGCCCCCGAGATCCATCATCGGATCGCCAATGTGGGCGAACTCCAGGTCGAGCATGGCGGCGATTCGTCCACCGTCGTGGTGGAACTGTCCGGCGTCCCACACGATGGCGGCCTCTCGACCGCGATTGTCAACGCGGTTGCGGTCCAACCACAACAGCGCGAACTCCAAGAACGGGTCGGGGCATTTCTTCAGGTCGCGGTAGGCCTTCGGTTCGAAGTGCTGCATCCCGATCCGGTCGGACTGCTCCGGGCTTGCCGCTCGCACGACGCCGGCCTCGCCGAACGGTCGCACATCGAGCTCGTGCATCCGTACGAGGATGTCGATGTAGTCCTCCATCACCCGGCGACGTTCGTCGTCGGGCACGCCCTCGAAGTTGTCCCGCCCCGGGACGCGGTCCATGACGATGGCCCGGGGCTCGATCGCACCATCCGTGCACGCGAGCCACCGGGATCCCACGATCTTGGAGCATGGACTGGAAGAGCATCTCGTGCTCAAGGGGAAAGGCCGACGGCGAATCAATGCGATCGCCGCGTACACACAATTCGAGCACGCCGTCGTCCTGCTCGAGGGTCACCCACCAGACCGGCCGCCATCTGGCTTGGCGCTCGATACGCAGCACCCGGCCGCCGAGCTCTCTTTGTACCCACTCCTCGATAGCCGTTTCTGCCGTGTCGACCGACTCCATGCCCTGCCCCTCTTCCTAGAAAATGCTACGGCTTGCTGCTCGGCTGGGTGACCACTCCGCGGCGGTTCGGCGTCCAACCAAGATTCTTCTCGGTCGCGTGCCTCGTCGGTGACAATATGAGACTTCAGTCGGACGTGCGCTCCAGTGGCATGCGCGAAGGATGGCATTCCCACGTCTGAGGGAGGAACCGAGATCGCACATCCCGTCGCCGAGACAACCTACGACCACCCGAACCCCGGCTGCGCGAGGTCTACCGGGACTTCGGGAGAGCCGTTCTGGCTGATCGCCTCCGTTCCTGCGACGCGAGCTTTGCCAATTAACGGCCCTGATTCGGTGCTCACGGTGGGTCGCCGAAACCCAGGCTGCATGACTCCTCTGGAGGAGAGATGTTGGAATCGGACTCCTATGTTGTAACCGACAGCTTTTTCGGCCGACCGTTCATTGAGGTGGATGAGGAGCGCGATCGGCCTTCGCCGCACCGCTTCGTCCAGGGCGGCTTCGACGGCACCGCCACCCGATTCGCGTTCTACTTCCCGCCGAAGGAGCACTACCAGGGACGGATGTTCCAGCCCCTCGAGGGTGGAAACGGCGGCCATGTCGTCACATTCGGCGGCGGCTATCTCGGAGAAATGTTCCAGACGATCAGCTTGATCGCACGACTGGGCGGCTACCTGGTCGAGTCGAACCAGGGCCATATCGGCGACGACTACGACCCGAAGGCCGGCCTCGATCCCACTATCTATGGGCACCGTGCCACTGCCGAGGTGGCACGGTTCTCCAAGCACGTCGCAGCGCAGGTCTACGGTGGCCCACCCCATCACTCCTACGTCTACGGAGGAAGCGGGGGCGGTCGCCGCTCGCCGCTATGCCTCGAGAATGCGCCCGGTGTCTGGGATGGGTGTCTCCCGTCGGCCAGCGGCGGCGAGATCGGAGAACACGGCAACACCAAGCGCATCAAAACCAGCAGCACGATGGGCTTCGGCACTCTGTTCAACGTCCAGCGGCTCCTCGGCTACCAAAAGATTCTCGCCTTGGCGGATCGAACGGCGCCGGGTGGCAGTGGCAACCCGTTCGAGGGGCTCACGACACACGAACAGGAAGAGTTGGCTCTCCTGTACCGTCAGGGGTTTCCCCGGGGTAATGAGTTCATGATCAGTCAGCCCATGGGTCAGATCTGGTTGTGGTCATCGTTGGCCGACGCTCTCGTGGCGGACGACCCCAGTTACTTCGAGAATTTCTGGACGAAGCCCGGCTATGTCGGTCATGACCAGCCAGAGCTGGTGATGGGAGACCTCATCGATCAGCGATGCACGGTTACGAGGGTTCTCTCGGCACGCGAGCTCAACGAATTGCCCGAATTCGCCGGACCCGAGTATCACACGATGCGAGTCCTCTCCGCCATCATGGGCACCGGCGCGGACGCCTACGACTTACCGTTCGCAATCGAGGTCGGTGGCCTAGAGGCCGGGTACCGGCTGGGCAGCGGAGTGCGGGTCGTGAGCGGCAAGGCGGCCGGCCGGCAGCTGTATGCGACCGGGGCCGCAGGGAATGTGTTCGCGTGCGATGGCCACGGTGACGCCAATGTGCTGCGCTTCGCCGACGCGTTGGTGGGCGACGAGGTGCACTGCGACAACCGGAGCTTTCTCGCGTACTGCTACTACGCGCGTCACCACCTGTTGGATGAGCCCCAGTTCGACTCGCTCCTCCTCGACGGTGTGCCGATCTACCCCCAGCACCCGGTGCCGGAGTGGTCGCCGTTCATGGGTGTCTGCTACTCGGGCCAGTACAAGGGCAAGGTGATGTGGGTTCACAGCACTCACGACTCGTCCGTCTGGCCAGCGTGGGGAACCGCATATCACCGGGCAGTGCTCCAGGCGCAGGGGCCGGAGGGCGCCGCGAAGAACTTTCGCATCCGGTGGACCGAGTATGCGGAGCACGCGACGCACGAGATGGTCCCGCCAGAGCCGCACCGGGCTTCCGCGGTTCGCTTCATCGGTGGGTCCGGTGTCTCCGAGCAGTCGCTGAAAGACCTGGTGGACTGGGTCGAACAAGGGATCGAGCCACTTGGGACCAGCTATTCCTACGAGAACGGTCGAGTCTCTCTTCCAGATTCCGCGGTCGAACGAGGTGGCATTCAACCTGTCGCGTCGGTCACGGCCAACGGTCACGAGCGGGCGGAGGTTGCCAGCGGCGAACCGGTCGTGCTGGAAGTTCACGCTTCGGTTCACCCGAAGGCGGGCACCATCGTCAGCGTTGACTGGGACTTCGATGGATTGGGGACTTTCCCATTCGGGCACCAAGAGGTCGATGGCACCCTCTCCGATCTGGTGCTAACGACCTCACATACGTATGACGTCCCCGGCACCTACTTCGCCACTCGCGCGGGTCGAGTCACACCGCGATGGCGACACCAGTGCTGACCGATGCCGGATCGAGACGCTCGGTCAGGCGCGGGTCGTCGTCACTTGACCTAGATCTCGATCGCTGCCCCTCGATCGATCTTTCGTCGCGTTAGAAGGCGGCCGATCAGAACGGCGCGAGCCTGGCAACAACCACGGTGAGCGCTACTCGGGCGAAGACACCTCTGAAGCAATCCGGTCAGATCTCTCCGGCGCGTAGGCGGACAACGTCAGCACCTGAAAATACCTCCCCCCCGATCATCCACTGCCCATCCTCGACCTCGAGGACACGGACCCAGGTCAACTTGCGAACGTTCTCGCCCCACACCTTGACCAGGGCATCAGTGGTGACTCGCATCATCTCTTGCTTCTGCTCGTCACTCCAGACTCCCTTGATGAGATGGATATCAACCAGAGGCACGGAATCTCCTTCTCGCCGTGTTGGTCCAGACCAGAGCGTAGAAGCTCAGATTCTTACCGCCCGGCAGGCGATGGCATAGCGAGCGGCGTGGCGGCCGGCGAGCCGACCGAAGACCACTCCGCGTAGTACCGACGTCGCGCCCGTGTACTTGCCGTGGTAGATGCCGGTCACCTCACCGGCGGCGTAGAGGCCGGGGATCGGGACGTCGTCGTGGGTGAGGACCCGGCCGTCAGTGTCGGTACCAAGTCCGCCGAATGTGAACACGTTCGAGCACTCCATAGGCCATGCGACATACGGCGGGCGGTCGATCGGATTGGCCCAGTTCGACTTCGGCGGCTGGACGGCGAGAGCCGCCTTGCCATCAAGACGGAGCGGATCGAAGGGCCCGGGCCCCACCGCGGCGTTGTACTCGCTCACGGTCCGCTGCCAGGTTGACGGCGGGAACGCCGATCGCGTTCGGCAAGTTCAGCCACCGTTGCTGCGGTGACCGGCGGCTCGGTCGTCTGCACGATGTCATCGAATCGGGGCAACTCAAAGAGTCGCTGGTCCCCGACCACCCAGGAACGTCCTTCGGGGAGCTCCAGGATCCGGCGAGCGACCTGTTCATACTGCTCGTCGACGGTGGCCTGGCCCTCGTCGAGGAACCGATTTCCAGAGACGTCGACGAGCAGCGCGTACGGATACAGCATGACCACCGCCTCTTCGCGGGACGATCTCGGGTCGACCGGTTCGGCATGGAACTGGCCCCACGCGCCGGCCGGCTTGGCTCCGACGGCGAGCGCCATCTGGATGCCCTCGCCGCGATTGTGCTGACCGCCGACAGCCACGGTCCGAACCGAGTGGCCGACGTAGCGTGGTCATCATCTCGGAGTTCCCCTCAAACCCGCCCGACGCGATCACCACTGCTCGAGCCGTGCCCAACGAGGACGAGCCGTCGGCCCCGCGAACTCGCACTCCCGCCACCCGGCCGTCTTCCTCAAGCTCAAGCCGCCAGGCAGTGCTGTGATAGGCGATCGTGGCGCCGGCGGACTCCGCCGCCTGGAGCAGCGCGTCGAGCACGGCCCGCCCACCCCCGACGGGCAACAAACGTGGCCGCGACTGGGTCAGGAATATCGTCGGGAGCTCTCCGAACTCGACGCCGGTGGCCTCGAGCCACCGCAGAGTGGGGCCCGCCTCGTTGGCCAGTCGATCGGCATAGGCACGGTCGACTCCGGCCTGAGCCGTCAGATCCTCGACGAACCCGGTCGCCGGCGTGTCGATGTCGGTCATGCGCAGGTACGCGGCGGTCCAACGAGAGTTCCCACCCCGCAGCTCGGGTCCTGTCCGCTCCAAGATGGCGACGCGGATCGAGTGTCCGATAGCTGCCGCCTCTTCGGTGGCGCCCGCGGCGCCGCGGCCGCGCCGGCGACGCCGCAGCCGATCACGATCAGGTCGAAGTCGGTTTCCCCAGCTCCGACCGGCGTCACTGGATCGATCCCGTAGCGGCGCTCCAACGCCTGCCACGTGTCCATGCCGGTCAGGCGGTTTCGCTCGGCCATCGACACGATGCGATCTTCGAGACCCAGGCTGGATCCCTGCGAGCGCAACGCGCTGAGCACGTCGTGCATGGCCCGCATCGCCGCTCGGCCAGCCAGGTTGGCGTAAATCACGATGTGGAATCCGAGGCGGCCGAGCTCGGAGCGCTCAAGGGTCGGCGTCTTGGCGCCCTCGACGATGTTTGCCACGAGCGGCCCCGGCACCTCGGCGCCGATACGCGCCAGCTCGCCCGCATCGAGCGGCGCCTCCACGAAGATGGCATCAGCACCGGCCTCCCGGTACTGGTGAGCCCGCTCGATGGCCCGTTCAAGTCCCTCGGTGGCGCGAGCGTCGGTGCGAGCGATGATCATGAGATCCGGGTTGCTTCGTGCGTCGACCGCCGAGCGGATCTTCGTCACCATTTCGGCGGCGGTGATGACCTCCTTGCCCTCGAAGTGGCCACAACGCTTGGGGTCGACCTGATCCTCGAGCTGGATGGCGGCGACGCCTGCCCGCTCGAACGCGCGAATCGTGCGGTGCACGTTCAGCGCGTTGCCGTATCCGGTGTCGGCATCAGCGATGACCGGCAGATCGACGGCGTCGCAGATCCGCTCCACCTCACGGAGGACATCGGCCATGGTCGTCAACCCGAGGTCGGGAACGCCGAGCGACCAGTTGGCGATGCCTGCGCCGCTGACGTAGACCGTGCTGAACCCGCAGTCTGCGACGATCCGGGCCCCGAGCGCGTTGGCCACTCCCGGCGCCAGCACCGGCGCGTCGTCGACGAGAAGCTGGCGGAGCTGTCCGCCCGGGCTCATAATCCGGCCGGGCGGCCTCGTCCCAGCACCTCGAGATTCTCCCCGGAAATGCCACGCGGCCTCGTCGCCGCAGAGAAACTCGACCGTGCCGGCCACCTCGTCAGCCTCCATCCAATTGGACTGGTCCCCCCCGAGCCCGGCCGTCATCGGGGTTCGCACCGGTCCCGGGCTGACCGCGTTGATTCGGACACCCGCAGAAAGGTACTCGGCCGCGAGCGCCCGCGTCAGTCCGAGCAGAGCGTGCTTGGACGCGACGTAGGCAGCCCGCTCCGGTCCCCCGCGCGACGCCCATATGGAGGCGATATTGATCACGATGCCGGTGCCGCGGACCGCCATCGCCGGCACCAGGGCCTGGCAGAGGATGAACGCGGCGCGGGCGTTGACGGCCATTTCAAGCTCCCAGTCCTCGAGGGTGTGGTCTGGAAGAGGCTTCTTGTGCATCACGCCGGCGTTGTTGATGAGCACGTCGACGGGGCCGAGCAGCGCCACGACGTCGTCGACGGCCGCCTGTGCCGCCGTCGCATCGGCGAGGTCGACGACGACAGGATGCACGGGCGCCGCCGCGGTGCCCATGGCGGCGAGCGAGACGACTGCAGGGTCACGATCGAGTGCCGCGACCGCGGTGCCGGCCGCCACCAAGCGGGCGACGATCGCTCGGCCGATCCCGCCGTTGGCGCCCGTGACCAGCGCCAGTCGGCCGAGGCCGAGATCCTCAGCTATCAAGCTCGCCAGCCCTCAGCCTACGGACATGCTCGAGAGTGAACACCTCTCCGGCGATCATCCACTCGTCCTCGCCGACCTCGATCACCCGAACCCAGGTCAGCTTCTTGACCGGCTCGGCCAGAACCCGGCCGATCATCTCGGTCGTCTCGTGCATCATCTGTAGCTTCTGCTCGGGCGTACAAGAGCCCTTGATTACGTGGATGTCGATGAGCGGCATGCAAGGAAGTATGCACGAAGGACTGACGTCCGATCCGAAGCTTCCCTCAGGCGAATTGCAGAACAGACAAGCTGCCGGGCTCCACGTACGAATGGCTCGTCCGGTGTGTCCAAACGCCGATCGCCACCCGTCGCCCTCGTGTCCTTCTCGGTAGCATGCACGGCTGTGGCCATGCGCGAGGCTCCGCTGGCCCTGAACCTGGAGCCGTTTCGCCGGGAGCTCACCGGCTATTGCTATCGAATGCTCGGTTCGGGATTCGAAGCTGAGGATGCCGTCCAAGAGACCATGATCCGAGCTTGGCGCAGCTCGGCGGGATTCGAGGGTCGGTCAAGCGTACGTTCCTGGCTCTATCGCATCGCCACCAACGTCTGCATCGACATGCAGAGACAAGTCCAACGACGAGCCCGCCCGATGGAGATGGGCCCGGCGTCGGCCCCAGACGAGTCGCTCCTCGGGCCGCTGCTTCCCGAATCCACGTGGGTGACTCCGATCCCTGATGCGTCGGTCGCTCCGCTCGGCGGGGACCCCGGCCAGATCGCCGAGTACCGAGCGTCGATTCGCCTCGCCTTCGTCGCCGCCCTCCAGCACCTCCCTGCCAGACAACGGGCCGCGCTGATTCTCTGCGAAGTGTTGCGGTGGAAGGTGTCCGAGGTAGCCGAGCTTCTCGACTCAAGCGTTGCCGCGGTCAATAGTGCCCTGCAGAGAGCTCGACGCACGCTCAGTGAGGTCTCTCGTGACGATCCGGCGGCGGCGCTCGACGCGGCCGACGCCGAACTCCTCAAGCGCTACGTGGAGGCTTTTGAGCGCTACGACATCGAGCGCCTGGTGACCCTGCTGCACGAGGACGCCGTACAGTCGATGCCGCCGTTTGCCCTCTGGCTGCAAGGAGCAGTCAACATCGGTCGCTGGATGGTCCAGCCGGGGCCGAGTGAGTGTCGAGGCTCCCGGCTGCTGCGGACCTCGGCCAACGGCTGCACGGCCTTCGGGCAATACCGGCCAGACCCGGCCGGCGGCCACGCGCCGTGGGCGCTCCAGGTGATCGAGGTCTCGGCCCACAAGATCATCGGGATGTCCTTCTTCTTGGCTTTCTTGGATCCCGAGCGGCTCTTCACCCAGTTCGGCCTACCCCGCCATCTCGACGGGTAGACCAGCCAACAAGAGCAGGTCTCCCAGCGTCGGCGCGTCCTCGCTGAGCTCGATAGCATCCGAGACGGACCGCCAGAAGCGCGAGACGGGCAACCTGGTCCACGAGCCCCAGATCACGCGTATCGTTCTCATCGGCCGGCCCAGGCGAGCCTGAGGACCGAAGCGGGCGAGCCGTGTGTCGTGGCCGCAAGATCTCAGCAGACCGATGACTTCGGGTTGGCGAACCCGTCGACACAGGTGACCATCCATCGGAAAAGGAGCAGCCATGCCCAGTCGTGACCGCGCGCCCATCGGGTCCCCGTGTTGGACGGATCTATGGACATCCGACGTCGAAGGAAGCCGTGCGTTCTACAACGGACTCTTCGGGTGGGAAGCCCAAGAACCCAGCCCGGAGTTTGGCGGGTACTTCATGTTCACCCGCGAGGGCGTCCCGGTTGCCGGAGCCATGGGTTCAATGGGAGACATGCCGGCCGACAACACGTGGAAGATCTATCTGTCCAGCGACGACATCGACAAGACCGTGAAGGCGGCCGAGGCGGAGGGCGCGCAGATCATCGGTTCTCCCATGGCCGTCGCCGACCTCGGAAGCCAGGCAGTGCTGATCGATCCGACAGGCGCCCAGCTCGGGACGTGGCAAGCCGGAACCTTTCCGGGCTTCACGGTGCTGAGCGAGCACGGCGCTCCGAGTTGGTTCGAGCTGTTCACCCGCGAGCACGCCTCGGCCGTCGCTTTCTACCGCTCAGTATTCGGCTGGGAAGTCAACACCGTTGGTGACAGCGACGAGTTCCGCTACACGACGATGCGCGAACCCGCAGGCGAGAGTGAATTGGCTGGGATCATGGACGCCACAGCGTTCCTCCCGGCCGGCGTACCGGCCCACTGGTCGATCTACTGGGAGGTCGAGGACGCCCAAGAGACCGTCGCCAAGGTGATGGCCTTGGGTGGCTCGGTCATCGAGGATGTTAAAGAGACCCCCTACGGGCGCCTGGCGACGGTGACCGACCCGGCGGGAGCCCAGTTCAAGCTGCGCACGCCGAACGAATAGGCGCCTCGGGCGCCGAGGGCACCTGTTCGACGCGAGATGCGGTCGTCCAGAGCGACGCCGGCCTTGCCAGACGGCGCTCAGTCGGAGTTGGCCGAGCGGGTCGCGGGGGTCGCGGTCGCGGGTCGCGGGGGTCGCGGTGTTGGCGGGGAGCGCGGTCATGTCAAGTGCCGTTGGCGGATCACGTTCAGCGCACTGCCGGCCCTGAACCACTCGATCTGCTCCGGGCTGAGCGTGTGCGCACTGTGGAACTGCACGGCGGTGCCGTCAGGCTTCGTGATCCGGCAGCGCACGGGCGCGCCGGGGGAGAGGGAGGCCAGATCGAGAACCGAGATCCGGTCGTCCTCACCGATCAGGTCGTAGGTCGACGACTCGGCGAATGTGAGTGGCAGGATGCCCTGCTTCTTGAGGTTGGTCTCATGGATTCGGGCGAAGGATCGGGCGAGGATGGCCACCGCGCCTCGGTAGCGCGGCTCCATCGCGGCGTGCTCGCGTGACGAGCCCTCGCCGTAGTTCTCATCGCCGACGACGCACCATTGGATGTGCGCCACCGAGAGGCGACGAGCGATGTCGGGCAAAGAACGAATCTGCCCGTCCAACGGGTCCTTGCCCTGCCCAATTCCGCCGGTGAAGGCGTTGGCCACACCGAGGAACAGATTTCCCGAAATGTTCTCCAGGTGACCGCGATACTGCAGCCACGGGCCGGCGGCGGAGATGTGGTCGGTTGTGCACTTGCCCGCGGCTTTCACCAAGACGGGTAGTTCCACGAAGTCCCCTCCGTCCCAGGCGGGAAACGGTGCCAACAGCTGCAAGCGGCGTGACGTGGGTGAGACCGACACCTCGAGGCCCGAGGGGTTGTCGGGAGCGGGGAGGAATCCGGCCGCTCCGGGATCAAAGCCTTCGGGGGGCAGATCGTCACCGATCGGAGCTTCCAGCCGAACGTCGCCTCCGGATTCCGACCTCAGGGGGTCGACGAGGGGGTTGAAGGCGAGCGTGCCCGCCAGGGCATACGCGATAACCATGTCAGGGGACGCGACGAATGCCTTCGTGCCGAGATTGCCATCGTTGCGCTTTGGAAAGTTGCGGTTGAAGCTGTTGATGATCGTGTTGGGCACGTCGGGGTCGAGCCCGGTGCGGTCCCACTGGCCGATGCAGGGCCCGCACGCGTTGGCCAAGACGGTGGCACCGATCGCCTCGAGATCTGCCAACAGGCCGTCCCGCTCGAATTGTCGCCCGTACCTGTTCGGAACCGGGCGAGATGAACAGCTTGGTCTTGGCCCGCAAGCCGTGGGCGACTGCCTGGCGGGCGATCGAGGCTGCCCGCGTCATGTCCTCGTACGAGGAGTTGGTGCATGAACCGATCAGTGCAGCTGATATCTCGCAGGGAACGGCGTTTTGGCGGGCCCACGCGCCGATCTCGTTGACCGGGTGTGCGAGGTCGGGTGAGTCCGGACCGTTGATCAGCGGTTGCAGCGCGGAGAGATCGACGTCTAGGACTTCGTCGAAGAACGCTCCCGGATTGAGCTCGACGTCGCCGTCGGCCCGCAGGTCGCCGGCGATTGCGTCTGCGGCGTCGGCCAGTTCCCCGCGACGGGTCGCCCGCAGGTAGGCGGCCATGTTCGCGTCATAGGGGAAGAGCGAGGTGGTGGCGCCGACTTCGGCCCCCATGTTGCAGATCGTGGCCTTGCCGGTCGCGCTGAGCGTGTCGGCACCCGGCCCGAAGTACTCGATGATCGAGCCGGTGCCGCCCTTCACCGTGAGCAATCGGGCCACTTCGAGGATCACGTCCTTCGGGGCCGACCACCCCGAGAGGGAACCGGTCAGGTGGACGCCGATGAGCCTGGGCCAGCGAAGGTTGAACGCCAGACCCGTCATCGCGTCGATGGCGTCACCGCCGCCGACCCCGATGGCGACCATCCCCAAGCCACCCGCGTTGGGCGTGTGACTGTCGGTGCCGATCATCATGCCTCCGGGAAATGCGTAATTCTCGAGCAGCACCTGGTGGATGATCCCCGACCCCGGCTCCCAGAACCCGATCCCGAACTTCGCGCAGACCGACCTGAGGAAGTCGTAGACCTCGGTGTTGGCCGAGAGAGCCAATCGCAGATCGACGCTGGCGCCGGTCTTCGCTTGGATGAGGTGGTCGCAGTGGACGGTCGTCGGCAAGACCACCCGGTCGAGGCCGGCGGTGATGAACTGCAGTGCCACGATCTGCGCCAACGCGTCTTGCAGCGCGACACGGTCCGGATCGAAATCGGCGTAGGGACGCCCGTGCACGTCCGGCTCGCGGCAGGTGGTTGGCCAACACCTTCTCCGCGTACGTGAGCGGCCGACCAAGGCGGGTGCGCATGAGGGTCGTCCGACCGGACATTCTGGCGTAAACGCCCTCCACCAGCTCGATCGGCGTAATCGATGTATCGACCATGGTGACACTCCTCCCCTTCTGGGTTGGCGTCGGGCGGCAGGACGCGCCGGGGAGCTGCCGCCGGACAATGCCTTGATATCAAGAGACTATGCTGGACAGCATCTCGATGTCAAGATATATTTGGAATACCTTGGGAGGATGCATGGAGGACGAAGTCGATCGACTCGTCGCAGGTTGGCGTCGGGCGCTCCCTGACGTCGATGTCTCGCCACTCGAGGTGCTTTCTCGCGTCAGCCGCCTGGCTCGACATCTGGACCGCCAACGCACCACCGTCCTGGCCCGTCACGATCTCGAAATCTGGACATTTGACGTGCTCGCGGCCTTGCGGCGCTCCGACCCTCCGCACCAACTCTCGCCCGGGCAGCTGATGGCACAGACGCTTGTCACGTCTGGCACCATGACGAACCGAATCGACCACCTCGAACAGCGAGGCCTGGTCCGACGCAGGCCCGATCCCCTGGACGCTCGTTCGGTGCGGGTGCAACTCACGCCGGCCGGCCGGCGTCGTGTGGACGGAGCGCTGAAAGACCTTGTCGCCCGCGAGAACGCGATCCTCGGAACGCTCGACGGGGACGGGCGTACCACGCTGGGGGACCTTCTCCGACGTGTCGTCGCTCCGTTCGACGCCTAAATGATCTATCCGGAGGTGACGGGAGATACGCCGGCCGTTGCTCGAGGGAGGCCAACAGGCAAGCCCCGTTGACCGGATCCCGCCAGCATCGGCATCCCCGCAGGCGCTGCCGATCCCGCTTCCCCTAGCGTTTGGCTGATGGACCCACTGATCGCTCGCAAGATCGCACGCACGGCCAACCTGGACGCCTCGATGATCTTCCTGACAAAGGAATCCGCCGCCGGCTATTGCGCCGCCAGCTCCGGTGATCGCCGCGACCGATGGAAGGGACCGGTGACGCCGGGCCTGTCCCGTCCTGAGGGTGACGTCTGGTGTTCGACCATGATCCGCACCATCGTGGGTCTGTCGTGCCGCTGACGGACAAGGTCGCCATCGTCACCGGGGCCAGCCGCGGCATCGGTCGACAGCTCGCTCTCGAACTCGCGCGCCGTGGGGCCAAGGTGGTCGTCGCGGCCCGAACGGTGGAGGCACACAGCCGGCTGCCCGGCACCATTGGCGAGACGCTGGCCGCCATCGAAGCCGCCGGGGGGACCGCCGTCGCGGTCCGGGTCGACGTCACGCACGAGGAAGACCTCGGGCGCCTGATTACCACCGCTATCGATGCGTTCGGCCGCCTTGACGTGCTGGTGAACAACGCCGCCGACACCCGGGGGAGCAATGCTCCGATCCAGGAGTACCCACGCGACAATTGGTTGCACCAGTTCGACGTCAACGTTCACGCCCCCTTCACCCTGATCGGCCTGGCGGTGCCGCATCTCATTGCGCAGGGCGGAGGGGTCATCGTGAACGTGACCTCCGGAGCGGGAGACTTGGTGCCGACGTCGATCGTCCGCTCGCCGGCCGGCGAAGAGTCGCCCATCCGCCTGGGCACACTGCTCGGCTACGCCACGACCAAGGCCGCGCTGAACCGGCTGACCAACGCTCTCGCTCCTGACCTCGCCCCGCACAACATCGCCGTGGTAGCGGTCGACCCCGGGTTCACCCGGACAGAGCTGGTCGACCTGCTCGGCGCCCGGGGATTCGTCGACCCCGAGGGCGCCGCACCGATGGCCGTACCGGTGGCCACCGTGCTCGACATCATCACGGCGGAGGATCCACTGACGTTCACGGGGCAGGTGATCCGCGCCCAACCAGTGGCCGGGGAATGAGTGCCGGATCCCGATGACTGCCCTGGCCCAGACGGCCCGGGGACCCGGGAGCGCGAGAATTCGACGTTGACCCCCCCGCCCATGGTGTGAGCCAGGGTCTGGCGCGGCCCGCTCCGGGCGTCGTTAGGGTCTGGCTGTGAGCAGCGTCGTCGAAACCGGATTGTTCCACCGACTCGGGATCGCGGTCCGGGGCGAGGGTGGGGGTCCGGCTCGCTGGTTCGAGGACACTCTTGGTGCCGAGATTGAGAGCTCGTCACCCGAGCCGGGCGACACCCACTCGACGACGATGCTCCATCTCGGTCCCTCCACCGTCGCCCTCTTCAGCGCCGCGGCAGATGACACGACGGGCACGATCGGCCGATATCTCGAACGCTACGGCGCCGGTCTGCACTCGCTGGCGTGGCGAGTCTCGGATCTGGAGGGGGCCGAGGCGCGGGTGCGCGAGCGGGGGCTCACGGTGACGGGGATCAACCGCGAGGCGAGGCACTGGTTTTTGCACCCGAAGGAGACCTGCGGCATCTTGATCGAGCTCACCGACCAGGACGCCGACCTGCCGCGGAGATCGTCGCCCGGCCCCGGCCCGGCGCGGGAGATCGCCTGGATGGCAGCTGTCGTGGAGAACGCCGGGGACGCGCAGGCGCTCTTCGAGGAGTTGTTCGGCGCCCGCACCGTCGATGGCTTGCCGGCAGGACCGTCGGAGGACGAGACGACGATCGACCTCGCCATCGGCGACGTCGTCCTGCGCCTGGTCCAGCCCCACTCTGACCGCAGCCCCTACGCCGCCGGTGAGACCCGCAAGGGCCTGCACTCCTTCGCCCTGCGAGTCGACGATCTCGATCAGGTGCCAATCCCGGGCGTTGATCGCGCCGGCCCCGTGGCCTGGACCGACCCGGCGCAGACGCTCGGGCTCCGCGTGGCGTGGACCACCCAGTCGGCACAACAGCTCGGGCAGGCGCTGGGCTGATCGACGTCTGACGCCGAACCGCCGCGCTCGAGGTCCGCGTCGGCCGGCTCAGAGCCGGGAGATGACCTCGTCGCCGAAGCGGTGCAGCAGGTCGACGCCCTCCCGGGGATTGGTGAACGGCGAGACGAGCAGGCGGGTGGCACCGGCATCCTCGTAGCGATGGACGTCGTCGACCGACTGGACCTGCAGGCCGAACAGCGTCACTTCGAAGGGACCGGTGCGGCCGGCCTCGGCCCGCAGCCGCTCGATGTCGGCCAGGTTGGCCGCCAGGGTTGCCGGGTCGCGCTGGGCCATCGGGATCCACCCGTCACCCAGCCGGGCGGCCCGGCGCACGGCGACGGCCGAGTCGCCGCCGATGTGAAACGGGATCGAACCGTTCACCGGCTTGGGCAGGAAGCCGACCGGCCGGAACGAGAAGAACTCTCCCTCGTGCTCGATGACGTCCTCGCTGAAGAGCCGGCGGATGATCTCGATGGACTCGTCGACGCGCCGGCCCCGCGTGTCGAACCGCAGCTCCATGGCGTCCCACTCCTCGGACAGCCAGCTCGCACCGATGCCGAACTCCACCCGACCGCCCGACACCAGGTCGGCGGTGGTGAGGGCCCGAGCCGTGATGAACGGGTGGCGCAGGCCGACATTGAAGACATTCGTGCCGAAGCGGATGGTGGAGGTCTGTGCGGCCAGCCACGCCATCTGCACGAATGGGTCCCACCCAGGGGTGGACGCCGAGATCGGCGGCTCGCCCTCGTGAGGAGAGCCGGGCTGACCGCTCATCTGCACCGGCATGATCAGGTGCTCGGGCAGCCACACGGACTCAAAGCCCGCCTGCTCGGCGGCGATGGTGAGCTCGGCCCAGCGCTTGGGCCCGACCTGGAGATGGAAGCCAATCTTCACGGGTCGAGACCGTAGTCCGCCGCTCGGGGAGGCCGACGGGGGTGCAGCCCAAAGACCCGAGCTCCGGCCGCCACGGACCTACAGCACGATCCACTGGCGACCGTCGAGCAGCTCTCGCGCCGCGTCCAGGTGCCCAGCGTGACAGGCGGTCTCGGCGATCACGTGTAGCAGGATGAACCGGAGATCTGGGACCTCCCAGTCACCCCACCAGGAGTCCCGTTGCCTCGGCGGCGCGTCCAGGGGGGTGTCCGCCACGATGGCGTTGGCTCGGGCGATCTCGTCCCGGTACAGGGTGAAGGTGTCGTCGGCCGACTCGTTCGGCTCCACCTGCCAGGCGCCCGTCTGGTCGTCCGGGTCCCCTCCGGCGCTGAGCGGCTCGCCGGCGGTGATGGCCCGAAACCAGTAGTGCTCGACGTCCAGGGCGAGATGCCGCACCAGACCGAGGCAGGTCCAGCCCGAGGGCAGGACGGCTGTGCGCAGCTGCTCGTCCGAGAGCCCTTCGAGGATCCCGAGCACGTGGTCGCGCTGGCGGTCGAGGCTGTCCAGCAAGAGCCGTGTTTCCTTGTTCATCAGCACCTCTATAGCGTCCGGCCAGGTCCGTTGCTACTTTGGTCCACCGGGGCGGGTGCTGCGTTGCTGGCCCTACGACGCGACGTCGATCGGAGCTGGCGATGACTCTCAATGGTGGTGACGTCTACTACGACCCCTACGACTTCGAGATCGACACCGATCCCTACCCGGTCTGGAAGCGGATGCGGGACGAGGCGCCGCTCTACTACAACGAGAAGTACGACTTCTACGCACTGAGCAGGTTCGAGGATGTCGAACGGTGCTCGGTCGACTGGCGGACGTACATCTCGGGCAAGGGTTCGGTCCTCGAGATGATCAAGAGCGGCATGGAGATGCCGCCCGGCCTCATCCTGTTCGAAGACCCCCCGGCCCACGACCTGCATCGCGGGCTGCTGTCCCGGGTCTTCACGCCGAGGAAGATGAACGCCATCGAACCCCAGGTTCGCGAGTTCTGTGCGCGGAGCTTGGATCCGCTGGTCGGCTCGGGCGGGTTCGACTTCATCGGCGATCTCGGCGCGCAGATGCCGATGCGCACGATCGGGATGCTGCTCGGGATTCCCGAGGACGACCAAGAGGCCATCCGGGACCGGATCGACTCGGGGATGCACCTCAGTGAAGGCTCGATGCCCGACCGCGACCAGAGCTACTCGGTCACGAGCGGTGACGATTTCGAGAGCTACATCGAGTGGCGTTCGAAGCACCCTTCTGACGATCTGATGACCGAACTGCTGAATGCCGAGTTCGAGGACACCGACGGCACGACCCGCAAACTCAGCCGAACCGAGGTGGCCACCTATGTTGGGCTGCTGGCGGCGGCCGGCAACGAGACGACCACCCGGCTCATCGGTTGGACCGGCAAGGTCCTCGCCGAGAACCCCGAACAGCGCGAACTTCTGGCCAAGGACCCGACGCTCATTCCGGGTGCGATCGAGGAGCTCCTGCGCTACGAGGCCCCCTCCCCGGTGCAAGCCCGCTACATCACGAAGGACGTCGAGCATTACGGCCAGACAGTTCCGGCCGGCAACGTCATGCTCCTGCTCACCGCCTCGGCCAACCGCGACGAACGCCGATTTCCCGACGCCGACACCTTCGACGTGCTCCGGAAGATCGATCACCACGTGACCTTCGGGTACGGCATCCACTTCTGCCTGGGCGCCGCCTTGGCCAGGCTCGAGGGCCGCGTGGCGCTCGACGAGGTGCTGAAGCGATTTCCGACCTGGGAGGTGGACTGGGACAACGCCGTCCAGGCCCGTACCTCGACGGTGCGCGGCTGGGACAAGCTCCCGGTTCTCACCTAACGCATGCGAGCGGCAGCCGCTGCCCTCGGGAGGGGAGTGTCGTGACGTATCAACCGATGCGTGGCGTTCGCGTCCTCGAGGTCGCCCAGTTCACGTTCACGCCCAGCGCCGGCGCCGTGCTGGCCGACTGGGGGGCGGACGTGATCAAGGTCGAGCACGCGGTGACCGGCGACGCCCAACGAGGCTTGCAGATCGGCACGGGCGGCGTGTCGATCGGCTCCTTCCAACCACTGATGGAGCACCCGAATCGGGGCAAGCGCAGCATCGGCCTCGCGCTCGAGAATCCCGAGGCCCTGGAAGTCCTCTACGACCTGGTCAAAAAGAGCGACGTCTTCCTCGTGAACTTCCTCCCCGCGGCGCGGCGCAAGCTCAAGATCGACGTCGACGACGTCCGCCTGATCAATCCGGACATCATCTATGTGCGGGGTTCGGCCTTCGGCAATCACGGTCCCGAACGGGAGAAGGGCGGCTACGACTCCAGCGCGTTCTGGTCCCGCGCCGGCAGCGCGGCCGGCTGCACCCCCTCGGACTCGCCCCGAACGATCGGGATGCCGGCCGGGGCCTATGGCGACTCCATGGGGGGCATGACGATCGCCGGTGGCATCGCCGCCGCCCTCTTCGCACGCACCCAGACCGGGGAGCCCTCCGAGATCGACGTGTCCCTCTTGGCGCTCGGTGCCTGGGCGACCGCCCTCAGCGTCAACAACGCGCTCCTCACGGGCGAGGCGCCGCCTGCGGCCCCGCTCAACCTCAACATCGCGATGTTCAACCCGCTCGTCGCGACCTATCGCACCGCCGACAATCGGTGGATCAACCTCACGGTGCTGCAGGCCGGGCGGTACTGGGCCGACTTCTGCGCCCACATCGGCCGGCCCGACATGATCACCGACGAGCGCTTCGCGACCGTCGAGGCGCTCATGACGCCCGAGAACACGGCGGTCGCGGGCGACATCCTCACCGAGGTGTTCGCCGAACATCCCTTCTCCTACTGGGTGGAGCAGCTCGCCACTATGGAGGGGCAGTGGGCTCCCGTCCAGAACGCGCTGGAGGTCGGCAACGACGCGCAGCTCCGGGCCAACGGCTACATCCGTCCGGTCGTGGACGCCGAGGGCAACGAGCGGGAGCTTGTCGCCAACCCGGTGCAATTCGACAATCGGCCGCCGGACATTCGCCGAGCTCCACAGTTTGCCGAGCACACCGACGAGATCCTGGGCGAGCTCGGCCTCGACATGGATCGGATCCTGGAGCTCAAGCTGGTCGGAGCGGTCACGTGATTGCCCGCGGGACCAATGCAACGGACCCGCGAGCGGGTCGGAAGGGAGCGAACAGGTGAGCGACAACGCGGCGTTTCGCTATGACGGCAAGCGTGTCCTGGTCGTTGGTGGTGCCACGGGGATGGGAGCAGCGGCGGCCCAGACGGTCGAATCGCTCGGGGGAGAGGCCGTCGTGTTCGACCAGCATCCGGTCGAATTCCCGGTGACCGACGCCGTCCGGGTCGATATTCGCGACCTGGCTGCATCTCGACGATGCGTTGGCCGAACTGACCGGTCCGATCCACTCGGTGTTCGCAGCCGCTGGGGTGGCCGACGGCACGCCCGGCATCATGAAGGCCAATTTCATTGCCCATCGCCACATCGTCGAGCAGCTCGTCGGCCGCGGTCTCGTGCCCCGGGGCGGCGCCATCTGCATGATCTCGTCGGTCGCGGGGCTCGGGTGGGAGTCCCAGATGCCGACCCTGATCGACTTCCTGTCCACGCCCGACTACGAGTCGGCAGACGCCTGGGTGCAGGCGCACGAGGGAACCGACAGCTACTCGTTCAGCAAGCAGGCGATGAACTGCTACGTGGCCCGTCAGTCGTATCCGCTGTTGAAGGCGGGGATACGGATCAACGCCATCTGCCCAGGGCCGACCGACACCCCTCTCGCCCGGGCCAACGCCGAGACGTGGCTGGGATTCGCTCAGGACTATCGAGACGAGACGGGGACGCCGTATCTCACCCCCGACCCAGATGGGCGACACGATGGTCTTCCTGAACAGCGACGCCGCCAGCGGCATCAGTGGCGTCAACCTGCTGGTCGACGCCGGGCACGTGATGTCGTCGTTGACGGGCGCCTGGGAACCCGGAGAGATGATCATCAAGTATCTCCTGGGTCGGGGCTGACGCAGATGTGGTCGCCCGGTTGGAGCACCCGATCAGCGTTGAGAGGCGGTCGATAGTGGAGGCACTCGCACGGCAAGGTGGCGGTCATCACGGGCGCGACGAGCGGTTCGGGCCTCGGTATCGCCAAACGCTTCCTAGAGGAGGGGGCCTCGGTCTTCCTGTTGGCCCGGGGGCAGGAGCGGCTCGCGGCCGTCGCGTCCGAGCTCGGTCCGAACGCCGTGCCGATCGCCACCGACGTGGGTGACCCCGACAGTGTCCGGTCGGCCTTCAGCCAGGTCGAGGATCGCTACGGGAAGCTCGACGTGCTGATCAACAACGCCGCGGTCTACCGACCCTGCGCGGTCGAGCTCCTGAGTGACGGCGACATCCAGCAGCAGGTGGCCACCAACCTGATGGGTCCGGTCTACACGACCCGGGCCGCGATTCCCCTGTTGCGGGCGGCGGGGGGCGGGGACATCGTGAACACGTCGAGCGAGTCCACCCTGCTGCCGTTCCCCATGCTGGCCATGTATGTGGCCACGAAGGCGGCACTGGAGGCGTTCGGGAAGGTCGTCGCCCAAGAAGTCCGCGACGATGACATCCGCGTCACCACGGTGGTCCAGGGCACGGCCGAGGGAGCCGGCGGGAATTCCACGGACTGGGCTTGGGACCCCGAGCACGCGGCCGCGGCGATGACTGTCTGGAGTGAGCAGGGTCTGCTGGCCCAGGTGCAGGGTCGCTACGGCGGGCAGCAGGTCGAGGCGATCGGCGACGTCCACATCTTCATCGTGACGCGACCCCGAACACAGAGACTCGAGACGGTCCACTGCCGGAGCTTCTGATGCCCGAACGTCTGGGAGCGACGGAGCGATGCCCGGCTGAGGAGGACCCATGCGCGTCGTGGTGAATTTGAGTCAGTGCGAGAGCAACGCGCTGTGTATGGCCGCCGCACCCGAGGTGTTCCAGCTCGACGACGATGACCAGCTCCACGTGCTGCTGGAGGAGCCGCCGCCCGAGCTGCGCGAGAGGGTCGAGCAGGCGATCCGCACGTGCCCGAAGCAAGCGATATCCCTCCAGGAGTCCTGAGCCATCCCCGGCGGGGCGCGGCGTCGACGCCGTGCAGCGGGACGCCGCTCAGTCCCGGGCCTGGCCTCACAGGTTCACGGTGTACCCGCCGTTCACCGGGAACGTCTGTCCGGTGATCCAGCCGGCCATCGGGCTCGCCAGCAGCGCCACCAGCGGTGCGACGTCGTCGGGACGACCGAAACGGCGGATGATGTAGCTCTGCAGCACCCTCCGGTCTCGCTCCGCCTGCGCCTCATCGGGGGCGGTCGCGGAGTCCTCGGTCCGTATCGACCCGAGCGCCACGTTGTTGACCGTGATCCCGTAGCGGCCGACCTCGCGTGCGATCGACCTCGTCAGCCCGGCCGCCCCTGCCTTGGCGGCCGCGTAGGGGGCCATGTTGACCTCGGCCGAGCGGGCGGCATCGGACACGATCGTGATCACCCGACCGTGTTCTCGAGAGATCATCCCCGGCAGCGCGACCCGCGTGCAGTTCATGACGCCGAACAGATTGACATGGAGGTACTTCTCCCAATCGTGCGGATTCGTCTCGGCGAACGGGCTGAAGTTCCAGCCTTGTGTGCCGGCATTGCCGGCATTGTTCACCAGGATGTCGACGGGTCCGAGGCCTGAGATGCCGTCGAGGACCGCCCCGTAGTCCGTGACGTCGAAGAGGACGACCTCTGCTGTGCCACCGCCGGATCGGATGGCGTCGGCCACTTTGTCGGCCCGCTCGCCCACCACATCGTTGACGAACACATGCGATCCGGCCGTTGCCAAGGCGCAGGCCACTTCTCTGCCGACCCCTTGCCCTGCCCCGGTGACGAGGGAGCGTTGGCCACCGAGATCGATTGCGAGTGTCACTGCGTCCGAATGTACCAACGGCCCGGCGGTGCGTCGCCAGCGGGAACGATCCAAGCGGGCTGTGCGAGGGAGCAGGCCCGAGCGCAAGGCCGGTGCTCGACCGAACCGGACCTACGTCGGCTCGACCGGTCCGTTCGTCGCGGCCTCGGCGTCTGCCGTCGCGTCGATGACGGCCACCTCGGCCGGCGTCGCTCCCAGTCGGCGCTCCACATCGGCGAGTCGGTCGCTGATCACCGACAGCTGCTGGCCCAGGTCCATGTGGCCCTTCTTGATCTCTTCCCGGTTGGCGTCGGTGTGCTCCTTGATGAACACCGAGGCGACGGTGGCGGTGAGCACGCCGATGAGCCCGATCCCCACCAGCATCAGGACGACGGCCACCGCCCGCCCGCCTTCGGTGACCGGGAACCGGTCCCCGTAGCCCACGGTGGTCACCGTGACGATGGCCCACCACAATGCGTCGGGGAAGTTGTGGATGTTGCTCCCCTTGGCGTTCTCCTCGAAGAGCAGCACCAGCCAGGCCCCGAGGAAGAGCGTTGCGGCGGCGGCGATGAGCACCCGGAAGAGGCTGTGATGCTTGAGGATCGCCTCGATCCGGAGCTCTCCTTCATGCAGGAGGAGGCTGATCCTCTCCATGCCGAAGAGGTGCCAACCCTGGAAGGGCGGCACCAGCACCGTCGCGGGCTCCACCCATCGGCGCTTGAGATAGCCGCGACGATCAGGCGAGACCACCAGGCGGACCAGGTACTCCACCAGCAGGAGGGCCCAGGTCACAAAGAGGGCGCCCACCAGGACTCTGGAAGCCGATCCGTTGGCGTCGGTCGACAGGATGACCACGCCGATGACCAGCCAAGCGATCCCGAGGACGGCGGTCGGGTATTTCGTGACCCGCTCGATCCGATCGACGAGATCGTGACGCCCTCCCGACGGCTTGGCCTCGTCGATGGTTTGGCGCCGCCGCTCCTCCTTGCGGTCCTTCTCCTCGAGCCGCTCCAGCTCGAGCCTCTCTAGACGTTGGATCCGGTCGATGGAGGACGGCTTCTTCTTCGCCGTCGTGCCGCCCGGGACCGTTCTCACGTCGGTGGAGTCGCCCACGCGATACGAAGGTAGTAGGTCGGCCGCCTCGGGAGCGGTTCCTCGTCGTTCTCCGGTGATCCCGACCGGGAGCCGCGCGAGCGGCGTCTAGGTGCGCCGCCGGTCCGGCCCCGGAACTCCGATCGTCCAGGTCGATCGAGCTATTCGGCGAACTCGAACAGCAGGTTGTGGTTCTGTTCCGCCCGAACGGCGAGCGTGTTCTCCCGGTCGCCCGGTACAAGGTCGATCCCCTTCTCGGCGAGGTGCTTCTCCAGCCGACCGAGTTCGAGCACCTTGAACACCGTGCTCCGGATGCCCTCGCCGTAACGGTCGAGATGTGCCGAAACCGGTCCGTCGCCGGTCGGTGCCAGCAGTTCGAACATCGTGTTCCCGAGTTGGAACGAAGCCCCCGTCGCAACTGCCTGCGGGTGGCCCGTGTGTTCGAGCACCGACGCCCCCGTCACGTCGGAAAGGCGCTCGATGGCCGGCTCCAGGTCGCGCACCGCGACGCTGACCCGATCTAAGCCGTCCAGCCCGAGGGGCTGCTCGCGCCAGTAGGCGCGTTGGTGCAGGGGACCCCGGCCGGCGCCGCCGAGATGCTCCCGCCAGTCGCCGTCCCACAGTTCCCAGCTGATGCCGAGGCACGAGCCGGGGTAGGTGTAGAAGAACCGGCCCACGTCGTTGATGATCCGCACGTCCAGCCCGGCACACCGCTCGCGGGCTGCGGCGACGTCGGGCACTCGGTACTCGACGCCGACGTAGTGGTCGCCAAACCGTTCGAGCAGCCGGCCCTGGCCTCGCTCGCCGCGCCGTCGCGGGGCAAAGAGCTCGAATATCACATCACCGACCGTGATCAGGCACGCATCGGTGTCGTCGGGATTGTCCGGGTTGCCGGGAATGGGGAGATTCACCTGCGCGCCGAAGACGGAGCAGAGGTGCTCGACGGTGGCGTCGTAGCCGTCGACGATGGCGTTCAGGTGGTTGATCGAGATCAGCTCGAACGGTTGCATTGGAGGCATCTTGGCAGAGACGCCAGGAGCTCTGCGGGTCGGCTCGCCGCGCCCATGACGGCCAGGTGCCACGCCCTCGCTGTGGCGGGTAGCGTCGCCCGTCATGGACAGCACAAAGGTTCCGTTGGGTGTCCGGTCGGTTGTCCACGACAAGTACCTGGACGCCGACAACGTCGTCGCCTATGCCCTCGCCAGCAACGACGACAACCCGCTCTACCTGAGTGGCGAGGCCGTGCCGCCGCTGTTCGCAGTCGTCGTGGCGTGGAGTGCGTTCATCGGCGTGGCTCCGCTGCCCCCAGAGGCGGTCGAGGGCGCCCGTGGCGGCGTCCACGGCGAGCACGACCTGTCGATCCGCAAGCCGATGGTTCCGGGCTCCTGGCTGCACACGGTCAGCGAACGTTCAGGTGTCGTCTGCAGCAGCGCCGGGATGAACGTGTTCGTGAAGCTGGTGACGACGGACGACGACGGAGATGTCGTGCTGGAGCAGTACTGGTCGTCGCTCATGAGAGGCGAGGTGACGGGGGGCGATCAGGGTTCGCCCCCGCCCGCCCATCTCCTCCCGCCGGACGGCCGCGGGGATCTGGTCGGAACGGTCAGCCTGCCCACCACCCGCGACCAGACCTTCCGGTACGCCGGGGCCTCCGGCGACCGGTCGCCGATGCACGTCGACGACGAGGTGGCGCGCTCGCTCTCCTACCCCCGCAAGTTCAATCAGGGCCTCTGCACGCTGGCCGTCGCCAGCCGCGGCCTCATCGATCTCGCGGCCGGCGGCGACCCTCGGCGGATTCGGCGGATTGCCACTCGCTTCAGTTCGGTGGTCCACCCCGGCAATACCGTCGACCTCTCGGTCCACGAGACGGACGGCTGCACCGACGGGAGCCGGAACTTCACCTTCGAAGCATCATCCGACGCAAAGGTGGTGTTGCGCAACGGCCTCGTCGAGGTCGCCTCGACGTAGGCCGAGAGACCGCCCTGGGCAGCCCGGGTACAGCATGGTCCCGCGTGTCGGGGCGGAGGGCCTCCACACGGACTCGGTGCTTGCGGGGCACCGAAATGCTGGGCGGGCGTACGACTTCCTCGACCTGACCGCTCTTCGTCGCCAGGAGCTGCCAGAAGAGCGCGAGGGACGGGTCGACGCAGCCCCGGTGGCCCCGACCTGACTTCTCAGGGTGACGAAGCGTCGCGAGGTCCCCGGCGGGGCGCTACCGTTCGTTTGATGGACCCGTTGCAGTGGCAGAACCGGCCGTCGCTGAACCAGCCGATCGTGGTGGCGGCGTTCAGGGGCTGGACCGACGCCGGAGGGGCGGCCTCCGGCGCAGCCACCTATCTCGCCGAGCAGTGGAACGCTCGCCAGTTCGCAACGGTGGATCCGGAGGAGTTCTACGACTTCACCGCGCTGCGCCCGCAGGTCCGGCTCACCGCCGATCGCTCCCGAGAGATCGTCTGGCCGGAAAATCGCTTCCTGGCCGCTTCGTCGGGGGGCTCCGGCGACGTGGTCTTCCTGATCGGCATCGAGCCCCACCTGCGTTGGCGGGCCTACTGCGAGTGTGTGACCACCGTGGCCAAGACGGTCGGAGCCCAGGCGGTGTTCACGCTGGGGGCGATGTTGACTGACGTGGTCCACACACGGGCTTCGCCCGTGCGCGGCTCGACGGCGGACCCGCGGCTGGTCGATCGCTTCGGGCTGACCCGGCCGCAGTACGAGGGCCCCACCGGCATCGTGGGGGTGCTGCAGGACGCGTGCGCCAAGGCGGACATCCCCGTCGGCTCCCTCATGGCTCAGGTGCCCCACTACGTCCCGAGTACCCCGTCGCCGAAGGCGACCTTGGCCTTGGTCGAACGGGTGTGCGAGCTGCTCGAGACCCGGGTGGGGACCTCACCGCTCCAGCTCGCGTCAGCGGCCTATGAGCGAGAAGTGAGCGAGGTGGTCGCCGCCGACGACGAGATCGCCCGCTATGTCCAACAGCTGGAGTGGCAGGCCGACGGGGACGCGTCGACCGGTCTCGGTGATCTTCCTTCTCGAGAGGCACTGGCCCAGGAGCTCGAGCGCTTCTTGCGCGAGCAAGGCGGATCGAACTAGCCGCTTGGACCAGCGGACGGTCCCGTCACGAGCGGTGTGCGCGACGCCCGTCCCCGTGAGAGCGGTGCCACGGGCCGACGGCGCCTCGATCAGGAATCGAGGTAGCGCAGGACGGCCAGGACTCGACGATGATCGGACTGGGTGACCGGCAGGTCGAACTTCGTGAAGATGTTGGCGACGTGCTTTTCCACGGCGCCTTCGGAGATCACGAGATCGCTGGCAATCGCCCCGTTGGAGCGTCCCTCCGCCATCAAGGAGAGCACTTCTCGCTCGCGGGCGCTCAGCACCGAGATCGACTCGGCGCGTCGAGACGCGCCGAACAGCTGGGTGACCACTTCGGGGTCGAGTGCGGTTCCCCCCGATGCCACCCGCCGGAGAGCTTCGACGAAGTCGCTCACGTCGGCCACGCGGTCCTTCAGCAGGTAGCCGATTCCGGCCGCATCGTCCGCCAGGAGCTCCGCCGCATAGCGAGTTTCGATGTACTGGGAGAACATCAGTATCCCGAGGCCCTTGTGCAGGCGACGAAGATCGATCGCCGCGCGCAAGCCCTCGTCGGTGAATGTGGGCGGCATGCGGATGTCCACGACGGCGACGTCGGGACATTCTCGCTCGACCGACGTTCGCAGCGCCTCGGGATCGCTGACGGCGTCCGTGATGACGAAGCCCCTGTCGACGAGCAGTCGGACCAGCCCGTCGCGCAAGATGGCGGAGTCCTCTGCGATCAGGACGCGAATCGGTCCGGTCATCTAGGCGTGCAACGGCAGATCCACCGTCACGATCGTCGGTCCGCGTAGAGGGCTCACGATGTCGAACCGTCCGTCGACGGCGCGGACTCGATCGGTCAGCCCGATCAGTCCGCTGGACGACGATCCCAACTGCGCCGGTCGTGCACCCCCGAGTCCGTCGTCGCGTACAACGAGACGAAGCCACGCGCCGTGCTGGGCGCACGTGATGCTGGCCCGAGACGCGTGGGCGTGCTGCGCGACGTTGGCGAGAAGTTCGGCCACACAGAAGTAGGCGATCGCTTCGATCGCCGGCGTCGGTCGATCATTGATCACGAGCGTGAGTTCCGTCGGGACCGTGCAGCGCGCCGCCAGGGTGGCCAGAGCGCCTTCGAGCCCGACGTCAAGGGCGGGAGGGTGAATCCCGCGTGCGAGGTCCCGCAGCTCGACGATGGCCTCCTTGGCTCCCCGGTGAGCGTCGTTGACAAGGTCGCGCACTTGCGTCGAGGTCGGGGTGATCGACGTCGGCCAGCTTCTCCTTGGCCATTCCGAGTTGCATGGCCAGCGCCACCAGTTGCGCCTGGGTGCCGTCGTGGAGATCCCGCTCGATCTGGCGCAGGGTTGCGACCGACGCGTCAACGGTCTGGGCCCGAGCGTGTTCCAGGGAGCGAACGCGCACGGACAGGGCGTCGGGCGCGAGAAGCGCTCTCATCAAGGATCGGTCGAAGAGGACGACGACCCGGGTGACCCAGGGCGCCGCAAAGAACAAGAGCACTCCGGTCGCAAAGATCGCCACCCCATGGAAGAAGCCCGAAGTGCCAATCGACAAGTATCCGGGTCGGAAGAAGACCCGGACCGCGCCGAACTCGCCGGGCTGGCTCGCTCCGTGAAACGGGTAGGTCAGGCACGTGAACGCCCCGAACCAGACGCTGAACGCGGTCAAGATTCCGAGGAAGCGTGAGCGGGGCCTTGAGGAGCACGTAGGCCAGTGCCCGCCAACCGGTGCGATCTCGCAGGGCCGCCTGCAGCCATCCCAAGAATCCCGGTCGGGAGACGAACGGATCAGGGTCGTCGATGTGTTCGTCGAGCAGGCCCCGGGCGATCCCCCGATGGAAGCCGCCAATTCCTCTTGCGCCGCGAAGAGAGAGGCCGATGACTGCGAGCCCGATGAACGTGACGGCCAGGGCCACTCCCGCGGCCATGGTGACCACGACGAACGCGAGACCGAAGGCCGCGAGCGGAATCCCGAGGGTCAGGAACAAGAACTCCGACCAGGTCCGCTTCGTGAACGGCGCGCGCAAAATCAGCCGGCCGACATCCCGGACCCGGGCTTCGAGGCCTTCTGGGACCACGATCACCATCTTTGAACCAGACTCGAACACTACGCCCCCGTTCCACCGGGTCTCATGGTCGAACCACCTGCCAGAGCGACCGAGAACCTCACGTCTCCAACGTATGACTTCTAAGCGTCGCTGAGAATGGCGCTGGCGGGCCTCTGCAGCTGGGGGTAGCCCCCCTTTTCGCCGAAGCGGCAGTCGGCTCGGTTCCGGAGCGGGCCACGTCCGGGCAGGGTGCCGGGGGTGTCGGTTGGGGCGAGCCTTGTGCCAACGTTGCGGATGGACGGAGTGCAGGAAGTGGGCGCGTGAGTCGCGGTTTCGATGACTTGGCGGTCGAACGGCTGGAGGCCCTGCGTCAGCGACGCAGCTCGAAGTGGCTGGCCTACCCTGCAGACGTCCTGCCGCTGACCGTGGCCGAAATGGACTACGCGCTGGCACCGGCCGTGGCCGAGGCGTTGCACGACGCCGTGAACCGGTCCGACGTCGGGTACGCATCGGTTGCCTCAGGCCTCGGCGGTGCCTTCGCCGGGTTCGCCGGCCGCCGGTGGGGTTGGGACGTCGACGCGGCCTCAGTGACCGCCGTGACCGACGTCGGTACCGGCGTCGTGCAGCTGCTGCGGATCCTGACCAGCCCGGGGGACACCGTGGTCGTCAACACGCCCGTCTACCCCCCGTTCTTCGACTGGGTCCCCGAGGCCGGCGCCACGCTCTTGCCGGTGCCCCTCGCGGAGGGCGATGCGGGGTGGCGGCTCGACCTGCCGGCGCTGGAGGCCGCGTTCACCACCCGCCCGGCCGTCTACCTGCTGTGCAACCCGCACAATCCTGTCGGGTGTGCCCACTCGGCTTCGGACTTGGAAGCAGTGGTGCAATTGGCTCGGAGCCATGGCGTCACGATCATCAGCGACGAGATCCATGCGCCACTGGTTCTCCCCGGGGCGACGTTCACCCCGCTCCTGACGGTGCCCGGAGCATCGGACCTCGCGATCAGCATGCTGTCGGCCAGCAAGGCATGGAACCTGGCCGGGTTGAAATGCGCCTTCACCATCACCGCCGCTCCCGAGATGGCGTCGGTGGTGGCGGGTTTTCCGCCGGACACCCGGTGGCGGACCGGACACTTCGGCGTCATCGCCGCGATGGCCGCATTCGAGGACGGCGAGGGGTGGCTCGACCAGTTGCTGGCGACCCTCGATCGCCGCCGCGGTGAACTCACAGCACTCCTGGCGCAGCGTCTGCCCGCGATCACCTGGCACCCGCCCGAAGCCACCTACCTGGCCTGGCTGAACTGCCGCTCCATGGGTGACGGTGACGAACCCTGGGGCCTCTTCTTGGAGCGAGGTCGCGTCGCCCTCGAGCCCGGCCTCAAGTTCGGACCGCCGGGTGCCGGCTACGTCCGTCTCAACTTTGCGACGAGCTCGGAGATCCTCCAAGAGGCGATCGCGCGGATGGCTGGCTGCGGGTAGGAGGTCAGCCAGGGGACGCGCCGCGGGCCGGTTGGCGGTATCCGTAACGCAGATGTTACGGTAACTAGGTGGTTACATATTGCCCCGGAATCGTCGCCGAGCCGGGCGGCTGAACGGGTGGTCCGGGCTGGGACTTCCGGGGACCCCTTCGAGGCGCTGGGAGATCCCAACCGGCGCGAGATCCTGCGCCTGCTGAGTGCCGGCGACAAGCCGGTCCAGGAGATCGCCGCCTCGATGCCCATCAGCCGACCCGCCGTTTCTCGCCACCTCCGGCTGTTGAAGGACGCCGGGCTGGTGGCTGAGCAACCGGCGGGAACGCGCCGCATCTATCACCTGCAAGAAGAGGGATTGCACGCCGTGCAGGCCTATCTCGAGGGGATCTGGGGGGACGCAGCGGCGCGCTTCCGCTTGTTCGCCGAAAACATCGACAAGACGCCCGGGCGATGACCGAGCCCCTCTCGATGTCCTTCGACGTCGCCTGCTCACCGGAGCACGCGTTCGCGGTGTGGACCGCCGGGATCTCCAGCTGGTGGCCGCGCGACCACACCGTGACCGGGCAGGTGGACCTGGCGGTCGTGCTCCAGCGCCGGGTCGGGGGCCGGATCTACGAACGAACGCCCGATGGTGCCGAGCACGACTGGGGGGAGGTGACAGTCTGGGAGCCCCCCAAAAGGCTGGTCTACCTCTGGCACATCGGGCAGGACCGGACCGACGCCACCGAGGTTGAGATTCACTTCGCCGCCCACGGCAGTGCTGCCACCCGAGTGGAGATCGAGCACCGGGGTTGGCAGCGCCTGGGGGCGGCCGGCGAGGAACGGCGCGCCCGGAATCGTGGCGGCTGGGACGCCCTGCTTCCCCATTTTCTTGCCGCGATCGCGAAAGGGGATGACTGATGGCTGCAGGCAGCAAGGATGACCCGTGGGTCCTGAACACCCCGCCGGGCACATCGAGCTACACGATGTACCGGGACGAACAGGCCGATCCGCCGGCGCTCGTCTGCCAGGTCGGTTCGACGACCCTCAAGTACCACCTCCGGGCCATCGACGACCTCCACGCGTGGCTGATCGAGCAGGATGACTGGGTTGTGCTCGGCGCCGCCGACGAGAAGAAGCCGGTCACACCGGGCACCGTCGAGGCGTGGGGACGGTCCCCGGACAATCCGATCGGCGGCTGGTACGGCCTCCGCTCGGGCTACCGCGGTCGCTTCGGCATGTACCTTCCGCCCCTGCTGGAGGTGCTCGGGCTGGCCGAAGTCACGCACGACCCCCGGAACAACCGCATGCGGGCGATCACGACCTGACGCTCGCGAGCGACGGACCACTCGCCCGCGACAACGACCCAACCCACAGAGACGGAGATGAGGAATGGCTGTCACCAAGGTAATCCGCTACCGCACCAAGCCGGAATGTGCCGACGAGAACGAGCGCCTGATCCGGAACGTGTTCGCCGAACTGGCCAAGGACAACCCCGACGGCCTCCGCTATGCCGCGTTCCGGCTCGAGGACGGGATCAGCTTTCTGCACGTGGCCCTGCTCGACGGTGAGGACAACCCATTGACGCGGTCGGCTGCGTTCGGCGAGTTCCAGTCCGACATCGGCGCCCGGATCGCCGAGGGCCCATTGCAGTCCGAGGCGGCGGTCGTCGGCTCGTATCGACTTCCCTAGGTCCGTCGGCCCGGCGATCGGGGCTACCGTCGAGGGGCCGATCACCGCTCTCCGAGGAGGCGCCGCCCGTGGACCTACCCGACGACCTCATTGCGCTGATGCGCCGGCCCAGCCCCTGCTTCGTCGCGACCACGATGCCCGACGGCTCGCCCCAGCTGACCCAGACATGGGTCGACACCGACGGCCACCACGTCGTCATCAACACGGTGGACGGCCACCAGAAGGTCAGGAACATCGAGCGCGACCGGCGGGTCGCCGTGACCGTCTCGGACCCCTCCAATCCCTCCCGGTACTACGCGGTCCGCGGACGGGTCGTAAGGGTCACCTCCGAGGGCGGGTCGGCCCACATCGAGGAGCTGGCCCAGCGCTACCTGGGCGGTCCCTACCCCTGGTACGGGGGGCGAGACCAGGTCCGGGTGATCCTCACCATCGAGGCGGACCGGATTCACTCCATGGGTGGGCGCCCACCCAGCTGAGATGGGTCGCGGGTGGGTGTCGTCGCCCCGTCCACCTTCTCCGAGGGGGCGAGCCCGCCTCGGTTACGGCGAGGCCCCCGGCCTACCGGTGGTTGGCCGAGGCGGGGAGGGGAGGAGCTTCGGGGGTAGTCGGCGGCCGCGACGGCCGACGACCCGAGGGGACCGGGTGCCCCTCCGGACACGTGGCCCGTCGGAGCGACTCGGCTCCCCCGCACGGCCTACGCTCATCGGCGATGTACGCGGCAGAGCACGCCCGGACCCACCCGGACCAGCCGGCCATCGTGATGGCGACGAGCGGCCAGGTCGTGACCTTCGCCGCCTACGAGGCCGCGGCCAACCAGGTCGCCCACCTGCTGCGCGCGACCGGGCTCCGCCGACGTGACCACGTGGCGATCTTCATGGAGAACGATCCCCGGATGCTCATGTGCGAGGGGGGCGCCGAGCGCACCGGCCTGTACTACACGTGCGTGAACTCCTACCTCTCGGTCGAAGAGGTCGCCTACATCGTGAACGACTCGGAGTCCCGGGTAGTCATGACGTCTGCCGCCAAGGCCGAGATCGCATCCCAGCTTCCGGCCCTCTGCCCGAATGTGGAGCGGTGGCTGATCGTGGGAGCGAGCGGCGTCCAGGAGCCGTTCGAAGCGTGGGAGGAAGCGATCGCCGTCCATCCCACGACCCCCATCGACGACGAGCAACTGGGCACGTCCATGCCCTACTCGTCGGGCACGACGGGGCGACCCAAGGGGATTCTTCGTCCGCTCCCCGACCAGGCTCCCGGCGAGAACCTCGCCGTCATCACCGGACTCAAGACGCTGTGGCGATTTCGCGAGGGAATGATCTACCTCTCACCGGCGCCCCTCTACCACGCGGCGCCCCAGAGCAGCGTGGCGCTCACCCTGCGCATGGGGGCCACCGCCGTCATCATGGAGCACTTCGACGCCGCCCAGTACCTCGAGCTGGTGGGCCGCTACGGGGTCACCCACTCCCAGGTGGTGCCGACGATGTTCTCCCGGCTGCTCAAGCTGCCAGAAGAGGTGCGGGCCGCGGCGGACGTCTCGTCGCTCGAGATGATCGTCCATGCCGCCGCGCCGTGCCCGGTGCCGGTGAAGGAACAGATGATCGCCTGGTTCGGGCCCGATCATCTTGGAGTACTACGCGGCCAGCGAGGGCAACGGGTTCACGTTCTGCGACTCGGAGGAGTGGCTGGCGCACCCGGGAACCGTGGGTCGGGCGCTCGCGGCCGAGGTGCTCATCCTCGACGACGACGGCCGAGCCGTGTCCGACCGGCGTACTCCGGGGACGGTCTGGTTCCGGGGCGGCACCAACTTCGAGTACTTCAACGACCCGGCGAAGACGGCCGAGTCCCGCAACGCCGCCGGCGACACGAGCACGGTCGGCGACGTCGGCTATCTCGACGAGGAGGGCTACCTCTACCTCACCGACCGCAAGAGCTACATGATCATCTCGGGGGGAGTGAACATCTATCCGCAGGAGACCGAGAACCTGCTGATCACGCACCCGAAGGTGATCGACGCGGCCGTGATCGGCGTGCCCGACGAGGACCTGGGAGAGGCGGTCAAAGCGGTCGTCCAGCCGGTCCCCGGCGTCGAGCCGGGGCCCGACCTCGAGCGGGAGCTCATCGCGTTCTGCCGGGAGCACCTGGCCCACTTCAAGTGCCCGCGCACCGTCGACTTCCAGGACGAGCTGCCTCGGCTCCCGACCGGCAAGCTCTACAAGCGGCTCCTGCGAGACCGCTACTGGGCGGATCACGCCACGCCCATCGGGTGAGGTCGCGGACCCCACGAGGCCGCGCTCGAGCCGGGGGCCGCTCGAGTTCAACCCGGTCGTCGCGCTCGTAGGAGACCGGCGACCCCCGTCCCCCAGACGAGCACGGCGATGCCGTACAGGCCGAGCGGGGCAGCCGCCTTGGGGCCGAAGGCGGCTGAGGCCATTCCGGCGGCGATGGCGAAGTCCCGCATCGAGATCGTGAGCAGCAGCGCGTTCTCCGAGGACGCTCCTCCCGTCCGGCCGACCAGGCGCCCGACGACGGCCGAAGCCAGCAAGAACACCACAACGGCCAAGAGGACCGGGAGGTACTTGGTCGAGAAGTGCACCTCCGACGCCACGAGGGCCACCAGGGCAGCCACGGTGAGCGTGCTGGTGGTGAAGGCAACGACGTGGGCCCCCGCCGAAAGGCCGACGACTGAGCGCACGGCGATTCCCGCCGCCAGGGGCGCCGCCACGATGATCAGCAGATTGACCAGGATGTGCCCCGGGTGCACCGAGGCACCGCGGACCTCGACGGCCAGGATGGGGCCAGCCAGCGCCACCGAGAGCATGGTGGATCCGATCAGCACCCCGCCGGCCAGGGCCACGTCTCCTGCGGCCATCGCCGTCGTGGCGATCGAGGCGATCTCGCACGGGGCCAGACCGATGGTCAGCACGCCATCGTGGAGCGCCCCGTGATGCACCAGATGGGCGGCCAACCACGAGAGGGCGGGCAGGACGCTGATCCCGACCACCAGCGCGAGAGACAGTTGCCGCCACGAGGCCGGAAGTCGACGCAATGACTGGGGGTCGATCGTGACCGCCGTCGAGAACACCAGGATCACCAGCAGTGTGTCGATGCCCTGGTGGCGGACGAGCCAGGCGAGGGGGCTCTGCACCGTGAGCCCGATGGCGGCGCCGACGGCCACGATCACGAGTTCTCGGTACTCGCTCAGGGTTTGACGGCGCTGGCCGCGCATGCGGGTCCTTTCGCCGTTCCCAGGGCGAACGTAGCCGGACCGAGCGGCCCGGAAATCCCTCGGCGCCCGCGGGAGCGGGCGATTGTGCTCGCCAGCAGGGGTTCTGCCGCGGCCTCCCTCCGCGGGCGGAGATTGATTGTTTATTTACAGGAAACAGGTATTCACACCACGAACTGGGTGTTAATCTGTTGGAAACAAGAAGCGCCCGGGAACCGGGCGGCACGGAGGTGGGTTCAGATGTTCAGCCGAATTCTCCTTGCGATAGATGACTCCCCGTCGAGCGACATCGCCGTGAGCTTCGCCACCGCCATGGCCAGGCAGTCCGCCGCCTCGGTGCGCGTCGTCCATGTGAACGAGTACCTGGTCGGGGGGCGAGGGTTCACCGTCGAGACCCACGCCGAGGCGATGCGCCATCTCGAGAGCGCGGTGCGGGCGCTTCGTTCCGCCGGCATCCCGGCCGAAGGGTCGCTCTATCTCACGAGCTGCTTCGGGGTGGAGACCAGGATCGTCACCGCCGCCCAGGACTGGTCGGCCGACGTGATCGTGCTCGGTTCGCGCCGGCGCCGCCGCTGGTTCAGTCGCTTCGGCACCAACGGGATGCGCGAGCGCGTGATCGCCCTCACGGCACTCCCGGTCCTGACCGCTCCGGCGCCGCTCAGCGTCGACGCCGACCCCCTCGCGGGGTTGCGCGAGTTGTCGTCGGCGCCGCTGGCGGACTTCCCCTCGGTCTCCATCTGACCGGTCCTTCTGACGGTGGGCGGCCCGACCATGGACCGGGTGACGAGGTTGTCAGAGCCGCCGGTCAGGCACGATCGCCGCTGTAGATCGTGATGGAGAGGAACCGGATCGGGAGCTTGATCAGCTGAGTGGGGCCGTGGGGGATGTCGCCTTCGAACTGGAGCGTGTCGCCCCGTTCCATTCGGTAGTGCTCCCGGCCGTAGCTGTACTCCATGACCCCCTCGAGCATGTACAGCATCTCGATGCCGGCGTGCTGGAAGAGGGGGAACACCTCCGTGCGCTCCGCCAACGAGACGAGCAGCGGCTCGACGCGCTTGTAGGGTCCGCGCAGGCTGCCGAGCAGCTCGTAGGTGTGGCCGGCCCGGGTTCCCTTCCGCACGATCTCGGGCCCGGTACCCGCCTTCACGAACACGGCGTCGCGCTCCTCGGCCAATCCTCGGAACAGTGCCGTGACGGGCATGTCGAGCGCCGAGGAGAGGCGCTCGACGGTGGAGAGGCTAGGCGACGTCTGGGCGTTCTCGATCTTCGACAACATGCCCTTGGAGATCCCTGTTCGTTCGGCCAGCTGGCCGACGTTGAGGCCGATCTCGAGCCGGCGGCTCCGCACGTGGTTGGCGATCACCCGGCCGAGCTGCCCGCTGGTGCCATCGGTGCCGTCGGGCTCGACGTCGTGCTCGCGCGCCGCGACCCTCGACGCGGTCTTGGCCGATCGTTTGGGCACGGCGGGGGCGGTCGCTCTCTTGGTCCGACTCCCCGTCGGCACCTTGGGAGCCGCCGTCCGACCCCTCGTCGCCGGGAGCTTCCCTGTCTCGGGTGCTCGAGATTTCGCGCTGCCCGGACTTCGGCGAGTGGCCATGGCGAATCAATCTATGCCTGGACCCTCCCGGAGGCCGGAGAACGGCCATCAGCGCATTTGCCCTGCGCCGACGTAGGGGTGGGGGCTCACCAGGTACTCGTGGCGGGCGAATCGCTCCCAGCGGAAGTCACGGTGGTCGACGTCGGGATGCCGACTGTGCCCGACGGTGATCAGGTCCGCCATGAGCTCGCCGACGGAGGGGGAGATCTTGTAGCCGTGCCCCGAGAAACCGGCGCAGAGCCAGAGGCCGGCGACCGGTGAGGACGAGATCATCGGGTTGTAGTCGGGGGTCACGTCGTAGCAGCCGGCGTAGGAGGAAGACAGGCGGGCGCCGCTCAGTCCGGGAAAGCGTTGCTCGAATTTCGGGATCATGCTGGTCAGCTCGTCGTCGCCCGCCCGCTCCCGAAAGTGGTCGGGATCGGCCCACTCGGGGTCCGAGTGGTCGCTGTCGCCGAGCAGGATCGATGTCGTCCCCTCGGCCCGGACGTACTGCAGCGAGACCAGGTCCGAGAAGACCGGGACCCGCCCGATACTCCTACCCGGGTCGACGAGCAGGATCTGGGCCCGCTGTGCCCGGATCGGCAGGTCGATCCCGATGGTGCGGGCCAGTGGCACCGACCACGGCCCGGCGGCCAACACGACCTGGCCGGCGGCGATTCGCTCTCCGTTCTCCAGTCGGACGCCGGCAGCCCGCTCGCCCTGGACCTCGATCGCAGTGACGGCGCAGTTCTGACGAATGCGCGCCCCGCCGCGTCGAGCGGCGACAGAGAACGCCTGCGCCGTCTGGTGACCGTCCCCGTATCCGCCCTTCCGCTCGTAGGCGAACTCGGCGAAGCCGGTGAGGTTCGCCCACGGCCACAACTCCTGGGCCGTGTCGTGACCGACGAGTTCCACCTCGATGCCCACGCTTTGGTGCATGGCGACGTTGGCCCGCAGCGCACCGAGATTCTGCATACCCACGCCGACGAGGTAGCCGGTCTGGTGGTAGCCGGACTCGGCACCCAGGATGTCGTTCGCCTGCTCGAGCACGGGCAAGGCATGCCAGGCCATGGCGGCGAGCGAGCGGATGCCGTAATGACACCGCACGATGCCGCTGACGATTTGCCGCTCCCGCCAGACCCGATCGTCGACCGATCGAGCACCAGCACGTCGGTCACACCCGATTCGACCAGGGCGCGCGCGGTGCTCAAGCCCGAGACACCCGCACCGATGATCACGACCTCCGCCGAAGCGTGGGTGGACACGGAACGCCTCCCTAGTGTGACCAGCCGGGGATCCAGCTCGTGCCGGCCATGCGGCACCCTGGCCATCGCCGCCGCCTCCACGGTCAGTGCGGCCAGGTCCTCGGGCTCCAGATGGTGGACGTCGGACTTGCCGCAGGCGCGGGCGAGCGCGGTGACCTCCATCGTCGTCGCCCGGAGGAAATTGGCGACCGATTCGGCGGCCGTCTCGGCGCCCAGGCGGGCCTCGAGCACGGGGTCCTGGGTCGTGATGCCCACGGGGCATCGCCCGGTGTGGCAGTGCGAGCAGCGCCCGGGTGATGTTCCGAGAGCCGCGTAGTCGGCCTCGACGTCGACGACGCCACCGGCAAGGGTCCGGTAGTCGCGTTCGTTGCAGCCGAGTGCCAACAGCGCGGCAACGCCGATAGAGACGGCATCGGCCCCGAGGGCCAACGCCTTGGCGACATCCGCCCCCGATCGGATGCCGCCCGAGACGATCAGCTGCACCTGGCCCTTCATGCCGATCTCCTCGAGCGCACCGGCCGCCATGCGGACGGCCGGCAACGTCGGGATACCGGCATGCTCGATGAACACCTCCTGAGTGGCAGCCGTGCCGCCCTGCATCCCGTCGACCACCACCACGTCGGCGCCCGCCGCCACGGCCAGCTTCACGTCGTGGTCGACCCGAGTGGCCCCCACCTTCACGTAGATCGGAATGGACCAATCGGTGGCCTCGCGGAGCTCCTCGATCTTGATCCGCAGGTCATCGGGACCCACCCAGTCGGGGTGGCGGCTGGCCGACCGCTGGTCGATACCGGGCGGCAGCGTCCGCATGGCGGCGACCCGGCCGTCGACCTTCTGCCCGAGCAGCATGCCCCCGCCGCCGGGCTTCGCGCCCTGTCCGACGACGATTTCGACCGCATCGGCCTGCCGCAGATCGGCCGGGTCGAAGCCATAACGGGAGGGGAGCACCTGGTAGACCAATAGCGACGAAGCCTTGCGTTCCTCGGGCGTCATCCCCCCGTCGCCGGTGGTCGTGGAAGTGCCGACGGCGCTGGCCGCCCGGCCCAACGCCTCCTTGGCGGTGGCGGAGAGGGCGCCGAAGCTCATGCCGGCGATGGTGATCGGGATTTCGAGCTCCACGGGACGGGCCCCATGGCGGCCGCCGAGAACGGTTCGCGTCTCACACCGCTCGCGGTAGCCCTCGAGCGGATAGCGCGAGATGGAGGCCGTGAGGAACACCAGATCGTCGAAGGTCGGCAGCTTCCGGCGCGCTCCCAATCCCCGGATCGGGTACTGGCCGGTTTCCGCCATCTCGTGGATTCGAGCGATGACCTCGGGCGGGAAGCTCTGGTTCTCGGCGGGTTCGGAGCCACGCGGTCCCATCAGTAGGCGCCGTGATTGTGGGTGGAGAAGTGGTAGAGCTGGCGGGCCGAGCCCACCTTGGTGACGCGTGTCGGGTCGACGTGGTCGAAGCCGGCTTCTTGGACGAGCTCCTTGACCGCCAGCAGGTCTTCGTCTGTCATCTCCTGCACTACGGCGTCGGCCCCGAGCGACGCGATGCTCCCGGCGACGTAGATCACCGCCTCGTAGAGCGAGTCCCCGATGCCGTGTCCCGCGTTGCCGCCGATCAAGATGAGCCCGGCTTGGGCCATGAAGCCCGACATAGCGCCCGCGTCCCCGGCGATGGCCAGCGTCGCCCCCTTGAGGGATATCCCGGCCCGCAGTGATGCGTCGCCCTCGATCACGATGCGCCCCCCTCGGCGCTCGATCCCGCGCTCTGCGAGGCGCTGCCGCGCACGCGTATGGAGCCGCCCATCAGGTTCTCGCCCACCGACCACCCGACGAATCCGTCGACGACGATGTCAGGGCCGCTGCCGTCGGCGGCCCCGCTCAGCCCCCCGAGGAAGTACCCCGCGTTCCCCTCCACGGTGATCGAGACCGGCGACGGGATCCCGACGGCCAGGTTGTGCCGTCCCCGGGGGTGCACGACGCGAGCCGTTCCCCCGGCCGGCAGGGCCCGTAGTTCGTGGTTGATCGCCCGGACCCCGAGCGCATCGCAGCTCAGCGGAACCATGTGTAGACCTCTTCGGGTTGGGGTTCGAAGACCGTGGCCGAGGCGATGCCCGGGAGCTCCGCCAGCGCCCGGTACTCGGAGGCGACTGCGACGTAGCCGTCGGCGACCGCCACGACGGCCGGCTTGCAGGCGAAGGCGTCCCGCACCACCGACAGCTCGTCGGCGGTCGAGATGACCAGCGTGAAGAAGCCGTCCATCTCCTTCATCAACCAACGGATGGCCTCGTCGAGATCGTCGCCCGCCGCGAGTCTCCGGGCCAGGTACCGGGCGGCCACCTCCGAGTCGTTGTCCGAGTCGAACTCCACCCCGGCCGCCACGAGCCGGCGCCGGACGGTGGCGTAGTTCGAGAACGAGCCGTTGTGCACGACGCAGAGGTCCCGGCTCGGGACAAAGGGGTGCGAGTGCAGCACGGTCACGGCCGACTCGGTCGCCATGCGGGTGTGGGCGACCGCCATGTACCCGGACCAGTCCTCCACGCCGTAGCGCGCACAGGTGTCGGTCGGGCGGCCGACGTCCTTTAGGACCCGGACGTTGCGTCCCGTGGCGAGCACGCGGATCTCCGGCCAGCCGGCGGTCAGCGCAGCGCGGGTCTCGGCTTCCCGGTCATCGGGCACCGACAGCACGATCCCTGCGCCGAACGGGTGCGAATCAACACCGACTCCCAGCCGGGTCGCCAGGTGGCCGGCCACCTGCCGCCAGTCGACGGGCCCGTCGGACCCGAGGGAGATCTTCAGGCACCCGGGTCGCCCGGGGCTCTCGTGGCCAACTGGGTCGTCGGAGTACAGGGCGATGCCGGACGAGTCCGGGCCCCGCTCGTCGAGAGCCTGCAGCATCGAGACGAGCATCGAGCCCAGGTGCGGCTCGAGCGCCCGGTCCCGAAGGAGGAGGCCGACTACGCCGCACATGGCCAGACCACCTCTCGTGTGACGTCGCTCCTCGCCCGCCGGGACTGCGTCGTGTGCGCAGTCAGCCCGGGGCATCGACGGCGCTCCCGGCCCGGAGGTAGTGCACGACGTAGCCCGGAGCATCGAGCGAAAAGCGCAGGGCCGGATCGGCGATCGGTGCCTCAACCCGGTGGGTGAACGGGACGACCCCCGCCCAGATCGCGAGGTCGTAGTCCTCCTCCTCGTCCGCGGGCCAGCCCGTCCTGACCTTGGCCGATGACTCCGCGAGCGGGAGTCGGAGGAGCATGGTGCTGCGCAGCTCCTTTTCCGTCGGGGGCCGGGCGTCGCGACTGCGACCCGGAATGATGTGCTCGACCAGGGCCTCTAAGCCGAGGCGCTTCTCTTCGAGGTCCGTCACCTCGACGGCACTCCCGAGGATCATCACCGATCGGTAGTTGATGTCGGTGTTGTACGTGGACCGGGCGACGACGAGGCCGTCGACGAAGGTGACCGTGACGCAGATCTCCACCGACGGCTTCCGCGCGCCCCGAAACAGTCGGCTGGCCGCCGACCCGTGCAGGTACACGACGTCATCCACCCGTCCGTACGCGAGGGGGACGACGACCGGGAAACCCCGTTCGGTCTGCAGACCCGCATGGCAGACGATGCCCTGGTCGAGGATCGCGTCGATCGTCGCACGGTCGTAGGCCGCCCGGTGGGCGTAGCGGTGGAGCGTGGTTCGCTCGGAAGCGGGTTCGCTCACTGTGGGCGCTTCCTTTCGGTCGCAGAGGCACGGAAGAGCCGCCCCGTGGCGTTCGCGTCGCCTGCGTGGCAATTATGACCGTCGGGGAGTGCCTGTCAAGAAATCCTGTTTACTAATGAGAAACCTGACCGCGACGGCGGTCAAGTCGACGTGCACAGTGCAAGTGCCGGTGAGTGCTTAACACGCAGGCAACACTTCGCAACAAAGAGGAAACCATCGGGAGTTTCCCATGAGGCAACATCGTTGAGGGAGGGGACAAGGGCGCAGTCGCCAGGAGGCGGTCGCAGTCATGAGCACAACTGAGGTCGGCTCGCCGACGGCGAGGGCGGAGGAGTTCGGCCCCATCACCACCAACGAAGAGCTCGTCGCCGCAATCCAGAGGGATGGTGTCGAGTTTCTCTTCGCCATGTTCGTGGACATGCACGGCAAGCCGTGCGCCAAGATGGTTCCTGTTTCTGCCATGGACGGCCTGCTGGCCGACGGTGCCGGGTTCGCCGGGTTTGCGGCGGGCCCGATGGGCCAGACCCCTTCCTCCCCCGACATCCTGGCCATGCCGGACCCGAGCTCCTACATGCCGGCGCCCTGGCGCCCCGGGCTGGGCATCGTCCAATGCGATCCCCATGTCCTGGGCGAGCCATGGCCCTTCGCTCCCCGGGTGATCCTCCGCCGCCAGCTTGAGCGCCTGACGGCGGCGGGACTGGCCCTGAAGGTGGGTGCGGAGGCCGAGTATTTCCTCGTCCGCAGGACGAGTTCGGGTGGCATTGAGGTGGCCGATCCCCTCGATCAGGCCAAGGCGCCTTGTTACGACGCCCGTGCGCTCACCCGGATGTACGACCACCTCACCACGGTCTCACGCCACATGAACACGCTGGGGTGGTCCAACTACGCCAACGACCACGAAGACGGCAACGGCCAGTTCGAGCAGAACTTCAAGTACGCCGACCCGATGACGACAGCTGATCGGGTCATCGTCTTTCGCTACATGATCCATTCGCTGGCCACCGAGGCGGGGATGTTGGCCACCTTCATGCCCAAGCCGTTCTCGAACCTCACCGGCAACGGCCTGCACATGCATCTCAGCATGTGGGACGTCGACGACAACGAACTGTTCGCCGACGCGGCCGACGGCCGGGGTCTCGGCATGTCGAGCATGGGCTACTCGTTCATCGCCGGTCTCCTCGAGCACGCCCAGGCCCTGGCGGCCGTGACCTGCCCGACGGTCAACTCCTACAAGCGGCTGGCCAGCGCCGCTCCGGACTCGGGAGCGGCGTGGTCCCCGGTCTATCGCCACCTACGGCGGAAATGACAGGACGCACATGCTCCGGGTGCCCGACCCGGGCCGGGTCGAGGATCGGTGCATCGACGGGTCCGCCAACCCCTACCTGACGCTCAGCGCCATCGTGGCGGCCGGTCTCGACGGTATCGAGCGCCGGCTGAATCCGGGGGATCCGTGCGAGCTCAACCTGCTCAAGCTCACCGAGGAAGAGGCGGCCGAGCGCGGGCTGGTGTCCATGCCGATGACCCTGTGGCATGCGCTCGAACATCTCGAGGCCGACGACGTTCTGCGCGAAGGTCTCGGCAAGACCCCCGAGGGGGACTACGTCGACTACTTCGTGGCCACCAAGCGGGCCGAAGTCCGGTCCTCCCACCCGAGGTCAGCCCGTGGGAGCTGGAGCGCTACCTGAGCGCCATCTGACCCCTCGACCGATAGAGCGCAGCACCTGCATCAACCCAGCAGCACCGAGCCCGGAGGAGACGAGCGCATGAGTGAATCAGGCACCGCAGTGAGCGGCGCACCCGCGGAAGTGGCGACCTCCTTGAGCAGGGGCACCAACTGGTGGGGTGCCTTTGTCATCGGGTTGGCCGGCACCATATTGGTGACCGGCATCGTGCCGTTCGCCGTCCAGGCCATGGGGGCGGCCGCCATTCCGGCCATCGTCCTGGTGGTGGTCATCGGCTTGATCGTGTGTCTGTGCATGGGAGAGCTGGCCGCCCTGTGGCCCCACCGCACAGGAGGTATGCCCTCGAGCAATACGCAACTGTACGCGCCAGGCACAAC
>CAWHYR010000014.1:0-74305 GCA_963833735.1 uncultured Actinomycetes bacterium | reverse complement strand
GCCGGCCAGGTCTGGCTGTCCCATCGGCCCGGCCGGCGCTGGGAGCACATCGCCGTGCTGGCGCGCACCAATGCGCAACTCCGCACGGTCGGCGCGGCCCTCGACCGCCAGCGCATCCCGTGGCGTCATGCCGGCCACGATCTCGGCCCCGGGAGCGACCTCGACCGCGAGGAGGCCGCGACGGCCGGTGCGGGCCTGCTGCACCAGGACCGCCCCGCAGCGCCGGTCATTCCGCACGACGGCCGGAGCGATGCGGTCGTCCTGAGCACGTTCCACCGCGCGAAGGGGCTCCAGTGGCCGGCCGTCTTTGTGATGGGCCTCAGCGACGCGTTCGTCCCCATCCCAACCGCCCGCACGCCGGCCGCACGCTCCGAGGAACGCCGGTTGCTCTACGTGGCGCTGAGCCGGGCCGAGGACGAGCTCTGGTGTTCGTGGGCCCGCGAGACCGGTGACGACGAGCGCCGGGCCGAGGCGGGGCCGTCACCCTGGCTCACCGACATCGAACAGACGCTGCGCCAACTCGAGCTCGAGAACCGGCCCGTCGGTCCGGAAGTGGCCGCGCACCACGTGGCGAAGCTGCGGGCACTGGTGGCAGCATCGGATGCGCAACCCGCGGCGCCGTCACCCCGCCCGCTGGCTGACGATCGGAGGCTCCCGTGAAACACGCGACGCTGGCGACGATCGACGCGCTGGAGCCGCTGCGCACCCAGATACGTGCGCATCGACGGACTCGCCGAGCGCAAGCCGGGGCTCTTCGCCAAGGGCGGTCGCGCCTATCTCCATTTTCACGAGGATCCCGACGGCATCTACGCCGACGTCCGCGCCGGCGACGATTGGGATCGCTACCGGGTGTCGACCGTGGCCGAGCGGCGGGTACTTCTGCGCGCGCTCAAGCAGGGTGCAGTCCTTCGGGCGTCCGACGAATCGTCCGGTGCCCGGGGTGCAATCCCGTGACCACTGCCGCACCGATGCGATGACGAGCGCCTTCGACCTCTCCAAGACCTACGCCCATCTGGGGCTCGGTGCCCGGGTCGTCACGTTGCCGGACTTCGTGTGGAGTGCCGAGTACCTCGAGCGCTACGTCGCGGAGACCGAGAGCGACGGGGACGAGGGCCGGCTCGTCCTGATCGGCCCGGCCGACTCCACCTGGACGACCTGGGAACGCCACCCGGCCGGCGAGGAGCTGGTCGTCCAGCTCTCTGGCGCCTCGACGCTGTTCCAGGAGATCGACGGAACGGTGCAGCGGGTCGAGCTTCGGGCCGGCCTGGCGGTGGTCAATCCGCGCGGCGTGTGGCACACCGTCGACGTCCACGAGCCCGGCCGGCGCTGTTCATCACCCCGGGCCGGGGGACCGAGCACCGGCCCCGCTGAATCAGCGATCGGCGATCTCCACGACCACCGGCGCGTGGTCGGAGGGCTTCTTGCCCTTCCGGGCGTCGCGGTCGATCGAGCACCGAGGTCGACCGATCCGCCAGCGACCGGCGACAACAGCACCAGGTCGATGCGCATGCCCTCGGCCCTGGTGGAAGTCCCCGGCCCGGTAGTCCCACCACGAGAACACCCCGCCGTCGTCGTGGTGGCGCCGATATACGTCCTCCAGCCCCAGGTCGAGGATCGCCCGCAGAGCCTGTCGCTCCGGCTCGCTCACGTGGGTGGCCCCGACGAAATGCGGCCGGATCCCAGACGTCGCGGTCGTCGGGAGCGATGTTGAAGTCCCCGCACACGGCGACGTCGCTGCCGGGCTCATCGTGCGTCTCGCCGAGGTACGAGGCGAGTCGCGCCATCCAGGCCAACTTGTAGCCGTACTGCTCGCTGTCGAGGCTGCGCCCGTTGGGCACGTAGACCGAGTGGACCCGCACGCCGCCACAGGTCGCCGCCACGATCCGGCAGCCGTACTCGTCCTCGGGCGCCCAAACCGCCCACGGGGTCAGCCGAGACCCACCCGGCTCACGATGGCGACGCCGTTCCAGCGCCCGTCGCCGTAGTGGGCCGACTCGTAGCCGAGGTCGGAGAACGCCGGGGCCGGGAAACGCATCGTCGGCCTGCTTGGTCTCCTGCATGCACAGGACGTCGGGCTGCGTGCGCCTCGATCCACTCGAGGACCCGCTCGCAGACGAGCCCCGAGGGAGTTGACGTTCCAGGTGGCCAGTCGCACGCCTAGGCCCCGACACCGTCGACGAACACGAAGAGGAGCTCGGCCTCACACGCCGTCTCGCCGCCCACGTGCGCCCGCCCGTGACCGGTCCCCGCCCGGGCGGACAGCCGGCCGAGCTGGACCTCCAGCTCCAGGGTCTCGCCGGGTACGACCTGTCGCCGGAACCGAGCCCGGTCGATCCCCCCGAACAGTGGGAGCTTGCCGGTGAACCGGGGATCCGCCAGGACGGCGATTGCCCCGAGTTGCGCCAGCGCCTCGACCATGAGCACACCCGGCAGGGTGGGCCGACCGGGGAAGTGACCGGCGAAGAACGGCTCCTCGCCGCGTCAGGTGCCAACGACCGACCGCCGACTGCCCGGCCTCGACCGAGACCACCTCGCTCACGAAGAGGAACGGCTCGCGGTGCGGCAGGAGGTCGGTCGGTTCCATGCTGCGGGCAGGCTACCGGGAGCTTGCCTCACCGACCCGCGAACGCCGCCTCGGCGAACGGGCCGGGTCCGCGGCGCCATCGGCCGACAGGAGCAGCTTGGAGGACATCTCGGGCAGCGCCAGCTCCGCCATCCGCCGTGGCGGATCGAGACCGATCAGCACGAAGGCGCGGCGCTGTCCACGGGTCAGCACCTCTCGGGCCTTGGTCGGCGCCGGATCGCCCAGCGCCCGCAGCGGGATGTAGCAGTGCAGGACGCCCGACTCGGGAAGTTCGACGTCCACCATCGCGCCGTGCGAGGTGAACGACACGACCGAGCCCTCGAGGTCGCTGCCGAGCGGCGTGGTTGGCCACGAAGCGGATGAAGGCGAGCGGGTCGTTCACGGCGGGCGGCGGCACCCCGCTGCCCCGCCGCGGCGCATCTCGCTTCTTGTCCTCCTCGGGTGCGTCCGCAGTCAGCACCTCCACCGTGGCGTCGTCGATGGCGCGGTCGGACCCGAGCGGGCCGCGCCACGTTCGCCGCATCCTTGGCGGCCGCGCGCTTCGGTCGGGTGGCGGCCTTCGGCGGCTGGTCGATCACCGTCGCCTTGGCCCGTGCGCGCTTGGCCACGCTCACCCCGTCGGCCGCCTTGCCGCCTTCGCAGCCTTCGCCCGGGCGGGCGGCTTGGCGACGGCAGTGGCCTTGGCAGCGGACTCCTTGGTCGCGCGGCGCTTGGCCGCGGACTGCTTGGCCGCCTTGGACCCGCTCGCCGTGGTCCGACCGCTCCCCGGGACTCCTTGGCGTCGTCCTTGTGCTTGCCGGAGTCCTTCTTCTTGCGAGCGGGCTTGACCGCCTCGGCGTCCTGATCGACCGGCGCCTTGGCCTTGGCCGACGCCTTCTTGGCCGCCCGCTCCTCCTTCAAGAGGGCCTTCGCCACCTCGGCCGCCTTGCGCGGCGGCGACAGGTCGTCTGCCGGCCCGTCGGTGTTCTCCTTGGTGGCCTTTCGGCTCTTGGCGCCCCGCACGGGCAGGCGGGGAGTGAAGATCCAGCCGACGCCCGGGACGGGCTTCCCCCCGACCAGCCGACCGGGATCGAAGAGCCACGGGTGCTCCCCGTGGAACTCCTGGAACGAGTCGTTCGAGAGCACGACCGCACCGGTCCGCTCGGCGATGCGGAGGACGAACGCGTCGCCTCGCCCGATGGCGCCGGCCGGGGGGGACACCACCTCGCCGTGCAGCTCCGCCTGCTCGAGCTGCTCGCGTTCCTTGGGGTCGATCCGGTGCGCGAAGGAGGCGTCGACGACGACGACGGGCTCGGCCTCGGGATCCTCCTCCAGGTAGGCGCGAACGGCCTCGTCCAGCTGCGCCAGGCTCGGCAGGGTCCGTCCCTCCGTGGCGAGGTTCGACCCGTCGACGACGACCTGGTGGCGCTCAGCCACAGGCCCGGTCCCGGCCCGCCGACTGCCCCGGGCCACCGAGACGAGGTGCCATGTCCGCGGTGATCAACCGACGGCCCGCGCCAGGATGTCGGCCTGCTCCAGCTGGTGCAGCGCCGCGCTCCCGGTCGCCGGGCTGGCGGACTCGGTGCGGCTCACATGGTGCAGTTCGTAGCGGTCGCGCAGCAGGCGGTGCAGGCGGGCGTGCACGAAGCCCCAGGCGCCCATGTTCTCGGGCTCCTCTTGGAGCCAGACGACCTCGGTGGCCTGCGGGTAGGCGGCGAGGACGCGCTCGAGCGCGTCGGCCGGCCAGGGGTAGAGCTGCTCCACCCGGACCACCGCCAGTTGGTCGGGGCTCAGGGCGGATCGGGCGCCGTCCGCGGACTCCTGCGAGCCGGCGGCCGCCGGCGCGGCGCGGGCCTCGTCTCGGCGGCGTAGCGCCTCGTGGGCCACCTTCCCGCTGGCCAACACGATCCGGCGGACGGCGGCGCGATCGGTCACGCCGGGATCGTCGATCACCTCGACGAACGTCCCGCTCGTCAAGTTCGTCGAGGGGCGAGCGCGAGGCCTCGGCCCGCAGCAGCGACTTCGGCGTGAACACCACGAGCGGCGTCTTGTGGTTCCGCAGGGCCTGGGCCCGCAACAGGTGGAAGTACTGGCTCGCGGTGGAGGGCACGGCGATGCGCAGGTTCCCCCGGGCACAGAGCATCAAGAAGCGCTCGATCCGCGCCGAGGAGTGCTCCGGACCTTGGCCCTCATAGCCGTGGGGCAGGAGCAGGACGAGGCCCGCCTGCTGGCCCCACTTGTCCTCGGCCGCCACCAAGAAGTTGTCGATGATGATCTCGGCGCCGTTCACGAAGTCCCCGAACTGCGCCTCCCAGGCGACCAGCGCGTCGGGGGCGGCCACCGAGTACCCGTATTCGAAGCCCAGCGCGGCGTACTCGGACAGGAGCGAGTCGCGGGCGGTGAACCGGCCGACCGGGTGCGGCTCGGCCGCCGATGCCGCCAGGGCGCCGGTGACCAGGGGCTCGGAGCCCGCGTGCGCGAGCGGCACGTATTCCAGGCCGTTGTGGTAGTCGACGAGGACGGCGTGACGCTGGCTGAACGTGCCGCGCCGGGTGTCCTGCCCCGTGAGGCGGACGTCCCTGCCCTCGCACCAGCAGCGACCCGATGGCCAGCGCCTCGGCCAGGGCCCAGTCGACGCGGCCGGAGGCGACCAGCGCGTCTCGCTGCGCGAACTGGCGTTCCAGCTTCGGGTGGATGGTGAATCCCTCCGGGACGGTGCGGGTGAGCTGCGCGAGGGCGCGGAGCAGCCCGCCGTCGACCCCGGTGGCGATGGTCGAACCGTCGCTGTCGGAGCCGGCCGGCGTCGGCAGCGTGGCCGGGATCGGGGTCTCGGCGCGGACCTCGTCGAGCGCCCGCTGCAGGTGCGCGTTGAAGTCGTCGAGTGCCTGCTCGGCCTCCTCGAGCGTGAGGTCGCCGCGGCGCACCAGGGTCTCGGTGTAGAGCTTGCGCACCGAGCGCTTGGCCTCGATGCGCTGGTACATGAGGGGCTGGCTGTAGCTCGGGTCGTCCCCCTCGTTGTGCCCGTGCAGGCGGTAGCAGACGAGGTCGATCACGACGTCCTTGTGGAACTTCTGGCGGAACCCGAAGGCGAGGCGGGCCACCCGGACGCAGGCCTCGGGATCGTCGGCGTTCACATGGAAGATCGGGGACTGGACCATCTTGGCGACGTCGGTCGGGTAGACCGAGGTGCGCGCCGCCTCGGGTGCGGTCGTGAAGCCCAGCTGGTTGTTGATGACGACGTGGACCGTCCCACCGGTCCGGTACCCGGAGAGGCCCGAGAGATTGAGGGTCTCGGCCACGACCCCCTGGCCGGCGAACGCGGCATCGCCATGGACGAGGAGCGGGAGGATCGGGAAGCCCCCGACCGGTTCGGTGAGCGGCGAGGTCACGCCGTCGGTCGGCGGGAGGATGCGGTCCTGCTTGGCGCGGGCCATGCCCTCGACGACCGGGTCGACCGCTTCGAGGTGCGAGGGGTTCGACGCCATGGTGACCGCCAGCTGGCCACCCGAGCGGCCGACGAACGTGCCCTCGGCCCCCTTGTGGTACTTGACGTCGCCCGAGCCCTGCACGGAGTCGGGGTCGAGGTTCCCCTCGAACTCCTCGAAGATCTCCCGGTAGGACTTGCCGACGATGTTGGCCAGCACGTTCAGGCGGCCGCGGTGGGACATCCCCATGACGACCTCGCTGCAACCGGCGGCGATGGCCTCGTCGAGGATCGTGTCGAGCAGGACGATGGTCGACTCGGCCCCCTCCAGCCCGAAGCGCTTCTGCCCCACGTAGCGGGTGTGCAAGAACCGCTCGAAGGCCTCGGCGGCGTTCAGGCGCTCGAGCACATGGCGCTGCTCGTCGGGCGCGATGGTGCCCGGGACGCCCTCCACCTGGCTCTGGATCCACCGCTTCTGGTCGGGATCCTGGATGTGCATGTACTCGATGCCGATCGTCCGGCAGTAGGCGTCGCGGAGCAGGTGGAGGATCTCCTCGAGCGGTGCCACGTCGCGCCCGGCCAGGCCGTCGGCCACGAAACGCCGGGGCAGGTCCCAGATCGTCAGCCCGTAGGCCAGCGGATCGAGCTCGGGATGGACATGGGGCGGGTGCGTCGTCAGCGGGTCGAGGTGGGCCATCAGATGGCCCCGGACCCGGTACATGTTGATCAGGGTCTGCACGTGGACCTGCTTGACCAGCCGCCGGTGGTCCTCGGCGGTCATGTCGTCGGCGGCCGAGCTGTCGGTCCGCCAGCGGGCCGGCTCGTAGGGGACGCCCATCGCGGAGAACACGTCGTCGTAGAAGTTGTGCTGGCCGGTCAGGTACTCGGCCACGCGACCGAGGAAGAGGCCGGACTCGGCCCCCTGGATGATCCGGTGGTCGTAGGTCGAGGTGATGGTGAGCACCTTGCCCAGGCCGAGCTCGGCGATGACCCGGGGGTCGGCGGCCTCGAACCCGGCCGGGTAGCCGAGCGCGCCGACGCCGATGATCGCTCCCTGCCCGGGCATGAGCCTCGGCACCGACTGGACCGTCCCGAGCGTGCCCGGGTTGGTCAGGCTGACCGTGGTGCCGGCGAAGTCCTCCGGCGTGATGCGGTTGGCGTGGACCTTGCGGACGAGCTCCTCGTAGGCCAGCACGAAGGCCCGGAAGTCGAGGGTGTCGGCGTCTCGCACGCACGGGACGAGCAGGGTGCGCGATCCGTCGCTCTTCTCGACATCGACCGCCAGGCCCAGCCCGACGTGCTGATGCCGCACGATGCCCGGCTTGCCCGGTCCGTCGAAGTCCTCGATGAAGGCGGCGTTGAGCGCGGGCACTTCTTCGAGCGCGCGCACCACCGCGTAGCCGATGAGGTGGGTGAAACTGACCTTGGCGCCGGTCGTCCGAGCCAACTGGTTGTTCAAGATCTGGCGGTTCACCTCGAGCAGACTGCGCCGGCACCGTGCGAACACTGGTGGCGGTCGGCATCCCGAGGCTCGCCTGCATGTTGGCGGCCAGGCGCGACGCCGCCCCCCGGAGGGCGACGGGCGCATCGGGTTCGTCACGCGGGGCGGCGGCGGTTGCGTCCGGGCCGGCGGCGGGCTCCATGGGGGGCGCCGGGATCGCGTCGAGGGACCGCGGGGGTTCGGTGGTCGAGACCCCCTCGGGCGGCGCCGCCACGGGGGACGACGATGCGTCGATCGCCGCTCGGGCGGTCCCGTTGCCGGCGCCGTTGCTGGCTGGGGCATGCACGTCGCTCGGGCCGGCCGGGGGCGGCGTGTCGACCACCAGCCGAGACGCCGGCAGCGGACCCGGGCGGTACCCGGTGAAGAACTCCCGCCAACTGTCCCCGACCGAGGCGGGCTCGACCAGGAACCGGTCGTACATGTCCTCCACCAGCCACGCGTTCGGTCCGAACGACCCGGCGGCCGGCTCAGCGGGGTACGGCTGGTCGGTGACGCGTCCGTTCGTTCTCGCGTCGGTCATGACCCCAACCCTACCGGCCCTGACCAGGCCCGCAGCCCTTCTGACACGGCACCGCGCGTCCTTTTCGACCCGCCGCCGCCGGGCCGCGCGGTAGCGTGCCCGCCGATGCCATTCCCGCCCGGGCTTCACGTCGTCTCGTACCCGTTCCCCTCCGACACGCCGATCGACCCGAAGTCCCCGCTGGTCGTCCTCGTGCACGGCACCCTCGACCGGTCCAACAGCTTCCGGCGCACCGTCATGCGGCTCCCCGACCTGCGCGTCGTCACCTACGACCGGCGGGGCTACCAGTCCTCGCGCACCGAGGGCACCCCACTGACCGTGCAGGGCCACATCGACGATCTCCTGGGGGTCGTCCGGGCGGCGATCGGGGACGGACCGCCGGCCACGGTGGTCGGCCACAGCCTGGGCGGGGTGGTGACCATGGGGGCGGCCCTGCGGGAGCCCGAGCTCTTCGCGTCAATCGGCGCCTACGAGGCGCCGCTGCCCTGGCTGCCCGACGACGGCCGCGCTGACGGCGCGCCGCCGCCGGCCCCGCCCACGACCGACGACCCCGACGAGATGGTCGAGAGCTTCTTCCGGCGCCTGGCCAGCGACAGCACCTGGGAGGGCCTCAACGACGCGGCCCGGGCCGACCGCCTGGCCGACGGCCCGGCCCTCATGGCCGAACTGGGCTCGCTGCGCAGTACCGAGCCGTTCGACGTCACCCAGCTCCGCATGCCCGTGCTCTTCGGCGTCGGCGGGGAACGCAGCCAACAGCACCATCGCGCCGCGCACGAGTGGCTGGTCGAGCACGTGCCGGGTTCAGAGGGCGTGGTCGTCGACGCGGCCGGCCACGGCATCCACCTCACCCATCCCGACGCGTTCGCGCTCTTCGTGCGCCGGGCCGTCGAGCGGCGCTCCCCCGACAGCGGGGCCTGAGCGGTCGAGCCCGCTCCTCAGGCGGTGGGGGGGACGGCGGGACCGGCTGGCGAGGGCATGCCGTGCCGGGGCCGATACGTGAGGAGGTCTCGCTCACGCGGGTCCTCGCCCTTCACACCGCGCACCAGCGGAGACCGGCACAGCGAGTAGGCGCCGAGGAACAGCACGAGCAGCGACAGCGCCTCGAGGGGGCCCCAGGCACCCGACGTCCGCAGCTGATCGCCGAAGAGCTCCACGCCGATCAGGATGCTGGCGAGGGGATCGACCATGACGAGGGTGCCCTGGGAGGCGGCGATGGGGCCGGCCTGGAACGCGTTCTGCGCCAGGAAGACCGAGAGCATGCCGCAGCCGGCCAATGCGTAGGTCTCCCAGTGCCGGACGACCGACGTCCAGTCGTGGGCGACGTAGTCGGACACGACCTTCGTCAACGACGCCGTGAACGCGAACCCGATCGCGGCGGCCGCTCCGAACATGGCGGCTCTCCACCACCGCGGCCCCCGCAGGGCGAGGATGACCGCGATCCCGGCCACGGCGCCGCAGGACAGCCCGACCTCGACCCAGCCCGTGGTGTTGGGGATGACGTTGCCCCCGCTCGGCGGACGCGAACAGAAGGAACCCCGCCAGGCCGGCGCTCGCGGCCAAGACCCCGAGAAACTCACGGATGCCGATCCGGAACCGGAACCAGGTCCCGAGGATGAGGACGAGGAAGAGGAGCTCGGTGGTGAGGATCGGCTGCACCTGCGTGAGCCGTCCGAAGTGCAGGGCGCTGGCCTGCATCACGAAGGAGAGCACCATCAGGAGGAACCCGAGCAGCCAGACACGGTGGCGGAGCGCGTACCCGAGCAGCCGCAGCCGCAGCCGCAGGTCGTCGGGCGCGTCCTGCACCCCCATCCGTTGCAGGATGCTCGTGAGCGCGTTGGCCAGTGAGGCACCAAGAGCCAGCAGGTAGACCATGGGAACCGGCCGCAGTCTACGGGGCGGACCGGACTGACGTCCGGTGAGACCCACCCACCAGCGCGCGGAGCGCTCAGGCGACGCTCCACGGCACGCCGCTCACGAACGCCCAGCTGCGGCGGTGGATGACGGAGAGGCCGTAGCCCCGCAGTGCGAACTTGTGGGTCGGCGAGGGATAGCCCTTGTTGCGTTCGAACTCGTAGGCCGGATAGTGCTCGGCCTCCGCCCGCATGATGCGGTCCCGGACAACCTTGGCCAGCACGGAGGCCGCCGAGACCGCCGCGCAGTGCTGGTCGGCGTCGATCATGGGCACGACGAGACGCGGCAGCACGACGTCGGGGAGGGGCAGCCAGGCCGCGGTGCCGTCGTCGGGTTCGAGCCCGGGCAGCTGGGGCCTCCGATCCTTCACGAAGTCGTAGGGGCCGTCGATCACGACGGCGTCGGGGACGACGCCGAGCCCCGCCAGCGCCCGGCAGGTGGCGAGGCGCTGGGCCGCCGTCATCCCCCACCGATCGCACTCGGCCGCGCTGGCGTGGCCGACGGACCACGCCGAGCACCACGCGGCGACCTCGTCGAAGATCGTCTCCCGGCGCTCCTCGGGCAGCAGCTTCGAGTCCCGCAACCACTTGGGGAGCGACCGTGTCCGCGCGCCGGGACGCACCACGGCGACTCCGACGCTGAGTGGCCCGGCCCAGGCGCCTCGCCCGACCTCATCGATGCCCGCCACGCACTCGTGACCCGAGCGCCACAGCCGACGTTCCTGTTGCAGTGTGGGTCGTGCCGCTCCGACCGGCGCCTTGCGACCGTCCGCAGCGGCGCGGCGGCGCGGGAGCACGACGCCCGGCGGGCCGGGCGTCGTCGGAACCGTCGCCGTCATCGCCCAGCCCCCGGTCGCGGGCCAGCCTCGAGCCGATCGACCGCCGCTCGCTCGGCGTCGTCGAACGGGGTCGCCAGGAATGCATCGACCATCTCGGCGGCGAGCGACTCGGTCGTGAGACGAAGCCCGAAGGCGAGCACGTTGGCGTCGTTCCAACGCCGGGCCCCCATTGCCGTGGCCGCGTCCGTGCACAGCGCGGCGCGCACCCCGGCCACCTTGTTGGCGGCGATGGAAACACCCGTGCCGGTGGTGCAGCACACCACGCCGAAGGCCGCCGCTCCCCCGCCGACAGCCTCGCCCACGGCCGCGCCCACCTCCGGCCACTCCGACCCGGCGGCCAGCACGACCACATCGTGTCCCTGCCCGCTCAGCGTGCGCACGAGGCCATCGGTCAGCGGTGTCCGCTCGTCCGTGCCGAACGCGATGCGCACGTGCGCAGGCTACTCAAGGGGACCTGGTCCGGATCGCCCCTCGCGCCCCCGCTCAGGGCAGCTCGGATCGCAGGACCTTGCCCATCGCGTTGCGCGGCAAGGCATCGATCAACCGAACTGTCCGCGGCCGCTTGTAGGGGGCGAGCCGCGCCGCGGCGAAGGTCAGCAGCTCGCCGACGTCGAGGGCCCCATCGGGGACCACCCACGCCGTCACCGCCTCCCCCCATTCGGGCGAGGGCGTTCCCGCCACTGCCGCCTCGAATACTCCCGCGTGGGCCATGAGCACATCTTCGACCTCGGCCGGATACACGTTGAAGCCCCCGCTGATGATCACGTCGCCCGAGCGGCCCTGGACGCGGAAGTAGCCATCCTCGTCGATCGACACGATGTCGCCGGTGCGGAACCAGTCCTCCACCATGCACTCGACGTTCGCCGCCGGCCGCTCCCAGTACCCGCCGAACACGCTGGGTCCGCGCACCCACAGCGCGCCATCCTCTTCGACGCGCGCCTCGACGCCCGGCAGCGGGAAGCCGACCGTGCCGGGGCGCCGCTCCCCGTCGAGGGGGTTCGAGAGCGTGAGCAGGGTCTCGGTCATCCCGTAGCGCTCGAGTGCCTCGATGTGCGCGTGTCTCGAGAGCTCGCCGAAGAGCTCGGCCGGCAATGGCGCCGATCCGGAGACACAGAGCCGCAGATTGGCCAGCTCGTTGGCCCGTCCCGACTCGAGGAGCCGGCGGTACATCGTCGGCACCCCGAAGAAGAGCGTGCCCGTGTGCCGGTCGGCCGCATCGAGCACCCCCGCCGCGTCAAACCGAGTCAGCACGGCCGACGCGCCGGCGGCCAGCGTGCCGAACAGTCCGGCGCACAGGCCGTGGACGTGGAAGAGCGGCAGGGCGAGGACCAGCCGGTCGTTCTCGTCCCACTGCCAGGCCTCGAGCAGTGCGCGGACCCCCGCCAGGAGGTTGGCATGGCTCAAGACGGCGCCCTTGGGCGCTCCCGTCGTGCCCGAGGTGTACACGATCAATGCAGGGTCCCCCGGCGCCGCCTGATCGAGCGCGGGCGACGGGCCGGCTGCGCCGGCCGACACCTCCGCCGCGAGCCCGATGACCGGGGTTGCGCCGGCGGAGGCCGACTCGACCCAGGCGGCCTGCTCGGAACGTTCCACGACCGCCAGGGCCGGCCGGACATCGGAGACGATATGGACGAGCTCGCGCGCGGTGTAGGCGGGGTTGGCCGGCACCACGACCGCACCCAGGCGGAGCGCGGCGATGCAGGTGACGACCGAGTCCAGGGACGTTCCGGCGCACCACAGCATCCGGTCCCCGGCACACAGCCCGGCGGCCGCCAATCGCCCCGCCTCGGCACGCGTCCGCTCGTCGAACGCGCCCGCCCTGCACCACCCGTCGGGGGCCGCCCGCTCCGCGACGGGTGTCTCGTGGAGGAGCAGGGGCAGTGACGGCTCCGCCGCCCAGCGGGTCGACCACAGGGCCGGCAGCGTGTCGCCGCTCAGGGGCCAAGCGGAGGAGAACGCCGGCCCGAGTGCCAGCTGCGGCCGCCTCGGCGCTGACACGCACGCATCGTACCCAGCGGGCCGGCGGCGCTCCGCCACGTATTCTGGCGAGATGCCTCCCCGCCGCGTGGCCATCGTGCCGCACACCCACTGGGACCGCGAGTGGTACTCCCCGTTCCAGGAGTTCCGGCTCAAGCTGGTCGACGTGCTGGACGATCTCCTCGAGCTCCTCGAGCACGACCCGGCCTACCGGGCCTTCCTGCTCGACGGACAGATGGCCGCCGTCGACGACTACCTGGAGATCCGGCCCGAGAACGAGGGGCGGCTCCGCCGCCTGGCGACGGCGGGGCGGCTCACGGTCGGCCCCTGGTACATCCTCATGGACGAGTTCTTGGTGTCCGCCGAGACCATCGTGCGCGATCTGCAGCTCGGACTCGAACGGGCCGGCGCGTTCGGGGGCGCTATGACGATCGGGTACCTGCCGGACATGTTCGGGCACATCGCCCAGATGCCCCAGATACTCGCTCAGGCCGGCTTCGCCGACGCGGTCGTGTGGCGGGGGGTGCCGTCGGAGATCACCAGCACCGGCTTCGACTGGGTGGCCCCCGACGGCTCCTCGGTGCGCGCCGAGTACCTCGTCACCGGCTACGGCAACGGTGCCCAACTGCCCGACGACGCCAAGGCCCTGGCCCGCCGGGTGAGTGCCTACGAAGAACAGGTGCGCGAGTTTCTGATCGACGGGCTGCTCCTCATGAACGGGTCCGATCACCTGCACCCCCAACCGGGTCTCGGACGGGCCGTCGCCGAGGCGAACGAGCTCCAAGACGACTTCCACCTGGAGGTCACGTCGCTCCCCGACTACCTGTCGACGGTGGAGCGCGCCGGGCTGCAGCGGCACGACGGGGAACTGCGCTCGGGCGCCCGCTCGAACGTGCTCATGGGGGTCACCTCCAACCGGGTGGATGTGAAGCATGCGGCCGCGCTGGCCGAGATCGCGCTCGAGAATCGAGCGGAGCCGTACTCGGCACTCTTCGGCCCGGCCGACCGGTGGCCGACCCGACTGCTCGAGGTGGCCTGGAAGGAGGTCGTGCGCAACGCGGCGCACGACTCGATCTGCGCCTGCTCGGCCGACGAGGTCGTCGACGCCGTGCTCGAGCGCTTCGCCGAGGCCCGACAGATCGGCGACGGACTGGCCCAACGGGCGCTCGACGCGTTCGCCGCCTCGATGGCCGCCGCCGGTCCCGTCGTCGTGAACCCGGTGGCGCGCACCCGCCAGGGAGTCGTCGAGGCCGTCATTGCGGGCAGCGAGCCCGGTCCCCACGAGCAGGTGATCTCGCAACGGAGCGCGCTCCCGGGCACGATGACGCTCGACGCCAACGCCGTCCAGGCCGTGCTGGGGCTCCTGCAGGGGGCGCGGATCAACGAGGGCGCGTGGGTCCACGACGTCCAGATCGAAGAGGACGACACCGGGATCGACGTGACGGTCGTCGTGGGGGACAAGGAGCTGGCGGGCGTTCCCATCGAAGCGCTGAAGAAGAACCTGAGCGCACGCCTGTCGGAGCGCCCCGAGGCCAGCGTCCGCGTCACGCTCGACCAACCACCGGTGCGACGGGTCGCCACGCGGGTCGAGGCCATCGCGGGGCTGGGCTGGGGCCCGGTCCGGGCGGCCCGGCTCGACCATCCGGTATCGGTCGTCGTCGTCGGCACCGACCCGGAGGCGACCGGCGGCCCCGCGGGCTCGGCGGTCCTGCGCAACGGGCTCGTGACCGTGGTGGTCGATGCCCGAGAGGGGACCTTCTCGATCGACGGCCTCGCCGGCTACGGACGGTTGGTGGACGGCGGCGACCTCGGCGACTCCTACAACTACTCGCCCCCGCTCGAGGACCGCATCGTCGACGCGCCGAGCAGCGTGGCCGTCGAGGTGCGCGAACACGGGCCGGTGCGGGCGAGCGCGGTGGTGACCGCCCACTACGACTGGCCCGAGCGGATCGAGCACCCGGGCCAGCGCGTCGGGAGCTGCGATGTCGAGGTCACCACGACGATCGAGGTCCACGCGGACGATCCACTGGTCCGCGTCACGACCGCATTCGTCAACCCGGCCCGCGACCACCGGCTGCGGGTCCACTTCCCGCTGCCCGAGCCGGCGGCCGAGTCCGAGGCCGAGTCGGCGTTCGGCGCGGTCCGCCGGGGTTTGGAGATCCCAGGGCGGACCGAAGAACGCGGCCTGCCGACGTTCCCCTCCCGTCGGTTCGTACGCGCCGGACGCCTCACCGTGTGCCACCTCGGCGTCCACGAGTACGAGCTCGTCGATGTCGAGCCGGGACCCGACGGGACGCGGGCGCACGCGCTCGCCCTCACCCTCCTGCGGTCGACCGGGCTCCTCTCGGGAGTCGGCATGACCTACCGCCCGGTTCCGGCCGGCCCGCTCCTCGAGGTCGACGGGCTGCAGATGGTCGGGCACGCGCGTCGAGACGCGCTACGCGCTGGCGGTTGACGCCGCCGATCCGTTCGACCTGGCCGAGGACTTCCTCACCCCGCTCGAGGTGGTCGAGTCGCTGGGTGGTGGCAGCCGGGCGGCGGCGGGGAGCCACCTCACGGTCGAGGGCGCGCGGATCAGCGCGCTGCGTCGGGAGGCCGGGACCCTCGAGATACGCGTCTACAACCCGACCGAGACGGCCACGACCGTGGGCCTGGGCACCGCCGCCGGCTGGCTGGTCGACCTGCGCGGGCGACCGCTCGAACCCTTCGAGGGGTGGTTCGCCCTCCGACCCTTCGGTTTCGCGACCGCCCGCTTGACCCACACCTGACCGCTCGCCGCGGCGAGGTCAACGAAGCAGGTCCCGCAGCAGGTCGACATCCCACTCCCGGCGCGCCGGCCGACTCATGAGCTCCGCCAAGGCCGCCCGCGGCGAAGAGGTGCCGGCGACGATGGCGGCGACCTGGGCGACGATCGGCAGCTCGAGATCGTGCTCCGCCGCCAAGGCGACCAGCGGTCCGGCCGTGCGAACCCCCTCGGCGACCATGTGCGTCCCGGCCTGGGCCTCGGCCAGCGACTGGCCGGAGCCGAGCGCGAACCCGAGTGACCGGTTCCGGCTGCGCGGACTGGTGCAGGTGGCCACGAGGTCGCCGACGCCGGCCAGCCCGCCGAAGGTGAGCGGCTGCCCGCCGAGCGCGGTGCCGACCCGGGCCAGCTCGGTCAGGCCGCGGGTGATGAGGGCGGCCCTGGTGTTCTCGCCGAAACCCAGCCCGTCGCTCATCCCGGCCGCGATGGCGATGACGTTCTTGGCCGCGCCGGCCACCTCACAGCCGATGACGTCGCTGCTCGAGTAGACGCGGTAGGTGGTCGAGTGGAGCGCCTCTTGCACTCGCACGGCCTGCTCCTCGTCGGCCAGCGCCACGACGCTCGCCGCCGGCTGGCCCTCCGCCACCTCCCGGGCCAGGTTGGGGCCGGTCAGCACGCCCGAGGGGGTACCGGGCAGCACCTCGCTCACGATCTGCGACATGCGGCGGTTGGTCCCGACCTCGATGCCCTTGGTCAAGATCACGAGGGTGCACGCCGGACCGACGTGCGGGGCCATCTGCTCGATGACGGCGCGAAACCCGTGGGAGGGCACGCTCACGAGCACGATGTCGGCGTCACCGATCGCGTCGAGGAGGTCGGCCGTGGCGACGAGCGTGTCGGGGAGCTCCAGACCCGGCAGGTAGTCGGGGTTGCTGTGCCGCTGCGTGATCTGGTCGGCCACGGCCGGCGAACGGGCCCACAGGCGCGTCGGGGTCTTGCGAGCGAGCAGTGACGCGACCGCGGTGCCCCACGACCCGGCGCCGACGACCGCGACACCGCCCATCAGAGCGGAACGATCGCGGCCTCGGCCCGGCCGCCGGCGATCTCGACCAGCGCGACCGTCACCGCCTCGGCCAGCGAGGGGCTCCCCGGATTGACCACCAGTTGGCCATCCCGGCGCTCCACGCTGGCCTGGTGGGTCCCGCCGTGGAGAACGACCGCGACCCCGTCGAAGGTCTGTTCCCCCAGTGCGTTCACCACCGCGATGGCGATGCCGCCGTGCTCGATCAGATGTGGGCCGTCGAAGAGGCGAGCCCCGTCCGCCGGCGGATCGCCGGGGCTGCGCACCGCCACGACCGGTGCGATCTCCCCCAAGCTGTCCAACACGGCCATCGTGGTGAGGTCCCCGCAGTGCACGATGAGGTCGACACCCGCGAAGGCGTCGGCCACCTTCGGTTGTATGTCGCCCCACGGCACCAGATCGTCGTGCGTGTCGGCGATGAGCCCGATCTTGGCCATGTCGTCCTCCCAACCGCCGCCAACGAACAGCCCGGCCAAGCGCACCATAGGTCGACCGCGTCCACGGGACCGGATCGCCGGGGCGACCCGGGGCCGCCGGAACGGGCCCTCCTACACTGAGGCGATGTCCGCGTCGGCCGGCCCCGCCCGCCCGGCTGCCGATCGCGGCATGCGGCACGCGGCGCCGGCGTCGTTCGGCACGAGGGCCGTGCTCGTCCCGGTGAAGTCATTCGCCGACGCCAAGACGCGACTGGGCGAGGTGTTGGGGGAGGCGGCGCGCCGGGCACTGGTCCAGCAGATGGCGGAGCGGGTGGTTGCCGCCGCCGTTCCCCTCCCCGTCGCCGTGGTCTGCGACGACCGCGACGTCGCCGGCTGGGCCCGGCAGCTCGGCGCGCTCGTCATCTGGGAACCGGGCCGCGGGCTCAACGGCGCGGTGGAGGCAGGCGTCGATCGCCTCGGCCAGATGGGGGTCGAGCACGTGACCGTCGCCCACGGGGACCTTCCTCTGGCCACCGGCATCGGTGGTCTCGAGGCATTCGACGGAGTGACCCTCGTCCCGGACCGCCACGGCAACGGAACCAACGTGATCCGCGTGCCCGTCGGCTGCGGCTTCCGCTTCTCCTACGGCCCGGGGTCGTTCGAGCGGCACCAGCGCGAGTGTGCTCGCCTCGGGGTCCCGGTCCGGATTCTCCATGCGCCGGCCCTGGCCCACGATGTCGACTGGCCCGACGACCTGGCCTGGTCACCATGAGCACCGGGACGGACCGACCGCGGACGGCCGTCCTCCCGGTCAACGAACTGCCCGACACCGACGGCGTCTCGCACGATCTAGCCGTCCCCACCCGAGCGCTGGCGATCGGCGCGCATCCCGACGACATCGAGTTCGGCTGCGGCGCCACGCTGGCCAAGTGGTCGGCGGCCGGCTGCGAGGTCTTCCATCTCGTGCTCACGGATGGCGCCAAGGGCACCTGGGACCCCAGCGCCGATCGGGACACGCTCGTCGCCACCCGTCAGGCCGAGGCCCGGGCGGCGGCCGCGGCGCTGGGCTCGAAAGACGTCTTCTTCCTCGGGCGGACCGACGGCGAGCTCGCCAACGGCCCGGAGGAGCGCTGGGAGGTGAGCCGGATCATCCGGACGTTGCGGCCGGCGGTCGTGCTCGGGCACGACCCCTGGCGGCGCTACCGGCTGCACCCGGACCACCGCCACGCGGGGTTCATCGTCACCGATGCGATCGTGGCGGCCCGCGACGCGCTCTTCTTCCCCGATCAGGGGCTCGCCGCCCACCGGCCCGACTCGTTGCTGCTCTGGGAGGCCGACCAGCCCAACCACGTCGAGTCTGTCGCCGGGTTCGAGGAGGCCAAGGTGCTGGCCCTGCTCGCCCACGCGAGCCAGCACGAGAGCACGCTCGACATCCCGAAGGCTCCGGCCTCCCCCGCAGAGCACGATCTGGCCGTCGCCGCCTTCCGAGCCAGGATTCGGGCGCAGCTCGAGACCCACGGGCGCCTGGCCCACACCGCCCTCGGCGAGTGCTTCCACCAGGTGGCGGTGTAACCGGGAGCACACGCGCGAATGCGGGGACCCGCAGGTCCCCGCATTCGACAAACCGGACGCGGCCAGTGGCCGCCTCTGATCAGGCCTTCTTGGCTGCCCGCTTGGCCGGCGCGCGCTTCTTGGCAACCTTGCGCACCGCCTTCTTGGCAACCTTCTTCGCCGGCGCGCGCTTCTTGGCGACCTTGCGAACGGCCTTCTTCACGGCCTTCTTCGCCGGCGCGCGCTTCTTGGCTACTTTGCGCACCGTCTTCTTGACGGCCTTCTTCACGGCCTTCTTCACGGCCTTCTTCGCCGGCGCGCGCTTCTTGGCTACTTTGCGCACCGTCTTCTTGACGGCCTTACGAGCCGGAGCCCGCTTCACAGCCTTACGAGCCGGAGCCCGCTTCGCTGCTGTCTTCTTGGCCGTTGTCTTCTTTGCCGGAGCCCGCTTGGCCGTCTTTCGTGCCGGGGCCCGCTTCCGTGCGGCGATTGCCACAGGTGCACCTCCCTTTAGGTGTCCAGTTGAGGTGAAGCCTGCGGCACCGACGATGTCGGTATCCGCATTGCAACACCGGATACTGCTCGTTCAATCCACTGCGACCGCACCGAACGAGGTGTGCGGCTGCCGGTCGTAGCGGAGCACTGAACGATTCCCTCACGCCGCGTGACGCCATGACCAGCGCGACTCGAGTCATCCGCGACCAACCGATCAATCGGTTGTCGAACAGTCATTAACTCGCGTGCGCGGTGCACTACAACGCCTCCGTTGCGATTCGGTTACACACAATCAAAGAGCCTGCACAGCCCCAGGTCAAGCATTTACTCGCACGATCGCGTTTCTCGTGCTATGCGTCACCACTACATGTGGTTGCAATCGCGCGTGTTTCTCGCGTCCGCGCGGCGATGTTCGGCGCGCATTCGCCGCGCACGACGACGCATGCATGCGGCGCCGCGCGCACCCCCGTGTTCGCCACCGTCAGCTCCGCATCGCGCGCCAACTGGCGCGTGCGCACTGCCGCGATGGACGACCTGTTCGGTCGAAACGAGTACTTCGACCAACCGTTCCGGGCGCGGCCGGAACGAGAGGCGGTCCATGAGCGGTCCAGACCCCGGGCGCGAACGCCCCACTGAAATGGGCATCTACCTGGGCTTTGGCGCATCGGGCTGGGCCTTTTCGGGAGCGGAGCGCTCCACGCTGGTACTCGGACCGTCCCGTTCGGGCAAGACGTCGTCGGTGATCATCCCGAACGTGATCGCCGCGCCGGGGGCGGTGGTGAGCACGTCGACGAAACCCGATGTGCTCTCGGCAACCGCCCGGGCGCGCGGCGAGGTCGGATGGACGATGCTCTTCGACCCGAGCGGAACCGTCGAGTCGCCGCCGGGCGTGCTCCGCGTCGGATGGTCGCCGGTGCAGTCCAGTCACAGTTGGGACGGCGCGCTCAGTGTGGGCGCCGCGATGGTGCGTTCGACGCGTCGCGGCGGTCGCGGGTCGTGGGCACCGCTCAGCGACGACCATTGGAGCGAACGTGCCGCGTCCCTCATCTCGCCGCTGCTGCACGCCGCCGCGTTGGCCGATGAGCCGCTCCGAGCGGTGTTGTCGTGGATCGATCGACACGACGGGAGCACGCCCCTGCGCATCCTTTCGGATCACGTCGGGGACCAAGTACCGGCCACCGACGTGCTGGCCGGGCTCCTCGCGACCGACGAGCGGGAACAGTCCGGGATCTGGTCGACGGCCTCGGGCGTGTTCTCCGCCTACCGTTCGCTGTCCGCACTCGCCTCCACAGAGCCGCCGTTCCTCGACGCGGCTGCCTTCTCGGCGGGCGCCAACACCCTGTACGTGTGCTCGGCCGGCCAGCAGCAACAGCTGCTGGCGCCACTCGTGGTCGGGATGCTGGGGGACATCCGCGACGCCACCTACCGGCGGGCGACCGTGGGCGCGGCGGGCCGACCGGTGCTGTTCGCGCTCGACGAGGCGGCCAACATCGCCCCGCTGCCGGATCTGCCGGCGATCGTGAGCGAGGGCGCCGGGCAGGGCCTCCTCGCGCTGGTGTGCCTCCAGGACCTCTCCCAGGCGCGCAGCCGCTGGGGGGCGGAGGCCGACGGGTTCCTCTCGCTCTTCGGCACCACCATGGTGCTGGGCGGGATCGCGGACCACCAGACGCTCGAGTCGCTCTCCGCATTGGCCGGCGACGTGGAGCTGGCGACACGGACCGTCGGTCTTTCCCGGGGCGCCGGACGCTCCAGGCACGCGTCGCTCACGACGTCGTCCGTCTTCCGCAAGCGGCTCCCCGTCGACGTGGTCGCACGCGGCCAACCCGGCGCCGCGCTGGCGCTCGACTCGCGCAACCGTCTCGGCTGGGTCCGCCTCACGCCGGCGCACGCGACGTGGCCGTGGCGCGAGCTCATTGCGTCTCGGGACGGCCCGACGATGTCCCGGCCACTCGGTCCTCCGGCGCCCGGCGGCCGGGCCGCGCCCGAGCTCGGGCGCTGAACGCGTCGAGCCTCAGCGCTCCCAGCCCAGCCCGTCGCGCGCGGCGGTTCGGTCGAGGGACCGACCGAGCGCCCGGCGCGTGTCCGCCACGTGCCGGCTGACGGCCACGTGGTCCGAGAGGCGCGGCGCCGCCAGGACGCAGAGGTCGCGAGCCCCGCCGTCGACGCCCAGGGCCCGGACCGGGTCCGTGACCCCCCAGCGCTCCCGGTATTGCGACACCGCCCGGGCGGCGGATCGCCAGAGATCCTGGTCGGCCGCGGTCGTCGGCCGCGGCCCGAGCGCGCGGATCAGGTGCCCCGGGACGAGCAAGGGGGCGATGGGCCGGACGGGTTCGCCGACGCCCACGGCAGCGTCGGGCTCCCCCACCCAGCGGTCGACGGAGCCCTCGATGTCGCGCCGGGCGCCGCCGCGGTCGAGTGCGGCCGCCCAGGCCTCGATCACGGCGCGGCGCGGGGCCCCGTCCGGCGACCCGCCCAGCGTCGCCGCGAACCGGCGCTCATCGAGGCCGTCCGCCGCCCGGAGGGAGCGACCCCAGACCGACCCGAGCTCGGGCCCGGCCAGCCCCAGCGCGGCCGCCCGGGACCGCCAGAGCCGTGGCGCCGCGGCCGGGTCGCCGACCTTGTCGTCGCGCGTCGACGCCCAGGCGACCCGCCGGGCGCGCCCGGAGTGCACCCCGCGCCGGGCGACCTCCCGCTCGATGTCCGCCCGGCGCGACGAGAACGCACCGATGGCCAGCGGGGGAACCCCTGCCACCTCCGACCACCCGCCGGCCGTGCGGACCCAGTCCACCCCGAGCCGGTCGCTCATCTCCGAGCGGAGGTGGGCCCGGTAGAGCTCGCCGGCGGCCCGCGTATGGGCGAAGAGCCCGCGACTGTCGAGGGCGCTCCAGCGGCCGTCGTCACCCTGGGCCAGGTTGGCGAGCACCACGTGGGTGTGCAGGTGGGGATCGCCGGCGCGACTCAGTCCGTGGGTGAAGGCCGCCGCGGTCGCGCCGGTGACCGGGAGGACCGACCGATCGCCGCCGGTGCCACGCCGCACGGCCATCGCCCGGGTCTCGACGTACTCGAACGCCGAGCCGACCGCCGTGTCGTGCGCGGCCAGCACGCCGGCCGCGACATCCGTCGGGGCGAGGGCCACCAGCACGCTCACCGATTTCGGCGCGGCGAAGGTCAGGTCGAATGCGCTCACCGACAGCGCCCGCCCGCTCCCGAGTGCTCGATTGTCGGCCGGACGGCGGCCGGCCAGGACCGCGCGGAACGGCTCTGCCTCCACGCCGCCCACGAGGCCGAGCCGCTCGGCGCCGCGGCCCAGCCACTGCCCCGCCTGGCCCGCCGCCAGGCGTGGTCCGTCCGGCCCGCCGCGGGCCCGGATGAAGGAGAGCTCGGCGGCCAGGTCGGCCAGGTAGTAGTCGGCCCGGTTGTGGTGGAGCGAGAAGACGGTCAGCACCGAGGTGCTGGGTGCCACGGCATCCCCCGAGCGAACGGCGCCGACCTCGCTTCGGACCTGGCTCCCGCCTAGGGCACGTAGAAGGCGAGGACGCGCCGGGCAGCGTCCACGCCGACGTCGACCCAATCGGCCGGTTCGAGGACGCGAGCCTGCGGACCGGCCTGGAGGAGAAGCCGCTCGAACCAGGCCGGGCCACCGACAGCCAGCGTGACGACCGCCCCGCCGTCGTCGGTCGCTTGGAGGTCGAGCACGGGCACGCTGTCGGCGACCCAGACCGCTTCAGGGCCGAGAGCCAACCGCACGACCGTCGCGCTCGGGCCCGGCACGAATGCCTCCGCCGAGGGCTCGTCGAGCACCACCGGCTCGGGCGCCGCGCCGACCGTCGCGATCGAACGGAGGCGGTCGATGCGGAACCGCCTGATCCCGCGGGCCCGATGGCAGTAGGCGTCGAGGTACCAGTGGCCGTCCAGCGACAGCACGCGGATCGGGTCGACGGTGCGCCGCGTCACCTCGTCGGTCGAGCCCGAGTGGTACTCGATGTCCAGGCGACGTCGCTCGTCGACGGCCTCGCGCACCTCCGCCAGGAGGGAGGGGGACGGAAGATCGACCACCAGCGCCGGGCGATCGCCGAGCGCGGTGTCGAGCTTGGCCAGCGCGCGGGCGAGCGATCCGTCGTCGTCGGCGCCCGGAACCGTGAGGATGGTGCGCCCCGCGGCCAGCAGCGCGAACCCCTCGGCCGCCGTCAGCCGCCGCGGCCGGGCCAGGTCCTCGGAGAGGAACGTGGTGACCGCGGTGTCGGTCACCACGATCTCCATGAGCGCGTCGGGCGAGTAGGGGGGCAGCCCGCAGCAGGCCGCCAGCTCCAGCTCGCGGACGAGCTCGTCCTCGCCCAGGCCGAAACGCCGCGCCACCTCTTCGATCGGGGCCTCGCCGACCGCGGCCAGCCAGCCCACGATCGCGAGCAGGCGGCGGAGGCGCAGGCGCGTGTCGCTCGACGCCACGACGTCACCCGCCGTCTCGCCGGTGCCGTCGGCCGGCTCGACGTCCCCAGGCGGGCGGCGGGCGGCGGGCCCGCGGTCGACCGGCGCCTCCGCTTGGCCGATGATCGCCTGGAGCCAGGCCGCCAGCCGCTCGCGCTCGACCGGTGGGGCGATGCACCTCGCGCGTGATCCAAGAGGCCGAGCAGCCACGAGCGGAGAGCCGCCGGGCTCGCCACCCCGAGCCGGAGCACGACCGAGCCGTCGGCCCGCCGTTCCTGGACGGCGGCCTCGCCCACCTCCTCGACGACCCGGCCGGCCTCGACCGGATCCACGAGAACGATGACGTCGTCGGCCTCCTCGGCCCCGAGGCGCCAGGGCTCCTCGGGCGCGGCGCCGGCCACGTCGAAGTCGTCCGGGAGCGTGCCGCTGCCCGGCTCGCCGACGCTCGGCACGTCGTCCATCCGATCCACCCGGAATGTCCGCGGCGCGTCGCGGGCCGCATCCCACCCGACCACGTACCAACGGCCGTGGCGGAACCACAGGCCGCCCGGAGCCACCTCGCGCCGTTCGCCGCGGTAGGAGAAGAGCACGCGCGCCCGGGTGCGGACGGCCTCGAAGAGCGGCACCAGGGCGACGGGCGGGACGAACGACGCCGAGCGGCCGGGACTCGCTCAGGCCGGTCGCGCCCAACTTCAACAGCGCGTCCCTCCCGCTAGGATCGCCCAGGTGCACGCCGGCGACGGCGAGATGGAGGGCCGCCTGCTCATCGGGCGTCAGCTTGAGGTCCGGCAGGTAGAAGGCCTCCGGGTCGATCCGGTACCCGTACTGCTCGGGTCCGCCGACCGACTCGGTCAGGACCGGAATCCCCTCCTCGCGCAGCAACCGCTTGTCACGTTCGAACGCCTGGCGCCGGGCGTCCTTGCCGGCCGGGTAGCCCGGCACGTCACCCGCCAGCTCGTCGAGCGTGAGTGGCCGCGTGGCGTTCAACAGGACGAGCACGAGATCGGTGAGCCGCTCGAGGCGGTCCAGTTTCGCCATCGCGCGTCAGCGTACGACGGCTGCCCCGTGAGTCCGTCGCCCTGGGCCTTCGAGCTCCACCCGCTCTCCTGGGTGGTCGTGCTCGGGACGGCCGTGGCCTACTGGCGCGCCGTGCGCCGGGAGGGCCTCGGCGCCACCAGGCGCCAGGCGGTGTCCTTCGCCACGGGCCTCGTGGCCGCCCTCGTGGCGCTGACCTGGCCCCTCGCCGACCTGGCGCGGGGCTCCCTCACCGCGCTCGTCTGCCAGCGCCTGCTCCTCCTCCTGGCCGTGCCCGGGCTTGCTCATGGTCGGCCTGCCCGAGGCGCTGGCGGTCCGCGTGACGCGGCCCCGGGCGCTCGACGCGCTGGTCCGCTGGTGCAGCCGCCCGCCGGTGGCGGTGCTGCTCGTCACCGTCTGCGCGGTGGCCACGCTCACCACGGGCGCCGTCGACGCGGCCGCCCGCGACCCTCTTCTCCGCGCGGCGTTCGACGCCGTCCTGCTGGGGGCGGGATCGGTGCTGTGGCTGCCCGTCGTCCGGGGATTCCCGGGCACGCATCGGCCGTCGGCCCTCGGGCGGGCCGGCTACCTGATCGTCCAGTCGATCGTGCCCAGCTTCCTCGCCATCGTTTGGATCTTCGCCCGCCATCCCCTGTACCCGGCATTCGCCCACAGTGCGACCATCGGCGGCGTGTCGGCGACCCTCGACCAGCAGCTCGCCGGCTTCGTCGCCAAGTTCGCCACCATCGCCATCCTGTGGGTGGTCGCCTTCGTGGGGTTGACCCGGGCCCACGCGCTCGGGGCGGCGGGCGACGAGGCCGACCCCCTGCGTTGGGCCGACGTCGAGCGCCAATTTCGAACGGGCCGACCGGGCGCAGCGCCGCCGCAGCGCCTGGCTCCCCGGCGCTCGGCCGAACGCGACCGACGTGGCGTCCCCCGCCGAGGACGATTGATCGACGAGGTCCGGCTCGATCCACCGGCCTCGACGGCCCGGGCGCCGGTCAGTCGGGTTAGTGGAGCAGCTTGATGTAGTCGAACATCGGGAGGTAGAGGCAGATGATGATCGTGCCGACCACGGCTCCCATGATGATGACGAGGAAGGGCTCGAGGATCGACGTCAGGTTGTCCACGGTCTGGTCGACCTCGCCGTTGTAGAACTCCGAGACCCGCTCCAGCATCTCGTCCAGGGCACCGGTCTGCTCACCCACCTCGACCATCTGGACGATGAGCACCGGAAAGACGTCTTCCATCTCCTTCATCGGCTGCGGCAAAGGTGCTGCCCTCGCGCACCTTGGCCTTCACGTGGAGGACCGCCTGCTCGATCTGCGCGTTGCCCGAGGAGCTGGCGACGATGTCGAGGGCTTCCAGGGCCGGGCACGCCGGCCTTCAGCATCGACGACAGCGTGGAGGCGAACCGGCTCAGGGCCGCCTTGTGGGTGAGCGGCCCGAAGATCGGCGGACGCAGCTTGAACTTGTCCCACGTCAGGCGGCCCGTCGGGGTCTTGATCCATCGCCGGAACAGAATGACGCCGATGACGACCACGGCGATGACCACGCAGCACGTGCCAGCTGACCAGGGTGTCCGACACCGTGATCAAGATGCCGCGTCGGTGCGGGGAGCTTGCCGCCCAGGCTGGCGAAGAGCTTCTTGAAGACCGGGACGAGGACCGTCATCATGACGAGGAAGATCACGCCGATGACGCACACCACGATGATCGGGTAGGTCATGGCGCCGCGGATCTTGCGGTTGAGCTCGACCTGCTTCTCCAGGGTGGCGGCGGTGTTCTTCAAGACGATGTCGATGCTTCCGCCGGCCTCGCCGGCCTCGACCATCGAGACGTACAGGGAGTCGAAGACCTTCGGGTGCTTGGCCAGCGCTCGGGAGAGCGAGATCCCGGCCTCGACGTCGTCGTGCACGTCGCGGAGCTTGGCGGCGAAGTACTTGTTCTCGACCTGGGCGGCCAGCACCCCGAGCGACCGGCTGATGGAGAGGCCGGAGTCGACCATCGTCGCGAACTGCCGGGTGAAGACCGCCACCTCCTTGGGCTTGATCTTGTCCGTGAAGCCCGGGATCACGATCTCGGTCTTGAGGCCCGCGCTCTTGGCCGGCGTCACGGCGACGGGCAGGTAGCCCATCTGGCGCAGGCGGCCGACGACGATGGGCAGGCTGTCCCCGTCGAGGGTCCCCTCGACCAGGTTGCCGCTTTGGTCCCGCACCTTGTAGTCGAACGTGGTTGCCACGTCAGTCCTCTCCTCGAGCCGTCAAAACCGGCCCGCTCAATAGATCCCCATGCCGCTCAGGTGGTTCTGGAAGTCGTCCTCGCTGCGGCAGCGGTCCTTCGCCATGGCAACGGTGATCTGCTGGTTCTTCACGAGCAGGGCGAGGCTCTGGTCCATCGTCTGCATCCCGAACTGACCGCCCGTCTGCATGATCGACGCGACCTGGTGGGTCTTCGCCCCCCGGATCAGGTTCTGGACCGCCGGGGTGCACACGAGGACCTCACAGGCGGCGACGCGACCCTTCCCGTCCTTGCTCGGCACCAGCTGCTGGGTGACCACGCCCTGGAGCGAGGAGCCGAGCTGGATCCGGATCTGGTCCTGCTGGTTGGCGGGGAACACGTCGATGATGCGGTCGATCGTCGACGGGGCGTCTTGGGTGTGGAGCGTGGCGAACACCAGGTGGCCGGTCTCGGCGGCGGTCAGGGCCGTCGAGATCGTCTCGAGGTCCCGGAGCTCACCGACGAGCACGACGTCGGGGTCTTGGCGCAGCACCCGGCGCAGCGCCTCGGAGAACGACGCCGTGTCCTCCCCGATCTCTCGCTGGCTGATCACGCAGCGCTTGTGGACGTGGAGGAACTCGATCGGGTCCTCGACGGTCACGATGTGGAGCGGCTTGGTGCGGTTGATGATGTCGATCAACGACGCCAACGAGGTGGACTTGCCCGATCCGGTCGGACCGGTGACCAGCACCAGTCCGCGGCGCAGGTCCGTGAAGCTGCGGACCGAATCGGGCAGGCCGAGCGTGTCGAAGTTGGGGATGTCGTGGGGAATCGGCCGCATGCGCCACGGCGATCGTCCCGCGCTGCAGCGCCACGTTCACACGGAAGCGGCCCACGCCGGCGACCGAGTGAGAGGTGTCGAGCTCGTGTTGGGCTTCGAACTTCTCTCGCTGGGTCTGCGGGAGGATGCCGAAGATCATCTCGCGGAGCGTCTCGGCCTCGAGGGCGTCGACATCTGGCATCGGGCGCAACGCTCCGTGCAGGCGCACGGTGGGCGGGATGTTGGCGGTCAGGTGGAGGTCCGACGCGCCGATGCTGATCACGTAGCGCAAGAGGTCGTCGATGTGCAGGCGAAGCCCCGAGTCGGTGTTCCGCCGCTTGTTGAGCGACGCGGATCCGCCGAGTGCAACCACGAGCGGCGGCGGCTCGGCGTCCGCTGATACGAGCGGCGCGGCCGGGATGTCCACCGGCCTGGTGACCGGCGGCGGCGGCGGCGCCACCGTCCGCGGCGGGGGTGGGGGCACCGCGGCCGGCGGGGCGGAGGGCGCCGCGGCCGGGGCGATCACGTCCAGATCCGTGTCGGCCCCCCGCGCGTGGCGCGGCTGGGGGCGCCCTCTGGAACACCGACCAGCTCGGAAGTGCCGCGCGCCTCGGAGGCCGAACCGTTGGCGTGGCGAGGCGGCCGCAGTTCGTCGGCGCTGGTCGAGGGCCCAGTCGATACCGGCGCCGTCGGCATACCGGCGCCGGAATCTCCACGCGTCGGTCGCTCCGCCAAGGCGTCATGGCCGTTGCTCGGAGCGTCATGGCCGTTGCTCGAGATCGCGGTTGCGTCGTATCGACCGCTGTCGGCGGGACCGTTCGCCAGCTGACCATTCGCCAGCTGACCGTTCGACGGTTGCCCTCCCGGATCGCTCGGCGCGAGCAGGCGGTCGATGACGAGCGGGTCCCCGAGCACCGGCACGATCTCGAAGCCGAGCAAATCGCCGATGGATCGGACGTCGGCCGGATCGGGCGGCTCGGCGAACGCCAGCACGGCCTGGTTGCCGACCACCCGCACCGCGACCGCTCGCTGGTCGCGGGCCAACAGCGGCGGGATCAGCCGCATCACGTCCGGAGCGGGCGGTTCGGTCTCGAGGTTCACGGTCGGCAGGCGGGCCAGCTGACCCATGGTGTTGACGACGACGCCGACCAGCCTGGGGTCCTGGGTGATGAGGACCGCGCCGAGCGCGACGTCGGCCTCGGTGGCGTGCGCGAGGGAGCCCGAGACCGTCTCCTCGGAGACGTAGCCGCCGGCCACGAGGGCACGGGCGAGGCGTCGGGACCACTCCGCCCGCGAGTCGCTCGAGATCGGGCTCATACGACCACCCGCAGGACTTCCTCGAGCGTGGTGATGCCTTGGATGGCCTTCAACAGGCCGTCCTGGCGCAGCGTCCGCATGCCCTGCTCGCAGGCCATTCGTTCGACCTCGGCAATCGAGGCTTGGTGGATGATCATCCGCTCAATCTCCTCCGACACGTTCATGACCTCTGCCAGGACCACCCGGGAGAGGTATCCGGTGTGCGCGCAGGTCCGACAACCGACGGCGCGATACAGCGTGCTGATATCGAATTTCTCAAGATCCGCGTCGGCGTAGCCGGCCGCGTAGAACTCCTTCTCGGAGGCGTCGTACGCCTCCTTGCAGACCGAGCAGAGCACGCGGGCCAGCCGCTGGGTGAGGACGCTCCCGACGGCGGAGGTGACCAAGAACGGCTCGACGCCCATCTCGGTCAGCCGAAGCGGGGTCGCCGCGGCCGTGTTCGTGTGCAGCGTCGTGAGCACGAGGTGGCCGCTCAGCGCAGCCTCCATGGCGATCTTGGCCGTGTCCGGGTCACGCACCTCGCCGATGAGGACGATGTCGGGGTCGGCCCGCAGGATGGATCGCAGCGCGGTCGAGAACAACAACCCCGCCTTCGGGTTGATCTGCACCTGGGTCACGCCGTCGATCTGGTACTCGACAGGGTCCTCCACGGTGACGACGCTCTTCTCGGGGGTGAGGATCTCGGCCAGCGTGGCGTAGAGCGTGGTGGTCTTCCCGGCCCCGGTCGGACCGGTCACGACGATGACGCCGTAGGGCTGCTTGTAGGCCTTGGAGTAGCGATCGAGCGTGTCGGGCGAGAAGCCGAGCTCGGGCAGCGTTCTCAGGCTTCTCGACTTGTCCAACAACCGCATGACGACCGTCTCGCCGTAGACGCTCGGGAGCGTGGCCAATCGCAGGTCGATCTGCCGGTCGCTCATCGAGACCGACACGCGGCCTTCTTGGGGAATGCGGTGCTCGGCGATGTCCATCTCGCCCAGCACCTTCAGGCGGCTCACGACCGCAGACGAGATCGTCGGCGACGCCGACGAGGTGTCGTGCATGACGCCGTCGATGCGGAACCGGATCCGCAGCGCGTTGGGCGTCGGTTCGATGTGGATGTCCGAGGCCCGCTCGTTCAACGCCTGGAGGATCAGGAGGTTCACGTAGCGGACGATGGGGGCGTCCTCGACGATCGCCTGGAGCTGCTGCAGCTCGGCGTCGGCGTTGCCGCTGGAGTCGGCCGCCTCCTGGGCCAGGGCCCCCACTTCTTTGCTCGAGTCGCGCGACGATGCGCAGGAACGTCTCGATCTGAGACCGCGTCGCGACCACGGGCTTGAAGTTGCGGCCCATGATGCTGCGCAGATCGTCCATCGCGAAGACGTCGGTCGGATTGGCCATCGCCACCACCGGCATGCCGCCCTCGAAGCCGATCGGCAGCACCGAGTGGCGCACCGCCGTCGCCTCGGGGATCAGCGCGGCCGCCGCTCGGTCGATGTTGATCTGGTTGAGGTCGACGAACTCGAGCCCCACCTCGCGTGCCATGGCCCACACCAGGTCGTCTTCGGTCGCGATCTTGTTGGTGAAGAGATAGCGGGCGAGCGCTTCGCCGGTCTGCTGGTGCGCGACCAGCGCGCCCTGCATCGCCTCGACCGAGACGCGGCCGGCCTCGACCAAGAGCCGCGCCAGCGGCGGCCCGTCGATCGACGCGGCGGCGACCCCGACCGGCGCCACCGGCACGTCGGACAGGAACGCCGGCACGGGGCTCTCGATGTCCTGGGCCGCCGCCTCGAGCGACGAGGCCAGCTCGGGGGAGATCGGCGTGAAGGCCGCGACGCCGGTGGCCGGTGGGGGGGGCGGGGCCAACAGCTGTGTGATCTCCGAGGCGGTGGCCGGTGGGATGACCGTGTCGAACCCGGGGACGCCCTCCCAGCCGGTGCTGGACCCCGATGCGGGCGCCGCGACCGGGGACGGCGCAGGGGGTTCTGGGATGGTCCCCGTGCCGGACCAACTGGACTCCGGCGCCGCGTCGGCCGACCGGCGCTCTTGGTCGGCCTCCGCGTAGATCTTGTCGATCACCCGCATGATCTGGTCTGCGCGAGCGACGACGGCGACGAACTCGCGGCCGAGGCTGACCCGGAGCGTGTCCATGGTGTAGAGATCGTCGGGCTGGGCCAGTGCGATGACCGGTGTCCCGAGCCGGCGTCCGATCGGCACCGCGCAGTACTGGCGAGCGATCTCCTCGGGCAGCAGCTGGGCCGCTCCGGGGGCTATGGCCGTCTGGGTCAGGTCGACGAAGCGGAGGTTGTACTCATCGGCCAGCCGCCTGGCATCTGCGGTGGCGGTGTCAGTCATCCAGCGAGACCCCAGCCATTGACCGCTCGCCGTCGATGCCGTCGGCGGGATCGAGAATCGGCCGACAATCTCGCTGCATCCGCATGGGGGACCCCTCGGGCCGGCCGGGCCCGGTCCCTGGTGCCCGGTACCTCTGTGCCGCCTACGAGCGTAACCCCCGGGTATCTCCGAATTGGGGACCGTCGGCGCCGTTTTCCCTGGCCAACCAGGCACTTCTCACAAAGCGTGGCGGGCTAACCTCGCAGAGCGATGGAGCCCAGCGCGCCGGCCAGAGTGATCGCCGCCGTGGCCGGCGGGATCGTCGGCGCGGCGATCGGATCGTTCCTGAACGTCGTCATCTACCGGGTCCCCCGGGGCATGTCGGTCGTGCGCCCGCGATCGCACTGCCCGCGCTGTGGGACCGAGCTCGGCGACATCGAGAACGTGCCGGTCATCTCCTGGGTGGTTCTGCGGGGACGGTGCCGCCACTGCAAGGAGCCGATCTCGGCCCGCTACCCGATCGTGGAGCTCACCACGGCCGCGCTCTTCGTCGCCTTTCCCCTGGTCCTGCGGTCGTTCTCGCCGGTCGCGTCGCTCGACTGCCTCGGAGTGGGCGCCCTGGCGGCTGCCCTGATCGCCCTCGACCACCTCCCCGTGCCGCGTTCGATCGCGCTCACCGCCGTGCTCGGGGCGACATCGCTGGCCCTGGTCTCGGTCGCGGACCACGGCGGCGACCGGCTGCTGTGGGCCGCCATCGCGGCCGCAGCCGCCGTCGTCGGCGCGGGGTTCCTGCCCTGGCTGGTGCAACGACTCGACGGTCGGGGCAGCCTCGATCCGGGCCGGCTGGCCGTGGCGTCGGTGCTCGTGTCGTTGAGTTGGGGTGCCGGGTGGCTCTGGCGACCCGGAGGCCTGATCGTGGCGGGGATCGCCGCTGTGAGCTGCACCGTCGGCGTCACGGACTCGAAGCTGGGACGGCTCCTCCCCGGGGCGTCCTGCCTCGCTGGCCTGGTCCTTCTCGTACCGGCAGGCCCGCTCGGGCACGCCTAGGGACGCGGAGCGGTCAGGCGCTGCCCGTGCGAACGAGGCCCCGCCGCTCCAGGACGACCCGGAGGTCGTGGGGGTTGCTGGCCACCGAGAGCGCTTCTTGGAGGGTGATGGTGCCCGCCTCGAGCAGCTGGGCCAGGCATTGGTCGAACGTCCGCATCCCGTAGTACTCGCCCTCGGCGATGATCGACTCGATATCGGAGGTGAGATCCGAGTCGGCGATGCACTGGCGAACTCGGCCGTTGACGACCATGACCTCGAGCGCCGCGACCCGGCCCTTCCCGTCCGCCCGGCGCACCAAGCGCTGGGCGACCGTGCCCTTCAGTGAGCCGGCCAGGGTGACGCGGATCTGGTTGTGCTGGTGGGGCGGAAAGAAGTCGACGACCCGGCTGATCGTCTCGGTGGCGTTGATCGTGTGAAGCGTGGAGAGCACCAGGTGGCCCGTTTCGGCCGCCGACAGAGCGGCGAACGCCGTCTCGGGATCCCGCATCTCGCCCACCAGGATCACGTCGGGGTCCTGGCGCAGAACGACGCGCATGGCGCTGCTGAACGAGTCGGTGTCGAAGCCCACCTCCCGCTGGTCGATCGACGCCAGCTGGTCCCGGTGCAGGTACTCGATCGGGTCCTCGATGGTCACGATGTGACACGGGCGGGTGCGGTTGATGTGGTCGATCATCGAGGCCAGCGTGGTGGTCTTCCCCGAGCCGGTCGGGCCGGTGACGAGGACCAGCCCTCGCTGCTCCTCGGCCAGCTCGTAGATGATCTCGGGGAGACCGAGCTCCTCGGCCGAGCCCGCCGCCGAACGCACCCGACGGAAGACCATGGCGACGGTGCTCCGTTGGTAGAACGCGTTGACGCGGAACCGGCCCAGTCCCTTGATCGAGTACGCGAAGTCCACCTCGTGGTGCTTGGCAAAGGTCTCGCTCACGCGGGGCGGCATGATCGACGTGGCCACGGCCGCCATGCTGTCGGGATCGATCGACGGCTCGTCGGTGATCAGCCGGAGCTCACCGTCGATCCGCACCCGCGGCGGCGCCCCGGCCTTGAGATGGAGGTCCGAGCCGTCCCACTGTTCGAGAAGGTTCAGGAATCGCTCGAGATCGAGGGAGTCCACGAATTCCAGCTTACGCTGGCCCGTTCGCGCAGAAGGGGACCTCGATCGCGCGTCACACGACGACGTGCGCGCGTCAGCCGAGCGAAGCTGCGCGCGCAATTCGTCGAGCGAGAGCTCGGCCGTGGCCTCTCCCCCACACTGGGGGCAGTGCTGCACGTGACGCCACGAGCGCAACAACCGTGTCCCTTCAGGGTTCAACAGCACGATGAACGACTCGGAGATCGGGTCGAGCTCCAGTCCGAAATACGGCCGCCAGGCGGTCGACGCGTTGCGGGCGTCAAGATCGAGTCCCTTCAGGATCCGGCGGAACCGCATGCGCGCCGGGTCGAAAAGCCAAGTGCTGTGGCAGGACTCGAGGATCGAGTGGTGCCTCTGAGGTTGTCTCCACAAGAACGATCATGCCCGAGGGGAACGACGATCAACCCACAGATGCGTTTCGGTTGGGTGACGGTCACATATCCCCAGTTCAGGGGCCATATCTGACCACGCCGAAAGGGCGCTCCTGGCCGTCTGGAGCGGCCTGGTCCTGGGCGAAACAGGGGGTTACAGGGCCGTGACTCACATCGGACCGGCGTCGTGCTTGCGGCCCACCACAAACTCCCGGCGGGTCGCGATCGCCGTCAGGGTGGCCGTCAGTTCGCGCCGCGTGTCTGCGGGGTCGATCACCGCATCGAGCAGCCCCCGTTCGGCCGCCGGCCAGGGCGTCAGGTAGTCCTCCGCGTACTCCTCGGCCAGATCCCGCCGCTCTTCTTCGCTCGCCCGCCGGTGGAGCAGTTGGACCGCTCCGGGCGCGCCCATGACCGCCACCTGCGCGCCCGGCCAGGCCAGGCACACGTCGTTGCCGAGGCCCTTCGAGTCCATGACGATGTACGCGCCGCCGTAGGCCTTGCGCAGGATGACGCAGATGCGGGGCACCGTCGCTTCTGCGTACGCGAACGCCAGCTCGGCCCCGTGACGGATCATGCCCCGCCACTCGAGATCCTTGCCGGGCAGGAACCCGGGCGTGTCGACGAACGTCACGATGGGCAGATTGAACGCGTCGCAGAGACGCACGAACCGAGCCGCCTTCTGGGAGGCGGCGATGTCGATCGTCCCGGCCAGCGAGCGCGGCTGGTTGGCCACGATGCCGACCGGGAAGCCACCGATGCGCGAGAACGCCGTCACGAGCTGCGGCGCCCAGCGCGCCCAGAGCTCGCAGATCTCGCCGGCGTCGGCGACCGCCATCGCGACGTCGCGCACGTCGTAGGACGCGTTGTCGCGGGCGGGCACGATGTCGCGCAGCTCGGGCACGAGGCGTCCCGGAGGATCGTCGACGGGGCCCATCGGGGCGGGCTCATCGGTGTGCTGGGGGAGGAACGAGAGGACCTCGCCCACCGTCTCGAGCAGTGATTCCGACTCGAGGGCGCACAGCCCACTCGCCATGGCGTGCATGGCGACGCCACCCAGCTCGGCCAGCCCCACCTGGACGCCGGTGAACTCCGCCACCATGGACGGCCCGGAAACGAAGGCCACCGCATCCTGCGACATGACGACGACATCGGCGAGGGCGAGCAGGAGAGCTGGGCCCGAGATCACCGGCCCGCGCACCGCGGCGATCACCGGGACGATCCCCGAACAGGCGCTGGTCGCCGCTGCCGCCTTGCCCCACCCGTGGAGGGAGTCGATCCCCTCGGAGACGTCCGCGCCGCTGGAGGCCAGTTCGAGCACGAGCGGCACCCGATGTTGCAGCGCGATCCGGGCCGCCGCGGCCAGCGTCTCCCCGTCGCGGCGAGCCAGGGCTCCCCGGCGCCGGTCCGAGCACGACCGGGCGAGCACGACGGGACGATCGTTCAGCTGCTGCATCGACACGTCCACGGTGCCGTCCACCCCGGCACGAGGTGCCACCGGCAGCGGTGCGTGTGGTGTCAGGACATCTCCAGTCGAACGACGGGTGAGCGCTGCTTGGAGCCTACCGCTGTCGGTTTCGACCGCTCCGAGTGACGCCCGGGCATCCCAATTTTCGGCCACCCTCACCGTTAGAGTTCAGGCGTCGCCACTGATGTTGGTGGTTGGCGCGACAACGATTACGACTGGTCGCCGAGCGAGCGGACGAGGTCGGACGCCCGGGCTTGTTCGGTCGTCCGACGACCAAAAGGGCTGGAACGCTGGATGGCACACCGGATCGGTCTGGACATCGGTACCAGCGCTGTCCGCGCCGTCGAGCTCAGCGCCACGGACGGACCTCGCCCGGTGATCGAAGCCTTCGGCCAGATCGGACTCCGGCCCGGGGCCATGGAAGCCGGGGAGATCAAGGACCGCGGCCAGGTCGCCATCGCGCTTGCGGCGCCTCTGGGAAGAGGGCGGGTTCAGTCAGCCGCCGGGTGCACGTCGGCGTCGCCGGCCTCCGGGCCATCACTCGTGAGATCGACATGCCACTCATGGCTCCCGAAGAGCTCGAGCACGCGGTCCGTTTCCAGGCCGACGAAGTGGTGCCGTTTCCACTCGAGTCGACGGCGCTGTCCTCCAAGGTGGTCGCCCAGATCAACGAGCCCGATGCGCCCCCCAAGCTGCGGGTCCTGATCGCCGCCGCGCACACCCAGCTGATCGAGGGCCTCGTCGACACCCTGGAGCAGGCCGACCTCGAACCGGTCTCCATCGATCTGCAGACGGCCGCCCTCGCCCGTGCGCTCTACGACCCCCGGTTCGGCGGCGCTCCCGAGACGATCGCCTCCATCGGTGCCGGCCTCACGCTCGTCGTGGTCGAGCAGGACGGGGTGCTCCAGTTCGTTCGCACCCTGGACATGGGGGGCGAGACGGTCACCAATGCGGTCGGCGGATCGCTGGACCTGCCGCACGCCGATGCCGAGATCTTGAAGCGCCAGCTCGGCCTTCCCGGCGACCACGACCTGCCGGCGCGCAGTCCGCTGCCAACACGGTCGTCGACGAACTGGTCTCAGAGATCAGGAACTCGATCCGCTTCTTCTCGTCGCTGCCTGGCCGGCAGCCAGTGTCGAGGATCCTCCTCACGGGGGCCGGATGCCGGGCTCCGGGCTTCTTCGCCAAGCTCCAGAGCACGGCCGGGGTCCCGGTGGCCATGGCCTCCCCCCTGTCGCGGGTCGACACGTCGAACCTGCCACTCAGCCCGGAGCAGGCGGCGGAGCTCGACGCGGTCGTGGCGACGTCGATCGGGCTGGCACTCCCCGATCCGACCGGTCGACCGTTCAACCTCCTGCCCGACGCGGTCGTCGCCAAGGCGGCCGCGGCAGCGGCTCCGCCAGCGGGTGCTGATCGGCGTGGCGGCTCTGGCGTTCCTTCTCGTGGCACTCAGCGGCTGGCGCGTTCTCTCCATCCAGCACGCACAAGGCGTCCTCAACGCCGTGAACGCCGAGAACGTCCAGATCAAGACCGTCGAGATCCCCAAGTACGACAAGGCCGTCAAGCTCCGCGACCAGGCTCAAGCGTTGGCGGCCGATGTGCTGCCCGAGCTCGCCGAGCGAGGTCGACTGGCTGGTCGTGTTCAACCAGCTGGGCCAGTACATTCCCTCGACGCGCAACGCTGTCGGACGTCAACATGACCGCGACTCCATTCCGGGCAGCGCTGCGCCAGCTCCACGCACCCAGGGTACCGGTCGCCACGTCACCGACCACCGTGTCGACCACCTCGCTCACGGGTGTCACGCTCTGGGGTCACTCGATGAGCGCAGTCCCCGATCTTCAACAATGTTGACCTGAGCGGCGGTGTCACCAACGGCGACTGCAGTGAACTTCGCGGCGACCCTCAACGTGACGAGACGGCGCCAAGGGCCAGCGGGTGAGCGAGTACTCGGTGCCCGACTGATGGCCACTCCCGCTGGTCAAACTCGTCGGGGCTGCGGAACCGAACAATGATGCTCATCATCGGGGCGGCGGTCCTTGTGCTGTTGATCTGGTTCGTTGCCTACTTCTCCCCGACGGGGAAGCAGCTGGCCGCGTCAACACGCAGACCCAGACCGCCCAGACGGAGCAGGCGCAGCTCAACGAGCAGTTGGCCCGGCTCAAGGCGTACTCCAAGGAGGCCGGACGCCTGGCGCCAACTGTCCGACCGACTCACCGCGGCACTGCCCACCGACGACCGACATCTACGACTACATCACGGCCCTCTCCAATGCCGCCGCCGCCGCCGGCGATGCAAGTATCCAGAGCGTCGACCCGTCGGCCACCCGAGCGGGGGCAACGTCGCCGTCGATCCCGGTCGGCATCACGGCGACGGGGGACCTACGACCAGACGCTGGCGTTCATCAAGGCGCTCTACGCGCTCCCCGGCTCACCATCATCACCAGCGTCGACTATCAGCGGGCGGCGGAACCGGCAAGCAGTCGCACCGCCCCTCGTTGTCAGTTCCTACGCTCTGGATGTTTTCGCCCATGCCTCGGCCCGGTGGCCGAGCAGCCAACACGGCCGCCGGCTGATCGATGCGGACCCCTCGCTCTTCCGCGCCGGCGACGCCTGAGCAGCCTGGCTGGCCCTGGTCTGCGTGGCCGGCTTGATGCCGTCGTGCAGCGTCTCTCCCGGCGGCCCCGCGACCACGACCCGCCTACCGGGCTCAGGTCCAGGGGGCATGACCTCGACGACCCGACGACCACCACGACGACGACGACGACCCAGCCGGGACCGCTCCCGGCTGCGGCTCGCCGAGAGACCCGCTGGACCCGACCGACACCAAGCCCCCGGCGGGTCACCGCCAACTGCTAGACGAGAGCTGGCCGACTCCGGGTGCATCTGGAACCACTCCTTCGATCGAGTCCGCGGTCTCGTGACCGCCCGTGTTCGAACCGACCGCCTCGCTCGACGCCCTTGACACGCCTCGGAAACGCGCAGCCAGACAGACGCCGAGCAGGATGACGACCGGCAGCCACCACGACCAAGGTCCGGTGTGGCGGTAGCTCCAAACCGTCATGCAGCGCGCACTGACGACGGCAGACCAGAAACCGACGCCAATCGCGGGCTGACAAGACCAGGATGACCGCGAGCGGCGGCCACAGGTAGTACGGGTCCATCACCGACTCGAACACGCACCGCAAGCGAGAGCGCCAGCGCAGCCAGCCAGACGATCTGCGGCGACGGTCGGCCGGTGCCGGAATGCCCAGATCCCGAGGAGCATGCGGAGCACGATCGCGATAGCCCGACCCGGGACCGGCGGCCACGACCTCGCCCGCAATGGTGTGGGTGATGCTCGATGTGAAGATCGTGTGTCCGCAGCCGCTCAGCTCGCTCCGAAGTTGGGGCACTGATCGGATGCGCCTTCTGCGAGAGCACCGGAGCGAACGCCAGCCAGGGCGTCGGCGTGGTCGATGCTCGGGTAGTTCGGCTGTTTGAACAGCGCCCGAGCTCGTGTTGGCCCACTCCTGGACCAGCGGAATCGCCAGCAGCGCGCCGCCGGCAAGGCCGATTGCACGGCCAATCGCCGCCACCGCGCGCACCGGGGCCATGGCGAAGATCAGGGGCAGCACAAGACGACCAGCGGCTGCATGACCAGAGCCAATCCCCACCACCACCCGCACGATCGCCACCGCCCGCTGAACGCGGCCAAGAAGCCGTAGAGCGCGAAGGTCATGGCCAACGGGTCCTCCGGATGGCCCCAGATGGCCACGACCGGCCAGAGCACCGACGCCTCGAGCGAACACAGCGCACGCGACGAGCGGGCGTCACGCCCGAGCTGTCGTCGCCAGGCGATCGAGCGGAAACAGCACCGACGCACCGAGGACCATCTCGACCGGGCCCAAGCACCAGCCACGCCGTCGGATGGGCGACCGGAAAGGGGAACGCCTCCGACAGATCGAAGTGATACGTGATGAAGGCGATTGGGGCCAGCACCACGCTGATCCCGGGCAGCGTGACCAGACCCGGTCTGCGCGGTAGACATCGCCGATGTCTCCCCAGGCCACGTAGTGAGCCGAACGGAATGTGCCCCACAGGTCGCCGGGGGCGATCCAGTAGGAGGCGTGGTGGACGAGCGGTCCCCAGAACAAGCGTGTAGGCCATCCCGATGATCACCACCGCTGCCGCCGCTACGAACGGCCAGGCTCGGAGGCGAAGCCAATCCGCGGCCTTGCGGCGTGATCCAGCCGGCAAGGGCTGCTCTCGTGCGGTTGCGACGCACGTCACGTCGCGCCGACCGATCCGCTCGTTGACCAGTGTCACGCGGCAGTCCTCCCATCGACCTGGCCAGCGAGCCGCCAGATCCACCACGAGCCCGATTGGGCCGCTCTGCGACCACCAGGCGACTCCGATGCCGCCCTTTCCCAGAATCTCCGTCGTTTGCACGTCTTTCCCCCGATAGACGAGTTCGGTGTGAGTGAGACGAGGGTCCCGCCCGAAGGCGGGACCCTCGTCCACAACAGCCTCAGACCCAGAGGGCTGAAGCCACAGGCTGTGAGTTACGGGTTGACCTGGGTCGTCGGGTACGACGTCTGCCAGAAGGCAGGGGGGCCAGCCGGTGCCGCTCCCGTGATGGTCGCCACGAGCGCCGGTGCCGAACACGGGTGGTGGTCGACGCCTTCCAGACGCGTACACATCACCAGCTGGGGCGCCGGCTACTGCACCGAGCCGGTCGCTCCGTACGCCAGTCCGTTGTTGTCGCTGACCGCCCAGCACGTCCCGCTGTTGTTCGGCGAGTAGTCGACCAGGATGATCTGCTGGCCGTCCCCGTCGATGTCGAACGAGATGTTGTTTCCTGCCGCGGCCACGCTGGTGTCGTGAACGTCAGCTCGGGCTCCTGCGTGGCCATGGTCGCCGTGAAGCTCGCCGCGGTCGGGTACGACCCGACGCCGGCGTACAGCGCCTTGGCCGACGTCAGTCCGTTGGTCAGGTTGCTCTGGGCAGCACGGTCCTGCGCCCCACCCTTCACCCCGAGGAACGTCGGGATGGCGATGGCGAGCAAGATGGCCATGATCAACAGCACCACCATCAGCTCGATAAGGGTGAAACCGGATTCGGTCCCTTCCTCATGAGCCTCGGCGTTCCTACGAGCCACGGCATCCTGCGCGAAGCGCAGAATCCGAGACAGCTTTGTTGAATGCATTTTGGAGGATCCTCCCTGTTGGATGTTTCTCCGTATTGGCAATGAATACGGGCTCGATGACCCGCGGCGAGAACGGTAATGCAGTTGTAACGGGAATTCGCGGATACCCCGGAAACTTTGTTCTGACTCGAGGTCGCCCCTGGGGGTCACTCCTTCGTCACTCGAAAACCGCGATTTCGCGAGGGGCATCCGGTACGCTGAAATCACGTTCGTTTCCACCGCGAGTGGTCGGCGTGTCGGGGCCTTAAACGATCTGAACGTGCGTAGAGGCGGACACGCAACCCTCGGTACCCGGGAGGAACACGAGTGACGATGCCCGACCCCATCGGTGGAAGACGACGGGATGACCCGTCGGACGCCGGCTCCGCCGTGCCAGTGATGTCGCCTTGGGACCTCGTATTTGAGCGCCTCGACCGGCTCGAACGGACGCAGTCCGACATGGCCCGCATGGTGCTGCAGATCCACGAAGCACTCCCGGCGGTCACCGGATTCGCTGTCGGTCAGGGCCTGGCGCTCGGATCGCCGATCGATAGCCGGAACACCCTTTCGACCCCGCCTCCACCCCCGCTCATCGGCATCCCGCCGCCCCAGCGCATTGATCCAGTGATGCCGGCCCATGCCGCGTTCGCCGAACCGCAGGCCTCAAGCATCGTGATGCCGGACGTCGTGCCTACGCTCGGGGCGATCCCCGAGCCACCTCCCTTCGTGGCGCCGCCGCCCCCGCCAATGGGCACTCCACTTTCGGACTTGACCGGGTTCGATCTGACACTGCCCGAACCGAAGGCTGGAAAGCTCTTCGGCCGCCGCAAAGCCAAGCGAGCGGCTGCCGACCGGACTGCCATTGCCTCCCTGCTGTCGACCCCGCCCCCCACCCCCGCCAGGCTTCATGGGTTCGGCGGGTGCCGGTGCCGGAGCTCCACCCCCGCCGCCCGGAGGGTTCTCCCTGGACGCGCCCCCACCCCCGCCGCCCGGAGGGTTCTCCCTGGACGCGCCCCCACCCCCGCCGCCCGGAGGGTTCTCCCTGGACGCGCCCCCACCCCCGCCGCCCGGAGGGTTCTCCCTGGACGCGCCCCCACCCCCGCCGCCCGGAGGGTTCTCCCTGGACGCGCCCCCACCCCCGCCGCCCGGAGGGTTCTCCCTGGACGCGCCCCCACCCCCGCCGCCCGGAGGGTTCTCCCTGGACGCGCCCCCACCCCCGCCGCCCGGAGGGTTCTCCCTGGACGCGCCCCCACCCCCGCCGCCCGGAGGGTTCTCGGTGGACGCCGCCGCTCCACCACTCCCCCTCCCGGGTTCGGCGGGCCGACCGACCACGCGAATGTCGTATCGATAGCGCCGCCGCCTGGCGGATTCGCCGTCGACACAACGACACCTGCTCCACCGCCCGTGGGCTTCTCCAGCCCTACGGCTGCCGCGCCGCCACCCCCGCCTGGGTTCGCCCCAGCGGCAGAGCCATGGGTCGCCAGATCAGAACCCGCGGCGGAACCTGCTCATAGCTCACGGCTTCCGCCACCTCCCGGATTCAGCCCGCAGATCCCAGTCGTCGACCCGGGTCCGATCACACCGCCGCACGGCTACGCGCCGATGCCGCCCCTGCCCGAACCCGTCCAACTTGATCAGCACAACGCGCCACCGCCGCCCCCCGGTTTCGGGAGACCATCGGAGACGGCCAGCGAGGTGGCAGCCGCAATGACCCCGGTCGAGGGCTTCGGCGGGGGCATGTCGGATACACCACAGGGGCTCGGGCTCCCGCGCGACGGGGGCCCCGACCTGATCACGGTCCCCCCGATCACCCCAGACTTCTTCGCCCGTTCCGGGCGTCGCCGCCGCTAAGCGCAGCGACGAACCGGCTCAGCCGCCGAGGGCGGCTCGCTGCCAGTGGCCTGACCGGCCACCGGTCTTCTCCCACAAGGTGACTTGCTCGATCGACATCGTCCGATCGGATGACTTACACATGTCATAAACGGTGAGCGCGGCGATCGAACATGCCGTCATCGCCTCCATCTCCACCCCGGTCCTCCCGATGGTCTCCACCTGGGCCTCGACCTCGACCCAGTCGTCGCCGATGGAGAAGTTGACCGAGACAGATTCGACGAGAACCGGATGGCACATTGGGATCAGGTCGGCCGTGCGCTTGGCCGCCTGGATGCCGGCGATTCGCGCCGCCCCCAACACGTCCCCCTTGGTGATGGCGTTGTTGGCCACCTTGGCGGTCGTTTCCGGGAGCATCGTCACGCGACACCGGGCAAGCGCTCGGCGGTGCGTCGGCTCGCGGGGGCTGACGTCAACGACCCGAGCCCCACCAAGAGGATCCAGACTGGCCAGGCTTCGCTCTGCCACGCCACGATTGTACGAGTTTCCTGCTCGTGGCGTCAGGACGGTGGCGACACGGTAGGATTGGCACTCACCCCCCTTGAGTGCCAGCGGAGGCCAGGCCCCCGCCGACCCCGGAGCCGACTATGCCCACCTATGAATACGCGTGCCGTTCGTGCGGGCAGCACGTCGAGGTGGCCCAGGCATTCACCGACCCGCCGCTCACCACCTGCACGAACTGCGGTGGAGATCTGCGCAAGGTCTTCGGCAACGTCGGGATCGTGCTCAAGGGCAGCGGTTTCTACAAGACCGACAGCCGTAGTGCCACGGGCAAGAAGGGGAGCGCTCCGAAGCAGATCGGCGATGCATCGTCGAGCGGCGGTGGTTCCGGCAACGGTTCTTCAGCCGGGGAGTCGTCGACGCCATCGACCGCAACCGGCTCGAGTGGCTCCGACTCCAAATCGGGCTCCGACTCAAAATCAGGCTCGGAGAGCAAATCGGGCTCGCAGAGCAAGTCGGGCGCCTCGACCGGCGCCTCCTCGTCTTGACCCGCTAGCTCCCGCTCAGCTGCATCTCCCCGATGGCAAGGGTCTGTCCTGCCGCGATCCCGGGCAGCCACTCCACATCCCCGCCAATGTGCAGCACGGACTGAAGCATCTTCTGGAGGGTTGACGCCACGGTGACCTCGCGCACCGGCTCGGCCAGCACACCGTCGCGGATCATGAGTCCTTCGATTCCGACGGAGAAGTCGCCACTCACCGGGTTGACGCCCGAGTGCAGGCCGGTGACCGACTGCACGTACACGCCGTCGCCGACCTGCGCCAAGATCTCGTTCTGGCTGAGCGAGCCCGCCCGCAGCGTGAGGGCCCGACAACCAGCGCCCGGGGTGCCGGCGAATCCGCCCCGGACGGCCGAGCCCGTGGACACGGTGCCCGCCCGCCTCGCCGAGACCGTGTCGTAGAGGAAGGCGCGGAGCGTTCCGTCCTCGATGAGCACGTTGCGCCGGCACGCCAATCCTTCGCCGTCGAAGGCGGTCGCGGCGAACGCCCGAGGGTCGGTCGGGTCGTCGATCAGGGTCACGGTGCTCGCCGCCACCTCCTCACCGAGGCGGCCGGCAAAGAACGATCGGCCCTTCACGACGGCCTCACCGGAGAGCGCGGAGGAGATCACGCCGAGGAGCGAGGAGACGACCCGGGGGTCGAAGACGACGGTCGTGCGCGCCGACGCCGCCTTGGTGGCACCGAGGAGCCGGGTGGAGCGGAGGATCGCATCGGCGCCGGCGGCGCCGATGTCGAGACCACCGGGCGAGCGGGCCACACTGAAGCCCGTGCCCGTCTGCGTCTCTGCACCTTCTCCGACGATCGCCGACACCGAGATGAATGATCCCGTGCGGCGGCTGGTCGCCCGAATGCCCGTGGTCGAGGCGAGCGCCACCTCGACCCGCTCGTCGCCGTAGTCGGCGGAATCGACCTGGCGAACCATCGGGTGGGCCCGTACGAGGTGCTCGAGCTCGAGCGCCATGGCCACCTTGCGCTCGGTCGGTGTCTCGGCCACACCCTGGTCCCACAGGTCGAGGGGGGCCGCGGCGACCCCATCGGGGGTGGCGAAGACGACGTCGGGATCGGGGGTGGCGAAGGTGGCGTTGTCCCGCGCCTCGGCCAGCGTCGCCGCGACCACGTCGCTCTCGAGCGATCCCGCCCACGCGAACCCGAGCCGGCCGCCACTCCCGCCGTCGGTGAGCAGCACGCGGATTCCGATACCCGAGCTGCTGGCGGAGGCGAGCGATTCGACCTCGCCGTTGTAGGCCCGGACCTCGAGGTCGTGACCGCGGGCGACGTACGCCTCGACGTCCTCCCCCCGTTCGGCCCGGCCGACAACCTCCTCGGCCAGGCGCAGGAGATCGTTCACGCGGCGGTGCCGCCGATCGTCACCCCGGTGATGCGCAACGTCGCCTGCCCGCAACCGACGGGGACGCTCTGGCCGTCCTTGCCACAGGTTCCGGGCATCATGGCGAAGTCCGTGGCAACGACGTCGATTCGTCGCAGCACCTCGGGTCCGTTGCCGATCAGGTTGGCGTCGCGCAGCGGCTCGGTGATCCGGCCGTCTTCGATGAGATACGCCTCAGAGGTCCCGAAGACGAAGTCGCCCGTGGCGGTGTTCACCTGGCCACCCCCGAGCTTGGCCACGTAGACACCCCGCGGCGTCTGCGCGATGACCTCCTCGGGATCCTCGTCGCCAGCCAGGAGGAAGGTGTTGGTCATCCGGACCATCGGCAGGTGCTGGTAGCTCTGGCGGCGCCCGTTACCCGACGACAGCCGGCCCTCCTTGCGGGCTCGCAGGTAGTCCCACATGTAGTCGGTGAGCACGCCGTTCTCGATGAGCACGTTGCGCGCGGCGGGGCGTCCCTCGTCGTCGATGGCGTAGTTGCCCCACTCGCCCGCGACCGTCCCGTCGTCGACCAGGGTCACGAGCGGGCTGGCCACCAGCTCGCCCACCTGGCCCCTGTACACCGAGGCGTCCTTCACGATGTGGTCCGCCTCCAGGCCGTGACCGCACGCCTCATGAAAAAGGATGCCCCCGCTGCCACCCGCCAGGACGACGGGCACCTCGCCGGAGGGCGCGGGCCGCGCCAAGAGCTTGGTCAGCGCACGACCGGCGGCCGCCCGGCCGATCTCCTCGACCGTGGCCGCCCCGAAGACCTCGAAGCCCTCGGTGCGGGCCAGGGTCTCGTACCCGGTCTGCATGCCGGCGTCGCCCGTCGCGACGCAGGAGACGTTGAAGCGGGTGCGCACCTGATCGTCCTCGGCCAGCACCCCTTCGGAGGTGGCGACCAGCATGCGCCGGCGACTGTCGCCGTAGCCGACCGAGACCTGGGTGATGGCAGCCCCGGCCGATCGGGCTGCGTCATCGGCCCGCGACAGCAGTTCCAACTTGGCCGACTTGGCGACCTCGCTCGGCAGGATCGCCGCAGTCGACGAAGCGGCATGGCGGGGGCCCAGCGCCACGATCCTCGTCCCGCCACCCTGACGGGCCACGGCCGAAGCGGCCTCGGCGGCCGCCAGGAGCCCGGCTTCGGACAGGTCCGCCGTGTGGGCGTACCCGGTGGTCTCGCCGATCACCACGCGGATGCCGGCGCCGCGCTGGCGACCCGAGCTCAGCTCCTCGACCTTTTGGTTGTCGAGCATCGCCGACGAGGTCTGGCGGTCCTCGGCGAACACCTCGGCCATGTCCCCGCCCCCGGCCAGAGACATCGCCAGCACGCGCTCGAGGACGGCGGATTCGATGAGGGGAGCGGTATCCACGACGCCCGGCATCGTACCAACCGAGCCGAGCGGCCCAGACGCTGATCCGGCCGCGAGCGTGCGCCGGGCGGCGAGTCGGGCCCGGCCCGGCCTCTCCCCTCGACGGTCCAGTTCGGGACCCGGAATCCGCAGCCACCGGTCTCCTGCCGATCCGGGCGGCCCGTCTCGCCCGGGTTTGCCCCGGTCCGCGCCCTCGAGCGAGGCGTCGCCCTCCGGCCCGCGAGACCCCCGCCCGGAACTGGCCGGAGGTAGCTTGGGGGAGCTCCGCCTGCCCCACCCTTCTCGCCATGATCCTTCCCTCCATCGAGACACCAGCCGATCTTCGGGCGCTGAGCGACGACCAACTCAGCGAGTTGGCCGCCGAGATCCGGACGTTCATCGTCGACACGGTCACCACGACGGGCGGGCACCTGGGGTCGAACCTCGGTGCCGTCGAGCTCACCTTGGCGTTGCACCGGGTGTTCTCCTCGCCCGAGGACGCCATCTTGTGGGACACCGGCCACCAGGCGTACGTGCACAAGCTCCTCACCGGGCGCCGCTACCGGTTCCGCGACCTGCGGCAGGCGGGCGGCCTGTCCGGCTACCCCAGCCGGGCCGAATCCGAGCACGACTGGATCGAGAACAGCCACGCGTCGACCGCTCTCTCCTATGCCCACGGACTGGCCAGCGCGCTCGAGCTCTCCGGCGCCCTCGTCGGGGCCGGCGGCACACGGCGCGTCGTGGCGGTGGTGGGCGACGGCGCCCTGACCGGCGGCATGGCCTACGAGGCGCTGAACAACCTGGGGCACTCGGGACGGCGCGTGGTCGTCGTGCTCAACGACAACGGCCGCTCCTACGCGCCGACCGTCTCCCACCTCTCCCAGAGCATGACGAGCCTGCGGCTCAACCCGACCTACACGCAGACCCGTGAGCGGCTCCGCCTGCGGCTCCGAGACCTCCCCGCCGTCGGCGAGCTGGCCTACAGCGGGGTGCGCAGCCTGACCAGCGCGCTGCGCGAGATCGTGGCCCCGCACCCCTTCTTCGAGGCGCTGGGCGTGCGGTATGCCGGACCGATCGACGGGCACGACATCGGTCAGATGGAGCAGGCCTTCCGCCATGCGGCCGAATGGGAAGGACCCATCGTCGTCCACGTCCTGACCCAGAAGGGTCGGGGCTACGCCCCCGCCGAAGAGGACGAGGTCCAGAACCTGCACGACTTCAAGGTCCCCCGCCCGGCGCCGGCCATCGCGGTCGGCGCCGAGGTCGACACCGCGGTCGACGAGGAGACGGGCGACGCCCCCGCGCCCGACAGCGACCCGTTCGAGGTGCCCGCCCTCACCTACAGCGACGCCTTCACCCGGGCCCTCCTGCGCCAGGCGGAGCAGCACTCCGAGATCGTCGCCCTGACGGCCGCGATGCCCGGGCCGACCGGCCTCCTCCCCTTCCAGGCGCGCTTTCCGGACCGCTTCTTCGACGTCGGGATCGCCGAGCAGCACGAGCTCACGGCCGCCGCCGGGATGGCGATGGGCGGCCTCCGGCCCGTCGTGGCCCTCTACTCCACCTTCTTCTCCCGGGCGTTCGACCAGGCCAATCTTGATGTCGGGCTGCACGGACTGCCGGTCGTGTTCGTGCTCGACCGCGCGGGGATCACCGGCGACGACGGCCCCAGCCACCACGGCGTGCTGGACCTCGTCCTCACCCTGTCGATTCCGGGGATGACCGTCTTCGCCCCGTCGTCGGCGCCCGAGGTCGAGGTCATGCTCGAAGAGGCGCTCAACCGGTCGGGCCCCGCCTCCATCCGCTTCTCGAAGACTCCGCCCCGCCACGTCCGGCCCGGGGAGGTCGGGAGCGGCCTCCAGGGCCGACGCGTGCGCGCCGGCGACGGCACCGTCTGCCTGCTGGGCGTGGGCAAGCTGCTCGAGGCCTGCGAGCTGGCGGCTGACGAGCTGGCCGCCGAGGGCGTCGACGCCACGGTGTGGGACGTGCGGGTGGTGAGCCCGCCGGACCCCGACATGCTGGCCGACGCCGCTCGCCACGGCCTGGTCGTGACCGCCGAAGACGGCCTCCGCCACGGGGGTGCGGGCATGTTCCTGCTCGACGCCATGCGGTCGCTCGCGCCGGCGACGACGGCGCGCACCAGCGTGCTCGGCATTCCCCGCTCGTACATCGCGCAGGGCCGGCCGGACGACATCTTGGCCTCCCTCGGGCTCGACGGACCCGGGATCGCCCGCAGCGTCCGCGAGCTCCTGGATCGTCGCGCCGCCGACGAGCCGCGCCACCCCGGCGTCGCCGGTTCGACCCAGAGCTAGGGACCCCGGGCTCAGTCCTTGTTGGCCCCGTTGTCGCGCACGAAATCGCTCGCCGCCTGGTACGCATCGATGGACTCGCCGGCGTCGGCCCAGAACCCGACCACCAGCTCGTGGGTCAACGACCCGCTCGACGCGTAGTGGTTGTTCACGTCGGCGATCTCGAGCTCGCCGCGCGAGGAAGGTGAGAGCCCGGCGATCACCGAGAAGACAGACCCGTCGAAGCAGTAGAGACCCGTCACCGCCAGGTTGGTCGGTGGATCGCTCGGCTTCTCGATGATCCGCAGGATGCGGCCGGCGCCGTCCAGTTCGGCCACACCGAGGTGGCGAAGGTGCTCCGGCTCGGCGACCTCGATCAACAGGACACGGGCGCCGTGCGGGTCTTCTGCGAAGGCCTCGACCGTCGGGCGGATCGAACGCTCGAAGATGTTGTCGGCCAGCATGACGACGACCGGCTCGCCGTCGGCGAACGACTCGGCCAGCCCCAGCGCCTGGGCCACCCCGCCGGCCTGTGCTTGCACCGCGTAGGACAGATTGCGGAGCCCGAGCTCGTGCCCGTCGCCCAAGAGGCGCATGAAGTCGCCCATGTGGTCGCCGCCGGAGACGAGGAGCAGGTCGCGGATTCCGGCCTTCACCAGGGCCTCGACCGCCCAATGGACCATCGGGCGGTCGTAGACCGGGAGGAGGTGCTTGTTGGTGATGCGCGTCAGCGGATGCAACCGCGATCCGGTTCCCCCGGCCAACAGGACGCCCCGCACCGGCCGCACCCTAGTGGCCGGGCGCCGACCGCTCGGGGTCCCTCGATCGCTAAGGTCGATGGGGTCCGGATGGCCGACGAGTCCAGGTGGTGGTCCCATGGGTGGTCCCGAGGTTGAGCTCACTGACGAGGAGTGGCGCGAGCGCCTCACCCCGGCCCAGTACGAGGTGCTGCGGCGCAGCGCCACCGAGCCCGCGTGGTCGGGCGAGTTGCTCCACGTCGACAGCGACGGCGTCTTCCACTGCGCGGGGTGCAACGCCGAACTGTTCTCGACGACCAACAAGTTCGAGTCCGGCAGCGGGTGGCCGAGCTTCGATCGCGCCATGGCCGCGGGAACGATCGAGGAGCACGCGGACAACTCCTACGGCACGACCCGTACGGAGATCCGCTGCGCACGCTGCGGTGGGCACCTGGGTCACGTGTTTCCCGACGGGCCCACCGACACCGGGCTCCGCTACTGCGTGAACTCGCTGGCGCTGAGCTTCGACCCGGAGCCGGCCGCCGCCGACTGAGTCGGCCTCAGCGGGCGAGCCGCGCCTCGAGCAGCTCGCGGGCCGAGGCCACCGCCGCGCAGAGCGACGGCGCAGCACTCATCAGCAGCCGCTCCGCCTCCGCCAGGGTGCAGCACACGGCGAACACCTCCTCCTTGGCCAAGACGGCCGTGCGACCGAAGTGCAGCGAGCGCGCCGAGCGCCGCACCTGCGGGCGTCCGTTCACTGGTCGGCCGCCGGGTCGGGATCCACGCTGGTCGAACGCTCGTTGCGGTGGACCTCGACGGTGGCGAACCGGAGGCTCGCACCCAGATCGTCGGCCACCACCTCCACCTTGGACCGGCGCTCCCCCTCCTCGGTTTCCCAGTTCCGCTGCTCCAGCCGGCCGGCGACCACGACCCGCATGCCCTTGGTCAGACTGAGGGCGGCGTTTTCGGCCAGTTCGCGCCAACACACCACGTCGAAGAAGGAGGTCGACTCCTCCCACTCCCGGCTCTCTTTGTCCTGCCAGCGCCGGTTGACCGCCAACCCGAAGGTGGTCGTGGCCTGGCCATCGCGCGTGTAGCGGATCTCGGGATCACGGGTCAGGTTGCCGGTCAGGGCGGTGGTGCTGCTCATCAGGAGCTCCTCGCGTCGTCACGATGGCCTCGGTGGTCTCGTGAGCGAGACACTGACGTCGAGGCATCGCACCACTCCTTGCAGCGCTCCTGGCTGCGGACGTAAAGAGGGAGGGCCCGAAGGCCCTCCCTCTCTCTCTCCCGCTGCAAGTGGGCGAAGTGTTACCCGGCTGCGACCGCCGCGGCCATCGCGCCGATGGTCGTGAAGGCGACTGCCAACGGTCCTCCGAGGGCCTGGATGACCTGGATGCTGCCGCTGTAGCCGGCCGTCTGGTTGAGGCCGTCGATCCCGATGGCGCTGCCACCCGAGCTCAGGAAGCCGGTCAGGTACTGGCCGACCGTGGTGGGGTTCTCCGTGAGCAAGAGGGGCTGGAAGTGCGAGACCCCGCCCTGGACGTGGCCGAGGAGGCAGCCGGCCAGGGCGTCCGAGTAGAAGTCGCCACGGGCGACCAGGATCTCGTTGCCCCACCCGTTGGCGCCCGTGGTGCCCCAGTTCGAACCCGGTGTGCACGGCGCCGCTGTTCTCGTTGAGCTCGAAGGAGGCCAGCTCCTGCGCGGTGTCGGTCTGGTCCTGCCCGGCGATCCGCAGCACCGAGATCCCGCTGTTGAGGGCCTCGATCGCCGTGACATCAGCGTCCGAGACGGCCAACGGGCCCCCGACCACGATCACCTGCTGGATGTTGAGCTGGGTCAGCGTGGTGGACGCCTGCGACGACAACGTGGTCGGATCCGTGAGCACCACCGGGAACTGGTCGTTGTAGGCCATCACGCTCGCCGCCGACGCGTCGGGGAAGTTGACGCCCGAGACGACGATGGCGGTCCGCAGGCTCAACGTGGCCGCCGGGGCGGCCGAGGACATGCCCGTGGTGTCGTTGTACATGGCGCCGTAGGCGCCCGAGATGTTCGTGCTCCCGACGGCGCCGAGGCCCGGCTCCAGGGCGATGTCCTCCGCGGTGTCGTATTGGGTCGGACCCTCGATCGGGCCCTGGACCGTGAGGTTGAAGCCGGTCGCCGTGCCGCCACCACACGTGTAGGCCGGCGTGGCGGACAAGGTCGTTGAGCACCGTCTGGCTGATGGCCGCCGGCCCCCCGACCACGTAGACGGTCTGGATGCCTTCGACCCGCAGGGCCTGGGCGGTCTCGCTGGACAGCCCGTCGGTCGGCGTGAGGAGGATCCCGGTCCCGAGCGACTGGGCCAGGTAGCTGGCGGCCAGGGCGTCGGGGAAGTTCTGGTCGGTGGCCAGGATCACGTCGTGGCTCACCGGGCAGTTCGACGTGCCCGAGGGGAAGGCGTGCGCCAGCTCGGCGGCCGCCGTGGCGTCGATATCCGTCCCGCTGATGGAGTTCGGCGTGGAGGGCCCCACGTTGAAGATCGGGACGTTGGGGGTCACCGCGGTGGCGTCAGCGCCGCAGTCGGCGCCACCCGTCGTCACCGACGCCGACGCCGGACCGGTCACAGACGAGCTCGGGGTCACCGCCACACCGGCGATCGTGTACGTCGTCGGGGTCGAGCCGGACGAGGCCGTCGTGATGATGACCTGGATCTTTCCTCCCGGTGAGGCTCACCGCGCCGGGCACACCGGCCGTTCCGCCGGTCGGGGTGGCAGTCACCGTCGGCGTGCCGACGAACGCGAACGACGTCGTGGTGCCGTTGTTCGGCGCCACGCAGATCGACCCCGTCACCGCACCGGCCGACCCCTCGGTCACCACGATGTTGCTGACGGCGGCGTCGGTCGCGCTCCCCGCCACGGTGACGGCCGGAGCGTTCCCGGTGGCGGACGCGCCAGCCTTCAGAACAACGGTCGCGTTACTCGGGGGTCGTGTAGCCCGTGATGTCACCGGTCGACGTCGTCGTCGTGAGCGCAACGACCACCGGACCGGTGTCGGCGGTGCTCCCGACGTTGTACTCGATCCCGCTCACGGTCACGGTGAACAGGTCCGCGTTGTCCGGGCGGCACCGGAGCCGACGTGTTCGTCACCGTGAAGGTCATCGTGTCGGTGACCCCGCTGCAGCCCGGCGGGTCACCCGCCGTCTCGCTGAGCACAGCGCGCGGTGAAGACGGGAACGGTGTCGGCCGGCGTCGTGACGGCGACCGCGCTGACGGCGGGGGTCGGCGTCGCTGAATCCGACGAAGTTGGTTGTGGCGACCGTAGCAGTTGGTGACCGCGCCACTGGTCTCGACGGAGAAGACGATGGTGTCCGTCGGTCGCGAAGTCGTTCGGCATCGTGAAGGTGTAGCTCGAGGCCGTCTGGCCGGTCCCGCCGGTGAAGACGTCGGGAGCGCGTCACCGGGATGATCGCGAACGCGCGTCAGATTCGGGACACCGTCGGGAGTCGCCCCTCGCGCTCGGCGATCCCTCCGGCGAGGAGGGCCACGCCCCCGATGGCCAGGACAGCGGCGGCCGCCACCGCGACGCTGCGACGGATACGAAAGGACCTTGCTCTCATTGCACTCTCCTCGAGCTGTGGGGTTCGATGGCGCCTGCGGGGTTCACACAGGCGCATTGCGAGGCGTCGACTACCGAAGGGTCGTGGGCCAGGCGCGCGATACGTCCAGGTTAGGGGTACCCACTCTCGGGGTGAGGGATGCGTGGAACGGCCACATTTCTCGTGGACCGAACGGTTGGCCGTCTGCGGCCGACGCGCCTCAGACGTCGAGGAATCGGCGGATGGCCGCCGCGGAGCCCGCGGAGCCGATCAACACGCCGATGATGACGACGACTGCGTCCGTGCCGAAGACGTTCCACCCCGACATGCGCATCTGGGTCAGCACGGCGCCGGGATTGCTCGGGTTCCCGAGGCTGTTGAGCACGACGTGCAGGCACGAACACCGCGCCGGCCGCCAGCAGCGACCCGATCAGCCCCTGGATCAGCCCCTCGGACATGAACGGGAGGCGGATGAACCAGTTGGTCGCGCCCACCAGCTTCATCACCGAGACCTCGCGGCGCCGGGCGAAGATGGCCATGCGGATCGTGTTCAAGATGAGCACCGCCGCCGACAACAGGAGCACGAGCGCCACCGCCACGAACACCCACTGCAAGACGGTGATCGTCTCCTCCATGGTGTGGATCTGCTGGATCGGGGCCGCCACCTTGATAGACGCCGGGCTGGCCCTGGAACCGGTTGATGACGGTCTGCGCGTCCTGGGGCTGGCTCGGCGTGCAGCGGAACGAGGGCGGCGTCGAGGCTCGGCTGAGCGCGGAGAAGACGGACGTCGTCAGGAGCTTCTTCGCCTCGGCGTAGTCCTGCGCCTTCGTGTGGATAGCTGCAGGAGTGCACGTAGGGCAGCTGCGCGAGCTGGGTCCCGACCGCGCTGGTCTCGGAGTCGCTGGCGGTCGGGCTGCATCCACACGGTCACCTGCGTGCCCCGCTGCCACTCCACCTCGGCGTTGGCCGCCCCCTGCTTGAGCAGGAGCGCCGCGCCGACCAGCGCCAGCGACACCGCAACGGTCAGGACCGCGGCGATGGTCATGAGCCGGTTGCGCCACAGGTTGGTGGCCGTCTCCCGGACGACGTAGTCGGCGGAGACGGGCACTAGCGCTGGCCCCGCGCCACCGGCTCGGGACGCGAGCTGGAGCCCGCCGTGCTGTCGATGCCGTAGACGCCACGCGCCTGGTCGCGGACGATGACGCCCTGGTCGAGCTCGACCACGCGTCGGCGCATCCAGTCCACCAGTGCGGCGTCGTGGGTGGCGATCATGACGGTCGTCCCGGTCCGGTTGATGCGGTCGAGCAGTTGCATGATGCCCTGGCTCGTCGCCGGGTCGAGGTTCCCGGTGGGCTCGTCGGCCAGCAGGATGAGCGGGCGGTTCACGAACGCGCGGGCGACGGCCACGCGCTGCTGCTCGCCGCCGGAGAGCTCGCTCGGCAGGTTGTCGCTCTTCTTGGACAGCCCGACGAGGTCGAGCACCTGGGGCACCTGGGACTCGACGACGGACTTGGGTCGACCGATCACCTCGAGGGCGAAGGCCACGTTCTGGAACACCGTCTTGTTCGGCAGCAGGCGGAAGTCCTGAAAGACGCAGCCGATGTTGCGTCGCAGGTAGGGCACCCGCCACTTCGGCAGATCGATGATCTCCCGACCCGCCTCCCAGATCCGGCCCCGGTCGGGCAGTTCTTCGCGCAGGAGCAGGCGGATGAACGTGGTCTTGCCGGACCCCGAGGGGCCGACGAGGAACACGAACTCCCCCTTTTGCACGTCGAGCGAGACGTTGCGCAGGGCGACCGTGCTGTTCTTGTACGTCTTGGTGACGTTCTCGAATCGAATCATGCGTTGGGGGTCACGCCCGCGAGCAACCGAGTCGTCGCGAGAGGAAGGGCTCGGCTGGTCCCGGACGAAAAGAGGGGGGAGAGAACATGAGCGAACGGGCCACAGCCTACCGACTCTCCGAGAGGCCCGGAGGTCATCAGCCGGCCGGCCGTGAGGCCCGCCTGACCAGGGACGGCTGTCGTCAGCGGGCCGCGGGCCCGCTGGATCAGCTCCGCGGAGCTAGGTGGGAGCCCCCTCGGCGCGCCGACGGCGGAGCTCGCCTTCCATGAACTCATCGAGGTCACCGTCGAGCACCGCTTCGACGTTGCCCGTCTCGACATCGGTGCGATGGTCCTTCACCAGCTGATAGGGCGCCAGCACGTAGGACCGGATCTGGCTCCCCCAGGCGTTGTCGGTCCGCTTCCCGCTGAGCGCGTCGAGCTCGGCCTGGCGCTCCTGGCGGCTGCGCTCGGCCAACTTGTTGGCCAGGATCTGCATGGCCCGCGCCTTGTTCTGGTGCTGGCTGCGCTCGTTCTGGCAGGACACGACGATGTTGGTCGGCAGGTGCGTGATCCGCACCGCGGAGTCGGTCTTGTTCACGTGTTGGCCCCCGGCCCCCGACGAGCGGTAGGTGTCGATCCGCAGGTCCTTCTCGTCGATCTCGACCTCGTTGGAGAGATCTTCTAGGAACGGGACGGCATCGACGGAGGCGAAACTCGTCTGCCGGCGGTGCTGGGAATCGAAGGGCGACATCCGCACCAGGCGGTGTACGCCGCGCTCGGTGGCCATGAGGCCGTAGGCGAACTGGCCGCGGACGATGAAGGTGGCCGAGAGCAGGCCGGCCTCCTGCCCCTCCGTGGCCTCGTCGACCTCGACCGAGAACCCTCGTCGCTCCGCCCAACGCTGGTACATCCGCAGCAGGATCTCGGTCCAGTCCTGGGCGTCCGTTCCGCCCGCCCCCGCGTGCACCTCGACCACCACGTCGCGGTCGTCGTACTCGCCCGAGAGGAGCGACTGGATCTCCAGCCGGCCGATCAGCCGCTCGAGGGCGTGGAGCGACTCGCCCAACTCGGCCGTCAACCCCTCGTCGGAGGTGCCGTCCTTCGCCGCCTCCTCGGTGAGGTCGCGCAGCACGCCGGCTTCTTCGACGCTGTCCGCCAGCGCGTCGAAGCGGGCCACCGTGTCGGTCAGGCGCCCGAGCTCGGTCGTGACGGCACGCGCCCGGTCGGCGTCATCCCACAGGTCGGGCCGGCCGGCCTCCTCCTCGAGGACGCCCCGGCGCTCGCGCAGTGCGTCGATCCCGAGGTAACGCCGGGCATCGTCGAGGCGCGTCGTCAACGCGGCCAGCTCAGCGCCGAGGTCGCGATACTCCCCGCGCCGCCGCTCTCAGGCGGCGCCATGGCACAGCTTGTACTTCTTGCCGCTCCCGCACGAGCACGGGTCGTTGCGCCCGGCTTCGCGTGGGCTCCCCCGGGGTCCCCCCGTGGACGCCGGCCGGCCGGCCGCCTGTTCGAGCCGCGGGCGCCCGGGAGGGGGCCGCGCCGTTGCCGGCCGGAGGCACCGGTGCGGCGCCCGGGTCGACGACGCTGCCGCGGTCGGCCAGCACGAGGGGGGCGATGGCCTGCGTACTGGCCACCGGGTCGTCCGCCGCCTCGTAGACGGCGCGGGCCAGATCGGGCTCCTCGGTCTGCTGCGCCAGGGCCTCGACGTGGAGCACGTAACGCAGGTAGTCGTCGTCGATGGCGTCCATCAGCTGGCCGAACATCGAGAATCCCTCGCGCTGCCAGGCCACGAGCGGGTCCTGCTGGCCCATGGCCCGCAGGTTGATCCCCTCGCGCAGGTAGTCCATCTCGGCCAGGTGCTCCCGCCAGCGCTGGTCGATGATCTGGAGCATCACGTCGCGCTCGATCTGGCGGGCCGTCTCCTCGCCGCCGGGCAACGACGCCGAGTGCGTCTCGTAGTACTCGAGCGCCTCGGTCTGCACGCTCGCCACCACCTGGGTGGCGCTCGTCCCTTCGGCCAGGTCCTCCGGGGTGAACTGCGTCGGGTAGTACTGCGTGAGCTCGTTGATCAAGAGCTCGAGGTCCCACTCCTCGGTGTAGTCGCTCGGGCAGGCGGAGCGCACCAGGGCCTCGACCGTGATCTCGAGGAGCTCTTCGGTGCGCGCCTGGAGGTCCTCGCCGTCGATCACCTGGGAACGGCACGCGTAGATCACCTTGCGCTGCTCGTTCATGACCTCGTCGTACTTGAGGACTTCCTTGCGCTGCTCGGCGTTCTTGCCCTCGACCGTGTTCTGCGCCCGCTCGATCGACTTGGTCACCATCTTGGCTTCGATGGGGGTGTCCTCGGGGAGGGCTTTGGTCATCACCCAGTTCATGGCGCCCGTCGCGAACAGGCGCATGAGGTCGTCTTCCAGGCTGAGATAGAAGCGGCTCTCTCCCGGGTCGCCCTGGCGCCCCGAGCGGCCCCGCAGCTGGTTGTCGATACGCCGGCTCTCGTGCCGCTCGCTGCCGAGGACGTAGAGACCCCCGAGCTCGCGGACGCGGGTGCCCTCACCGGCGCAGAGCTCGTCCAGCTCCTTCTGGATGGTGTCGACCTCGCCCGCCCCCTCCTCGGTGGAGATGTCGAGGCCCCGGGCCACCGCTTCGTGCTGGGCCAGCAGCTCGGCGTTGCCGCCGAGGATGATGTCGACGCCTCGGCCGGCCATGTTGGTGGCGACGGTCACGCCGCCGAGCCGGCCCGCCTGGGCCACCACCTCGGCCTCTCGGAAGTGCTGCTTCGCGTTGAGCACCTGGTGGGGAACCCCCCGGCGTTCGAGCAGCCGGGAGAGGACCTCGGATTTGGCGACCGAGGCGGTGCCGACCAGCACCGGCTGGCCCGTGCGATGGCGCTCGACGAGGTCGTCCACGACGGCGTCGAACTTGGCGGCCTCGGTCCGGAAGATGACATCGGGCTTGTCGTCTCGAACGAGCTCCTTGTTGGTCGGGATCGGCACCACCGGGAGCGAGTAGGTGTTGGCGAACTCACTGGCCTCGGTCTCGGCCGTACCGGTCATCCCCGCCAGCTTCTCGTAGAGCCGGAAATAGTTCTGCAGGGTCACGGTCGCCCAGGTGTGGTTCTCCTCGTTGATGCGCACCCGCTCCTTGGCTTCGACCGCCTGGTGGAGCCCGTCGCTCCAGCGCCGGCCGTCGAGCGTGCGGCCGGTGAACTCGTCGATGATCTTCACCTCGCCCTGCTGGACCAGGTAGTCCTTGTCGCGGTGGTACAGCTCCTTCGCCGCGCAGCGATTGGTTCAGCTGGTGCACGTAGTTGACCGACACCGCCTCGTAGAGGTTCTCGACACCGACGGCCCGCTCGACCTTCTCGATCCCCGCTTCCAACGGGATGACGATCTCTTTCTCCTCGTCCACCTCGTAGTCCTTGTCGCGGACCAAGGTGGCGGCCAGCCGCGCGAACTGGTTGTAGAGCTTCGCCGCCTCGTCGGCGGGACCCGAGATGATGAGCGGGGTACGGGCCTCGTCGATCAGGATCGAGTCGACCTCGTCAACGATCGCGTAGGGGTGCCCGCGCTGGACCATGTGCTCGCGTGAACGCGCCATGTTGTCGCGCAGGTAGTCGAACCCGAACTCGGTGTTGGTGCCGTAGGTGAGGTCTGCGGCGTAGGCCGCCCGTTTGGCGGCAAAGTCGTCGATATCGGGCCCCACGCGCCCGACGGTCAGCCCCAGCCAGCGGTGCAGCCTCCCCATCCACTCGGCGTCGCGGGCGGCCAGGTAGTCGTTGACCGTGACGATGTGCACGCCCTGGCCGCCCAGCGCGTTCAGGTAGACCGGCAGGGTCGAGACGAGCGTCTTGCCCTCGCCGGTCTTCATCTCGGCGATCCATCCGAAGTGCAGCGCCATGCCGCCCATCAGCTGGACGTCGAACGGGCGCTGGCCGAGCACGCGCCAGGCCCCTTCGCGCACGACGGCGAACGCCTCCACCAGGAGGTCCTCGAGGGTCTCTCCCTGGTCCAGGCGCTCCTTGAATTCGACGGTCTGGTGGCGCAGCTCGTCGTCGGAAAGCGCCTCCATGGCGGGCTCGAGATCGTTGACGAGCGGCACGAGGTCGGCCAGGCGCTTGACCTTCTGGCCCTCGCCGGCCCGCAGGACCTTGGTGAACACGCTCATGACCGGCCGATCTTACCGGCGGAATGTCTCCATCCGGTTCTCGGCCACGGCGCGCGGGCGACCGCCCGCAGCGAGCGCGACGCGATCCCCACTCTGCCGATCGATGCCGCGCCGCCGATCGCTACTGCGCCGTTAATGGGCCCCGTGCGGCTGACCTGGTCTTTGACCCCACACTCGCCTGCAGCGAGGTTGGCGGCCCGCAGCCGGCGATCGTGCGAGCACGATCCTTCGGCTCCGCTGGTGGCTCGCTTCGACTCGTCGCTCCTCGTTCCCGAGTGTCGGGAGGAGGAGGCAGGGCTTACCTCTAAATCGCACCATGCTCAGCAACCAAGAGTCGCCTTACGTGGGTCGTTTCGCCTGCGACTGGCTTCGACTTTCAACCACAGACCCGCACGGGGCCCGGGTGCAGCCTACGCGGCGGGGGCGACGGCGGCCGTTCGGCCGGCCAGGACCAGCCGGCCGCAGCGCAGCGCCAGGCGCAGCGCCAGCAGGACCGCCGCGAGCGGGAGCAGCGCCCGGCGCGGGCCGCTCGTCGTCCGCACCGCGAACCGCAGCGCGGAGCGATGGTGGGCGAGCGCCATCTTGTAGGGGTGCCGCCGCCGCGACACCCCCTCGATGTGGGTCACCTCGACGCCGGGCACGTAGCCCACGACCCACCCCGCCTGGTGGGCTCGCCAGCACAGGTCCATGTCCTCCGCGAACATGAAGTAGGCCTCGTCGAACCCGCCCAGCTCGTCCAAGGCCGAACGCCGGGCGAGGAAGCAGGCGCCCGAGACCCAGTCGGTCGTGGTCGGTTCGAGCGACGTCCAGCCGCCGGCGCGGTAGCGGCGGGTGAAGGGGTTCTCCTTCCACAACTGGTCCAAGAGCGCGTGCCCGGCGGCGTCGCCGAGCGAGGGGAAGCGGCGGGCCGAGGGGTAGGGCTCACCGGTCGGGGTGAGGATCCGGGGGCCCACGATCGCCCACGACGGCTCGGACTCGAGCGCGTCGGCCAGGCCGTTCACGGCGCCGGGATGGACGTGCAGGTCGGGGTTGCAGACGAGCACGAACGGCCGGGCCGTCAGCGCGGCGATGCCTCGGTTGGCCCCGGCGCCGTAGCCGACGTTGCGGCCCGTGGAGATCAAGGGCACACCGGCGTGACCGGCCCGGGCGAGGGCCGCCCGGGCGAGGGCGACGTCACCGTTCTCGACCACCACGATCTCCCCCACGCCCTCGGCGACGAGCGACGTCAGGCAGTCGGCCAGGATGTCGCCTGCGTCGTAGTCGACGACGACCGCACCGACGCGTTCGTCGATCTGCCCGGTCCCTGCGCTGCTCACCCGCCGGTCTCGATCCCGAGCGCCGTCACGAACCGCGCCAGCCCTTCCTCCCAGGGGGCCAGGGTGGGGAGCCCCCCCAGGCGGAGCGCGGCGTTGTCGAGCGACGAGTCGGCGGGGCGCCGAGCGGGCGGCAACGGGTCGAGGTCGGCCGTGGTGATGGCCTGGACCCGGCCGGGATCCTGCCCGGCGGCGGCCACGATCGCCCGGGCCAGCTCGAAGCGAGTGGCGGAACCCTCGTTGGCGGCGTGGAAGGTGCCGGGCAGCCGCTCGAGGGCCAGGAGGGCGACGATCGGGGCCAGGTCGGCGGTGAACGTCGGCGACCCGCGCTGGTCCTCGACGAAGCGCAGCGGGGCCCCCTCGAAGGCCGCCCGCAGCACGCGCCGCACGGTGTTCTCCGCGTGCACGCCGGCCAGCCAGGACGTCCGCACGACGGTCGCCGACGGCGGGCACTCGCGCTCTCCGGCCAGCTTGCTGGCGCCGTAGACGGAGAGCGGGTTGGGCTCGTCCCACTCGCGGTAGGGCCGGCCCGCGGTCCCGTCGAAGACGTAGTCCGTCGAGATGTACACGAGGTGCGCGCCGATGCGGCCGGCGGCCTCGACCAGGTGCCGCGTGCCGAGGGCGTTCACGAGGAAGGCGCCGTCGGGGTCTCCCTCGCAGCCGTCGACGTCGGTGCGCGCCGCCGCGTGCACGATCACATCGGGTCGGACACCGTCGACTGCCGCCTGGACCGCGGCGCGCACGTCGATCGGCAGCCGCGACCGGTCGGCGGCAATGACGTCGACCTGGACGGCCGGCCGGCCGTGCCGGGCGGCGGGGCCGCCCGGAGGCACCTCGCCCGCCAACGCGAGCTGGAGGTCCCGCCCGAGCTGGCCGCCCGCCCCGGTGAGCAGGACCCTCACCCGAGCGTCACGAAGGCACCGCGGACGCCGCCCCGCCCACGTCGGCCCAGGTCTCCTCGCTCACCGGGGCCTCGGCCAGCAACGGCTCCCACCACCCGCGATGCTCGGCGTACCAGCGAGCCGTCTCCTCGATGCCGCTCGCCAGGTCGATGGTCGCCGCCCAGCCCAGCTCCCGGTGGATCTTGGAGGAGTCGAGCAGGTAGCGCCGGTCGTGGGCCGGGCGCTCGTGCACGATGCGCTTCAAGGAGGCGGGCTTGCCCAGCGCGCCCAGCACCAGGTCGGCGATCTGGTCGATGTTGGCCTCGATGCCGCTGCCCACGTGGTAGGTCTCGCCCACGCGACCCGAGACCAGCACGGCCTCGATGGCCCGGCAGTGGTCCGACACATGGAGCCACTCGCGCCGGTGGTGGGTCGACGCGTAGAGCGGGAGCGGTCGGTCGTCGAGCGCCCGGGCGATGAAGAGCGAGACCAGCTTCTCGGGAAACTGGTAGGGGCCGTAGTTGTTGGCGCAGTTGGTGATCGTGACCTCGAGGCCGTAGGTCTCGGCGTAGGCCCGCACGGCGAGATCCGATGCGGCCTTCGACGCGCTGTAGGGCGAGCGCGGCCGGTAGGGACTCTGCTCATCGAACGCGCCGGGATCCTCGAGGGCCATGTCCCCGTACACCTCGCAGGTCGACACGTGGTGGAAGCGGACGCCGCGGTGGCGGGCCGCCTCCAGCAAGGTCTGCGTGCCGATGACGTTGGTCCGGAAGAACAGGCCGGGCTCGATGGCGGCGAGGCTGTTGTGCGACTCCGCGGCGAAGTGCACCACGACGTCGATCTCGTGCTGCGCCAGCGCGGCGCCCACGGCGTCGGCGTCGCAGATGTCGCCCCGGATGAATGTGATCCGGTCTTCGACGGCGCGCAGGCTGGACCGGTTCCCGGCGTAGGTGAGGGCGTCGTAGACCACCACCTGGTCCCCCGGGTGCTGCTCCACCCAGTACCGGGTGAAGTTGGAGCCGATGAACCCGGCCCCGCCCGTGACGAGGAGCCTCATAGCCAGGTCAGCCTACCTGGCCCCCTTGTGCCCGCCGGGGGCCCGACCGAGCGGCGGCGGCAGAAGACTGCTCGTGATCGTCACGATCGAGGCCTCCGCACGCCTCACTTCCCCCGAGCGCGGCACGGGTCGTCGAGGCCGCCGCGGCACTCACTCCCCGTCGGCGGCACCCCGGAGATGGACCACGTCACCGGCCGACACCACTCGCCGGCCGTCCCCGGTGTCGACCACCAGCAGCCCGTCGTCGGTGAGCTCGACCGCCGTCCCGACGAGCACCGATGACGGCAACTCGACCCGCACGGCGCGACCGAGCGTGACGCACCGGTGGCGCAGGTCGGCGGCCAGGGCCCGGCGCCCGCCGGCGCTGTCGAGCTCGGGACGGCGGCGCTCGAGCTCGCCCAGCAGCGCGGCGAGGAGCTCGTCGCGGCTCGGCACGGTCGACCCACGGCCGGCCGCCACCAGTTCGGCGAGCGAGGCCGCCTGCCGCGGCTCGACCCCCGGCCCGGGCGCCGCGATGTTGATCCCGATGCCGACCACGACCGCCACCGACCCCGGCGGCCCGCCGGGAGCCGACGGATCGGCCTCCGCCAGGATCCCCGCCAGCTTGGCGTCGTCCACCACGAGGTCGTTGGGCCACTTGAGCCCGACCTCGACGCCCGCCGTCCGCTCGCACGCCCCGAGCGCGCTCAGGGCCACCAGGGCCGTCACGAGATGGAGCGCTCCCGGTTCGAGCACCGGGCGCAGGAGCACGGAGGTCAACAGCGCCGCCCCCGGCGCCGCCTCCCACGTGCGGTCGAGGCGTCCGCGGCCCGCACTCTGATGATCGGCCACCGCGACCAGGCCCTCTGCGGCGCCCGACCGGGCCTCGGCCAGCAGCCAGGTGTTGGTCGAATCGATCTCGGCGAATCGCCGCACGTCGGTCAACATCGGCCTCCACCTGCGATCGGACGGCGGGCGCGTGGCCCGAGGGGGGTGCGCACGTGGCGGCCACCGTGGGGGTCGTGAGAGTCTAAGGGCGTCGTGAAGCCGGTCGCGGGCCGGTTCCGAGAAGGGCACTCGCCGTCGTGGTCGGGTTGCCCCCGTCGAGCAAAGGGCGCGCGTGCCGAAGAAGGTCCTGATCGCCAACCGGGGAGAGATCGCCGTCCGGGTCATGCGGACGTGCCGCGAGCTCGGCATCCCGACAGTCGCCGTGTACTCCGAGCTCGACCGCGAGGCGATGCACGTGCGGATGGCCGACGAGGCCTACGCGCTCGGTGGCCAGACCGCGGCCGAGAGCTATCTGAACGTCGACGCGATCGTCGCGGCCCTGGACGCGAGCGGCGCCGACGCCCTGCACCCGGGCTACGGGTTCTTCTCGGAGAACGCCGACTTCGCCCGCCGCGTGGCGGCGGCCGGCGTCACGTTCATCGGGCCGCCGCCCGAGGCCATCGAGGTCATGGGCGACAAGATCAGCTCGCGGCTCGCCGCGGAGGCGGCCGGGGTGGCGGGCGTGCCGGGACGGTCCGAGCCGATCACCTCGGCGGACGAGGTCGTCGCCTTCGGTGAGGAGTTCGGCTGGCCGGTGGCCATCAAGGCCGCCTACGGCGGCGGCGGCCGGGGCATGAAGGTCGTCGGGGCGGCCGGCGAGGCGGCCGAGGCCGTGGAGTCGGCCCAGCGCGAGGCGCAGGCCTACTTCGGCCGTCCGGAGATCTATCTCGAGCGCTACCTGGCCTGGCCGCGCCACATCGAGATGCAGGTGCTGGCCGACACCCACGGGACCGCACTGTGGCTGGGCGAGCGCGACTGCTCCTGCCAGCGCCGGCACCAGAAGCTCATCGAGGAGTGCCCGGCGCCCGACTTCGGAGACGATGTCCGCCAGGCCATGGGCGAGGCGGCGATCCGGGTGGCGCTCGCCTGCGGCTACACGAACGCCGGCACCGTCGAGTTCTTGTACCAAGACGGCGAGTTCTTCTTCTTGGAGATGAACACGCGCCTACAGGTCGAGCACCCGGTCACCGAGCTCGTGACCGGCCTCGACCTCGTGGCCTGGCAGCTGCGCATCGCCGACGGCGAGGCGCTCACCTTCGGCCAGGGAGACGTCCGGCGCTTTGGCCACGCCATCGAGGCGCGCATCAACGCGGAGGACCCGGCCGGCGGGCGCTTCCTCCCCTCGCCCGGGACGATCAGCGCGTTCGAGGTGCCCGGAGGCCCCGGGGTGCGACTCGACACCGGCTACCAGCGCGGCGACACGGTCAGCCAGCACTACGACAACCTGGTGGCCAAGCTCGTCGTGTGGGCCGACGACCGTGAGCACGCCCGCCGCCGTTTGCTCCGCGCCCTCGAGGAGTTGCGGATCGAGGGCATCGCCACGACGATCCCGGCCCACCAGGCGATCCTCTCGCACCCGGACTTCGCCAACGCCACCCACTCGACCAACTGGGTCGAGGAGCGCCTCGACCTTTCCGGGGTGTCGGCGCCGGTCGACCCGCCCGCCGACGAAGCGGACGACGGGCGCGTGCTGCGCGAGGTCACGGCCGAGGTCGAGGGTCGCCGCTACCAGGTGCGCCTCTGGGTGCCCGACGTGGCCACCGGGCCGCGGGCCGCAGTGGCCAAGGCGCCCGCCAAGCGCCGGACGGCGACCGGTTCGACCGCCGGGACGGGGACCGTCACCGTCCCCATGCAGGGGACGATCGTCAAGGTACTGGTGGCCGCGGGCGACGCCGTCGAGGTGGGCCAGACCATCTGCGTCCTCGAGGCGATGAAGATGGAGAACGCCATCAACGCCGACAAGACGGGCACGATCCAAGAGATCCGGGTGGCGACCGGTGACCTGGTGGGGGGCGGCGACATCGTCGCCGTCATCACCTAGGCGGCGACGGTGACGACTGCGACCGCGGCCGGCACTGCCAAGGCCCGCGCCCGCGCCGCCGTCGAGGCGAACCTGGCCGACCTCCTCGGCCTCAGCCACGCCATTCATGCGGACCCCGAGCTCTCCTTCACCGAGGACCACGCCGCCCGACGCACGGTCGACGTCCTGCGCGCCGGCGGCTTCGCGGTCACCGAGGGCGTCGCCGGCCTCCCGACGGCGTTCAGCGCGCGGGCGGGCAGCGGCCCGCTCGTGGTCGCGCTGTGCGCCGAGTACGACGCGCTCCCCGAGGTGGGCCACGCCTGCGGCCACAACATGATCGCGGCCAGCTCCGTCGGGGCCGGACTGGCCCTGGCGGAGGTCGCCGACGACGCCGGTCTCACGGTGCTCGTCCTCGGCACGCCGGCCGAGGAGGGCGGCGGCGGCAAGGTCCTGATGCTCGATGCCGGCGTGTTCGACGAGGCCCACCTGGCGATGATGGTGCACCCCTGGCCGTCGGACCGGATCACGGCCAACTGCCTCGCCGTCTCCCACTTCGACGTGCACTACCGCGGCAAGGAGGCCCACGCCGCGGCCGCGCCGTGGGCGGGCATCAACGCCGCCGACGCCATGACGATCGCCCAGGTGGCGATCGGGCTCCTCCGCCAGCACTTCCGGCCGGGCGACCTGGTCCACGGCGTCGTGCTCGACGCCGGCAAGGCGGCCAACGTGGTGCCGGCCCGGACGACGGGCCGGTTCATGTGCCGGGCCCGCAGCCTCGAAGATCTCGCCATCTTGGAGCCACGGGTGAAGCAGTGCTTCGAGGCCGGTGCCTTGGCCACGGGCGCCACCGTCTCCTACGAGGTGCTGTGCCCGACGTACTCGCACATGGAACCCGACGCCGATCTCATGGACCTCTACCGGTCCAACGCCGAGACGCTCGGGCGGAACTTCGATCTCGACGGGCTCGAGCCCCCGCCCGCCATCTCGACCGACATGGCCAACGTGTCGCTGGCCGTGCCGACGATCCACCCGATGATCGGCATCGAGACGCACGGCGCGGTGAACCACCAGGCCGAGTTCGCGGCCGCCTGCGTGACCCCCTCCGCCGACGCCGCCGTGCGCGACGGCGCGGTGGCGCTCGCCTGGACCGCCATCGACGCGGCGGCCTCGCCGGCGGTGCGCGGCCGGCTCCTCGCCGGCCGGACCTGATGAGCGGGGCCGCGATCACCGAGCACGCACTGCTCGACGTCGTCCCCGGACGCGAGGCCGAGTTCGAGGCGGCGTTCCAGATCGCCCGGGACATCCCGGCCGAGAGCGAGGGCTTCGAGTCGCTGCGCCTGCTGCGCTGTGTCGAACACCGGTCGCGCTATCTGCTGCTCATCGAGTGGGCCTCGCTCGAGGCGCACACCGTCGGCTTCCGCGGATCGCCCCTCTACGAGCGCTGGCGCCAGCTGCTGCACCACTTCTACGACCCGTTCCCGACGGTCATCCACTTCGAGACGGTGACCGAGCTCGGCGGCTGAAGGCCGCCGTCAGCCCGACGGCTGGTAGACCCCGAACTCCTCGCGCAGCACGTCGGAGACCTCGCCCAACGTGGCGAGGCGGGCCAGCGCCACCTTCATCGGCACCAAAAGGTTCTGGGTGCCCTTGGCCGCGGCGCGCACGTCGGCCAGCGCGGCATCGACGGCCCCCTGGTCGCGCTCGGCGCGGACGCGGCGGATCCGCTCCACCTGCGACCGCTGCAGCTGCTCGTCGATCGGGAAGACGTCCGTCGGCTCCTTGTCGTCTTCGACGAACCGGTTGACGCCCACGACCACACGCTCGCCGTCGTCGACCTCCTTCGCGAAGGCGTAGGCGGCGCTCTCGATCTCCTCTTGCATGAAGCGAGCCTCGATGGCCGCCACGGCACCGCCCAGCTGGTCGATACGCTCGATGTAGGCCTGGGCCCGGCGCTCCACCTCGTCGGTCAGCGACTCCACGTAGTAGGAGCCGGCCAGCGGATCCACGGTGTCGGCCACCCCGGACTCCAGGCCGATCACCTGCTGGGTGCGCAGGGCGATCTTGGCCGCGCGCGTCGTCGGCAGGCCGAGCGCCTCGTCGAACCCGTTGGTGTGCAGGCTCTGGGTGCCGCCCAGGGCGGCGGCCAGCGCCTGGATGGCGACCCGGACGATGTTGTTCTCCGGCTGCTGCGCGGTCAGGGTCGACCCGCCCGTCTGGGTGTGGAAGCGGAGCATCTTGGAGCGCTCCTGGGTGGCCCCGAACCGCTCGGTCATGATGCGCGCCCACATCCGGCGGGCGGCGCGGTACTTGGCCACCTCCTCGAAGAGGTTGTTGTGGGCGTTCCAGAAGAAGGAGAGGCGCGGGGCGAAGTCGTCGACGTCGAGACCGGCGGCCTGCGCCGCCTCCACGTAGGCGATCCCGTTGGCGAGCGTGAACGCCAGCTCCTGGACCGCCGTCGAGCCCGCCTCTCGGATGTGGTAGCCCGAGATCGAGATGGTGTTCCAGTTCTCGAGGTGCTCGGCGCAGTAGGCGAAGGTGTCGGTGACGAGTCGCATGGACGCCCGCGGCGGGTAGATGTAGGTACCGCGGGCGACGTACTCCTTCAAGATGTCGTTCTGCACCGTGCCCCGGATCTTCGCTCCCGGCACGCCCTGCTCCTCGGCCACCAGTTCGTAGAGGAGGAGCAGGATGGCCGCCGTGGCGTTGATCGTCATCGACGTCGTCACGGTGTCGAGCGGGAGGTCGGCCAGCAGGAGGCGCATGTCGACCAGCGAGTCGATGGCCACGCCGACCTTGCCCACCTCGCCCTCGGCGCGGTAATGGTCCGAGTCGAACCCCATCTGGGTCGGGAGGTCGAAGGCGCACGACAGGCCGGTCTGGCCCGCGCTCAGCAGGAACTTGAACCGCTCGTTGGTGGACTCCGCCGTCCCGAATCCCGCGTACTGGCGCATGGTCCAGAGGCGTTGTCGGTACATGTCGGCGTGAATGCCGCGGGTGAAGGGGTAGTCCCCCGGGGCGCCCAGGCTCTTGGCGGCGTCGAAACCGACCAGATCGCCCTCGTCGTAGACGGGCCGGATCTCGATGCCCGAGTCGGTCCGGTGCTCGGGGGACGCCTTGGGGTCGGGGCTCATGGTCCCCAGGTTAGAGCGAGCGGGCCGTGCGGAGCCTGCCGGCCCCAGCGGGATGGTTCAGGCTCCCCGCGGATGCGGCATGCACAGCTCGTCGTACTCGGCGATCACGATCTCGCCGGCGTTCGGCCCGCAGGCCGGGCACTCGGGGTCCCGCCGCACGTTGAAGGTGCGGAAGGTCTCCTCCAGCGAGTCGTAGGCGAGCAGGCGGCCGATCAACGGCTCGCCGATGCCGAGCAGGAGCTTGATGGCCTCGAGCGCCTGGATGGAGCCGATGATGCCGGGGAGCACGCCGAGCACGCCCGCCTCGGCGCACGACGGCGCCAGCTCGGCCGGTGGCGGCTCGGGGATGAGGCAGCGGTAGCAGGGGCCCACGTAGGGGGCGAACACCGTGGCCTGGCCCTCGAAACGGAAGATCGAGCCGTGCACGACCGGAATGCGCTTCAGGAGGGAGGCGTCGTTGACGAGGTAGCGGGTCGGGAAGTTGTCGGTCCCGTCGACGATCACGTCGTAGCCGTCGATGATGTCGAGCACGTTGTCGGCCCCGAGGCGCACGTCGTAGGTGGCGACGTCGACATCGGGGTTGATGGCCGTCAGCGTCTTCTTGGCCGAGTCGACCTTGCGCTCCCCGATCCGGTCCATGTTGTGGAGGATCTGACGCTGCAGGTTGGAGGCGTCGACCACATCCATGTCGATGATGCCGAGGGTGCCGACTCCCGCCGCCGCCAGGTACAGCGCGGCCGGGGAGCCGAGACCACCCGCGCCCAGGAGCAGCACCTTGGAGTCCAAGAGCTTCTGTTGGCCGGCCTCGCCCACCTCGGGCAGCAGGAGGTGGCGCTGGTAGCGGTTGCGCTGCTCGGCGCTGAGGGTGCGCGGCGTGTTCCAGGGCTTGCCCTCGTCCTTCCAGCGGTTGAACCCGCCGGCCATGGAGACCACGTCGGTGTAGCCGAGCTGACCCATCGTCCGGGCGGCGAAGGCCGAGCGCACCCCGCCCGCGCAGTAGACGATGACGGGCGCTGCCTTGTCGGGGAGCTTGCCCTCGACCTGGAACTCCAGGTTCCCCCGGGGGAGGTGCACCGAGTCGGGCAGGGTGCCCTGCTCGTACTCCTCGGGCTCACGCACGTCGAGGAAGGTGACCTTCCCGAGATACTGCTCGGCATCGTCGGTGCTGACCTCGCGGATGGCCGCCTTGGCCTCGCTCAACAGGTCTCTCGGTGTTGGCATGTGCCGTCTCCCGACGTCAAAAGGACTCCTACGGGAGTAAAACCGTACCAGTCAGGTCAACATTCCCCAGATCGGAGAATCAGCCGTGGAGGTCACCGAGGCGATCCGCCGGCGCCACATGGTCCGCAGCTTCGCGGCCGACCCGATCGACCCCGCGGTGCTCGACCGCCTCCTCGAGGCCTCGCTGCGCGGCCCGTCGGCCGGCAACACCCGCGGCGTGGCCTGGGTGGTGCTGCAGGGAGCGGAGACCGCCACCTACTGGAACCAGGCGACGACGGCGGCCTGGCGGAGCCGCGCCCCGCGGTACCCGGGCCTGTCGCGGGCGCCCGTCATCGCCCTGTCGGTGTGTTCCCCCGCCGCCTACATCGAGCGCTACAGCGAATCGGACAAGGTGGCATCGGGCCTCGGCTCGGTGGAATCAGCCGGGGGCGGCGAAGAGGCCTGGCCGGTCCCCTACTGGTACGGCGACGCAGCCTTTTCGACGATGCTCCTGCTGCTCGGCGCGACGGCGGCCGGTCTCGGGGCCGCGTTCCTGGGCAACTTCCGGGGCGAGGAACCCCTCCTCGACTCCCTCGGAGTTCCTCCGGTTTGGCGGCTCTTCGGCGCGGTCCTGCTGGGCTACCCCGACGGCAACGACCACCCCTCGGCGTCCCTCGCTCGCACGCGGGACGCCAACCGGCCACCGGTACACATGGGGAGATGGAACCTGAATCACTGAGCCGGTGCGGCGACAGCCGCGCCTGGCTGAGGGGGCACTGCCCGGACCGGTTGGGTACTCGTCGGGCGCTCCCTGCTTCCAGCAGTGCGAACCGGGGCCCGATCATCGCCGGCCGATCATCGATCTCGGGTGCGCGTTCGTCGTACTCGAGTGGCACGCCAACCCCATCGACCGGTCCATGGCACTCCGTGCTACACAGTCGTCATGGCCAGAGAAGTCACCCAACGGCAGCTTCGCAACGAGGGCGGTGAGATCATGAGGGGGTTGGACCAGGGCGAGAGCTTCGTCGTCACCCGCAACGGCATACCCGTCGGTGAGCTGACTCCTCTTCGGCGGCACCGGTTCGTGAGGGCCGATGCCGCAATCGCCATATTCCGGGGCGCTCCCGGCGTCGACCTGACCCGGCTTCGCGCCGACCTCGACAGCGTTGCATCCCAGGACCTCAGCCCTCGTACCTGAGCCACAACGTGCCGAACGGGGGGTCATCGATACCTCCGTCGTCATCGACCTCGAACAACTCGAGGCGTCGTCCACGTCCCCGGGCAGTCGGCCCTGAGATCATGGCCATCACCAATTCCAGGTGACTTCCGAGACGTTGCCATCCTGGTGGGCACTCGGCCGCCCTGAGCTCCCGAGTGCGCTCAGCTGCCGAGACCCCCGAAGTGGCCCTTGGCCCGGAGCTCTTCCCAGAACGGCGGCTCGTAGGCCCGCTCGGGGTCGGCCCGCACCGCGGCGTCCAGGACTTCGGCGTCCTCGCCCACCAGGATGCGCCACCGGTTCTGGCGGACGCCCTCGAGGATGATCGTCGCGGCCTGCGCCGCCGTGGTGGGCGCGGCGTCCCGGAAGGCCTCGCCCATCATCTGGATGCCCTTGCGCAGGTCCTCGTCGGACACGCCGTCGAGGGGAAGGCCCCGGCCCACCAGCCGCTTTCGCAGGTCGTCGAGCTCGTCGCTGTCGAGCGACTCGGGCGTGCGCCCGTGCGCCTTGCTCGAGTTAAGGACGATCGACGTCCCGATGTGCCCGGGCATGACCACCGAGGCTCGCAGATGCGGTGCGTTCACCCGGAAGTCGGCGATGAGCGCCTCTGTGAACCCACGCACCGCGAACTTCGCCGCGCTGTAGGCGGTGTGGGGCGTGTTCGGCCCGATGGACGCCCACAGCCCGTTCACGCTGCTGGTGTTGACGACGTGCCCTTCGTCGGCGGCCAGCAGCATGGGGAGGAAGGCGCGGGTGCCGTAGTACACACCGCCCCAGTCGACCCCGAAGGTCCGCAGCCCGAACTGCCGCGCATTCTGTCCCCTCAGCTCGAATAACAGGCTGGCCCTGTTGCTCGCCTCCGCATCCACCACATCCACAAACTTCATTCGCGGAGTGCGGTCAAGATGCGCGGCATCGGTCACGCTTTGTATCGCCGGCTTCAGTTCGCCCAGACCATCGGCCTGCGCCACTACCGTTACATAGCGCAACTGCGCGCCGGTTCCGGCTGTATGCGCGGTGTACACATAGGTCGCCGCTCCTCCGTAGCTCAGAGTGTAGGCCTTCAATTCCTCATCGAGCAGGGGTTCCGGAGCCGCAACCGCCGGCGCCGTCGTTCGATGCGGTCTGGTGGTTGTGTCTTCTTTTACCGCCGGAGCAACGGCAGGTACGGCCGCTCCTTTATAAGCTGCAAGCTGCGCCCGGGCCATTCCCTGCATCTTCTCCAGCACCGTCGCACGCTCTGTCGCATCGGCCCAATCGCGAGCAAATTCATGGGGATCGCGGTTCGCCGCATCCGACACCGCCACCATCTGGTGGGTATTCGGCGGCAATCCTACGAGCTTCGGCAGGTCGGTCTCCGTCATCGCGCCGCCCACTGGCTTTCCGTGGTGTAGATTGGGCCGACCCGGGTCATCGTTCAACGATCCCATTCCCGTGGCCATCGCCACGTCGTTCTGACCTCTTTGCGTTCTTCGCATCCTCGGCCGTGTGCCGTTTCAGTGTCGGCCGATCCGGATCGTCCGCGGGAACCGACCCGGTCCCCGGAGCTCTGGCCTCCCGAGTCCGTTCCAGCAGAACTCTGCCCCGGGTCGCTCGCGCTCCCAGCCGTGCTTCCAGACCCCGAACCATCCGGCTTCCGCGTCAGGTGCGGCCTATCGGGATCGTCGTCGGCCGTCGTCGTCTGGCTCCCGGAATCGCCACTCGACTCGCGAACGCCCGACCTGCTCGTCGAACGTCCCCGCCTTGCCGGCGTTCGCACTGGCATCGTCACCCTCCGATCCCGGCTTCCGGATCAGATGCGGCCGATCCGGATCGTCGTCCGCCGGTGTGACCGGCGCGCTGGCACGGTTCTCGGCCTTGTGCTCGCCTCCGCCGCCTCGCCGCGTTCCCGCCGCCACCAGCAGGCTTCGGTGCCGCCGGCGCCTTGAAGCTGCCCATACCCGAACCAGCCGTCGTCGAAGACCGTCGCCAGGTCCGCTCCCTCCAGATGCCGCGCAAACAGCAGGTCGATGAGTCCCTTTGAGATCCCCGCCTGATCCACCTCGTACACCGTCCCCCGATCCAGCGCGAACGGCACCGGCCGCGCCATGTACACCCCGGCGTCCTCAAGATGCCCATCAATAAACAAACTCACCGGGATCAACCGGCTGGCCGTCGGCTTCGCCATATCCCCGGTCCACTCATACACCCCCACCGCGCGGACGACCGTCTCCGGCGGCGCCACCTTGTGCATCTGCCCGCGCGCCGGCGCCACACCGACCAGCAGCACTGCAAATCCGAGAAGTCTGAGGAGCCTGTGGGTCATCTCGCCTCTGCTCATCCCGTACCGGAAAACTCGCCACCAGAATAGACGCATTGCGCACGCCGGCGTCTACCTTTGTCGGGAAAGCTTCCAGGGCTCTACAGAAAGGGGCTCCAAGCCGCAGCCTCTGGGGTAGGCCCGGGCTCTAACAATTGCTCGAAAGAAGGGGCTTTAGCCCCTGAGGTGTGCGCATCCTGCCTACCGCAACTCGAGACCGCCATCAGCGTCCTTCGCGCAGCCGCGCCGCCAGCCGCTCCGGCAGCCCCGCCATCAGAATCCGCCCCTGCGCCGCCGTCAGGTCATACGGCACGCGATGGAAGGTAATCTCGCTCGCCATCGTGTCGTAGATCGCAAACCCCGCCCGCCAGTCATAGTCCCGCGGCTGCCCCACCGACCCCGGATTGATCAGATTCCGCGTCCCCGGCAGATCGCCAATCGTCCAGGTCTCCGCCTCGTTCCGCGTCGCGGTACCGCGGCCGAATCTCATGCCAGTCATGCTCCTTCTGCGAGAACCCACCCTGCACATGCGTGTGGCCAAAAAAGTGATCGCCGTCGCCATCTGCTGCAGCGGAGCCCACGCATCCCGCATGTTCAGAATGTACTGGTCCTCATTCAGCGGCGAACCATGCACACAACGTCACCGCCCGGCCAGCTCCGGCTGCAACGGCCCCTGCGGCAGCGCCCGCAGCCACGCCAGATTCTCCGGCGTCAGCTGCTCGCTGCGTCCACATGCGCCGCCGCCGCGCGCCATGGGATTGAACCCCAGCGAGGAGGTCAGCCCGCAGCACACGCGGTCATGGTTTCCGCGCACATTCACCGTCGCCAGCGGCCGAATCAGTTCGATCACCTCGTTGGGACTCGCCCATATCCCACCATGTCGCCGAGGTTCCACAGCGCGTCCTACTGCTCCGCCGCGGCCAGCACCGCCTCAAGTGCTTCAAGATTTCCGTGAATGTCGGAGAGAATAAGCGCGCGCATGGCGAGAGTCGCAACCGTCAGCACCAAACGCCAGCATCCAGTGGAACTAAACTCGCAGTCTCCTAGACTTGCAAATCGGCGTAGCCCGACGCTGCCTAACTCGAGGCCAGCGGCCGCTCGCGGTCCGTCCGTCATCGTCGGCGCCGCGCCAGCAGGCGCGCGTATACGGATGCTGCGGCGCCGCGAAAGATCTCCCGCGCCGCGCGCCTCTCCACGATCAGCCCCTGCTGCATCACCGCCACCCGGTCCGCCACCTGCGCCACCACCGCCAGATCATGCGAGATAAACAGCATCGCCAGCCCATGCGTCTCGCCGCAGCTCGCTGCAGCAGCTCCAGAATCTGCGCCTGCACCGTCACGTCCAGCGCCGTCGTCGGCTCATCCGCAATCAGCAGCCGCGGCCGGTTCACGATCGCCATCGCAATCAGAATCCGCTGCCGCTGCCCGCCGGAGAACTGGTGCGGATAATCGCGCATCCGCCGCTCCGGATCCGGCAGCGCGACCTCGTCGCATCGCCTCCAGCACCCGCTCCCGCACCGCCTTGCCGCGACAGCCCCGGATGATGCGCCCGCACCGCCTCCGCGATCTGCTCGCCCACCGGCATCACCGGATTCAGCGCCGTCATCGGCTCCTGAAAGATCATCGCCATCTCGCGCCCGCGCTGCCGCCGCATCGCCTCCTCCGGCAGCGCCAGCAGATCCTCGCCCGTCAAACACGATCGCTCCCGCTCACCCGCGCCGCTCGGCGGCAGCAGCCGCAGCATCGCCAGCGACGTCGCCGACTTGCCCGAGCCCGACTCGCCCACCAGCCCCAGCGTCTCGCCCGCGGCGATCGGAAACGAAATCCCATGCACCGCCGCCGGCGCCCCGAACCCGATCGCCAGTCCGTCCACCTCCAGCAG
>CAWHYR010000013.1:0-56766 GCA_963833735.1 uncultured Actinomycetes bacterium | reverse complement strand
TAAACGCTCATCGAAAACGGCAGCACCCGTGATCGGATCGTGATCATCGAAAACGGCAGCACCTGACTATCCCCGTTCGCTCGCCGACCCCCTTCGAGGCTTCCTCGCAGGGACCGGCGAGTGGACGGGAGAAGGGTGCACACCGACATGGAGCAGTGGAGCGAGATCCGGCGCAAGGTGCTCGTCGAGGGTGTCTCGAAGCGGCCGATCTGCCGTGACTACGGGCTCGGCTGGTGGACGCTGAGCAAGATCCTCGACCACTCCGAGCCGCCCGGCTATCGGACGCGCCAGCTGCGAGCGAAGCCCAGACTGGGTCCGTTCATCGGCGTCATCGACGAGATCCTGGCCACGCCGATCGTGCCGCCCCGCCCAAGCAGCGCCACACGGCCCGAGCGGATCTTCGAGCGCCTGCGCGACGAGCACGGCTATGGCGGCTCAGAGATCACTGTCCGTCGCTACGTGGCGCGGCACCGTCGACATTCCTCCGAGGTCTTCGTCCCCTTGAGCCATCCGCCCGGCGAGGCCCAGTTCGACTTCGGTGAGGCCACCGTCGAGATCGACGGAGTTCGGATGAAGGCCGCCTTCGCGGTCATGACGCTGCCCTACTCGGACGCCTTCTTCGTCTCCGCCTACCCCCGCGAGTGCACCGAGACCTTCCAGGCCGCCACGTGGCCGCCTTCTCCTTCTTCGGCGGCGTGCCGACCAAGACCGCCTATGACAACACCACCATTGCGGTGAGCAAGGTGGTGGGACCGAGCGAGCGCGAGCTCACCCGCGAGTTCTTGCGCTTGGAGAGCCACTTTCTCTTCGCCCATCGGTTCTGCCGCGTCGGGCGGGGCAACGAGAAGGGCCATGTCGAGAACCTGGTCGGCTATGGCCGGCGAAACTTCATGGTCCCGGTCCCCGCGTTCGGGTCCTTCGCCGAGCTGAACGCCCACCTGGCTGAGCGCTGTTCGGCCGACCTGTTCCGGCGCGTGCCGGGGCAAGCCCGAGACCAAGGCGGAACGCTTGGAAGAGGACCGGGCCGCCATGCTCGAGCTGCCGTCCGAGTCCTTCGAGGCTCGCCGGGTCGAGCTGCGCCGAGTCAACTCGCTCAGCCTCGTGCGCTTCGACCGCAACGACTACTCGGTCCCGACGTCCTTTGCCCACCACGAGGTCACGGTGCTCGGTGGCATCGAGGACATCTCGATCTGTTCAGGCACCGAACTGGTCGCCACCCACGCTCGGCACTGGGGACGAGAGCAGGTCACCTACGACCCGGTCCACTACCTGGCCCTCTTGGAACGCAAGCCCGGGGCCTTGGACGTGGCCCGCCCGCTGGCCGGCTGGGCGTTGCCCGAGTGCTTCGGTGTCCTGCGCCGGCGCCTGGAAGCCGATCTCGGCTCCTTGGGAACACGCGAGTACATCAAGGTGCTGCGCTTGATGGAGCGGGCCACCATCAGCGAGCTCACCGGGGCGATCGAGGTCGCCCTGTCGATCGGGGCGACCGAGCGCGGATGCGATCGCCCTCATCGTGTTCCACCGGGCTGAGCGCCCGGTGGGGCTCTTCAGCCTCGACGGCCACCCCCATCTCAAGACCTTCGTGCTCGACCCACCCGATCTCGGTGCCTATGGCGCCCTGACCCACATAGGAGCAAGTGCATGAAGACCCTCGAGACCAAGTCCCTAGTGCTGTTGCACCACCACCTGAAAGCCCTGCGGCTCCCGACGATCGGGGCCGAGTGTGAGAAGGTGGCCGCCCAGGCGGCGGCCGACAACGCCGATCACCTCACCTACCTGCTCCAACTGAGCGAGCTAGAGCTCATTGAACGCGAGAAGCGAGCGGCCGAACGCCGGCTGAAGGCGGCCCGGTTCCCGACGATCAAGACCCTCGAGACCTTCGACTTCGCCGCCCGCCCGAGCGTCAACAAGATGCTGGTCGCCGAGCTGGCCCGTGGCGAGTTCATCGACAAGCGAGAGAACGTCCTGCTGGTCGGAAATCCCGGAACCGGCAAGTCGCACCTGGCGACCGCCCTGGCCGTCGCGGCCTGCGCCAAGGGCTACCAGGTGCGTTTTTTCCGGGCCACCGAACTAGTCACCACGCTTGATCGAGGCCCGCGACGAGCGGAACTTCCTGCGGCTCAAGGCCCAGTTGGCCAAGCTCGACCTGCTCGTCCTCGACGAACTCGGCTACGTACCGGCCTCCAAGGTAGGTGCCGAGCTGCTGTTCGACGTCATCTCCACCGCCTATGAGCGGACGTCGATGATCGTGACGACGAACTTGCCCTTCGAATCTTGGACCGAGGTGCTCGGCTCCGAGCGGCTCACCGGGGCCACGCTCGACCGGCTTACCCATCGCTGTCGGATCATCGAGACCAAGGGCGAGAGCTACCGGCTCCACGACGCCAAAGCTCGGACCCGGCGGACCAACCCTCCTGACCCAGTGGCGAAGACCACGGCGCCTCAGCCAGACTGACGACTAACCAACGCGCTGCCGTTTTCGATGATCGCGCGCTGCTGGTTTCGATGAGCGTTCACAGAGCGGATCTGGAGGACTCGGCCGATCGGGCGGTGCTCGACACCCTGCTGGCCACCTACGCCAGGACCGAGGAGCTGCTGGCCGAGCGTCTGGCGGTGTCGCTGCACCGGAGCGACCCGTGGGCCGGATGGGCGCGGGTGCAAGAGCTGGCCCTCGGACCCAACGGCCAGGCCCTCACCGGCATCGACTTCTGTTTCGTCGAGGAGGGCCATCCCCCCAAGGCCATGGCCGCCTTCTTCGCCGCGGTCCGAGGGTTCAACGACGCCCATCCGGCCCGGGCGCTGGCCATCCTCTACCACGTCGGCGAGAGCTTCGGAGACAAGAGCCTCGAGAGCGCGGTGCGCTGGGTGCAAGAGGCGGCCGAACTGGGGGCGCATCGGCTGGGTCACGCCATCGCCTTGGGGGTGGACCCGTCGGCCTTCGGCGAGCACGACCGAACCGAGACAGTCGGTGAGCGACGCGACCAGCTGGGAAATGACCTCGCACACTGCCGAGCCCTGCGCTCGGTGGGAGTCCGAGTTGAGCCGGCGGAAGTCCACGACGAGCTCAGAGCCTTGGCGCGCCTCCCGCAAGAAGAGCTCCTCACGATCCACTATGACCAGGACCGTTTGGACCAGGTACGCCGGAGACAGGACTACGCCATGGACGCCATCGGGGCCACCGGGGCGGTCATCGAGGTGTGTCCGACCTCCAACCGGCGAATCGGGGGTATCGAGGATCCCGCCCATCATCCGATCCACCGCTTCTTGTCCGCCGACTTGGCGGTGGTGGTCTCCTCGGATGATCCGGGGATCTTTGGAACTGACCTGCCCGCCGAGCTCAACTGGGTCTGCGAGCAGGTGGGCGAAGCTGAGGGGCTACGAGAGCAGCTGGTCAACGCCGCCTGGCAGAGCCGCTCGGAGATCTTGGCGGGACGAACAGAATCGGAATGAGCTAGGCGCGGGTCAATACCTGCCACTCCTGGTCTGGATCGACGAACGTGGTTCGGCCAGTCCTACCGGTGGCATGGCCGATTGCCTACCAGTCGCATCGGAGGCTGGCAGTTCGTCAGCCCCGAATCGCCGTGGACCTGTGGCGCAGGCCGTCTGAACGGAGCCCTCAGCCGGAGCGACGCCCCGACCGGCACCTATGGGGCAGCGGCAGATGGTCGGCCATTGCGGGTTGGGCTCGGGTCGGGCCAGGCTGGAGCGTGCCCGAAAACCGATTCGTCGGCGAGATCGCCAGAACCTACGACCAACCTGGGACGGGGATGTTCGCTGACGACGTTCTCGAAGCGACCGTCGACTGCCTGGTCGAGTTGGCCGACGGCGGAGCGGCGATGGAGTTCGCTATCGGTACTGGCCGGGTCGCTGTCCCTTTGGCTGCCCGGGGCGTTCCGGTCACCGGGATCGAGTTGTCCGCGGACATGCTGGCGGTGCTGCGGTCGAAGCCCGAAGCGAGCGACATCACGGCCGTCGAAGGCGACATGGCCGTGACATTCGTGGAGGGCGAGTTCTCCCTCGTGTACCTGGTCTTCAACACGATCACGAACCTGACGTCGCAGGACGAACAAGTCGCGTGCTTCGAAAACGCTGCCCGTCACCTTCGCCCCGGTGGCCGCTTTGTTATCGAGAACGGCGTGCCCGGTCTTCGTCGGTTACCGCCAGGCAGCTCCGGTGTCCCATTCGCAGTGACGGAGGACTACATCGGCATCGACGACTTCATTGACCGCACGCACAAGCAGATCTCCCGGTCTCGGCACTTCTACCGACGTCCTGATGGCAGCTTCAGCGAATTCACGGCACCGTTCCGATATGTGTGGCCGGCTGAGTTGGACCTGATGGCTCGGATCGCGGGCATGACGCTGGAACATCGATGGGCGTGGTGGGACCGCTCGCCGTTCACTGGTGAGAGCCTCTCGCATGTCAGCGTGTGGCGTCTCCCGGAGGCGGAACGCCGAGTCGGGGCTGATAGTTAGACAGCCCCCGGCTTCAACTCAACCGTGGGCCCGATACCTTGGCTGAGCCACCGAGGCATAGCCTTGACGGCGTGGCCCCAATGCGCCGCCTAACGCCCTACCTTCTGCTCGCTGTCCCGGTGCTCGGGATCGGCCTTGGAACAGGTCTCGGGTTGTCGGAAGCGCCTGCCCACCTCGGCGCTCATCGGATCGTCCCACCCGGTCCGCTTACGACCACCCTTGCGCAGTCGTCGAAGGCCCCGACTACCTTTCCGTCCGTTCCCCTTCCCATCGTTCCGGTGGTCTCCACGGGTGTCCCGATCATTCTCCGAGGCGATGGATCAGGTGCTGCCGTCTTTGGACAGCCTGCAACAGCCACCATCGGAGAACTGGAGAATCTGCTCGGCCAGCCGACCGGATTCACCAACATGGTTGGGAACTGCACGGTCGATGCCATGGTGTCATGGTCGACATTCGACGCCTACTTCCTCCTGGGACGATTCGTCGGCTACAGCACGGGATCGCTCCTGGGCGAGTCCGGAGCCAACACCATTCCGAATGCAATGACCGTCAACGGTCTCCGTGTCGGTGACACACTCGGTTACGCAGAAAACCTATACCAGGGAACGATTCAGACCTCATACTCTCAGGGTGGTAGCTGGTACGTCCGGACACCGACCGGAAAGATAGCGGGCCTCTTGACACTCGAACTGACGCCACAAACTCGAATCGCTTACATCTCTGCAGGATCGGTGGGTTGCCCTGCAGCGTCACCTTGAACGGTCCGACCAACGAACGGCGGGGGCTGGTGCTCAGTCGCGTCGTGCCGAGAGCGACAGCAACACGCTGGTCAGGTGGTCGGCCGATCACCGGCGACCCGTCGGGGTGGTGCATGGTGACGCTTCAGTTCAAGTTGCGATCGGGTGGCACAAGCTCAAGGTCCAAGACGAACTGATCGCTGACACCTGTGACTGTGAGCTGCAGGGCACGAGCAAGCGGATCGAGGCGAGGACGGAACTTGAGCGCCAGGTCCTCGTAACCGGCATGACCGGTGCTGCCAGCGAAGGTGCTCAAATACGAAGCTCCGAGGTCGTCTTCGGCACGGATCGCCAGGAGGGACCGCTTGTTTCGACCGTCCTCGCTATAGCTCCAGGACCGCGGCACTCCGCGGAGATAGACCTGCCAGGCTTCTGGCCCCGAGACCAAGGTGTCGAGCCGCAGGACCACCCCATCGAGCGGCGGCAAGACCGTTCCGAAGTCGAAGTGGAGAAGGACACCGTCGGCCAACTCCGAAGCGTCAAGCATCCCCGCCCAGTCGGCGGGGAGGCCATCGTTCGTACCAGGCGCCGTCGAGCGCGATGCACAGATGGGCGAGTTGGTCCGAAAGCATGCTCGAAGCATCGATGGCGCCCGATTGTTGGAGCTCTGCCAGCCTCGAGAGGGCGGCCGCGCAGCTCTCTTTGATGAGTGCCCCTTTGCGAGCGAGCTTGTAGACCAGTCGAAGCGTGATGAGCCGATCTGCGAGTTGGTAGATCTCGCGCTCGGCCGCGTTCGCAGCAACCGTTGTTTTGGCGCCCACGCGGAGCGCTGGTCGGAGAGAAGGCACCAAGCGAGTTCGCGGACCGGGTCGGCCCCGTAGCTCGAGCCATCCGATTCCCCGGGGCGGAACCGGGACGAGCCGGAGGCCGAGATGTATCGGGGCAACCGGATCCCCTGACAGCCGGCGGGCGCCCGAGGCCATGGCGATCCGACAGGCGTAGCTCCCGCCACGGTCATCGACGACGCTCAAGTCAGTCAGGTCGGGCATTGACCACCGGGGACGGCGACCCGGGAGTGGGATCGGGACCCGCCGGCCAAGCACCGAGAATCGCCGGATCGAGTCGCGCCGGGCCTTGTAGGAGGTGGCGAGAGTGGCGTCCAAGGTGGCGTGATCTGGCTCGACTATCAGCACGCGGGGAGACAGGATGCCGGCGGCAATCTCGATCGGGGTAGCCCCACCCAAAGACCATCGTTGACCTGGCGCGTCCAGTGGACTCCGTCCTTTCCGCGAACCTAAGGCACCCTCTTGCGTCGTCGACACGAGGTTACGGCGGCGCCAACATTGGCGCTCGGCGAGACCAGCGAGGTGAGCCCGCGTCCGACAGCCGGCAGCGCACCTCTGGATCTGGGTGGCTGTTTTCAATATCAGTGACGCGGGGCGAGCCGGGCGACCGGTAGGGCTGATACGGAGTCAGTCGCGTCGGGAACAGGCCGGCGATGTTCGAGACGTTCCGGCACGGGCTGCGCTGGGATCAGAGATAGGACTACCGGAGAAATAGCATCGTGCTGTGACGGCGGAAGGGCGACGGGCACCAGCAGATTGGTATGCCGACCCGGCGGTGCCGGGCCGGCTCAGGTATTGGGACGGCCGGGCCTGGTCCGAACACATTGCCCGAGCTAACCCCGACCCGGTGCCACCGACCCACAATGACGTGAGCCGGAGGGGCGACCTGGGAGCCGAGCCGGAGTGGCGAGACCTCGCCACGAACCAACCTGGGCAGGGGCTACGCGAGAAGGCGGTCGAGCTCCGGCGGGCCGCACCGGCGAAAACGTTCCTAGCCCGTGCGCTCGGCGTCCACACCCAAGAGCGCGCCTGGCGGGTCGGAGCGGATGGCGAAGAGACGGTGGCGATTCGCCTGCGGACACTCGGCGATGGCTGGCATGTCGTACACGCTGTGCCCGTCGGCGAGCGGGGCAGCGACATCGACCACGTCGTGATCGGCCCAGCCGGCGTGTTCACGCTCAATACGAAGAACCACCGCGGGAGCAGGGTGTGGGTCGCTGGGCCCTCCTTCTTGGTGAATGGCCAAAAGACCGACTACCTGCGGAACTCTCGGTTCGAAGCGGATCGGGCCTCGAAACTTCTCTCGACCGCCTGCGGCTTCGGCGTACCCGTGAAGCCGATCATCGTCGTCATCGCACGCGCCATCGACATCAAAGCTCAACCATCCGACGTGCTCGTCGTTGGCCGGAAGCAGATCGCCAAATGCCTGTCGAGATCTCCAGTCCTACTCGCACCGGAAGGGGTCGAAAAAGTCTACGAACAAGCCCGACGTGACTCGACGTGGCGAACCGCCAGATCGCCAGGGTGACTGATCGGCCGCCCAGCAACTGCATGCTGGAGTGACGCTGCGAGGTCGGCCGCCCATCGTTCCGTGGGGCTGGGCCAGGTTTTTGGCGACTGATGGCGTAACAGCCCCGGAGCGGCGTGCTTTGGAGCACCCTCTGAGGCCGACGGACCAGATGGCGGATGGATGGTCGGAGGGATGTTTACTGGGCGGCTGGTCGGCTCGCCCCGGGTGCAACGGTGCGGGCGAGGATCCCGAGGGTTGCCCGTAGGGCCAATTCTGGCACGACCGGGAAGGCGATCCGCTCCTTGAACGCGTCGGGGATGGCCGACCAGTCGTAGTACTGGGTGACCACTGTTCCTTCGGGGATGGCTTCGAGACGGTAGCCGTAGATATGACCGAAGCGTTCCTCGGCCGACCTGCCCACGGTCCAAGCGATCTCACGATCCTGGTCGTAGGTGACGAAGCTCACGGTCACGTCATACTCACCCATGTCGACGTCGCGCAGCGCGTCGCGGTCCATGTGGATCACGAACGTGTCGTCGACCGCGCTCGCTGGCGACCCCGATGCTGCCATCAACATCCCGGAAGCATCGATGGCCACGTGACCCTTGGGGTCACGCAGGATGGCGAAGATCGTCGCTGGAGTGGCGGCGATGGCCCTGGAGACCTCGATGCGCTCCCTCTTCTGTCCAGTGGTCATGTCAGCGCTTCACTCCTCTCGTTCTCGGCCTTCGTCGCGATCAGTACGGATGGCCGCTAGGGCCCTTTTCGACCTGGACGCTACTGGCGGGCTGATGCGCTGACAGCCGCCGCGGCCAGGAGTGGAGGCGGCGGCGTTGCACCAGTTGTGGATCTCCGCAGTATGAGTGGGCTGCCAACGGGCCCTCAATGGTTGCGGCCCAAGCCGGGCCGTGCCAGACTTGAGCAAGTGCTCAAAACGTCCGCTCAATCCTGGAGATCGCGACAGTGAGATCGGGGAGCGCCAGCCGACCGATGGAACGCTCGAGCGATACCCGCCGAGCGCTGGTGGACGCAGCGGTCGACGTGCTGCGCCACGATGGTTTCGCAGCCGCAACAGCACGGACGATCGCGGCCCGCGCCGGCTGCAATCAGGGGCTGGTCTTCTACCACTTCGGCTCCGTGGTGAACCTGATGCTGGCGGCCCTCGACGAGGTGAGCGAACAGCGACGGGCGCGATACGAAGAGGCCCTGGTCGGCGTGGACCGCCCGAGCGAGCTGGTGGAACTGGCAGCCCGGGTCTTCAGCGAGGATCTCGATACTGGGGACGCGGCGCTGCTCGTCGAGCTGATCGCCGGGGCCACCTCGACACCGGGACTCGGCGCTCAGGTCAAGGCACGGCTGGAGCCATGGACCCAATTCGCAGTCGCGGCCCTGGACCAAACGCTTGACGGCTCCCCCCTGGCCACGGTGGTGGCCCCCGCCGAGATCGCCCACGCCGTCGTGGCGCTGTACCTCGGGCTCGAGTTGCTGTCGCACCTCGACGGGGATCGCACTCGCGCCTTGGCTCTTTTCGACCGGGCACGCCAACTCGCAACTCTGGCCGATCTTGTCAGTGGCACCTCGGCACCCGCAATGACCTCGAACACATCGGAGGAAGAGCCATGACCCCACCGACAGCAGCCGCGGCGACGACCAGGGGCACGATGGCGGCAAGCAGCCGTACCGATACGGGCCTCGACGTCGTCACCGGAGCGTTCAGTTACTCGGGCGGCGCCATCGCTCGCCACCTGCAGCTGGCAGGTCGCCAGGTCCGCACCCTCACCTCGCATCCCGAACGCGGCGCCGGCCGCTCCGACATCGAGGTGCAACCGCTCGACTTCGATAACCCAGCGGCACTTGCCGCGTCACTGGCCGGAGCCACGACCCTCTTCAACACCTATTGGGTCCGCTTCGCGCACGGCGGTGTCGACCACGACTTGGCGGTCGAAAACTCGCGCACGTTGTTCCGGGCGGCCCAACGCGCCGAGATTCGCAAGATCGTCCATGTTTCGATCCTCCACCCATCGGCCGCTTCGCCGTACCCCTACTTCCGAGGCAAGGCACTGGTCGAGCGGGCCTTGGCCGAGACCGGTGTCGGCTTTGCGTCGTTGCGGCCTTCGGTTCTCTTCGACGAGCGCGGTGTGCTGCTCAACAACATCGCCTGGCTCTTGCGCCAACTCCCGATCTTCGCCGTGGGAGGAGGAGGCCGCTACCGAGTGCGGCCCATCCACGTTGACGACTTAGCCCGTCTGGCCCTTGAGGCTGCCACCTGGCCCGACGACCGGGTCGTCGACGCGGTGGGCCCCGAGCGACCGACCTTCGGCGAACTGGTCGAGCAGATCCGAGGCGCAGTCGGTGGTCGGGCTCGTATCGTCCGGGTGCCCGCCCCAATACTGTTCGGCCTGTCCAAGGGGCTCGGCGCAGTAATGCACGACGTGCTTCTCACCGCCGATGAGTACCGTTCAATGGCCGAGGGTCTGGCCGACTCCGATGCGCCGGCTACCGGGGCCGTCCGCCTATCGGCGTGGCTCGCCGATCACGGCAAGACCCTCGGCACTCGCTACGCCAACGAACTTGACCTGCACTTCCGTCGCGACCGCATTAGCAACGGGTGAGCACGTCTGGGATCGGCCAGGGCGTCCCGCAGGTGAGCTCGGCGGGGGAACTCGAGCGAGCCTTCGATCCCACGTTCGAACCGGGTGACCACGACGCTTTTGTTTAGCGCCTCGACGTGGTCGGTTGGACTCCTCGTTGCCGGAGTCATTGCTCCCTCATACAAATCAGTCGCCAGCTGGTCCACCACGGAGGGTACTTCGGCCCAGTCACCGAGCGCCACGCTGGTTCAGGTCAATGGACTACGACTACTCGCCGCGTTGGTTCTTCCATTGCTGGGGGTGGCGGCCGACGGGCCACCCGTCGTACCGCCGGGTGGGTAACAGAATCTCCGGATCGGGGACTGATAGTTAGACATCCTCCGGTAGCGACACCAGCGAGCACGATCGGCCGCGCTCGCTTCCGCGGTTGAGTGTGGGCGGCGTCAGGGCGGGGAATACTGATAACGCACACGGGCCGGTGACGACTGACCCGCCGCCATCGTACGTACGGCCAAGCCACTCTGTCGACGTCGCTGAGCGCATCCCCGCCGGATGAACTTCGGCCTTGAGGTGTTGATTCGGCGACGAGCGGGTGGCCGGTGGCGCGAAGCCAATCAGCCAGATTTTCCCTGCAATGCTTGGGGCGTGAGTGGTTCCTGTTTGGTGCTTGATTTTGACGGCACGATCCTCGACACCGAGGAGCCTGAATATCGTGCCTGGTACGAACTATGGGCCGAGCACGGGCATCAGCTGACGTTGTCCGAATGGCAGCAAAACATCGGAACCTCCAACACCTTCGATCCGCAGGCCGAACTCGAGTTACGAATTGGGCGAGCGCTCGACCCCGGTCTCAATGATCTGCGGCGTCGGAGAAGAGCGGAGATACAAGCGCAATATGGTCCTCGACCCGGAGTTGTGGAGTGGTTGTCTGAGGCCAAGGAGCTTCGCCTTCCGGTAGGGATTGCATCGTCGTCGCCGGTCAAGTGGGTCGAAACCCACTTGCTGAGGCTTGGCCTTCGCGATCACTTCTCCTGTGTGGTCGGGCGGGACGGCGAGATTCCGGCCAAGCCGTCACCCATCTCGTACTTGACTGCCTGCCAGCGCCTCGACGCCGATCCGGGCAACTCAATAGCAGTCGAGGACTCTCCCCACGGGGTGGCGGCCGCCGTCGCCGCGGGGCTCTTCGTCGTCGCCACACCACAAGGCCTGACCAGTGACCTCGATTTTTCCGACGCCAGTTTGGTCACGACCTCGCTGGGTAACCTAACCCTCGCGGGCGTCCTTGCGAAGGCAGCTCGACGCCGTGGAATCGCCCAGTCCTGAAGCGATCACCTGCCAGTGACACGCTGATGAGCGTGTCGGCTGAGCGCTCACAGCCGCCGAGCACCGTCCGGCCACCGTTTGACGAGGTCAAACGTCAGCACTCCATCACGACTGTTCGCAGGCGTTCTCGGAGCTTGACGAGCACCGACAAGCGACGACCCGACTCATCATCCGCCGCCGTTTCAGACGGTAGGTGCAGAAATTGAAGAGTGTCGGCACGCTGGACAGGGGATTCGACAAGCCCCGGTGACCGGTGCGCTGCCAACGCCAGTGGCGGAACGGTCGGACGAGGCGGTGTGATGGCTAGCAGAGCCGCCGCCGTGGGTCGGCTGAGTATCAAGCGCGATCACTTTTGCGTGATGTCGTGAGTCGTACGTTGTATCGGAGGTCCACGCGAGTTCTGGCGGGACTTCTCTTCGTCGCCCTTGGTGGCACATTCTTGACGATGGTCGGCCTGACCTCGGCCGCCGCCGCGGCAACTGTTCCGGTGCAGCGCATCTATGGCACCGACGCGATCGGGACCTCGATCGCCGTCTCACAGGCCAAGTTCCCGACTGCCGGCTCGGCTCAGGCGGTGGTCCTGGCCCGCTCAGACTTCTTCTCCGACGCCTTGGCGGGCGGCCCACTGGCGGCCAAGGTTGGAGGCCCGCTGCTCATCACTCCGGGTGCCTCCCTGAGCAGCACCCTCGACCCACGGGTCAAAGCGGAGATCCAACGCGCCCTGCCGGTCGGTGGCACCGTCTACATCCTGGGCGGCGACCTCGCCTTGAGCCCGAACATCGACAGCACCTTGAAGGGTCTGGGCTACGTCGTGGTCCGGGAGGCCGGAACCGACGAATACGCCACCGCCGTCGAGATCGCCGAGCAGCTAGGCAACCCGACAACCATCTTTGAGGCGACGGGCCTCAACTTCCCCGACGCCTTGTCGGCCGTCCCGGCGGCCATCGCGGCCAGCGGGGCCATCCTTCTCACCGACGGGACCACCCAGGCCCCCGAGACCGCCGCCTACCTGGCGGAGCGTCCCGACGACATTCGTTACGCCATCGGCGGACCGCTGGCCGCCGCCGGGGCCGACCCCCGGCCCATGCGGTCTACGGCCAGGACCTCTACGGGACCTCGGCCGCGGTGGCCAGCACCTTCTTCCCGCAGGCGACCACCTTCGGTGCTGCCACCGGCGCAGAGTTCCCCGACGCCCTCTCGGGCGGGGCCTTCATGGGCGCGCTCGCCGACAAGGGCCCGGTGCTTCTCGTGCAGCCGTCCGGGCCACTCCCAGCCGCGATTGCCGGTTACCTGTCCGGAGTCGCCTCCGCTCTCACGCAGGGGTATCTGTTTGGCGGACCGCTGGCGGTCGGAGCCGACGTTCTCTCGGAGCTCGAAGCCCCGGGGACCAGTCCGACCTAATGGGGATCGACCACTTCACTTCTTGAACAAGTGAGGCTGGTCAACCGAGCCGCCGACAGGTGAGCACTAAGAGCCAGAGCCTTGAGCTCTAGGGCTAGATCGTGCCCCTGTCGGTCGGTGAGGTCTCCTTCGACGGCTGGTGGGATGTCGTGCCTCGAGCACTGATCCATTAGGAAGCTGCTGGGGTCCTCGGGCTCGACGAAGGTGCCGTCGAGGAGAGGAGCCAGATGATCTTTGTCGGTGTGGACTGGGCCGAGGCCCACCACGACGTGTACGTGATGGACGAGGACGCCAAACGTCTCGGCGGTGGACGACTCCCGAAGGCGTGGAAGGGATCGCGCGCTTCCACGAGCTCGTCGGCGCCCACGTCGAGGAGCCCAGCGAGGTGGTCATCGGGATCGAGACCGACCGGGGCCTGTTCGTCGCCGCGCTCGTCGCTGCCGGCTACCTCGTGTTCGCGGTGAACCCGATGTCGACCTCGCGCTATCGGGACCGCCACTCGAGCTCGGGAGCGAAGTCCGACCCCGGTGACGCCAAGGTGCTGGCCGACATGGTGCGCACCGACCGGCACAACCACCGCCAGGTCGCCGGTGACTCCGAGGTGGTCGAAGCGGTGAAGGTCCTCGCCAGAGCGCACCAGTCGATGATCTGGTCGAGAGGCCGCCAGACCAACGCGCTGCGCTCGACGCTTCGCGAGTTCTACCCGGCGGCCTCGTCGCCTTCGACGACCTGGCCAGCGCAGACGCGCTCGAAGTGCTCAAGATCGCGCCGACGCCGAGCCTCGGGACGCGCTGTCGCTCGCGAAGATCGCCAGCGCGCTTCGCCGTGGTGGTCGGCAGCGTCGGATCGACGAGCGAGCCAGCAGAGATCCAAGACGGCACTGCGTGCACCCCAGCTCCAAGGTCCGCCGTGGTCGCAACTGCCATGGGCGCGTCGGTCGAGGCGTCGGTGGCGGTCATCGCGACGATGATCGCCCAGATCGCACTGCTCGCAACGGAGCTCGAAGCGGGTTTTGAGCAGCACCCGGCCGCCAAGGTGGTCCGCTCCCTGCCAGGACTAGGGACCATCCTCGGCGCCCGGGTGCTCGGCGAGTTCGGGGATGACCCGGACCGCTACGCCACTGCCAAGTCTCGCAAGAATTACGCCGGCACGTCGCCGATCACCCGGCATCGGGCACCAAACGCGTCGTGCTCGCCCGCTACGCCCGCAACATGCGCCTCGCCGACGCGATCTACCTGTGGGCCTTCGCCAGCCTCACCGCGTCACCGGGCGCCCGCGCCTTCTACGACGCCCACCGAGCCGCCGGCGACACGCATCACGCGGCACTCCGAGCGCTCGGCAACCGGCTCGTCGGCATCCTCCACGGCTGTCTCGCGAACGGCAGCTTCTACGACGAGCAATCGCCTGGGCCCACCGGTCGGAGATCGATCTCACCGAGGCCGCTTGACAAGTTAGGACCGTGGGATATCTAACCCCACGTCATTGACCGTCGTGACGAACGCGCTGCCGGGCGCCGCGATTGGAACGTCCTATTCGGCAATTTTGTTGGCGTCTGGCGGAACTTCCCCGTATACGTGGGCGATCACCGCCGGTTCGTTGCCCGCCGGTCTCAGCCTCTCGTCGAGCGGCGCCATCACCGGCACACCGAGCACCCTGGGCAGCTCCAGCTTCACGGTACAGGTCACCGATTCCACAACCCCGACGGCTGTGGCGGCATCCCAGGCACTTTCGATCTCAGTGAGCCCGGCTATGTTCACCGTAGATAGTGGCAACTGGTCGGGCTACGAGGCAGAAAACGGCCCGTTTACCTACGTCACCGGCACGTTCACCGTGCCGACCCTTGTGAACGGGACGCCAGACGCAGATGCGTTGTCAGAATGGGTCGGCATCGACGGCGTGAATGACACATCGCTCATCCAAGCTGGCATCAGCGAGCGAATCGACCCCAGCAATCCAAACCTGGTTCTGGTGAACCCGTGGTGGGAAATCCTGGCCCGCCCCGAGACTCCCATCGCCAACATCGCTCTCGCCGAAGGGAATGAGATCACGGTGACCATCGGACAACTCAGCGGGAGTGACTGGGGGATCACGCTGACCAACGACACGAACGGGGAGACCTTCACCACCGATCAGACCTACACCGGTCCTGGGTCATCGGTTGAGTGGATCCTCGAAGCGCCGGAGTCTTCGCCGGGGGTGCAAACGACGCTTGCCCCGTACGGTCCGGCTGTCACTTTCAGCGACCTGCGGTTCGTCGGGTCCGATACGACGCAGATCGAGTTGTTCATGGTGCAGGCCGGCGACCAGGTGTCCACGCCATCGGCGCTGGTATCAGACAGCTTCAACGTTGCTTACGGCGACGTCGCACCGGCAGCGCCCTAGATTCAATGTCGAGTGGTGCGCGGCGCGCCCGATACGATGCGGCAGTTCCGCAGGCTCCGTCGGTCACCCGTCCCGTGTGCGGTGGCAACATCCCCCGCCCACCTGGTGGCAGTGCCATGGTCGCGTGCCTTCACATCACCTCGTGCCGTCGGTCGCCCCGGCCCAGGGCGGGCTGACTCCGTAACATCCCCCGGAGGTGAAGTGCTACGAGTTTTGCCCGCCCGCCTCCGTTGATTCCGTGCCGCCACTTGCATCTGAATACGGACGCCGACGGAAACCACCAAGATGCAGAATCCCACCGTTATCAAGATCGACGGCTGGGTTGCCGCCCCGATGAGTATGAGAGCAATGCCAACAAAGTTGGCAACAATCGTCCGCTTGTATCGAGTTCTCGTCGATCCAGCCACGCATACATTCTGCAATACCGGCTTCGTCCAGCTGAACATCCGAAACGCCGGGGCTGTCAGGCCATCAGTCCCCGGTCCAGCGACCGCTCCGCGTACGCGTCTCGGTGTGAGACCGGCTGGTCTCGTCACGGTCGAACCCGGCTGTCTCTACTTGTCGCAACGCACCATCCGGCCACGAGATCGGCCGGATCGACTGAATTGACTGTGCGCACATGGCGTTCAAGTTGTCGGCTCGAAGTGACATCCAGACATGATTTGCATAGCAGCAATGTCGTCTGGACTGAAGGCGTCCACCGTGCTGCCGCGGGCGATTCCCGAACCGGGAGTGCTGGAAGAGCCGATACCCTGGCTGAAGGCGATCAGTTGGCGAATAGCCAACCGAACGGCCGCGGGACTCCCGCCAAGGTTCTTCAAGTACAGGGTGCCATTGAGAGAGGTGAGGATCTCATGGCTTCCGTCGGCCGCCGGTCGAGCATTCCAGTCGAGCTCGATGTGCTCGGGTTGGTCGTCGGAAAGTGTGGGCGACGATGTCGCATTGGCGAAGATTGAAACGAACTCAACTTCGGTGGTGGTCAAGTTGGCTGGGTAGAGGTCGGCCGGGTCCCTGGCGAGCTGACGATTCTCGATGGTCACGTCGACGCCATCAGTTCGTGCCTCTCCGACCACCATCTGGACTTGCTCGTAGACGGTGTCAGGAACGCTCGGCGACACTGCGAACACCATCGCCTTACAGGCTTTTCCCCAGGGTTGACCGACCGCCATGGGTTTCCCCCCGGGTCCGGCGAAGGTCGTGTAGCCCGCCGCGGCCGGAATCGATAGATCCGGGGTGGGCGCCGGTTTGGGAACACCCGCACCGATCGGTGGCAGGACCGCACCGATCGGCGGCTCGATCGGGACCGGCTGACCCCAGTGGGAAAAGCGAATGTCTATCGAGGAGCCGACGACCCCGTCCTCGGTGGCATGCAACACAATCTCAACTGGGAGGTTCGGCGCCGTGGTCGACACGTAGAGCACCTCGCGCCCGCGGGCCTGAGAGCCAGAGCCTGCCCCCGATTGCCCAGAGATCCCGACCACGCTCACCCCGTTGATGATCGTCGGGTGGCCCAGGGCCAGACGACCCTTGGGCCCGATGTCGCCCAGCAAAGAACCCAGCGTGCCGTCTTGGGCGACCTTGAGGTAGCCGGCGTCACCCTGCTGAAAGACGATCCATCGGTTGGCCAGGGCTTTTGCTTGGGCGTTGGACATATCGAGAGACGACGAGAGGAACGACGCACTCGCCCGTACATAGGCCGCACCCTGGACTTCGAGGAGTGTGGCCGTTCCCAAGGGTCCCGCCGCGAGTACCTGCTTTCCCGTGTTGACATTGAGGTCGAAGACGGCACGGATTTTGAGGGCTCCCAAGGCGGACACCTGCTCGGTCACTTCCGCTGAACCTTGTGCGACTGCAGCCCGCAAAGACCCTTGGAGCACCTGGCTCGCCGACTTGCCGACAAGGTCAGAGCTGGGCGACCAGGAGGCTGCGATCACTCCGATCCCGGTGGCCGCCGCAAGAATGCCGAGGGCCAACAGTGCGCTCACGAACTGCCTCTGGCGTGCTGCGCCAGTCTGGGACCGAAGACGTCGCGGTACCGGTCCGTGTGGATGGAGTTCAGGCGGGTACCACCTGCCGTCCGAAGCCCGCCACCACCCTGGAGGGGGTGGGGTGCCGACATTCATTTGCAAAGGCTAAAGGGTCACTTCTGGTCCCAACGAGGATGGCTCTGTACACGATAGTCCTGTGGCCATCAATCATCCGCACCGGGACTGTCAGTTCATCAGCCCCAACCGCCGTGGACCTGTGGCCATCCGAGCGGAGCCCTCAGCCGGTGCGACGCCCGACCAACACATATGGGCGTGTGGATAACCTGAACATCGATGGGCAACGACTCTGAGTCGGACGACACTCCGAAGACGTACGCACCTCATGACTGGTTCGCAGAAGGACAACCTGTAGTCATCCGATTCATGCCGGAGTACGGCGTGGATGTCCCGCTGTTTCCACGATCTGACTTCACGGATGCGCTGGTTCCAGAGGACCTGTTGGCAGAGCTGATGCGTTGGCAGAGCGAGTTCGACGAAAACTTCCACTACGAGAAGGGTTGGCAATCGACAGAAGTCAGAGACCGCTGGGCAGCTGAAGTGGTTCCGCTGGAAGATGCACTCCGAGAGGCCCTGAAAGGGAAGGCCGACCTGGTGGTCGACTTATGGCCCCTACCGTGGAGCGGACCCTGCCCCTAAGCGCCGGGTCGGGGGATGTTAGTTAGTCATCCTCCCTCCGATGCACTACCAGCGACTGGCGACTCACCGACTTCGCTGAGGAACTGGTCAACTCCGACCTCACGGATCCGGTCGGCTATCTCGCTGATTCGAGACCCAACCTTCATCGCCCGGTATGGGCCTTCGGAGTACAGGATCCCCTTCTCGCCGTCCTTGCGGATCACGATGTCCACCTTCGGATTTCTGTAGCCGTAGAAGGAGAAGGCCAGGAACACGATGTTGATGAGGATGAAGCCGATGATGCCTTCACGGTGGAAGACCGTGTTCACACGCACGCCGTCGATCAGAACGCCATCGTGGAGATGACGAGATCGATGCACCCGCTTCGTCACGACGCGAACGGTAGTGGTCTCGGCGAAACCCAGGCGGCTGATGGCCTGACATCCACGGCCTTGGTTTGACATCAGCCCATGAGTCCGACAACGAAGGCTTCTTGTTCGGCGGTCTCGACAGCGCTGACGCAGTAGTTCGCACGGACCCAGGCGACGGCCTCGCTAGGAGGATGACCGATCAGAACGCACAAGCAGGCCAAGGCCGTTCCGGTCCGCCCATGGCCACCCAGGCAACCGATCTCTACCCGCTCGCCACCACGAGCCCGATCGAGCATGGCTCTCAGACCAGCGACGACTTGGGTCGCATTCTCGGGGACGCCGAAGTCTGGCCAGTCGAGGTGGTCGTGGGTCCAAGGCGGGTCCCAACGCTCATCGAGATACAGGCCGTAGTCCGGCGGCTGGTCACGGGCATAGGGATCCCTGCCATCGAAGGACACGGCCATCACCTCGGTGCCATCAGGCAATACGATCACCGAACGATGTCGATGCACTTCAAATCGCTGGTGGTTGTGATCCGGATCAACGCACTTGACCGGTTCGTCGTCGACGTACCAGTGCACACGGCATTCCGTGCAGGCCACTACTAAGCGAGTCTCGGTCATATCCACGTCCCAACCAGCAGTCGCACCAAGAGGGCCAAGAGTACGCAGCCACGGACCGGAGCAGAGGCTGTTACGGAGACAGCCCGAACCGGGTGGCGGGTGCTGTTACATCATCATCCGGCACCTTTGGAGCTGCCCACGACGAAGTGATGCCCGATGATCGAGGACCAGGGGCGCAGGCCCAGGCGATCCGTTGCCGGTCCGAGCCAGAGGTTCGACGCTTGCTCGAAAGTGTCGCTGAATCCAAGCCCGCGCCAGACGGCGCCTCCCGACACGGATCCGACCGGGGACGTCGCGCCTCGCGCCCCCGAGGAGCAGAATCTCTACTTGTGCAGACTGAAGTGGCCTGGTGGCTTGGAATCCGAACGGCTGAGTTTCCGTTCACTACAGACAATTTCATCGTTCACCGGGGAAGGAGCAGCCTGGCCGCAGTCGTTGAGGCGGCCGATTCTTCTCATCCGCACTACGAGTGGGCGGTCGAACATCACCAACCGCACTTCGGTGGGGTCGCGGGGGCTGCAGAACGACACGAGTTTCTTCTGCGGCTATTTCGCGATGAGGTCGGTCCGCTGAGTGGGTCGTCACTGGTGGCCGCGTCTTCGAGCAACGCAACGATTCCTGGTTCCTGAACGCTCACCGGCGGGCTGTGCGGGCCTGCGTCAACGTTGGCGGCGCGTGATCCCGACCCTCTGGAGCGCGGGCCGGGGCTGATGCGCTCTCAGTCGCCGGACGGCCGGGGACTGATGGCAAACTGTCAGCCGCCATTGGGCCCAGGTCTGAAGTCCCGTGCGATCCCGGAGGAAGGCAGCTACCGTCCCGAGCGTGACTAAGGACAGCAGGGTTAAGTGCCTGTTCTGCGACATCGAGGGATTCCGAGAATCAGACGTATTCCTAGAGAACGAGTACTGCCTCTATGCCGCCGACGAGTATTCCTCGGAGTTGCATGGTGTCCTGCCCGGTAGCGGGATCATCGTCCCCGCGTCCACCGACGGAATCCCTTCGAACTCACTCCTCAAGAATGGGCGGCGACCGGCGAGCTTCTCCGACGAGCCGGGGTCCTGATCCAGGAGAGATGGCGTCCCGATGGATACACGGTGGGCTGGAACCATGGAGCCGCCGGTGGCCAACTGGCCGAACACGTTCACTTGCACGTCATCCCACGGTTTTCCGACGAACCCCACGCAGGTCATGGTCTCAGGTGGGCAATCAAGCAGCCGGACAACCGACGACCCACCCCGTTGCTTCCTGGACGTGGTCTCGCGGACGGTCCGCTGACCTGATCGCTGGTCCACGGTGCGGGAAGGACCCTTCGTCCTACCCATCCGTGGGACTGATGCGCTGACAGCCACCGCCGCTGCTCAGCCGCCAATGCGGGTCGCCAACACGTCGGCTGCTGACAGCGGAGGCGCGAGGTCGGCTGGGATGCGATGGCGGTCGGCCAACCACGCAGCCGAAAAGTAGGTCATCCACACCACTCCGGAATCGTCTTCCCACACCAGCATCTTCAATGGCAGGTCCAAGGCCGCGACCGGGACGAAGTCCATGATGGGCGTGCCAGCGGCGGGGCTACCGAAGATGACCAACTTGGTGTCTCGGAGTGACAGCCCCGCCCGTTCCGCTTCACCACTGTGGTCCACAACGACGAAGAGCTTCGCTCCTGCCATCTCGATCGCTTGGGTCAGCCGCTTGAGGGTGTCTCCGACCGAAAAGGGGCTGCGTCGATGAACGATCCCTTCACCCTGGCCAGTCCCAAAGGGAACACTCGCGGCAGGCTCAGGCATCAAAACTTCGAGAGCCGATCGTCCCGATATCAACTGGAGAATCGCTCATCGGTCTCTTCTCTCAATCATCCGCGCCACCGAACGTAATCCTGTCAGGTGCGCCTCCGCCGGGAGCGGCGGAGGATGTTACGCCATCAGCCGCCCAGCGTGATCGTTAGGCTTCCGGCGTGTCATTATCAGCTGCCCCGCATGCGTGGCCAACATCCCCTGTACGTGGGGCGGCATGGATTGAAGGCCGGTCACGATGAAGGAAAAGGATGAAGAGATGCTCCCGCCGGAGCTTCTTCGAGCCGCCGCCGACCATTTTGAGCGACTGGCGGCTGGAAAGATCGTGACCGAGAAAGCGCCCACCACGAGAGGCAAGGTCAAGTTCTTCCGATCCGAGAAGGGATGGGGAGCCATTGCCTCCCCAGATTTAGCTCACGATGTCTGGGTTCCCTTCACTACTATCGATGTCCCTGGCGTCTCTGCCCTCAAGGCTCTGCAGGCTGGCGATGAGGTTGAGTTTAGCTACGAGGACTGTTGGGAGCGTCAAGACAGTTGGCATTACCGAACGACTTGGGTCCGACCGATTGCATCAGAGGGATCGGCCTAACAGTTCTCGATCCAGCCCCTTGCCGTTCTGGCCGTGGGGGATGCCTAACTATCCCGGGACACTATTGAGATAGACGAGATCAATCGACACTCGATGCCGGAGGAGCGCCAGGAGGTCGATCAGGAACCGACCAGCTCACTGAGTGACTCGGCATGGAGACGATCCACCACGTCGGCCAACCGGAGCTCGATTTCGCCCGCTCTACATTGGTGGACCCGTTCGATCAGATGGTCGATGACGGCGATTGGAGCCCGGAATTCCGGCCGTCCCTCGAGTTCCCCTCTGTGGAGCCTGGCAAGCGCGATGACGGCCTCGGCGTAGACGGCCAGCAACTCATCCTCGGCCGCACTCAAGGCATGTGGCTCGTTCACCTGATCGGCCAGGGCGGCACACGCGTCAACCAGGAACTGGTACGGCCGACCATCCCGCAGCACCACAACCCGGTCGGTCACGTCCATTCCTCCTCTGTCGAACGCCAGCAGAATAGAGGGCGCAGCCAACCGTCGGGGCCTACCTGACAGCCCGCAGGACATCGTTCCGGTGCGAACCGCAGGACATCGTTCCGCTCTGCCAGGTCGATCGCCCGCAAGACATCGTTCCGGCTGGTCAGGTGGGCTAACCGCAAGACATCGTTCCGTCGGCTCTGCTCGCTCCTTCGAGGAGAGCGAGGAGACCGGGTGTCCGAAGGGGAGTTGCGCAAGGAAGCGGTGCGGCGTCGTCAGGCCGGTGAGAGCGCCGAAGAGGTGGCAACGGCGCTGGGCCGCACCAGCCGTTGGGTGCGCAAGTGGTCAGCCCGGGCCGAGGAGGAGACGGGAAACCAGGCGTGGGCCGAGGGCCGGTCCCGAGCGCCGCATACCTCGCCCACACGCACGCCGGACGAGGTGCGTCGTTCGATCATGGACGCCCGAGCTCGCCTGGTGGCGAACCCCCGAGCCCAGTATGGACCGCTGGCGGTGGCGTGGGAGCTGCGACGTATGGGCGTCGACCCCATCCCGCCGCGCTGGACCATCGAACGGGTCATTGGCGCCGAGGGTTTGGCCCGCCCCCGGCGCCGAGTCGCGGCTACGTGTCCAAGGGAGTGCCCTACCCGAGCGCGCCCGACCCCCAGCCGGGCACGATCCACCAGATCGACATGGTCGGCCCCCGACACCTCGATGGAGCCATCGAGTTCCACGCCTTGAACCTGATTGACGTGGGTTCGCATGCCGCGGGCAGCGCGATCCTCACCGCACCCCGCCCGAACTGGGTGGCTGCCGGGATGGCCACCCTGTGGTCCACCCTCGGCGTGCCGGCGGTGGCCCAGTTCGATAACCACTCCAACTTTCGAGGCGGGATCCCCCCGGCCTGGGCGAACTTCGGGCCTGTCGTGGCCACGTGCTTGGACCTCGACGTCGTTCCCCGCTTCATCCCGCTGCGCGAACCCTGGCGCAATGGGGTGGTCGAACACTTCAACGACGTGTGGGACAAGAGCTTCTTCCGCACCGATCGTTTCGGCAATCTCGAGCAGCTGCGGGCCGAGAACACCCGCTTCGTGGCCTTCCACAACGAGCACCATCGCTACTCGGCCCACGGTGGGGCCAGCCCCGACGAAGTGTGGGCAGGACGGCTCTACAGTCCGCTGCGAGCCGACTACGAGGTGCCCACCAGCCTGCCGGCCAAGGGCCGCATCGAGGTCATCCGCTACATCCGATCCAACGGCCGCCTCGACCTCTTCGGCAAACGCGTGACGGTGGCCGAGGAGCACACGCACCAGTACGTCACCGCCACCATCGGGGTCCGTTCCAAGCAGGTCACCGTGGTCACTCTCAACGGAGAGATCATCCACGAAGGCGGCTTCGCCATCTCCCGGATACTGCGTTGAATCGGAACGATGTCCTGCGGGAACCGGGCTGCCACCGATGGAACGATGTCATGCGGTCACCAGACCTGGGGAATCGCCGGAACGATGTCATGCTGGTCAAGACCTAGCCCTTTCCTGGCGAATGCCGGAATGCTGATCGGCGGCGCCAATCACGGGAAAGGTCGGTTCGAGCCTGTCGTACGGCGATGTCACGGGTCAACGATCGGAAGCGGGTCAGGGTGTCTATGGCCGTGTGCTCGCCGTTGGTCGCTATGAAACGAGTGAAACCACAAAGGTCCACAAAGGCAAATGCCCGGTCGACTAAGGCATGGTTTCGGCGATCTCTCTGGGCTCTTCGATGCCGCGGCTCGGAGGCGCGGTTCCACCGCTCCGGCGCGTGCGCTTCGACCCTCCTCGCCAGCTAGAACTCGGGCGCAGTCGACGACATCTTGGGGTGCGCGAGATTCGCGGTCCTTCGGCTTCTTTGCCGGCGGATTGGGCATCCTCCGATCCCTTCAGATGCTCGGGCGCATCGAATTGGACTCTGGCCCTGTGCACGACACCTACAAGTGACGCACTGATCCGCGCGGATCTGGACAGACATGATCGATGATGCTTAACGGTCCCCTTGCTGCCACGCAATGTTGACCACGTTGCAGTGGCGTACCAGCTCCTGGCCGCGGCTGTCAGTGCATCATCCCCGACACGGGTCCCTCGGTCGGAGCCACATTCTGACCGGTTCACTTCGGAGACGGTTGCTAACGAATCCTTAGTTATCAGCTACCGCCGCGCAGGGTCGTTCCATGGCCTGCCGCTACCGATGTCACAGGTGGTCTTGCAGCCGATGAGGTGGCACGATTGGGTCGATGACAAAGGGCATGGACGAGATGGCGGTGGTTGTCAGAAAGGCGCTGGCAACAGAGGACCTCTCAGTTTTTAGCGAACTGCTTGACCCAGCCGTGACCTGGGGAGCGCCTGGCGACCGCAATCCCAGCTGCAAGAACCGTAACCAGGTGCTGGCCTGGTATCAGCGGGGTCGAGAGGCTGGCGTCCGGGGGAGCGTGTATGACGTGGAGGTCCTCGGTGATCGACTTCTCATCAGTATGAGTGTGCGAGGTACAGAGAATGCCAGGGAGCGTGGTGGAGCAGCCCTTCGATTTCAGGTGCTGACCGTTCGGAATGGCAAAGTCGTGGATATTGTCGGGTTCGACGACAAGTCAGAGGCTCTCTCTTACGTCAGTTAGCGAACGGCAGTGGCCTCTCTTGATCGGGGTACCCACAACGTGCCGGTGCCGGGCAGATTCCGGGGAGCTCAGTTCGCCGGGTCGGGAGATGGACGGTGCAGCCGCAAATGCGCCCATCCTGCAGGCGAAACTGAGATGAGTCGACCCCGTCCTGCCTCGTGATGACCGGTCACAAAGTGGCGGTCGTTGGCCTCTTCCCATACCGGCAGGCGAGGACATGACGTCCGCCAGGCATCAAGGACCTCGACGTACGAACGAGGAGTGGGACCGATCCACTCCAGAAGATCGAGAACAAGCGCTTCAACCACCATGTCAGACGTGAGGACAACGTTAGACCGAGAGATCTGACTACGACGGACGCTCAGCGTCGGCTCCTCTCCACGACCAGGTGGCAAGTGAGATTCGTCGCGCCATCGCCGAAGACGAGGCCAGCCCGGGCGATCGCCTCCCGCTGGCCAAGGACCTCGCTGCAGTCCTTCATGTCAACAAGAACACGGTCTTGCGCGCCCTGCACATCTTGCGCGATGAGGGCGTTCTCGATTTCAAGCGGGGACGCGGGATCACGGTCGCGGGCACCCCGGAAAAGGGCGCTCTGCTCGAACGGGTCCGCGACTTGGTTGAGTTTGCTCGAATCAGGGCTACCCGAAGGCGAAGGTGATTGCGATGATCGAGAACCTGCCATAGCCGGGCGCACGCGAACTATCTGTTGGCGCCATCAAGCGGCTGTCGCCTCATCTGCCTAACGGCGCGAGTTCGGGACTCGTTACCTTGGCCGCAGGTTTCCGAGCCAACTTCGCGAGTGCCACCAACCGCAGCACGTGGGGGATGGGGTCGGGCGAACGGCAGTCCACTCGATATCCGGCAGTTGCGCCCACCAGTGGGCGGTAGGTCCGTCGAGAAGCCGTCAAGCCGCGGCGGTGCTGCCACGAGCCCCGGATGCCTGCTGGCCACCTTGGGGACCCACCCTCTCCGCGTCACACTGAGCTCAGGGATCGAGGTAGGAGGGCGCCTTGGGAGCCGTCAGGCTGGCGTTTCGCGCCGAGCTACGCCGCCGATGGCGATCCTGGCTGGCCATTGCGATCCTCATAAGCGTGGTCGGCGGGCTCGTCCTGGCCGCTGCCGCTGCCGGCCGCCGGACGGAATCGGCATTTCCACGGTTCGTGGCGGCCCACGGTTTCGACGCCCTTGTGTTCGCCACCCAGCCGGTGCCCAAGGTCGCCACGCTTCCCGGGGTCACGTCCGTCACCAAGCTCACGCTCGCCTTCAATGGTCAACCGACATGTAGCTGCACCCACCCGATCAACCCGCTGGACTTCAACGTTTTCGTCGCACCGCCCAACGGCAGATCGGTCTTCAATCTCGTCTCGGGCCACTTGCCCGATCCGTCTGCTCCCGACCAGGTGCTGGCCTCGTTCACCCTGCAACAGGAATACGGCGTGCAGCTGGGGACCGTGATCCAGGTGCCGCTGTACGCTCCGTCGCAAACCTTGGCCGTCCTCAACGCCACCGGGGCCCTGCCCGAGCCCACGGGCCCGACGGTCGCCTTGCATGTCGTGGGAATTGAAGCCGCCGAGTACGAGTTCCCCACCGGGGCAACCCCTTCCTACGACCTGCTCACCACCCCCGCGTTCGCGCGCACCGTGATCCCCCGCACGGCGGTCGGCTATCAATACTTCCTCCACTTGCGTCACGGTGCGGCTGACCTACCTCGATTCGACACGGCCGCCAAGGCCCTGAGCGCGAGCGGAGTGGTGGGCTACGAAGGGGAAGGCGAGCAGGCCGCAGCGGTCGAGGCTTCGATCCATCCTCAGGCTCTCGGCTGGTGGATCCTGGCCGCGCTGGCCGCGCTGGTGGGCCTGGCTGTGATCGGCCAGGCCCTCGGTCGCCAGAGCATCATCGAGAGCGAGGACTATCCGACGCTGGCGGCCCTCGGCGTGGATCGTCAGCAATTGGTTGCCCTCGGTACGGTGCGGAACCTGCTGGTAGGGCTCGCTGGAGCGGCCGGGGCCGTAGCGGTGGCCGTCGCCTTGTCGCCGATCGCTCCGCTGGGCGAGGCGCGCCTTGCCGAGACCTCCACTGGCGTCACCTTCGACGCGCTCGTCCTCCCCCTCGGGGCCCTGGCCACGGTGGCGGTCGTGCTAGCGCTGGGGGTGTGGCCGGCCCTGCGGGCGGCTCGCACCGTGGCATCCGAGGCCCGGGCACTTGCCTCTCGTCCTTCGGTGGTGGTGGGGTACCTCGCCGGGATCGCGGCACCGCCGAGCGCGGTGATCGGGGTTCGCAACGCGCTGGAGCGACGATCCGGCGGGGCCACCGTTCCGTTGGGCTCTACCCTCCTCGGAACGGTGCTGGCGGTGATAGCGCTCTGCGGGACGGCGGTCTTCGGCGCCAGCCTTTCGTACCTCACGGCCACGCCCAGGCTGTATGGCGACCCCGAGCAGCTGAGCTTCAACCCGAACGGGGGGCCGGTGAACCCCGCCATCCTCGGAAGCCTGCAACACGACAGAGCCGTCACCGGTATTACCAAGGGGGTCGGCGCCGGAGAACTCTCGGTCAACAAGGTGACAGTCGGGGCCGTCGCCGCCACGGCGCTCCGTGGTCGACTGCTCTTCTCGACGGTTGATGGGCACCTTCCGAGCTCCGACGCCCAGATCGGCCTCGGGGCGACGACGATGCGCCAAGTCGGTGCCCATGTGGGCTCGGTCGTCCACGTCACGTTGCGCAAGCGAACCGTCCCGTTCGAGGTGGTCTCTCAGGTTTCCTTCCCGGTGATCGGGGGATCCGTCAGCCTGGGTAGCGGCGCGCTGTTCACGACCGCCGGGCTCGAGCACGCCGCCTGCGCTCCGGGTCCCAGGCAGGCGGCCTGCCGAAAGATGGTGGCGGGATCGGCCGGCGGGATGCTGGCCAGCGTCGTGCCGGGTCCACGGGGGCAGGCCGCCATCAACCACTATCTCGATAGCTACCAATCAATCGCCGCACTGCCCATCACCCCAACCTCGCTCCTCAATTTCGGCGAGGCTGTCAACTTCCCACTCATCTTCGGTGCGATGTTGGCCGTGTTCGGTGCGGCGACGCTCGCTCATCTGCTCGTGGTAAGCGTGTCGCGCCGGCGGCGAGAAGTCGGGCTCCTAAAGGTGCTGGGTTTCGTCAACGGCCAGGTTGTCTCGGCGGTGGCTTGGCAAGCCACGACATTGGCCGTTGTCGGAATTGTCATTGGTCTCCCGCTGGGGGTGGTGATCGGTCAGGCGATATGGCGGACATTTGCCAACAACTTGGGAGTTGTCCCCGTATCCGTCGTGCCAACCCTGCTGCTTGGCGTAGTGGTAGTGAGCATCGTTGTCGTGGCGAACCTCATTGCCATGGTGCCAGCACTGGTGGCGACACGGTCCAAGCCGGGAGACCTGCTACGGACCCAGTAGGGCCAGCCACCATACGACGCAGTGCCGGATGATGGTCCATCAGCCCATCGGGGCGGCGGCTGACGTTCATCCGCGTCGCTTAGAAGACAATGACCTCACAGGGTGGCCGACTCCGACCTCTGCAAGAACAGCGCGCCGATTCGGGCGGACCGAGGGACGTTAAGCAGTCAGCCCCCAGGCGACGACGCAGTTTGAACCTTCGACCTTCGGGTTATGAGCCTGACGCTCCTCAACTGGGTCCGTCGTGGGCCGCTGAGCCCCCCAGCGGCCGGAGGCCTTGACGGGTCTTCGGATTTTAGCGGGGTCTGGTGGTCTGACCAGGTCCGTGTTCGCGAACCTCGCCCGGAACGGCCTGATCTGGGCGCGACGGTCGACACCTTCGCCGTTGATTCCAACAGACCTGACGGTCGGGTCATGACTGTGGCGGCCGGACGGTAGGTGAGTAGAAGGTTGCCGGAGTCGAACTGCCTTACGCGAAGCAGGGTGAGCGAGACGCGCTTGTTCAGATCCTCAAAAAGGGATCGCCCCTGGCCGAGCATTTCTTGCCCGGAGCAGCCTTTATCTTTGGTACGTGCTCAATCGCCTCGCCACGCATGACGGTGGTCCCTGACCAGTTTGCGTCGGTGATCGTCGTGGAGCAGACGAGCTTCTCCTTGTCGTTCATCCGCGAGGTGATGGCCGGATCGTTCACCTCGATGCCATGGTTCGCATTGGATGGTCCTCCTCGGTGAAGTGCCTTCTCACGCGTCCTCGGCCAGCGCAGCAGCCAGAGAGTCGAGCAGGGATCTGGTCCCTTCCTCACGCTGAGCCGCTGTCTCGTGGCCATCGAGGTACGCACCCTGCTCTGTGAGGACAAGCTGCGTTGTACCACCGGACTCGTGGAATTCCACGGTGGCCACGGTCACCGAGATACGGGTGTCGTTGGCAAACATCTCAGAGGTCGAGACGATTCGCCGGTCAACGACGATGTCCCGGAACTGGGCGGTGTACACGTACACCGGCCCACCCGGAGGACCGCCGCGATTGACCTCGCGTCCCCCACCTGGAAGTCGAGCTCGTATCCGTTGCCAAGTGCGTCGACGGAGCCCGCGAACCAACGAGCTTTGCGTTTGGGGTCCGCCCAAGCTCGGAACACGTTGGCGACTGGGGAGTCGTAAGTTCGCTCGATGACGAAAGTGTCATGGGTGACGGTGGACATGGTCATGGGGCCTCCTCAGTCGTAGCGCCTTCTTCCATTAGGACGTCGCCCAGGCGATCGAGTCGGGACTCCCAGACGTGACGCCGGTCGGTAATCCACTGCTCGGCGGTGGTCATCGCCGCCGGCTCGATCCGGCAAATGCGCGTCCTCCCGACTTTCGCGGTCTTCACGACACCGCACGCCTCGAGCACCTGCACGTGCTGGACCACAGCCGCCAGGGACATAGACAGTGGACGCCCCAACTCGCTTACAGAGGCGGGGCCCAAGGTGAGCCGTTCCACCATGGAACGCCTGCTGCGATCGGCCAGCGCATGGAAGGTCCGATCGAGGTCGATCGTTTGGTCAAGCATGTACTTGAGTATAAGACCTCCCGCACCCCATGGTCAACTGGATACTTGACTATGGGAGTGGATCCCCGTCCAACCCTCTGATCGCCGGTTTTAGGCGGGCCCAAAGTTCCCATCGGGAGAGGCCGAAAGCTGTACTGAATGGGAGGGCGCAGTGGCAAGGGTCACTGTTCGACCCCGTGCAAGGTGACCTACGCCCCCCTCCCCCCTGGACAGTTCGCTCCACAAATCCGAGACACTTCCTCCGTTAGAAGTAATCCGATCATGTCGGGTCTCAGAGGGAAGAGGGCCTCTGACCTGGAGCCTGGGAGGAGATTCGAACTCCTGACCTGCGCATTACGAGTGCGCTGCTCTGACCGACTGAGCTACCCAGGCACCTGCTGCCGCTCGCCCCCGATGCCGATCGGCCATTCGAGCGCGCCGTATCGTAGGCGCGGGGCGCCGGGAGGGGAACCACCGGAACCTCAGAGCCGGACGAGGAGCGACTCGAGCAGGAGGGTCTCGTTCGGGTTGTGCTCGAGCGAGGCCGTCGCCTCGGTGATCAGCGACACCGCCCGCTCGCACTCGGCGAGCGACGGGGCATCGAGTGACTCGCCCGACCCCCATCGGTCGCGGTAGGCCCGGGCCAGGATCCCGAGTCCGGCCCGCAGCTCGTCGGTTCGCCAACGTCGCTCCTCGCGGTGCTGGCGGTCGACGAGGTCCTTGCGCCCCGTTGCGGCGCGCTCGCCCAGCGACTCGGCTTGCTCACTCAGCTCTTCGAGCGCCGCCGTGTGCTGGGCCCGCAGGGGGTCGAGCGCGCCGTCGATCGATTCGAGGAGGGAGCGGGCCAGCTGCCCGGCCACGCTCCCGTCGCCGTTCAATCGGGCTGGGACCGAGCGCCAGAGCTCGAGGCGCGCCGCGTAGCCGTCGTCGTGCGCCAGCAGGCGCGCCCGGTCCAGGTCGCCGCCGGCGCCGGCCGCCACGACTGCGGCCTGGGCGGCCTCGATCCCGTTCGCCCGCAGCCACTCCTCCACCGCCGCGCTCGGCACGGGCGGGAACGTCACCTCTACGCACCGACTAGCGACCGTGACCAGCTCGTTCGGGATGTCCTCGGCGAGCAGCACGAAGACCGTGGCGGGCGGGGGCTCCTCGACCGTCTTCAAGAGCGCCGGTGCGGAGCGCAGGGCCAGGTGGACGTCGCCCACCACGAGGACCTGGCGGGCGGCCTCGAACGGGCGTCGCTGGGCCAAGAGCACGAGGCGACGCGCGTCCTCGATGCTGAGGGCGGCGCCGGTGCGCTCGACCGACACCAGGTCCGGATGGGTCCCGGCGAGGGCGCGCCGGCAGGTCCAGCACTCGCCGCACCCACCGTCGGGGCAGAGCAACGCCGCCGCGAACGCCCGGGCCGCCACCCGCGTGCCCGAGCCCCGCGGTCCCTTGAACAGGTAGGCGTGCACCGGATGGCGGGCTGCCGCCTGCAGCGTCCGCACCACTGCGGGCTGGCCCACCAGGTCGGCGAACAGCGCCGCGACCGGCCGGTCGAGGCTCACGAGCCGGTGCCTGGCCACCCGAGCCGAGCGCGCACCTCCGCTTCGATGACCGACGCCACGACCTCGATCGGCTGATCCCCGTCCACGACCGCCCAGTGTTCCGGATTCACCGCCGCCTCCGCCAGGTACCCGCGGCGGACCCGCTCGAAGAAGCCGTCGTCCAACCGCTCCAGCCGGTCCGGGGCCGCCCGCGAGAGCCGGCCCCGGGCCTGCTCGATGTCGACGTCCACGAGCACCGAGAGGTCGGCGGCGATCCCGCCGGTCGCCCAGGCCAGCAGCTGGCGCAGCGCCGCCGAGTCGAGCCCGCGTCCCGCCCCCTGGTAGGCGAGGGTCGACCCGGAGAAGCGGTCGGTGACCACCCATTGCCCGGTGGCGAGCCGCGGGGCCACCACCTCGTCGACGTGCTGGGCGCGGTCCGCCGCCATGAGGAGCGTCTCGGCCCGCGGCCCGGGCGAGCCGGAATGCAAGAGCACCTCGCGCAAGGCGCGGCCGAGCTCGGTGTCGCCCGGTTCGAAGGTGAGGTGGGCTCCGAGCGAGGCGGCGAGCAACCGCGCCTGGGTGGACTTGCCGCAGCCGTCGACGCCCTCCAGGGCGATGAGCCTGGCCCCGCCCGGTGACGTCACGGCGAGTCGACCGGGGCGTGCCTCGGCACGGCCCTCAATCCGTCCCGGGCGGCCCCGGATCGACGGAGCTCGGCGCCGCCGCCTTCGACGGCGCCCTGGTCTTGGCGGCCACCCGCTTTCCCGCCGTCTTCTTGGTGGCGGCCTTCTTGGCCGGCGGTCTTCTTGGCCGGCCGCTTGGTGGCGGCGGACTTTCGTCGGTGCCGCCTTCTTGGCGCCGACGCGCGTGCGCGCCCTCGTGGAGGGCCCGGCGGCCCGGCGCTCGGCCAGCAGCTCGCCCGCCCGCTCGAGCGTGATCGAGTCGACCTCGTCGCCGCGGCGCAGCGACGCGTTGGTGGTCCCGTCGGTCACATACGGGCCGAAGCGGCCGTCGCGCACGACCATCGGGAGCCCGGTCTCCGGATCGGCCCCGAGCTCGCGCAGCGGGCCGGCGGGCGTCCGGCCCCGACGCGTCTTGGGCTGGGCGAAGACGGCCAGCGCCTCGTCGAGGCTGACGGTGAGGAGCTGCTCCTCGCTCGTCAGGCTCCGGGTGTCGGTGCCGCGCTTCACATAGGGCCCGTAGCGTCCGTTGAGGGCGGTGATCTCCTCGCCGCTCGACGGGTCCAGGCCGACGACGCGGGGGATGGAGAGCAGCTGCAACGCCTGCTCGTAGGTGATCGTCGCCGGAGCCATGGAGGCGAAGAGCGATGCGGTGCGCGGCTTGGGTCCGCCGTCGACGATCTCGCCGGCCTGCACGTAGGGCCCGAAGCGCCCGGCCTTCACGTAGATCGGCTCGCCGCTGTCGGGGTCCGTGCCGAGCTCGCGATCGCCCGAGGGGGCCTCCAGCATCGCCCCCGCCCGCTCGATCGTGAGCTCGTCGGGGCTCAGGTCCTCGGGGATGGACGCCCGTTCGTCGTCGCGCTGGACATAGGGGCCGTAGCGGCCGACACGGACCACGATCTCGCGGCCCTCGGCATCGGAACCGAGCGGGATCGAGTTGATCTCGCGGGCGTCGATCTCGCCCAGGTGGACGGCGACCGCGGCCTTGAGGCCGAGCCGGCCCGTGTCCCCGCCCAGCTGCGCGCCGTCGGTCGCGACCTTGGGCGCCGCACCGTTCTCGGGGGACCCGTTGGTCGAGGGCTTCTTGGGTGGCGCCTGGTCCTCGCCGAAGTAGAACCGGGTCAGCCACGGCAACGCCTCGGCGCGCCCGCTCGCGATGTCGTCGAGGTCGTCCTCCATGCTGGCGGTGAACCCGTAGTCGACCAGCTCGCCGAAGTAGCGCTCGAGCAGGCCGACGACGGCGAAGGCGGTGAAGCTGGGCACGAGGGCCGTGCCCTTCTTCCACACATACCCGCGGTCTTGGATGGTCGAGATGACGCTCGCGTAGGTCGAGGGACGCCCGACGCCGAGCTCCTCCATGGCCTTCACGAGGGAGGCCTCGGTGTAGCGGGCCGGCGGCTGGGTGGCGTGCGAGCCCGCGGCAAAGGCGAGGCCCGCCAGGCTCTGGCCCTCGACGAGCGGGGGCAGGACGACCTCGCGATCGGCCAGCTCCGCTTCGGGGTCGTCCTCGCCCTCCACGTAGGCGCGCAGGAATCCGGGGAAGGAGATGACCCGGCCGTTGGCCGCGAACTCGGCCTCGGCGCCCGCCAGGAGGGCCGCTTCCGCCGGCATCGCACCGACGAGGCGCACCTGGGCGCTCGTGCCCCGGGCGTCTTCCATCTGCGAGGCGACCGTGCGCTTCCAGATGAGGTCGTAGAGGCGGAGCTCGTCGCCCGACAGGCTGGCCGACGCCACCTCGGGCGTGCGGAAGTGCTCGCCCGAGGGCCGGATGGCCTCGTGGGCCTCCTGCGCGTTCTTCACCTTGCGCTCGTAGCGGCGCGGGCTCTTCGGGACGTAGGCGGCGCCGTAGAGCTCGGTCGCCTGGGCCCGGGCGGCCGCCAGCGCCTCGTCGGAGAGCGTGGTCGAGTCGGTCCGCATGTAGGTGATCCAGCCCTGCTCGTAGAGGCGCTGGGCCACCTGCATGGCGCGCTGGGCGCTGAAGCGGAGCTTGCGGCCCGCCTCCTGCTGCAGCGTCGACGTCATGAACGGGGGCGCCGGGGTGCGGCGGAACGGCCGCTCGGTCACCGAGCGGACCGTGAAGGTCTTCCCGTCCAGCCCGGCCACGAGGGCCGCGGCCTCGGGCTCCGACAACACGCGGGTGCCGCTCGAGCCCACCTGCACGCCGTCGGTCGAGAAGTCCTTGCCCGTCGCGATCGTGGTGCCGCCGACGGCGACCAGGGCCGCCGCGAACTGCGCCGGCGCCGCCAGTGCCTCGTCGGTGGCGGCCGCCCCCGGCGGGGCGGCGAAGGTGCCGTCCACGCCCCACCAGGTGGCGGAGCGGAAGCGCATCCGGGCGCGCTCGCGCTCGACCACCATGCGGGTGGCGACGCTTTGGACCCGCCCGGCCGACAGCCGGGGCATGACCTTCTTCCAGAGCACCGGCGAGACCTCGTAGCCGTAGAGGCGGTCGAGGATCCGGCGCGCCTCTTGGGCGTCGACGAGGCGGCGGTCGAGCTCGCGCCACTCCTCCACGGCCCGGCGGATGGCCGCCGGGGTGATCTCGTGGAAGACCATGCGCTTCACGGGGACCTGGGGGGACAGCACCTCGGAGAGGTGCCAGGCGATCGACTCCCCCTCGCGGTCCTCGTCCGTCGCCAGGTAGACCTCGTCCGCGTCCTTCAGGTGGCGCTTCAGGTTGGCGACGACCGACTTCTTGTCGTTCGACACGACGTAGAGCGGCTTGAACCCGTTGTCGACGTCGACGCCGAGGCGGGCCCACCCCTCCCCCTTGTAGGCGGCGGGCACCTCGTCGGCGCCCCGGGGCAGGTCGCGGATGTGGCCGACCGAGGACTCGACGACGAAGTCCGGGCCGAGCATGCCCGCGATGGTGCGCGCCTTGGCCGGCGACTCCACGATCACTAGGGCCTTACCCATTCGCTGCGGCTCCCCGCATCCCGTCCGTCTCCGTTTTCCCGCGGCCGCGCACCGTACCGGCACGTCGGCCCAGGGCGCGACCGTATGCGGTCAGCGCCCGTGTGCGGACAGGCTCCCGGCTGGACTCCGACACAGTCAATACCCCTTCAGCGGGGGGCCGCATGTCCGCCGGACGGCGACGGGCCCCTCACCTGGACGTTTACCAATAGCACCCCCCGAGTCCCCGGACTGGGACCCTGGCGGCTCTGGGGGTGCGGAGGGAAGCTCAGGCCGGGGTCGCGGGGGCGACCGGCGCGGCCGGCTCGACCGCGGCGGGCAGGTCCCCGCCGCCGACGCCCTCGGACTTGCGCTTGGAGAACGCGATGGCCGCGAGCAGGATGACGAGGGCGCCGCCGGCGATGCCGAAGCGGGCCCCGCTGTGGTGGCGCAGCGTGATCACGGCGGGCAGGATCAAGAGCGAGACCAGGTTCATCACCTTGACCATCGGGTTGAGGGCCGGGCCGGCCGTGTCCTTGAAGGGGTCGCCCACGGTGTCGCCGATGACGGCCGCCTTGTGGGCGTCCGAGCCCTTCCCGCCCTCGTTCCCGTCCTCGATGTACTTCTTGGCGTTGTCCCAGGCCCCCCCGGAGTTCGACAGCGTGTTGGCCATCAGCTGGCCGGTGAGGATGGCCGCCGCCAAGAACGCGCCGAGGGCCCGGTAGTTGATGCCGAAGCCGACGATCACCGGCGTGAGGATGGCGAGCAGGGCCGGCGTCGACAGCTCGCGCTGCGCGGCGGCGGTGCAGATCGAGATGACCCGGCCGTACTCGGGCTTCTCCGTGTAGTCCATGATCCCGGGGTGCTCGCGGAACTGGCGCCGCACCTCTTGGACAACGGTGCCCGCCGAGCGACCGACGGCCCGGATGGCGAGCGAGGAGAACAAGAACGCGACGGAGCCACCGATCAACAGACCGATGAAGGTCGTGGGGTTGGCCACGTTGATCTGGGTGGCCGCCGCCTTGAAGAGCGCCGTGCCCGAGACATGGAGGCCGAGCTGTTGGCCGATGGTCTCGATGAACGAGGCGAACAGGGCGACCGCCGCGATCACCGCCGAGCCGATGGCCACGCCCTTCGTGATCGCCTTGGTGGTGTTGCCCACCGCGTCGAGGCTGACCATGACCCGCTCGGCCTCGCCGGAGAACTCGCCGGACATCTCGGCGACACCCGCCGCGTTGTCCGACACCGGCCCGAAGCTGTCCTCCGAGACGATCATGCCGGTCGTCGCCAACAGGCCGATCCCGATCAGCGCGACGAGGTACAGCGACAGTTCGATGTTGCCGTCGCCGAGGCCGATGGCCACGCCGAGGGCGATGGCGATGGCGATGATCGCCCAGACCGAGGACTCGAGGCCGATGGCGAAGCCGGAGAGCACCGTCGTGGCGGGGCCCGTGCGCGTCGAGGCCGCGATCTCCCGCACCGGCCCGCGCTCGGTGGAGGTGAACTGCTCGGTGATCTGACTGGCCACGAGCGAGAGCACGACGCCGGTCAAGACGGCGTAGAACACCTTCAGGTCGTGCACGTAGAACCTGGCGACGAAGAACGCGCCGACGACCGTGATCGCCGCGGCCGTCCAGAAGCCCCGGTTGATCGGCGAGAGCGCGTTGCGGTCCTTCTCGCGGGCCCGCACGACATAGACGCCGACGACCGAGGCGAAGATGCCGATGGCGGGGACGATCAGCGGGAACAGCACCGCCGGCGTCGGGTTGTGGTGGATGGTGCGGAAGGCGGCAAAGCCCAAGATGAGCGACGAGATGATCGTGATCTCGTAGGACTCGAAGAGGTCGGCGGCCATGCCGGCGCAGTCGCCCACGTTGTCGCCGACGGCGTCGGCGATGGTGGCGGCGTTGCGGGGATCGTCCTCGGGGATCCCGGCCTCCACCTTGCCGACGAGGTCGCCGCCGACGTCGGCGGCCTTGGTGAAGATGCCGCCGCCGACTCGCATGAACAGCGCCAAGCAGCGACGCCCCGAAGGCGAAGCCGATCAGGACGGCCGTCGCCGAGTTCTGGAAGATCAAGACGATCGTCGTGGCACCGACGAGGCCGAGGCCGACGCAGAGCATGCCGGTCACCGCGCCGGTCCGGAAGGCGACCTTCAAGGCCGGGGGGAGCTTGCCGCCGCGGGCCGCGGCCGCGGTGCGGACGTTGCCCCGGACGGCCACGCTCATGCCGATGAACCCGGTCAGACCCGAGAAGGCGGCGCCGAAGAGGAAGCAGATGACCCGGTACATGCCGGCCTGGCTGAAGCTGAGGGCCACCGACCCGTCGGGCCGGGTCACCTTGGTCGCCGTGAAGAAGATGAGGACGGCGAGGGGGACGATGATGAGCAGGATCGTGCGGAACTGGCGCTTCAAGAACGCCTCGGCGCCCTCCTGGATGGCCCGGGCGATCTCGCGCATCTTGTCGGTGCCCTGATCGGCCTTCAGCACGCCGCGGATCAAGACCAGTCCGGCGAGGATCCCTACCAGGCCGGCGGCCAGGGCAAAGTACAGCCAGGCCTTGTCACCGCCGCCCAGGTGGAAGGCCTGGTAGCCCTCCGTGGCGAGGTGCGTCATGGCTGCCATGCGTCGCGTTCCCTTCCGTTGGCTTCAGGCTCGTGCACGACCACAGGGGACGGACACCGCTCGCGGCCCGGGGCGCCCGAGAAGAGCGCCCCCGTTGGCTCGAGGCCCCGCACCTGCCGGAACGGGCCGGGGCGACGATAGTCACTGCGTCCGCGTTCGGGCAAGGATCGTGCCTAGGTTCCGGGGTCTTCGGCGGGATCACGTTGGGCGCCGGCGACCAATTCGTAGTCGGGATTCAAGATGGCGAGGCTCCGGCCCCAGGCCCCGACCATGCCCGAAACGACCATGCGGGCCCCCGGTTCGACCCCCGGGATGCGGGGCCGGCCCTGGAACACGAGGAGCAGCCGGCCCGAGTCGTCGCTCAGGACGCACTCGAGGTTGGAGGTGCCGCCGCGCGGCTGGACCCGGACCGACCGCACCCGGCCGGCCACCCGGACGCGCTCGCGGAAGCGGGCGGCGTCGATCGGGATGGTCCCGCCCGCCCGGCGGGCCAACGCCAGGTCGGCCGCCGACGGCGGCCGGGCGCGCGGCGCGCGGGCCGAGCCCCGCAGGACCGGTCGGCCCGACCCCGACCGCCACGTCCTCCAGCACCGCTCCGACCGGCGGCTCGTCCGCCTTCGGCCGCTTGCGCTGGCTCCACAGGCGGCTCAGGTTGTAGGGGACGATCGTCGCGCTCACGTGGGGCACCTGGCTGACGACGGCGGCGATCCGGTCGGCGGTGCGGTCGTGGAGGAAACGCTGCCAGCCCGACGCGAAGCCCCGACGCGGCAGGAGCACCGTGCACTCGGTGTCGCCGTCGGCGACGGCGTCGGCCACGAGCTCGACGGCCGCCCGCGAGAGGCGACGGTCCGGACACTCGATGATGTCGAGCGGGAGCCGCGCCAGCCCGAGACGACCCCACTCCTCCTCCAAGAGATGCGCCGCCTTCGAGTCGATGTCGATGTGCACGGCGCGCAGGTCGTCGGGGGTGAGCGTCCGCGCGTACTGGATGGCGCGGGCCGCGGCCAGGTCCAGCCGGTCGACGAGGACGATCACGACATGGCGGCGCATGATCGGCGCCTCGGTGGCCGCCAGGGCACCCACCTCGAGCTCGTCGTGCTCCGCCACGTACTGGTGGTGCAACCGCAGCAGGCCGACGTACATGAGCGGGCCGATGACCACGATCACCCACGCCCCCTGGGTGAATTTCGCGACCGCGAAGATCAAGACCACGCTGATGGTGAGAATGCGCCGAGAAGCCGTTGACCACGATCCCGCGCCGCCAGTGGCCGGCCCGTGCCACGTGGTGGTGCTTCACCATGCCGATGCCGGCCATGAAGAAGCCGGTGAACACGCCGATCGCGTACAGCGCCACCAGCGCGTCGACCTGGGCCCGGGTGACGAGCAGCAGCACGATGGCGACGGCGGCGAGGAGGATGATGCCGTTGGAGAACGCCAGCCGGTGGCCGCGTCGGGTCAGCTGGCGCGGCAGGAACGAGTCGCCGGCGACGAAGCTGGCGAGGAACGGGAACCCGTTGAAGCTGGTGTTGCCGCCCGTGTAGAGGACGAGCAACGTGGCCGCCTGGACCACGTAGAAGAGCACCCGGCCGAACCCGCCGCTGCCGAACACGTAGCGGACCTCTTGGGAGATCACCGTCGGCGAGCCGGCCGCGTAGGGCACCGCATGGGTCCAGCGGGCGAGCATCGTCACCCCGAGGACCAAGAAGGCCAGCACCGTGCTCATGATGACGAGCGTCTGGCGGGCGTTGCGCGACTCGGGCTGGCGGAAGCTCCCCACCCCGTTGGAGATGGCCTCGAGGCCCGTGAGCGACGAGCCCCCGTTGGCGAACGAGCGCAGCAGCGTGATGAACGCGAGGCCCATCAGGATCCCCTTGCCGGACACGCCGACGTGGCCCTGCACGAGGAGGTGGGCGGGCGGCAGCGGGTGGGCGTGGAGGTCCCCGAGCGCCGCCTTCACGTAGCCGGTGACGATGACGGCCGCCACGCTCAGGACGAAGAAGTAGGTGGGGAACGCGAAGAACTTCCCGGCCTCGCGGATACCGCGCAGGTTCCCGAACAGGAGGAGGAGGACGACGCCGACCGTGATGGGGACCGTGAAGGACAACAGGCGCGGGAAGGCGCTGGTGAGTGCCGCGGTGCCCGCCGCCGTCTGCACGGCGACGGTCACGGTGTAGTCGATGAGGAGGGCGACGGCCGCCACCTGCGCGACGGTCGGGCCGAAGTTGTCTCGCGCCACGACGTAGGAGCCGCCGGCCTTCGTGTAGAGCTGGATGACGTCGAGGTAGGACAGCGTGACGAAGAACAGCACGCCCAAGATGGCGAGCGTGATCGGGACCACCAACGTGAACGCGGCCAGCCCGACGTAGGGGACCAGTTGGGTGAGCATCTCCTCGGTCCCGTAGGCGGAGGACGAGATGCAGTCCGGGGCGAGGACGCCGAGCGCGCTCGGGCGACCCAGCCGTTCGCTGCTCAGCTGCTCGGTGACGAGCGGCGGTCCGAGGAGCTTGTTCTTGAGCCGGTAGCGGAAGGTCTCGGGGATCTTGGCCGCCGCATCGGTCCGCAGGAACGTGGGGCGGCCCGGCGAGGCGGGGGCGCTCGGCATGGGGGGCCCGATCGGCGGATCCGAGATGGGGATCCCCTCTCCCCCGATGACCCGACTCACCGGCTCAGAGTAGAGCCCAGGCCGGTGGACCACCGTCCATGGCCGCTCGGGGCCGGAGTTCTTTGCATGTGCCGTCTAGCCGTGTTGCACTGTCCTGGTGCACGTCGTGGTGGTCGGATGCGGCCGGGTGGGTTCTGGACTGGCCATGGTGCTCGCGGCCGAGGGGCACTCGGTCGCGGTCATCGACCGATCCCAGCGGGCCTTCCGGCGGCTCCCGGCCGAGGTCGAGTGCAAGCGGGTGGTCGGCTCCGGGTTCGACCGAGACGACCTCGAACGGGCCGGGGCGGTCGGGGCCGACGCGCTGGCTGCGGTGACCGCCGGCGACAACAGCAACATCCTGACGGTGCGCATCGCCCGCGAGACCTACGAGATCCCGCGGGTCGTGGCCCGCATCAAGGACCCGCGCCGGGCCGAGATCTACCAGCGGCTCGGCATCCCGACCGTGGCCACCGTCACCTGGACGACGGATCAGGTCCGCCGCCGCCTCCTGCCCGAATCGGCCTCCGCCGAGTGGTCGGACGCCAGCGGGCGGCTGGCCCTGGTGGAGCGGCCGCTCCCCGAGGGCTGGGCCGGGCGCAAGCTGGCCGAGCTGGAGGAGCCGGGTCAGGTCAGCCTCGTCGCCGTCACGAGGGCAGGCGAACCACGCCTCGACGCCCGCGAGCTGCTCGGCCAGGAGGGCGACATCCTCCTCTTCGGCGTGCGCTCGGAGTCCACGGCGGTCCTCCAGGGCCGCCTCGACAGCAGCGACCCCGGCTCGGTCGACGAGCCTCCGCCGGGGTCCCGCGGGTTGCGCCGCGGCCCGGCTCGCGCCGCGCGGCGGGACTGATCACGCCGTGAAGGTCGCCATCGCCGGCGCGGGCAGCGTCGGCACCGCCATCGCCCGGGACCTCCACGCCAACGGCCACGACGTCCTCGTGCTCGAGCTCGACCCCGAGCTGGTCGAGCGTCGCCGCAGCGAGCTCGAGGTGACGTGGCTGGCGGGCGACGCCTGCGAGGTGGCGACGCTCGACGCCGCGGGACTGGCCACCACCGACGTGGTCGTGGCCGCCACCGGGGACGACGAGGACAACCTCGTCATCTCGCTCCTGGCCAAGCAGGAGTTCGCCGTGCCCCGGGTGGTCGCCCGGGTCAACAACGCCAAGAACCAGTGGCTCTTCAACCAGAGCTGGGGCGTGGACGTCTCGGTCTCCACCCCCCAGCTGCTGACCGCGCTGGTCGAAGAGGCCGTCTCGGTCGGGTCCCTGGTCCGCCTGCTCCAGTTCCAGGGGGGCAGCGCCCACCTGGTGGAGGTCACGCTCGCCGAGAACTCCCCGGCCGCCGACCGGGCGATCGGCGAGCTCGGCATCCCCCGCGACGCCACCGTGGTGGCGATCGTGCGCGACGACCGCCTGGTCGTCCCCCGTGGCGACACGGTGCTGCAGAGCGGCGACGAGGTCCTCGTGCTCGTGACCGGCGATGCCGAGGGTGCCGTCCAAGATCTCCTCGTCGGGACCTGACCGCGGCCGGCCGTCACTCAAAAATTGCCGTTGGCGTGCTCGGATGCGCCGGCGCAGCCGGTGCCACGCCGTAGCATGGTCGGGTGAACGCGGCATTTTTCGACCTGGACAAGACGGTGATCGCCAAGGCGTCGATCGCCGCGTTCGGGCGGTCCGTTCCGCCGGGGCGGCCTGATCAACCGGCGAACCGTGGTGCGGGCCGTCGCCGGCCAGCTCGTCTACAGCCAGCTGGGGGCCGGCGAGCACCGGATGGCCAAGGTGCGCGAGACGATGCTGGCGCTGACCGCGGGCTGGGAGGCCGACCGGGTGCGCACGATCGTGCACGACACCCTCCTCAAGACGATGGAGCCCCTCATCTACGCCGAGGCCCTCGAGCTGATGGAGACCCACCGGGCCGCCGGCGACCGGATCTACCTCGTCTCGGCCGCCCCCGAGGAGATCGTCCAGCCGATGGCGGAGCTCCTGGGCGTCGACGGCCTGATCTCGTCCCGGGCCGAGGTCGACGCCGACGGGTGCTACACGGGCCGGATGGCCTTCTACGCCGACGGGACCCATAAGGCGCAGGCCATGGCCGAGCTGGCGGCCCGGGGCGGCATCGACCTCGCGAGCTCCAGCGCCTACAGCGACTCGATCAACGACCTCCCGATGCTCGAGGCCGTGGGTCACCCCGTGGCGGTCAACGCCGACCGGGCGCTCACCAGGCTGGCCCGGGCACGTGGCTGGGAGGCCCGTCAGTTCCAGCGGCCGGTGCGAGTCCGCGACCGGGTGCCCAACACGCCGGCGGTCACGACCAGCCTGGCCTTGGCCGGGGCGGTCGTCTTGATCGGCTGGTACGGGAAGCGGGCCCGCCACGCCGCGGTGCGCGCCGGCGCGGCCGTCGCCGCCTGATCAGGTCGAGCGCAACCGCCGGGCGGCGACAACGCCCAGGGTGACGAGCACGGCGAGCAGCAGGATCTTCTTCATGGACCGATGCTAACGGCCCGGCGCGGCGGCGCCGACGAGGCGCTCAGACGGTGAGGAGGTCGCGGGCGCCGGTGTCCGAGGACGGGTGGCGCAGCTTCGACATGGCGCGGGCCTCGATCTGACGGATCCGCTCGCGCGTGAGGTTGAAGTGCTCGCCGACCTCTTCGAGGGTCCGGGGTTCGCCGCGGTCGAGGCCAAAGCGCAGGCGCAGGATCTCGCGCTCGCGCTCGTCGAGCGGCGAGAGCAGCCGTCCGATCTCCTCGGGCAGCAGGGACACGGCGGCCACCTCGAAGGGAGACTCGGCCGAGCGGTCCTCGACGACATCGCCCAGCTCGGCATCGCCGTCCTCGCGCAGGGGCTCAGACAGAGAAAGAGGCTCTGCCCGGAATCGCAGAGCCTCGACCAGCTTGTCTTCGGGCATCTCGACCTCGATACCCAGCTCGGCCAGCGTTGCCGGTCGTCCGAGCTTGAGCTCGAGCCGGGCCTGGGCCTTTTGCACCCGGGCCAGCGTGTCGCCGGCATGGACCGGCAGACGGATGGTCCGGCCCGTATTGGCGATGCCCCGGGTGATGGCCTGGCGGATCCACCAAGTGGCATAGGTGGAGAACTTGAACCCCTTGCGCCAGTCGAACTTCTCGACGGCGTGCATGAGGCCGAGGTTCCCCTCCTGGATGAGGTCGAGGAGCGGCAGGCCGGAGGCCTGGTACTTCTTGGCGATCGATACCACCAACCGGAGGTTGGACTGGACGAAGGTCTGCTGGGCCTGCTCCCCGCCGATGACGCCGCGCCGCAACTCGCGCCGACGGGCCGCCGGAAGGCCCTTTGGGGCCTTGGCCAGCTCTTCCTCGGAATCTCGACCCGCCTCGATCGCCTGCGCCAAGCGGACTTCGTCGTCCTTGGTGAGCAGGGGGTACTGTCCGATGTCGGTCAGATAGAGCCTGACCAGATCCTCGTCGTCGCGCTCAATGCGTTCCTTCGCCAACGTCCGCCACACCCTCCGTGTCGTTCCCCGTCGGTGGTCCGGAACCGACCACCGGTACTCCGCACGCCGCTACGCCATTTGGGACGAAAGACGGTGTGTTGCTAGTTTACCGGCTCCGTCAAGCCCTTTGACCTGGCCACGGGACCAGGCCCACGCCGGGGCCGCCGCGGAGCACCGCTGACTCGATTCGCCCGAGCATCGCGGCCGCCTCGGCGGCCGCCTCGGCGGTGTCGATCAGGGCCTCGAGCTGGGCCTCTCCCACCTGCCAGGCCGCCAATTCGTCCGTGCGGACGAGCCGCAAGGCGCGCATGACCGGGGCGTCGGTGGCCGGGACCGCCCGCCGCAGGTGGCGCCCGTAGGTGGCGAGGAGTCGGGGCAGCACGCAGCGGTAGAGGCCGGCCAGCCGCTCGACGGTCGATTCGGCCGCGGCCAACGAGTCGAGCACCGGACCGACCGCGGGGCCGAGCGGGCCGATGAGCGAGGTGGGGTCGACCCCGGCCAGCACCGGGAGCCGGTCCGCCCACAGTTCGGCGTGCCAGGCGTGCTGCTGGCTCACCTGGTCGAGGTGCACCGCGAGGCGCGGCGGGTCGACCTGCACGGACCAGGCACCGGTCAGCTCGAAGAGCCGGCGCTCGACGAAGCAGTAGGCCCCGAGGAGCTCGGCCGCCTGGCCCAGCTCGAGCGCCGCACGAACCGGGGCGGGCCCGGTCGGCGCATCAGGCATCGGGGCGCCCCGAAGGATCGTCGAGCGGTCGGTAGCGGTTGGTGATCGGCATCCGCCGGTCCTTGCCGAAGGCCTTCATGGTGATCCGGACCCCCGGGGGCATCTGCCGGCGCTTGTACTCGGCGCCGTCGACCAGGCGGACCACCTGGGCGACCACGGCGGGGTCGAAGCCGTCGGCGATCATCTCGGGCGGCGTGCGGTCCTGCTCCACGTAGGCGGCCAAGACCGGGTCGAGCACCTCATAGGGGGGAAGCGACTGGTCGTCGCGCTGGTCGGCCCGCAGCTCGGCCGACGGAGCCTTCTCGAGCACCGCCTCGGGGATCGGGCCCGGCCCGGAGGTGTCTCGACGGTTGCGGTAGCGGCAGACCTCGTAGACCAGCGTCTTGGGCACGTCCTTGATCACCGCGAACCCGCCGGCGGAGTCGCCGTAGAGGGTCGAGTAGCCCGTCGCCATCTCGCTCTTGTTGCCGGTCGTGAGCACGATCCATCCGGTGTCGTTGGAGACCGCCATGAGGATCACGCCCCGGAGGCGGGACTGCAGGTTCTCGTCGGTGAGGCCGGCTGGTGCGCCGCCCAGCACCGGATCGAGCACGTCGGAGAGCGCCACGTGCGCCCGCTCGATCGGGACGATCCGCAGGTCGATGCCCAGGTGCTCGGCCAGCGCCGCCGCGTCGGCGATCGATCCCTCGCTCGAGTAGCGCGACGGCATCGACAGGCCGTGGACATGGCCCGCACCCAGGGCATCGACGGCCACGGCGGCCACCAGCGAGGAGTCGATGCCACCGGAGAGCCCGATGACGACATCGCTGAAGCCGTTCTTGGCCAGGTAGTCGCGCGTTCCGAGCACCAGCGCCTCGTAGACCTCGGCCTCGGCCGACAGCTCCGCACGGGGGGCGGGCGCCGCCTGTGGCGCGCCCTGGCGCACCATCGACGCTGGCCGTGATCACCGGAAGCCGTGTCTCAGCGGGCCGGTTGCTCGAACGGGATGTCGACGACCAGCAGGTCCTCCGCGAACTGCGCGCCGGAGGCCACGAGCCCCCCGTCGGCGGCCACCACCAGGCTGGCGCCGTCGAAGACGAGCTCGTCCTGCCCCCCGACCTGGTTCACGTAGGCGATGGCGCAGCCGGCCTCGGACACCCGACGGCGCAACATCTCCAGGCGCTCCGCCCGCCGATGGCGGGAGTACGGGGAGGCGTTGATGTTGACCACCAGCTGGGCCCCGCCGTGTCCGAGGTCGGCCACGGGACCCTCCTCGAACCAGACGTCCTCGCAGATCGACACGCCGACGAGCACGCCGCGCACGAGGAACAGATCGCTCGGGCGCTCGCCGGCCACGAACCAGCGTTGCTCGTCGAACACCCCGTAGTTGGGCAGCAGGCGCTTGCGATAGGTCCCGAGCACCCGGCCGTCAGCGCAGACCGCGGCGGCATTGGCGAGGCGCGTCGTGCCGCCCACTGACTCGAGCGGCTCCACGTAGCCGACGACCGCCGCGCACCGTCGCGTGGCGCGGGCCACGTCCTGCAGGGCGCGCACGTTGTCGGCGATGAAACGGGGCTTGACCAGGAGATCCTCGGGCGGGTAGCCGGTGACGGCCAGTTCGGGGAAGACGCACAGGTCGGCGTCCGCGGCCTCTGCCTGCACCAGCGCGGCGCGGATCCGCTCGACGTTGCCCACCAGATCACCGACGACGGTGTCGAGTTGGGCGGCCGCCAAGCGCAGGTAGGGCACGTTTTCCAGCCTATCGGCGGCTCCGGCGGGACCCTTCTGACCAGACACGCCAGGCCACTGGCGCTATTTCAAATGTCTGAGCGCCATTATGGCGCTACCTTGAGGACGTGCCGAGCGTGCAGATCAAAGACGTCCCCGCCGAGGTCCACGCCGAGCTCCGGCGACGAGCCGCCCGGGCCGGCCAGTCCCTGCAGGAATACCTCCTGGCTCGGTTGGTGGAGGAGGTCCGCCAGCCGGACCTCGACGAGCTGCTCGACCGCGCCGGCGGACGCAGCGGTGGTCAGGTCCCGTTCGAGGCGGCGGTGTCGGCCCTGCGTGCGGATCGAGAGACCCGTTGATCGTGGTCGACGCGTCCGTCGTCGCCCCGGCGCTGGCCGATGACGGCCAGAGCGGCGACCGGGCCCGCGCCCGATTGCGCGGCGAACGCCTGTCCGCGCCGGAACTGCTCGACCTCGAGGTGACCTCGGTGTTGCGCCGGCTGTTCAGCAGCGGCGGTCTCGACGAACGGCGCGCCTCGATGGCCCTCCGGGACCTCTTTGACCTGGACCTGCGACGAGTTGGCCACCGACCGCTGCTCGCCCGGATCTGGGAGCTTCGGGAGACCGTGACCCCCTACGACGCCGCCTATGTCGCGTTGGCCGAGCTGCTCGGCAGCGTGCTGGTGACCGCCGACCGGCGCCTGGCGGGCGCGCCCGGGCCACGCTGCAGCATCGAGCACCTGTCCTGAGGCCCATCGCTTCGCTCAGGGCACCGAACGACAGGCCCAACAGGCCTAGATGTCGTAGTAGAGCGCGAACTCCCAGGGGTGCGGACGCAGCCGCACGGCGTCGCCCTCCTCCACCCGCTTGTAGTCGATCCAGGTGTCGATGAGGTCGTCGGTGAACACGCCGCCCACCCGCAGGAAGTCGTTGTCGGCCTCGAGCGCGTCCATCGCCTCTTCGAGCGAGCCCGGCGTGTGGGCGATCTTGGCCAGCTCGGCCGCCGGCAGGTCGAACAGGTCCTTCTCCACGGGCTCGGGCGGCTCGATGTGGTTCTGCACGCCGTCGAGGCCGGCCAGCAGCATGGCCGAGAACGCCAGGTAGGGGTTGCAGCTGGCGTCCGGGCAGCGGAACTCGATGCGCTTCGCCTTGGGGCTCGACGAGTAGAGCGGGATGCGGCAGGCCGCCGAGCGGTTCCGCTGGGAGTAGACCAGGTTGACCGGGGCCTCGTAGCCGGGCACGAGCCGCTTGTAGGAGTTGGTGGTCGGCGCGGCGAACGCGAGCACGGCCCGCGGCGTGCTTCAAGAGGCCGCCGACGTACCAGCGGCCGATGTCGCACAGGCCGCCGTACCCGTCGCCGTAGAAGAGCGGCTCGCCGTCCTTCCAGAGCGACTGGTGGCAGTGCATGCCCGAGCCGTTCTCCTGGAAGAGGGGCTTGGGCATGAACGTGGCCGTGAAGCCGTTGGCGTAGGCCACGTTCTTCACCACGTACTTGTAGAGGGTCAGCTTGTCGGCCATCGGCGCCAGCGTGTCGAAGCGCATGTCGATCTCGGCCTGGCCGGCCGTCGCCACCTCGTGGTGCTGGACCTCGATCTCGATCCCCATCCTCTCCATCGTGAGGATCATCTCGGAGCGCAGGTCCTGGAACTTGTCGTTCGGGCGGCACCGGGAAGTACCCCTCCTGGGTCCGCAGCTTGTAGCCCTGGTTCGGCGGCTCGGGGCCGTCGGTGTTCCAGTGCCCCTCGACCGAGTCGACCGGTAGTTGGCGTAGTTCACGCCCTGCCCGTACTCGACGTGGTCGAAGATGAAGAACTCGGCCTCGGGCCCGAAGTAGGCCGTGTCGGCGATGCCGGTCGACTGAGCAGGTAGGCCTCGGCCTTGCGGGCGATGTGGCGCGGGTCGCGCGAGTACGGCTCGAGCGTGACCGGGTCGTGCACGAAGCAGTTGATGTTGAGCGTCTTGTGCTGGCGGAACGGGTCCACGACCGCCGTGTTGGGGTCGGGCAGCAGGATCATGTCCGACTCCTGGATCTGCTGGAACCCTCGGATGGAGGAGCCGTCGAATCCGAAGCCCCTCGGTGAACTTCTCCTCGGTCAGCTCGTGGGCCGGGACCGAGAAGTGCTGGGTCATCCCGGGCAGGTCGGCGAACCGCACGTCGACGATCTCGATCGCCTCGTCGCTCAGCAGGCGGACGACTTCCTCCGGAGTGCGCTTCTTCACTGGTCCCTCCCGGCGTCGGCGGGCAGCCGGCTGCCGACCACGCAAAGGCATCAGTGCTGACGAAGCTGGCCATTTCTCAGCTGTTGCTCAAATGTGAACGGCGCATGAACTCCGTCGGGACCCCGAGCGACGGGCGGGGTGGCGGGGGGCGGGCGGAGACTGAGAGACTGGGGTATGCAGGACCAGCGGGACTACGTGCTGCGGACGGTCGAGGAGCGGGGCATCCGCTTCGTCCAGCTGTGGTTCACCGACGTCCTCGGGACACCGAAGGCGTTCAACATCACGCCGGCCGAGCTCGAGAACGCGCTCGACGAGGGCATGACGTTCGACGGCTCGGCCATCGACGGCTTCAGCCGGGTCCAAGAGGCCGACGTGCTGGCGCGCCCGGACGCCAACACGTTCCAGCTCTCCCCTGGCACGGCCACGACGAGTCGGTGGCCCGGGTGTTCTGCGACATCTTCAACCTGGACGGCACGCCCTTCGAGGGCTGCCCCCGCCACACCCTTCGCCGCATGCTGGAGCGGGCCCGCCGCGCCGGGTTACACCTTCTTCGCCGCGCCCGAGATCGAGTACTTCTACTTCGACGACGCCGACCCGCAGCCACCCGCCGCGTGCCGCTCGACTCGGGCTCCTACTTCGACCTCATCGTCCGACGCGGCGTCGAGCCAGCTGCGCCGGCGCACGGTCCTCATGCTCGAGGAGATGGGGATCCCGGTCGAGCACGCCCAGCACGAGGACGCGCCGAGCCAGCACGAGATCGACCTGCGCTACACCGACGCCCTCACGATGGCCGACACCGTGATGACGGTCCGCCTGGTGGCGAAGGAGCTGGCGGCCCGAGGAGGGCATCCACGCCAGCTTCATGCCCAAGCCGCTGGCGGGCGTGCAGGGCTCGGGGATGCACACGCACCTCTCGCTCTGGGAGGGCGAGCGGAACGCCTTCATCGACGAGGAGCACCCCTACGGCCTGTCGCTGATCGCCCGCCAGTTCATCGCCGGGCTGCTGCGCCACGCGCGGGAGATCACCGCGATCACCAACCAGTGGGTGAACTCCTACAAGCGGCTGGTGAGCGGCTACGAGGCGCCCATCAACATCAGCTGGGCCCGCAACAACCGCTCCGCGCTCGTCCGGGTGCCGGTCGTGAAGCAGAACAAGACCGAGTCGACCCGCATCGAATACCGGGCCCCCGACAGCGCCTGCAACCCCTACCTGGCCTTTGCCGTGATCCTGGCCGCCGGACTGCGCGGCATCGAGGAGGGCTACGAGCTCCCGGCGGAAGCGGACGCCAACCTCTTCGAGCTCTCGGGCGCCGAGCTCGCCGCCAAGGGCATCGTGCCGTTGCCGAGCACGCTGCACGATGCCGTCGACGAGATGGAGCGCTCCGAAGCTGCTCGCCGACACCTTGGGCGACCACGTCTTCGAGTGGTTCCTGCGCAACAAGCGGGCCGAGTGGTCCGCCTACCGGTCCGAGGTCAGCCAGTTCGAGCTGGACCGCTACCTCCCGCTCCTATGAACGCCCGGCGAGAGAGCCTCGGCGGCGGATCGCTCGCCTCGCGGATGACTGAGCCGCTCCTGTGCTACCCCGACCCGCTCAGCAACGAGCTGGCCATCGCGCTGCGCCAGGCCGGGCACACCCTCGTCTTCGTGAACAACTGGGAGATGGTCGACCCCGCCGAGCACGCCCACACCCGGGAAGGGTGGTCCGGCGCGGTCGTGAGCGGTATCGAGGACTTGAACGGCGCCCTGGCGGTCTGCCGCCACGTGCGCCGGCGCGAGGACCCGGTCTCGCCGCTCCTGCTCGTCGTCGAGCGCCACCAGGTGGCCGACCTGAAGCTGCGCAACGACCTGTTCGACGACTTCTGCGTCGTGCCGCTCGCCCAGGGCGAGCTTATCGCCCGGCTCGAGCACGTGCTCTGGCGCATGGGCCGCACCATCGACCACCAGCTGATCGAGCGGGGCCCGCTCGTGCTTAACCTCGAGACCTACCAGGCGGGCATCGCCGGGCGCGCCCTCGACCTGACCTACATGGAGTACCAGCTGCTGCGCTTCCTCGCCACGCACCCGGGCAAGGTGTTCACGCGCGAGACCCTGCTCAGCCGGGTCTGGGGCTACGAGTACTACGGCGGCGCCCGCACGGTCGACGTCCACGTCCGCCGTCTGCGAGCGAAGCTGGGCGAGGAGCACGCGCACCTGATCGAGACGGTCCGCTCCGTCGGCTACCGCTTCGGCCAGGTGAGCTGGGCCCAGGGCACGGCCCTCGGGTCCCTCCCCTCGGGCGACGAACCGTCGGTCGTCGGTTTCGACCGCTGAGACACGAGCGGTGGCCGGCCCGGGAGGCCACCCGGCGGTGCACGCGCACCGGGGGGCATCGGCGCTTTACCCCGAGAACACCATGGCGGCGTTCCGGGCCGCCCGGGAGATCGGTGCCGACGGCATCGAGTTCGACGTGCACTCGACCGCCGACGGCCAGCTCGTCGTCCTGCACGACTACGACCTGGCGCGCACGACCTCGGGAGCCGGCCTGGTGCACGAGCGCGACCTGGCCTACGTCCGCACGCTCAGCGCCGGCGCCTGGTTCGCCGAGCGGTTCGAGCGCGAACGCGTGCCGCTCCTCGCCGAGGTCCTCGAGATGGAGGACATCGACTTCGAGCTCGAGGTCAAGGGCCTCCCGACCCCCGGACTGGTCTCGGGGATCGTCGACGCCATCAGCAATGCCGGCGTCGCGGCTCGGGTGGAACTCACGGGCTCCCACCTCGTCGCGTTGACGGCGCTGCGCCGGCGGCTGCCCGACTCCCGGTTCGGGCTCTTCGGCCCGGTGCGCGCAGCCTGGATGACGGACGCTCTCTTCCAACAGATCCTCACCGACACTGCGCTCCTGGGGGGCTTCGACACCGTGCACGTGCCGGCCCCGCTCGTCGCGGCGATCGACGTCGGGCGTCTCCACTCCTGCGGCCTGCGTCTGCACGCGGCGGACCCGGCGACGACCGAGGAGCTGCTCTCCGCCCTCGCCCGCAGCGATCAACTGACGGCGGACGACCCCGGGGAGGCCCTCCGGCTCCGCTCCGAGATCCGCCCGGCGGGCGCGGCCGGCCGGGCTTAGCCCGAGGCCGGGGGGCCCACCCAGGCCCAGGCCTCCACCTCGACCGCGGCGGCGAGCGGGAGGCTCACCACACCGATCGCGCTTCGGGCCGGCCGGGGGTCGGCGAAGGTCTCCACCCACACCTCGTTGGCGGCCGCGAAGTCCGCCATGTCCGTGAGGAAGAGCGTCGCCTTCACCACCTGGGACAGGCTGGCGCCGGCGGACTCGAGCACGGTGGCCAGGTTGGCCAACGCCTGGCGCAGCTGACCGGCCGTGCCCCCACCGACGAGCGCGGGCGAACCGTCGGGTCCGGGCGCCACGCCCAGTTGGCCGGACGTCACGACCCAGTCCCCGGCGGTGCGGACCGCCGAGTAGGGCCCGACCCGCGGCGACGGGGCAGGCCCGCTCACCGGCGCGTCGGCCACTGCGGGGCAGACCGTCGGCCAGCCAGGCGGCGGCGGCGGTGGCGGCGAAGACCGCGTCGGACCCGTTCACCGGGACCCCGTCGGAGGGGTGGATCGCAACGTGCACCTCCGGAGTGTCGCGCGCGGACAGGATGCCGAACGAGCGGATCGTCAGGTCCTGCACCGCGCCGGACGTCGTCGACCGCGATGCCCTCCCGGCGCACCCACGAGAGGGCCTGGTGGACCGCCCCGAGGCAGTAGGAGCGGAGGGTGACCTCGTCGAGGACCTCGCCCGCCCAGACCTCGACGTGGACCTCGCCCGCCTCGTCGATCGTGACGACGGCACGGCCCGCTCCGGGCCGCGCCACCTCGACCGGGTGCCCCGGTCCCGACACGCCGCGCCGCACGAACGGGAGGAGGGCTCGCACCGCGGCCGCCTCCGCCCACCCGGCACCGCGGACGTCGGGGACCACGGGCGGCCCGTCCAACGCCACCTCCTCGATCACGAGGCCCGGCAGCTGGGCCGCCACCGCGAGCCGCAAGGGCCCGAGGTCGGCGGAGCCGGGCGTCCGCGCCACGCGCATGACCCCGGAGCCGTCGGCCCGCACCCCGAGCGCGACCGGCGGCCGCTTGCCACCGTGCCGGACGACCGTCTCGCGCGACCACAGCACCCGGACCGGGTGGTCGTGTTCGTCGGCCAGTTCCCGCGCCAGCGCCGGCAGCGGGGAGCGGCGCTTCCCGCCGAACGCGCCGCCGTTGGCGAGCGGCGTCGCCGGGATGCCCCCGGGCGCGCACCAACTGGCGTCGGGCTCGAGATAGGCGGGCTCCACCCACGTGGTGCGGAGCGTCAACACCCACTCCCCGTCGGGCACCTCCATCGGGTAGCGAAGGGGAACGGTGCTGTTGCGTCCGGGAACGGCGCCGGCGCGCCGGCGGCGCCTCGACCAGCGTCGGTGCGGGAGCGCACCGGACCCGGACCCGCGGGCAGCGCCACCAGGGCGCCCGGTGGCGCCGTGTCATCGGCGAAGCCGCCGCCGCCCAGCACGGTCTGCGCACCGCCGGACTGGAGGGTCCCGACCCTCGATCTGGGCGCGCCACGCGCCGAGCAACCGGGTCGCGCTCGGCCACCGGCACGAACCCGGGCGTCAACGCCAGGCGGGCGGCCTCGACGATGGACTGCCACCCGGTGCAGCGGCAGAGGTGCGCCGCCAGGGCCGTGCGGACCGCGGCGTCATCGGCCCCCCCGCGCCGGTGCTCGAGCGAGGCCAGGCGCATCACGATGCCGGGCGTGCAGAAGCCGCACTGACTGGCCCCCGCTTCGACGAACGCGGCCGTCCAGCGGGCGCGCTGGTCGTCGGGAAGCCCCTCGACGGTGGTCACGGCGCGGCCGGCGACACGACGGGTGGCGGTCACGCACGAGACCCGCGGGGCGCCGTCGACCCACACGGTGCAGCAGCCGCACTGGCCCTGTGGGCTGCAGCCGTCCTTGACCGAGCGGCAACCCAGGTGCTCGCGCAGCGCGTCGAGGAGCGACGAACCGTCGTCGGGAACCGAGACCTCGGTCCCGTTCAGTGTGAAGGCGAGGCTCTCCGGCGCGCGCGGGGTGGCTCAGCTGAAGGAGGAGCCGCAGCCACACGTCCGTGTGGCATTGGGGTTCGTGATGTGGAACCCCGAGTCCTGCAGACCGTCGCTGTAGTCGAGCGTGGCGCCGGTCAGCAGCTCGGCGCTCGTCGGGTCGACGACCACTCGCACGGTGCCGAACTCGCGGACGATGTCGTCGTCGGCCACCTCGGTGTCGAAGAACATCTCGTAGCTGTAGCCCGAGCACCCGCCGGGACGGACGGCCACGCGCAGGGCCAGTTGGGCGCCCGTCCTCCTGGGCCAACAGCTCGGCCACCTTGGCGGTGGCCCCATCGGTCAGCGTCACCGGAGCCGGCTTCTTGCCGATCCGAACCGAGGTCGCCATTGTCATCGGGATGCCTCCTTGAGAACGCCGGACGAGCCCTGTCGCACGGACCCCACCATGTTACTGGTCCGGCTGGCCCTCACATCGACCCAGGTAGCATGGGGTCCATGGCTGCCGGGACGCACCAGCGCGGCCGGTCCCGCCCGCCCGCTGTGACCCGCCCCCAAGAGGCGGAGCTGCGCGAGGCCCTCCGGGCCGTCATCGACCCCGAGCTGGGCGACAACGTGGTCGACCTCGGCATGGTGCCGTCGATCTCCATCTCGGCGGACGGCGCCGTCGTGGCCGAGGTGGCCCTCACCATCGCCGCCTGTCCGCTCCGCAACCAGTTGGAGCATGACGTGGTGGCCCGCCTCTCCGCCATGGACGGCGTGGCTTCCGTCGAGGTGCGCACGACCGAGATGGACGCGCCGGCCCGGGCCGCGGTCATGGCCCGGGCCCGCCTGAAGGCCCGCCAGGGCACGTCGGCGACCGCGGTGCCGGCCACCACCCGCGTCCTCGCCATCGCCTCGGGCAAGGGCGGCGTCGGGAAGTCCTCGATCACGGTCAACCTGGCGGTGGCCCTCGCCCGGCGGGGCCTCGAGGTGGGCGTGCTCGACGCCGACATCTGGGGCTTCTCGGTCCCTCGTCTGCTCGGCATGGCCGGGGGCATCGAGGCGCGCGGCGGCAAGATGGTCCCCCAAGAGCTCGCCGTCGGACCCGGCCTTCTCCGCGTGCTCTCCATGGGATTCCTGGCCGAGGAGGACAAGGCCATCATGTGGCGGGGCCTCGTCTTGAACCGGGCGGTCCAGCAGTTCCTCCAGGACGCCGACTGGGGCAATCCCAGCTACCTGTTGATCGACCTGCCCCCCGGCACCGGGGACATCCAGATGGGCCTGGCCCGCCTCTTGCCGCGCACCGAGCTCCTGGTCGTGACGACGCCGCCGGTCGCCGCCCAGCTCGTGGCCGCCCGCGCCGCCGACATGGCGCGCAAGGGGTACCTGCGCGTCAGCGGGGTGATCGAGAACATGAGCGACTTCACCTGCGAGCACGGGACCAGCTACGCGTTGTTCGGCGCCGGTGGCGGGCAGCGGCTGGCCGACGAGATCGGCGTCCCGCTCGTGGCCAGCATCCCTCTGCATCCGGACCTCGCCGCCGGCGGCGACGCCGGCCGGCCGGTGGCCGGAGGCGACGGCGAGTTGGCCAGGGTCTTCGCCGAGCTGGCGCGCACCGTGGCCGAAGAGGTGGCCCCGGTCATCGAGACGGCCGGCTGTTCCGCTCGCATGCTCGACCATGTCGAGGCGGCCGTGGCGCGCGGCGCGCGCGACCGTCCCCCGGAGCCGGTCAGTCCGCAGACCTGAGCGACAGCGGGCCGAGCGTGCGCTCGGTGGCCCGCCAGGTGGTGTCCATTCCGTTCGTGCTCGGGTCCGTGCCGTCCCCCGACGCGCCGAGCGCCCGTCCGTCGGCCGCCAGCTTCAACAGGTGCGCCCAGAGGGAATGGCGGGCCACAGGGAGCGCGGCCGGGACCACGTCGGCGTAGACGGATTCGAGGAGCTGCTCGACCGTGGCGCCGTCGTGCGAGGCCAGTGCCGCCGCCACGATCTCCTCGCGCTCGAGACGGTGCGCCACGATCCCGGTGATCACCTCGTCGGGATTGGCGATGAGCCGGCCGTGGCCGGGCGCGATCGTGGCGAACCCCGAGTCGGCACGCAAGAGTCGCCGGAGGCTGGCGAGGTAGGTGGCCATGTCGCCGTCGGGCGGGCGGATGACGACGGTCGAGCCCTGCATGACGTGGTCGCCGGAGAAGAGCATGGCGTGCTCCTCGAGCACCCAGCACAGGTGGTCGGAGGCGTGTCCGGGCGTGTGCACCGCTCGCAGCGAGAAGTCGGGACCGTGGAGCACCCAGCCGTCGCCGACACGGCGATCGGGCACGAAGGACTCCACGCCGCCGAAGCCGACCACCTCGACGCCCAGCGTCGCGGCCAGGTCGACGGCACTCGACGCGTGGTCGATGTGGTGATGCGTGACGACCACCCAGCGGATCGTCCCGCCGCGGGCGGCCACCGAGTCGACGATCGCCTGTTGATGGGATTCGAGGACCGGACCGGGGTCGACCACGGCGACGTCGCGGGTCCCGATGAGATAGGTGTTGGTCCCGATGCCCGTCATGATCGACGGGTTGGGCGCCGTCAGCCGGGCGAGCCCGGGAGCCAGGTCGACGAGCTCGCCGGCGACCACCGCCGGCCCGCTGCCGGGATCCGGAACGGCCCGCGGACCGGCGGGCCGGGGCGGATCGGACTCCGACACGCTCAGCCGCGCTCCGCCATGTCGACGGTCTCGTCGCCCACATAGCCGCGGGGCCACGGTCGTCACGATCCCCTGGCGCGCCACGTCGTCGAGCAGGGTGGCGGCGTTCGGGAACTGCCCGATCGCCCGCAGGTTGCGCAGGGTCGGCAGCACCATCTCGATCTCCTTCGCCTCGTAGCGGGCGAGCGCGTCGGCCGGCGTGATCCACATCGACGCGATGATCTCGGCAGCATCGTGCAGCGGGTCCTGCTCGGGTGGCGCGGGGGCCACGAAGAAGCGGGTGTCGTAGCGCCGGGGCGCCCCCGGCGGGGTGATCCAGTGCGCGAAGTAGAAGACGAGATCACAGGCGAGCATGAGCGACTCGCGTTCGCAGAGTCGAAGAGGGAGAGCTCGCCGGCGTTGAGCGCCCGGCGGTATTCGACGAAGCGGAGCGCCTCGTCGGGATCACCGAGCGAGAGCAGCGAGCCGTCGGCCCGGTAGGCGAGCAGGATCCCGGCCTCCTCGAAGCACTCGCGCAGCGCAGCCACCCAGTAGGCCAGGCCGCCGTGGTCCAGCCCGAGCAGCGCGCTCGCCGCCCGGTCGTCGACACCCGTGCAGAACGGCTCGGCACCGGGGCCGTCGCTCGGGTCGAGGCCGCCGCCGGGGAACACGTAGGCGCCGCTCACGAAGTCCGATTCGAGGCTCCGGCGGACCATCAGAACCTCGAGCGGGGTCACGCCAGCACCGTCTCTCACCAGCATCACCGTCGCGGCGGGCCGCACGGGTACGTCCATCAGGGGAGGCTACCTGGCGCCCCCTGGGCATCGTCCCGAGAGAGAACCGGCGGGGACGAGGCGCACGCTATTAGGGAACATTTAGCCGCACAGCAGGGAGACGATGGTCGGTCGTTTTGCGCCTGGTCTACGCTGGCTCCGAGCCCCACAGCGGCCCGGACGAACGCCATCCGGCTCTGTGCTCCCGCCCGACGACCCGTTGAGGTTCACCATGCCGAAGGACTCCGCTCCACAGACCAGTCAAGCGGACAAGGACCGAAGCAAGCAGATGAACCGCGCCGTGACCGGAAAGAAGGCGAGCCGGCCGGCCTGCAGGGGGCCCGCAGTGTGCCAGCGCGGCCGGACACCCCGCTGCCCAGCAACGCGCCAGCACCGCCGGCGTCGTGGACCGGCCCGCGGCGGCAACGGTGGTCGGGGCGGGGGAGCGTCGTGGCCCCGGCCGCAACGGCGGCCGGCCGCCGGCC
>CAWHYR010000012.1:0-37713 GCA_963833735.1 uncultured Actinomycetes bacterium | reverse complement strand
CCAGGGCGCCCGGTGGCGCCGTGTCATCGGCGAAGCCGCCGCCGCCCAGCACGGTCTGCGCGCCGCCGGACTGGAGGGTCCCACCCTCGATCTGGGCGCGCCACGCGCCGAGAACCGGGTCGCGCTCGGCCACCGGCACGAACCCGGGCGTCAACGCCAGGCGGGCGGCCTCGACGATGGACTGCCACCCGGTGCAGCGGCACAGGTGCGCCGCCAGGGCCGTACGGACCGCGGCGTCATCGGCCCCCCCGCGCCGGTGCTCGAGCGAGGCCAGGCGCATCACGATGCCGGGCGTGCAGAAGCCGCACTGACTGGCCCCCGCTTCGACGAACGCGGCCGTCCAGCGGGCGCGCTGGTCGTCGGGAAGCCCCTCGACGGTGGTCACGGCGCGGCCGGCGACACGACGGGTGGCGGTCACACACGAGACCCGCGGGGCGCCGTCGACCCACACGGTGCAGCAGCCGCACTGGCCCTGTGGGCTGCAGCCGTCCTTGACCGAGCGGCAACCCAGGTGCTCGCGCAGCGCGTCGAGGAGCGACGAACCGTCGTCGGGAACCGAGACCGCGGTCCCGTTCAGTGTGAAGGCGAGGCTCTCCGGCGCCGCGGGGTGGCTCAGCTGAAGGAGGAGCCGCAGCCACACGTCCGTGTGGCATTGGGGTTCGTGATGTGGAACCCCGAGTCCTGCAGACCGTCGCTGTAGTCGAGCGTGGCGCCGGTCAGCAGCTCGGCGCTCGTCGGGTCGACGACCACTCGCACGGTGCCGTACTCGCGGACGATGTCGTCGTCGGCCACCTCGGTGTCGAAGAACATCTCGTAGCTGTAGCCCGAGCACCCGCCCGGACGGACGGCCACGCGCAGGGCCAGTTGGGGCCCGTCCTCCTGGGCCAACAGCTCGGCCACCTTGGCGGTGGCCCCATCGGTCAGCGTCACCGGAGCCGGCTTCTTGCCGATCCGAACCGAGGTCGCCATTGTCATCGGGATGCCTCCTTGAGAACGCCGGACGAGCCCTGTCGCACGGACCCCACCATGTTACTGGTCCGGCTGGCCCTCACATCGACCCAGGTAGCATGGGGTCCATGGCTGCCGGGACGCACCAGCGCGGCCGGTCCCGCCCGCCCGCTGTGACCCGCCCCCAAGAGGCGGAGCTGCGCGAGGCCCTCCGGGCCGTCATCGACCCCGAGCTGGGCGACAACGTGGTCGACCTCGGCATGGTGCCGTCGATCTCCATCTCGGCGGACGGCGCCGTCGTGGCCGAGGTGGCCCTCACCATCGCCGCCTGTCCGCTCCGCAACCAATTGGAGCATGACGTGGTGGCCCGCCTCTCCGCCATGGACGGCGTGGCTTCCGTCGAGGTGCGCACGACCGAGATGGACGCACCGGCCCGGGCCGCGGTCATGGCCCGGGCCCGCCTGAAGGCCCGCCAGGGCACGTCGGCGACCGCGGTGCCGGCCACCACGCGTGTCCTGGCCATCGCCTCGGGCAAGGGCGGCGTCGGGAAGTCCTCGATCACGGTCAACCTGGCGGTGGCCCTCGCCCGGCGGGGCCTCGAGGTGGGCGTGCTGGACGCCGACATCTGGGGCTTCTCGGTCCCTCGTCTGCTCGGCATGGCCGGGGGCATCGAGGCGCGCGGCGGCAAGATGGTCCCCCAAGAGCTCGCCGTCGGACCCGGCCTTCTGCGCGTGCTCTCCATGGGATTCCTGGCCGAGGAGGACAAGGCCATCATGTGGCGGGGCCTCGTCTTGAACCGGGCGGTCCAGCAGTTCCTCCAGGACGCCGACTGGGGCAATCCCAGCTACCTGTTGATCGACCTGCCCCCCGGCACCGGGGACATCCAGATGGGCCTGGCCCGCCTGCTTGCCGCGCACCGAGCTCCTGGTCGTGACGACGCCGCCGGTCGCCGCCCAGCTCGTGGCCGCCCGGGCCGCCGACATGGCGCGCAAGGGGTACCTGCGCGTCAGCGGGGTGATCGAGAACATGAGCGACTTCACCTGCGAGCACGGGACCAGCTACGCGTTGTTCGGCGCCGGTGGCGGGCAGCGGCTGGCCGACGAGATCGGCGTCCCGCTCGTGGCCAGCATCCCTCTGCATCCGGACCTCGCCGCCGGCGGCGACGCCGGCCGGCCGGTGGCCGGAGGCGACGGCGAGTTGGCCAGGGTCTTCGCCGAGCTGGCGCGCACCGTGGCCGAAGAGGTGGCCCCGGTCATCGAGACGGCCGGCTGTTCCGCTCGCATGCTCGACCATGTGGAGGCGGCCGTGGCGCGCGGCGAGCGCGACCGTCCCCCGGAGCCGGTCAGTCCGCAGACCTGAGCGACAGCGGGCCGAGCGTGCGCTCGGTGGCCCGCCAGGTGGTGTCCATTCCGTTCGTGCTCGGGTCCGTGCCGTCCCCCGACGCGCCGAGCGCCCGTCCGTCGGCCGCCAGCTTCAACAGGTGCGCCCAGAGGGAATGGCGGGCCACAGGGAGCGCGGCCGGGACCACGTCGGCGTAGACGGATTCGAGGAGCTGCTCGACCGTGGCGCCGTCGTGCGAGGCCAGTGCCGCCGCCACGATCTCCTCGCGCTCGAGACGGTGCGCCACGATCCCGGTGATCACCTCGTCGGGATTGGCGATGAGCCGGCCGTGGCCGGGCGCGATCGTGGCGAACCCCGAGTCGGCACGCAAGAGTCGCCGGAGGCTGGCGAGGTAGGTGGCCATGTCGCCGTCGGGCGGGCGGATGACGACGGTCGAGCCCTGCATGACGTGGTCGCCGGAGAAGAGCATGGCGTGCTCCTCGAGCACCCAGCACAGGTGGTCGGAGGCGTGTCCGGGCGTGTGCACCGCTCGCAGCGAGAAGTCGGGACCGTGGAGCACCCAGCCGTCGCCGACACGGCGATCGGGCACGAAGGACTCCACGCCGCCGAAGCCGACCACCTCGACGCCCAGCGTCGCGGCCAGGTCGACGGCACTCGACGCGTGGTCGATGTGGTGATGCGTGACGACCACCCAGCGGATCGTCCCGCCGCGGGCGGCCACCGAGTCGACGATCGCCTGTTGATGGGATTCGAGGACCGGACCGGGGTCGACCACGGCGACGTCGCGGGTCCCGATGAGATAGGTGTTGGTCCCGATGCCCGTCATGATCGACGGGTTGGGCGCCGTCAGCCGGGCGAGCCCGGGAGCCAGGTCGACGAGCTCGCCGGCGACCACCGCCGGCCCGCTGCCGGGATCCGGAACGGCCCGCGGACCGGCGGGCCGGGGCGGATCGGACTCCGACACGCTCAGCCGCGCTCCGCCATGTCGACGGTCTCGTCGCCCACATAGCGCGGGGCCACGGTCGTCACGATCCCCTGGCGCGCCACGTCGTCGAGCAGGGCGGCGGCGTTCGGGAACTGCCCGATCGCCCGCAGGTTGCGCAGGGTCGGCAGCACCATCTCGATCTCCTTCGCCTCGTAGCGGGCGAGCGCGTCGGCCGGCGTGATCCACATCGACGCGATGATCTCGGCGGCATCGTGCAGCGGGTCCTGCTCGGGTGGCGCGGGGGCCACGAAGAAGCGGGTGTCGTAGCGCCGGGGCGCCCCCGGCGGGGTGATCCAGTGCGCGAAGTAGAAGACGAGATCACAGGCGAGCGTGAGCGACTCGCGTTCGCAGAGCTCGAAGAGGGAGAGCTCGCCGGCGTTGAGCGCTCGGCGGTATTCGACGAAGCGGAGCGCCTCGTCGGGATCACCGAGCGAGAGCAGCGAGCCGTCGGCCCGGTAGGCGAGCAGGATCCCGGCCTCCTCGAAGCACTCGCGCAGCGCCGCCACCCAGTAGGCCAGGCCGCCGTGGTCCAGCCCGAGCAGCGCGCTCGCCGCCCGGTCGTCGACGCCCGTGCAGAACGGCTCGGCACCGGGGCCGTCGCTCGGGTCGAGGCCGCCGCCGGGGAACACGTAGGCGCCGCTCACGAAGTCCGATTCGAGGCTCCGGCGGACCATCAGGACCTCGAGCGGGGTCACGCCAGCGCCGTCTCTCACCAGCATCACCGTCGCGGCGGGCCGCACGGGTACGTCCATCCGGGGAGGCTACCTGGCGCCCCCTGGGCATCGTCCCGAGAGCGAACCGGCGGAGACGAGGCGCACGCTCTTACGAACATTTAGCCGCGACAGCCAGGGAGACGACGGTCGGTCGTTTTGCGCCTGGTCTACGCTGGCTGCCGAGCCCCACAGCGGCCCGGACGAACGCCATCCGGCTCTGTGCTCCCGCCCGACGACCCGTTGAGGTTCACCATGCCGAAGGACTCCGCTCCACAGACCAGTCAAGCGGACAAGGACCGGAGCAAGCAGATGAACCGCGCCGTGACCGGAAAGACGGCGAGCCGCCAGGCCGTGCAGGGAGACCGGCAGCGCACCGCGCACGGCCGAACACCCGCGCCGCCCAGCAACGGGCCAGCACCGCCGGTCGTGGCCCGGCCCGCGGCGGCAACGGTGGTCGCGGCGGGGGAGGCGGTCGCGGCCCGGGCCGCAACGGCGCCCAGCCGCCGGCCCGCGGCGCCGCCCGCGGCGCTCGCCGACCGTCGCTCCTCACCTGGGGCGCCGTGGCCCTCGTGCTGGTGATCGTGGTCGTCCTCGTCGTGGTCAAGATCTCGGGGGGCGGACCGACGAACACCAGCGGGGCGCCCGCGACCCCGACCGCAGCCGTCGATCGTCCAGCAAGTGACGGGGGTCCCGGCGTCCGTCTACGACACCGTCGGGATCACGTCCTCGGTCTCGCCGATCGACCCTCCCGTCGTCACCAAGGGCCAGCCGCTGCTCACCTACAGCACGCCGAGCGGGACCAAGCTGCCCGGCATCTACTTCTACGGCGCCGAGTACTGCCCGTACTGCGCCGCCGAACGGTGGGTCCTCGTGACCGCGCTGTCGCGCTTTGGGACGTTCAAGGATCTCGACAACATGCAGTCGAGCAGCACCGACGTCTTCCCGAGCACCCAGACGTTCACGTTCGCCCACGCGACCTACACCAGCAAGTACATCGTCTTCCGCCCGCAGGAGTACTACAGCAACCAGGTGAACTCCGTCGGGCACCGGGTACGTGGTCCTGCAACCCGTTCAAGGGGGATGAGGCCAAGCTGGTCGGGACGTACGACACGAGCAAGTACTTCCCCGGAACGCTGCAGCAGGGCGAGAACGGGTTCCCCTTCATCGACATCGGGAACAAGGTGTTGTCCTCGACCAACTACCGCGCCGAGCCTCCTGCAGAACGTGACCGCGCGACCGAGATCGCGGCCGGGCTGAGCGACCCCAAGAACCCGGTGACCCAGGCCATCATCGCCAGCGCCAACTACCTCGTCGCCGGCACCTGCTCGATCACCAAGCAGCAACCGGCGTCGGTGTGCACGAGCAAGGGCGTGATGGCCGCCGCCAAGGCCCTCAAGCTGTCCTGATCGCCCGGGTCGCACCCGCGATCCGCTCTCCGAGGTTCCTCCCCATGGCCAACCACACCGAGACGATCGAGGCGGCGCCACTGTGGCGGTCGCGCCTCGCGCTCGCGCTGTCGCTCCTCGGGCTCGGGATCGCCACCTACCTCACGATCGCCCACTTCGGGCACGCACCCCTCGTCTGCTCGAACTCGGGGGCGATCAACTGCGAGAAGGTGACGACGAGCGTGCAGTCGTACTTCCTGCACATCCCGGTCGCCGTCCTCGGGCTCGGCTTCTACGCGGCGATGACCGTGCTCAACCTGCCGGTCGCCTGGCGCTCCACCGACCGGCGCGTCCACATCGCGCGCCTCGGGATGCTGGTCCTCGGCATGTGCTTCGCGCTCTACCTCGTCTCGGCCGAGTTGCTGATCATCGGCGCCATCTGCCTGTGGTGCACCGGGCGTGCACGTCGTGACGTTCGCCCTGTTCATCCTCGTGGTGCAGACGGTCCCGCGCATGCTCGGCTGGGGCCAGCGGGAAGCGGTCCCGGTGGCCGGACCGCCGCGGCGGCGCCACTCGACACCCTCGGGGAACGAACCTCTGCCGGGGAACCGGCTCCCACGCTCCGCACGCCACTGACCACCGCCCGGCCGATGGCCGGGGCCCGACGGCTCAGCCGGCGCGGCGCTCCAGGACGAGCTTGCGCTCCATCTCGTTCAGCCCGCCCCAGATCCCGTGGGGCTCCCGGATGCGGATCGCGTAGTCGAGACAATCGACCCGGACCCGGCACTCGGCGCAGATCCCCTTGGCCCGCGCCTCTCGGGAGATCTTCTCCTCCTTGCGCTCCGCGTGGGACGGAGGAAAGAAGGCAATCGATTGAGGTCCTCGGCAGGCAGCCCTCGCCTGCCACGCCTCTGGTGGCTTCCGCATGTCATACCCCCGCCCTGGGTCCCCCGGTTGAGGCCAGGGTAGCGCTGGCACTGTGGAGTGACAAGGGGTCTGAGCAGGGACTTTGCTGCTCCCGGGCCGAGATCGGAGCAGCTCGGGCACTACGCTGCGCACCGGATGGACGTCGCCGCGTTCTGCGCTGAGAGCCGAGTCGTCATCGTGGCCGGCAAGGGCGGGGTGGGCAAGACCACCGTGGCGGCGGCCCTGGCGCGCATGGCGGCGGAGGCCGATTTGACCGCCCTGCTCATCGAGCTCGAGGGAAAACCGGGCCTGCACCGAGCCTTCGGGGGCCAAGATCCGCTCGACTACCAGGAGTCCCAGCTCCTGGGTGGCGACGGCCCGGGCGGTCCGCGCCCGGCGCATCACCCCCGACGACGCGCTGCTCGAATACCTGGCCGACCACGGGCTCCGGCGCATCTCCAAACGCCTCGTCTCGACGGGCGTCATCGACGTGGTCTCGACCGCGATCCCCGGCATCCGAGACGTCCTGGTGCTCGGCAAGGTCAAGCAGCTGGAGCGCCAGCCGGCCGCCGACCTGATCGTGGTCGACGCACCGGCCACCGGGCATGCGGTGACGTTCCTCACGTCCGCCAGCGGGCTGCTCGACGCGGCCCGCTCGGGCCCGCTGCGGGTCCAGGCAGCCGACGTGCTCGAGATGCTCGGCGACCCGGCGCGTTGCCGGGTCCTCCTCGTGACGCTCCCCGAGGAGATGCCCGTGAGCGAGACCATCGAGGCCGCCTACCAGCTGGAAGATCGCGCCGGCGTGCAGCTGGGACCGGTCGTCGTGAACTGCTTCGAAGCACTGCCCGAGGGGTTGAACGAACCCCTGCCCGACGCACAACGGGGCCGTCGCGGGCATCGACCCGGCGACGCTCGCCGCCCTCGAGTCCGCCCGCCAGTTCTCGCGTCCATCGCCACGGACTGCAGACCGAGCAGGTGGCCCGCCTGGGCCGGGAGCTCCCGCTGCCCCAGCTCCGGCTTCCCACCATCTGGACCAACACCGTCGGGCCGGCGGAGCTCGGGCTGCTCTCCGCCGCACTGGAACGTGAGGTCGGGCGGCTGGCGGAGGGTCCGCCCTCGTGACCGTGAACCAGGGCGGCCCCCTGGCGGATCTGGTCCGGCGACCGGTCATCGTCTGCTGCGGCCCCGGCGGGGTCGGGAAGACGACCGTGGCCGCCGCGCTGGCGCTGCAGGTCGCCCGGACGGGCCGCCGCGCCTGCGTCGTGACCGTCGACCCCGCCCGGCGCCTCGCCGATTCGTTGGGGGTCGAATCGCTGCCGAACCTGCCGGCGGCGGTGGCCGGTGACTGGCCGGGCTCCCTCCACGCGCTCATGCTCGACACCAAGGGGACGTTCGACGATCTGGTCGCCCGCTACGCCGGATCGGCCGAACAGGCCCAGGCCATCTCGGCCAACCGGATCTACCAGAACCTCTCGGGCCTGCTCTCGGGCACCCAGGAGTACATGGCGATGGAGAAGCTCTACGAGCTCACCGAGAGCGGTGACTACGACACGGTCGTGGTCGACACGCCCCCCACCCGCAATGCCCTCGACCTGCTCGACGCGCCCCGCCGGCTCACCCGGTTCCTCGAGAACCGCCTGTTCCGGGCGTTGCTCCTCCCCACCCAGGCCTACATGCGGGCGATGGGCGTCGCCACCCATGCGCTCCTGCGAACGATCTCCCGGGTGGCCGGTGCCGAGATCGTCGACGACGCCGTCGGCTTCTTCCAGGCGTTCTCGGGCATGGAGGAGGGGTTCCGCGAACGCGCCGGCGCCGTGCGCGTGCTCCTCGCCGACCCGTCCACGGCCTACGTGGTGGTGACCTCCCCCGGCCCGACGCCATCGAGGAGGCCACCTACTTCGTCACCAAGCTGGGCGACACCGACGTGGCCGCGGCGGCACTGGTGGTGAACCGCGTGCACCCGTTCTTCGGCCCGCAGCCGACACCCCCGATGCCCGAGGGCACTGAGCTGGCCGATCTCGTGGCCAACCTGGCGCAGCTGAACGCAGCCGCCAGCGCCGACGAGCGCGCGATCGCCGGCCTGGTCGAGCAGGTTGCTCCCGCACCGGTCGGGCGGATCGCGCTGCTCCAATCCGACGTGCACGACCTGCCCGGACTCGCCCTGGTGGCCGATCGTCTGTTCGCCGATCAGCCGGTTCGCTAGTCTCGCCCTGTGCCCGCCATCGTCGTGGCCAGCGATGCCCCCTCCGTCCGCCGTGCCATCGTCGCTGTGCTCGAAACCCCCGACACCGACATTTGGGAGGTGGCCTCGGGGCCAGAGACCCTGGCCGCGGTGGCCGAGGAGCCGCCGGACCTCGTCATCGTCGACCTCCAGATGGGGAGCATGGGCGGCATGGCGGTGTGCCTGGAGCTGCGGCTCGAGGCGTCCTACGGAAATCTCCCCCACGTGCCCGTGCTCATGCTGCTCGACCGCCGCCCGGACGTCTTCCTGGCCAAGCGCTCGGGTGCGGAGGGCTGGCTGGTCAAACCCCTCGACCCGCTCCGGCTGCGCAAGGCGACTGCCGCGCTGCTCGACGGAGGCACGTACTTCGACGACTCCTACCAACCGGTGCCGGTGCTGGTGGGCGAGGGCCCGCCAGATCGAACCGGTGGCCAACTGACCGGCTGACCCACCAGGTGCCCCCACAAGACGCTCACCCGGCGACCCGGCAGCGGCGCTGGCCGTTCGGGCGCGACCAGGACCACGGCGCCGGTCGCCTCCGCGACGCCAAGCACTCCGCGGCCTCCGAACAGGAGCGGCTCATCGTGGCGCGTCTCGCCGATCTCCGCGACATGGACGTGCGCGAGGTCATGACCCCGCGGGTTGACGTGGTCGCCCTCACCATCCCGGTCACGGCCGATGCCGTGGCGCTGGCCGTCCGAGAGTCGGGCCACAGCTGCTTCCCGGTCGTCCACGACGATCTCGACGATCTGGTCGGTGTGCTCTTCGTGAACGACCTGTTCCGGGCCGGGCGCCGGCCCGGACCGGGGGAGTCCTCCGAACCCACCCCGCTCGACATCTCGAGGCGACTCCGGCAGCCCTACGTCGTACCCGAATCGCGGCGGATCCTCGACGTGCTCTCCGAAATGCGCCAGCAGCGGCGCGCCTTCGCCGTCGTGGTCGACGAGCACGGTGGCGTCGCCGGCGTGCTGACGGTCAAGGACCTCTTGGAGCCGCTCGTCGGCGACCTCTACGACGAGTTCGACCCCGAAGAGGAGCCCGAGATCGTGCGGGTCGACGCCAGCCGGTGGCTCATCGACGGCCGCACGAGCGTGGACGACGTCCGGCAACGGCTGGCCATCCCGATCCCCGACGGCGAGTACGTGACGCTCGGCGGCTTCCTCTTCGAGGGGTTCGGGCACATCCCAGAGGAGGGCGAGAGCCTCGCCGCCGGCGACTGGGACCTGCGCGTCGCCGAGATGGACAAGCGGCGGATCGCCCGCGTGCTCGCCCGAGAGCGGACGACGGGCTCGGCTCCGGATCGCTCCGCTGCCGGCTCGCCGCGGCAGGAGCCGAGCAGAATCGACTCCGCGCCCAGCTAGCCCGACCGGGCTCGAGGCGACCCGGGCCCCAGGAACGGCGCCGACCGGCTCAGGTAGGCTGACCACTCCGCCGGTCACGACCGGAGGCGGGCTGTGGCGCAGTTTGGTTAGCGCGCTGCGTTCGGGACGCAGAGGTCCCCGGTTCAAATCCGGGCAGCCCGACTCACAAGTCCTGGTCAGAGGCACAACCGATTTCTGCCGGGTCCGGTCGTCTGACGACGTTGGCAGTCGGACCGGTGCCTGTCGACAAACGGCACCTCGGGCCATCGCTGGATCGGAGCCGAAGGAATCCGATGCCCTTCGCCAAGGGCGTCGCGGCCGGCGATCGAAGTCGGCCGGTTACGGAGCGCCGGGCTTGGCAGCGATGAAACTGCCTTGCGGCCTCCGTTCGCTTCCCTCGGCTGCCCGCCACAGTTGTGCTTGTACGACGAGGCCGGCCCCCCGGGCCAGTTCGGCCATCCGCTGCGGCGTCACGTCGTACGCGTCGACCGAAACGCCGTTCCCGTAATCCACCGACCTCGGCCCGTCTCCGTCGCCAACGTGAAAGCCGACCAGCAGGAATCCGCCGGGCGCCAGCACACGCGAGAACTCGGCGAAGACCCGGGGCAGGTCGCTTGGCGGCGTGTGGATGGTCGAGTACCAGGCCAGGACCCCACCGGCACCGGCGTCGGGGAGATCCAGAGCGGTGATCGAGCCGACCTCGAAGTGCAAGTGCGGGTGCGCCCGGCGGGCCTGCTCCAGCATGCCCGGAGACAGATCGACTCCGAAGACATTCACGCCCAGGGAGTCCAGGTGAGCCGTCACGCGGCCGGTACCGCAGCCGAGGTCGGCGACCGGTCCCAGGTCTGCGCCCGAAACCCAGTCGGCGAACGTGTCCAACATTGCCTTGTCCAAGCTGGTCTCCGCCCGAAGGTCGGGCAGCAACCGGGCGTACTCAGGGGCCACCGTGTCGTAGGTCGTCCTCGTGGCCAGCAGGTGCGCCGGCGCATCCACCCACGTGACGCTACTGCCAGGGCCTTCTCTCAAAGAGCCTCAGAACTGGGGGCGAGTGTCTTCTTCGGGTCGGCATGTCCGAGACGGGAGCGAACCCACGAGCAGTATTACGGCTTAGCTGCTATTCTGCACCGGGTGAAGAACGAGCGCAGCTTCGTGACCGTGCAAGCCCGAGGCGTGATCGCGATCCCGACCGCTCTCCGACGTCAGCTCGGACTTGACCGACCCGGCGCTCAGGTTGAGGTCGTTGAGCGTGACGGCGAGATCATTCTGCGGCCCCATGTCCCGGTGCCATCGGATCAGACCTGGTTCTGGAGCGAGCGCTGGCAGCGGATGGAGCATCGGGCCGACGACGCTATTGCTGCGGGCGAGGTCGCCTCGTTCGAAAACGTGGACGACTTCCTGGCTGATTTGGACTCGTGAGGTTCGAGCGAACCGAACTCTTCAAAGCCGACTACAAGCGGCTATCGGCTTCTCATCGGGAACTATTCCGCCAAGCTGCTCGGGAATTCAACGAGGCGTGCGATCGGTACATCGGCTCCGATGATCCACCGACGTGGCCGGCACGACTCCGGGTGAAGTCGGTCGTGAACGCTCCAGGGGTGTTTGAGATGACATGGAGCTTCGGCGGGCCAGACGGCCGAGCGACTTGGGAATGGACGACGGTGACCGATCCCGATGGAATGCAGTATCGGGCCGTGCGGTGGCGACGATTGGGAGATCACAAGATCTTTCAAACCCCATGACCGAATCGCGTGATCGGTCAGACAGTGAGGAGTTCGTGTGCCTTTTGCGCGCTCTCCCGGCGGATGGCGCCGAGCCTCTTGGCCGTGGCCGGGACGGTCTTCGGGTCGCGACAGAGTCGAAACACGGCATCGATGAGAGCTCGACTGAAGAGCAGCCCGGCCAGCCGGTCGCGCTCTTCCTCGGTGAGCGAGACCACTCTGGCATAGCCCTTCATGAACGGCATCGCGGCCCATCCCGACCTGAGCACGAGCGTCATGGACGCGAGCCGAGGGCCGCGTCCAGCTGACGTCCAGTCGACCAGTACGGGCCCCTCGGCGGTGAAGATCACGTTCTTCGGGACAGGATCGGGATGAACGAACGCCTCGGGTAGGCCATCTCCACCGTCAGCAGCGGCCACGGCGGTGCGTATGGTGTCGAACGCTTCGCCGTCCCCACTCGGCACCGCGGCCTCGATGGAATCGAGCCAGCCCGCGACCGCTCGAAGCTCGTCCGCCATCGTCCCTTCGGCGAAGTGATGCAGGGCTCCGGCAGGCCGCTCAGCGCCCGCCGGTACGGCCAAGCCGTGTAGCCGGCCGACCATGGCGCCGAGGCGCACGATCGGGTAGCGGGGGACGCTTGGCTTTGGGGGCCTCCTTGATGAACTCGGTCACGATCACGGCCTGACCCTCGTGACTGGTGAGCGCCCCGTTCCCGAACGGCCGCTCGGCCGGGAACCCGATCTCCGCGAGATATCGCAGGACGGCGAGGTCGGCCTCGGCGGCAGCGTACGGCCGAGCCGCCGGAAACAGCCGGGCCACGAGCGGCGTCCCCTTGTCGGCCCGATCGATACGGAACACCCCGACGTCCAGCGGGGACACCTTCGTGACCGTGATCCCATACGTCTTCTCGAGATGCGCGGGCAGCGTGTCCACGCCCGATCGCTGGTACATCCGCTCCAAGAGAGCGTCGAACGCCGATGGCTTCACCGTCGCCATGCCGGGCAGGGTAACGGCGCTCCGGCTCCTCAACCCTGCCGCGTCACGAGCGTCGGTTCTCGAACCGCTGGTCGCCCGCTCCGGCGCATAGGGTTCTCGGGTGACCGCGGAGATCTTCGGAGCCGACGGGGTCATCCCCCTCCTGTACCTCGCCTCGCTGGTCTTCGTCGTCTGGGCCGTGGCCGACATCGTCAACCAGCCCACCTGGCGGATGAGCCGGGGCCGGAAGCTGACCTGGATCTGGCCGTGTGTTCTCGGGTGGCTGGTGCTCGGGGGCGTCGGTGGCGTGGTCGCGGTGATCTATCTCACGACCGTCAAGCCACGTCTCCGGGTCGAATAAGGGCGGCGCACGAACGTGGCCGACTGGTGGCTCGATGAGACGGCCACGGCCGGGCGCCGAGCATCTCGACCCCCGCTATGTCGCCGGCTACGAGGCCAAGGCCGGCTACGACCCCTCGGCCGACCTCGAGGCGCTGCAACGACTCGGGCTCGGACGCTCCTCGCTCGTCATCGATCTGGCGGCGGGGACCGGCGTGTTCGCCATCGCCGCGGCGGGGCTCTGCCGGGAGGTCGTCGCGGTGGACGTGTCACCGGCTATGACGGCCGTCTTGCGGGAGAAGCAGGCGGCGCTCGGCCTCGCGAACCTCCGCGTCGTGGACGCCGGGTATCTCTCCTACGTCCACGCCGGCGAGCCGGCCGACTTCGTGTTCTGCCGAAACGCCCTGCACCAGGTCCCCGACTTCTGGAAGGGGATCGCGCTGCGGCGGATCCACGATCTCCTGCGGCCCGGCGGCGTCCTGCGTGTCCTCGACCTGGTCTACGACTTCGAGCCGGCGGAGGCCGACGAGCGGATCGCCGCGTGGCTCGACGGTGCGACGACCGATCCGGCGCGCGGGTTCACCGCGGCGGAGCTGGCGACCCACGTGCGGACCGAGCACAGCACCTACACCTGGCTCTTCGAAGCCCTGCTGGAACGGGCCGGGTTCGCGATCGTCGACCGCTCCACCCGCCGGTCCGCCTACGCCACCTACACCGCTCGACGCGACTGAGCCCCGAGTGGATGGCGCTTACGCCATGGCGGTCGGCGGGGCGGGGACGTGCAGCGGCGGCTCGGTCAGCGCCTGCACGGCCTCCACGCTGACCCCCGGCGCCAGCTCGCGCAGGACGAGGGTGCCCGCTTCGATGTCGATGACCGCCAGGTCGGTGATCACCCGATCGACGACGCCGCGCCCCGTCAACGGGAGCGAGCACTCGTTCACCAGCTTGAAGGCGCCGTCCTTGGTGGCGTGCTCCATCATGACGATCACCCGGCCGGCGCCGTGCACGAGGTCCATGGCGCCACCCATGCCCTTCACCATCGAACCGGGGATCATCCAGTTGGCGAGGTCGCCGGCCGGCGACACCTGCATGGCACCGAGGATGGCGGTGTCGATGTGGGCCCCGCGGATCATCCCGAAGGACAGCGCCGAGTCGAAGAAGGACGCACCGGGCAGGACCGTCACGGTCTCCTTGCCCGCATTCACGAGGTCGGGGTCTTCCTCCCCCTCGTAGGGGTAGGGGCCGACGCCGAGGATCCCGTTCTCGCTCTGGAGGATCACGTTGATCCCGGGCAACAGATAGTTCGGCACCAGGGTGGGAAGGCCGATCCCGAGGTTCACGTACTCGCCGTCGCCCAACTCCTGGGCCACACGGGCGGCCAACTGCTCGCGGGTGAGGCTCACGCGGGCTGCGCCTGTCGGGGCCGAACGGTGGCCCGCTCGATCCGCTTCTCGGTCAGCCCGACGTCGACGATGCGCTGGACGAAGATGCCCGGGCAGGTGCACGTAGTCCGGATCGAGCTCGCCGGGTTCGACCAGCTCCTCCACCTCGGCCACCGTGATCCGGCCGGCCATGGCGCACAGCGGGTTGAAGTTGCGGGTCGACGCATGGAAGACCAGGTTGCCCTCGCGGTCCCCCTTCGTCGCACGCACGAGCGCGAAGTCGGTCGTGATCGACTCCTCCAGGAGATAGCGGCGGCCGTTGAACGTGCGGACCTCGCGCGGCGGCGAGGACACCGCGACCGTCCCATCCGCGTGGTAGCGCCAGGGAATCCCACCCTCCTCGACGAGCGTCCCCGTGCCGGCCGGCGTGAAGAACGCGGGGATGCCACAGCCCCCGGCGCGCAGGCGCTCGGACAGCGTGCCCTGGGGGATGAGCTCCACCTCGAGCTCACCGGCCAGGTACTGGCGCGCGAATTCCTTGTTCTCCCCGACGTAGGAGCTGGTGACCCGGCTGATCCGACCGTCGGACAACAGAACGCCGAGTCCCCAGTTGTCGACCCCGCAATTGTTCGAGACGACGCGCAGATCGCTCGTGCCCTCGGGCCCGGATGGCCGAGATCAGCTCGGACGGCACGCCGCACAGACCGAAACCGCCGACGGCGATGGACGACCCGTCGGCGAGGTCGGCCACGGCCTCCGCAGTGCTTTCGTAGACCTTCCTCATGCCTGCAACCTCTCAGCGGACCGACGGCGAGCGAGACTACCAATGATGATCTTGAGGACCCCCAGGGTCCACTGCCGTCGGGCCGGCCATCAATCGGGTCCAGCGCTCGATGCCCCGCCACCGGCCCGGCCCTGGCGGCCCGTAGTGTCGGCCCCCCATGGGCATCCGGCTGGCTCGCATCGCCGGATCGACGGCCGTCCTCGTCGCGGTCGTGCTGGCGACGGTGGCCGGCCTCGCGGCACCGGCAGCCGCTGAACAGCGGCCGGGTTTCTACCTCGATCTGGGCGCGTCGGTGTCCCTCGGACTCCAGCCGACCGGGTCCGTGCCGCGCGAAGCACCGACCCCGAACGGCTACGCCGACGATCTCGTCACGCAACAGGCGGACCAGGGCGACCCGCTGCACCTCGTGCACATGGGTTGCCCCGGCGAGACCACGGCGTCGATGATCGAGGGCGACGGTCGCTGCTACCGGCCGCCCGACTCCCAGTTGTCCGAGGCCGTGGCCTTCCTCCGGAATCACGTCGACGAGCGGGGCCTCGTGACCATCGACGTCGGATTCGACAACATCGACCGCTGCCTCGCGCATCGAGACGTCGACGAAGCGTGCGTCGAGGACGGATTGGACCTCGTCGCCCTCCAGCTCCCCCAAATCATCGACGCACTGCGCGACGCGGCCGGACCGGACATCCGCTTCATCGGTGTCGGCGCCTACGACCCCTATCTGGCCGACGGGATCGATCCGTCGCACCAGGCGTTCGCCTCGGCCAGCCAGGACGTCATTGCCCGCCTCAACTCCGCCTTGTCCGACGGCTTCGCTGACGCCGGCGTGCCGATGGCCGACATCGCGACTGCCTTCTCGGGTGCAGGACGAGGGGGCCGCCGCGTCGGGCACCCAGACGCCGGTGTCCATGGCGCAACGCACCTGCGAACTCACCTGGATGTGCGCCGCCCGCCCGTTCGGCCCGAACATCCACCCGAATGACCAGGGCTACCTCACGATCGCGAGCGCCATCGAGGCCAAGCTGCCGCACGACGGCTGGTAAGTCCCCGGGTGGGCCCTGACGGCGCGCGGTGCCCAGCGGTGACCGGCCGACGCGGACCGCAGGATCGCTGGACCACTCCCCTCGTGGCGAAGCCGACCGCACCGACGATCGACCGTTGCCCCACCATCGAGCCTGTCCGTGCCCGATACCGTGAGCGGCGATGGCCGAGTTCCACCTGGCGACCGAACGCCTCGTCCTGCGCAGCTGGCGGCGGGCGGACCGCGACCCGTTCGCCGCCCTGAACGCCGACCCGGTGGTGATGGAGTTCTTCGAGTCCCCCCTGACCCGGTCGGGCAGCGACGCCGTCGTCGATCGCTTCGAGGTCGAGCTGGCGGACCGCGGGTTCTGCCCCTGGGCGGTCGAGGAGCAGGCGAGCGGCGCCTTCATCGGATTCGTCGGCCTCCACGAGGTGCCCGCCACCCTCGCGTTCTCGCCGGCGGTCGAGGTCGGGTGGCGCCTCGACCGCCCGTTCTGGGGGCGGGGCTACGCGACCGAGGCCGCGGCGGCGTCGCTGCGATTCGGATTCGAGACGCTCGGCCTCGACGAGATCGTCTCGATGACCAGCGTGTTGAACGTCCGCTCCAGCCGGGTCATGGAGCGGGTGGGCATGGCACGGGACCGCGACGGCGACTTCGAGCACCCGAGCGTCACGGCGGGCCACGCCCTGCGGCCCCACGTCTTGTACCGACTCGGCGCCGAGGAGTGGCGCCGGCACGCTCACCAGTAGCCCGCCATGAGCTCGGCCGCCCACCCCGGTTCGCGCACCTCTCCGCGGGGCCCGAACCCGGTCATGAACGGCTTCACGTCGAGGACCGGCGTGCCGTCGATGGCGTCGAGCCCCACCACCTCGATCACGTGCGGGCCGACCCCGAGCACCCGGCACACGGTCGAGCCGAGCCGGTTGGGCCGGTCCTTCGCCCGCTGGGCCAGGATCCCCACGCGGGGCCAATCCGTCCGCCCCCGGGGATGCCGGGAACCGGTGCAGACCGTCTCCTCGTCCACCCGGTCAAAGAGGAAGATGACCTCCACGTGGGAGAACTCGGCGAGGCCGTCCGTGGCGTCGGGCCCGAGCACGGCCGGGTCGAGCTCGATCCGCGAGCGGACCGCGTCCCAGTCGTCGTCCTCGGGCAGGGCCCGGCCACCACGCACCCGTCCGATCGCCTGAACCGCCATCGTCCCCATGATCTCTCCCGCTCCGTCGCACTCCCGAGCGGAGTGTGACCGATGCACCGAGCGTCGGCGACCCGGGGGCGGCGTCACGGCCCTGGGCTCCCGAATTACGCTCATGACGTGGAGATAGGCACCGCCGAGCCCTCGTCGCAGCCCGGTCCTGACCCCGGTCCGAGAACCGTGGTGCTGGACGTGGCCGGCATGCACTGCCAGTCGTGTGCCTCGCTCATCGAGGAGACCCTGGTGCGCGACCCCGGCATCCACCGGGCGGTGGTGGACCTCGACGCCGGCCGGGCGTCGGTCGTCTATGACCCCGGCACCGTCTCGCTGAGCGATGTCTGCGCCACGGTCGTCGGGGCCGGCTACGCCGCCGTCCCGGTCCCGGCGGGCGATCCGGCCACCTAGTGCTCACCGTCCCCGCGGACCGGGCGGCCGAGCCGGTCGGGGACGCCCCTCGCCTCGCAACGTCCGAGTTGGCGCTCGAGGGCATGCACTGCAGCGCCTGCGCCACCCGCATCCAGCGGGCCCTGGCCGATCAGCCGGCTGTGCGCAGCGCGTCCGTGAACCTGGCCACCAACCGGGCCTTCGTGACCTACGACGGGACCGAGACCGGGCCCGAAGAGCTCTGCGCGGCGGTCAGCGCCGTCGGCTACGCGGCAGCCGAGGCCACGGGGATCGACGGGCCCGGCCCGGCCGGTGACCCCGACCACTGGGCCGTCCGCACCGCGATCTCGTGGCCCGCCGCTCTCGCCGGCCTTCTGGTCGCGCTGCTCGCCTCCCAGGACGCCACGTCGGGCTGGATCGTCCTCGTGCCTCGGAATCTTCGTCGAGCTCGCCGGGGGCTGGCCGTTCCTGCGGACGGCCGCCCGCCTGCTCCGCCACGGCTCGACCAGCATGGACACGCTGATCGCCGTCGGGACGCTGGCGGCCCTCGCCGTCAGCGCGGTCGAGGCGATCGCCCTCGGCGGTCGCCACGTGCACCTCGGGGGAAGCGGCGAGTTCGCGGCGCGCCTGCACGGCGTGATGGCGCCGCTCATCGTGCCATCCTGCTCACCGGCCGCGCCGTCGAGGCCGGGGCACGGAAGAAGGCCGCCGGGGCGCTGCACTCCCTGCTGGCCCTGCGGCCCCCCACGGCCCGCGTCGTGTCCGGTCCCGACGACGAAGAGGGACACCTGGTCCCGCCCGAGAGCGTCCCGGTCGGGGCGCTCGTGCGGGTCCGCCCGAACGAGGCGGTCCCCCTCGACGGAACGATCGTGAGCGGCTGGTCCGCCGTCGACGAGTCGATGCTCACCGGAGAGCCGCTGCCCGTCGACCACGGCCCCGCCGACTCGGTCACCGGGGGCACCCGCAACGGCGCCGGCGCGCTGGTGGTGCGGGTCGACACCATCGCCGCCGAATCGGTGCTGTCCCGCATGCAGCGGCTGGTCGATGAGGCCCAGCGCGACAAGCCACCGATCCAGCAGCTGGCCGACCGGATCAGCGGGGTCTTCGTCCCGGCCGTGCTCATCCTGGCCGCTGGCACATTCCTCGCCTGGTGGCTCGGGGACGGGAACTTCGGGATCGCGGTGCTGAGCGCGGTCGCCGTGCTGCTGGTGGCCTGCCCCTGCGCCATGGGCCTGGCCACTCCCGTCGCCATGATGGTCGGCACCGGACGGGCCTCGGCCCTCGGGATCCTCATCCGCAGCGGCGACGCACTCGAGCGCCTGGCGCGGGCGGACACCGTTGCGTTCGACAAGACCGGCACGCTGACCGAACGATTCGCAACGGTGACGGCGGTGGCGTCGGTCCCAGACGTCGGCGAGCACCGCGTCCTCGCCCTGGCCGCGGCGCTCGAAGCCGAAAGCGAGCACCCCATCGCGGTCGCCATCCGCGACGCCAGCCCACCCGCCGGGCGGGCGACCGACGTCGAGGTGCTCCCCGGCTCCGGGGTCACCGGCACGGTGGAGGGGCACCGGGTCACGGTGGGTCGCCTCGACGCGTCGGTCCGCCCCGGCGTCGCTGCACGACGCGATCGCCGTCGCTGCAGGGTCGGGGCGAGACGGTGGTGGCCGTCACCTGCGACGGGGACATGGTGGGCGTCATCGCGGTGGCCACACCGGTGCGGCCCGACGCGGCGCCGGCCGTCGCCCACCTGCAGCGCATGGGCCTGCGGACCGTCATCCTGAGCGGCGACGCCGCCCCCGCCGTCGACACCGTGGCCGGCATCGTGCACATCGACTCGGCGCAGAGCGGGCTGCGCCCGTCCGAGAAGCTCGACGCCCTCCGGGCGCTGCAGGCCGCCGGACGACGGGTCGTCATGGTGGGCGACGGGGTCAACGATGCGCCGGCGCTCGTGGCGGCCGACGTGGGCTGCGCCGTCGGCAGCGGTTCGGACGTCGCCCTGTCCAACAGTGACGTCGCACTCCTCGGCAGCGACCTGCGAGGGCGTCCCGGCGGCCATCGGGATCGCCGGATCGACGTCGGCGATCATCGGCCAGAACTTCGGCTGGGCGATGGGCTACAACCTCTCGGCCATCCCGCTGGCCGCGGCCGGGCTCCTCGATCCGCTGATCGCGGCGCTGGCGATGGGCCTCTCCAGCCTCATCGTCGTCCTCAACAGCCTGCGCCTCCTGCGCCTCGGCCGCGGCGGCGTCGGGCTGATCCGACCGCCGGCGCTCCTGCGCGGCCGCGGGGGTTCGCTGCCTCGGTGCTCGTGCCCGTCGTGCTGTTCGGGGGCGGCACCGCCGTGAGCCAGGTCTTCTCGCCGAGCCGCGGGCAGCCGCTGCTGCCGCGCCTCTACAGCATCTCGACGGTGGCCCTCCCGCACGGCGACGCCGCCGAGGTCTACCTCCAGTCCTCGCAGGCCGGCGTGAACCAGTTCCACCTGATCTTCACCGGGTCGCCGGGGGTGACGCGTCGGCACGCCGCACGCCGTGGCGGCGCGGGCGGGCGGGCGCCCGACCCCCCTCCGACTGGCCACGCTGAGCCCGGACCACTACATCGCCTACACCGTGCTCGGCCGGGGCACCTGGCATTTCAACGTCAGCGTCAGCGTCGCGGGCCGGTTGCGCTCGTTCTCGGTCGCCCGCACCCTGTCCTGATCTCGGGTCGGCCCGGCGAACGCAACGCCGGTACCAAGATTCAGAGCGGCCCCGGGCGAGCGGTTCAGAGCAACAGCACCAGCATGAACGCCATGGTGACGCACATCGCGATGTGGCACGCCATCTCGAGGCGCGGCGCCAACCACGCCGCCTCGGAGGGCCCGCCCGTGACCGTCACCACCCGCGTCGCCCGGCCGCCCGACGCGGCGGCCACCCGCACCGGGGAGAACCGGTTGAGCGCGTCGACGTGCCAGACGGCCGAGACGGCCAGGATCAGAATGAAGACGAGCGGGAGCGCCACAACATCGGCCGTGCCCGGCGCGGGCCCCATCGCCATGTCGGGAGCTCCCGGAACGGTGGCCGGGCCGGCGGCGAAGTACATGTAGAGCATGGCCCCCGACATGACCAGGTGGGTCAGGTAGTGCGAGACCCCATGGATGTGATCGCTCGAGCGGCCGGCGAGCCCGCGACGCGCCACCAGCGAAGCGGACTGCCAGGCGAACCAGATCGCGAAGCCACTGAAGATCGCCTCCCACGCCCCGTCGGGCAGCAGGTTGAGGGACGGCACCAACATCCCCGCCATCGCGGCGCCCATCGCCACGTGCGCGGCGTTCACGTCGTAGTGCAGCGTGCGGTGCAGTCGCCGGACCAGCACCACGCGGACGGCGCAGTAGACCGAGACGGCCAGCATCACCCCCGCCAACAGATCGAGGAGCCATCCGGGCTCCGACAGCATCATGGGGCCGCCACCGTCGTCGATGCGGGGCCCTTCTCACTGATCGGCCAGTACGCCGCGGCCAGAAGGACGAGCAGCGGGCCCGAGTTCGGGTCGGTGGCGGAACCCGAGAAGATCTGGCCGAAGTCCTCCCCCACGATCCAGATCACCAGAGCGACAACGACGGCCGCGACGAGAACGGCCTTGGCCGGTCGGGCCGGCAGGAAGACACCGAGTGCGACCGCCGCCAGCAGCAGGCCGGCGATCAGGGACACCGCCAACCCCCGGCCGGTCGCCAGATCGGCGGCGTGCCGATCGAGTTCGGCCAGCCAGCGCGGCTCCCCGGTGCTCATGCCCGACAGCAGCGACGCGGCGTGGCGGCTGGCGGATCCAAAGAGCGCCAGGCCGGCCAGGACCCCCCAGACGGTGACCCAGATCACCTTGGCCGCACGGACGCCGACGGGCGACGCGGCGATGAACGGGGCGTCCGCTGCGCGGCGGACGGACGGCCACAAGAGGATCGCCAGGACCGCGTAGAGGACGACCGCGCCGGGGGCGCCGGTGAGCGGGCTGGCCGCGCCCGCCAGGACCCCTCCCAACCCCTCGCCCAGCCACCAGACGAGGAGGGCCCAGACGACCGAGCCCGCCAACGCCACGCGCACGGTGGGCCGGTAGGCGATGCCAAAGGCAATCAGGAACTGGATGACCACGAACGCCGTGTTGAAGCCGACGGAGTGCAGCCCGATCGACCGGCTGACGTCGGTGATCGGATGGGCGATGACGCCCGGGTTCCCGCGTGCCGTCTGCCCCAGCATCGTCGGCCCGAAGGCCCGACTGAACATGAAGGGCTGGAGCTGGAGCACGGCGTCGAGCAGCCACACCGCGGCGAGCGCCAGCTGCAGGATCCGCCGCCGGTCGGGTGGATCCCAGGCGGCAAGGGTGGCCACGGGAGGAAGCAGACCGACGCCGGACGCCTCGCTCATCGTGGCCACAGCACTGCCGGCGCCCCCTCCGCTACCCAAACGGCAAGCTATCGGTCCGTTTCGCGCAAGTACAGGCACCGGCGATCCCCCGTCGGCGAACGCCCGACGGTCCCGAGGACCGCGGAAACCCCTGGCCGCGCTGCACTGGCTACCCTAGGAAGCCGTGCGGGTCCCTCGCGTTGCGCGACTCCTTGGCGTCCTGGCCTTCCTGGCCGCCGGCCTCACTGCGCTCTCGGCGACGACGGCATCGGCGGTCCCGGTGGTGAGCACCATCATGCTCAGGCAGGCCCAGGCGTACACGCCGCACGCGCCGCCGGGGGCCACCGACGACTACCACTGCACGCTGATGAACCCGCACGTGACGACGAACTCCTACATCATCTCCAGCCAGTTCTTCCCCGGGAGCCCCGAAGACCACCACTCCATCTTGTTCCTGGTGCCACCGAACCTGGCCGCCGCCGCGGAAGCGGCCAACGTGGGCGGCAACGGCTGGTCGTGCTTCGGTGAGACGCCCATCCCGAACACGGGTCTGGACCAGATCTCCAACACCCCCTGGCTGAGCGCCTGGTCGCCCGGACACGGCGCCGACAACCTGCCGAAGGACACCGGGATCTACCTCCCGGCCGGGAGCCTGGTGGTCATGCAGGTCCACTACAACCTGCTCGTCGGCGACAAGCCGGTGAAGAACTCGCTCGAGCTGCACACGGTGCCGGCGACGACGCCGCTCCTGCCGCTCCACCTCGGCCTGATGCCCGCCCCGCCCGATATCCCGTGCGCCGCCCGGCGTGACCGGCCCGCTGTGCAACCGGGCGGCGTCGCTCGCCAACCTGGGGCAACGATTCGGGCAGAGCGCCGTGTCCTTCGTGGACGGCCTCGAGTCGATCTGCGGGCGCAATCCCGCCGACCCGCCCGCCGGCGACACCACCTCGTGCAATTGGCCCGTCGGCGAGTCGCGGCTACATCGTGCGGGTGGGTGCCCACATGCACCTGCTGGGCGTCAGCTTCAAGATGATCCTCAACCCGGGCACCCCGGACGCCAAGACGATCCTGGACGTCCCCGACTACAACTTCCACTACCAGAAGGCCTACAACCTGGCGACCCCCGTCGCGGTGACGGCCGGCGACACCGTCCAGGTCCAGTGCACCTACAACCCCGCACTGGCCCAGGAGCAGCCGCTGCTGCGCAAGGTCGCCCCGCACTTCGTCACCTGGGGAGACGGGTCCTCCGACGAGATGTGCCTCGGGCTGATGTGGACCTCGGCGTCGCTCCCCAACCCCTCCGACCCCATCTGACCGCTCCGGGCTGATCGCGGCGGGCTGACCGTCGGTCGGCGGCTTAGTCCCCGCCCAGCAGCCCAGGATCACGTCGGCCACCGTGACCGCGATGTCCTGGGGGCTGTCCGGCGGCACCGCGAACTCGGCGGGCAACCCGGCGACGTTGACCAGGAGCACCTTCCAGTCCTTGCGGACGACCACCGAACCATCGGTGGTCTGGAACGCCCCCTGGCCCAGGTTGGCGAGCCCACGAACGCGCCCGAGCAGGTGGCCCAGCTCGCGGTAGTAGGCGAAGGTCTGCTTCCAGCTGGACAGCTCTTGGATCGAGAGCACGAAATTCCCGTTGGGGTAGTGGTAGGGGCACGAGTAGCGATGGTCGACCCAGGTCTCGGGGCCGACCACCCCCTTCACGCCGAGCACGGTGGCGAGCTCGTGCTGCGCGTCCTTCTGGCACGGCTCCTTGGCGATCGCCGACGGGTGCGGCCCTGCCGGGAGCGGCGCCCGCTTCGAGGCGGCGAAGGCCGCCGAGCCACTGAGGCCGACGGTCAGTGCCGCGGTGGCCAGCCCGGCCGCGGCCATCCGGCGCAGGCCCGAGTGACTGCGTCGAACGCGGCGTGCCCCCACGAGCCGATCGTAGGTGGGGCAACCGCCGATCCGGCGGTGGCGACGTCCATCTGGTGACAACCTACTGCCGCTGCGCAGACTGACCGGCCGAGCGGTCTTCGGCCCGGGCGGCGGTGATCGAACGACGTCAAGACGCGATCGTCGGCACCGACTCGTGCCAGGGCCACCACATCTCGTACGTCATCTCGGGCCAGCTGCACCGTCCGCATGGACGACGGTTTCGAGATCGACTTGGTCCCTGGCGACGGCCACGTCGTCGGACCCGGTCATGACGCGTGGGTTGTCGGCGACGAGCCGTGCGTGACACTCGACTTCATCCCTTCGGCCACCGCCTGACCGGCAGTCGCCTTTGTGGAGCAGCCGTGCAACAACTGTTAGCCGAGAACCACCTGGGAACGCACAGCCGCGACGAAGTCGTCCCGGCGGAGGCTGAGGGTCACGACGGGACCCGACGCCGTCACGTCGGCGGTCCGGAGCACCTCGTGGAGGAGCGCGATCTCGCCGAACTGGTCGCCGGCGCGCAGTTCGCTGACGACTTCGGCGTCCACGGAAACGGCGGCGCTGCCGGCCAGCATGACGAAGAACCGATCTCCCTCTTCTCCCTGCCGAATGATGGCTGCGCCTTCGCTCCAGCGGTCCACGGTGCTCTTCTCCGCGAGGAGACGCAGGGTGCTCGAGTCCAGGTGGGAGAAGAGGCCGAGCTGTGACAGCACCTCGACCCTGCTCGCGCCGGGTCCAGTCCGCCCCGACCACCCGGGAACGGGCGCCGGCCCGCGGTCCGGCCTCGGATTGGCCGGTCAGGGCGGTGAGGAAGTCCTCCCGCGAGAGGGCCAGCAGGTGCATCGACTCGCGGGACCGGACCGTCGCCGTGCGAGCCGCGTCCCGCAGCAGCGCCCGCTCCCCGAAGCTGCCGCCCGGCCCGACCGAGCCCACGCAAAAGCCGTCCACCAGCACGTCTGCCGATCCCGGCGGTGACGACGTAGAAGCGGTCGCCGGGGTCGCCCTGGCGAACGACGTCTGTTCCCACGCGGAACCGTGAGGTGGGCCACACCGCCGGCGAGGGACTCGAGGGCCGCCAGGTCGAGCGGCTCGAGGCACGGCACGCCGTGGAGCAGCGCCAGCACCTGGGTTCGTTCCCCGGCCGATGCGTCCAATCGCCGCAACATCTTCCAGCCGGCCAGCACCACGACGGGCAGCGGGATCGCGGCGGCGATCAGAGCACCGCGAATGTCGATGGCGGACACGAGGAGAGGGGCCAGGAGCGCACCGAGGCCTTCGAGCGCGAGCTTGGCCGACTCGATCACGGCGGTGACCCGGGGCAGGAGCGGAATGTCGAGCACCCGGTACAGCAAGGACAGGGTCGCCACGTCGGCCACCGCCATGCCGATTCCCCATGCCGCGACGAAGGCCAGCGCGACGTCGAGCACGGGGAACCCCGCGATGATCCCGAGGGGGACGCCACAGGTGATCAACGCCAGCGCCGCCGGGGTACCGAGCCGGGAGCGATCGATGAGGGTCGCCGAGATGGGCACGGCAGCCAGCGACCCGATGCCGGTGGCCAGCATCAGGAGCCCGACCCCGGCACTCCCGGCGTGCAGGAGGCGCAGGGCCGCGATGACCGCGAGCGCGATCCACATGCCGCGGACGAACGTCCGCAGCCCGCTCACGACGAGCAAGCCGGGGACGTGGGGTTCGCGGAGCACGACGAACATGCCTCGCATCCGGTCGCGGATCCCGCTCGACCGGTCCCCCTGGGCAACGGGGACCGGCGTGTGGGCGAAGTGCGTCGTCAGTGCCGCCGCCACGAGGAGCAGTGCCGCCGCGGCGGCGAAGGCGGTGGCCGGACTGGCGATCACCAGGAGGAAGCCGCCACCCACCGCCCCCAATGCCTGACTCAGCGTCTTGACGGTGCTGACCCCGGCCGCTGAAGCAGCCAGTTCCCGCGGCGTCCGAGCCAAGAGCGGGAGCATCGCCGACTGGGCCGGGCGGTAGGGGGAGGAGACGACGGCGTCGAGGGCCACCAGGATCAAGAGCGGGGCCAGCGGTGCACCCGCTGCCGCCAGGGCCGCGCTGGCCGCCACGATCGCCGCCCGGGTACCGGCCACCACGGTCAACACCCGTGCGCCGGGGTGGCGCTCCACGTAGGGAAGACTGAACAGGCTCCCGATGGCCGCAAAGAACAGACGAAATCCGACCAACCCCACCGCGATGGCACCGTGGAGGCGGAAGGCGTCGACCGCCAGGGCCGTGACATAGCCCCACTCGGCGATCGTGAGCACGGCGAACGCCGCCACCAGCCAGGTGAGGGACCGGTTGCCGAGCAGGATGCGGAGGGGCTCGACCAATCTCCCCGGCCCGGTCGAACCCCGCGTCGACTCCCTTCGTCGCCCACCGAGTGCTCGTCCTCTCTGGCTCACCGGCCGGCATCTCGGACAAAGTGACCCGAACGGTCAGTCGCCGCAAGTCACGCGACATCGAATGCGCCGCCGCGCCGTTCGCCGGAGCGACATGCGTGACGGCGTCACGTCGGTCCACCACCCGTAGAGCCGGACGTAACCTCCCCGTCGATCGCCCACGATGTCGGATCCGCTGCCCGCGACTCCAAGTCGGAGCGGTGGTCGCCCAGTGCCCCTACCAGCACTTCCGAGCACCCCGAGCCCTCGCGGGGCCCGCCTCGGCGTGCCGCTTCCGCCGCTCGATGACGAAGCGACGACGGCCGTCGCCCGGCCGCGCCAGGCGGGCTACTGCGTGACGATTCTCGTGCTAGATGAAATCTACGCGACAACCGGGCGACGAGCGGTCCGTGCTCTTGTTGGGGACCCAACCGTCACTGGTATGGTCGCCGCCGCGACGGCATTCGGAGCGATTCGAACCTGGCCAGATCGTTGTGAGGAAGCTCCGGGCGCCGCGAATCGACCACACTCGTCGGAGGCACCAATGAAGGTTCTCGGCCTATTCAACAACTCGCAGAGCGTCCTCAGCGTGCCGGCCGGCGGCGTCGTGTTCGAAACGGGCGACCCGGGAACCGAGATGTACGGCGTCATCGAGGGCGAGATCGAACTCAGATCGGCCGACCGGGTCGTCGGGACGCTCGGACCCGACGACGTGTTCGGCGAGATGGCACTCATCGACCACTCTCCCCGCTCGCTCACCGCGGTCGCCGTGACCGAGACGCAGCTGGCCGTGATCGATGAGCACCGGTTCTTGTTCCTGGTCCAAGAGACGCCGATGTTCGCCCTCTCCGTGATGTCGGCCATGGCCGACCGGGTCCGACAGCGGGACTGACGAAACCCACGCTGATCCGGCCTCTGGAGTGACGCACCGCCACTACGGCGGAGCAAATGTGGATGGCGGCTTCCCGCGCTCGACACTGGCGCCGCCGGTCCGGGTCTCTTGGAGATGGCCGAGCTCGATCCAGTAGGGCAGGATCGCCGGCGCCAGGAAGTCTCCGCCGGTCCCCTTCCCGAGTGCGAAGTGCACCCCGTCGGGTTTGCGGATCTGCACACCGTCGAGCGTCTCGGTGTACTTGTTGCCCGGACAGACGTAGCTGTGGAGATCTTGGACGTAGACGTGACCGGGATGCTCGGCCGCCACCTCACGGAGCAGTGAGTCGTACTTCGCCACCCGCGCCGGATTGTCCGTCGGCCAGGGCGTTCCGTTGGGCTGTTCGCCGTGATCGAAACAGGGTGCCGTCATGAGCACCATCAGTTGGCCGTGGGCCGTGGCGATCCGAACCGCCTTCTCGAGGCTGGCCTTCACGTAGGCGGCGAACGCCGGCGACAGGATGTTCGTCGTGTGGCCCTTGTAGATGCGGTCGTAGACCTCCGTGCCGCCGGCCAGCAGCACGACCACGTTGGGCTTGAACTGGACGACCCAGTCACGCCAGGCGGCGGTCCACGGTTGGCACGGAGCGTTCTGGTCCGCCCCGAAGGGACCACCGGGGGGGCAGAGGCCCCGGGAGGGATCGGGCATGCAGGGGTAGCCCAGGATCGAACCGGGGACGCCATCATCGGTGAAGGTGGTCCCGTCGGTCACGCCGCAACCCAGGATTCCCTCGTCGAGAATCGAGAGGTGGTCCTTCGACTGTTCCGTGGCCTCGATCAGTCCGACACCGAGCGTGAGCGCCTGGGAGTCTCCGACCAGCAGGACCCGGACCGGGGCATGCGCGTACGCCGCGGCGATCGTGCCCTCGACCGGTGACGCGACCAACGAGTTGGTCAGGGTGGCTCCGGCGACGGCCGGCACCGTCGGCGTGATGGTGCCCACCACCACCGCCACGGCGACGAGCGCCACGGCGGACGGAGTCAGCGCCCAGGCCCGGCGTCCGGACAGGAACGTACCGGTCCGAATGGGCCGCTCCACCAGGTAGAAGGAGAGGGTGGCGATGGCGAGCGTTGGGACAAACCGCACACCGAACAGCGCCCATCCGCTCAGGCCGGTGCGCGCGTTGTTGATGTAGCTGAAGAGCGGAAAGTGCCAGAGGTACATGCCATAGGAGATCCGACCGAGGAAGGTGAACGGCCGGAACGCCAAGACCCGGGCCAGCAGCGAGTGCTGGACGCAGGCCACGCTCAGCAGGAGCCCCGCCGCCGCCAGCGACGCCAGGAGGAAGCCCCCGCGGTAGACGAACGCGTCGGCCGAGTTGGCCGTCGCGTACAAGACGATGCTGCCGGCCAGGCCCGCGACGCCGAGGATCGTGAGAACCGTCCGCGCGACCGGCGTACGGACCTGCCAATCGCCTCCGCCGCCCCGCGCCTCACCGACGGTCGGGGCAGGACGCAGCGCCAGCCTGCCCTGGCGACGCTCCGACCACATCGCGAGACCGGCCGCCAGGCCGGCCCCGATGAGCAGGGACTGGCCGTGGGTGTCGGTGCCGAAGTAGAGCCGGGTGTCGTTCGTCCCGTTGTAGAGCAGCCCCATCTCGAGAGCGGACGCCACGGTCCCCACGATGCAGACGACCAGAAGGACGCGGAGCGAGCGCCAGAACTTGACCACGGCCAGAAACACGAGCGGCCAGACGAGGTAGAACTGCTCCTCGACCGCGAGCGACCACATGTGGATCAGCGGAGAGGTGAGGCCGGTCCGGTCGAAGTAGTTCGAACCGGCCAGAATGAAGTGCCAATTGGCGACGTAGAAGAGCGACGCGATCGCGTCGCCGCGCAGTGTTGGATACGTCCCGGCCGGAACCAGGGCTCCGTAGAGCACGGAAACGCCGATCAACATGAAGAACAGCCCGGGCAGGAGCCGGCGGGCCCGGCGGGCCCAGAAGGCCTTCAACCGGATCGTCCCCTTCTGACGCCACTCCGCGATGAGAAGAGACGTGATCAAGAATCCCGACAGAGCGAAGAAGCTGTCGAGGAGGAAGAAGCCACCGCCGGTGATGAGAACCCCGGCATGCACGGCCAGGATCCCGAGTGTGGCAACTCCTCGTATTCCGTCCAGAGCCGGCAGATAGGCCAGACTCGTCCCGCGGCGCGGCGAATCCGGATCCGGCTGGCCGCTCCCCGAGGGTGTCGCTGCTGGTTCGATGCCGGACCGCCCTCTCCGAAAGCGCTCAATCAAGGTGTGCGGACTTGGTCAGGACGGGATGCCACGGATCGCTCGGACCCCACGACGTCGACGGGCACAGGGGTTGGGCGTGACCGTTGTGCTTGCCTAGGACTGCTCTGGTCGGGGCCGAAGGGAGCTGTCAACGTGAAACGGTCGCCGGCTCCAGGGATGCCAGTGCGCGGAATCGTCCGGGCCAGCCCAAGAACGGGGAGCCCGAAGCGGGATCCGAACGCTTGCGAACCCCTCTCGACCTCCAGCCCGACGGTGATCCTCGGTCCTCCCCTTGCCGTCGGCCATTTTGACCGCATCCCTCCCGCCACGTCTACTCCCCGCCCCGCTCCTCTCGACCGGGGCTCATGGTGCCTTCGTCGCTCACGACGAGCGGGCGGAGGCCGGAACCGACGACCCGCTCCGTCCGTCTCGGAGACGGCCGGCATTGCCTCCACGGCGACCCTGATTTGGCGGCCCGTGCCGCCAATCCCGGTATGAAGACCGCGGGCGGGGAACGATAGGGGCCGTGACGATCGCCCCGACGGCCACCCGGTCCCTGCCCCGGGCCGCTCTGGCCACCTTGTCGTTCGTGCTGTTCCTCACGTTCTTGGACACCACGATCGTGAGCGTGGTGCTCGCCAACGTCCAGAACGACCTGCACACCGGTGTGATCGGGCTGCAGTGGGTGGTGAGCGGCTACGCGCTGGTCTTCGCCAGCCTCATGCTCACGTTCGGCACCTTGGGCGACCTCTTCGGGCGCAAGAAGATCATGCTCGGCGGGGTCGCCGTGTTCTGCGCTGGTTCCTTGATCGCCGCGGTCGCGCCCAACGTCCAAGTGCTCATCGCGGGCCGGTTGATCATGGGATTGGGGGCTGCGGCCTCCGAGCCGGGGACGCTGTCGATGATCCGCCACATCTACCCGGATCGCCAAGAGCGGGCCCGGGCGCTCGGGGTGTGGGCGGCGGTCTCGGGACTGGCGCTGGCCCTCGGTCCGGTCATCGGCGGCGTCCTGGCCGGGGTGTGGTCGTGGCGGGCGGTGTTCTGGTTCAACGTCTTCTTCGGGCTGGTCGCCCTGGTGCTGGCGGCCTGGGTGCTGCCGGAGAACTCCGACCCGACCAATCGTCGCCTCGACGTGCCCGGGTTCCTCCTCAGCGCGATCGCGCTGGGCGCCGCATCGATCGCGGTGATCGCGGGCGAGACCGCCGGCTACGCCTCGGGGTGGATCGACGGACTCTTCTCCCTGGCCCTCTTGGCGGCCATCGGCTTCGTCGTCTTCGAGCGCCGCGCGGCCAACCCCGTGTTGAACGTCCGCTATTTCCGGATACCGGCCTTTGGCGGGTCCAACTTCGTGGCCTTCTCGACCTACTTCTCGACCTTCGCCATCTTCTTCTTCGTCTCCCTCTACCTCGAAGAGGTGGGCACCAGCTCGCCGTATGCCATCGCCGTCGACTTCATCCCCATGGCTGCCGGTCTGGTGCTGACCGGTCTGTTCACGGGTCGCTGGGTGGCCGCACGCGGGCCCCCGGACACCGATGTTCTGCGGCTGCGTGCTGGCCGGCGCGGGGCTGCTCCTGACCGACGTCCGGCTCACGCCCAACTCCGGGCTGGCCAGCATCGGCTGGACGTTGGGCCTCGCCGGGATCGGATTCGGCATGGCCATCGTGCCGGTGACGACCTCGGCGTTGGCCGCCATCCCGCCCCAGCACTCCGGCATGGCGGCATCGATGACCAACACCAGCCGCGTGCTGGGGGCCGTCGCCGGTGTCGCCGTCCTGGGCTCTGTCGTGAACGGCCAGCTGACGGTTGACCTCGTCCGTCGTCTGAACGCCATCGGGATCCCGAAGGCGTTCCAGGGCCAGGTCATCACCGCCGTGACGACGGGCACCTTCAGCCAGCAAGCCTCGGCGGCCGCTCGGTGGGAGCAAGAGCCTGCAGGAGATCGTCAACAAGGTCGTGGCGGCGGCGTTCGGAGCCTTCTCCAACGGTCTGGATATCGCCCTCATGATGGCCGCCTCGCTCATGTTGGTGTCCGCGCTGGTCGCCCTCACCTGCCTGCGCGGCTCACCGACCCTCGCTGGGCGCACCGGACTGACCCGGGGCGCGGTCGGAAGGCACGGGGACGACGCCCAGGGCCGCCCCGCCGGGAGGAGCAGCGGTCGGAGGTCCGGCCCCACCACCGGGCCACGGTGTCCCGCCGCTGGCCCGAATCGTTCGTCTCGGTTGAGCCAGGCCCTATTGTCGGATGCCCGGCGTCACCGGGCTGCCAGGCGGCTCGCCGGATTTCTCGAGGCTGGCCAGACATCTCGAGACAACGAAGGGGACGATGTGGAACGGATCGGAGTGGTCGGCTGCGGTCTCATGGGCTCGGGAATCGGCGAGGTGTGCGCCCGCGAGCATCCTCGACGTCCGGATGCACGAGGTCGATGCCGCCGCGGTCGAGCGGGGCCGCAAGCGAATCGAGCACTCCCTGTCGCGTGCCGTGGCCTCGGGCCGCCTGACCGAGCAGGAGGGGGCCGCGGCGCTCCAGAGGATCTCCTTCACAACCGACCTGGGGGATCTGGCGGACCGCCAGCTCGTGATCGAGGCCGTGACGGAGGACGAGCAGGCCAAGCTCGCCGTCTTCTCCGTTCTCGACAAGGTGCTGGAGGATGAGGACGCCATCCTGGCCTCCAACACATCGTCGATCCCCATCATGAAGCTGGCGATGGCCACCAGTCGTCCCGAGAAGGTGATCGGGCTCCACTTCTTCAACCCGGCACCGGTGCTCCGCCTCGTTGAACTCGTGAGTTCTCTGCTCACGAGCGCCGAGACCGCCGAGGTCGCCCGGGCTTTCGCCTCCGACCAGCTCGGGAAGAGGGTCATCAGCTCGAAGGATCGGGCCGGCTTCATCGTCAACGCCCTTCTGATCCCCTACATCCTCTCGGCGATCCGCATGCTCGAGTCCGGGTTCGCCACGTCGGAGGACATCGACGCCGGGAATGGTCGAGGGCTGCGCCCATCCGATGGGACCCTTGGCTCTGGCCGACCTGATCGGGATCGACACGACGCAAGCCGTGGCCGAGTCCCTCTACGAGGAGTTCAAGGAGCCGCTGTTCGCCCCGCCGCCGCTCCTTTCCCGCATGGCGGAAGCGGGCTTGCTCGGTCGGAAGTCGGGCCAGGGCTTCTACACGTACCCGGCCTGAGGGCCTGACCGAAACCTCCCCGGCTGGCGGATCGACGGGGCACGCGGGGTCACCCCGTCCCGGTTCGCCCCTCCGACACCCGGTCACACAGAACGCCGCCAGCCTCGACGAGAGTCAGGGGCCGTGCAGGCACGAGGCAGAGACACCGGCTGACCACCTTGGACCCAGCCGAGGAGTGGACGAGACTCGCCCTGGCGACGGCCGAATTGGCGCGTTATCGGAGGTTCTCGGCGTGGGCGGGGCTGGATTCGACGGCGCGTCACCGTGAACGGCCAGGTCTGGGGGACCACCTGGTACCGGTTCCGCGCCACCTTCCGCCGCCGCTCGGGCGGCTATCTCACGGTCATCCTGCTGATCGGGCTGTTGGGTGGCCTCGCCATGGGCGCGATCGCCGGGGCCCGGCGGACGCAGTCGTCGTTCTCCACGTACCTGACCAGCACCAACTCCTCCGATCTGGAGGTGGACGTCTATCCCCATTCGGGAACCCCTCCCCCCGCCAGCAGTGCCTACTACCGGCGGTTGGCGACGGACTTCGCCCACCTTCCCGATGTGAAGCGGGTGGCGAGCTACGACGCCGGAATCTTCGCCGCCCCCCTCGACAAGGACGGAGCGCCGCACCTCCCTGCGGCCATCAACGACGGTGACGTGGACACCATCGGCAGCGTCAACGGCGAGTACTTCACTCAGGACCGCGTCGCCGTCACCCAGGGCCGGCTGGCGAACCCCGGGCGCGCGAACGAGTTCGTGGCGAGCGCCGAGGCGGCCCACCTCCTCGGCTGGCACGTGGGTGAGGTCGTGCCGCTGGGCTTCTACACCTACCAGCAGGTGACCGCGACGCCGGGATTCGGCACGGCCAAGGTCCGGCCCTACCTGCGGATCTCCGCCACGCTGACGGGAATCGTCGTCTTCCAGAGCGAGGTCGTCAGCGATGACGTCGACCGCTTCCCGACCAACGTGCTCTTCACCCCGGCGCTCACCAAGCGGATCGCGCACGCCGCCTACTACCCGATCTTCGACCTACGGCTCGACCGACCGAGCGATGTCACCGCGGTGGAGCAGCGGATCATCGGGCTCCTGCCGCGCGGCACCACGTACAACGTGCACCTGACGTCGGTCGTCGAGGGCGAGGTGCAGCGGGCCATCAAACCCGAGGGGATCGCCCTCGGGGTGTTCGGCGCGATCGCCGGACTGGCGGCCCTCCTCATCGCCGGACAGGCCATTGGACGAGGGCTCCAGATCAACGGCGAGGATCTCGAGGTGCTGCGCGCCCTCGGCGCAGCGCCACAGACGGCGATCGCCGACGGGCTCCTCGGCGTGTTCGGCGCCGTGCTGGTGGGCTCGCTGGTTGCGGCCGGGGTGGCGGTCGGGCTCTCGCCGTTGGCCCCGATCGGACCGGTGCGCCAGGTCGATCCCTCGCCCGGCTTCGCATTCGACTGGACGGTGCTCGCGGCCGGGCTGGCCGTTCTGATCCTCGGCCTCGGTGCGCTCACGGTGGCCCTCTCGTACTGGGGATCACCGCATCGACGGGCGGCCCGCAGACGAGGACGGCCCACCGAGCGGGCTTCCAGCATCGCCGGGGTGGCCGCGAGGGCCGGCGTACCGGCAACGGCCGTGACGGGTATCCGCTTCGCGCTCGAGCGAGGACACGGCCGGACGGCGGTGCCGGTGCGCTCGGCTCTGTTCGGTGCCGTGCTCGCCGTGGTGGTCGTCGTGGCGACCGTCACCTTTGCGAGCGGCCTCAACACGCTCGTGTCCCATCCCCGGCTGTACGGGTGGAACTGGAATTACGCGATCGATGAGGTGGGGGGCGGCAACATCCCACCCCGGACCGAGGCGCTCCTCACCCATGACAGGGACGTGGCGGCCTGGGCCGGGTTCAACTTCGCCAGCGTCATCTTCGACGGCCAGACGGTCCCGGTGCTGGTCAGCTCGGCGCGCGCGGCAGTCACTCCGCCGATCCTCTCGGGTCACGCTGTCGAGGCGAACAACCAGATCGTGCTCGGCGCGGCGACCCTGGCCCAGCTGCACAAGAAGATCGGCGACACCATCATCGCCACCTTTGGGACCCCGAAGGACGCGCCGCTCTACATACCGCCGACCCCGCTCGTGATCGTGGGGACGGCCACCCTGCCGGCCATCGGGGAAACCGGGACGCTGCACACCTCGATGGGCACCGGGGCGCTCATCTCGGGGGGAATCGAGCCGGCCGCTTTCCAGAAGGCCCTCAAGAGCCCCGACCCGAACCTGAACGGCCCGTACTACGAGTTGGCGGTGCGCTTGCGCCGCGGCGTGAACCCGGCGGCCGGCCTGGCCTCGCTGCAACGAATTGCCAAGACGACGACGAAGTTCATGGACGCCGATCCCAACGGCGGTGGCACCTTCGCGGTGTTGCCGGTCCAGCGCCCGGCCGAGATCGTGAACTACCAATCCAGCGGGGCCACGCCGGCTGTGCTCGCCGCGGCGGTGGCCGGTGGAGCGGTCGCCGGCCTCGGCCTCACGCTCGTGGCATCCGTCCGCCGGCGACGGCGCGACCTGGCGCTGCTCAAGACGCTCGGGTTTACGCAGCGACAGCTGGCCGCGACAATTGCCTGGCAAGCCTCCGTGGCGGCCGTCATCGGGATCGTCGTCGGCGTCCCGCTCGGGATCGCCCTTGGACGCTGGCTCTGGGTCCTGTTCGCCCACCAGATCTACGCCGTCGCTGATCCCACGGTGCCCGTGACCCAGGTCGTGCTCATCGCCGTCGGCGCGCTCGCGCTCACCAACCTGATCGCGGCGCTGCCGGGTCGGCTGGCCGCCCGCACACCGACCGCCCTCCTCCTGCGGACCGAGTGACGGGCCGCGCCGAGTCCTGCGGTCGAGTCGTCATCTCAGTCCAACGACGATCGGAGACAGGGGCGAGGTACGGCGCCGCGTCATCGGGCCCCTGACACCCGCTCCCCGGCGAGCGCGGCGCCGGCCATCTCGCGGACGTGGCACCCGGCCTGATCCGCCCTAGCCGCTTCTCTGCGAGGATCTCGGAGGCCCGCCGCCGTCTCCGAGAGCGCCGCCTGGTGCGGCTGCCGAACTGGCCCCGCAACAGGACGGCCCCCAGCAGCACAAAGGTCCCGAACACTGCGGCAGCTGCCCTCGGGTGCTGAGACCGCGGCCGCCGTCACCATGGAAAGGAGGGTGGCGAACTTCATCGATCCACACGACGCAGTAATCGTGACCTGCCCCGCTGCGACATCGGACGGGGTGAACGACGTCGAGAACGCTCCCTGGCTGTTCGCCGTGGTGAGGCCCACCTGTCTACCGGCGATGGCCAGCACCACCTGGGCTCCGGGGACGCATCCCTGGCCGGTCAGCACGGTCGGTTCCCCAGGCACCACGGTGCTGTGACTCGCCACGAGCGGCGTCGGTGGTGACACGGTCGGATGGCCGGGCGAAACGGGAGGCGTGACCTTCACGCACCGGGAGCGGTGTGATCTTCGGAGGCGTGACCTTCGCCGGGAACAGCGTGATCTTCACGGGCGTCCCGGTCGGCGGTGCGGGTGTGGTCGGCGCTGCCGGTGTGGTCGGCGGTCCGGCGGCGTCGGCGTTGTCGGCGGTGCCGGAGGCGTCGGCGTCGTCGGTGCTGCCGGTGTCACCGGTATCACCGGTGCCGTCGGTGGTTTCGGAGGCGTCACGGGTGGTGTCGGGGTCGGCGCGGCGCCTCGCCGTGACCGTCTCGAGCTCACACGGGCTCAGCGCCGCCGCGTTGGCGTCGTCACCCGAATACGACGCCTGCCAGTAGTAGGGGCCGACCGCGGGGGCGGTGTAGGGGCTCGAGCTCGGCAGCGTGCCCGGCGTCTCGATCGTCTGGGGCGTCCCAGGACTCACCGGCGTGGCACAGTCCGAATCCGAGTACACGCTGTAGGTGATCGTGCCGGTGGCTGTGGCGGCGTTGGTCCCCGAGAGGGTGGCCGTGTCGGTCACGGCGGTGCCGATCGGCACCGAGATGCTGGCGCCGGTCTCACCGCCACCGGAGAGCACCGTGGTCAGTGAATTGGACCCGGCGCTCACCACCACCTGCTCATCGGTGGCGTTGTCGTCCGCTGCCGCGTTGTTGTTGCCGTCACCCGAGTAGGTGGCGTCCCACTGGTAGGTGCCGGTCACCGTCCCGGTGGTCGGCAGCGTGTAGCCCGCGGGGTGGTGTAGTTGCCGTTGCCGCTGACCGTCGACCGTCTCGGTGTCGACCAGGGTGCCGCCGGGATCGTAGAGCGTGAAGGTGATCGTCCCGGTCGGGCTGGAGCCGTCCGAGAGCGTCGCCGTGTCCATCAAGCGGCGTCGAGCTGGGCACGGTGACCGCCGTCGGAGTGGGCGTGGTGGTGATCGTCGGCGAGGCCTTGCTGACCACCACCTGCTCGCTGGCGTCGTTGTCGTCGTTGCCGCGTTGTTGTTGCCGTCGCCGGGTAGGAGGCGTCCCACTGGTAGGTGCCGGTCACCGGCCCGTGGTCGGCAGCGTGTAGCCGGTCGGGGTGGTGTAGTTGCCGTCGCCGCTGACCGTCACCGTCTCGGTGTCCACGAGGTGTGCCCGGGTTATAGAGCGTGAAGGTGATCGTCCCGGTGGGGTTGTAGCCGCCCGCGAGGACGGCCGTGTCCTTCAAAACCGGCGGGCGTGGGGCCCAGGGTGACCGCGGTCACGTTCGGCGTGGTGGTGATCGTCGGCGCTGGCCGGCTCACCACCACCTGCTCATCGCCGTCGTTGTTGTCGCTGGCCGCGTTGTTGTTGCCGTCGCCGCAGTAGGTGGCGTCCCACTGGTAGGTGCCGGTCACCGTCCCGGTGGTCGGCAGCGTGTAGCCCTCGGCGTGGTGTAGTTGCCGTTGCCGCTGACCGTGACCGTCTCGGTGTCGACCACGGTGTCGCCGGATTGTGGAGCGTGAAGGTGATCGTCCCGGTCGGGGTGGCCCCGTCGGAGAGCACCGCCGTGTCCGTGAGCGGGGTCGAGCCGGGCAGGGTGACCGTCGTCGGACTCGGCGTGGTGGTGATCGTGGGCGAGGTCTTGCTCACCACCACCTGCTCG
>CAWHYR010000011.1:0-187824 GCA_963833735.1 uncultured Actinomycetes bacterium | reverse complement strand
TGCGGGCCTGTGCGGTCGACGCTGGCGATGCCGAGGCCGCGGGGTCGGCAAACTGCCCGCTCACCATGAGCAACTGATTGACGAGTTGGTCCACTGACCAGGTCGCTATCGGCTCGGCGCACCCGGGTGAGGCTCCCACCGAGGCTTGCAGCGCCGTCAACACGGCGGCATTCACCGCAAGCGGGCCACCGAACACGTATCCCGAGGTCCCGATGGTCAGAGTGGCGAGATACGGCAGGATCTCGGGCGGGAGCGGGGTGCTCTGGTTGACGAGCAAGAGCGGCCCCATCCGGCCACCAGTCGCCATGAAGACCCCGCCGCCCAAGGCATCGGGAAATTCGGCCGCGGTTGCTGCACCGAAGATGGCCGCGGACGGAAAGAAGTAGCTGGCGACGGCGGCCGAGGTGGCGAACAGGTCCTGGCCGTAGACGGGAGTCGCCGTCGGATCGGCCCCCAAGGCGGCCAGTGGTCCTCCGATAGCAATGCGGGTGTCCCCAGAGAACTGCGCCAGATAGGCAGCCGTCTCGGGAGCCTGGGTCGAGCCATCGGTGAGCAGGATCGCGGCATGGTCTTCGATGGCAGCGGGGACCGCCGAGAGGGCGTCATAAAAGCTGAGCCCGGTCGCCTCCAAGATGGTCGAGGGATTCCCGAGCGCCTCTGCGATGTCAACGGCGGTGGCGTACTCGTCGCTGCCGGCTTCCCGGACCACGACGTAGCCCAGACCCTTCAAGTCGGTGTCGATGTTGGGGCTCAACGCGAGGTCGCCCCCCAGGATGTAGACGGTGTCACCGACCGGGAGCACGCGTTGGATTTCCGCTTGCACCCGGGGGTCGAGGCTCGAACTCAGAGACGCACCGGGCGTGATGAGCAGCGGGCCACCCAGTTCCGCGGCCAGCGGTCCACCGGCCAGGGCGTCGGAGAAGAAGTCCGAACGGGCCAGGACGACCGCCTGGGCCGAGCCGGCGCTCGGGAACTCGGCCTGCGAAACGGCGATCGAGGTCCCGATGGCGTCGGTGCCGTAGATGCGCTGTGCCGACACGGCGGCGGCGATCGCCCCCGGGCCGACCATCGTCAAGAACGTGCCCAGAAAGGCGACGAAGCCCAGTCCGGCCAAAATCCGCCTGCTCTCCCGCACCGGAAGAGCGTACTTGACGAGGCCGCAGGCCGGTCCGACCGGAGGACGACCGAAGCCCCACCCACAACAGCAGGATGTCGAACGTGCTTGACGAGAACCAGGTGCTCCGTCCACCAATGGCTGCATCGGACTCTGTAACCGAGGGCCGCCGCATCTTGACCCCGGGCCCGTAGGGCCGATCGCCGGGATGGCGAATGGTGGGGCGGATCATTACTGAGAAGCTCCCGTCGCGGCTGTGAGCACGTCATCCCCCCGCTCGTCGTTGGTCGTTCGGATCTTCTGACTTCGTTGGGTCACCCAACGCTGGCTACTCGAGTGCTCTCTCACGTCGGGTCAATCACCCGAGTCCAGTTCGTCGTCCACAACGATGTTCAACGTGCCAAAGACAGCCAGTGCGGCTGGGACTACCTGGTCGCTCCCGATGATGACTCCTCGCAAGCCGTCGGCTCCGTGAATGCGCTCAAGCGTTGACCCGTGGAGCCTCGTTCCGGTCAGATCCGCCTTGGACAGCTGGGCGGCGGTTAGATCGCAACTTTGGAATCGGCTGCCTGGCAGTGACGCTTCATAGAAATCGGCTTCCGCCAGGCTGCAGCTTCGGAACTCAGCTGACTCCCACTTGGTCATGCGGAAGTTTGCGCCGTCCACTTTGCAGTCGAAGAACGCAACGTCCTTGAACGAGCTGTGTTGGGCCTGGAGTCCGGAAAATCGACAGTCATGGAATTCCACGCGACTGATCGAACAGTCTTCGAGTACCGCCCCCGAGAAGTCACAGGCAAGCGCAACGCAATCCACCAGTCGGCTACGAATCAGCCGGCTGCCTATTGCTTGCACCCCTTCCAACCGGCAGGCCGTGATCTCTGCGACCTGACACTCGGCGCCCGAGTAATCGCCAACAATGGCCACGTTGGTGATACGGGCCTCATCGAGCAGCGACGGACTCTCCTTCGGCAAGTCCTTGCCAATCCGCGGAGGAACCCGAGCAACCGCCTTCGGCGCCATCGATCGATCCTAGGACTCGGAAGCACCGGCAAGGGCCGGACGCTGAGCTGTTTGCGACGCGGACGGTCGACTGAGATAGGACTGCGCCATCGGCCTCGCTCGCCATGGCGACTGAGGTGGTAGGTCATGAATGTCAGCTCCGATCGACCCCCGGTAGGTGTCAACCGGTCTCCGCTGGACTCTTCTCGACGTCGATAACCACGACGGAGACATTGTCGTGTCCGCCACGACTGTTCGCGGAGCGCACCAACTCGGCTGCTGCGTCTCTCGGCTCATGCACCGACGTCAACACCGAGCTGATCTCATGCTCCTCGAGCTCGTTGAACAGTCCGTCGGTGCATACCAGGAGACGATCACCCGATTTTGCGGTCAGGTGTAGCAAGTCGGGCACTACTTCGGGCCCCACCCCAAGGGCCCGCGTGAGGATATGGCGGTGCGGGTGTTCTCGAGCCTGCGCTTCGGTCAACTCACCAGCTCCGATGAGGTCTTCGGTCAACGTGTGGTCCTGGGTGACGCGGTGCGTCTCGCCCTGCTGGACGAGGTAGACGCGGGAGTCGCCGACGTGGACGACCGCCAGTTCTGCATCGCCGCCCCTCGACACCAGCCCGACGGCGGTCAACGTCGTGCCCATGCCGGTGAGCTCGGCATCGTCCTCAGCTCGGCGCCAAATGGCCCGATTGGCTTCCCGGCACGCTTCCAGCAGGCCGTCGGCCGTCCGGTTCAAGTTGAAGCTGGTCCTCAGTACCTCGACGGCGAGGCCGGCTGCCACTTCACCGCCCGTGTGGCCGCCCATGCCGTCGGCCACCCCGAACAGCCCATCGCTGACCAAAAGGACGTCCTGGTTGCTGGCTCTTTCCTTTCCGATGTCGCTTGCCGCTTCGGCGCTCAGATGGATCATGGTCCGATCTCCTAGTGGTGAAATGTGTCCTGTAGGTACGGCATTGGCCGAAGGTTGTCGAGGTCATGTGCTGGCGGGCCTCTTGTAGCGCCTGCATGCGAGAACGGGTCTCGGCGTCGAGATCCTGCTCCCACTGATCGAGTCGCGCCGTCGAAGGATTGCTGAGGAACGCAGCAATGTCCTTGAGAGGCACGCCGGCTCGCCGTAGGAGGGCGATGGTCTTCGCCTCGTGCAGTTGGCGTTGCGAGTAGTAGCGGTAGCCCGAGGCGCCGTCGACTGCGGCTGGCGTAAGCAGGCCCGCCGAAGCGTACGTACGCAACACCTTTGGCGATAGTCCGCAGCGTTCCGCGAACTCGCCGATCGGGAGCAATTCATCCACTGCTTGAGCATGAACCATACCCGTAGGGCAAGGTCAAGGGTCTCCGAATTCGATTCCGACGGCACCGATGGGGTTGTTCCACCACATTCGACCCAACGACGCCCACCTACGCGGCTGTTCATCAACAACCTGACGAGCGGACCACTACCGGAAGCCGAGGCACGTGGGACTCCTCCCACTGTGGGCTGACTGTCAAGCAGTGTCCCGCGAGCTTGGCCCCGGAGCGTTCCCGCCTTACTCGAGGAGCGAGCGCCGGAGCCGGTCGACCACGTCGGCACCTGCGCCGGTCGATTCGGCGTAGCCCTCGATCGAGCCGTGCTCGGCGCGAAGGCGCGCGAAGAGCCACGAGATGTTGGTCGGAGCCGCCGAAAATGTCTCGGGGTGCTCGTCGAGCGCCACGCCGGCCTCGGGGTTGCGAGCCCGCCACCGTTCCCGCAGGGCGGTGATGGCCGGCCCGCTGAGGACGTAGTCCGCGATGATCGTGTCGTCGGGTACCCCGAGCAGGGCCAGCGTGACGGCCGCCAGGACGCCGGTGCGGTCCTTGCCGACCGTGCAATGGAAGACCACCGGGTGTGAGGCCGGGTCGGCCAGGATGCCCAACGCCGTCGCGATCTGTGGCGCACCGAAGCGGGCCAACTCCTCGTAGCGCTCGCCCAGCTTGCCCGGTGCGAGGCGGTACTTCCGGGGGTCCATCGTCTCTTCGACGATCGGCAGGTGATGGAAGGCGACCGGGATCGGCGTCGGTCGGAAACCGCCCGTACTCCAGCTCGGTCGTGCTCCGCAGGTCAAGGACGGTCGCGATGCCGAGCGAGCGCACCACGTCGAGGTCGGACGGCGTCAGCCGGGCGAGCCCGTCCGCCCGGAACAGCGTGCGCCAGCGGACGCGCCGGCCGTCGGTCGTCTCGTAGCCACCGAGGTCCCGGAAGTTGAGGGCGTCTTCGAGTGCGATGTGCCGCTCGGGTGTGATCCCGACCGGTCCATCCGGCTCACTGCTCGCTCGTCGGGCCACGCGGCGCCGAGTGTATCGAGGGCGTCGCGCGACCGGCGCGTGACGCCTCGGTCCCTAAACCGTGACGCCCTCGGGTCCCTAGATCAGGCCCTGCTGCTGGAGCCAGCGGTCGGCCACGGTCGCCGGGTCTTCCTTCTGGGCGGTGACCAGGAGGTTGAGCTTGGAGATCTGGACGGTCGTGAGCTTGGCCGACAGGCCGTTGAGGGCCTTGGCCACCCCGGGGATGTCGAACGAGTTGCGGATCACCGGGATGATCTGGTCGGCGCCCTCGAGGTGCTTGTTGTCGGTAAGGGCGACGAAGTTGTTGGAGACGACGTTGCCGTCACTCGAGAACAGCTCCACCACCTGGACCTCGCCGTTCTTGAGGGCGGCGACGCTGATCGGTCCCGCCTCGTCCAAGGCCTTGAAGCTCTTGAAGTGCAGGCCGTAGACCTTCTCCAGACCGGGCTCGCACAGGGCGTTCGGTCGGGCATTCGGGCGGCCCGCCCAGCACCAGTTTGGAGGCGACGGACTTGAGGCTCGAGATCGTCGTGAGGTGGTACTTCTTGGCCGTCGCCTTGGTGACGACGAAGACGTTGGTGTCGATCGCCGGCGCCGGGTTGAGGACGGTCGCCCCGAACTTGGACAGGAACCTCTTGTCGGCCGGGACGGCCAGCTTGATGTTGCTGCCGGCGGGCAGTGCCGTGCCGCCGTTCAAGAACGCGAGGAGGGAAGCCGCGTAGTCAGGCTCGAGATCGAGCTGGCCCTGTTCGAGCGCGGGCACGACGACGGCCCTGGTCCCCAACGAGGGCTCCACCTTCACGGAGTAGCCGGCGTGGGCCAGCACATCTCCGTAGAGGTTCGACACGATCGCCTGCTCCTCGAAGTTGGTCGACCCGATGATGATGGTCGGCGTGGAGGAGGCGGCCGCCGACGCGGTGGCCGCCGCGACGCCGAAGAGCAGCGTCGCCGTGACCGCCAGTCCGGCGAGTAGGAGTCGGGTCGTTCGCATGGCTCTCAGCCTTTCCCTCGGGCGGATCTGCCCAATCTGCTTGCTCTGCCCAGGATGCCACGGGGCTGTCATGGAAATGTAATCTTGATCAAATAGGTCGGATTAGTCAAGTTCGGGCGGCGGCCAGCCGCGGCAGATCCGGAGCGTAGCCGCGCGGGCGCGCAGCGGCTCGGGCGTGAGGACGCGGCGGACCAGGCTCAACCCGATGGCCACGACCGCGGCCAGGACCACCACGAGGATGGCCCCGGAGAACGCCTCGACGTCGTCTTGGGAGTTGAGGCCGGCGATGACGTAGGTGCCGAGGTCCGAGTAGCTCACGTAGGCGGCGAGGGTGGAGGTGGCGATCACCTCGATCGAGGCCGTGCGGATCCCCGCCATCATGAACGAGAGCGCGAGCGGCAGCTCCACGCCGCGCAGCACCTGCCCTCCGGTCAGCCCCATGGCCTTGGCCGCGTCGCGCACCTCGGCGTCGACCTCGCGCATGCCGACATAGGTGTTGGTGAGGATGGGCGGGATGGCGAGCACCACCAGCGCGATGAAGGAGGCGAGGAACCCGTTCCACTTGAGCGAGATGCTCGGTTGGATCGCGAGCAGGGTGAGGAGGGCGAGCGTCGGCACGGCGCCGCGCCGCGTTGGCCGCGTTGACCGCCACCAGGCCGCCGCGGCCGGTGTGCCCGAGCAGCACTCCCAACCCGCCGCCGATGAGGATCGCCCCCGCCACGACCGCCAGCGAGAGCTCGGTCTGGCGCCAGAACAGCTCGGGGATCCCGCTGTCTCCTCGCCAGTTGCTGCCGTCGCCGAACCAGTGGAACACCTGGCTCAAGAAGTGCATCAGCGCACCGCCCGGACCTTGGGACGCGAGCGGCTCCAGGGGATGACGAGGCGTTCGAGGCCGACGAGCGAGAGGTCGGCCAGGGCGGCCAGGGCCACGGAGAGGACGAGGCCGACGATGATCGGCGTGTTGTAGGAGACCGAGAAGCCGTACGTGATCTGCTGGCCGAGTCCCCCGAGGCCGATCAGCGCGGTCACGGTCACGAGCCCGATCACCGTGGAGGTGGCCACGCGCAGGCCGGCGAAGATGTACGGCAGCGCCAGCGGGAAGTCCACGCGCACGAGCTCGGCCGTGGGGGAGTACCCCATGGCCCGCGCCGCCTCCCGGGCGTCGGCCGGGACCGCGTCCAGCCCGGCCACCGTGTTCCAGATCAGGATCAGGAGCGTGTAGCCGACGAGCGCCACCTCGGCCGTCCGGTAGGACGCCACGAAGCCGGTGATCGGGCCCAGGATGACGAAGAGGGCGAGCGACGGGATGATGTAGAGCGCGCTGGCGAAGGCGAACACGGGTGCCCGTACGAGCCGGAAGCGCCACGAGGCGAGCGCCAGCGGCAGCGAGATGGCAAGTCCGATCGCCACGGCGATCAGCGTCAGCTCGATGTGCTGGACGAGGTTCGCGCTGATCTGCGACCAGTTGGATGTGACGTAGCTCCACTGGAAGAACGGCTGGGCGGCCGCCGGCATCGCGCCGACGATACCCGTGGCCCCGCCGCACCGAGCGCGAGCACTTCGGGCCTCGTCGCTAACGTGGCTCGGACATGATCACCCTGGAGGCGGTTTCCAAGGACTACGGCGGCGGGCATGTGGCCGTCGACGGGTTGAGCCTCCAGGTCGACGACGGCGAGGTGTGCGTCCTGGTCGGGCCATCGGGCTGCGGCAAGACCACCACGCTGCGGATGATCAATCGGCTGATCGAGCCGACCGGCGGGCGGATCCTGGTCAATGGCGCCGATGTCATGGCGACCGACCCCATCGAGCTTCGCCGCGGCATCGGCTATGTGATCCAGCAGGGCGGGCTGTTCCCGCACCGACGGGTGTTCGACAACGTCGCCGTCGTGCCCCGGCTGCTCGGCTGGGAGAAGGACCGCGTCGCGGCGCGGGTGACCGAGCTGCTGGAGCTCGTCGATCTGGCACCCGACCGCTACGGTCGGCGCTTTCCGCACCAGCTCTCGGGCGGCGAGCGCCAGCGGGTCGGCGTGGCGCGGGCCCTCGGGGCCGATCCACCGGTCCTGCTCATGGACGAGCCGTTCGGCGCGGTGGACCCCGTGACCCGCCTTCGCCTCCAGGACCAGTTCTTGGAGCTGCAGGGAAAGCTGAACAAGACGGTCGTGCTCGTGACCCACGACGTCGACGAGGCCGCGAAGCTCGGCGATCGGATCGCCGTGTTGAGCACCGGCGGCGTGCTCGAGCAGTACGACGCCCCGTCGGAGATCCTGGGCCGGCCCGCCACGCCGTTCGTCGCCGACTTCGTGGGGGCAGACCGCGGTGTCCGCCGCCTCGCGCTCGTGGCGATCGAGTCCGCGGACCTGGCCACCCCGCCCACGGTCGGCCCCGACGCCACGATGGCCGACGCGCGGGCGGCCGCGGCCGGGAGCGACGCCCGCTGGGCCGTCGTCGTCGCTGCCGACGGGGGCCTCGTCGGTTGGGTGTCGCTCGAGGGGGGCTTCGACGGGCTGGTCTCGGACAGGGTGACCCCGTTCGCCGTGCAGGTGCCCATGGGCACGTCCCTCAAGACAGCGCTGGCCGAGATGCTCGGCCACGACGTCCGCTGGGTCCCGGTCACCGAGGACAACCGATACCGGGGGGTCCTCACCCCGAATCGGATCCACGCGGCCATGCGGCGAACCGTCGGTGGGGAGGCAGTCGAATCCTCGCCAACCGAGGAAATCGGCCTCAAACCCACCAATCTCATAAAACCGACTTGATTAGTCAGGTATTGACCGATACGGTGCCTCCGTGGTGCCGTTCCCGCTTGCCCAACCCGCCATCGAAACGCCGAGCGAGGGGTGGTCTCGGCACGCCGGGACGCCGGCCGGCGGCCGGTTGGCACTGGCCCTCCCGCCGTCGCAGCTGCGCTCCATCGCCCGCACCGTGGCCGCCAATGTCGGCGAGTTCGGAAGTCTCGGGGAGGGTGCCGAGAGGGAATGGCGACTGGTGGCCGAATCGGAGTCGTTCGAGGCCTGGGTCATCGGGTGGCCGCCGGGCGGCACGCTCGAGCTGCACGACCACGGTGGATCCCGGGGCGTGGTGACCGTCGTGGCGGGCAGCCTGGTCGAGACCTCGGTCGCGCACTTCGGCGACCGCCTGACGCTGCGGACGCGATCCGTGAGCGCCGCGACGCGGGCCCTTTCGATCGGCATCGACCGGATCCACGACGTCACGAACCCCGGGCCGGCCGTGGCGCTGAGCGTCCACGTCGTACAGCCCTCGCCTGACGTCGATGACATTCTTCGAGTTGGCGGGCGGCGAGCTGCACGCCTCCCGCACGGAGGCGGTTGGCGATTCGGACGTGGGCGCGGGCCGCTGGGCTTCGTGAGCCCCTCTGCCGACGACCTGGTGGCCGCGGCCCGCACGCACATCGAGCGCGTCGGTCCGTCGGGGCTGGCCGACTTCCTCGGGCCCGATGGACTGCTCGTCGACATCCGCCCGGCGGCCCAGCGGGCCGAGGAAGGCGAGTTCCCCGACGCGGTCGTGATCGAGCGCAATGTGCTCGAGTGGCGGCTGGACCCGGCCGGTGCGCATCGGATCGCCGAGGTGCGCGGTCTCGACCAGCCGGTCGTCGTGGCGTGCTCGGAGGGCTACGCCTCCAGCCTGGCCGCGGCGTCGCTCGCCGAGCTCGGGTTCCGCCGCGTGGCCGACCTGGCCGGCGGTTTTCGGGCGTGGGCCCGGTGGGCCGAGTCTCCGGCCTCGAGTGTGGGCGGATGAGCCGCAGCAACGCTGCATCCGCGCTCGTCAGGTCGAGCGGAGAGGACCGCGTGGGTTGGCCGGAGCCCGTGGTCCTGGCGGTCGCGGCTCGTTTCAGCCGGAGAGAACCTTCGAGAGGTCGTCAAAGAACGATCGCCATCCCTCTTCGGCTTGGGCGTAGTTCTCCGGCGGCATGTTGCCCCCCGATTGGGTGAACAGCATCTCGGTTCCGCCCTCGACTTCCTTGAGATCCACCGTCACCCGTTCGAACTGGTCGCCGGGTCGGTCGCTCAGGCTGAGGACCAGTCGGTGAGGTGCGTCCATCTCGAGATAGGAACCGTGCCAACCGATCTCCGTGCCGTTCTCGAGGATCATCCGTGCACTCCAGTCGCCACCGATCCGCAGATCCATCCTGACGTCCTCCACCGCGGTGGATTCCGTGCCGAACCAGCGACCGAACTGAGCCGGGCTCGTCCATGCCGCGAAGACAGCCTCGGGCGAGGCATCGAACGTGCGAGTAACGGAGATGTAGGGCGCTCCATCGGTCATTTTGGCGATCCTTTCTGGGTGCTGAGGTGCTCATCGAGGCGGTCGAAGGAGGATTCCCAGAGACTCCGATAGTCGCCCAGCCAGCCGCTGGCGTAGGCCAGCGCCTCTGGTCGCAAGCGACACGGTCGTTGCTGCGCCCTCCGACTCCGGTTGACCAACCCGGCCTGCTCCAACACGTGCAAGTGTTTGGAAACAGCCTGGAAGCTCATGGTGAACGGCTGCGCGAGCTCGCCCACCGTGGCCTCCCCGACGCCAACCGGCGCACGATGGCCCGCCGAGTCGGATCGGCCAGGGCCGCAAACACGGCGTTCAGCGTGCGATCGTTGGCCTCGAGCTTGGATGCCTGCTTTTCAACCATCAGGTTGAATACTAGACGGGTTTAGCGTCGTCTGCAACCTATCGGTTGAATACGGCCGGTCCGGTATCCCGATGCGCCGGTAGGGGTCACCTCGGGACAGAAATTCATGCACCCGACGAAAGGGCTGCTGTGGCTGGCGACCGATCGACGGCTCGTGCTCGGGCGCCCAGCAGCACATGCTCTCAGCGGACGGGCGAGTCCCAGAGGGGGAACCAGCGGGAAAGGTCCGGTTCGACCGGGAGGTCCTTGCCCAGCAGCGCCTGGACCCGGAGCTCGAGTTCGTTGTCCCGGCGCTCCTTGCCGGTCGGCGCGAACGGGTAGAAGGTGCCGCGCTTGTAGAGGTAGACGAGGTAGAAGCTCTTGGTGTTGACCGCGGCGTCGGCACTCGGTCCGAAGCCGAACATCGAGCAGAGCAGCTGGGGTCCCCAGCCGGCCTCAGTCAGCGTCGTGTTGGCCATGTGGACCCGCGTGACCAGATCGGCGATGTCGGGATCGTCCAGAAGCAGCCAGTGGAAGCCGAAGGAGTCCTCGGTGTGGGTGAACGCCCCGATGGGCGGCGGGTCGGAGCCGGCGGGCGCGCCGGCCACCGGACTGGCCGCCGGTGCGTCGTCGACGGCGAGCAGCTGGCCGATCTCGTGCTCGAGGTCCTCCGCCGTCTGGCCGGCAGGCGGCTTCCAGGACAACCCGGCGTGTCCCGTCGACACGAGCCCGCCCGCCGTCTGCAGCGTCACCGCCGCCGACGGCAGGGCGAAGAGCGCGTCGAGGTTGGCCGCGACGGGCTTGGTCCGTCCGAGCAGTGTGTCGAAGAGACCCACCGGATGATGTTCGGGGTGCTGTTCGGCTCAGGCGGCGCGGCCGAGCTGGGCCTCGAGCTGAGCCAACTGGGCCAGACGCCGCTCGAGCGTCGGGTGGGTCGAAAAGAGCGTGGAGATCGAGATGCCGCTGCCCTGGGTCAGCGCCGGAGTGAAGAAGAAGGCATTGAAGGCCTCGGCCTTGCGCAGGTCGCACGTTGGGATGCGTGACATCTCGCCGGTGACCTTCACGAGGGCGGCCGCCAGCACCGACGGGCGCCCGATCAAGATGGCGCCGGAGCGGTCGGCCGCCAGCTCGCGGTAGCGGGAGAGCGCGCGGGTGAGAAGAAAGCTGATGGCGTAGACGACGATCGACACCAGCATGATCGCCATCTCGATGAGGACGATCTGGCCCCCGCTGTTGTTGTTCCCGCCGCCGCGACTCCCACCGCGGCCGCCGAAGCCGCCGAACAACCCGGCGTAGAGCATCATGCGGGTGGTCAGCCCCGCCACGATGCCGAGCGTGCTGGCGATCGTCATGATGGCCACGTCGCGGTGGGCGACGTGGGACAGCTCGTGCGCGAGCACGGCCTCCACCTCGGGTTCGTCCAGGCGGCGCAGCAGGCCGGAGGTGGCGCAGACGACCGCCGCCTTGGGGCTGCGGCCGGTGGCGAAGGCGTTGGGCATGTCGGTGTCGGCGATCGCCACCTTGGGCTTGGGCATGTCGGCCAGCGCGCAGAGCCGGTCGATCATGCCGTGCAGCTCCGGAGCCTCCTCGGGCGTGACGAGTCGCCCGTGCATCGACCACAGGGCGAGCTTGTCGGAGAACCAGTACTGGGCGAACAGCAGCACGGCCGCGATGACGATGATGAAGGCGAGCGAGAGGCCGACCGCCCACAGCACGGCGATGAAGCCGCCGTAGAGGATGACGAGCAAGAGGCCCGTCACGAACATGCGGACCGAGAGCCCCCGGTCGGCGGCCACGTTGCGGGCGCGGGTCACGCCTCACCCCCGGTGGGAGCGGTCTCGGGGGCCGGCGCCGAGCCGTTGGGCGCGGCATCGGGGGCGCTCCCCACGATCTCCGCGTCGGCCGGCTCCTCGTCGCCCGTGGGCAGTTCGGCCGGCGCGGTGCCCGTCGCCAGTTCGGCCTTGAGCGCCGCCAGCTCGGTGTCCACCTGGGAGGTGGCCGAGACCTTGTCGAGCTGGGCCTGGATGTCGTCGACGGGCTGACCGAGGTCCGTCAGGGCGCCGGAGGCCAGCAGCTCGTCCATCGCGCCGGCGCGGGCCTGCATGCTCGAAATCTTGTCCTGGGCCCGCTGCATGGCGCTCCCGGCGTCCCCCATGGACTTGGAGATTCCCGACACCGCCTCGCCGACCTGGGTCTGCGCCTGCGCCGCGGTGTAGCTGGCCTTCAGCGTCTCCTTCTTCGTGCGGAACTGCTCGACCTGGGCCTGCAGGCGCTGGGAGGTCTCGATCAAGCGATCCTCCTGCTCCTTCACCTGCTGGTGCTGGGTCTGCAGGTCGCTCAGCTGCTCGCCCAGCGCGGCCCGTCGGGCCAGCGCCTCGCGGGCCAGCGGCTCGTTCCCCTGGGCGAGGGCACCCTTCGCCTGCTCCTGCAGCTTGTCGGCCTGCTTTTGGAGCTGGGCCGCCTGCAACTCGATGCGCTTGCGGGCCGTGGCGACGTCGGCGACGCTGCGGCGGACCTTGGTCAGGCTCTCCAGCTGCTTCTCGTAGGACAGGTCGAGCGTCTCGCGGGGGTCCTCGGCCTTGTCGAGCACCCGGTTCGCCTTGGCCTGGAAGATCGTCGGAAATCCGACTGAATACTCCGGCCACTGCTGTGTCCTCCTCGCGGCGAATCCTTCGCCTCCTTGGAGCATAAATCCCCCCGGCTGGCTCCGGGGCACGGGCCCGGGGGTGCTCCCGGTAACGTCGGGGGGATGCCTGACCAGCGCTGCCTGCTCTCGGTCCACGCCCATCCCGACGACGAATCGTCCAAGGGCCCGGCCACGGTCGCCCGCTACCACGCGAGTGGCGTCCACGCCGTGCTGGTCTGCTGCACCGGGCGGCGAGGAGGGCGACATCTTGAACCCGGCCATGGACCGGCCCGAGGTCCGGGAGAACCTGGCCGAGGTCCGCCGCCAGGAACTGGCGACCGCCACCTCGATCATCGGCTACGACGAGGTGGTCATGCTCGGGTACCGCGATTCGGGGATGGCCGGCACCGAGGCCAACAAGAATCCCGACAGCTTCGCCATGGCGCCCCTCGACGAGGCCGTGGGCCGGTTGGTGGCGATCATCCGGCGGGTCCGGCCCCAGGTGATCATCACCTATCCCGAGGAGCAGACGCAGTACCCGCACCCCGACCACCTCCGGGTCCACGAGATCAGCGTGCTGGCCTTTGACGCGGCGGGCGATCCCGACGCCTACCCGGAGGCGGGCGCCCCCTACGAACCGGCGAAGCTCTACTACTCGGTGTGGTCGGTGTCGCGCATGCGCGCCCTGCACGAGAAGTTCTTGGAGCTCGGACTGGAGTCCCCGCTCGGCGAACGCTGGCTCAGCCGGCTCGACGAGGAGCCGAACTTCACGACGTCGATCAGCACCGAGGGCTACGACGACGTCCGGGGCGAGGCGCTGCGCTCGCACGCCACCCAGGTCGATCCCGAGCTCGCGCATGTGGTTCGGGCTCCCGCCCGAGATCCAGCGCACCGTGCACCCCTTCGACGAGTACCTGTTGGCCCGGAGCCGGGTGCCGGCGGTCGAGGGGATCGAGGACGACCTGTTCGCCGGCCTCACGGCCGACGTGTTCTCCTGACCGTCCGCCCTCAGCCGCGGCGGGCGAGGTCGCGCAGGCGCCGGAAGCCGATCAGCGTGGCGCCGGCGGCGTCGATGGACCGGCGCAGGCGGTCGCTCGAGCAGACGAGGTCGTAGTCCTCGACCCGCTCCGCCCAGTCGGTGGCCAGCGCCCGCAGCTCCGGGCTGTCCACGGCCGGGCGTAGGTGCACCTCGGTCACTCCGGGCGCCAGATCGCCGAGGGCGACCTCCAGCTGCTCGTGACCGGCGGCGCCGGAGAACACGAGCACCTCGTCGGCGAAGATGGCCCCGGCCTCCCGGGCGAGCTCGCGCCGCCGGGAAGCCCAGGTAGTCCTCGACGCGGCGGTCGACCATGCGCAGCGGCAGCGAGAACTCGATGGCCAGGTCGAGGTAGATGTCGAAGAACTCCGGGCGGTGCTGCATCGTCGAGAGGTGGACGTCGATGTGGCTGACGTCGAAGCCCCACAGGATGGCCCGCTCGATCTGGGCCCGGCACTCGCGCCGCGTCTCGTCCAGATCGGCGTGGTCCCAGACGTCGTCGACCGTGCTCGGGAACCCGCCGTCGCCGCCGAGGAGGGAGGGCGCGTGGGTGATGGGGCCCCAGCGGTAGAGCTCGTGCTCGGCGTTCAAGGTCAGGTGCACGCCGATGTCCTCGCCCCGGTAGCGGGCCGCCGCCTCGCGGCCCCAGGGGCAGGGCACCATGAGCGAGGCGCTCGTCACGGTGCCGGTGCGCAAGCAGTCGAAGATGCCGACGTTGGCGGCATGGCAGAAGCCGAGGTCGTCGGCATTGACGATGAGCAGCTTGGCGTCAGCCGAGTACCCGAGCCGCTCGGCCAGCGTCGCCATGACCGTTGACCGTAGCGCTCCGCCGCCGCGCCGAACGCGGCTGGCAGCGGCGGCACTAGCCCTGGTCGGAGACCTCGGCGTCCTGGGCGGCCGCGGTGGCCGCCAGGTCCGCCTGGTGCTTGGAGAGGGCGGCTTCCAATGTCGGGTCGGAGAGCGCCAGCATCCGGACCGCCAACAGACCGGCGTTGCGCGCCCCGTTGACCGCGACGGTGGCGACCGGGATGCCCTTGGGCATCTGGACGATGGAGAGCAACGAGTCGATCCCACTCAGGGTGCCCACCGCGACGGGGACGCCGATGACGGGCAGCGTGGTCACCGAGGCCAGCATGCCGGGAAGGTGGGCGGCCCCGCCGGCGCCGGCGATGATCACTCGAACGCCCGCGCGCCGCGGCCTCGTGCCCGAAGGCGATCATGGCGTCGGGAGTGCGATGGGCAGAGACCACCCGCCGTTCGACGGCTATCCCGAACTCCTCGAGCACCTCGCGGGCCCCGTCCATCACGGAGAGGTCCGACGAGCTCCCCATCACGACCGCCACGATCGGCCGGGGGCCGCTCACGGCGCCACCAGGAGCCCCGCCGGCACCGGGGTGCCGAGCGCGACGGCGCAGCGCCAGGCCCGGTCGCGTACCTCCGCCGGATCGGTGCCGCAGACCGTCACGTGCCCGAGCTTGCGTCCGGGGGCGGGGGACTTGCCGTAGAGGTGGACGTGGGCGCCCTCCACGGCCAGCGCGGCCTCGAGCAGGGCGACCGGTGCCCGGCCGTCGGCGCCGCCGAGCACGTTGACCGATGCGACCGCCGGCGCGACCGCGGCGGTGGCCCCGAGTGGCCGGTCGAAGACGGCGCGCACGTGGTTCTCGAACTGGGAGGTCAAGGAGCCGTCCATCGTCCAGTGGCCGCTGTTGTGCGGGCGGGCCGCCAGCTCGTTGACGAGCAACTCGCCGCCGGAGGCGAACATCTCGATAGCGAGGACGCCGGTCGCCCCGACGGCCACGGCCACCTGCTCGCCCAGGGCCCGGGCCCGCGCATCGAGCGCCGGCGTCCACCCGTCCCGGGAAGAGGACCTCCCGGCACATGCCCGCCACCTGCGTGGTCTCGACGGCGGGCCAGACGGCGAGCTCGCCGTTGGGTCGGCGGGCCACCAGGACCGCCAACTCGACGGTGATGTCGACGTGGTCCTCGACGAGCAGCGGGATGCCGGACTCGGCGGCACGCCTGACAGTGGACCGCCACCTGGGCCGGGTTGGCGGCCGGCCACACGCCCTTGCCGTCGTAGCCGCCGCGCGTCGCCTTGAGCACCAGCGGCCAGCCGTGGGTCTCGCCGAAGGCGACCGCCTGGGCGCACACCGTCGTCGGGGTCCGGGTCGAGGACGGCGTAGGCGGGCACCGCGATGCCGGCCGCGGCCAGCGTGCGGCGCATGAGTGCCTTGTCGACACCCATCGAGAGGGCCGCCGAACCGGGCCGCACGGCGACCCCGGCCCGCTCCAGGTTGGCCAGCAGCTCGATGTCGACATGCTCGTGATCGAAGGTCACGACCTCGCTCCGCGCGGCCAGTGCCCAGAGTTGTCCCGGGTCGCGGGGAGAGCCGACGAGCACCCGGCCGGCGAGCTGGGTGGCGGCGTCGTCGGGCCCGCCGGCCAGCACGACTGCGTCGATGCCGAGCGCGCTGGCGGCCTGGATCGTCATGCGGGCGAGCTGTCCCGCCCCAACGATGCCGATCCCTCGGGCTTCGATTCGCATCGGACCGATAGCATCGCACCGGCCGGTCGCCCAGGCACGTTATGGACGGGCCGGATCCGTGGCCCGTGTGAGGCTGCCGCAGCCGCCAGAGCGTGTGGCGCTGCTCGTTCAGCCTCTCAGCGGCCGATGGTGGTGAACTTGAACTCGTTCAGCTCGGGGTGGTCGTCGATCAGCGAGACGACGTGCGCAACGGTGTCGGTTGCGAGCTTCGAGTCGCCCTCGGGGCGGGTCATCAGGCGCACGAACACGGCGCGGTCGCCGACGATGAAGGTGGGCACACCGAACACGTGGAGATCGCCGGCGGCGGCCTCGTGCAGGTGGCGCACCTCCTTGGCGACGGAACCATCCTGCAGCGCCGCGAACACCACGGTGGCGTCGACGCCGGCCGCCTCGAGCGCCGCCCGCACGACGCCTTCGTCGCGCAGGTCGCCCGCCTGGTCGTGGCGGGCCGAGAAGAGGGCCCGGTGGGCCGCCAGGAAGCGGTCCGGGAACTGGTCACGCACGACGACGGACGCCTCCAGGGCCAGCAGGTCAGGTGCCTTGTCGGGGTTGTCCCAGACCGACGTCCCGCCCTCTTCGACGTGGGCCTGGCTCAGCGAGAACGGCAGGAACGTGACGTCCCAGCCGGCCCCCGCCTCCAGCGCAGCCACGATGTGCTCGTGGGCGTTGCGGGCGAAGGGGCAGCGGTAGTCGTAGGTGACGGAGAACGCAGGTAGGGCCATACAACGCTCAACCGCTATCGGGTTCGCCACATTCCCGGTGCGGCCGGGTTCAGCGGCGCCGCAACAGCGAGCGGGCCAGGAGGCCGATCACGGTGCCGAGGACGGCGCCACCGACCACGTCGGAGGGGTGGTGGTCACCCAGATGGACGCGACTGACCCCCACCGCCGTGGCAATGCCGACGAACGCGGCGGCCTCCGTCTTGTTCTCCGCCAGCAGGGTGCCCGCGGCGAACGCCGCCAGGGTGTGGCCGCTCGGGAAGCTGCTCGTGCTGGGCGGACGCACCGGCAGTCGGATGGTGCCCTGCGGCCGGGGTGTGGTGGGGCGCCCTCGATCGATGGCGGTCTTCACGAGCTTGTTGACGCCCCACGACAGCACGCCGGCGGCGGCCAGGGCCTGCAGGGCGTCCTTCCGTCGCGGCCCGCGCCGGCGCGCCTTGAAGAGGGCGATGACGGCCCAGATGAGGCCGTAGTCCGACAGGTTGGAGACGATGGCCGCCGCTTCGTCGGCGCCCTGTTGGCCCCGCAGCCGTTCGAAGGCGCCCCCGAGCGTGGCGTCGACGACTTCGAGGATCGGTCCACTCCGCGGGCCCCGCGCGGCATCGTCGGGCGGGGCGCCGAGGGAGAGGGCGTCCGTCACGACGCCACCTCGAGGCGCGTGGTGTCGGCGAAGGCCGGGCACAGGGACTGGAAGTTGCAGAAGCGGCACAACGAAGAGGGCCGCGGGCGGAAGTCCTCGGTCGCGCAGGCGCGCTCGATGGCGCTCCAGACGGCGGTCGTCCGGCGGGCCTGGCCGCGGAGCGACTGTTCGTTGGGCACCGCCGTGATGGACACCGGGTCGCGGAGGTGCAGGAGCCGGACCTCGACCGGCGCGCGTCCGAGCACCGCCTCGCACAAGAGCGCGTAGATGTGGACACCGGTCAGCTTGCCGTGCTCGAAGCGCTCGGAGGGAGCGCGGCCCGTCTTGTAGTCCACGACGATCAGCTGCCCGTCGTCGGTCAGGTCCAGTCGGTCGATGATGCCGCGCAGCCGCATCGTTCCGAGATCGACCTCGAGGCCGAGCTCGACGGCGACCGTGGTCACCGAGTTGGGGTCCTCGAGTGCGAAGTAGTGGTCGATCAGCACCTGCGCGTCGACGACGAAGGCGGCGGCCTCCTCGGTGCTGAGCGCCAACTCGACGAACTCGGGGTCGACCTGCAGCTCGCTCCAGGCCCCGGCCAAGGCCACGCGGGCCGCGTCGGGCGTGCGGAACCCCTTCTCGTTGTCCCAGAAGAGGCGCTCCAGGGCGGAGTGCACCAGGGTTCCCTTTACCGCGGCGGCCGACGGGGGCTCCGGCAGCCGGTCGATGATCGACAGCCGGAAGGCGAGCGGGCAGTCCGTGAAGGCCGAGACCTTGGACGGGGAAAGGGAGCGGGGGGTCTCGAGCGCCATCATGGTCAGGTTACGACCGGGGTGTGTCGATCGGGCGGCACCCAGTCGACGGGGCGCCGCTTTCGTCGGGGCGCGGTGGGCGTTCGGGGCGCGGCGGGCCGTCGCGCCCGGCCGGGGCTCGTCCCGTGAGGCTGCGCGCGGAACCGAGCACCTACTAGAACAGGGGGGTGGAGCACCTCCTTTTGCACTGGGGCTACCCCGCGATCTTCCTGGTGGCCTTGATCGAGGCCATCTGCATTCCGTTCCCCTCTGAGATCACCTTCGGGTTCACGGGCGCACTGGCGGCTGAGGGGCACTTGAGCCTGGCGGCGGTGATCGTCGTGGGCGTGGCCGGCGAGTTCGTGGGCTCCCTCATCGCGTACGTCATCGGTCGTACCGGCGGTCGGGCCCTCGTCGAGCGCCACGGCAAGTACGTCCTGTTGTCGGGGCGAGACGTGGACCGGGCCACCGCCTTCTTGGCCCGGGTGGGAGCCCCCGCGGTGCTGATCGGGCGGATGGTGCCCCTGCTCCGGGCCCTCATCTCGCTCGTGGCGGGGATCGGCGAGGTCCCGCCGGTGCCCTTCGCGATCAGCAGCTTCGTGGGGACCGCCATCTACGGATCGGCCCTGGCATCGATCGGCTATGCCCTCGGCACCGGCTGGCACAGGATCGTCAAGGGATTCACGGATGCCTCGATCGTCGTGGTCGCGCTCATCGTGGTGGTGCTGGCCGTCGCCATCTGGCACCGCTGGCGGACGCTGCGCGACGAGCGCCGGAGGGCCACCGGCGCGTGAGCCCGCCCGCCCGCGGCCACCGGCTCTTTCGGTGGTGACGGTGTGAGCGAGTCCGTTCGGGTGCTCGGCTTCGTCGCCGGTCTCGCCATCGTGGCGATCACGGCCACCAACGTCTTCACCACGCTCGTCATCCCGCGGACGACGTCGTCGCTGCTCTTGCGCTCGATCTCGAAGATCCTGGCCAAGGGGCTGCGCCATCTGCTGCGCCACCTGGGTTCCTATGGCGCGAAGGATCGGGTGATGGCGCTCGTCGGCCCGCTCGCCATGATGCTGCTCTTCGTCTCGTGGCTGGTGCTCTTGGTCCTCGGGTTCGGCCTGGCCATCTGGTGGGGGAGCCATGGCGCCCTCGACAGCGCGCTGGTCGTGTCGGGCTCGTCGGTCTTCACCCTCGGCGTGGCGGGCGGGCGGGGGTCGACCGAGACGCTGGACTTCATCGCCGGCGGCACGGGCCTGCTCGTGATCGCGCTCGAGATCGCCTACCTGCCGACGCTGTACTCCGCGTTCTCCAGCCGGGAGACCGAGGTGACCCTGCTCGCCACCCGCGCCGGCACGCCGGCCTGGGGTCCCGAGATCCTGGCCCGGCACCAGCAGTTCGGGATCGTGAGCGAGCTCCCCGAGCTCTACGTCACCTGGGAGCGGTGGGCGGCGGCGGTCTCCGAGAGCCACACGAGCTACCCGTCACTCATGTGGTTCCGTTCCCCTGATCCGTCGCGCTCGTGGCTCCTGGCCCTCCTCGCGATGCTCGACGCCGCCGCGCTGCACGACAGCCTGTGCCCCGCGTCGGCGCCGCGCCAGGCCCGGATCTGCCTGTTCATGGGAACGAACTGCCTGCGGTCCCTCGCGCAGGCGCTCCGCATCCCCTTTGACCCGGACCCGCTGCCCACGGCTGTCCTGCGGCTGCGCGAGGACGAGTTCCTGGCGGGGGTCGACCGCATGGCCCAGGTCGACTTCCCCTTCGAGCGGACGCCCGATGAGGCGTGGCGGCACTTCACCGGGTGGCGCATCAACTACGAGTCGATCGCCGACGCACTGACCCGCCTGATCGTCCCGCCGCCGGCCCCCTGGCTGCTCAGCCGGCCCGAGCTCGGCGACCTCGAGTGGCCCCGGGTGCTGAACCGCACCCCGGACGACCCCGAACCCGGGCCCGTCGTCGCCTGAGCGCTCGCGCCCGGGCTGCGGCGCCGCGCGGTGCCGCGGTCCCTACCGGGTGCCGCGCAGGGCGCGGCGGAGCACGCTGTTGTATTCCTCCAGGCCCTCGGGGTAGAGGCGCCCGGCGGGTCCGGCGGCGATGCCGACCCGCTCGGGGACGACCCCCCAGACGGGCACACCGGCGCTCGTCCACTCCTCGATGGTGGCGGCGAGGTCGTTGGTGCCGATCCGCGCCGCGCAGATCACGATGCCGCAGGGCACGTCCTCGGGGATCATCTCCAAGGTGGCGAGGACGCGCGTCGGCTCGACGCCCCCGGCGCGGGTCGGGATCACGACCGAGTCGGCCCGCCGCATGGCCACGCGCACGATCCCCTTGTCCCCCGGGGGGGTGTCGACGATCACGAGCGCCTCGGAGGGGGCGAGCGCCCGGCCCACCGTCCGCTCCGACGGGGCCTCCACCAGCTCGACCCCGTCGATCGGACTGGCGTCGAACCACTCGGCCGACGACCCCTGCGGGTCGGCGTCGACCAGGAAGACGGCCTCCTTGCCACGGGCGGCCGCCGCCGCGGCCAGGTAGACCGAGGTGGTCGTCTTGCCCACCCCGCCCTTCACGTTGCTGACCACGATGTTCACGCCGGCGCCTCCCTGGAGCGGCGATCCGACCCGGGTCCGGTCGGATCGCCCCAGAATCTATCCGTCCTGGTCGGCGGCGGCCTCCGGCGCCTCGCGGCGGTCCCAGTCCGGGTCGAGCTGGCGCAGGAAGAGTGCGCAGCGGACCTCCTCCTCGTCCTCCCCGATGGCCTCGGCGGCGGCCCGCAGGGCCTCGAGCGACCGGAGGAAGCCGCGGTTGGACGGGTAGCGCCAGCGCACGTACCCCGAGCCCCGCCAGCCGGCGCCCCGGAGGGTGTCGAGGCCCCGGTGGTAGCCGACCCGGGCGAACGCGTAGGCGCTCACGTCGTCTGGGGCCAGCTCCGCCAGCGTCGCCCAGGCCTCGAGGCAGCGGGGCGAGCGGGCGGCGATCGCCCGCACCACCGCTCGCCGCTCGTCGGCCGGCAACCCGGCTGCCGCCGCCAGGTCCGCGACCGCGGCCTCGTCAGGCGGTGGGAGGACGGTCTCGGGCGTGCCGGGGGTGAACGAGATCGAATGCGCGTCGGTCATCCGCGCATCCTTGCCCACCGGGGAAGGGTCGACCACCCCGGGGGTTTCGTCAGGCGCGGAGGGCGTGGATCAGCGACTCGGCCCGTGAGCGTGGCGAAGGGAGCTGATCGGTCGTCGGCCGCCCGACGGTGCCGCGATCGCCGTCAGATCCCTCCCAGGGCGCCGGGACGGGTGCGGTGGCGTGACCCGGGAACCGCAGCGGTCGCCGCGTCAGGGCTTGACGAGTTCCCAGTGCTCGACCTCGTCGCCGATGCGGCGGGCTTCGCCGGTCGACTCGAGCACGATGAGGTGGGCCAGGGTCTCGCCGAGCGCCGCACGCTGGGTCCAGAACGCGATCTCGGCCCAGGGCCGACTCCAGGTGAGCCCGAGGGTGCACTCCCAGGCGGTGGCGCCGGGCGTCGAGCGCAGGATCGAGCGGAGCTCTTCCAGCCGCTCATCGTGGTGGTTCCGCAGCTGGGCGACGCGCTGGGCCAACCCGCGAAACCGATACTCGTGGGCGGGGAGGACCTCGTCGACGTCGAGCAGGGCGACCCGTTCGAGGGATTCGACGAAGTCGGCCAGGGGATTCACCGTCTGCTGGGGGTGGAACGAGATGTTGGGGGTGATTCGGGGGAGCACGTGGTCTCCGGAGAGCAGGACCCGCCGCGTGGCGTCGTAGAAGCACAGGTGACCCGGAGAGTGGCCAGGGGTCCAGATCGAGGTCAGGTCCCACCCGGCGATGTCGGGGCGGTCCCCGTCCTCCAAGAGCACGTCCGGCAGGACGGCGTTGACCAGGTCGCGGATCGGCATCGACGCCCCGCGCATGGTTTCGAGCGGCTCCGGCGGGACGCCGCAGTGCACCAGGTGCGCGCGCATCTCCTCCATGAGCCCGTCCATCTGCATGTACCGCTGGGGAAGGATGGCGGCATCCGCCGGGTGCAGGGCGATCCAGGCGCCGGATTCCTCGCGCACCCGGCCGGCCAGGCCGTAGTGATCCGGATGGATATGGGTCACCAGGCAGGCCTTCACGTCGCCCATCTCGAACCCCGCCTGGCCCAGCCCGTCGTTGAGCGCCTCCCAGGCGACGTCGGTGTCCCAGCCGGCGTCGATCATGGCGACCCCGTCGTCCAGTTCGAGCAGATAGACGAGGACGTAGCGGAGGGAGCTCTGCGGCATCGGAACGGGCACGCTCCAGATGCCGGCGCCGAGGTTCTCGACCGGCGGGAAGCAGGTCGGCCTCCCAAGCCGCCTTCTGCAGGGTTCCGCTGATCTCGATCGCGGTGTCAGCCCTGGTCACAGCCCTCCTTTGCCCGTGGGTCGCGCAGCCAGGGGGGCCGGCGGACTGACCAAGAGTAATGGCGTCGCGCTGGGGGTCGGGTGCTGCAGATCCGATGACGGCCCGACCTCGGGCGCGAACAGAGCGACTCAGGCTGCGGTGCCGCCTCTTCCGGCCCCGCCGGCCCCCCCGAAGCGACCGCCGAATCCGGCGCCGCCGGCGAAGGAGACGCAGCCGGTCGCCGGAGCGGGCCGGACGGTGATGGTGGTGGCCGTAATGGCTCCGGTGTCGCTGGCCGGTCCGAGGGCGGTCACGCACTGCCCGACGGCCAAGGCGGCGGAAGTGGCCGGCATCGTCTCGCTGAACGTCGTCGACGTCGCGTAGGTCACCTTCGACGTCGTCGTCACGAGCTTGGGCTTGGTGGTCGTCGTCGACGTCTTCTTGCCCGACGTCTTTCCCTTGGCCGCAGGGGTGATCTGCGGACGGGTCCCTACCACCACGAGGACGCTGCCCGAGATCGACGTGACCTTGCCGAAGGCGATGCCGGCGAACGCACCGGCGGCACCCCGGCCCGCCGCTCCCGCACCCTTGGGGAAGGTGCCGGTCGGGGGTCGGAAGCTTCCCGACCCGCCGGCGCCGGCTGCCCCACCGGCCCCCCGGAATCCCGCGCCACCGAAGGCGGCCACCGGCGCCGCCGACCCCGAAGGCGGCACCGCCGCCCCCGAACCCGCTACAGGTACCCGATGCGCTCGGGTGGCTGATCGAGATCGTCGTGGCCTTGATCGATGCCGTCTTCGACTTGGTCTTCGTCTTCGAAGACGGAGCCGGCCCGGTCGCCGTGACGCAGTCACCGACGGCCACCGTGGAGGCGGGAACGGTCACGGTTTGGCTGAAGGTGGTGGTCGGGCTCCAGCTCACGGTGACCTGACCGCTCGTGGGGTTCTGGACCTCGATCGACGAGCTCGAGAGCGCCGCCAGCGTGCCGGACGCGGCGGTCGGCCGGACCGGAGCGGTCGCGGCCCCGGCCGTTCCCGTCGCCGCAAGGGTGGCGAGCGCTACGCCCAGAGTGAACCCAGCCATGCGGCGGCGTTGGCCAAACCGGCGCGGGCGCCGTGGCTGGGCAGCGACGACTGCGATGTTCGGACATGTCGGTGTTCTCCTCTTGATACTGACGGGGGTCGATCGCGGGCATGCGCTACTCGGTCCGCAGGGCAACGATTGGCGACAAGCGGGCCGCACGGGCCGCCGGGTACACGCCGAAGACGAGCCCGATGGCCATGGCCACGACCACAGCACCGATGGCGGCCAAGGCGGAGATCGTGATCGGACTGCTCTCGAAGTGGGGAATCACGATGGCGCCCACCACCCCCATCCCGACTCCTCCGATTCCCCCGATGAGCCCGAGCGAGGCCGCCTCGACCAGGAACTGGCGCCGGATCTCGCCCGGCGCGGCCCCGAGGGCCTTGCGGAGCCCGATCTCGCGCACCCGCTCGGTGACCGATACGAGCATGATGTTCATGACCCCGATCCCGCCGACCAGGAGCGAGATCGTGGCGACGCCGGCCAGAAGGTCGGTGAGCGTGCGGTTGACCGAGTTCGCTGTCGTCTGCAGCTGGTTCTGGGTGGTGATCGTGAAGTCGGCCGCGGACGGCTCATCGATGTGGTGCAGCGACAGCAGCTCGTCGTCGATCTCTTGATAGGCGCCCGAGAGTGCGGCCGAGTTGATCGCCGTGGCGTAGACGTCCGACAACGATGAGCCGTCGGTGAAGATCTGCTGTTGCGCGGTCGTGATCGGCACGAGCGCCATGTCGTCCTCGTTGGTCGACCCCGACGTCCCGGCGCTGGTCAGGACGCCGATGACCGTGAGGGACACGTTCCCGTCATCGATCGTCTGGTCGATGGCGGACTCGCCGCCGAACAGCTCCTCGGCGGTCGTGGAGCCGAGCACGGCCACGTCGGCCGCGTCTTTCACCTGGGCGCTCGTGAAGAACCCGCCCTCTTGGACCTGGCGGTCCCGGACCGACAGCCAGGAGGCCGTGGTCCCGACGACCGTGGTCGTCCAGTTACTGGAGCCCGCCGTCAACGTGGCCGGCTGTTGGGCGGTGGGGGCGACGGCCGAGACGTTGGGGGCGACGCGCTTGGACTCCAGCGCATCGGCGTCGGCCAGCGTGAGCGTGGTGGACGTCCCGAACCCGGCGAACACCCCGGTCGCGCTCTCGGTGCTGCCCGGCGTGATGACGAGCAGGTTGGAGCCGAGGGCCGAGATGGCCGAGTTCACGCTGCTCTGTGCACCCTCCCCCAGCCCGACGGTCAGGATGACCGCCGCGATCCCGATCAGGATGCCGAGAATCGTGAGCAGCGAGCGCAGCCCGTGACCCAGCAGCGCCTCGAGTCCGGAGCGCAGCGTGTCGCGCAGTCTCACGCGGCCGCCGAGTCCGACTCGATCTGGCCGTCGCGTACCTGCACGACGCGTTCGGCCACGGCGGCCACGTCGGCGTCGTGGGTGATGAGGACGACCGTGCGCCCGGCCTGGTGAAGGCTCTTGAACAGGTCGAGGATCTCGACCGCGGCGTGGGAGTCGAGGTTGCCCGTCGGCTCGTCGGCCAGCACGACGGCCGGATTGGTGACCAGCGCGCGGGCGATGGCGACGCGTTGCTGCTGTCCGCCGGACAGCTCCGTCGGCCGGTGCTGAACCCGTTCGGCCAGGCCCACCTTGGCCAGCTCAGCCAGGGCCCTTTGTCGGCGCTGGTCGGGGGACACCCCGGCGTAGACGAGCGGCAGCTCGACGTTCCGGCAGGCGCTGAGCCGGGGCAGCAGGTTGTAGCCCTGGAACACGAAACCGATGCGCCGGTTCCGGATCCGCGCCAGCTGAAATTCCGACATGCCGCTCACGTCCTGGCCGTCGAGGAGGTAGGTCCCGCTCGTCGGATTGTCGAGGCAGCCCATGATGTGCATGAGGGTCGATTTGCCCGATCCCGACGGTCCCATGAACGCCACGAATTCGCCTTCGTTGACGCGAAATGTCACGCCGCGCAGGGCGTGGATCGCCAGATCTCCGGGGTGGTAGGTCTTCCAGAGGTCTTCGATGGCGATGATGGGTCGGCGGTCGAGCTCGCTCCCCCGTTCGAGCGTTCCGGCGATCGGCCCGCGAACGGGGATCTGAGCGGTCGGGTCCGCTTCGATGATCGGCACCGGCTCGGTCGGCTCAATGGGCTCACCCGCCACCGGCGAAACCTCCCCGGCCGGCGAATCCGCCACCGCCACCGCCCGTGATCCGGAAGGCGCCACCGCCACCGCCCAGGCCGCCCAGGCCGCCGCCACCGAAGGGCGAGGTCGAGGTGCCGGCGCTCGGGATCGAGGCGGCCAGGTTCGCCAGCACCACCTTGTCGCCCGACTTGAGTCCGTCGGTGATCTGGGTGAGGGTCGTCCCGACGGCCCCCACCGTGACCGTGTGTTCGACCTCTTTCCCCTTGCTGAGCTCGTAGACGAAGCTGGCGGCCCCGAGGGTGTGCACGGCGCTCGAGGGCACGGTCAGGACGTTGCTCCGATCCAGCACGACGATCGACGTGGTCGCGGTCATGCCCGAGTACAGCCCGCTCGGCGTACCGGTGACCGAGATGGTCACGGGGAACGTGGCGACGCCGGAGCTGACGGTGGCCACGATGCCGAGCGAGGCCACGGTGCCGAACACCGGAGTGACCGCGCCCGTCACGGTCAGCTGGGCCTGATCACCCACCTGTACCTGGCTGACATCGGCACTGCTGATACTGGCGTCGGCATCGAAGGCGGCAGTGCCGGTGATCTCGAATGCGTAGGTCGCCGAAGACGCCCCGGTCCCGGTCGTCGAGCTCGTACTCGACGAGCTCGAACTAGCCGCCGCGCCCACGACCGAGGTCCCCGCGGTTGCCTCGTTTCCTACGGCCACGTTGACCTCGGTCACGGTGCCGGCCACGGGCGCCGTCAACGTGGCACTGGTCAGGTTGCTCTGCGCGGATTGCAGCGTGACGTTGGCCGCTTCCAGTGACGCCTCGTCGGACTCGATCTGCGAACCCAGGCTGCCCTGGTCATCACCGACGGTGGCCTGATCATTTGTGACGTCCTGCTCGTCGTTCTGGAGGGTCACCTGCGCGTTGGCCAGCGTCTGCTGTGCAGTGGTAATCGCCTGGTTGGCCGAAGTGACGGCCTGAGCGTTCTTGATCTGGGTGCTCTGAAGGGACAGCTGATCTACCTGGATGGACTGCTGGTCTTGGGTGACGGCGTTCTCATCGGAGCTGAGGGCTGACTCCGCCGCCTCGTCCGTCTTGACGTTGGCCTCGTCATTGGTGCAGGCGGTCGCGTCGGCGGGGGGACTCCCTGCACAATCGACGTTCTCCGCGTCCTCCGCCGCGCTCAGGTCGTCGGCATTTGTCTGGTCGGTGCTGAGTGTGGTCTCGTCGGTGGAGAGCTTCGTCTGGGCATCCGTCAGCGAGTTTTGCGATTGAGCCAGCGACACGGCGTTGGACGCATCGGTCGCAGTCAGGTTGGTCTGGTCGTTCGTAATCGCCGTTTGATCTGCGGTGATCTGCTGGTTCTCCAGGGTCACATTTTGTTGGGCGGTCGTGATCGCCTGGGTGGCGCTCTGAACGGTCTGACCGGACTGGTCGCTGTCGAGTTTGGACTCATCGCTCGCAACGCTGGCTTCGTCCTGGGCGACCGTGGCCTGCAGGGTTGAGGGGTCCAAGGTTCCCAGGACGGCTCCTGCCTGCACTTGCTGGCCGACGACCACATTGACCGTTGCCACTTTTCCTGCGGTCTGAAAATCGAGATCAGCCTGATTAACGGCTTCGATGGTGCTCGTCGCCGACACCGACTGCTGCACCGTTCCAGTGGCGGCCGAAGTCAATTGATAGTCCGCGCCGGCCGACGACGACGTCAACCAGATGCCGAGACCGGCGCCGCCCGCGAGAACGACGACGACGGCAATCGTCCGCCACTTATGCAGTCTGATTGCCCGAGTTACGCGCACGGGCAAGCGACTGACGCGAGGGTCATGGGCCGGGTGGGGGATGCTTCAGACAACGTTGACCTCGACACGGTGAGTGCTCACTTCCAAGCCCACGGGCGGCCCGCCCGTCCCGGCCGACGGGAGGGCCCCCGAGAGCGCTGTCGGCCGCATTGTTGCTTGTTTTTTCCTGGAATTCCCTCAGATTTCCTGTGGTTTTCCTGGGGAGGGGAAGCGCCCGGCGCAAGGCGGACGGTGTCCGATGGACAGTGGCGAGTCGAACGCTCGAGCGCTGTGGACCCCGTCCCGAGCGGGAGCCCGGAGAGGGGTGACGGTGAGAGCGGGTGACGGGGATCGAACCCGCATAACCAGCTTGGAAGGCTGGGACTCTGCCATTGAGCTACACCCGCGCGCCGCAGAAGTGTAGAGCTGGGACAAAACAGCGCTTGGCAGCGCGTGGGGTGCCGAGCTTCGCCGTCTACCGTCAGGGTCAGTGGAGAGCTTCTTCGATCGGGTGGGAGGCCAGCCCTTCTTCGACGCGTTGGTCGACCGTTTCTACGCTGGGGTCGAGACGGATCCCGTCCTGCGGCCGCTCTACCCGGCCGACCTGACCGACCCGAAGTCCCATCTGGCTCTTTTCTTGGGCCAGTACTGGGGTGGCCCCCCCACCTACAGCGAGCTGCGGGGTCATCCGCGCCTGCGGCTGCGTCACGCTCCGTTCGTCATCGGCCTTCCCGAACGGGACGCCTGGATGCGCCACATGAGCGAAGCGGTTCGGACGGCGGGCCTCGAACCCGACGACGAGGCGGCGCTCATGGAGTACCTCGAGATGGCGGCGCGCTCGCTCATCAACTCGTCCTGACCCAGGGCCGGCCGATCGATCGGGCCGGGCGGTCGACTAGTTGGGCCAGCCGTGACGCCGAGGTGACGCCGAGCGCGTCACGCTCGGCCAGTGAAACACCCTGCGTCTATGGTCGGGCGCGACAGCCCAGTCCTCGAAGGGAGCCGACCATGGAGATGGACGTTTACGACCACGGGGTGCCGTCATGGTGCGACCTCCAGACCCCCGACCTCGAGGGCGCCAAGGCCTTCTACGCTGCGCTGTTCGGTTGGGAGGTCCCTGACGGGCCCGCCGAGGCCGGCGGCTACACCATGGGCTCTGTGCGCGGCCGCCCGGTTGCCGGGCTGGGCCCACCGATGAACCCGGGGCCGCCAGCCTGGGCCACCTACGTCAACGTCGATGACGCCGACGACACGGCCGCCAAGGTGACCGCCAACGGCGGGCAGGTGCTGATGGGGCCGATGGACGTCATGGACGTCGGACGGCTGGTGGTCTTCAGCGATCCGACTGGCGCCGTGTGCGGCGCGTGGCAGGCCAAGGCCCACCTCGGCGCCGGCGTCGTCAACGAACCCAACACCATGTGCTGGAACGAGCTTGTCTCCACCGATATTGGCGCCGCGGAGGTCTTCTACGGTGCTGTCTTCGGGTGGGGAGCACAGGCCCAGGGAGATCCCGTCGCCTACACCGAGTGGAAGTTGGGTGATCGCTCGATCGGCGGAATGATGGCGAAGCCCGAGCAGATGCCGGCGGAGGTCCCGTCGCACTGGGGCGTCTACTTCGCGGTCGACGACACCGACTCGATGGTGCAGCGGGCACAAGCGCTCGGGGCATCCGTGATGGTGCCGCCGACAGATATCGAGCCGGGGCGGTTCGCCGGATTGATCGACCCGTCGGGAGCCTCGTTCTATGTCTTGGCCCTGCGCGAGTAGGAGCAGGCGCTAACGACGCATGGCGCGCGGCGCCTTCCTACCGCCCGAGGGCGATCACCTGGTCGGCGGCCGGTGCGAAGATCAGGCCATCACCGGCCGACGGCGTGGGGAAGTGGTTCGCGACCGGTCCGATGTTCACGTCGTCGACGGCGGCGCCGGTCGCAGGGTTCAGAGCGAACAGGTGGCCCGATTGGCTGATCGTCCACACGAGACCGCCAGCGAGGATGGGGGGGCCGCCAGATTCGGTCGGCGTCTGCCAGAGCACGGAGATGGACGGCGGACTGAGCGAGACGCGGATAGCCAAGATGCCATGGAGGCAGGGGAGGTAGGCGGTGTCCCCGTCGACCGCGCTGCCCCCGTCGATGTTCCCCCCGCAGATGCCCGTCTTTTCGGTCAGCTCCCCATCGATCCCGCCGAGGTGCGCTTGGGAGAGGAGATAGGCGGTCTGCGACTTGCCGGCTTGGACCAGGGCGCCGTCCGGGAAGAGCACTGGGGTCGACGACCCGAGATCGCGGTCGTTGGCGTTATCGGACGCCCAGTCGGACGGTGCGAAGAACTGGAGCCGGCGGAGCTGGGCCGACAGCTCCAAAACGGCATCGCTGCCGTCATAGCGAGCGCCCGTCGTGTCGACCGATCCGTTGCCGACCGCCAGCCAGACGTCGCCGTGCCCGTCGATGATGGGCGCCGCCCCACCCAGCCAGACGGCTCCCTGGGAGTCGCCAGCCGCGGCATCGACCTCGTAGAACAGCGCCCGGCCACCGACCTCGGGCACGGAGACGACCCACCCGTGGTAGCTGGAGCAATCGCCGGCATTACCGCCATAGCCGAAGACGACTCGATCGCCGTCGAGGGTCAGGGCCACGCGTTGGAGGATCGCCGGCGTGTACGCCCCCGGAGGATCGACGTCTTGGCGGAGCTCGATTCGACCGCTGAGGAGGTGCAGGCCCACCAGCATGTGGGCCGGGCGACCGCCGACCTCCTCGTCGGCCACCACGAAGATCTCGCGGCGGACGGGGTCGATGACCGGCGTCGATGTCACGCCAACCGTCGGCGTGATGTCACCGCAGGGAAGTGTGCTGGCGGTGACCGGCTCGCCGAGCGTGGTCGACCACCGCACGCGTCCAGTGGTGATGGACAACGCGTAGACGACGTCGGCCTCCGTTGCCACCACAACCAAATTGTCCGCCACCAGCGGCTCGCCGAAGAGCTGTCCGTCGAGGACGGAGATCTCCAATGCTGACGCAGCGGAGACAGTGACTCACCGTTCGGGCCCACCGCCGACCCGAGAGGGTTGCCGTGGTAAACGGTCCAGGCCTCGGCCGCCGTCGCCGGGCCGGACGCGGCGGCGCCGACTGCTGACCACGCCGTCAGGAGCACAACGATGAGCGCGGCCGTCGCGCCGATGCGGAGCCCCGGGGCGCCCCGGCCGCGTCGAATGCGAGAAGTCGGCGGCACCGACGCCATCTTGACCACCCGGGCCACCGGGGAACGGTCAGGGTGAGTTGCAGGGTTGACTGTCACGACCTAACGTTGACGTGAACGGCAACCCCAAGGATCGGGAGGAACGCATCTCCACCACGAGCGCCGTAGCGACCACCGCGAACGACGACCGCTACAAGTGGGTGGTCCTCACGAACACCACGCTCGGCGTGCTGATGTCCACCATCGACACGACGATCATGCTGATCGCCCTGCCGGACATCTTCCGGGGCATCAACATCGACCCGTTGAAGCCGGGCAACAGCTTCTACCTGCTGTGGATGATCCTCAGCTTCCTCGTGGTCACCAGCGTTCTCGTGGTGAGCCTGGGTCGCCTGGGGGACATGTACGGCCGCGTGAAGATGTACAACCTCGGCTTCGCGGTCTACACGCTGTTCTCGCTGTTTCTCACCGTCACGTGGATGTCGGGCAGCGTGGCCGCGCTCTACCTCGTGATCATGCGGATCGGCCAGGGGGTCGGCGCGGCCTTCTTGTTGGCCAACTCGTCGGCGATCCTGACCGACGCGTTCCCCGAGCACCAGCGCGGCATGGCCATCGGCATCAACCAGGTGGCGGGCATCGGCGGCGCGTTCATCGGCCTCGTCCTCGGGGGGGTCCTCGCGCCGATCCAGTGGCGCCTCATCTTCTTGGTGTCCGTGCCCATCGGGCTCTTCGGCACGATCTGGGCCTACCGCAGCCTGCGGGAGGTGCCCCGAACGTCCAACGCCAAGATCGACTGGGGCGGCAACATCACCTTCGCCCTCGGGTTGATCGCCATCATGATCGGGATCACCTACGGCATTCAGCCCTACGGCGGATCGAACATGGGTTGGACCAGCCCCACCGTGGTCGCGTTCCTCGGCTCGGGGGTCGCGCTCCTGAGCGCCTTTGCGCTCATCGAGACGAGGGTCTCCTCGCCGATGTTCCGCCTGCAACTGTTCAAGATCCGGGCGTTCACGGCCGGCAGCCTGTCCAGCCTGCTCTCGAGCATCGGGCGGGGCGGCCTCATGTTCATCTTGATCATCTGGCTGCAGGGCATCTGGCTGCCCCTGCACGGCTACGACTTCAGCCGGACGCCGTTGTGGGCCGGCATCTACATGCTCCCCTTGACCGCCGGGTTCTTGATATCCGGTCCGCTGTGCGGAGCGCTGTCCGATCGCTACGGGTCGCGGTCCTTCACCACCGGAGGGATGTTGGCCGCGGCGCTCTCGTTCGGGCTGCTCGAGCTCTTGCCGGTGAACTTCTCCTACACCGAGTTCGCGCTGATACTCCTTTTCAACGGCGTTGCCATGGGCGCGTTCGCGGCGCCGAACCGCGCGGGCGTGATGAACAGCCTTCCCCCGCAGCACCGTGGCGTCGGATCGGGCATGAACAACACCTTCCAGAACTCCGCCCAGGTGCTGTCCATCGGGATCTTCTTCACCCTGATGATCGTGGGCCTGTCCGGGACGCTCTCGACGTCGCTGTTCCACGGGCTCATCCACGAGGGGGTATCGACCGTCGACGCCACCCGCGTGGCCGACCTGCCCCCGGTGGCCACGCTGTTCGCGGCCTTCCTCGGGTACAGCCCGATGCAGCACTTGCTCGGCGCCACGGTGCTGGGCCACCTGCCGGCGGCCAATGCCGCGGCGCTGACGAGCCGCAGCTACTTCCCCAAGCTCATCTCGGGTGCATTCCAGAGTGGGCTTCATGCGGCCTTCGACTTCGCCGTGCTGGCCTGCCTGGTGGCCGCCGGTGCGTCGTGGTTGCGGGGCGGCAAGTACGTGTACCAGGAGCCGGCGGACACGACACCGGTGGTGGGGCTGCCGGACGGCTCGGAACCGGTGCTGCCCAGCGCAGACAACGGATCGGGCTCGATGTCGGAGATCGAGGTGCCGACCGCCGCAGAGCGCTGAGCGCAACGGCGAGCGCCCGGCTCCCTCGACGGGTCTGCGAGCCCGAACAGCGGAGCTGGCATCAACCGTTTGAGGGTGGCCCCGCGAGTAGAAATGGGGGTCGGCACGGAACGCGGACGCGTTCGTGAGGAGTCGGATGGCGATGGCACGAGTGTTGCCTCGAGAGATGGGCGGGGGACTGCCGCTCGCTCGCTTGCGCCCGCTCAGGGTGGTTGCCGGAACGCACCCGTCCGACCCGCCCCCCGTTCTCGCCCGGCGACCCCGCTAGCAGGCAGCGATGGCTGATCTCCCGTCTCCTGGCGTGCTCCCCGACATGGCAACAACTGTTGACGAGTCGGACTTGTTGGCGTTGAGCAAGGCCATTCGCGAGCGTGCCGACGAGATCGGCGAAAAGGCGGTCGCGGCATGGATCCAACGTCGGGGCGAAGCCGAGCGCCTCGACGCGATGGAGGCCGAGGTGCTGACCGTCTGCCGCACCTCGACGATGTCCGTCGCGCAGTTCATCGCCACCGGTCAGTCCCCCTCCGACGAGAGTCGGCGGCAGATGTCCAACGTCGGTCGGGCGGCGGCCAATGCCGCACTCGAGTTCGCCGAGGTCACCAAGATCCATCTCCACTGGCGCGACAGCGTGCTGGCGGCGCTGCGGGTGGAGGCACGCGGTCTTGGGGTCTCGATGGCGACCTATCGCGAAGCCCGGTATCGCGTCGACTCGCACTTCGACTGGAGCCTGTTCATCATGGCGGAGCGCTTCGACCACCGCCGCAAGGAGCTGCAGGCCCAGCTGGCCGAGGAGCAGGGCCGCCTCGCCCACCAGGCCCTGCACGACGCGCTGACGGGCCTGCCCAACCGGGTCTTCTTCCTCGAGCGCCTGGCCCAGGCCGTCGACGCCGCCACCCGGCGCTCCATCCGCTCGGCCGTCCTCTTCGTCGACATCGACCGCTTCAAGGCCATCAACGACGTGGGGGGCCATGCGGCGGGCGACCAGCTGATCGTCGGTGTGGCCAACCGGCTCCGCGAGATGCTGCGCCCCGGCGACACGGTGGCCCGCCTGGGCGGTGACGAGTTCGTCATCTTGTGCGAGAACCTGCTCGACGCCCAGACCGAGGCCATCGGCATCGCCGAGCGCATCTGCTCGACCCTCGTCAAGCCCTTCAGCACCCCCCACTCCGAGCTCTTCACCTCGGCCTCCATCGGCATCGCCTTCGTGAAACCCGGCGACGACCCCCACGTGCTGGTGGCGAGGGCCGACAGCGCCATGTACATGGCCAAGCAGCACGGCCGGGCCCGCTACGAGCTCTACCACCCGGCCTTCGACGAGCGGACCACCCGGCGGGCCGAGCTCATCAACGGCCTGCACACGGTGATCGAGCGCCAGGAGCTGGTGCCTGCACTACCAGCCGGTCAAGGCCCTCTCCTCGGGCCAGGTGGTGGCCATGGAGGCCCTCTGCCGCTGGCAGCACCCGACGCTCGGCACCATTGCCCCCACCGAGTTCATCCCCTTGGCCGAAGAGACCGGCCTCATCGTCGACCTCGGCCGCTGGGTCTTGGCCGAGGCGGCCGCCCAGTGCCGGCAGTGGCGGGCCGAGGGCTTCGGCACCATCGACGTCTCGGTCAACGTCTCGGGGCGCCAGCTGGCCGAGCCCGACTTCGCGCTCGACGTGGACCGGGTGCTGCGCGCCAGTGGGCTGCCCCCCAGTGCCCTCACCATGGAGGTGACCGAGTCGGTCTTGGTCACCGACGGCTCGGTGGCCCACGCCGTCATGCACGACCTGCAGGCCTTGGGCATCCGCATCGCCATCGACGACTTCGGCATCGGCTACTCCTCCCTCTCCTACCTGGCCAAGCTGCCCGTGCACTCCCTCAAGGTGGACCGCAGCTTCATCGCCGGGCTGGGCAGCCCCGGCATGGACGCCTCCATCGTCACCGCCATGGTCGAGCTGGCCCACAAGCTGGGCCTGGCCGTGGTCGCCGAAGGGGTGGAGACCGAGGCCGAGCTGGCCGAGCTCAAGCGGGCCCACTGCGACGAGGCCCAGGGCTTCCTCTTGGGCCGCCCCGCCCCCTTCGGCAACCTGCGCCAGGCGGGGGCCCTCGGGCCCCGGAGCTGACCGGGGGGCGGGGGGCGAAACCGCGGGCGGTGTGCGGTCATGGCCGCCGGGCATTTCCCGACCCACTGACCGGGGATTACCGGGCCTTCTCAAGGATTTCTCAGGTCACTCTCGTGTTGCCTTGACGGCGGGTACAGGTGGTGCTGTCACCCTGGGTTCATGCACGACGCGTCCGGCATCGGACGGCGCCTCGTCTTGGTTCGGCACGGCGAGAGCACCTGGAACGCGCTGGGCATCGTCCAGGGTCAGGCCGACGCGCCCGGCCTGACCGATCGGGGGCGCCGCCAAGCGGTCACCCTGGCCGACCAATTGCACCGCCGTCCGGTGATCGCGCTCGTGAGCAGCGACCTGGCCCGGGCCCGCGAGACCGCTGAGATCATCGCCCGCCGACTCGACAGCGCAGTCGTCCTCGACGAGCGCGTGCGCGAGCGCGACTTCGGGGTCTTCGAAGGCGGGCCGTCGAGTTCGCTCGGATGCGACGCGACCGGCGTCTCGGGGGAGTGGGTCGTCGACGCCGACCTGCGTCCCGCCGGCGGCGAGTCGGTCCGGGACCTCTATGACCGGGTGGCCTGGTTCGTCGACTCGGTACGCGACGGGCCTGACGGCGACGTCGTCGTCGTCTGCCACGGCGGGGCCATCCGCGTGGCGAGCGCGTACCTGGAGGGCATCGCGGCCGACGCCATGCCGTGGGCCGCCGTCGACAACACGCAGGTCGCCACGTTCGACATGGCCAGGAGCGGACGCACACACGAACGGGCCGAGCGTGGCCTTGTCGCCCAAGCGAAGGGGAGTCAACGATGATCGAGACGACGCTCGTGCTGCCGACGAGAGAGCAAAAGCCCCGGTCCAAGGGCCTGACCATGATGATCGACGGCGGCCTCCCACTCGGCGTCTTGCAGGACGTCCTCGAGAGCGCCGGCACCTTCATCGACTACGTGAAGTTCGGGTGGGGCACGGCGCTCGTCACGGCGCAGCTCGACCAGAAGATCGCCTGCTTGCGCGACCACCGCGTGTCCTACTACTTCGGCGGGACCCTCTTCGAGAAGCACATCATGCAGGACCGCTTCGACGACTTCCGGGCCCTCTGTCTCGACGCCCAGTGTGAGTACGTCGAGGTGTCCAACGGGACCATCGACCTGACCAACACCGAGAAGGCCGGCTACATCCGGAAGTTGAGCGGCGACTTCACGGTCGTCTCCGAGGTGGGGTTCAAGGACGCGGGACGCTCGGAGAACCTGCCGCCGACCAAGTGGATCGACTACATCCACGAGGACCTCGACGCCGGTGCCGCGCTCGTCACCATGGAGGCCCGGGAGAGCGGGCGTTCGGGGATCTGTCGCCCGAACGGGGAAGTCCGCTTCGGGTTGATCGAGGAGTTGCTGACCGGCGACCTGCGACCCTGCGACCTGCTCTTCGAGGCGCCGAACACCGGCCTGCAGACCTACTTCTTGAAGCGCATCGGTCCGGACGCCAACCTGGGCAACGTGGCCTCGTCCGACGTCATCGGCCTCGAGACCCTCCGCCTCGGGCTCCGCGCCGACACGCTCCACGATTTCGGCTGACCCCCGTGCGCACGCAACACGACGTCTTCCATCTGGCCATACCCGTCCACGACCTGGGCGAAGCGGAGCACTTCTACGTCGACCTGCTCGGGTGCAAGCTGGCCCGTCGCTACGCCGACCGCATCACGATCGACTTCTTCGGCGACCAGCTGGTCTGCCACCTGACCGAGTCCGCCACGGTGCCGGTCGCGCCCGCCTCGCTGTACCCGCGGCACTTCGGAGTGACCTTCCGCGCCGCGGAGGACTTCGAGGCGCTGCACGAGCTGGCCGTGACCCGCAAGATCCCGTTCTTCGCCGAGTGCAGCACCCGCTTCGAAGGCCTGGTCGAGGTGCACCAGACCTTCGTGCTGGTGGATCCGTCGGGGAACCTGCTCGAGTTCAAGCACTACGCCGACCCCCGGATGATGTACTGAGGTGACGGTCACGGACCAAACGCTCGAGGTGCCGGGGGCTCCCTCTCTCGGGGGTCCGGCGCTCGGGGCCACCCTGGCCGAGCTGATCTGGCTCCGGTCCTTTACGGCGGCGGCGGAGGACTACCTCGAGGACGCGGGATCGGACCGGCGCGTCGCCTACGACGGGTTGCACAGGACGGTCCAGCACTGGTCGGCCCTCTTCGACGACCTGGAGGTGCCCACCGGATCGACCGTCGCCATCGCGGTGGCCGACCCGCTGGCCTTCGCCATCGTGTTCCTGGCGGTCATCTCGTCGGGTCGCTGGGCGGCCCCGGTCGACGCCGCTGCGCCCGATCCGGCACTCGTGGCGGCGTGCCGCCATCTCGACCCGGCGACGGTCATCGCCGATCGCCCGGCGCCGGGGAACTGGCCGGGGGACTGGATCGCCATCCCGCCCGGCACCGTCGACCTCGTTCCCGCCCGTGGTCCGAGCGATGCGCTGACCGGGGGTCGACGAGGCCGAGTACCGGCCCGACGAGCTCTCCTCGTGGGCGGAGGATCCGTCGCCGCGCGGCACGCTCGGCGCCGAGGGCGGCGGCGTCATCCTGCTCAGCTCCGGCACCACCGGCACGCCCAAGGTGATCGCCATCACGCAGGGCCAGCTGCTGCACACGGCGCGCACGGTCGCCGCGCACCACCAGCTGGGGGCGACCGATCGGGGATTCTGCTCGCTGCCGCTGTTCCACATCAACGCCGAGGTGGTCGGGCTCTTGGCCACGCTCGTGACGGGGTGTTCACTCGTCGTCGACCGGCGCTTTCACCGCACCGGGTTCTGGGCGTTGATGGCACAGCGGCGGATCACCTGGATCAACGCGGTACCGGCGATCGTCGCCCGCCTGAGCGAGCTCGGGCCCGAAGAGCGTGTGCCGGCCGGGATCCGCTTCGTCCGGTCGGCCTCCGCCCCGTTGCCCGTCGCCACGCTGTCGCGCTTCGAAGGTGCCACCGGCGTGCCGATCCTCGAGACCTACGGCATGACCGAAGCGGCGAGTCAGATCACGGCCAACCCGCTGCAGGGGCCCCGCAAGGCGGGAACGGTCGGGTTGGCGACGGGGGTGGAACTCGTCGTGCGCGCCGAGGACGGGACGACGACCCCGACCGGGACGGTCGGCGTCGTGGCCATCCGGGGTCCGGGCGTGGTCCAGCACTACGTGAGCAGTGAGCACGACGCAGGCATCGACGCGGCGGGCTGGCTCGACACCGGCGACCTCGGGTTCCTCGACCAAGACGGCTACCTGACCCTGGTGGGTCGGCGCGACGACGTGATCAACCGTGGGGGGGAAAAGGTGCTGCCCCGGGAGATCGAAGAGGTCCTGCTCGACGACCCCGACATCGACGCAGCGGTCGCGGTGGGCGAGGGGCACCCCGTCCTCGGCGCGGTCCCGGTCGCCTACGTCGTGGTGCGCGGGGTCCTCGACGCGGCGTCCGCCGCCCGGGCCCAGATCGTCATGGCCCGGGCGCAGGAGCGCTGCACGGAGCGCCTGGCGCGGGCCAAGCGCCCGGTGGCGTATCACGCCGTCGGACGGCTGCCGACCGGACCCACCGACAAGGTGCAGCGCCGGAAGATTCGTGACGGCTCGCTCGAGCCGATCTGCACCCTCGTCGTGTCGTGAGTTCGACCGTCGAGGTGACGGCAACGCCGCCCCCAGGCGAACCCGACGGAGCGCCCGCCGTCCCCGGGCCGAAGAAGCGCCGGTTGGACCACGTCGACGCGATGCGGCCGGTCAAGCAGGCGGGCGTCGTGGGCACCCATACGCTGCTCGCCTTCGCCCCCGGGGCGAGCATCTTCCTGGGCGCGTCCCTCGTGCTGCTCCACGTCACGCGCGAGGCGTTCCTCTTCGTGTCCGCCTGCATGCTGACCTACAGCTACCGCAGCCTTGGACGGGGGGACTGGGGTCGCTTCTACCGGCGGCGTTTCGTCTCGGTGGGGCTGCCCTACCTCTGTTGGACCGTCATCTACTTCTTCGTGACGTTCGACAAGGCGGGAGCGACCGCCGGTGCGAACATCGTGCACCTCGGCTACCTGGTGGTCTCCGGCTACTACCAGCTCTACTACCTGCTCGTCATCATGCAGTTCTACGTGCTGTTCCCGTTGCTGCTGTGGTTGTTGCGGCACACCGAGCGCCACGGGCGGATCCTGCTGGCCGGCGCCGCGTTCCAGGTGACCCTCGTCTCGCTCATCCACTGGCAGGTGACGCCGGCGTTCATGCAGAGCTTCTGGGCGACGCGCGAGGTCACCTCCTACACCTTCTACCTGCTGGCCGGCGCGATCGTCGCCCTCCATCTCGAGGCGTTCCACGACTGGCTGCTCGGCCACGCGCGCGCGGTGCTCCTCGGCACCCTGGCCGCGGCCGTGCTGGCCGAGGCCTGGTTCGTGCTGGCCACCCGGCACGTCGTGTCCGCCTTCGGCTCGGGGGGCGACCCGCTGCAGCCGATTGCGATCCCCTTCAATATCGGTGCCATCGCCTGCATCTATCTCCTGGGCGTCTACCTGGTGGACCCGCGGCGCTCGCCGCGTCTGCGGGCCATGGTGCGTTCGGGCTCCGACAATTCCTATGGCGTGTACCTCAGCCAGCTGGTGTTCATCGCCATCTTGGGGGGCCTCGGCTGGCGGCACATCACCCACGTCGTGCCCTGGCCCATCGTGAGCGTGCTGACCGTCGTCCTCGTGTTCGGCGCCTGCGTGTTCCTGACCGCCGTCTTGGCCAGGACGTCGTTGTCGGTGGCGCTGACCGGTCGCCAGCGCGAGTCGTGGCGCACCTTCCTGCCCTTCGGGTGGGGGTCCGGTCCCTCGGGCGAGGCGGCGGAGGATCTCTCCCCGATCAGCGTCGACCAGCACGCCGCCGCCCCCGAGCGCCCCGCGTCGGTTGTGGCCGAGCGCCCCGCGTCGGTCAGGGCCACGGCCGGGCGTTCCTGACCATCGTTTCTCGCACCACCGCCCCTCGATGAGCGACGCGACCCCTGCCGTCCGTGTCGTCGTGCCGGAACCGAGCCTGACCAAGGGCTACCTGTTCCAGCTCGACCTCTTCCGGGTGCTCGTCTTCGCCTGCGTGATCGGGCAGCACGCCGTGCTCTGGCCCGTCCCCCAGACGAGCGTCGTCGGGTGGGGCATGGTCATGCTCCTGCACGCCACGCGCCAGGCCTTCTTCTTCTTGAGCGTGCTGGTCGCCACCCTCTCCCAGCTGCGCGCGCCGCGCTCGGTGCCCCGGTTCTGGCTGCGGCGCCTGAGCGAGATCGGCGTCCCCTACCTCTTCTGGACGGCCGTCTACTTCGCCTACACGATGATCGTCACCCCGGCCTCGTTCGACAAGGCGATGGCGATCCTCGGCGGCGACCTGCGCGGTGGCTATTACCAGCTCTACTTCCTGGTGGTCCTGGCCCAGATCTACGTCGTGCTCCCGCTGTTCTTCTGGCTGGCGCGGGTCACCCGCGGCCACCACGGGTGGGTCTTCTCGGTCTCTGCGGCACTCGAGCTGGCCATGACCACGGTGCACCACTACCTGCGCGCCACGACGGGATTCGAGGGCAGCCTGCACCGGTTCTCGTCGGTCCTGCTGTGGCCGCGCCGCGGCGTGGCCTACGAGTTCTTCGTGGTGGCCGCGGTGCTGGCGGCCGAGCACTTCGCCGAGTGGCACGCCTTCGCGCTGCGCCACACCCGCCAGCTGCTCTGGGCGGTGGCGGCCGTCGGCGTGGCGAACGAGGTGTACTACCTGGTGGTCGAGGCGATCGACCACAACCCCGGCTACGCGTCCGACCTGTACCAGCCGGTGGCCGAGGTGTGGTTCGCGGCCGCCATCGTCGGCGTCTACTGCCTGGGCTGCCGCTATGCGGCGCGCTTCGCCGAATCCGGGCCCTCGCGGACCAGCGCGTTCGTCACCCTGGCGTCCGACGCCTCGGGGGGGATCTACCTCTCCCACGTCCTCGTGCTCCAGCTCGTCTTCAGCGGCCTCACCCCCCTCGCATTGCCTTGGGGTGCCACCGCGGCGATCCTGTACGTGACTACGGTCATCGGCGCGACGGCGCTGGTTATGGTGTTCCTCCGGTCGCCGGTGCGGCGCATCGTGACCGGGCCGGACCGCCGAGCCGAGCGCGAGCGTCTGGCCGTTGCCCACTGGCCGGCGGAGGAGAAGACAGAAGCGATGGCGGGAGTGCGATGAGCATCGTGCTCGGGCGACCGAGTTGGCTCGGCCCCCCCGCGCCCCTCGTCGAGACCGGCGGGCCCGCTCCGGGCGACCCGGCCACCCAGCCCGCCGGGCCATCCCGGCCGCCGAACCTGCGGCCGACGGCGCTCCTCGGCCTGACGGGCATGTGCTCGGTCGTCATCGGGGCCGTGCTCGGGGGGCCGGCATTCGTCTCCAACCTCCCCGGGGCCTGGTTCTTCGGGACCCCGGGCGGACCGCTCGGCTCCGTGTCGAGCTCGAGCAGGCACGCCCCGATCCTCTCCGTCTTCCTCGTCTACGGCGGCTTCGTGGTCTGCGTGCGGGCCTGGATCGGACTGCTGCGCCTGCTGCGCGCCCACCCGGGTGTGCCGGTGCGCCGCGTCGTTTCGATCATCGCCCTGTGGATCCTGCCGCTCGTCCTCGCGCCCCCGCTGTTCAGTCGCGACGTCTTCAGCTACGCCGGGCAGGGCGAGATGGTGAGCCACCACATCGACCCCTACACCTACGGCACGGGCGTGCTCGGGGCGACGCCCTTCAGCCTGTTGCCCGGGCCGCTGTGGGCCAACACGCCCTCCCCCTACGGCCCGGTGTTCCTGGCGGCCGACGGGGCGGCCACCTCGCTCGCCCAGCACGGGGTCCTCGCCGACCTCGTCTTCCTGCGGCTCTTCGAGCTGGGCGGCCTGGCCCTCGTCATGGGCTCGCTGCCGACGCTCGCCCGCGCCGCGGGCCGGGACCCCGCCGAGGTGCTGGCGTTGGGGGCGGCCAGTCCGCTCGTGCTGACCGTGTTCGTGGGCGGGGCCCACAACGACGGGCTGATGGTCGGTCTCCTCCTCGCCGGCTTGGCGGTGGCCAAACGGTTCGGCCCGATCCCCGGGATCGTGCTGTGCGCGTTGGCGGCCGGGGTGAAGGCGCCGGCGATCCTGGGCGTCTTGTTCTTGGGGTGGAACTGGGCCAAGGGCTCGTTCTGGTGGCGCTCGCTGCACACCGCCATGGCCGGCGTCATCGCCGCCGGCACGCTGGCCGCGGCCTCCGCGGTCTCGGGCCTCGGGTTCGGTTGGCTCACCACGCTGTCGGCCCCCGACAAGTCCTTCACCGGGGTGACGCCGGTCGACGCCGTCTCCCATGTGATCGTCGCCGCCGCGAGCGTGGTGCACGTCTCGCTGGCGTTGACCTCCGTCGCCAACGCGGCGGGACTGGTGGGTCTGGCCTCCGCGGCCATCGTCGGCTCGTGGCTCCTCGTGCGGTCGCCCGAGATGGGGTCGGTGCGCGCGCTCGGGCTCGCGCTGCTGGTCCTCGCGCTCCTCGGTCCGATTCTGTGGGCGTGGTATCTCACCTGGGGGCTGGTGGTTCTGGCCCCGGTGGCGATCGGCCGGCTCCAGCGGGTGGTCATCGTGCTCAGCGTCGTCGAGACGTTCCTCGGCGTCTCGTCGCTCAAGGGAATGGTGGAGACGTTGGGCACGTCCGGGGTCCTCCCGGACCTCCTGCTCCTGGTCGCCATGGTGATCGTCATCGTGGTGCCGCTCTCGCTCGCCGGCGGCGATGGCCGCGCCCGGCCTGCGCCGAGCCCGGCGGACCCGGGCCGGGGTGACGCTCGGACCGCAGTAGCGAGCGCGGCGCTCGGGCGGCGGCGCCGTCCCGAGCGAATTGCAGAGCCGTCGACGCAAGGCTGGCCTCCCTCGCGGCACGAGAACCATGGCGCAGGCGCGAGACCGCAGGCCCCGGACTGCCGCGAGGGAGTCGTCCCGGCCGGCGCTTGACACTGCTGCAGAAATAGTGGTCTATTTTCAGCGGATTGCAGGCACTAGAAGCCCGGGGGAGCGAAATGAAGAAACTCGGGAGGGCGGCGGGCGGCCGCACTCGGATCGCTGGCGGCGGCACTCACGATGACTCTGGGTCTGAGCTCGGTGGCGAGTGGGGCGTCCGGCCTGACGGCGAGTGCTCCCGGCGTGACGTCCAAGACGATCACCATCGGGTACATCACCTCGCTCACCGGCTTCGCCGACTCCACGTTCGCCGACGGGGCGGCGGGAGCGATGGCCCGCATCGATCAGCAGAACGCGGCGGGTGGCGTCGACGGCCGCAAGCTCAAGCTGGTCGTGAAGGATGACGCTTCGAGCCTGACCACGGACGCCACGGCGGCCGCCGAGCTCACCGGGAGACACGTTCGGTGTCGTGGACTTCTCGGCGTTCACCTTTTCGGGGGCACCGGCCCTGCAAAAGGCCGGCGAGCCGGTCACCGGCGACGAGTTCGACGGGCCGGAGTGGGGCGAGCAGCCCTACACCAACATGTTCACCTGGGGCCCGCCGGTCTACACCACCTTCGGCGGGAAGTTCTACACGTGGACCGACATCGGAAACTTCATGAAGTCGATCGGCGTCACCAAGCTTTCCAACCTGGCCTACGGGATCTCGCCGTCGGCCACCCAAGCGGCCAAGAACAGCGCCTATGCGGCGGGGGCGGCCGGCGTCGCGAATCCCAACTGCTACGACGACTACAACGTCCCCTACGGGACGCTCGACTTCACCTCCGACGCCCTCGCCATCAAGCAGGCCGGCTGCAACGGGCTCGAAGCGCCGATGGAGGACAACTCCGACGTCGCCTTGGCCGCGGCGCTCCAGCAGGGCGGCTCGGCGAATGTGAAGCAGATCTACTACACGGGGTACAGCCAGGACGTCATCAGCAACGCTGCGGCCAACTCAGAATTCCAGAATGCCTACGTCGTGGCCGGGATCAACTTCACCACCCCCAATGCCGCCACCAAGGCCATGATCAGCAATCTGAAGAAGTACGACCCCGGCTACACGGGGGGCCTCCCCGACCTCGGCCTCTACGGCTCCTACATCTCCACCGACCTGATGATCAAGGGCCTGGAGCTGGCCGGCAAGAACCCGACCCGTCCAGGGTTCATCTCGGCTCTGCGCAAGGTGACCAACTACACGGCCAACGGGGTCTTCCCCTCCCCGGTCTCGTTCACCCACTTTGCGACGCTCGGCCATGCTGCCGAAGACCTCCTGCACCTACATTGCGCAGCTGAAGGGCAAGAAGTTTGTGTGGCCAACGGGGGCAAGCTGGTCTGCGGCAAGCTGGTCGCGGTCGCCTCCTCCTAGAGGGTGACGCTCGGACATCAGGCCTGCGCCGCGCCGGGCCGGCGACCGGCCCGACTCAGCGGGGACTGGGGTCGGCCAGCCGCCTGATGCCCCGCAGGGCGAGATCGAAGATCAGGCCCATGAAGCCGATCGAGATGATGCCGCAGAAGACGAGTCCCGTCTGCAGGTAGTTGCCGGCCTGGAGGATCAGGTAGCCGACGCCCGAGGTGGCGGCGATCATCTCGACCGCCACGATCGAGGTCCACGAACCGGCCATCGCAATCCGCATCCCGGTGACGATGCCGGGCATGGCCGCCCGCACCTGGACGTGCCAGAGCGCGTAGCCGCGCGACGCCCCCAGCGTTCGGGCGCAGTGCACCATCTCTGCCGCCACGCCGTCGAGCGCGGCGACGGTGGCGACCACCATGATGGGAAGGACGCCCACGGTGATGAGCACGACCTTCGGCAGCTCGCCGATCCCGAACCACACGATGAGGAGTGGGATGAAGGCGAGCGGTGGCAAGGGGCGTGTCACCTCGATGATGGGATCGATGAGCTCGCGCACCGGGCGAATGGCGTACATGGCGGCGCCGAGCGCGACGCCGAGCACCGTCCCGATCGAGAATCCGACCAGGATGCGCGACGAGCTGATGGCGACGTCCGCCCACAGGGGCTCTCCGAGCGACGGGTAGGGCCGGTTGAAGTAGTGGATGAATGTCGCCACCGTCGACTGCACCGACGGCAGGAACTCCGGCTTGGCGATGAACAACGCCGCGAGCTCCCACACCGCCAACGCCAGCACCAGGCCACAGGCGCCCGTGGTCAACCGGCGCGTCCGCGCCCGACGCCGGGCACGCCGGACCGCGGCCAGCTCCGTGCTGGGATCGGCGACCGACGCTGACTTCGGCGGCGCGCGGTTCGAGGAGCGTCACCATGCCGCTGCCCTTTCCTGCTCGTCGAGCGCCAACAGCGCCCGCACCGACCGCTTGGCGGCCAAGAACTGCTCGGTCTCCACGTCGAGTGCGTGGCGGGGGCGTTCGAGGGGGACCACGTACTCGTGGACGATCCGGGAGGGCGAGCCGCCGAAGATGCAGACCCGATCGCCCAGCAGCACCGCCTCTTCGATGTCGTGGGTCACGAACACGATGGTCATCTGGTGGGCGTCGCGCAGTTCGAGCAGGAACGCGTGCATCTTCGACCGGGTCAACGAGTCCAGCGCACCGAACGGCTCATCCATCAAGACGACGGCCGGCCGGTTGATCATCACCCGGGCGAAGGCGGCGCGGTGCCGCATGCCGCCCGAGAGCTCCTGGGGGTAGGCCTCCTCGAACCCCGAGAGCCCGACGGTGGCCAAGATGGCGTCGGCCTCGGCCGCGTGCTCGGCCTTTGTCCCGCTGCGCCGCTGCGCGCGCGGTCCGAACAGGACGTTCTGGCGGATCGTGAGCCAGGGGAACAGCAACGGCGACTGGAACAGCATGGCCCGCTCCGGACTGGGGCCGACCACGGGCCGACCCTCGACCGAGACGGTGCCCCCGTCGGCGTCGAGGATGCCCGCCGCCAGGTTCAACGCCGTGGACTTGCCGCATCCGGACGGGCCAAGGAGGCAGACGAACTCGCCCCGCTCGACCCGGAGGTCGACACCGGCGAGGGCCGTGACGCTGCGACCGCCCCGGCGGAATGTCTTGTAGACGCCGGCGAGCTCGAGCATCGCGCCGCTCTCCTCTGCGGTCGGGCCGGCAGCCGAGGCGGCCGCCGGCACTCGTCGACCGACGACGAGGCGCCGTCGCGCGCCCCGCCGCCGGTCGGCGAGATCAAGAGCAGTGGCCGGCGGCGGCATAGAGCGCAAACTTCGCAATGACGTGGCTGGCCAACGTGGCCGGGGAGGGCACGCTCGTGATCCGACCTTGGGCCAGGTCGAAGTTCGCGGTCCTCGTGTAGGCGACGACGGTCGGGCTGGTGAGCGCCGTGCCGTTGGCGCCGACGAGCCAGTGCTTCTCCTGGGCCGGCGTGATGTAGTACGCCACGTACTCCTTGGTCGCGGCGACCGCCTGGTTGGCGGCGACGCCGAGCAGCGCCGCGCTGCGCTTGAAGTAGGAGTTCTGCTTCTTGGAGAACAGGTCGTTGGTGGCGGCGGCCTCGGCGCAGACGTACTTCTGCACGAGTGACGGATTCTTCTTCACCAGCGAGTCGCTGACCGCCAGCACATTCAGCCCGGGGTAGCCGATGGCCGCGATCTTCTTGGCGTTGGTGAGGGGATGGCCGCCATGGGCCACGAGGGTGAGCTCGGGGGCGCCGGTCACGTAGCCGGCGTCGATCTTGCCGGCCAACCAGGCCGCCGCGATGGCCTGCTCGCTCTCGAAGCCGATCACTTGGACCGAGCTCGTGAGGTGGTTGGTGCTCAGCCAGCCGCGGACCTCGTAGTCCTCCGACGACCCCTCGAGGTCGCCCACCGTCTTGCCCGCCAAGGCCTTCGGGGTCTTCACGTTGGAGTGCACGACCAGGCTGTCGGAGTCGAGGCTCTGGGCCCACACGACATCGAGCGGGACGCCGTTGGCGATGGACGCCACGGTCGGCGGGTTCCCGACCCCGGCCACGACGTCGAGCCCGCCCGCCGCCATCTCCGCCAGGGCGGTGACGCCGGCCGTGATCGGCACCCAGTGCAGGGCGGCCGGGACGGTGGCGGCGAGCGAGGGTGTGCTCCCGATGACCGTCTCGGGCTCGGCGATCAGGCCCGTGAAGTAGCCCACGTTGAGGCTGGTGGTGGAGGCGGCGCCGGCGGGGGCGGCGGCGATCAGGCCGGCCAGCACCAGGCTCGCGACGAGGAGCGCCGGGACGAGCCGCGCCGCTCGGGCCAACCGACTGGGGTGGGATCCGGCGACGGATCGGACTGCAGACATGGTGGTCCTTTCAGGTTGTGTTTTGAAGAGGGGAGCGGGCGCGTCAGGACACGTTGGCGTTGTAGAAGTCGGCGTCCCCGCTCGAGCGCGGTGCTGGGACGCCCGTCGAGTCCGACGGGGACCTCGCCGACCGTGGTCACACGCTGGACCTGGCGATGCTCGGTGCCGTAGTCGAACGTCGCGTAGTGCTGGGTCGACCGGTTGTCCCAGATGACGAAGTCACCCTCCCGCCACTTCCAGCGCACGGTGTGCTCGGGCTTGGTGATGGCGTTCTGGAACAGGCGGATGAGATCGGCCGAGTCGGTCGAGCGGAACCCGACGAAGCGCTGCGCGAAGGCCCCGAGGAGAAGGGCGCGCTCGTCGGTCTCGGGATGCACGCGGACGAGCGGGTGCTCGGTCTCAAAGACGGTCGAGACGAACTGGCGGTGGTGGGCGATGCGGGCGGCGTCCTGGTCGCTGACGGCGCCGCTCACGTCGGGCCGCCCGTAGTCGTAGTTGTTGGTGTGCACGACGCGGAGCCCGTCGGCCAGCTGGGCCAGCTCGGGCTTGAGCGACTGGTAACCGGCGACGGTGCTGGCCCACAGCGTGTCGCCGCCGACGGCGGGGATGACGACGGCGCGCAGAAACGAGAAGGTGGGCGGCTGGTTGATGAACGTGACGTCGGTGTGCCACTGGTCGGCGCGCACGCCGGCCAACGAGTCGAGGTCGTAGAGCGCGGGCGCGCCCGGAGCGGACGGGATGGTGGGGTGCGCGAGGGTCAGCTGGCCGAACCGCCGGGCGAGCGCGATCTGGCCGGCGCCGTCGAGCCGCTGGTCGCGGAAGAACACGACTCGGCGTTCGAGCAGTGTCTGGCGGATGGCGGCGATCGTCGGGTCGGCCAGGTCCTCGGCCAGGTCGACCCCGTCGATCTGGGCGCCGATGCGCACCGTCAGGGGGTGGACGTCGAGGCCGGTGATGGGGGAGATCGTGGCGGTCATCGGGGGATTCCTCCTATTTCTCTAAATCAGAGTGGATTAGTCATCTTTAGTCCATCCACACCGGGTTGGCAAGGGGGGAACGGGAAGTCCCAGGCCAGGGGCTTTGTCTCCTCGTCTCCAATTTGAAAACGAACATGTGTTCGCTACACTCCGGGAGTGGCCGGACTCTCCCCGCCCGTCGTCATCGGCCACAGCTCGGGACTGACCGGCTCCCCCGCACTCCCGGCGGCGGCGCTCGGAGCGACCCCGCTCCCGGTGGCCGCGCCGTTGCGGGGCCTGTTCGTCGAGGCGGGGCTCCGACGGGGCAGCGTGGTGGCGGTGACCCCGGGGGCGGGGGCGACCGCATTGGTGCTGGCGCTCCTCGCGGCACCGCTGGCGGCGGGGTCGTGGGCGGGCATCGTCGGGATGCGGGGCCTCGGGCTCGAGGCGGCGGTCGGGCTCGGGGTGCGCTTGGACCGGCTGGCCCTCGTGCCCGAGCCCGGGACGAACTGGGCGACGGTGACGGCGGCGTTGCTCGACGCGCTCGATGTGGTGGTGGTCGTGCCGCCGCGGCGGTGTCGCCCGATCGAGGTGCGCCGGCTCGTCGAGCGGGTTCGCCAGCGGGCCGCGGTGTTGGTGATCGCCGGCCTCGAACCCGCAGACGCCCGGGCCTGGAGTGAGCGACCCGACGTGGAACTGGCGACCGAGGTGATCGCCTGGGAGGGCCTCGGCACCGGCTACGGCACGTTGCGGCGCCGGCAGGTGGCGGTGTCGAGCGCCGGCCGACGCGGGGCGGATCGCCGATTGGAGGCCCGGGTGTGGTTGCCCGACCCGGCGGGGCAGCTGGCCGGGGGCGCCAGCGTTGTCCCGGGGGCCGAGGGGACACCGCCGCGCACGCTGCGCGTGGCCCGCCGGTCGGGCGCGCTGGCCCGGGCGGGGTAGCGCGCGGTGCGCACGCTGGCGTTGTGGTGCCCGGACTGGCCGGTGACGGCGTGGGGGGCGACGCCGCGCGACCCGGTGGCGGTGCTGGAGGCCGGGCAGGGTGGCCGCGTGTTCGGCCGCGGCCCGCGAGGCGGGCGTGGCCATCGGTCTGCGGCGCCGGGAGGCCGAGAGCCGCTGCCCCGGGCTCGCCCTCTTCGAGCGGGAGCCGCCGCGAGAGGCGCGCTGCTTCGAGCCGCTCGTGGCCGCGGTGGCCGGGATCACCCCCGGGGTCGAGGTGGTCCGGCCCGGACTGTGTGTCCTCGGGGCCCGGGGCCCTGCCCGCTACTTCGGCGGGGAGCTGGCGTTGTGTTCGACGGTGCGCGAGGTCGCCACCGCCGCACTGGCGCAGGCGATGGAGCTGGAGTTGCCGCTCGACGCGACCGGTATCGGGGCGACCGGTATCGGGGCGACCGGTATCGCGCGACCGGTATCGGGGCGATCGGTATCGGGGTGGCCGACGGGATCTTCGGCGCCACGCTGGCCGCTCGCGCCGGTGTGATCGTCCCGCGGTCGGGGACCGGGGCGTTCCTCGCTCCCTTGCCGCTCTCGGTGCTCCGCCGCCCCGAGTTGGTCGACCTGCTCGGCCGGTTGGGCATCGACTCGCTCGGGGCATTCGCCGCGTTGGACGCCTCGACGGTGCTGGCGCGCTTCGGTCCCGACGCCGCCGTTGCGCACCGATTGGCTGCGGGGCGCGACGAGCGCCCGCTGCGTCCCTCGGCCCGCGCCGAGGAGCTGTGCGCGCGCGTCGAGCTCGATCCCCCGGCCGACCGGGTGGACCGGGCGTTGTTCGCGGCGCGGACCTGCGCCGACGACCTGGCGCGCCAGTTGGAAGAGCGGGGACTGGCGTGCCTGGTGCTCTCGATCGAGGCGATGACCGAGCACGGCGAGGAGCTGGTTCGAACCTGGCGCGGCGAGGAGGAGCTCGGCGTCGACGGCATGGTCGAGCGGTTGCGCTGGCAGCTCGAAGGGTGGTTGACCGGGACCGCGGCCAACGCGCCGAGCGGCGGCATCGAACTCGTGCGCCTGCGGGCCGACGAGGTGGTTCGCCGCGGCGGTCGCCAGCTCGGTCTGTGGGGCGAGGTGTCCGAGGCCGACCGTCGGGCGACGCGCGGGCTGGACCGGTTGCGAGGGATGCTCGGTCCCGAGGCGGTGTTCTTGGGGAGGCTCTCGGGCGGTCGCGCGCCGGGCGACCGGGTCCGGTTGGTGCCCTGGGGGGAGGAGTCACCCGCCGCGCCGGGCGACGCCCCGCCCTGGCCGGGCCGCCATCCCCAGCCCGCCCCGGCGCTGGTGCACCCCGAGCCGCTCCCGGCCGAGGTGACCTGCTCGGGTGGGGAGCCGGTCCGGGTGAGTGCCCGCGGCCGGCTCAGCGCCGCGCCGGCGCGCCTGGCCGTCGGCCGCGGCCCGGCGAGCGAGGTACTGGCGTGGGCGGGGCCGTGGTTGTCCGACGAACGGTGGTGGGACCGGGGGGAGCGTCGCCGGCGGGCGCGGTTCCAGCTGCTCGTCGCCGATCAGCGGGCGCACCTCTGCTCGGTGGAGGAGAGCCGATGGTGGGTGGAGGCCACCTATGACTGACCCGGGTCTCGACGGCTACGCCGAGCTGCACGCGCACTCGAACTTCAGCTTCCTCGACGGGGCCTCGCATCCCGAGGAGCTGGTCGCCGAGGCGGCCCGGCTCGGCCTCTCGGCGCTGGCGCTCACCGACCACGACGGCCTCTACGGGGTGGTCCGCTTCGCCGAGGCGGCCCGGCTGGTGGGGCTGCCCACGGTCTTCGGCGCCGAGCTCACCCTCGGCCTCACCCGGCGCCAGAACGGCCGGGCCGATCCCGAGGGTGCGCACCTCGTCGTGCTGGCCCGCGACCCGACCGGATACCGCGGCCTCAGCCGGACCATCGCCGAGGCGCAGCTGGCCGGCGGGAGCAAGGGGATCCCCACAGTCTCGCCTCGACGACGCTGGCCGCCGCGCACGGCGGCCACTGGCTGGTGCTCACCGGGTGCCGCAAGGGGACGGTGCCCGCGGCGCTCGCCGCGGCGGGGCCGCGGGCGGCGGCGGCGGCGCTTGAGCGAGCTGGTCGGCCGCCTTCGGGCGCAGCAACGTCGCCGTCGAGCTGTTCGACCACGGCGACCCGCTCGACTCGGCGCGCAACGACGCGCTGGCCGAGCTGGCGGTCACCGGCGGCGTGGAGCTGGTGGCGACGTCCAACGCCCACTACGCCACCCCGGCCGGCCACCACCTGGCGGCGGCGCTGGCCGCGGTGCGCGCCCGGCGCTCCCTAGACGAGATGGACGGCTGGCTGCCGGGCGGCCCCGGCGCCCACCTGCGCTCGGGGGCCGAGCAGGCCCGGCGCTTCGCCCGCTACCCGGGGGCGGTCGAGCGGGCCGGAGAGCTCGGCCGGGCGCTCGCCTTCGACCTCCACCTGGTGGCGCCCGGGCTTGCCCCCCTTCCCCGTCCCGCCGGGTTGCGACGAGATGGGCTACCTGCGCCGGCTGGTCGAAGACGGGGCCACCGATCGCTACGGGCCGCGCGGGGCGGAGCGGGTGCCGGGCGCCTGGGCGCAGATCGACCACGAGCTCGCGATCATCGAGGCACTCGGCTTTCCCGGCTACTTCCTCGTCGTGTGGGACATCGTCGCGTTCTGCCGCGAGCAGGACATCTTCTGCCAGGGCCGGGGCTCGGCCGCGAACTCGGCGGTCTGCTTACGCGCTCGGGATCACCAACGCCGACGCGGTCGCCTTGGGCCTGCTCTTCGAGCGCTTCTTGTCCGCCGAGCGCGACGGGCCGCCCGACATCGACGTCGACATCGAGAGCGGCCGGCGCGAGGAGGTCATCCAGTACGTCTACGAGCGCCACGGCCGGCAGCACGCGGCCCAGGTGGCCAACGTCATCACCTACCGGCCCCGCTCGGCGGTGCGCGACGCGGCCAAGGCCCTCGGGTACGCCGCCGGGCACGATCGACGCCTGGTCGCCGCCAGCTCGAGCCACGCGCTCGCTCGGCAAGCTGGCCGACCTCGGCCGAGCGACGATCCCGGCGACGGTGCTCGCGCTGGCCGGCACAGCTCGAGGGCTTCCCCCGCCACCTCGGCATGCACTCGGGCGGGATGGTGATCTGCGACCGCCCGGTCATCGAGGTCTGCCCGGTCGAGTGGGCGACCGCGCCGGGCCGCACCGTGCTGCAGTGGGACAAGGACGACTGCGCGGCGGTCGGCCTCGTGAAGTTCGACCTGCTCGGCCTCGGCATGCTCGAGGCCCTGCACCGCACGGTCGATCTCGTCGCCGACTACCACGGCACGACGATCTCGACCTCGCCGACCATCCCCCAGGACGACGCGGTCTACGAGATGTTGTGCCGCGGCCGACACGGTGGGGGTCTTCCAGGTCGAGAGCCGCGCCCAGATGGGCACGCTGCCGCGCCTCAAGCCCAGCGCCTTCTACGACCTCGTGGTCGAGGTCGCGCTCATCCGGCCCGGACCGATCCAGGGCGGCTCGGTCCATCCCTACCTGCGCCGGCGCAACGAGCGAGGAGGAGATCACCTACCTGCACCCGCTGCTTGAAGCCCTGCCTGGAGAAGACCCTCGGCGTGCCGCTCTTCCAAGAGCAGCTGATGCAGATGGCGATCGACGTCGCCGGCTTCAGCGCGGCCGAGGCCGACCAGCTCCGCCAGGCGATGGGGTCCAAGCGCTCGGCGGAGCGCATGGAGGCGCTCCGGCAGCGCTTCTACGCCGGCATGGCCGAGCGGCAGATCACCGGCGAGGTCGCCGACGAGATCTTCGCCAAGCTGGCGGCCTTCGCCAACTTCGGCTTCCCCGAGTCCCACGCGGTGTCCTTCGCCTACCTCGTCTACTCCTCGGCCTGGCTGAAGCTGCACTACCCGGCGGCGTTCTTCGCCGGCGCTGCTCAACTCCCAGCCGATGGGGTTCTGGTCCCCGCAGACCCTCGTCGCCGACGCCCGCCGCCACGGGGTGGTGGTGCGCCGGGCCGAGGTCAACCACAGCGCGGCCGCGGCCGGCCTCGAACCGGTCGGTGGTGAGTCGGCTGCGTCCGAACCACCCGCGCTCCGGCTCGGGCTGGCCTCGGTGCGCACGCTCGGGACCGAGACGGCCGAGCGGATCGCGACCGGCCGCCCCTACCGCGACTTGGAGGACCTGGCCCGGCGGGCCGAGCTCTCCCGCGCCCAGCTCGAGGCCCTCGCCACCGCGGGGGCGACGGCCAGCCTGGATGGCGGGGAGCGCCGCCGGGCCCTCTGGGCGGCCGGTGCGCTGGCCCCGGCCCCGGCCGGCACCCTGCCCGGGATCGTGGTCGGCGCCGAGGCGCCCGCCGCTCCCGCCCATGGACCGGGTCGAAGAGACGGTGGCCGACCTGTGGGCGACGGGGGTGAGCGTCGACTCCTCGCTCACCGAGCTCGCCCGCGAGCACCTCGACCGCCTCGGGGTCGTCACCGCGGCGGGACTGCGGGGACGGGCCGACGGGGACCGGGTGACCGTGGCCGGCGTGGTCACCCACCGCCAGCGGCCCGAGACGGCGCGGGGGATCACGTTTGTGAACCTGGAGGACGAGACCGGACTCGTGAACGTGATCTGCTCGGTCGGCGTGTGGGCCCGGCACCGCCGCGTGGCCCAGTCGGCGTCCGCCCTCATGGTCCGCGGCACGCTCGAAGTGGCCCACGACGTGATCAACGTGATGGCCGAGCGCATCGAGGCCCTCCCGCTGGCGGCCGCGCTGCGTGCTCGGGACTTCTGCTGACCCGGGACTTCTGCTGACTCGAGACACATCGACTCAGGGAGCCGGGGCCGCCGCCTCGATCAGATCGGGTCCCTCGTTGGCCGCGCTGTTCACCCGCGTGCCCACCGACCGGACGACCAGGCGCCCGGCCGCTGCGGGCACGACGAGCGCCGCGACGTCGCCGGCATCGAGCGCTGCTCGGGGCCAGCCAGCGGTCCCAGTCCTGCTGTTCGACGATGACCGGCATCCGGTCGTGGATCTCGGCCAGCGGGCCCGCCGCGGCCGTCGTGATGATCGCCGTGCTCCGCAGCGCCACGTTCTCCGCGTCGTACCAGACCTCCCAGACCCCGGCGAGGGCCAGCGGCTGGCCGTCGGGGTCAAAGGCATAGAAGGGCTGCCCGGCCCGCTTGCGTCCGGGCTCGCTCGAGCGCTTCCACTCGTAGAAGCCGTTGGCCGGGCTATCCGGTAGTGCTACGGCCCTGGCGGTCAACAAGGCTGGTCACACTGTTGCAGTCGCGTCCTCAAAAGAGGCTCGTCTGCCCGCTGCCGGTCGACTCGCCGACTGGAGCTGGCTCAAGGAACGAAGGATCGTTGTTGTCGACCGAGCCAACGCGACGGTCGACCTCGTAGAAAGTGAGCGAGCCGCGCGGTAGCGGGCGGAGGAAGGACTCAAGCTCGTCCGTGTCGTCGTTCTCCGGGTCGAGCCAGGCGTCGAGGACGTCCGGCGGGAGGATGACCGGCATCCGGTTGTGAACGACAGCGAGGTCCCCACTCGCGTCCGTTGTGATGACCGTGCAGGTCCGGACGGGAACGTCTGGATTGGCACCGGGCCGGGAGTCGTGCCACGTCTCGAAGAGCCCGGCGAAGGTGAGGAGCCCGCCGTCCGGCGGGCGGAAGAGGTAGGGGTGGGTCGTCTTGCCCGGCCCTTTCTTCCACTCGAGATAGCCGTCGGCGATGACGGCGATCCGGTGGCGGCGGAACGCGTAGCGGAAGGCGTTGTTGGTAGAGACAGACTCGGCACGGGCGTTGATGAGCCGGTTGCCGATCGCCGGGTCCTTTGCCCACGACGGCACGAGACCCCAGCGGTAGAAGTCGAGGGTGCGGCCCTCTTCCCGCAACCGGAGACCGAGAACCTCGGTCTGGGGTGCCACATTCCAGCTCGGTTCGTAGCGCTCCGGGTCGGCCGGAGGCGTCGCGTTGAGCAGCCCTGCGATGTCGCTGAGCGGCCTTGCCAGCGTGTAGCGGCCGCACATGCAATCAGATTAGGAGCGAGGCGCCCCGGCGCGCTCCGTCAGTGGATCCCGTGTCGGCGCCGCAGAGTCAAAAGCTCTCCGTGCGCCGCAGCGAGCGCCGCACGCAGTTCCGCGACCTCTTCGTGATGGCGCCGGCGGAGCTCGGCGATCTCACGGGTGAGCGTCCGCACGACGCTCGATGTCTCGGCAGCCTCCTCACGTCGATCATCGGGCATGACCTGAGGACGAGCCGCGGTGTCGGCGCGGAGGCGCTCGATCCGGTGCCGGAGTGAGGAACGGTAGAGGAAGTCCTTCGAGACCCCAGCTTCGGCTGCGACCGCCTCGAAGGTGATCGGGGCGTGTGCCCGTAGGAGGCGGCGAAGTCCGGCCTCGGCCCGGCGGACTGCTGCCTCGTGCTTCGCCGTCGCAGCGCGGCGGAGGTTGTCGGTATTGCCGGCGCTCACGTCCCGACTGCCGATCGCGCCGACTGTCGAGCTCGGTCCGGGCAGCCACACCCGCGCCCTGGAGTGGAGCGGACTCCGGCGCGGCTTCGATCGCCCCAATGATGCCCCGCAGCGCTTCCTCCTCCCGACGACGCTGGCGGAGCCAAACGTGGTTCTCACCCATCTCCGCGCCGGTGCGCTCACGGTGGTCCGCCTGACGGCGCTCGATCAGCGTGACCAGGTCGGCCATCTCCGCCTCGTGGACCGGTAGGAATCGCTCGTCGGTGACGAACAGATCGCAGGTCAGACATGCGTTGCCCTTGTCACAGTGCTTCGCCGGCGGGAGTGTGCACCACCCGTTGGGCAGCACCCGGTCCGTCCGTCGGTCGAGGGCGAGGAGGTCGTAGAGGTCCTCCGCGGCGACCGAGGAGGGTGCGCCCGAGCGGGTCAGCTTTCGGTATCGGAGGAACTCTGCGCGGGCCGTCTGGTCGAGGGTCTGCGCGTAGTGCATCGTCATCTCGGGCGTCGTGTGCCCCATATAGCGCTGGACGACGTGCAGTGGCACCCCGGCGTTGATGAGGCTCGTGGCCTTCGTGTGCCGCCAGCGGTGCGTCTGGCCAAGAGGAAAGGGCTTGCCATCGTCGTCACGAAGGTCGAACCGCTCGACGAGACGACGGAACACGCTCGTGAGCACCCCATCGTCGAAGGCGTAGCGGCCGTGGCGGTTGTTCATCTTCCGGATGAATAGATAGCGAGGCACCACGCCGGGGCTGCCGATCGCCGCCATGTGTTCGGCGACCCACCGCTGCTGCTCGGCAACGATCGCGGCGACGTCAGCTCCGACGAAGATCGTGTTCGGAGCGCCCTCGATCTTGGTCTGTTGGTAGCGGAGTTTCGCGACGACCTCACCGTCGTCGCTGGGCTGCGCGGCGACGGGGATGATCGGGTCGTGGTCGAGCATGCGAATCTCGCTCCGCCGTCGACCGGTTGCGATTAGGAGCAGGAGTATCCGCATCGCCTGGGGGTCGCCGAGGCCGTTAGCGTCCGTCGGCTCCCCGATCATGTGGGCGACGGCGCTCACCCGAGCCTGGGCCGCTTCCGAGATGAGATGGCGTTCGTCGAAGGGGCGGCGCGCCCGTCGTCTCGGGAGATCGCCGTCGTGGAGGAAGCGGAGGTGCTCGGGACCCAGCCGCGCCCAGCGCGGCTCCCCGAGCACCCGAGCCGCTGTCCTCGCGATGGTCATGGAGGTAGCGGTAGAGCTGGCGGACGGCGCTCATCGTGCCCGTGGTGCTCGAGTCGCTGCGCACCTCGCCGATCCGGCGACCGGTTCCCCGCTCGATGGGCTTCGTCCGCAGCTCGTCGAGGAAGTCGAGCATCAGCGGGCGGACCCGTTGGTGGTCGGTCATGAGCTCCGGTTCGGTGATCTGGCGAGCCGCGAGGAAGTCGGCGAAGAGAAGAAGGCCCGAGCACCGGCCGATCACCGAGGTCCAGGTGAGCTGGTTCGTCTCGAGCATCGCCTTCATGTGCCACATCCCGGCGAGCCGGAGCCACCGCGGCTCGATCCGGTGCCAGTGGATCGTCTCCTCCATCGCCGGCTCATGCACGCGGTGAGGGATGCGGGGATCGAGGCGCAGGTTCCAGACCTCCCTCGTCCACCAGGGCCCGTCGTCATAGGCGAACCACAGGAGCTTGCACGCCCGGTACACGACCGCGGTGATCGTGTGCAGAGTGTTCGGGTTGCCGATCGCTCCGGTGCGGAGCGCCCAGGTCCGCTGGAGTTCGTGCTCCCACTCGTCGGGTGTTCGGTCCATGAGGCTGCAACAAGGGTGGCCCTCGCTCCGCAGTCGCTCGGCAGTCCGGCCGAGCTCGCGGACGCAGAGTCCCCATGGCGAGATCGCGACTCGGCCGCCGATCTCAATCGTCCGCCAGAAGACGTAAGCAACCTCCCGCGCCATTTCCTCGGGCAGGGTGTCGAGGTGTGCGTTGCCGATCTTGTCGTGGTAGTAGCCGAAGCCGTTTCGGTACTCGTCGGGGATGGACTGGCGCGTGAAGTGGACGAGGCGGAGCCCTTCAGGGATTTCCTCCCACAACTTGGCGTTGCGCTCGAGGGTAAAGACGTCTGGCCGGTGTTCGTGCAGGCGGCGCACGATCTCCGCGTCGAGGACGCGTGAGGTGGTCATCCCGCCCGCCCCCACCTCTTGGTGATCGCCCTCCAGTCAGCGAGCGACCGCAGGTCCTCGTCGTCGATCACCCAGGCGTAGCGATCGAGCGTCGTCTGGACGTCGCGGTGGCCGAGTCGGCGGGAGACGACGTGAACCGGGACGCCGGCGAGCAGGAGCGCCGTCGCGTGCGTGTGGCGGAACCAGTGTGGTGACCACCCCTCGGGGAGCTGGCCGGGGAGGTGGGCCGAGATGCGGCGGGTGAGCTTGTAGATCGACTCGGGTCGCATAGGCGCGAAGCGCACGCCACCACGGAGGTTGACGAAGACGTAATGCTCGTCCACGGACGGCACCTCGAGGTCGAGACCGGCGTCGCAGCACTCCCAGAGGTATTCGCCATAGAGGCGGTCGAGCGAGTCCGAGACGTAAAGCTTGCGATACTCGCCGCTCTTCACTCGCAAGCCAAGGGGATGCGGTCTCGGTACCACCTCGATGTAGGGGTTCTCGCCGAGCCCGCTGTGCCAGTCGCCGTGTTGGAGCGACAGTGCTTCGCCGATGCGTAGCCCGGTCTCTTCGAGGAGTGAGAAGAACAACCGGTCCCGGACTGAGCCGTGCCAACCGGTCTCGTCTCGGGTCGCGCAGTCATCCTCGATTGCCGTGAGCTGACGCGGCGTGAGGGTTGGGGCCTGCGCCCGCCGCCGGCGGACCGTGACCGTGGCCCGCAGCACCGCGTCGCGCCTCGAGACGTGGTGGAGGAACGCGCGGTAGGGGGAACGGTCGACCCCCCACTCGAACAGCCCAGGCGCGACATCGTGCCCCCGGCGCTGATGGAAGGCATAGAAAGAGCGCACACCCTGGAGCCGGAGGGCAACGGTCTCGTCCGAAACCTGCCGGGGCCGTTCGGTGATCGGCGCGACGTCAAGCGGCAGCCCCGTCGTGAGCCAGCCGAGGAACTCACCGAACCGCTCGATTGAGACGTCCGCCCAACCCCAGTCTTGGAGGGCGAGGAAGTCGAACCACAAGGCGAGCGCCCGGCCGTAGGACTTCACCGTGTTGGGTGAACGGCCGGTCACGCGAAGGTGTTCGAGGAAGATCTCAACGTCGACGATCGGGAGGTGGTCCTCGCCCAGCACGGTCCACGTCGCGAGGCCATCGAGCTCGATGCGCTGCACTTTGGCCACCGAAACCCCTTCCGCCGCGACTTCTCGCAACGTAAGGCAGCGCTGTATCAGCGCGACAACCACCCCGCCGCCATTGACGACACAGGTCAGATAGTTCGGGTCACACCGTCCGCAAGAGGGGTCGCCGAGGCTCTTGCCGTCGTCCAAGACGGTCGATTTCGACTACCGGATAAGCCGGGATGAGGCAGCGCCGCCTCTCGAACGCCGAGCGGTACGGACGGGCCGTCTCGATCGTCTCCAGGCGGGCATTGATGAAGCGGTTGCCGATGGTCGGGTCCTTGGCCCAGCTGGGGACGAGGCCCCAGCGCACGGTTCGCAAACGACGGGTGGCCCCGTCAGCGTGGTCGCCACCGCATAGACGGGCTGGGTCGGTGCCACGTTCCAGCGGCTTGGGAGCTCATCGGTGACCACCTCGTCGATGCCGAAGCGCTCGGCCAGATCCGACGCCGGTTCGTAGAGGGAGAAGCGCCCGCACACGGCTACACGATCGCACAGGGGGGCGGGTCCGGATGTCCGTTCGACCTCCACTGCATAGTCGTCGACCCGACGTCGCAGTGCCCCGGGAGCACTGGCCGATGCTGCAGCGGAGGCCGGTGCCCGCCCCCCTTTCGACGGACCACCTCGCTACCATCGACGCATCGTCCCGCTCCTGGCTGATCCGAATTCGGCCGCGGCACCGCTCTGATGCGACGTCGGTCCTCGGGCGACCGTTGCTGACGCCATGAGGCCAGCTCAGAGACCTCGAACCCGCCACCGGACCCGTCGGTCGAAACGGAGCGTCGTGCTGGTCCTGGTCCTGGTGCTCTTCGTCGCCGGCGCCGCGGTGTTCGGCTGGGATCGCCTGGACGCCAGCCGGAGCGCCGCCTCCTCGCCCGGAACCGAGGGTCAGTCCATCGATCCCGCAGTCTTCGCCGCTGGCGCCTGTATGGAGTTCGGACCGACTGCCGGTGACCGCCACAAGACGGTGTTCCTCGATGCCGGCCATGGTGGCATCGACCCCGGGGGCGTCGGCACCACCGAGACCGGGCAAACCATCGACGAAGCCGACGAGACCCTGCCGGTGGAGCTCGACGCGATGGGGCTCCTGCGCGCCGACGGGTTCACCGTCGTCGTGTCGCGCACGTCGGCCACGACCGTCGTGCGGCTCGGGCCGGCAGACGTGTCGGGAGGTCTCCTCACCCTGCAAGGGTCCCATGACGACGTCGCGGCGCGCGACGTCTGCGCCAATGACGCAAAGGCGGACGTCTTGGTCGGCATCTACTTCGATGCCAACCAATCCCCGCAGACCGCAGGCAGTCTCACCGCCTACGACGCCGATCGCCCGTTCGCGTCGGCGAACCTCAAGCTGGCCAACCTGCTGCAGGCGGACGTGCTGGCCGCCATGAACGCGCAGGGGTGGGGCATACCGAACGACGGTGTGGTGCCCGACACCGCCCTCGGCTCCTACGTCGGGGATCCGTCGGCCGTCGGGATCGCCGCGGAGGCAGCCAGCTACGACCACCTCCTCCTGATCGGTCCGGCGGCGGCCGGCTACTTCTCGACGCCCAGCGAGATGCCGGGGGCCGTCATCGAGCCGATGTACATCACCGACCCGTTTGAGGGTTCCATCGCGGCCAGTGCCCATGGACAGATGGTCATCGCCCAGGGGATGGCGACCGCGGTCGAGCAGTATCTGGAGCCACCCAAGGCCCCGGTCAAATCGGTCCCACCGACCACGTGACGGGGACCGCAGGCACCCACCACGGCCGGGTCACGAGGCGAACTGGAGGGCCGTGATGTCGGCGACCGACCACTGCGACGAGGGGCGGCCCAGGTACGCTCTCGTTGCCGGACAAGGGTGAGGGCGTGTTGACTGTGCGATCCGCCACCAGGCGCGTAGCCACTGTGGGAACTCTCCGAGCCGTCGTCGGCCTGGCCGCGCTGCTGACCGGTCTCGCGGCCTTCGGCGGGCCGGCATCGGCCGCCACACCGGTCGCGCTCGAGACGGGCTACGACATCTCGTTCCCCCAATGCGGCAGCACCTTTCCGAGCGGTCAGGTCTTCGGCATCGTCGGGGTCAACGACGGGCTGCCCGATGTGCTCAACCCCTGCTTCGGCACGGCCTCGTCGTACCTGCAGAGCGAGTTGTACTGGGCGGTGAGCACCTCTGCCGGCTCCACGTCGCAACCGAAGTCGTCGCTCTACGTCAATACCTCCGACCCCGGCGATGTCTTCAACGGCACCCTGATCGCCGACTGGCCCTCCTCGGGGAACACGCCGTACGGCGTGTGTACGACCACGCTGGTCACGACCGGCTCCGGCTCGAGCACCGCGGGTGCGAATTCGACGGCGTGCGCCTGGGAATACGGGCAGCAGCTGGCATCCCAGGACGTCTCCTGGCTGAGCGCCGCGGCCGCCGCCATCAACGGTCAGTCCCCGCCGGTGCCGGTGCCCAGTGCCGTGAGCGCGTATCCGTGGTGGCTCGACGTCGAGACGTCCAACACGTGGCAGGCGGGCTCGGCCGGCCAGGCCATGAACGTGGCTCTGCTCCAGGGCATGGTCTCCGACCTCGCCACGGCGGGCGCCACGAGCATCGGCGTGTACGCGACCACCCAGCAGTGGGACGACATCACCGGCGGCACGCCCGCCGGCACCGCGTCCCTGAGTGGCCTGGATGACTGGGTGCCCGGCGCCGGCACCCTCATCGGCGCCGAAGCGGATTGCCGTGCGGGCTCGTTCACCGAAGGCACCGTCGCGCTGGCGCAGTGGACGACCGACATCGACAGCGACGTGGTGTGCAGCACCGTGCCGGCCTCCAGCGCTCCCGTTCCCCTCCAGATCTACGGCACTGATGCCGTCGGCACGTCGATCGCCATCTCGGAGCAGGAGTTCCCGACGAGCGGCTCGGCTCAGGCGGTCGTCCTTGCCCGTTCTGACTTCTTCTCCGACGCCCTGGCCGGTGGACCGCTGGCCGCGGCGGTCGGAGGGCCGCTCCTGATCACTCCCGGCGCCTCGATCAGCTCGACGATCGACCCCCGTGTCGAGGCCGAGATCGAGCGGGTGCTCCCGGTCGGAGACACCGTCTACGTCCTGGGCGGTGACCTCGCCCTGAGCCCGACCATCGATACCGCCCTGGAGGGACTCGGCTACCGGGTGGTCCGGGAGGCCGGCGCCAACGAGTACGCCACCGCGGTCGACATCGCCCAACAGCTGGGGAACCCCTCGACGATCTTCGAGGCGACCGGGCTGAGCTTCTACGACGCGCTCTCCGCCGTCCCCGCGGCCATCGAGAATCACGCAGCGATCCTCCTCACCGACGGCGCGACCCAGTCGCCCGAGACCGCGGCCTACCTGGCCCAGTTCCCCGGTGACGTCCGCTACGCCATCGGCGGGTCGCTGGCCGCAGCCGGGGCGGATCCGGGGGCCACCGCGGTGTTCGGCCAGGACCTCTACAGCACGTCGGCCGCAGTGGCCAGCCGCTTCTTCCCCGACGCCTCGATCTTCGGCGCGGCGACCGCGGCGGACTTCCCCGACGCGCTGGGCGGCGGCGTGTTCATGGCCACCGACGGTCGCGACGGTCCGCTCTTGCTCGTGAACCAGAGCGCACCGTTGCCACTCGAGATCACGCCCTATCTGGCAGCGTTGGAACCGACCGCCCAGGGCTACGTCTTCGGTGGACCGCTCGCCGTCGGGGCCGACGTGCTGGCGGCACTGCAGGCCGCAGTCGGGTAGTCGCGTCGGACCCGGCCGCCGGGTCGCGGCAGGTCTCGACAGAACCTGAGCCCGGTGGCACCATCTCGGCCAGGGCCGGGCGTGCCGCGGCCGCGAGGGCGGGGCCCCATGGGAACGCGAGATCAAAGAGACGTGCCCGACGACGATTGGCGGTCCGCCGCGCTCCCGCTCGACACGGTCGGCCTGTTGGAGGGCATCACCACGACGCGGGCCATTCGCCGATATCACGACGAGCCCGTTCCCCCCGAGGTGCTGCGGGCCGTCCTGTTCGCGGCGACGCGGGCCCCGAGTGGGTCGAACCGACAGCCCTTCCGGATGGTGGTGTTGACGGACGGTCCCCGGGCGGGCGAGGCCAAACGGCTCATCGGGGAGTCGGCGCGTCAGGTATGGGGAACGAAGAGGCAGACCGACGCCTATGACTCGGGCTCCGGCAGGGCGACGAACTCACCGAAATCGCGGACGGCCCGGGCCCTGCAGGAGTACGTCGACCATTTCGACCGCGTCCCCGTCTTGATCCTGGCCTGCCTCGTCCGGTATCGGGCAGCGGTGTCCTTCGAGGGCGCCTCGGTCTTTCCGGCCTGTCAGAACATCCTGCTGGCGGCTCGCGCCCTCGGATACGGCGGTGTCCTGACCGGGTTCCACTTCGGCGTGGAAGCGGAGTTACGCGCGCTGCTCGGGGTGCCAGACGACGTGTTCATGGCCGCCACCATCACGCTCGGCCGGCCCGAGGGCTCCCATGGTCCTGTCCGCCGCCGACCCATGGCGGAACTGGTCTTCGACGACGCGTGGGACAGTCCGGCCGCGTGGGCGGTCGACCCGCCGGGCACTCGACACACGTCGGCGGGCCCGCCGCGTCGACAATCCGAGGCGGCTCCTGCCCCGTAGCCGGGGACGGGCGCGATCGATCCGGCGCCGCCAAGGGTCGGAAACGACCCAGTACCTTGAGCGGATGATCAGCGACGAGGCCACGCAGTTCCATCTCCTGCTCCAGGCGATGTCGGCGGAGGAGCAGCCCGACCGTCCCATCGAAGAAGTTCGGGCGGCGAGCGCGCTGTGGGCGGTGGCCACGGGGGAGCCCGAGGGCGTCACGTACCGGCCGGTCGATGCCGACGGCGTCGCCGCGGAGTGGGTGGTGCCCGTCGGGGCCGACGAGCAGCGGGTGCTGCTCTACCTGCACGGTGGCGGTTACTCGGTCGGATCCATCGAGTCGCACCGCAAGCTGGCCGGGCACCTGTCCAGGGCGGCCGGCGTCCGCGGATTGATCATCGACTACCGGCTGGCCCCCGAGCACCCCTTCCCGGCCGGCCTCGACGATGCCGTCACCGCGTTCTCCTGGCTGCTCCGCCAGGGGCTCGGGGCCACCCACATCGTGCTGGGTGGCGACTCGGCCGGCGGTGGCCTGGCGCTGGCGACCGCGCTGGCGCTGCGCGAGCGCGGCCTGCCGGCGCCGGCCGGCCTGGCCCTGCTCTCCCCGTGGACGGATCTCGCCTCGACCGGTGAGTCCCTCACCACCAACACGGGCAAGGACCTGATCCTCGGCCGGGGTGACGAGGAGGACCCGGGCATCGGCTGGTACGCGGGCGAGCACGACGTGAAGAACCCGCTCATCTCGCCGCTCTACGCCGACTTCTCTGACTTCCCGCCGTTCATCGTGCACGTTGGCGGCGACGAGCTGTTGCTCGACGACTCCACGCGCCTCGCCGAGCGGGCCTCGGCCGCCGGCTGCGACGCGACGATCCAGGTCTGGCCCGAGATGCAACACGTCTTCCAGATCGCGGCCGGCAACGTTCCCGAGTCCGATGCGTCCGTGTCGGCGCTGGGCGCCTGGCTCGCCAAGCAACTGGCGGACTGACCCGACGGTCGAAGCCGGGCGGCCCGCCGGGGGATTTAGCGGACCGCCGGCTGGGCGCCGCGGGTTGCCGCCTCCACCTCCGGGGGCGTGATGGCGGGTTGCTCGTGCGTGGCCGACCCGTTCGTCGAACCGTTGCCGGATGCCGCTCCCTCGCGGTCGGAATCTGGCTGTTCGGAATCTCGCTGCTCGGAATCTCGCTGCTCGGGGTGGACGGGGAGGCAGAGCCAGAAACAGGAGCCCGCGGGCGTGTTCGGGCGGACCCCGAAGGTGCCGCCGTGCGCCTCGACGGTGGCGGCCACGATGGCGAGCCCCAGTCCCGTGCCGCCGGTGTTGCGGGTCCGCGAGGTGTCGGCCCGGTAGAAGGGCTCGAAGATGCGGTCCGCCTCCTCGCTCGGCACGCCCGGGCCCTCGTCGCGGATCTCGATCTCGACGCACGGCACGCCGGTCGGGGCCGGCCCCCCGTGGCCGTTGGCCGACGATGCTGTCCGTTCGAGATCGGGTCGGGAGCGCACCGTGACGTCGATGGCGCTCCCCGACGGTGAGTAGCGAACCGCGTTGGTGAGGAGATTGTCGACGGCGCGACGCACGCGCTCGGCGTCACATTCGATGCGGATCTCGCGGGCGGCGTCGGAGCGGACCACGTGGTCGCTGCGGGTGAAGCCGAAGGCCACGACGGCCTCGCGCACCACCGAGGCAATGTCGACGGATGCGATGTGGAGGGGCCGCACCTGGTCCAGATTGGCCAGCACGAGGAGGTCGTCGACGAGGACGCTCATCCGGTCCGCCTCTCGTCGGATGTGCCGCATGGCGGTGTCGAGGTCCTCGGGCGGCCGGTCTCGGTTGTGCTCGAACAGCTCGGCGTAGCCGCGGACCGACGTGAGCGGCGTGCGCAGCTCGTGGGAGGCGTCGGCGACGAACCGGCGCAGGCGCGCCTCGCTCGCCGCGCGGGAGTCGAATGCCTCTTGGATCTCGCCCAGCATGACGTTCAGCGCCGAGCCGAGCCTCCCCACCTCCGTCGGCCCCCCGTCAGGTTCGACCCGGCGGGAGAGGTCGCCCCGGGCGATGTCCCCGGCCGCGACCGCCATGTCCTCGAGCGGCCGCAGGCCACGGCGGACGATCCAGCGGGACAAGAGGCCGAGGCCGATCAGGATCGCCGCGGTGGCCAAGAGCTCGATGAGGACGAGCCGGTTGAGCGTCTGGTTGACGCTCGTGAGCGGGATCGCCACGATGACGGTGAGATCGCGATAGCCAATGGCGCGCGCCAGCACGCGGTAGTTGATGGCGTTGGCGCCGGCGCTGCGGGCGTCGAAGTACCGCTCGGCGCCGGGCGCCAGCCTCGCCGCCGAACGGGGGAGGACCGGCGGCGGCGCCTTCTTCCCGCTGTAGCTGAACGTGGTCGGCGTGCCGACCGTGTGCCCCGAGGCGTTCACGAGCTCGCCGACGGTGCCCGCCGGCTCGAGGCCGTTGCGTTCGGCGCCGAAGGCGATTGGGCGAAGGGCGCGGGGAACACCCTTCAGGCGGTTCGGGTTGGAGAATCCGGTGCGCGGCTGGGTGGCGGACGCGCCGGTGGCTCCGGGAGTGCCCGTGGTCCGCTGCTTGATGATCCCGGCGCTCAAGAGCACCTGGAAGGACACGGGCTGCGCGGCCAATTCGAGCTGCGGGTCCGTCCGACCGACCAGGAACGAGCGCAGCGAGGTGTAGGTGGCGACGTCGGAGACGACGAGCCCGAAGGCCACGAGGGCGATCAGTGTGACGAGCAGGCGGGTGCGCAGCGCCATCGCGCTACCTCAGGCGGTCCGGCGCAGGCGGTAGCCGACGCCGCGCACCGTCTGGATGAGCCGGGGGCCATTGGTCTCGATCTTGCGCCGCAGGGTGCTGACGAAGGTCTCGACCACGTTCTCGTCGCGCTCGAAGTCCGATTCCCAGACGCGGTCGAGGATCTGGGTCTTCGACACCACGCGCTCGGAGTTGAGCAGCAGGTACTGGAGGAGCCGGAACTCGGTCGGGGTGAGGTCGAGGGGTTCGCCGGCCCTCGTCGCCTCGTGGCGCTCGGCGTCGAGCACGAGGTCCTCGAACTGCAAGATGGTGGTCGGGCCCGTGTGGTCGGCCGTCCGGCGTAGGAGGGCCCGCACCCGGAACATCAGCTCCTCGACGCTGAACGGCTTCGTCAGATAGTCGTCCGCACCGAGGGCGAAGCCCTGTCGCTTGTCGTCGAGGTCCTGGCGCGCCGTCAAGAAGATGACGGGGATGCGGGGCTCGTCGGTGGCGATCCGCTGCATGATCTCGAACCCGTTCAGGTCGGGCATCATCACGTCGAGGATCAACAGATCCGGTCGCCGCTCGTTGATGGAGGCGAGCGCGGCGCGCCCGGAGTCGGCCGCGCTCACGCTGAGGCCCTCGTAACGGAGGGCCATCGAGACCAAGTCGATGATGCCCTGCTCGTCGTCGACGACGAGCACCCTGGCGGTGGCCTGCATACGAGGATTCCTCCGCCCGCCATCTTGACCAACCGACCTGTGGGTTCCCTGTAGGTCGATGGGCACGATCCATTGTGACCCACCGCCCGGCGCGCGGCGGCCACGCCCCCTGCACTTCGGCGCTCCGTTCCTGGTCCGGGCCCTGCCGGGGACGGGCGAGCCCGCGCGTGGCAGGGTTTCACCATGTGCCGAAGCATCTTGACGTTGCGCGGACCTCAGGCCCCGGCCGACCCCGACATCGAGGCGGCCGCGCGCCAGTTCGTTCGCAAGGTGTCCGGGAGCCGGACACCGTCCCAGGCCAACGAGGAGGCGTTCTCGCGGGCGATCGCCGAGATCGCCGACGCCACGCAGCGGCTGCTCGACGGCTGGGTCAGCCCGGTGTCGACCCGCTGAGCGACACGGTCGTCGGGGCGGCGATGGCCGGCCCGACGAGGAGCTCGGCCGGTCGCCACCCGCGCAACGAGTTCACGACAGCCAGGGCCTCGGCGCGCACCACGTCGTCGACCGTCAAGGACTGCTCCACCAGACGACCGCCCTCGAGCAACCGCCGGCGCTCAACGCCGGGAAGGCAGCCGGCACTGAGGGGTGGGGTGCACCAGCGCCCCTGCGAGAAGACCGCCAGGTTCGCGATGGTCGTCTCGGTCACCTCACCCCGGTCGTTGACGAGCACGACATCGTCGGCCTCGGGGTGCCGGGCCGCCCGGGCCTCGTAGGGGGAACGGCGCGTGGTCTTGTGGAACAGCCAGGGCGAGGACGGGTCGACCGGTTCGGGGTCGATGACGAGGCGCACCGGGGCGTCCGTGGCCACGGGAAGGGGTGACCGCTCGACCGTCGGGCGGCCGTCGCGCCCCAGCAGCAGGCGCAGTCGGCACGGGCCGGCGTCCACGATGGCCCCGGCGATCGCCTCGTCCACCGCCCGGCTGTCGCAGGGGAACCCGAAGTAGGCGGCCGAGCGGGCCAGGCGGTCGAGATGGCCCGTGCCGGTTGCGCACGCCGGTCGCGGGCTCATAGGCCATCGTCTCGATCAGCCGGCACTCCGCGGCCGGTCCCGAGAGGATCGCCGTCTTCGCCCACAGCTCCTCGTACTCGGCGTCGGGGTCCGAGTCCCAGGTGATCCCGCCCCCCGCGCCGTAGACGACGCCCCCGGTGTGGCGGTCGATGACGGCCGTGCGGATCGCCACGCTGAATCGGGCGCGGAAGGCCGCTCCGGGTGGCGCGAGCAGACCGACGGCACCGCAGTAGACGCCGCGCGGCGAGTGCTCCAATGTCGCGATCAGCTCCATGGTGCTGCGCTTGGGCGCGCCGGTGACCGAGCCGCTCGGGAACAGCGCGGCGAACACGTCGACGAGACGCGTGCCCGGACGCGGCGATCCCGAGATGGTCGACGTCAGCTGCCAGAGGGTCTCGTAGCGCTCGAGGGCGAAGAGGTTCTCGACGTGCACCGACCCCCACTCGGCGATCCGCCCGATGTCGTTGCGCAGCAGGTCGACGATCATCACGTTCTCGGCCCGGTCCTTCTCCGACGTGGCCAGCGCGGCGGAGAAGGCTTGGTCCTCCTCGGCCCACCGCCCCCGCGGCCCGGTGCCCTTCATCGGCCGCGTCGTGATCCGTTCCGTCGCGCCACTCGAAGAACAGCTCGGGCGAGGCGCTCGCCACGACGTAGCGCCCCGTGTCGAGGTAGGCGCAGTGCTCGCTGCCCTGGGCCAGGGCCAGGTCGCGGTAGAAGGAGAGAGCATCGCCCTCGATGCTCGAGTGCAACCGGGCGGTCAGGTTGGTCTGGTAGGTGTCGCCCGCCGCGATGCGGGCGCGCACGCACGCCACCTGGTGGCGATGCGAGTCGGCGTCGCAGTCGGCACACCAGGGACCGACCCGGTAGCGCCTCGCCCCACCGGCGTCGCGCTCGAGCGGTCGAGCCGCGTCGATGTCGTCGAATACGGCGAACCAGGCCAGGGGGAGTTCGTCGCGTCCGGGGTGACGACCGGCGGCCAGCGCGGGATCGAACGCCGACGCGGCCTCGTAGCCGACGTAGCCGGCGACCCAGCTGCCGGCGTCGGCTGCCGCCTCCGCCGCTTCCAGCACGCCCACCACCTCGGCGATGTCCCGGGCGACGAGCACCGCTATTGGGCCGGGAGAGGACGAGCCCGGTCCCCCCCGGCCGCGTGTCGTCGAAGCGAACGACGGGACCGGGGAGCGCAGCGGCCACGGAGTGATTCTCACCGACGCGACACCCCGGTGTCGCCCTGGGTCCGGTCCGTCCGGCGGGGCCCCCTGCCGTGCCGCTCACTAGCGTGGCTGCGTGGCTCGCATGCTCGTGACCGGCGGCACGGGGACGCTCGGGTCGATGGTGGTCTCCCGGCTGGTCGCCGGCGGCCACGAGGTGCGGGTGCTGTCCCGATCAGCCGGCCCGGCCCCCGAGGGGGCGACCCGCTGGGTGGGTGACGTCCGCACCGGCGCCGGGCTGGACGAGGCGGTCGAGGGGGCGGCGGTCGTGGTCCACGCCGCCTCCAACCCGTTTCGCCGGGTGCGCGAGACCGAAGTGGGCGGTACGGCGAATGTCCTGGCGGCCGCGCAGAGGAGCGGGAGCCACGTCATCTACGTGTCCATCGTCGGCGTGGACCGGCACCGCTACCCCTACTACCGGGCGAAGCGCGCCGCGGAGCGGTTGGTCGAGACCTCCGAAGGAGGATGGGCCATCCTGCGGGCGACCCAGTTCCACCAGCTGTTGGCGGTCTTCTTCTCCCGGGGTGTCTTCTTCCGGACACCGAACCTGGCCTTTCAGCCGATCGATGCCGGCGACGTCGCCGATCGGCTGGTGTCGCTCGCCGAATCCCGCGAGACGGGGCACGCCGTCGACATGGGCGGGCCCGAGGTGCTCGCCATCCGCGAGCTGGTCGACATCAAGCGGCGCTGCAGCGGGAAGGCCACCCGGCTCCTCCCGCTCCCCGCGGTCTCGATCCTTCGAGATTTCGACCGCCGGCTCCACTGTGTGCCCGAGCACGCGGACGGGAAGCGAACGTGGGAGGAGTGGTGGCGGCGGTAGGGATCAGCGCAGCTGGGCGCCCTCGCCTCGCTCAGCGGCGGTGGTCGACCCCGGATCGTGCGGCGGCTCGACACCAGCAGTCGCGCCGAATGCAGGACCTCGCGAGCCACGTAGCGGAGCCCGAGCAGGCGGCGGTAGTCGCTGAGCTGCTCGGCGAACACCCGTAGTCCGGCCCGCCGCCCCGTCCGCGAGACCGTGTCGGCGTAGTCGGGGAAGATCCGGGCCGTCTGCTCCCGCTCACCCGCGGACCGCCGGACCTGGTCCCCGAGCCAGCGCAAGTAGGCGCTGGTGAGGTCGTAGCCGGCGCTCCAGGACGCGAAGAACGCTCCCCAGACCCGGAGGTTGACGTCGTGCACCAGGTAGCGGCCCTGGGCGTCTCGGATGGCGTCAACGTTGAGCAGGCCCTCGCAGGGCAGCGCGGCGGCCAATTTTCGCCCGATCTCGCTGAACGCGTCGTCCTGGTAGCAGGCGATCTCGATCGACGCCGACCAGGCGGCCTCGCCGCGCCGGAGGGTGCGGTAGGTCATGTCGCGCTCGGCCCCATCGCCGACGACCGCGCAGTAGTTGGCGGGGGTGCCGTCGATGAAGGCCTCGAGGAGCACGTCAGCGGGCCGAACCGTGGCCAGGTGGGCTTCCAGCTCGCCGAGGGTGCGCGCGAGGAGGATCCCTTCTCCGTAGGCGCCGAGGCGGGGCTTGACCACGATCGGCAGTCCGAGCGCCTGCACCGCTTCGGCGGGCGGGGTCTCCCCGGCCACCGCGTCCGGATGGGCGATGCCCACGGCGTCGAGGAGGCGCACGACCTTCCACTTGTCGATGAGGTCGGCCCGGTGGCGCCAACCGGTCGCCCCGACGGGGGCCTGGCGATGGGCGAGCGCTCGGTAGACGTCGACCGCCACGTGTTCTGAGCACTGGACGTCCACCAGCAACTCGGCGGCCAGCAGGCGGTCGAGCCCGGCCAGTGCGGCCCGCTTCACGTGCAGCACGCGGTCAAAGGCGATCCGTCGAGTGATCGAGGACCCGACCGAGTGCGGTGCGGTGGTGACGCGGATCGTGCGGTAGCCGGAGCGACGCAGCACCACCGCCAGCTGCACGAAGGGGGTGAGAGGGCCATCGTCGACGAAGAGGATCGCCGGGACCGGGCGCGCTCGTGTCTTGGCGCGATCACCGCGGCCGGGCGACGGTGGTCGCCGGAGGGTCACCGCCGGCCGGGACCACGTCTCGCTGCGTCGAGGGCCGCGGCGGCTGGCGCGACGCGAGCCCGGATTTCATCAGCGGTGAGGCCGGCGGCCGACGTGCACGTGAGCCACCTCCAGGGGTTCTCCGGGCGGGCTCAGTCTAAGGAGCGGTCCATCGGGGGAGCGGGATGGGAGCTCGCCCCCGTGACGGTCCGCCAGCCGACCACGACCCAAGAGCCGGCCCCGAGCGGACGCCACGCCTACGATGGCGCCGATGGCCAGGCGGTCCAGCGCGACGTCGGCGTTCGGGGTCTCGCGACGCGAGAACCACGACGCCAGCGAGTTCTACAGGCGATTCACCCCACCGTTGTTGTCGGCCGACGCCACCGTGCAGGTCGCGCCGGCCGTCGATCGCTGCGTCTGCGGCGACGCGCGGGCCATGACCGAGGTGCCGGCCGACTCGGTCGCCCTGGTGGTCACGTCACCTCCCTACTTCGTGGGCAAGGAGTACGAGGCGGCGCTCGGCCAGGGGGGTGTGCCCACCAGCTATCTCGACTACCTGGGGATGCTGCGCGAGGTGTTCTCCGAGTGCGTCAGGACCCTGGAGCCTGGCGGCCGTATCGCGGTCAACGTCGCCAACCTCGGTCGGCGCCCCTACCGTTCGCTCTCGGCCGACGTGATCGGGATCCTCCAAGACGACCTCGGCCTCCTGCTGCGCGGCGAGCTCATCTGGTACAAGCAGCGCGGCTCATCAGGGTCGTGTGCCTGGGGGAGCTTCCAGCGGCCGGCCAACCCCGTGCTGCGCGACCTGACGGAGCGGGTCGTCATCGCCAGCAAGGGCCGGTTCGACCGGGCCATTCCCCCCGCGTCGGCGGCGAGAGCTCGGCCTGCCGTCGGAGGCCACCATGACCCGCGAGGACTTCATGGAGGACACGCTCGACGTCTGGGAGATCCCGCCCGAGAGCGCCCAGCGCGTGGGTCATCCGGCGCCCTTCCCGGTCGAGCTCCCCGCCCGCCTCATCGACCTCTTCACCTATCGCGGGGACCTCGTGCTGGACCCCTTTCTCGGTTCGGGCTCGACGGCGGTGGCGGCGGTGCGGACCGGACGCCACTACGTGGGCTACGACCTCGACCAGGCCTACGTCGATCTGGCCGAGGAACGGGTGGCCGCCGAGCGAGATCGCCGTGACGCCGGCGTCGCCACCGACCCGGGTGCGGGCCTGGTGGCCCGCGAGTCGGCGCTGGCGCTGCTCCAAGGGGCCGGGCTGGCGGAGATCGGGGAGGGCCGACGGCTCCCCGGCGGTATCACCGTCGATTTCTCGGCGACCGACTCGTCCGGGCAGCAGTGGCTCTTCGAGGTGTGCGGCGCGGCCACCACCTACCGGTCGGGCCTGGCGCGTGGAGACGCGTTGTGGAAATCACTCGGGAAGGCGGCGGTGATCCACGCCGCCGATCCGAGGGCGCGCCTCGTGCTGCTGGCTCCGGGCCTGCCGCCGGCGGGAGGCAGCGGCGCGGAGATGCTGGCGGTCGCGTCTGGCCCGGGGCGCCCGGTCACGGCAGTCGTCGATCTGCTGGCTCCGGATGCACTCGCCAGCCTCCGTGCGCTGGTGGGGTCCACCGCTCCCGCCGGTTGAGTTCGTCGCGGCGTCCGACTGCACTCGGATGAGCTTCAACCAAGGCGAGCCCTACGGCCCGGTTGTCCAGTCGACGATGCGGGTGGCCACCTGGAACGTCTGGGGCCGCTATGGAGACTGGGAACGGCGTCAGAATGCGATCGAGGACGTCCTGGTCGCGGCCGCCCCCGACCTTGTATGCCTGGTGGAGTCATGGTCTGCGCCGGCAGGGTCCCAGCCCGAACGCGTCGCCGGGCGAATGGGCTACGACCACTATTTCTTCGAAGGCGACTGGGAGCAGGACGGTTGGGTCAGCGGCGCCGGCGTGGTCAGTCGCTGGCCGATCACGGCGCGGGAACGTCGCCCCCTCAGGGGCGAGCGCGGGGCGGTCGGGGCGAGGCCATCTACGCCGCCATCGATGGCGATCGTGGCCCGATTCAGTTGTTCGTCGCGATGCTGGACTATCCCCTCGACGCCAGCGCGCTGCGCCAGGGCCAGGTTCGGCAGCTGGCCGCGTTCATCAAGGAGGTGACCACCCGGCGGCATCCAACAGTGCTGTGCGGGGACTTCAACGCCGGGCCAGACTCCGACGAGATCCGGATGCTGACCGGGAAGGCGGCAACCGCCGCGGAGGGTCTGGTGTTCTACGACGCCTGGGAGATCTCCGGAGACGGGACACCCGGATACACCTGGTCGAACGACAATCCGCTGGCTGCCGTCGCGATGTACCCCGACCGTCGCTTCGATTATGTGTTGTCGGCGTGGCCGCGTCGGGCAGCCGTCGGCCACCCGACCCACTGTCGCCTGCTCGGGGTGATGTCCGACGGCCAGCCGCAGCTCTCCGACCACTACGGGGTGCTCGCCGATCTGCGCTACTGAGGCATCATCGTCTTGCCCCGACATCGCGAGTTGGGTCAGCCTGGGCCGGTGGAACGGGGCACCGACGCCGGATCCGGCATCGTGCTGCGGCATGGGCGGCTCGAGGAGTCAGACGAGATCGCCGCCGTGTTCATCGCCTCTCGCCGGGACTCGGTGCCGGCGATCCCTCCACTGATTCACGCAGACGACGACGTTCGCGAATGGATGCTCACGCAGATGCGATCGGCCCGGGCGACGTGGGTGGGCGAGGCGGACGGGCGCGTCGTGGCCCTGATGATCCTGCAAGACGGGTGGATCGGCCATCTCTACGTGGACTCGGACTGGACCGGTCTCGGCATCGGTTCCCGACTGGTCGCGCTGGCCAAGGCTGACCAGTCGGCGCTGCAGCTGTGGGCCTTCCAGTCCAACCACGGGGCGCGCCGCTTCTACGAGCGCCACGGATTCGTCGTCGTCGAAGAGACGGATGGGAGCGGCAACGAGGAGCGCGCGCCCGACGTGCGCTACGAGTGGCGGGACGACCCCGCGACCTGATCCCGGTGGGCCTTGGTGAACGGACCGGTGGAGCAGCCCCTATCGGGCGGCGAAGCGCTCGGCGCGCTCGGCGTAGGTGGCCAGCACGGGCTCTGACGCCAGGACGTCGGCGAACTTCTTGCGGGCCGCCTCGCGCTTGGCCGGGAAGTACTCGGTCGGCCAGAGGCCCTCGTGCGGCTTGTAGCCCTTCAGCACGTTGCGGGCGACGGTCACCTTGTGCAGCTCGTCGACGCCGTCGGCGACGCTCATCGTCGGCGCCCCCGCCCACATCGCCTGGAGCGGCGTGAGGTTGGTGGTGCCGAGCGACCCGAGCATGTGCATGGCGCGGTAGCTCACGTCACGCAGCACCTTGGCGCAGGTGAACTTGCACGCCGCGATCTGGGTGCGGGCCGCCTGGGTGGACGAGTTGTCGATCGTCCAGGCGGTCCAGAGCACCATCAGGCGCAGCTGCTGGATCTCGACGTAGGAGTCGGCGATCGCCTGCTGGACCATCTGGTGGTCGGCGATGACCTTGCCGTGCGACTCGCGGCTGAGCGCCCGCTCGCACATCATGTCGAAGGCGCGATTGCACTGGGCGATGGTCCGCATGGCGTGGTGGATGCGGCCGCCGCCGAGTCGGCGTTGCGCCAGCACCTTGGCGCCGTCCTCGGGACCGAGCAGGTGGTCGAGGGGGACGCGCACGTCGGTGTAGCGGATGTGGTTGTGCGTGCTGGGCACGTCCATGATCTCGACGCCCGGCGTCGTGCGCGGGACGATGAAGATGCCGTTGGTGCACATGACGAACAGGATGTCCGCGGCCCGCCCGGCGCTCGTGAACCACTTCTCGCCGTTGATCACCCACTCCTCGCCGTCGCGCACGGCGTGGGTCTTGAAGAGATCCGGGTCCGAGCCGCCCTGGGGCTCGGTCATCGAGTAGGCGGACCAGATCTCCTGGTTCATGAGCGGATAGAGCCAGCGCTCCTTCTGCTCGTCGGTGCCGTAGGCGGCGAGCAGCTCCATGTTCCCGGTGTCGGGCGCGGCCGTCCCGAAGATGGCGGGGGCCGAGCCGTAGCGGCCGAGGATCTCGTTGATGAGGGCCAGCTTCAGCTGGCCGAGGCCGGGGCCACCGAGCTCGGGGTCCAAGAAGAGGGCCCACAGGCCCCGGTCCTTCACCTGCTGCTTCAGCGGGTCGACGAGCGCCTTGACCTTGGGGTCGCGCGAGCGCACGGCCCCGGGGAAGACGAGGTCGAGGGGCTCGATCTCCTCACGGCAGAACTGCTCCACCCAGTCCAGCTGCTCTTGGAACTCCGGCTCCGTCGAGAAATCCCAGGCCATCGAAACCCTCCTTCGGATCACCGAGCGGCTGCGCTGGGCGGCGATCAGGCGACCGCCCGACTATACGAGACGACCGCATTTCCGGCTCAGGCTGCGGCTCCGCCGGGTCTCCACGCCGACGGCCGACTCCTCGTCAGCCAGGTGGACCTCGTCGCGGCCACGGCGGCGCCCGTCTCGGAGGAGACGGCCTGGCTGCCCGCTGCCCGCGACGGCCTCCGCCCCGACCTACCAGCCGACCCCGGTGAAGAACGGCAGGCAGGTCTCGAGTCCCTCGATGGTGATGTCGTCGCGCCGCTGGGCCTCCCAGCGCGCCCTTTCGAGGCGGAGGTTGACCATGCGGTCGGGTTGGCCGCGTCGCAGCTCGATCGTGACCCCGTTCTCCTCGTAGCCGAACGAACGCGACACGCGCATCGAGCGCTCGTTGTCGTGCCAGGCGCCGCTGTAGGCGACGCGGGCGTCGAGACCGGCGAAAATGAAGTGCAAGATCGCGGCGCGCATCTCGGTGCCGATGCCCCGGCCCTGGAACTCCTGGCCGAGCCAGGAGCCGGTCTTCACGGCGCCGAGCGTCGCGAAGTCGTGCGCGAACGCGTTCTGTACCCCGACTGCTCGGCCGTCGACGAAGACGGCCCCCGTGAAATCCCAGTTGTTGGGCTGCCACTCCGCCCGCTTGCGCCACCAGTGCTGGAGGGAGTTGCGTCGGAGCACCGGTGGTGCGGCGTCGGTCCACGCCTGGCTGAAGGGCATCTCGGCGGGATCGTGGATGCCGCGGGCGGCCAGGTCGGCGAGATCGGACAGGTCCGAATCGGTCGGCTCTCGCAATTCCAGGAGTGGCGTGCGGACCACCAGACCGAAGAGCGGCCAGTCGGGAAGGGCCATCGGGCAATTGTGCCGCGTCCGCGCGCGCCTGGATTTCGCAGGCGCTCAGAGGCAGATGGTGGGTGTGTGGCCGGCGGCGCTCGCGCTCGTCGCCGTGCCGCTCGGGGCGACCGCCACGACCTCGTAGTCGTAGGTGCTGCCCAGGCCCGCAACGGACGTGTCGGTGTAGGCGGTTGTCGTCCGGCCGCTCACGGTGCCGATTTGCGAGTAGCCGCCGCCCGAGCTGCGCAGGATTCTGTAGCCGGTCACGCTCGCGGTGGGGCTGGCGGTCCAGCTGAGTGCCACCTGCGGCTCGAGCACGAGGACCTGGCACGATCCAGTGGCAGAGAGACCGCTCGGGGGCGCGGGGGGCGGCGCCGTGGTGGTGGTCGTCGTTGTCGTTGTCGTTGTCGTTGTAGTCGTTGTAGTGGTGGTGGTCGTCGACGCCGGGGTGGTGGTGGTGGTCGACTGCGGCGCCGCGGTGGTGGTCGTCGTGGACTTGGGCGCGCTGCCCTGGGTCGTGGTCGTCGTCGTGGACTTGGACGCGTTGCCCTTGGTCGTGGTGGTCGTCGTGGACTTGGACGCGTTGCCCTTGGTCGTCGTCGTGGACTGGCGGTCGCCTTGGATGCACTGCCCTTGGCCGTGGTCGTCGTCGCGGAGTCGGGTGCGGTTCCGCTCCGCACCGCCGCGGTGGGGGTGGTCGACGAGCCGGACCCCGAACCTCCGGAGGGTGCCTCGTGCACCGGGGACTCGCCGGAAGCTGGCGCGGCCAGGGACGGGGACGGGGACCCGCCCGGCGTGGCCGCATGGGCCGATGTCACGGCCAGGCCCAGCACGCCCACTGCGGCCACCACGCCCGGACAGCGCGGCGTGCCCGACGGTGATCCCGGCGCGGGCGAGGTTCGGTACCACGTTGCCGACGGTCATCGAGGCCACCCACGACAGCGGCGCGGCCGACCGCAGCCGCCATAACGAGACGGCGAGGAAGGCGCGGACCACCTGGGGATCGAACTGGCGGCCGGCGCAGGTCGCCAGTTCGATGCGCGCCGCTTCGGGGGCGAGGGGTTTCTTGTAGGAGCGGAGGCTCGTCATGACGTCGTAGGAGTCGGCGACCGCGACGATGCGACCGCCGAGGGAGATCTGCGGACCGGCCAGCCCGTAGGGGTACCCGCCGCCGTCGAAGCGTTCGTGGTGCTCGGCGACGGTGCTCGCCCATGGTCCCAGCCACGCGGCCAGGGGTGCGATCAGCCGGGCCCCGTCGAGCGGGTGGCGGCGCATCACGGTCCACTCCTCGGGCGACAGCCGCCCCGGCTTGTTCAGGACCTCGGGATGCACGGCCAGCTTGCCAATGTCGTGGAGCAGTGCGGACCAGCGGAGGCGGTCCCGGTCGGCTCGCGCGAGGTGGAGCTCGTCCGCGATCATGTCGGTATAGGCGCGGACGCGCTCGGAGTGGCCCCGCGTCATCCGATCGTGCGCGCTCAGGCTGGCGGCCAGCGCCACGATGCACTCGGCAGCGGCCGTGGGTTGGTCGGATCGACCCAACTCGCGCGCCTCTTGGATGCGGCGATCGAGGTCGCGGGTGCTGGCGGCTCGACGCGCCACCGCCAGGCGCCTGGGGGCCTGGCCCGGGAACAGGAGGCCCATCTTCAACAAGACGGCCAGGGGCAGCGCGCGCCGGGCGACCCGCTCCGCCCCCAGGAATACGAGCGTGGCGCTGCCGAGAGCCCCTACCCACCACAGGGCGAAGCCGAGCGCGGTCGTCGGCTCGGCGACGAAGTGCTCGGCCGCCAGCACAAAGCCGATCGAGCAGGCGACCGGCACGAGGAAGATGGCCAACCCGAGCACTGCCGCGAGGACGCGCCGATCCCGCCAGCGGTCCCGACGCTCCTCGCGTGGACTCATGGGTTCCTCTCGGCGGAGCGGCCCCGGTGGGCCCCGACAGCTCGCCGTCACCGGCCCGTTGCGGGCTGGGCAGCACTCCCTGGAAGCCGGAAATTTTAGGGCCGACGGCCTGCAGCGTGGTGTATCCCCGAGACGGGCCGGGGACCTCAAGCGCGGAGCAAGTGCGATCTGCGCCGGCTCTAGCCGACACCGTGGTCCGGTGGCGGGCTCCACCCCGCGGACCGTATGTCGTCGTTCAGGCGGGCTCGGTGGCCTCGTCCGCCTCCTGGTCAGAGGCGAGCGCGTGGAATTGCTCGAGGATCGAGGCCCGGCGCCGGTTGCCCTCCAGGGCTTGCTCGACCTCGCGCCGGGCATTCTCGACCGCGGCGCGGCGGGTGGCCCCGACGGACTGGGCGAATGCGTCGTCCCAGAAGCCCCCGATGAGGTCGCGTCCGAGATGGCGCCGACTCGACCGGTCGATGAGCGTGCGGTCGCGCAGTTCGGTGAGGGCGGTGCGCAGGTAGCCGACGTGGGGCGACTCGTCCTGGCGGATGTAGGACACGAGCCGGGCCGCCTCGCCGTTCCCCGCGACGAGCGTCGTGTCCGAGAGGACCGCCTCGGCCCAGGCGAAGGCGCGGTAGGCGGACAACTCGATGAGCAGGATCCGCGTCATGCGCTCGATGAGCGCTCCGAGCGAGGCATCGAGATCGTCGATCCCACCGGGCCGGGACGCCGCGACTCCCGGGACCGCTCGGCCGAGGGTCGTGCGCTCGATCAGGGACTGCTCGTCTTCGGTCGAGAGCGGATGTTCGAAGGCGATGTCGCGGGTGGCGTACCACATCTGCTTGTGCCCGGCCTCGTCGCCGAACCCGGCCTCGTCGCGGGCGTGCGCCTCGAGCAGGCCGCGGTCGAGGTGCTCCGAGCGCGGTGCCCGAGATGTCCTCTTCCACAAACTGCTGGATGTTCTCGACGTTGCAGGTCCGGATCACGGCTCCGAACCCCTCGACCGTGCCGATCCGGGTGAGCGTGGCGATGATCGGGTCGCGCACGCCCTCTGCGATCAGGTGTTTCGCTTGCGCCACGTTCGGATAGTGCTCGGGCCACGTGTCGAGGGGCACGTCGAGGATCTCGGTCCCGAAGGCCTCGGTGTGCCGCTGCTGCCACGCGGTGATCGCCTCGGCGCGAAAGCGCGTCCGGGGCGAGACGTAGGTGCCGTCGGCGGTGAACCCTCCGTGGCAGCGAACGCCGGCGACGACCAACGGCTCGGCGATCGCATGCGTGGCCAGCAATTCCTCGGCCGTGTACTCGGTCGCCAGATCAACCATGCGCAGCTCCTCGGGATTCAGTCGGACGGTGGCTCGAGGGAACGCAGCCGCGCGAGGGCGCTGTCATCGAGCGTGCTCGCCAGCGCGACGCCCGCCGCACTCTGTTCGAGCTGCTCGGGGTGGGTGGCCCCGACGAGGGTACTCGTCGTCATCGGGTGGGCGGCGGCGAAGGCGACGGCCAGGCTGGCCGGGGACTCTCCGAGCTCGTCGGCCAGCTCGACCAGCCGGTCTGCGACCGCGAGCGTCGCCCTCGTGGCTGGATCGGTCAGCGCCGCCTGCATGCGTCCAACCCCCGCCGCCCCCGCGTACTTCCCGGTGAGCAGGCCGCCCGCCAGCACGAACGAGGGCACGAGGCCGGCCCCGGCAGCGACGATCGTGGCGGCCATCGCCGGATCCTCGACGACCGAGCGGCGGACGAGGCTGTAGGGGAGCTGCGCCGCGCAGGGCTCCGGATAGCCGCGCCGCGCGGCGGCCTCGACGGCCTCGTTGAATTGCGCCGCCGGCCAGTTGACGATGCCCCAGGCTCGGGCCTTTCCGGCTCGAACGAGTCCGACGACATCGTCCACCAGCGCTGCGACCTCCAGGCCCGGTGGGCGGCGGGTTGGCGTAGATGAGGTCGATGTAGTCGAACTGCATCCGGCCGAGCGAGCCGTCGAGCTCGCGTGCCGCACCCTCCTCGGGCCAAAACTCCCACCACAGCTTGTTGGAGACGACGGTGTCGGTCGCGAGGCCACCGCGCGGCGCGGAACAGCTCACCGAAGAGCACCTCGGAGTAGCCGGTCGGCATCGGTGCGCGACCGGTCTCATCGTCGTAGCGGGCGTCGTCGAGGAAGGTCACGCCGAGCCGGCGTGCGGTGTGCATCACCGCCAGCCCTTCGTCCTTCGTCAGGTGTTCGAACGTCTTCCAGGACCCGAGCGCCAAGCGCGACACCACGAGGTCGGTCCGCCCGAGGGTGCCCAGATGCCCCTTCCATCGCCTCAGGGTAACGGCGAGCGGACGGAGTCCGCCAGCGTTGCCCCGGTCCGCACCCTCGAACGACGCGGCGACGTGCGGCATCACTATCTCGGCGGGGTCGTCGCCCCGTCGGTGCCCACCTCGTCGGGTGGGTAGCTCACGCGATATGCGCTTGGACAGCGGCCAGCCGTTCGAACGAGGCGATGACCTCGCCCTGATCGTCGGCCAGATGGCGGACGATGACGTCGGTGAAGCCGGCCCGACCGAGCTTCGCGAACTCGGCCGCGACCGTCTCGGGTCCCCCGACGACCGGGGTGTCCGCCGCCATTCCTCGATATCCGGCGCTGATGATGGGGTCGGCAACGCGGTGTGCGTCGGCATCGTCCGCCCCGACATGGATGTCGCGCCGGATGGCGAGCGTGCCGGCCTGCCGGCCGATCGACCCGCACGCCTCGACGTAGTACTCGAGCCGCTCCGCCGCAACGCTCGCCGGGGCCTCGGGTCCGCAGAGCCATCCGTCACCCATTCGGGCCGCCCGCTGGATCGCGACATCGGCGCCGGCGCCGATCCATATCTCCACGGGCTCGGGAGGGAGGGGAGCGATCCGCGCCGCCTCGATGGGTGTCGGGTGTTCCGCGCTGACCGTCTCACCGGCCAACAGCCGGCGGATGATGTCGAGATTGGCCTCGAACGTGGACGGACGCCGCTTGATATCGGCACCCATGCCTGCGAACTGGTGGTGGCCGTCTCCGAGCGCGACCTGCAGGATGAAAGGCCCGTCGGCGATGCTGGCCAGGGTGCCGACCTGCTCGGCCACGAGCACCGGGTTCCAAAGAGGCAGGAGGAACAGGACCCCCGCCGGCCTGTCCCCCACTCGGCCAGGAGCCGCCCGAGCATCGGGGTGTTCTGGTAGTACGCGATGCCCACAACGTGGTGGTCGCCCACGAAGAGGGAGTGCAATCCGGCGCTCCGTGCCGCCGCCGCCCGCTCGATCATCCAGCGAGCGCCACGCCGGCCATCGGAAATCGCGTACGCACTCCGAAGGGAGGCACCGATTCGCATTTCCCCAGTGTGACCCGGTTATTGGGCCCAGGCCAGTGGTCCCGCGGGCCCGGGGGCCGCGCGGGGGCGCTGCGGGAGCGAAATAGCCTGGGCCTCGCGTGCCCGGTCGGCGGGCGCGCGTCGGAAGGGAGCTCATGGGACACCTGCGCAGGATGGCCAAGATCGGCGTACCCCTGGTTCTGGCGATCTCGCTGGCGGCCTGCGGCTCGGGACCGAAATCGGGTGCCAAATCCGGATCGAAGTCCGGCGCCAAGGCCAAGACCACGACCACCACTGTCCCCCCGACCACCACCACGATCGCCCCGGCGACCGCGACCACTCTCACGGCGGCCGTGAACGCCTACGAGTCGGGACAGGGCGTGAAGACCAGCGAATACACGGTCAACCGCCTCATGACGTCTGGCGTCGACCCGACGTGGGCGCTCTTCACCCTCCTCCCGGCCTCGGGGGAGGCCGACTTCCAGGGTGGCTACGGGTTCGCACACATGACGTCGGGGAACTGGTCGGTCGTGGGCTTCGGGTCGTCGGGGGTCGGGTGCCCGCCGGGGGCCACCGGGAACAAGGTCGTTCCCGCCAACGTGCTGGCCGGGTTCCATCTCACATGCGCGACGGCGGCGCACAGCTGACCCCCGCTTCGCCTCTCGTCTTGCGACCACCGCGACCGCCCGGATGGGAGAAACCCCGATGGTGACCGAGGGCGACGTCCGGCGGGCCGCGCTGGCCCTGCCGCACACCACGGAGAAGCCCTCCTACGGCACTCCGGGGTTTCGCGTCCGCGACCGTCTCTTCGCCCGCATCCGGCCCGAGGGGGACAGCGTCGTCATCTGGTGCGCCGACCTGGCGGAAAAAGAGGTCCTGTTGGCGTCGGAACCCGAGAAGTTCTTCACGACGCCGCACTACGACGGGCATCCGACGGTGCTGGTGCGGATGAGCGCGGTCGACCGCACCGAGCTGGGCGAGCTCCTGGCCGACTCCTGGCGCGTCCGAGCGCCGGCCAAATTGGTGGCGGAGCTCGATCGGGCGAACTGAACCCGCTCCGACGCCGTCGGGGTGCCGGCCCATCCCGAAGGGGCCGGAGTCCCCCTCGTAGTGTGTCTTCATGGCATTGGGGGCTGTTGATACCCTCCGCCATCAGGCCACCTGGCCCCTCGGCACCTCACTCGTCCAGCGCGGTCTGATCGACGAAGAGCAGCTGCGCTGGGCGCTCGCGGTCCAGCAACGGACCGGTTCGCGGCTCGGCAGCATCCTCATCGCGTCGGGTCTGGTGCGGCGCCTGGACGTCTATCACGTCCTCTCCGAGATGTGGCAGTGCCCCTTCGTCGACCTCACGACGGAGCCGATCGATCTCACCCTGGTCGTGGCGATGGATCCGCGGCGGCTCACGAGCGAGCTGTGGATGCCGATTCGGCGCTTGGGCGACGGTTCGATGATCGTGGCGACCGCCGAGCCGCCGACCAGCGAGCGGGCAACCGCCCTGGCCAACGCCCTGCAGGCGCCGGTCCGGCTGGTGGTGACGACCGACTGGGACATCCGGAAGTGTGTCAGTCGCCTCTTCGCCGATCAGATCCTCGACGAGGCGGTGCTGGGGCTGTGGCAGCGCGACGAGTCGCACTCGGCTCGCAAGGTTCTCAACAACGCCCAGCGCGTCGTCGTCATCGGCTTCTTGGTGGTGATCGCGGAGGGCTTCCTGCTCGCGCCGGTCGGCACCGCCGTGGTCATCTCGGGCACGGTCGGGCTGGGGTTCTTGGTGTCGGTGTTCTTCAAGTTCGCCATCTGCATGTTCGGTTCGCGCTACGAGTACGCCGAGTCGGTCACCCACGACGAGGTCGCCGCCCTGCGAGACGACGAGCTGCCGCTCTACACGATCCTCGTCCCCGCCTACCGCGAGGCGAACGTGGTCGGCGCGTTGATCGCCAATCTCTCCAAGCTCGACTACCCCCCGAGAAGGTCGAGATCCTCCTCCTGCTCGAAGCCGACGACGACGAGACGCGCCAGGCCGCGATGGCCGCGCGACCGCCCGACAACGTGACGATCGTCACGGTCCCGCCGGGCCAGCCCCAGACCAAGCCCAAGGCCTGCAACGTGGGGCTGTTCTTGGCCCGCGGCGAGTTCCTGGTGATCTACGACGCCGAGGACCGTCCGGAGACCGAGCAGCTGAAGGCCGCGCTGGTCGCCTTCCGGCGGGCCGACGAGAAGCAGGTCTGCGTGCAGGCGGCCCTCAACTACTTCAACGCCGAGGAGAACACGCTCACCCGCATGTTCACGCTCGAGTACTCGTTCTGGTTCGACTACATGCTGCCCGGACTCGAGGCCCTGGAACTGCCGATCCCGCTCGGGGGCACCTCGAACCACTTCCGCACGGAGGCGCTGCGCCGGCTCGGGGGCTGGGACCCCTTCAACGTGACCGAGGACGCGGATCTCGGCATCCGCTCGGCGGCGCTCGGCGAGACCGTCGGCGTCATCTCGTCGACCACGTTCGAAGAGGCCAACAGCGAGTACCCGAGCTTCGTCCGCCAGCGGTCGCGCTGGATCAAGGGCTACCTGCAGACCACGCTCGTGCACCTGCGCAGCCCGATCGAGCTCGTGCGACGGACCGGGTTGGACCAAGGCCCTCGGGTTCGCCCTGCTGGTCGGCGGCACGCCGCTCTCGTTCTTGTGCGTGCCGCCGCTCTACCTGCTCTTCGCGATCACCATGATCATCGGGCCCAAGCAGATCGCCCCCTACTTCCCGGGCTGGGTGCTCTGGGTGAGCATCGCCTGCCTCATCGTCGGCAACGCCATGATGATCTACGTCTCGATGATGGGCGTCTTCAAGCGCAAGCGCTACGGCCTGGTGCTCTGGGCACTCCTCAACCCGCTCTACTGGCTGTTGCACTCGCTCGCCGCGTACAAGGCGCTGTGGCAGCTGATCGTGAAGCCGCACTACTGGGAGAAGACGGAACATGGGCTCACCAGCGACGTCGCTGGCAGCTCCGATATTTCTTAGGTGGCGCCAGGAGCGCTGGCCGAGCAGCACGTCGGCCCGCTGGGCGGCCCGCCTGCTCATGGCGCTGCCGTTCGTCGCGCTCGGAGAGCTGGCCTCGCACCTCGGTCTGAGCGCCCCCCTCAACGCACAGCTGCACTCGCACGCGGCCGCGCTGCAGTGGACGTCGGGCGTCGGCTGGGTGTCCCAGTCCTACCCGCCGCTCACCCTGGCCATCGCCCGGGCGCTGCCGGGTGGTGCGTTCACGCTCTCGATCGCGGGGGCCATCTGCGCCGGCATCCTCATCCAGCTGACGATCGAACGCCTGGTGCTGCGCTCGGTGCCCATCCGGGTGGCTCCGGTGCTCGTGGCGGGGATCGTCTTCACGCCCGTCTTCTGGTACGGGGCGACCCAGGACTTCGGGGCCATCCTCACGTTGACGCTGCTCTCGGTCGCCCTCACCCGACTGCTCGACTTCGTCGTGAACCGGAGCACCGAGAGCGGGTTCGTCGCCGGTCTGGCATTTGGGGCGGCGACGATGTGCGCGCCCGCCGTCCCGGTTTTCGCGCTGGCCGGCGGCCTCGCCACCGTGCTCGTGTCGGGCGACGGCGGGCCCGCCCGTGAGGTCGCCCGGGCCCGCGCCGCGATCGCCGTCATCCTCTTCCCCTCGGCGGCGGCGCTCGCCGGGTGGATGTTCCTGCAGTGGCGCTTCACCGGCTCGTGGGTGGCGAGCTTCTCCCACCAGAGCCCGGGCTTCTTCTCGTTCCCCGGCGGTGTGGTCGGTGCCCTCGACCGCGCCGTGTCGCTCACCGCGCACGATCTCGTGTTGGCACCGGTGCTCGTCATCACGGCGGCCTTCCTGCTCCGGCGGCGGCCCCTGGGATCGCTCGCCGCGGTCCTCCCGGTGGTCTGCGTCATCGCCGACCAGTGGTTGGGGGTGCCGCTCTCGCAGACGACGACCGTGCTCCTCCTGGCCATCACGGGCCTCACCGTCCTGCCCCAGCACCTCACGGTCAGCGAGCGCATCGTCCTGTGGGCCGGCGTGGCGGCACAATGCGGGGCGCTCTGGTATGAGCGGATCGGCGATCCGGTGGTCTGGAGCTGGTTCCACCACCTCGCCTGACCCGGATCGAGAATCGGGGCTCCGGTCACGCAGATCGGCGCGGCGACGGTTGGGCGGGCCACTAGCCAGTCACCGACCCCCGAGCGCTGCTCAGGGCGTGGGCGGCTCCGAACGATGGGCGGGGTCGGTCGGGCTCATGATGCCGACGGGGTTGCCGTCGGGGTCCTCGACGATGGCGTAGCGGGCCCCCCAGAAGGCGTCCGTCGGGGCCAGCTGCGAGCGGTATCCGGCGCTGGTCAGGATGTCGTGGCGCTCATCGACGGCCTCGCGCAGTCGACCTTGACGCCGAGGACGCCCATCCCGCCTCGCCAACCCGGGCTCCACTGTTTGGCGAACGAAGTGCTGTCGAGATCGAGGTCGATGCCACCGGCCGACACACTCCGATGGTGGGCGTCCCAGGTCGCATCCCCGTCGGGGAGCGCGAACCCGACCAGCCGGTAGAAGGCGACCGAGGCCTCCATGTCACCCACGACGAGGTTGAACTGGTCGATCACCGGTTCCATGGTCATCTGCTCCCCTCCTGCTCGACGGTCGCGCACAGCCCGGGCCGAGGCCGCCACCGCCGGGCGAACCATCAAGCCAGCGTACGGGGCGGTCGCCGAACGGTCACGCGCGGGGCGGTCTGTGCTCGCGGCGCGGAACCTGTCGGAATCAGCCGATGGCGGCCAGGCGATCGGCCAAGAGCCGCCGCTCGGGGCCCGTCGGCGCCGCGTCGCGGGCCACCAGCAGTTCGGCCCTCGCCTCCTCCAGCCGCCCCAGACGCCCGAGCGCGTCCGCCCGAGCGGCGTGCCACAGGTGGGAGGCGGCCAGGCCGCCGATGGCGTCGAGCGCGTCGAGGCCGGCGGCCGGGCCATCGCGTTCGGTGACCGCCACGGCGCGGTTCAGCTCCACGAACGGGTTCGGGCCGAGCATCAGCAGCAGGTCGTAGAGGGCGACGATCCGGTCCCAATCGGTGTCGGACCAGCTCGCCGCCGCCGAGTGGCAGGCCGCCAGGTGGGCGCGCAGCTGGTAGGGGCCGGCCACGCCGCCGGTTCGGCGCACGGCGTCGGCCAGCCGGGTCGATCCCTCGGCGATGGCCGCGCGGTCCCAGAGGTCGCGGTCCTGATGGGGGAGCAGCACGGGGGTCCCGGACCCGTCGATCCGGGCCGGCCGGCGGGCCGTCGTGAGCAGCAGGAGGGCGAGCAGGGATTGGACCTCGGGCTCGTCGGGCATGAGGTCGACCAACAGGCGGGCCAGGCGGACCGCCTCGGTCTCGAGGTCGATCCGCACGGGCAGGTCGCCGCTGCTCGGGGAGTGGGCCTCGGTGGCGATCAGGTAGACGACGGCCAGGACGGCGGGGAGGCGGTCGGGCAGCTCGCTGTCGTCGGGGACCCGATAGGGGATCCGGGCGTCGGCGATCTTGCGCCGGGCGCGCACGAGGCGCTTGGCCATCGTCGCCTCCTCCACCAGGAACGCCCGCGCGATCGCGTCCACCTCCAGACCGACGAGGGTGCGCAGCGCCAACGCCACCTGCGCGTCCCGTCCGAGCGCGGGGTGACAGCAGGTGAAGACGAGGCGGAGGAGATCGTGTTGCAGGACGGACTCGGGCTCGGTCATCTCGATCACCTCGGAGAGCGGATCTGCGCTGAGAGCGGGCGTCCCCCAACCCGCGGCCGTCTCCTTCGCCGGTCGCGCCGCCTCGCGGCGCAACAGGTCGTAGGCCTTGTGGCGGGCCGTGACGGTGAGCCAGGCGCGCGGGTTGTCCGGGACGCCCGTCCTCGGCCAGGTCCGCAACGCCGCCACCACGGCTTCTTGGACGGCGTCCTCGGCGACCTGGAGGTGGCCGACCGTCCGGATGAGGGTCGCGAGCACATTGCGACCCTCGATCCGGACCGTCTCGGCCAGTTGTTCAGCGCTCACCCGACGGCGTCGGAACCGTCCATCGGCACGACCGGACGCACCTCGATCTTGCCGCGCCAGGCGGCCGGGATCTGGGCGGCCCACTTGATCGCCTCGTCGAGGTCGGCGGCTTCGATGAGGTAGAAGCCGCCCAGCACCTCCTTCGCCTCGGCGTAGGGGCCGTCGGTCATGACGAGCTCACCCCCCTTGCCGCCCTTCACGGTGATCGTGGTCGCGCTGGTGTGGGGATGGAGCGCCTCGCCGCCGCAGAGCACACCCGCGGCTCCGGCGTTGGCGCCGAACTCGGCGTAGGCGGGCGCGAGCTCCATCTCCTCGGGGCTCGTCCAGTAGTGGTCAGCGGGGTAGTACAGGAGCGCCGCGTATTTGGCCATGGTCTGCCTTCCTTCCGTGTCTCGAGACGGCCCATCGCCGCTCTGTCTAGTGGACGATCGCCGGCGCCGCGAAAGGACAATTCCTGCCGGAAATCTGGCAATCCGGGCGTGGCGCCATGGGGGCGCGGCGTGGAGTCACCGCTCGACCGTCGCCCAGATGCCCCGGTCCAAGAAGCGCCGGGCGGCCGCGGTGGCCTCCTCCTTGGGCCGGACGGCGACCACCGCCTTGCCGGTGTTGTGGACCCGCAGGGCCAGTCGTTCGGCCCGGGCCCGGGAGTGGTTCAGGATGTCGATCAGCGCCTTGATCACGTGATCGAAGGTGTTCACGTCATCGTTCCAGATCATGACGGCCCAGGGGTCTTCCTCGTCGAGCATGATCTCGATGTCGTTGTCCGCCAGGACGCCGGCGTCGAGTGTGTGGCTCACGAGAGAGAGCTTCGCTGCACAACCGAGCCGGCGCCACCCGCCCGCTCCGTCGGTGCACGCCACCGTGTCGACCGGGGCGCCGAGCGTCGCCGGCCGGCGAGCCGGTTCCGTTCAGTTGGCCGAGTCGGCGTGGCCGGGAGCGGGCCGTGCGAACTCGCCGTGCCGAGCGGTTCAGCGAACCGAGTCGATCCTTCTGCCGGTGAGCGTTCTGACGGCCAGACGGAAGTAGGCCGGTCGCGTCCCGCCAGCCCATGGCTCGATCCCGAGGGCCTCAGCCTGGCGAAGCTCGTCTGGATCGTGCACGCGGCGGATGGTGCCTTCCGCCAGCACGCTCCATCCCTCGCTCATCGCGTCGTCCAGGCGGTCGACCTCGAAGCTCACGGGTTCCTCTGCGGCAATGTTGCTGGCGGATCCGTCCTCGCCCGAGCGAAAGACGACGTCACCATCGAGCATCCTGAAGTTCACGGGGAGAGCCACCGGGTGACCGGAGGCACGGAATACGACTCGGCCGATGCCGCCGGGCCGGACGAGGTCTTCGCAGTGAGCCCGATCGAGCACGGTGAGCGCGGGGTTCGTCGCCGGGCGCTCTCGCCCGGGCGCCCGCCCCTGCTGGCCGCCCAAGAGGTCTGATTTCGACATCTCGAGGGCACGGGCGAGTCGCATCAGCGCGGCGCTGGAGATGTCAGTCGCCGTCTGCTCCACGTACTCGACGTAGTCCGCCGCCATTCCGGCGCGCTCGGCAACCTGGGCCACCGTTAGATGCAGTTCTTTCCGACGTTCGATGATCCGCCGACCAAGGTCGCCGGCATCGGTCATCTCCGTGGCGGACTGGCTCACGTTGGCACCCGTTCGATCACAACCTTGAGGGCTCTGGTCTGCGCGGCGTTCGAGAAGACGTCGTAGGCCTCCATGACGCCGTCGAGGGGGAAGTGATGGGTGGCAAAGCGCCCAGCGTTGATCTGGTGGGTCGTCAGGAGACGGCTGAGCGTCGGCGTGGAGTAGGTGTCGACGAGGCCGGTCGTGATCCTCACGTCTCGCGTCCAGAGCGTTTCGAGGTGCAGCGTGGCCGGCGCACCGTGCACACCGATGTTGGCCACGTGGCCGCCGGGCCGGACGAGTTGCGCTGCGAGCTCGAACGTCGCCGGCGGTTCCCACGGCTTCGATCGACACGTCCGCCCCGAGGCCATCGGTCAGGCTCTGCACGATCGCCACGGGGTCCTCGTGGCTGTTGTTGACCACGATGTCGGCCCCGAACAGCTTGGCCGCCTCGAGCCTGGTCTCGGCGAGGTCGATGGCGATCACATGACTCGGGCTGAACAACAGGGAACCGGTGATGGCCGACAGACCGATCGGTCCGGCGCCCACGATGGCGACGACATCGCCCGGAGCGACGCCTCCGTTGAGGACGCCGACCTCGTAGCCGGTCGGCAGGATGTCGGCGAGCATCAGGAACTCCTCGTCGCTGACCCCCGACGGCACCGGGTACGTCGAGGTGTCGGCGAAGGGCACGCGGACCTTCTCGGCCTGGGTCCCGTCGATGTTGTGGCCGAGGATCCAGCCGCCGCCGCCGAGGCACTGGCCGAATCGAGCCTCGCGGCAGAAACGGCACCGCCCGCAGGCCGAGATGCACGACACGAGCACCCGGTCGCCTGGCTTGAGGTTCCGCACGGCCGCGCCGACCGCTTCGACCGTCCCGACCGCCTCGTGGCCGAGGATCCGGCCCGGCGTGACCTCGGGAAGGTCTCCCTTGAGGATGTGCAGGTCGGTGCCGCAGATCGTGGTGGCGTCGACCCGGACCACCGCGTCGGTGTCGTCGATCAGCGCCGGCGTCGGGCACCTCGTCCCAGCTCTTGTTGTTCGGTCCGTGGTAGACGAGTGCTTTCATGGGGTGGCTCCTTGGTGGCAGGGGATGGCCAGAGCTGTCCCGATTCGGGACGGCTGCGCTGACGGGGGGTCTCCCACGGCGGCGACGAGTGCTGGGTCGAATCGCCGCCGCGGGAGGTGGGGGACGGTCTTAGCCGGCGGTGTTCGCGACTCGGTCGACGAGTCGCGTCTGGAGCCGCCGATGTGGCGATTCCGGCTCCAGGTGGTGCCCCGGAGCACGAATCGGTCGAGGCCGAACCATCCGGCGTTGCGCCAGGCGAGGACCAGGAACAGGCCAGCGATGGCGTACATCGGGTTGACACCGGCCGAGCCGGAGAACATGTAGATGATGTTGAGCAACAGTCCGGCGAAGGCGGCGACTCCGGTCAGGAGCCCGAGGATCAGCGCGACGCCGATCAGGAGCTCACCGACCGAGATGAGCCTGCCGATCCACGAGGCGTTCGGGATGACGAAGTTGTGGAGGAAGCCGGCCCACCAGCCGTAGCTGGCGCCGCCCTTGCCCGAAGCCGAGCCGAGGACCCCGGCCGTGGCAAAGCCCTTGACGGCCGCTCCGTGCCCGAACCAGAAGGCTGCCTTTTCGCTGCCCCAGATCTTCTGGTAGCCGGCGTTGAACCACTGGTAGCCGAGCCACAGCCGCACTACGAGCCACAGCACGCTGGCCACATGCGAGCGGTAGAGCCAGGCCGACAGTCCGAGTTGCTGGTTCGGCACGCGCGGCGCTGAACTCGCTGCCGGCTCCGGCTGAACGGATGTCTGGGTGGAACCGTGCACACCGTTGGAGCTGGCGGGCTGCTCGACGGGGGGAGACTCTGGGTGGTCTACCTCGGGTGGCGCGACAGAGTCAGGGACTTCGACGACGTTGCTGGGTCCCATCGGGACCACCAATCTTCCTCCGAGAGCGGAGGAGCTGTCGCTCGAGGCGAACTGTTTAGCCCGAGTGAAACTGCTACCACCGTACCGCACCGCAGTCGGCAGTGCCGACAGCCTCTGTGTTCACGCACCACTGCGTACAAACGCGTCGAATCCGGTTGCTCGCCGAGCCTCACGCAGGAGTGGTCGTCCGTCGCGGACCGCATTCGGTGCGTTGGCACCACCTCGTTGGTCGTTGTCGACACCAACAGTCAGGACGCCCGCGGCACCGGCTCGCGACCGCGGCGTCCATCCGGCACGACTTCAGGGAGTGGCGCCTGGCGGCGCCGGGCGGGCGAGTTCGCCTTCGAAGCCTCGAACGAGCGGTCCATCCGGTTGCCGAGCACCGTTCTGCGTCCAGCCATAGCGGCGACGATCGCACTAACCGCTATGACGCCGAGAGCGAGCACGAGGGCCACGGCACTCCTTCACTGTCCTCACGGCTGCAGGTCGTGACTCGGGATCGAGGCCTCCAAGCAGCCTGTCAACACGCTGCGCCTTACGAGTTCTCCTGGTTGCCGTCGTCCGCGTAGGGAACGGGGTGGTTGCCGCCCAGCTCGACGAACCGCTCGTTCAGGGCGTGGGCGATCACATCGTGGTCGTGGGAGCTGGGCTCGAGCGCGCCGTAGAGGAAGGCCTCCAGCTCCAGCGCGGTGCTCATGCCACCGAGCGCGAAGTAGCGCATCCACAGCTCGCCGTGGGAGAGGCCGGCCGCTTGGCGGGACCGATCCAACACATCTGAGGACCTCGCCATCAGCGCGCCGCCGGGGGAGAGGATCCGGATCCGGCGGGGTCGGTTGGGTGGAGTCCACGACAGCCTCGGCTCGCTCGCGCAGTGACCGATTGGTCGTCTGCGAGAGATGGCGCAGTATGTCGAAGGCTTCGTTTTCCCCGACCCCCTGGCGCGCCATGATCACCCCTTGCGCCTCGGCGATGAGCTCCCGGGTCCGCAGCGCCTCTTGGAGTCGCTCGGTCATCTGGTCGTCGACCGCGAGGGCGGCGGTCAAGACTCGTGAGGCCTCGGCGGCGAAGGTTGCCGCCAGTTCCTGTTCCTTGGCGGCGAAAGCGAGAGCGGTGCGCGAGTAGATGTTGAGCGCCCCCACCGGCTGGCCGTTGGCCACGAGGGGCGACGAGAGGATCGCGCTGATGCCCAGCGAGCGTGCCCGAGGCGAAAATGCCGGCCAGCGGGTCTCGTGCTCGAGGGACTCGGCGTGGAACCACCGTCCTTCGACGGTGGCGTCGATGCAGGGCCCCTCGCCGGTGGCGTACTGGTTGGCGTCCATGTCAGAAATCGTGTCGTCGCTGGCGGCCACCGTGGCGAGCTGTCCCCGGCGGCGAAGGGTCACGCTCGCGCCGTCGGCGCCGCCGACCGTGGCGCGGGCCAGCGCCACGACGAGACCCAGCGCGCCGTTCACGACATCCTCGGTCACCGACGGGCCCGTGACCGCCCGCAGATTGGGAACTGGGTCCCTCGCCGCGACCGCTGCGAACTCGCTCGTGGTCTGCTCTCGGGCCAGGTGGCCCCCGGACGCCCCCCGGAGCGCACTGCTGATCAGCTCAGCCATCCACCCGATGTCAAAGATCCGGGCGACCCCGGTCGACGAGAAGCGAATCGTGAGCTGGCCCCCCTGGGCGACGAGGCGGCTGGCCGCGCCCGCGGTCACGGCGAGCCCGACGGCGTCGATCGAATCGGCATCGGGCAGGTCCATGAGAACCGACGGGTACCCGCTGGCGATGACGGCGTCGAAGAGGGCACCCAGCACGGGGGCGCTGGCCGTGTCGACATCGCCGCGGATGCCGAGCACGGCTCGTTCCCCGGCGAAGCTGGCCGAAATTCCGAAGTCGGCCAGCGGAACGCTGCCAAGGGCCATATTTAGGTCTGGAAAGGCCGGCGCTGGCGAGCCATTGGGCGATCACGGACCAGCCAACCGGCGGCCGAGGGCATGCCCAGCAGGGGAGTACGGCGACAATTGATCGACAGCGGGGAACCCGGCACGAGGGTCGCAGCCTCCAAGCGCAACGGTCGGCGCAGGCCGACCCTTCCAGACCCTCGCTGTCGAAAGTGCTTGGACCATACACCCGTTCCGCGCGGGTGGCCCGGAGTCGGCAACTCGCACCCCCCAGAAGTGGGAAGCTGCCAGCGAGAGGAGGTCGCCACCATGGACTCGACTGAGCGCCAACCCGGCGCCATTGCCGGAGACCACATCTCCGAGCTCACGGACAACCTCTCCGATACTGCCCGGATCCTGTTCGCCGCCGGAAGCGTGACCGAGACACTGGCCCAAGTCGTCGACTTGGCCGTCGACACGATCGAAGGCTGCGACTTCGCCGGGATCTTTCTCATCGAGAACGATGTGGTCACGTCGCCGATCCACACCGACCCGATCGTGGACGAGGTTGATGATCTCCAGAACGAGCTCGGTGAGGGGCCGTGCCTGGATGCCATCAGCCACCGGGCCATCTTCTACGGCGCCGACCTGTCCGAGGACGACCGGTGGCCCCGATTCGGACGCCAGGCGACCGCCGCCGGCATCCGAAGCGTGCTGGCCCTTCCTTTGCCGAACAACGGGGGATTCGGGGCCCTGAACCTCTACGCGCGCTTCCCCGGGGCGTTCGGCGTCGTCGACCGGGCCAAGGCGGTCATCCTCGCATCGCTGGCCGGCCTCGCCCTTTCGGCCGCTCGCACGCACGAAGACGAGGAGCGCCGCACTGACAACCTCAACGCGGCCCTGGCCACTCGCGAAGTCATCGGCCAGGCCCAAGGGATCCTGATGGAACGAGAGCGCGTCAGCTCCGCGCAGGCGTTCGACGTCCTGCGTCGAGCCTCCCAGCACTTGAACCGCAAGCTGCGAGATGTCGCGCAGGATCTGGTCGATACGGGTGAACGACCCGACACGGGAAGCTCCTAAGGGTCGCCGAGTCGTCACGTATCGACGATATCGACGCGGTGTGATCGACGCGACGTGCTCGTCGTCGTGCCGCAGCATCGGAGACGCGAATCGCGACAACGCCTCGCTCTGCGGGCTGAGGTGTAGGGTCCAAGTGCACCTTCGACAGCGTGGGTTCCGCCCGGGTCGGCCCGAGCCACCCAGTTCGCCGCGGAGGTTCGACTCAGCATGATCGTCTTGGGCTTGGTTTTGCTCGTGATCGGCATCGTCGCCAAGGTCGCCCTGCTTTCGTCGATCGGAGTCGTCATTCTCGTGATCGGTCTGATCTTCGTGGTCGCCTCGGCATTGGGCCACGCCATCGGCGGCCGACGACACCTCTTCTAGGCCCCGAGCCGATCGAGCCCGTCGTGACGGCGTGGAGCCGGCCATGGCGACCGGGTCCCGTCCGGCTCGACGCACGCTCGGCCCGCAGGCCAGCGAGCAGTCCGGGCCAGCGGTTCATATGACAGACGGCGCGCAGCCCAGAGGTTCTTCGCCTCGGTGTTGGCGTCAAGAGGCGAGGAGGACGGAATGAACGATCATCAGGAGCGGGCCAACTGGAACGTCGCTGACTGGCTCGGCAAGGTGCTCATCGATAGGGATGGCCAGAAGATCGGCAAGCTGCAGGACGTCTACGTCGATGTGGAGACCGATGAGCCGCAGTTCGGCACAGTCAAAGAGGGCTTTGTGCACCGTCACCTGACCTTTGTGCCGTTGGGTGGCATCCAGATCGGTCCCGATGATCTGCGGGTCGCCGTGACCGCGGCGCAGGTGCGGACGGCACCCGACATCGAGATCGGCGGCGGAGAGCTGACGCAAGCTGCCGAGTCGACCCTCTATCACCACTTCGAGCTCAACTACACCGCCCCGAACACTGAGAGCGGGCGCCGGCTGGCGCGGCGCTGAGCCACCGGGACGGTTTCCAGCCGGGCCGCAGAGTGCCAGAATCGGGCGTCGCCAAGAACGGATGCGGGACAAGGAGCACGTGGCTGATGGCAGAGACAACGCAGTTCACGATCGGAGTTGCGGCTTCCTGTAGCGACGGGCCGTGTGGTGCGGTGAGCCGGGTGGTCTTCGATCCCGTGGCCCGGACCATCACCCATCTCGTGGTCGAACCGAAGCATCGACAGGGGTTGGGCCGTCTCGTGCCGCTGGCCCTGGTCGACGTGGCTCCCGGCGAGGTCCGGCTCCGCTGCACCATGGCGGAGTTCAAGAGCCTCGACTCTGCCGAGGAGACCGACTTCCTGCCGGGAAGCATCGGGTATGGGGGCTACGGCCCGGGCCAGGCGTTCAGCTGGCCGTACTACGGCCTGGGAGGCGGGGCGGGGAACCTCCCGCAGACCATCACCTACGACACGGTCCCGGTGGGCGAGGTGGCGGTGCGCCGAAACGAGCAGGTCCATGCCACCGACGGCGAGATCGGACGAGTGCAGGGTCTCGTCGTCAACCCGCAGGACCACCACGTGACCCACGTTCTGCTCCAAGAGGGGCATCTGTGGGGCCGCAAGGAAGTGGCCATCCCGATCAGCGCGGTCGTCACGGTCGACGACGGCATCCGGCTCAACATCACCAAGCAGCAGGTGCAGGACCTGCCGCCCGTCGCCATCGACGAACCGGGCCGCGCCGAGTAGTTCTGGGGCTCGAGGCCGCCGGCCCCGAGCGGGGCGGGATGGCCGATCGTCGGGAGCCGCGCTCAGACGACCTCGGGCTGCTCGTCGAACGCTCGCCACATGCTGGCGTAGCTCCCGCCGTCGGCCACGAGCTGGTCGTGCGAGCCCGACTCGATCACCCGACCCTGGTCGAGGACCAAGATCCGATCGGCCCGCCGCGCCGTCTGGAGCCGGTGGGCGATGAGGATGGTGGTCCGGCCGCTGGACACGACTCCCATCGCCCGGTTCACCTTCGCCTCGGTCGAGAGGTCGAGGTTCGACGTCGCCTCGTCGAGCAGCAAGATCGCCGGGTCGACGAGCAGGGCCCGGGCGAGGCAGAGCAGCTGCCGCTGGCCGATCGAGAAGCGAGCGACCCCGCTCGGTGACCTACTTCAGGTAGCCACCGGCCTCGACGATGATCTCGTGCGCCCCGACGGCTCGGGCCGCCGCCTCGACCTCGGCGTTGGTCGCGTCGGGTCGCCCGTAGGCGATGTTGTCGCGGATCGTGCCTGGGAAGAGGAACGGCTCCTGGGGGACGTAGCCGAGCTGGTGACGGTAGCGCGCCGAGGTCGAGGCTCGGTGAGATCGCAGGCCGTCGATCAGCTCACTCGGCCCGCGGTCGGATCGTAGAAGCGGGCGATCAGCTTCACGACCGTGGACTTCCCGGCGCCGGTCTCGCCGACGAGCGCCACCGTCTCCCCCGGCGCGACCTCGAAGTCCACGCCCGACAGCGCCTCGGTGGTCGTGCCGCCGTAGCCGAAGCGCACGTCGCGGAAGCGAATCTCGACCCGACAGGCGTCCGGGGACGATCGGCGTGTCCGACTCGGGGGTGTCGATCGGGGTGTTCAAGACGCCGCTGATCTTGCGCAGGCCGGCGTGGCCTGCTGGTAGGTGTCGAACACCTGGGAGAGCTGCTGGATCGGGGCGAACAGCTGCGTCAGGTACAACAAGAACGCGATCAGGCTGCCGACGCTGAGGGTCCCGTCTGGTGATCTCCCTGGCGCCCGACGCCGAGCACGATCAGGATCGCGACGTTGCCCACGAAGCTCGGCGAAGGAGAAGTAGATCGACGAGCCCTTGAGCGAGCGGAGCCCGGCGTCGCGGTAGCCGGCGGTGAGGCCCGAGAAGTTCCGGTTGTTCTGGCTCTCCCGGCGAAACGCCTGGGTCACCCGCACGCCGGAGACGTTCTCCTGCAGGTCGGCGTTGACCGCCGCGATCCGGTCGCGCTGGCGGTCGTAGGCGCGCCGGGACTGGATGCGGAACCACACCGTGCGATGACCAACGGCGGGACGACCGAGCACGACCAGGATCAGATGCGAATTCGCGTGAGCCAGGATCACGATCACCCCGAAGAACTGCACCAAGTAGACGAGCGCGTTCAGGAGCCCGGACTGGAGGAGCTGAGACAGCGTGTCCACGTCCGACGTCATCCTGGTCAGGATGCGACCGGTCATCTCGTGGTCGTAGAAGTCCATGCCGAGACGCAGGAGGTGGGCGAAGATCCGCACCCGCATCGAGTACAGCATCCGCTCGGAGGTCCGGCCCGTCCAGAAGGTCTCCGCCCACATGTCCGCCCAGTCGAGCATCGTCACCGCGAAGAACAGCCCGGACAGCACGAAGAGCACGAGCTCCTCGTGGTGCCCGAGGACGCTGTTCACCGACGCTCCCGTGAATGACGGACCGACCAGGCCGGCCGCCGGCGTCGAGCACGACGAGGACGACCCCGACGGCCAGCTGCGGGAGGAACGGGCGCAGGAAGGCGGTGAAGCGGAACGGCTGGCGCAACGCGCTGTTCTCGGCGGCGAGTCGAGGCTCCGGTTCGTCGACCACCGGCGGGAGCGCCTCGATGGCGGCCATGAGTTCTGGGGTCGGGGGTGCCGACAGACCGGCCCGCATGCCCCCGCCCAGGCCGTGCCCATTCCGGCGCCCGTGCCCCCAACCGCGCCGACGCTGGTCCGGCCGCCGTTGTTGGTGGCCGACGACGCCAAGGCGGTCGGCGTGTGGAAGACATTCGGGGCGCCGTCGTCGTTGGCCCAGGCCGTCGCGGTGACCGACGGAGCTTTGTGACCGGCCGAAGCGACCCCAACGTCGACCCCCTCGCCCTCGGCGTCCTCGCCCGGACCGGCCAGCAGGTCCCGATACAGGGGGCACCGGTCCCAGAGCTCCTCGTGGGTGCCCGAGTCGACGACCCTGCCCTGGTCGAGGACGACGATGCGGTCGGCCAGACGCAGCGTCGAGCGGCGGTGGGCGATGAGGATCGTGGTCCGGCCGACCATCAGCCGACGCAGGGTCGCATGGATCTCCTCTTCGACCCGGCTGTCGATCGACGAGGTCGCGTCGTCGAGCAGCAGGATCCGCGGATCGGTGATCAGCGCGCGGGCCAAGGTGATCCGCTGGCGCTGGCCCCCCGACAGCAACAGGCCCCGTTCGCCGACGATCGTGTCGTAGCCGTCGGGCAGTTGCTCGATGAAGCGGTGCGCCTCGGCCGCCCGGGCCGCGGCCTCGATCTCCTCGTCGGTGGCGTCGGGGCGCCCGTAGGCGATGTTGGCCCGCACCGTGTCGGAGAACAAGAAGCCGTCCTCGAAGACCACCCCGATCTGACGGCGCAACGAATCGAAGGTCACCGAGCGGACGTCGATCCCGTCGACCAGCACCGAACCCTCCTGGACGTCGTAGAAGCGGGGCAGCAGCAGCCCGACGGTGGACTTGCCCGACCCCGAGGTCCCGACCAGCGCCACCGTCTCGCCCGGCGCGCACCTGCAGGTCGAATCCGTCGAGGACCGGCTCGGACCGGAGATAGCCGAAGGAGACGTCGTCGAAGCTGACCCGGCCGCCGAGGGAGGGGAGCTCGATGGCGTCCGGACTCTCGATCACGTCGGGCAGTGAGTCGAGCAGCTCGAGCACCCGCTCGGCGCCCGCCCGTGCCTGCTGCGCCACGACGAGGACGCCGGCCATCTGGCGGGCCGGAGACGTGAGCTGGGTGAGGTAGGCGAAGAACGCGACGAGCGTGCCGACCGTGACTCGGCCCTCGAAGACCAGCCACCCACCGAGCGCCAGCACCATCACCTGGCCGAGCTGGGGGATGGTCTGCAGGGTGGAGGTCCGCCGGGAGCGCAGCCGCCAGTTGCGCATCCGCGACCCGTAGAGCACGCCGAGCGAGCCCGTGACCCGCGCCAGCTCGCGCGCTTCCTGCCCGAAGCCCTTCACGACGCGGACGCCGCTCACGGAGTCGTCGACGGCTCCGACCATCTCGGCCATGCGGGCCTGCATCTCCCAGCTCGACGGGTAGACGACGCGGCGCATCCGGAACGCCAGGAAGAACAGGAGCGGCATCAGCGGGACGACGATGGCGGTCAGCAGCAGCGAGAGGTGCGCCATGATCACGACGGCCAGCAGGAACTGCAGCACGTTCGCCAGCATCAGCGGGAGCTGCGTCAACAGCGTGCGGATCAGCACCAGATCCGAGTTCGTCCTCGAGACGAGCTGGCCGGTCTGCAGCTGGTCGTGGCGGGCGAAGTCCAAGCCCTGCAAGTGCCCGAAGACGGTGTTGCGCAGGTCGTAATCGATGTCCCAGCTGACCCGGCCGGCACTGAAGCGACGGATGCCGCTGAAGACGAATTGCAGCGTGAAGACGCCAGCCATCAGCTCCAGCAGCGGGCGCCAGCCGGTACGTGTGATGCAGGATCGCGCTGTCGATCACGATCTTCTGCAGCCACGGGGTGACGGCCAACGTGGCCGAGGAGATCACCGACGCGATCAGGGCGATGGCGACGACCCGCCGGTGCGCCCACCAGAGTGGTGACAGGCGCCGGAGCCAGCCACCGGCTTCGACGCCGAGTGGACGAGTCATCAGGGTTGTGGGGCCACCTCGATCGTCCGACGGCCCTCCCCTGGGATCGCCGGGAGGCGGCTCTGGCGCAGCGAGAAGGTCCTCGGGCGATCGCATGGCTGGGCGAAGTGTAACGGCTCGAACTATTCGATTCCCTAATCACTTTGTCCCGACAAAGGCCGACGCTCCGAGCTCTGGTGCCGTCGACCCATCGTGGTCAGCGTGCCGAGCTGCAACCGTGCGGCGATCAGCGGATGGCGCGCCGAATCCGTCGGGACCTGGTGGTTGCCCGACGGCGATCGGCGGCTGCGGGCTCGGCACCGGTCGGTCCCGGGGCCGGTCCACGGCCACCGGCCCACGGCGAACGGCTCGGCGCAACGGTGGTAGGCAGGGAGCATGGTCGACCTCATCCCGCGCACCGTCCTGTTCGGCAATCCGGAACGAGTGAGCCCTCGGCTCTCACCCGACGGGAAGCGGCTGGCGTGGATCGCTCCGAAGGACGGAGTCCTGAACGTCTGGGTCGCGCCCGTCTTTGGCGGCGACGAGCAGTCGTCCGGATCGGGCAGCGCGGCAGACAACGGGGATGGCGAGCCGAGGGGTGGCGTGGATTGGGCGGCCGCCCGGGCGGTCACGGACGATCGCGACCGCGGCATTCGGTCGTTCGAGTGGGCCCACGACACGCGGCACATCCTGTTTGTGCAGGACACCGGAGGAGATGAGAACTGGCGGCTCTTCGATGTCGAACTTTCGACCCTGGCCCAACGCGATCTGACGCCGTTCGACGACGTCCAGGTGCAGCTGATCGCTGTCGACAAGCGTTTCCCGACGGACGTGCTCGTCGGGATCAACGCCGACAACCCCGAGCTCCACGACGTCTACCACCTCGATCTGGCGACGGGCGACCTGGAGAAGGTGCTGGAGAACCCGGGGTTCATCGGCTGGATCGCCGACTCGGCGATGGTGGTGCGGGCCGGGGTCGCCCCCCAGCCCGACGGCGGCTTCACGGTCATGGTGCGCGACGGGGTTGACCGGGACTGGCGACCGTTGCTGACGGTGTCGGCTGCGGACGCGCTGACGACGGGGCCCGTGTCGTTCGATGTCGCAGGCACCTCGCTGTTGGCCTTGAGTTCGGTCGGGACAGACACCGCTCGGCTCGTCCGCATCAGCGTGGCCGATGGGTCGATCGAGGAGCTGGCCAGTGATCCCGAGGTCGACATCTCCGATGTCCACCTGCATCCCGACACCTGGGAGCCCCAGATCGTCACCTTCCTGAAGGACCGGGCGGAGCTCATCGTGCTCGATCCGGCGGTGGCCGGAGATGTCGACGCCGTGCGAGCGCTGGACTCGGGGGACCCGGCGATCGTGGACGCCGACGCCGACGACGAGTCGTGGCTGGTCGCCTTCAACCACGACGCGGGCCCGGTCTCGTACTACGCCTACGAGCGCTCGTCGCGCCGGGCCGAGTTCCTCTTCGACCACCAGCCGGCACTCACGAACTACACGCTGGCGCCGATGGAGCCGTTCTCCTTCCGCTCGCGCGACGGGCTCACCATCCATGGCTACCTCACCTTCCCGCCCGGAGGTGAGCGTCAGGGCTTGGCGGCGGTCATGGACGTGCACGGCGGCCCGTGGGCTCGGGACGTCTGGGGCTACGACGCCGAGGCGCAGTGGTTGGCCAACCGCGGCTACCTGTGCGTGCAGGTCAACTTCCGTGGTTCGACCGGCTACGGCAAGTCGTTCATCAACGCCGGGAACAAGGAGTGGGGCGGTCGGATGCACGACGACGTGGTCGACGCCCGAGCGTTCGTGGTCGAGCAGGGTTGGGCCGATCCGCAACGGGTCAGCATCTACGGGGGCTCCTATGGCGGCTACGCCGCACTGGTTGGCGCCAGCTTCACACCGGATCTCTTCTGCTGCGCGGTCGACATCGTCGGGCCGTCCAACCTGAAGACCCTCATTGAGTCCATTCCCCCCTACTGGGCTCCCGAGATCGAGGTGTTCCACCAGCGGGTCGGCAACCCCGAGACCGAGGAGGCGTTCTTGTGGTCTCGCTCCCCGCTGTCGAGGGTGCGCGACATCCGGATCCCGCTGCTGATCGCCCAGGGGGCCAACGACCCCCGGGTCAAGCAGGCCGAGGCAGAGCAGATCGTCGGCGGCCCTGACGGAGGCCGGAATCGAGCACGAGTACCTGCTGTTCCCCGACGAGGGCCATGGCTTCGCCAAGCCGGAGAACCGGTTGCGCTTCTACGCCGCCGCCGAGCGCTTCTTGGCCCGCTACCTCGGTGGCCGGGTGGAGGAGTAGCCGATCGCGTAGTGACCACCGCGCGTTCCGTGCGGTCGGGGCGGTGCCGTTGCGATCATCAGGAACGCAGACTGCCGGCCTCGGAGGCCGGCAGTCTGCACAACGCGTCGGGGGCCGTCGGGCCCGATGGTTCAGTCCTGGAGTGAGGCTTCGACCTCGAGCTCGATCTTCACCTTGTTGCTCACGACCACGCTGCCGTCGATGAGGGAGTGGTTGAAGCTCACGCCGAAGTCGCGCCGGTCGATCTCCGCGGAAGCCGAGAAGGCGACGACTTCCTTCCCCTCCTGCATCGAGGGGCCGGTCCCGAGGTACTCGAGGTCGAAGACGACCGGCTTGGTGACGCCACGGAGCGTGAGGTCGGTCGCCAGCTTCCACTCCCCGTCGCTCACCTTGGTGATCCCGGTGCTCGAGAGGGTGACCGTGGGGAAGTTCGGCGCGTCCAGGAAGTCGTTGGTCCGGAGGTGGTCGTCTCGCATCCCCTGGCCGGTGTTGATGCTCGCCGCCTGTGCCTCGGCGTGCAGCGTCGAGTTTTCGATCGGGTCCGCAACGGTGAAGGTCCCGTCGAACTCCGCGAATTGGCCTCGGACCTTGGTGCCCACGAGGTGGCGGGCCACGAAGCCGACCACGGTGTGTGCCTTGTCGATGACGTACGTCCCCGTCTTGGGGGCGGTGATGGTGTCTGGACTCATGGGGGCCTCTCTTCTGGCGCTTGGAAGGTTACGTGACGAGATTATATCTGAGAAATCAATTGCTTGTCAATCAGTTACTGTAGGCGAAGAGACCTGCTAGGATGCGGCTGTGAGCATGGAGCATCTGGTGGTGGAGTCCCCGGCATCGGTCGAGACCGCCTGCGAGGAACTGTTCGATCTCATCGGCGATGAGCGGATCACGCTCATGGGCCTGCTGATCGAGACCCACGCCAAGCTCACCCGGGTGCTGAGCGCATCCCTCGAGGAAGCGTGCGGCATCCCTTTGACGTGGTTCGACGTGTTGATCCGTCTCGGGCGCAGCCCCGACCGGCGCATGACCATGTCCCAGCTCGCGGCCCAGGTGTCACTGACGACCGGCGGGGTGACCCGTCTGGTCGACCGGATCGCCGAAGCTGGGTACGTCGAGCGCCAGAGTTGTCCGTCTGACCGCCGGAGCGTCTACGTCGCCCTCACGGCCGTCGGAACCGACAAGCTCGGCGAGGCGACGGCGACGCACCTCGAGGATCTGGAGCGCCACCTCCTCGAGCCACTCGATGCCGATGAGCGCGCCGCACTGGCCAGCACGCTGCGCAAGTTGCGCGGCGAGTGGGGAAGTCGCTGACCCTTTCGCAAGACGCGCGCCGACCGAGCTACGAGGAGCCTCATGTCCACCGCACCCATTCCTGCTCCGGCGTCGTCCTCGAAGCGCCTCGACGACGTCGCGGCCCAGCTCACCCTCGGCGAGCAGGCGTCGCTGACCGCCGGGCGCGACGTGTGGCACCTCCCGCCGATTGAGCGCCTCGGGATCGGGGCGCTCAAGATGTCAGACGGGCCCTCGGGGGTTCGAGGGCAGCGTGTCGGTCACCGTCGCTCGCTGGCCTTCCCCTGCGGCATGGCGGTCGGAGCCAGCTGGGACGTCGATCTGCTGTCCCGCTACGGCACCGCGTTGGCCGAGGAAGCCCGCACGAAGGGGGTGCATCTCCTGCTCGGCCCGACGGTGTGCATCCCGAGGACGCCGCTCGCCGGCCGCACCTTCGAGTCCTTCGCCGAAGACCCCTTCCTGAGCGCCCGTCTGACGGTCGCCTACGTGCGTGGCGTGCAGGAGCAGGGGGTCGGATGCTGCGTCAAGCACTTCGCGTGCAACGACCAGGAGCACGAGCGGATGAGCATCAGTGCCGAGGTTGACGAACGGACGCTGCGCGAGATCCACCTGCCGTCCTTCGAGGCAGCGGTGCGAGAGGCCGGGACGTGGGCCGTCATGTCCGCCTACAACAAGCTCAACGGCGCCTACTGCTCCGAGCACCCCGAGCTGCTGGGCCGGATCCTGAAGGACGAGTGGCGCTTCGACGGGGTCGTGGTCTCGGACTGGTGGGGCACGCACTCGACCGTCGAGGCGGCCACCGCCGGGCTCGACATCGAGATGCCCGGACCGGCGAGACACCTGGGCGCCGCCCTGGAGACGGCGGTCGGGCGGGGCGAGATCGACCCGGCGCTCGTCGGCGAGCATGCGCGACGCGTGGTCCGGCTCATCGAGCGCTGCGGTGTGCTCGACGGCACGGAGGTGACGGCCGAGGCGGAGGATGACGACGACGGCCGGCGCGCCCTCGCCCACGAGCTCGCCGTGTCCTCCACGGTGTTGCTCAAGAACGACGGGATCCTCCCCCTCCGCACCGCTGACCTGCACCGAGTCGCACTCATCGGACCGAACGCCGAGTGGCTGGAGGTGGGGGGTGGCGGCAGCTCGGGTGTCACCCCGCTGCGGGAGCGATCCCTTCTCGAAGAGCTGCGCGTTCGGTTGCCCGATGCCGAGGTCACGCACGAGGTGGGCTGCCGGATCGATCGGAGCCTTCCGGTGATCGAGTCGCGCCTGATCGGCGACGGGCTTCAGCTCGAGTACTTCGCCAATCGGGACCTCGACGGCGACCCGGCCGGCAGCGACTACGTCCGCAGCGGCCAGTTCATCGCGTTCGGCGACCCGGCCCCGGGCGTCTCGGTGCGCAACTTCTCGGTGCGGGCGCGTGGCACGTTGGTGCCCGACGCCTCGGGCCCGTGGCAGATCGCCCTGGCCAACACCGGGACCGCCCGGTTGCTCATCGCGGGAGAGGTGATCATCGACAACGCCGAACCGGTCCGCGGCTCGTCGTTCCTGCTGGCCGATGGCCAGGCCCCGGAGCCATCGGAGGTCGATCTGGTGGCCGGGCGCTCCTACGACGTGCTCGTCGAGTTCCGCTCCGGTCAGCGGTCGACCGCCGGGTTCCAGCTGTTGGCGGCCCGGCCGGTGGAAGAGGACTCCCTGGGGCGGGCGGTCGGGGCGGCGCGCCACGCCGACTCAGTCGTCGTCGTCATCGGCTCCAACCGACAGTGGGAGACCGAGGGCCACGACCGACCCGACCTCGGTCTCGTCGGCGAGCAGGACGAGCTCGTGCGCCGGGTGGCCGCGGCCAATCCGAACACGGTCGTCGTGGTCAACGCGGGCTCGCCGGTCGAGATGCCCTGGGCCGAGGACGTCCGAGCGATTGTCATGCTCTGGTATCCGGGCGAGGAAGGGGCGCCTGCGCTGGCTCGCGTGCTCGCCGGCGACGCCGAGCCCGGCGGCCGGTTGCCGATCACGTTCCCGAGGCGCCTGGAGGACTCGGCGGCCCACGGGTGGTATCCGGGGTCCGAAGGAAAGGTGCGCTACGGCGAGGGAACGCTCGTCGGGTACCGGCACTTCGATGCGCTCGGCCTCGAGCCGGCGTTCTGCTTCGGGCACGGCCTCTCCTACACGTCCTTTTCCTACGGAGCCCCGCGGGTGGCCGTCGCCGGCCGGGGGGCGACGGTCGCGGTCGAGGTCACGAACACCGGCGACCGACGGGGGAGCGACGTGGTGCAGCTCTACGTCGGTGACGTCGACGCGAGCGTCCCACGCGCGCCGAGGGAGCTGAAGGGCTTCGTCAAGGTGACTCTCGATCCGGGGGAGTCCGAGTCGATCGAGTTGGTGCTCGACGAGCGGTCGTTTGCCTTTTGGGATATCGAAGCGCATGACTGGGTCGTCGAGCCCGGCACCTTCGAGGTCGCCATCGGGAGGTCGAGCCGCGAGATTCACCACACGACACGCATTGAGATTGCCTGAGACACCCTGCTCTCCGGAACCCGGTCGCCACCCGCAACCCGGCCGGGCCCGATGTTCTCACCGTCTCCAGGTCCCGATCGCGGCGCTGGTGATGGCGGCGCAGCGAACGCCCGCGCTCAGGCCCCCGGGTTCGCTGCGGTGAAGACCTGGTAGGCCAGCGGGACGCGATAGCGGCCGTCGCCCTGGTCGAATGCGGCAAGGTGACGATCGACGGCGGCGCGGGCTTCGGCCAGTCGTTCCTCGGGTACACCCATGAAGGCCGGTTGGTCGTCGTCGACGAGCGCGTCGCGAGTCACCGAGACGATGACGTCGTAGGGAGCGCAATGCCGGTCCGACCATCCGGCCGCACCGAGGAGCTGGTCGGTGCTCACGGCATCGCTCAGGCTGAACGGTCCGGGCGGGACCGCGCCCGGCGCCCGGGGCGCGGAGGGGATGAGGTCCCCGACGGCGTGTGCGATGTGCCAGGGGTTGGCGTTCATCTCCCGCCAGCAGGCGAAGGCCAAACGCCCGCCCGTCGAGACCCGGGCTCGGATGTTGGTGAAGGCGAGCAGCGGGTCGTCGAAGAACATGACACCAAACTGGCTCAACGCGGCGCCGAAGGGCCCACCGTCGATGACCTCGGTCTGCGCGTCCGCCACCACGAAGCGCACGTTGGCCGTACCCTGGGCGGTCGCCCGCGATCGGGCGAGCTCGACGAGGTCTCGCGAGATGTCCGCGCCGACGACGCTGCCTTGGGGCCCGACCAGGCGGGCGGCCTTCAACGACGTCGTGCCTCCGCCACAACCGATATCAAGCACCTGTTCGCCGGCGCTGAGGCCGAGATGATCGAGGAGCACCTCGGTGGCCACCCCAGTGAGCTCTTCGCGCTTGGGCCAGACGCGGGTCCAGTAGGGGTCGTTCCAGCGCCGGTGTTCGGCTGCGTTCGGGGGAACGGGGCGGTGCTCGACCATCTGGGCATCTCCTCCTTGGCGCTGTGCACCCGCCCGGGAGCACCGCGGGCCCTGGTGCGCTGCCGCTGCGAAGCGGTCTGCGACCAGCCGGGTGATCGGCCAGGTCGTCCGGTTCCTAGGTGAGGATCTCGGCGATCCGATCGCCCGGCCGGGCGATCACCGCCCGTTCCCCTCTCACGACGATCGGTCGCTGCATGAGCTCGGGGTGCCCGAGCAGAAGGTCGACGATCGGCGCGGCCGTCTGGTAGTCGTTCGGATCGAGGCCGAGTTCGACGAACCGCTTGTCGCTCGTCCGGACGAGTTCGTGGACCGGCTGGGCGAGCTTGGAGATGATCGTCTCCAGCGTGTCTCGGTCGGGTGGCGTCTTCAGGTACTCGACGACGACGTAGTCGACGGACCGCTCTTGGAGGATGCCGAGAGCGGTACGGCTGTTGGAGCAACTCGGGTTGTGGAAGATCGTCACATCCGAGGAGCCATTGGACTCTCTTGGGGCGTCGGGCACCGGGCGACCTCGGTTGTGATCGGGGAGGTACGGCCGAACGTAGCCGACCGATGCGGCCCCCGGTTTGCGGGCCGGGTGGTGCCGCACCCCACTCGCCTCGGTCGACGGCGCTGTGCGCTCGCTGTCCGCTAGGCGAGGCGTGTCGCATATCGTCCGGGTCCGAAGACCAGCGGTTTGTCGGCCCCGCGATGCGCTATGGCTCGGACGAAGCCCATGGTGCGACCCTCGTCGGACAACAGCATCGTCGCGTCCGGCTGTGCTTCAACCGGAGTGCCGGACCACGCTGCCCCGGCGGCCATGTAGCGATACCAAAGGTCCCATCCGTCGGACACCATCTCGGCGTGGTCCACCTCGATGCCCCTCGTGCGTCGCCAATGGCGTTCCCACCAGGCGGCACTTCTGAACGTGAACCAGTCGGCACCGATCTCCTCGATGGGACCCCGCAGGTCGTCGGGTCGGTCATCCGGGTCGATGCTGTTCCCGGGGACGACGATCGCGATGAATCCTCCGGGCCGGACGAACTGGGCCAGATAGGACAGGTATCGAACGTCGGTCCCGAAGTAGTGGTAGCTGTCGACGCTGACTACGCCGTCGAAGTAGTCGTGCGCGAAGGGCAGATCGTGCGCTTCACAGGCGATCGGGACCACACGGTCCGCGACGCCGGCTTCGATGATGCGGGGCAGGTTCACGGATGGTTCGATCCACAAATCCGCCGCCCACACCTGCGCACCGAACTCGCGGGCCAAGAAGATCGACGTGATGGCGGATCCACACCCGAGGTCGAGTACACGCATGCCCGGCGCAAGCTGGAGATGGGCCGTGAGGTCGTCCATGAGCCAGAGCGAGTTGGGTCCCATCAGGTTCTGATGGACCCAGGCGGGGTCGTACGCGGTGGCCCGGGGAAAGCCCTCGGGACCCATGGAGTGGGCGAACAGGTCGCGGTCGACCGGTCCAGCGGATCGATCGGTGGGGAGATACGTCGTCCAGCCGGACGACGGGTGGGGTTGCACTGTCATTGCTCCTCGTTTCCAGAAGGTGATCGGGCTGTTGGGGGCACCGGCGACGCGGTGCCCGGCGAGTCCGACGAGGAGCGCTCGGCTCTAGTGGCGAAGGCTCCAGGTCGCGGACCCGCGGTCGATCGCAGAGACCATCGTCGTCACAGCACCCACCTTTCAACGGTTCGCGGATGGAACGAGCGATGCAGACGATATGCCGCTTCACCGCCGAAGACAACGGCGACTCGCCGAAGCGGGACGCGATCGCCATCTCGACCGGCCGCGGCGACCGATCGGCTCACCCGCCGCTCTTCAGCAGCTGCTGCACCCCGTCTTCGATGCCCCGGCACAGCACGTCGAGGTCCGGCGTGGTGTCGTAGTCGCCGGTGACGCCGAAGTTCACCTCTCCGTTGTAGGAGAAGATGGCAACCCCGATCCGGACCTGACCCGCCAGGGGAACGTAGGGAAACGCCTTCAACATCTGCCGACCGCAGGCGTACAGGGGTATCTGTGGTCCGGGCACGTTGGTGGTGACCGTGTTCACGTTGCGCTGGGCCAAGCGGCTGGACACGCGCATGCCGAGGGCCAACAACATGGGTGGCGCGAATCCCGACATCGAGGTGAGGGCCTCACCGGCGACCGCCTGCTTGGACTCCTTCAGCCCTTCCATCTGGCGGCTCACGGCATGCAGGCGTTCGGCGGCATCGGCGATCGACACGGGGAGCTCGGCGAACATGGCCGAGACCTTGTTCTGGAGCGTTCCATCGCCGACCGCCCGACCCCGTTCGTCGCGGGCACGCACCGATACCGGGACCAAAGTGCGCACGACCCGGTCCACCGACTCGCCCCGGTGCAGCAGGAGCTCGCGGAACCCGTTGGTAATGGCGGCGAGGACGACATCGTTGAACGTGCCGCCAAGCTCTCTGCGGATCGCCTTGATATCGGTGACCACCGTCGAGGCCCACGCGTAGCGCCGATGCGGGCCGAGCGGACCGTTGAGGCTCGAGAACGGAGGCCGCCGAACGAGTCCGACCATGGCCGACAGGCCTTGGATGACCTCTCGGCTCTGCTCGAGTGCCTGTCGTGGCAGCCGGACGGCGGAGCGAAGCGCCCGCATCTGCTCGTAGGGGCTGCGGAGGAGGTCCAGTGACGCCTGCGCAGCCAGCTGCAGGCCGGATGGAGCCGCCTCGGGCTCCCAGTCGGCCGGGACCGTGGCCACCGGATCGGGCGAAGTGTCCATCATCAGGGCCAACAGATCGGTCCCGGAGACGCCGTCGACCATGGCGTGGTGGGTCTTGTACAAGACGGCCCAATGGCCCTCTTCGAGGCCTTCGACCACCCAGATCTCCCACAGCGGCTTGGCTCGATCGAGCGGTTGGGACATGACCCGCCCGACCAGCTTTCGTAGCTCGGCCTCGCCGCCCGGGGACGGCAACGCCGTGTGGCGCAGGTGGTAGTCGATGTTGAAGTGAGGATCGTCCACCCACACCGGCCGACCCAGCTCCAGCGGGACGTGCTGCACCACGCGGCGGTAGCGGGGGACGAGGCTCAGCTTGCTCTCGATCATGGCGACGATGTCTTCCATCGCCGGTTTGGGTCCCTCGAAGATCCCCACCGAGGCGATGTGCATGTGGCTGACGCTGTCCTCGATGTGAAGGAACGATGCGTCCAGCGGACTCAGTCGGTCAACAGCCATGTCGGATAACTCCCGCGTGTCTCTGCGCGTGTCGCTCGTGCCCAGGACCGCTGACGCTACTACCGGCGATCGTCAACCACCTCGGGACGATCGGACGGGTGTTCGGGCCGACTCGGCCCCGGCGCCGAATCGCGGGATGCGACCCTCGGCCACCAAGCGCGCCGTTTGCTGCATCGCCGCCGCGACCACGTGACCCGAGCGGTCGTCGCTCATCGGGTTGAGGCCCATGGCCTCTCTCGATGAGGCGCTGGGCTCGATCCGGACGACGACGCAGCCGGCCGCCTCCAAGCGGCGCGTCTCGCATTCCAAACGACGGTGGGCGGACCACCGCAAGAGGGCATCGGGTGCGCCGAGGAGCGGCCGGTCACAGGACATCGGCGAGATCACGATGACGACGTCGGGCCTCCGAGCGCGGAGCACGTCGCTGTTGCTGACCGAATGCACGCCGCCGTCGAAGTACTCGATCCCGCCGATCGTGACCGGAGCGAAGTAGGCGGGTATGGCGCAGGAGGCCAGCACCGCCGCGGCCAGCGGGGCGGGAGGTGATCCGGCCCGGCCGAAGACGACGCGGGCGCCATCGTCACGGCGGACGGCACAGATCCACAGACCGTCGGGCCAGTCCTCTCCGACCATCGCGTCCAGCGCAGCCGCCCGATCGGTGAGATCGATCTTCCCTCTCGGCAGCATGGTCATCGCCGCGACCTCGGGGCGGAAGCTCCACGGGCGACGGGCGAGTCGGGCCAGCAGCGCCGCCGACGGGGGTCGCCAAGGTCTGAACCAATCGATCGGGGGCGGCGAGGGGAGGTCAGTCGAGTTCGGTTGGATCCGGTCGACCAACGAACGGCCCTCGGGTGAGAGTGGTGACCGGGTCGCCAGCGCGGCGAGGTCCGCGGCGGGAACCCCGAGACGCAGCAGTGTGCCGCTCAGCGCACCGGCTGACGTGCCGACGATGACGTCGGCGGACCGTGGATCCCAACCGAGCTCGGCATCGAGTGCCGCGACGACGCCGGCGTGGTACGCCTGACCGACGAGACCACCGGCGCCGAGCACCAATCCGACGCTCGTCACTCCGTTCCCCCCTGCTGCCGGCCCCCTGGATGGTCCCGATCACTCTGCCCGCTGTGCATCGAGTCCACCATTCCGATCGTGCGGGTCGAGCGTATCGGTCGTTGTGGACGGGGCGCGCCATGGGACACCCGGGAGCCGACCGTCCGGAGGGCGGGCCCCTCAGGGGCAGCCGACGGATTCGACGTCGACCCGGCACTCGTCGACGAACCCCCGGGCCACCCCGTTGCGATAGTCGCCGTGCGACGTCTCGGCGGTGCAACAGAACAGGGAACGCCCGTCGTCGCCGCCGAGACAGCACGACAACGCCCAACGGCCGGGGAAGGCGATCCGCTGCTGCACGGTGCCGCCTTCGGTGACCCGCAGGAATTCGCCATCGAGGTAGTTGGCGATCCAGGCAGCACCGTCGGCGTCGAGGCATAGGCCGTCGGGATGCATCCCGGGAAGCGGTGCCCAAACTCGACGATTGTCGAGCGAGCCGTCGGCGGCGACGTCGAACGCGCTGAGGCGTTCTCCGTAGGTCTCCGAGACGATCAAGGTGGCGCCGTCCGGGGTGACGGCGACGCCGTTCGGGAATGCCAAGCCGTCGGCCACGACGCGCGGTCCGCGACGCGGATCGAGCAGCACCAGTGCGCTGTCGGGCTCGCCCCGGTAGTTCTGGTAGACGTCGACGTAGGTGCGATCGAGTGCGTCGACCACGAGATCGTTCAGCCGCCTCCCGAAATTGGCGAGGTCCGCACCGTCCGGGGCGATCGTGCCGGAGCGCACGTCGATCACTCGGGGCGGCTCGATGACGGCGACTCGCAGCGTCCCGTCGGACAGGAAGCCCAGGCCCGACGGCTGCTCCGACCGCCACGACGACCTCGGTCGTCCCACCTGAGACGCGCAGCACGTGCCCGCCGAGCTGGTCCGAGAGCCAGAGCGCGCCGTCGTGCCAGCGAGGCGCTTCGGGGAACTTGAGATCAACGGCGATCGGGACCGGTCTGCTCGCGGCGAGATCCGGGGGGACGGCGAGTCGTTGTTCACGAGGACCCCCGGCCGGGCGCGATCAACGGAGCGACCGGTGGCGCACGGTCGGGTGGGTTCAACGGACGGCGCGGAGTTGCCCGAGCATCTTGGTGAAGTGGTCGAGGCGCCATCCGTCCTGGTCCTCGCCCCACCCGATCTGGCCGTCGTACTCCCAGCGCATCAGCGCGTTGGAACCGGCGGCGTTCTCGCACATGTAGCTGACCGCAAAGCCCTCGGCCTGCATCGTGCGGCCCGCCATGTCGGTGAGATCGACCTCCATGTGCGCGCTCCAACCCGTCCTCGGGTCGCGGTAGTTGCGCATCCGGCTGCGGGTCTTGTCCAGCCGCTCGAACACCCCGTCTCGCAACAGCCAGCCCATGTTCATCGGCGACCAGCCGGCGGCGTCACCGTCCTGGGGACGGACGAAGCTCAAGAAGCCCGTCCGCTCGTCACTGTGACCGAAGATGTACTGGATCCGACCGCGGCCGCGCTCGCGCTCGACCTCACGCCATCGCGGCCCGCCCGGCGTCGCCACCCGGTAATTGCCGCGTAGGTAGTCCGGCTTCTGGCTCTGGGAGTGATGCCCGCCCCGCGGGCCCCAGGTTCGGTCCCGCACCGAGTAACAGTCGATGGGGATGCGTTCGCCCCGCAGGGTCAACTCGCCGACCAGATGCCCCAGCTGGTCGAGATGCGGATTGTGCATGGCGGGCGCCTCGCCGGGGGTGAATCGATGCGGCGGGTGCACGCTGCGGTGCTCGAACTCCACGGCGAAGTCCGCGTCCGCGTCGCGGTACCCGACGTGGTAGTCCATCAAGGGAGTCAGCATCTTCACGCTGAAGCCGCCGCCCGGGAAGGCGATATCGCGCAGATCCGGGCTGGGAGGCATTTCGACGTCGGGGCAGTTCTTGTAATACGCCAGACGGGCGGGATCGGCCCCATCGGGGTCCCAGGCGAAGACCCGCCAGGTGACCGTGTTGCGGTTCGCGTGGTACCCGGCGTGCAGCCACCCGCCCATTCGTCGCTCGCGGAATGTTGAACGACCACCAGGTGGTCTCCACCCAAAAGGCGTCGTCGATCGCCGAGTGGTAGGTGTCGTCCTCGGGCACGAAGGGCGTGTCCTGTGTGACCGTTCCGCCAGCCTCGCCGGGAGGGGCGACCTCGCCTCGTTCCGGGCCCACCTCAGACGCCGGCGAGCGCGGGCAGCTGGCTGATCTGGCGGGCCACGATCGCGTTGATCGCGTCGGTCCACTCCGAGTCGTGGGCGTCTTGCGGGGTGAGGGCACCGCGGCGATCTCCGATGACGATCACTTCATCGACACCGTCTCTGCCGGCCAGGGCCGCTTCCCAGGGTCGCCCGCCCGCCCGCACCAGCGTGTCACCCATCTCGAGGGTCTGACCACCGAGCTCGTAGGAGCCTGCGATGACGCAGCGGAACACGTCGGATTCGACCGTCATGGCAGGCGTGACGACCGCACCGGGGGGCGTCCGTTGCAGGATCACGACGGGTCCACAGTCGTGCACGCCCATGAGCGTCACCGCTACCCGCCCGCCTTCGCCGAGCGGTTCCCAGGATCCCGCCTCGCCGAAGGAGGCGTCGACGTGCCCGAGCTTGCTGAACGGCTTGTCGATGGTCGTGATGAGTCCGTCCACCCCATCATCCGCGTCGTCCAGGATGACCGGGAGCACGCCGCCGAACGCCGCCTTCGTTCGGGCGAAGGCCTCGGCGCTCGACGCAGCCTTCCTCAGCTCGGGATTGGTCGGCCGCACCCGATGCCCGCGTCGGTCGGCGAACATGATGATGCGCCAGTTGCCCTCGACATGGGGCGCATCACCGTCGCTCCCGTAAGGTCGTCCCGAGCGTTGCAGGCGGAACTCGCCGTGGTGATAGCGCTCTCGCCCGACCCACAGCTCGCCCTTCATCACGATGCGGAAGTTGTCGCAGGGATGGCCGTGGGCCGGCGTGAGGTCCGGGGGCCCCGCCAGCTGCTCGGGAGTGGACGGGGCGTCGAAGAAGAGGCCGACCAACGGTCCCATGACCGGGTCACCGATGCCGATCAAGACGGGTGCGCCGGACCGGTCGGCGAGGGGAGGTCGCCGATAGGAGAGGTCCAAGTCCTCGGAGCTTTTTTCCATACCCACTAGACCGATCATCTCGACCCCCTCTGTCGTGCGAACTGCGGCCGTCAGCCGAAATTAGACGACGTACGAACATCGTGCTTGAGGTCGGTCTAGTGTCGCGGCGATCAGGTCGAGCACGAGGTGATCGATGGGCGGGCGATGAACGGCCCACTGCTGGACGGCAAGGTGGCGCTGATCTCGGGCTCGACCCGCGGCATCGGGCGTTCGATGGCCGAGACCTTTGCCCGGGCGGGCGCACGAGTGGTGGTGAACGGGCGCCGTGAAGAGGACGCGCTGGCGGTGGCCGCGTCGATCCCGGATTCCATCGGGGTGGGCGGGGACATGGCGGACCCCTCGGCCATCGAACGGCTCGTCGGCAAGGTGGTCGACGAGTGGGGCCGCGTGGACATCCTGGTCAACAACGCCGCGATCTCCCGTCGGAGTGCTCTGACCAGGGTGACTGACGAGGAGTGGGACGAGGTCATCCGGGTGAACCTGACCGGACCCATGTACCTCACCCGGGCGGTCGTGCCCGTCATGAAGCGCCAGGGTGGCGGCGTGCTGCTCAATGTGATCTCGGGCGCCGGTACCCACGGGACCATCGGCTTCTCTTCCTATGCCGCCTCGAAGGGGGGTCTCGTGGGACTGACCATGACGTGGGCCCAGGAGCTGGCGGGTTTCGGGATTCGAGTCAACGCGCTGTCGCCTGCGGCCTTGACGGACATGATGCGCGAGCTGCCGCCCGAACTGCTGGGCCCGATGGAGAAGAGCCTTCCGTCGCCCGATGACGTTGCCGACGTCGCCCTGTTCTTGGTGTCCGACCTCGCCAAGCTGGTGAACGGGCAGATCGTGGGAGCGGGAAGCGGCGGCGCGCGTCGGTGAGGGAACACTCGCCGTCGCGGTCGGTCATCAGCGTGGAGATGGGCTGCGACAACGCGGCCCCCATCGACGAGTCGTGACAACGCCCCGCCGCGACGCGCCGGGCCAGAAGGCACCGCGGATCGAGCCCCTCGACGAGGGTTCGCGGTCCCCACGCCAGTCCGAGGTCATCGCAGAGCTGGTGGTCGGCCCGACGGTCAACATCTATACGACGATCGCCAGAGCACCGGAGCTGGCGTTGGCCATGGTCACGCTGGGCCGGACGCTGCGGACGGGCGGGATACCCGAGCGCCATCGCGAGATTCTGATCCTGCGGACGGGCTGGAACTGTGGGTCCGAGTACGAGCAGGTCCAGCACCGCCGGTTGGGTCTCGCGATCGGCATGGACGAAGACGACTTCCAACGGATCCGAACCGGCCCCGACGTGCCCGGCTGGGAACCCTTCGAAGCAGCGCTCTGCCGTGCGGCCGACGAGATCCACCGCGGTCATGAGGTGTCTGATGCCACGTGGGCGGTACTGGCCCAGCGCTATGACGAGCAGCAGCTCATTCAGGCCACCATGCTGGTCGGCTACTACCACCTGGTGTCGTTCGTCCTCAACACTCTGCGCGTGCCGATTGAGGCGGGCGCCGCCGCGCTGCCGACGATGAACGACGACGGAGGGACCGGGCAGGGCCCGTAGTCCCCGGCCGGTGTCTCCGGTCCGGCTGACGGGGCGGCGAACCGGCGAAGGCGGGCCGCAGGTCGCGGGCCACGGTACGAGAGGCCGCGCCCCTCGCTGACCGAGCGGATCCGGTTAGGGCGCCCCGGAACCGGTGCCGGCCGCGTACTGATCGATCAACAGTCGCTTCGCCAGCTTGCCGGTTGGCAATCGGGGGAGTTCATCGACGAAGTCCACCGAGCGGGGGCACTTGAACCCGGCGAGCCGGCTGCGGCAGAAGGCGAGCAGCTCGGCCGCCAGGTCGGCACCGGCGGCGGCTGGGTCGGCGGCCTGCACCACGGCCTTGACCTGCTGGCCCATCTCCGCGTCCGGAATGCCGATCACGGCCACGTCGGTCACTGCGGGGTGCATCACGAGCACGTCTTCGATCTCTTGGGGGTAGATGTTGACGCCTCCCGAGATGATCAGGTTCGTGCGGCGGTCCGACAGGTAGAGGTACCCCTCTTCATCGACCCACCCGAGGTCCCCGACCGTGCTCCAGCCCCGGTGATCGTGGGCTTGTGCCGTCTTCTCCGGATCGTTGTGATATTTGAGATTCCGGGATCCCTCGAAGTAGACCGTGCCGACGGCGTGGGCGGGGAGCTCCTCCCCGTCGTCGCCCGTGATGTGGAGCGTGGCCGTCAACGACTTGCCGACCGAGCCGGGACGGGCTCGCCACTCCTCGGGCGTGATGGCCGTGAATCCGATCCCCTCGCTCGCCGCGTAGTACTCGTAGATGATCGGCCCGAACCAGTCCAACATCTGGGCTTTGACGTCGACCGGGCACGGTGCGGCAGCGTGGATCACGCAACGGAGACTGGACAGGTCGAACCGTTCGCGATCGGACGCATCGAGCTTGAGGAGCCGAACGAACATCGTCGGCACCATCTGTACATGGGTCACCTGGAATGCCTCGATGAGCCGGAGAAACTCCACCGGTTCGAAGCGGTCCATGACGACGACCGAGCCCCCCAATCGTTGGGTTCCCATCGACCAGCCCAGCGGGGCCGCGTGGTACAGCGGTGCCGGACAGAGGTAGATGGAGTCGGCACTGAACCCGTAGACGAGTTGCATGAGACCGTGGATGCCCTGCCCGTGGCCGTAGGGCACGGGAGCCCAGGCGGGAACGATGCCCTTTGGCCGGCCGGTCGTGCCCGAGGAGTAGAACATGAGCGAGCCCTCGATCTCGGGGCGGCGGGGGTCGGTGGAGGCGCCCGCTATCTCGCCCTCGAGGGGCTCGAAGCCCAGGGTGGCGGCCGGCCGCGATCGTCGGTCACCAATCGAATCCCCGGATCCACGAGCTGGGCGACGTCCGCGCCGACCGTCGGGGCCAGCGTGGGCGTGGTGATCAGGGCTTGAGCTTCGCAATCGGTCACGATGTACCCGGCCTCTGCCGGCGTGAGGTGCCAGTTCACCGGGGTGAGCCAGAGTCCCGAGCGCTGCGTCGCCCAGGCCACGTCGAAGTACTCGAGCTGGTTCCCGAGCATGGCGGCGACATGGCCGGCCGGGGGGATGCCAAAACCAACCAGCGCGTGAGCCAACCGGGCCGATCTGTCCTCCAGCTCGGCGTAAGTACGTGTGCGACCCGTCGCCGCCTCGATCGCCGCAACCTTGTCCGGCGTCCGGCGCGGCGTGGACACCGATGTGCAGCGGTTCGCTCGGCGCCACGGGCGCGGCGGCCGGTTCCGGCTCGCTCATCGCGTGGCTCGTCGGGCGCAGCGGCGGTGCGACCCTGCCACCCAGAGTGTCGAGATCGATGCCTCGGCCCGGCTTGCGCACGGTCGGCAACATAGCGCAGGCTGCCCCGAGCGTCGCGGGCGATCATGGGTGGCTTCCGACGTTCCTCCGGGGGTCCAGGATCCGCCACCGGGCGAGCACGAACCGTACCGAGCGACCCTCGAAACGAGCAGGCGTCGGGGCGGTGCTCGTCCGGATCCAGAGGGCCACGTCTGGACCCGACTGTCCCGGATTCTTGACGCACCGTGCCCACGGGATGGTGGTGCCGAAGCGGCTCCACCGCCGGGTCCGCGCCCGGTCACATGCCTGCCGCTACCGTTATTGCGTCTAGCCACTCCGAGTGACGGGTCTGACGACGGTTGCAGGCCCCCGACAAGGATCGCCACATCGACCAGTCGGGCGCGCAGCGGTTTTGCAGTCGTGCCGACAAGGACAGGCAAGATGGCGGAAACACCCCAGTACGACGCGCAACTGACGCTCACGGCCGCTCCCGGCGCCGAGATGGAGCCGTGGCCGAGCGCTCCTGCCGTCGGAGAGGAGCGCTACGCCCTGGGATCGGCGTTCTCGAGGCGTCTTGACGACGTCGCCGATCTCCAGCTGACGCTCGGAGGCGCCCGCATCTCTTCCCGCGACGTGTCCATGACGGCCTCGCGGGCGTTCAGCGGGTGGCTGATGACCGGGAAAGCCGATTTGCCGGGCATCGGAGAATTCACCCGGCAAGGAGCCGCCGGGGTCGCGCAGGACCAGATGCTGCTTCGCGAGACGACGAAGCTCACCCTGGCGTGGCGCGACGCAGCCATCGCCGTCCTGCGAGAAGAAGCGACCCGTTTGGCGGTGCGAGCGGCCGTTCTCAACGACGCGATAACGGCGGCGCGCCGGAGCTGCGACGCCTTCTCGGTCCAGTTCGCCGCTCAATACGATCAGGAACGCGGAGAGCTCCAGGCGCAGCTGGCCGAGAGCCGCGCCCAGCTCGAGCACAAGGCGACGCACGACCCGCTGACCGGACTCGACAACCGCACGTCGTTCTTCGATCGCCTCGAAGAGATCGTCCTGCCGGCGCTCAACCGGTCCGAGGTGGTCGCGGTTCTCTTCGTCGATCTCGACGGATTCAAGGTGGTCAACGACCGCTTTGGTCACGCGGTGGGCGACGGTGTTCTCAAAGCCGCGGCAGAACGGCTCCGGAGCGTGATCCGACCGGGAGACCTGCTGTCGCGGATCGGGGGGGATGAGTTCGTCATCCTGTGCGGCGTGAAGGAGATGCAAGAGACGCAGGCGGAGCAAATTGCGATCCGGGTCGCCGACCGGATCAAGAGTGCGTTCGTCGAGCCCTTTACGGTCGGTGCGGCGAGCATCTGCGTGTCCGCGAGTATCGGCATCGCCGTGGAGCGCAACGTCAGTGGCAACCCCGAGGACATCGTGGCCGCGGCGGACGCGGCGATGTACGTGGCGAAGGCTCGCGGCGGCGCCGGCTGCCAGATCGCCGTGGCGCCGTAGGCACGAGGACCTGGACGGGTCCTGCCGTCGCCGAGCTGGCACGGCCGGCCTCCTTGGCAGCGGTGAGGGTCACGAAGGTGACGATTCGGGGTCGGCGGCCCCCAGATCCCGGAGCGTTCTTGGATTTGAACTCCGTTCATCGAATACGATCGACGCATGGCCCTTCCTGCCGATGTTCAAATTGTCTCCGTCGATGACCACGTCATCGAGCACGCCAATGTGTGGCAGGACCGGCTGCCCCAGAAGTACAAGGAGGCCGGGCCCAAGAACATCCGGGACGCCGCGGGCAACGACGCCTGGTGGTTCGAGGGTGAGTCTCGCTACAACATCGGCCTGAATGCCGTCGCAGGCAAGCCCCGCGAGGAGTACGGCATGAACCCGGTCTCCTACGACGACATGCGGGAAGGCTGCTACGAGCCCAAGGCGCGCCTCGCGGACATGGACATGGACGGCATCCACGCCCAGCTCTGCTTCCCCAGCTTCCCGGGCTTCGCCGGCAGCACCTTCTTCGGCGCCAAGGACAAGGAACTGGCCTCGGCGTGCGTCACGGCCTACAACGACTGGATGATCGACGAGTGGTGCGGGGCCATGCCGGGACGCCAGATCCCGTTGGCTCTGGTGCCGTTCTGGGACATCGACGCCACGGTGCGCGAGGCGAAGAGGGTGGCCGAGAGGGGAGCCAAGGGATTCTCCTTTACCGAGGCTCCGCACGCCCTCGGCCTGCCGTCGTTCCACACGGATCACTGGGACCCGTTCCTGGCGGTGGCTGCGGAAGCCGGGATGCCACTGAGCCTGCACTTCGGCTCCGGCGGCGCGCCGGCGGTCGCCCCCGGGGCGCCGTTCACCGCGGCCATTGCCCTGTTCGGCCTGAACTCTCAGATGTGCACGATCGACTTGGTCAACTCGCGGATCTTCGAGCGGTATCCGACGCTCAAGGTCGCGCTGTCCGAAGGCGGAATCGGGTGGATGCCGTACATCCTGGAGCGGGCGGACTACACGTGGGAGCGGCATCGCTACTACACCGGGATGGCGGATGCCTCCCGCCCGTCCGAGCTGTTCCGTAGCAACATCTTCGGTTGCTTCATCTATGACGACGCCGGCCTGGCCAACATCGACCGCATCGGCGAGGACAACATCATGTTCGAGGGGGACTACCCCCACTCGGACAGCAACTGGCCCCACGCCCGCGAGATGCTGGAGAAGTCGCTGGCCAACATCCCCGACGCCGTCTGCCGCAAGATCGCCGAGGACAACGCCCGGCGGGTGTACAACTTCCCCCGCCAGTAGGGGAGCTCGACCGGGCATCGCCGTGCGATGGCTGCTCGCTCGGCCTTCGCGCGACCGGGCCCTCGGTGCACTGCGTGCCCTACGCTTGACAGGTGGCTCAAATCGCGGCGGGCATGCGGAATCCCTCGACCTCGACCATTGCTCGGCGAGCACACTCGGTCCGACGGACCAGCAACATGGACATGCTCTTCTCAGACGACGGACGGCTCACCCTGCTCGGTGGCGCGCGCGATCTGCGGACCGGTGCTGGTGGCGCCTCCGAGGTACTCGCGGCGGCTCAGGTCCGGGCGGTCCTCGGCAGGACCCGGCAGCTCGAAGCGCTCGACGTTGCGCCGGCCGCCGACACCGACGAGCTATTGGGTCTGCCGGTGTCCGCCGGGTTCCGTGCGGCCGTCGATCGGGCGGTGCCCGACCACCGGGACCTCCACTCGCCGCTGTACCTCTTGCTCGACGAACTGCCGGTGGCCGCGCTGATCTCCGGCTACGCCACGCTGTACCTGGGGGCGACCGATCGGCGCCCCGACGAAGAGCGCATGGTCGGCCGCGCCGCTCCGAAGGCCGACATCTGTGCCGGTTGGCGCAGTGATGGGCTCATGATGACGGCCATCGCTTCGGAGGCCGGCATGCCGACCCCGATCGGGCCACCGGCGCCGGTGTTGGAGCGACCAGACGATCCGCTGTCGTGGCATGCGATCGGGCCATTGCCGGCCGGCGCGATGAGACGACGGCGACTGATCGATGTGGCTCCGAACGGGCAACTGCTGCAGGTGGCCGCCATGTTTCGGGACACCCATGTCGATCAAGAGGGGGATGAGACCGTCCTGCACGAGTACGAGCTCGAGATGGACGTCGACATCGAATCGATGGTGGTGCGCCGTTGCCAGGCGAGACCGCGCACCCTTCCCTGGCCCGAATGCCCGGCCGCCGCGGCCAGCGCCCGCCGGCTCGAGGGTCACGGGGTCGCAGAGTTGCGAGCCTTTGTGCGGACGGACTTCCGCGGCACCAGCACCTGCACGCACCTCAATGATCTTCTGCGCTCGTTGGCCGACGTGACCGTCCTGGTGGAAGCGCTCGGCTGAAGCAGGGCTCGCTAGCGGGCGACGACGACCCCGTCGCCGACGAGGCGTTCGATCTGCTCAGTGGAGAAGCCCAGCTCGTCGAGTATCTCCATGGTGTGTTCCCCGAGCTCGGGCGGGGCGAGCTCGAGGCGCGTGTCGAGGTCGCCGAAGTACCACATCGACCCGGGCTGCTCCATGGCTCCCCACTCCGCCTGGACGTACTGAGCCACCAAGCCCGCCTTCTGGTTGGCGGGATCGTCGAAGAATGGATACCGCTGGCCCTGGCGCACCAGCTCCGCCGGAACCCCGGCCGCTGCGAGTGCGTCGAGCACTTCGCCACAGCCCCTGTCGCTGAGAGCCGCGGCGACGTCGCGGGCGTCTGCGGTCCCGGCGACCGCACAGAGCGCCGCCAGCTGGGCTTCATCGCTTGCCGCAACGGCGATCCAGCCGTCGGTGAGCTCCATCATCGCCCGGCCAGGGCTGACCCCGGTCTGCTCGCCGTCGAGCTCGGCGAACGCCGCGAGGAGGCCTTCGGGTCCGACGAACGTCTCACTGGCGGTCATGGAACCCGCACCGAGAATGGATGCCGCCACCTGCTGTCCGGCTCCGGTGCGGTCACGGTGGAAGAGCCCGAGGAGTGTCGCGACGACTGACGACAGTGCGCACTGGTGGTCCATGAACCCGAATCGGTGCCACATCGGCGCATTTCCTTCGCCGGCGCCGAGGACTTCCCACCCGCACTGGGCCTGGAACAGCTGGTCGTAGCCCGGCCAGTCGGCACGAGGCCCCCGCGGTCCGTACGAGCTGGTGTGGCAGTAGACGATCTCGGGGTTGACGGCCCGAACCGAGTCGTAGTCGAGCCCGAGTCGCCGAGCGGCCGGCATCCGCAAGTTGTGGTGAACGATGTCGGCCCAGCGGATCAGGGATTCGAGCACGTCTCGAGCCGCCGGGGATTTGAGGTCGACCGCGATCGCGCGCTTGTTCCGCTGGCATCCCGCGAACGGCCAACCCCCGCCCCGCATCGGGTCCCCGGTCGTCGCCTCCAGCTTGATGACGTCGGCACCGAGATCACCGAGCAGCATGGGCGCGTACGGGCCGGCGAGAAAGTTGCCGAGATCCAACACGTGCAACCCCTCGAGTGGCCAGCGCGGCGCGGGAGCGGAGGCCTCGAGTGGCGTTCTCGGGCTCCACTCCGTGAGGACTGCATCGGTGTGCTCACCCGCTCGCGGGGCCGGGTGAGAGATTCGCTGCGGCGGGTCGACGGTCAACGGCAGACCCGGCACGGTGATCTTTCCCAGCTCGGGATCGTCCAACTCCACGACGTACCCGTTGGCCAGAGCCTGCTCGTCGTGGAGTACCGCGCCGTAGGGCATCGCCGGTTGGGCCGGTATGTCGTGCGCCCACATCTCGCGCAGCCACTCTTCGCTCGGCCGGGTAAGGAACGCGGCGGCGTTCGCCCCGAGGTTGGGATAGGCCATCGACATCATTCCGGGAGGGCCGGAGTTCGCCTGCGCGACGAACTCCTCGCCCAACCCGGCGAGAGCCTCTTGCATCGCCGGGACCGTGTCCGGCGACTTCATCAGGTGAATCCAGACCCCGTCACTGCACTCGAACAGCGTCGCCTGTGAGCCTCGGCCCTCCTTCGGCATCCCGAAGGCCAGGGCCGGTGACGGGTTCTCGACGCGCGACCAGTGCATGCCCATCGGGACCAGCGCCCCCTGGATCAAGCTGGTGTGGGCGGGACCGACCCGTCCGGTCCGACCCCGGACGATCAATCGCGCCAGGATGCCGATCGCCGCCAGGTAGGTGGCGCCCCAGCTGCCGAGCGGAAAACGGATGTAGACGGGCCCCTCACGCCGCATCGGGAGTTGCTCGTCGCAGACGCCCAACCGGGCCATGGCAAGCAGCTCGTCGACCGGCAGGTCGGCGTCGGCGTGATTCACCGGCCAGGCGAGGACCGAGCACGCGATGAGGTTGGGATGCGCCGATCGCAGCGACTGGTCGTCGAGCCCGAGCTCGCCGGCTCGGGTCGGCGGAAGCTGGTGGATGAGCACGTCGGCCGAGTCGAGAAGCCGGTGCAGGCTTCGGCGGCCGTCCTCTTCTGAGAGGTCGGCGACCACGCTTCGCTTGCTGCGCAGCCAGGTCCGGAATCCGGGGAGCGCCCGCAGAGCGTTACCGCCCGGAGGCTCCACCACCACCACGTCGGCGCCGGACTCGGCGAGCAACAGCGCCGCGACGGAGCCCGCCGTCCCCTCGCTCAAGTCCACGATACGGATGCCTTCAAGGATGCCTGGCATCGACCCTCCCTCTGCGTGTCGTGCGGATCGTAGTCTTGCGAGTGGGCCGCGCACCCCCGAGCCAATCGGTGGCCGGGCCTGAACACCCATCGCGGGCACCGCCGAGCTGCTGCCCGACGGGCCGCCGGTCTAACGCTCGCTTCAGGCGACCTCGCCGAGGGCTGCGACGTCCTGGTCGGCGAGGTCGAGCCAGGCCGAGTCGATGTTCTCAGTGGCGTGGTCCACGTTGGTAGTCCCAGGGATGGGCGCCATCACGGGAGACCGTCGCAACAGCCACGCCAGGGCCACCTGTTGGGTCGTCGCACCGTAGGACTCGGCGATTTGGGCCAACAACCCGTCAACCTTGGCACCCACGAGGAGAGGACCCCAGGGCAGGAACGCGATGCCGTCGCGTTCGCAGACATCGAGGACGGCGCGCGAGGCCCGGTCGCCGATGTTGTAGCGATTCTGAACGGAGACGACGGTGCACAGCGAGCGGGCGAGGGCCAACTGCTCGACCGACACGTTGCACACGCCGATGTGACGCACCTTGCCCAGTCGCTGCAGCTCGACGAACGCGCCCACGGTGTCCTCGTAGGGCACGTCCGGGTCGGGTACGTGCACCTGGTACACGTCGATGACGTCCAAGCGCAGCCGGCGGAGGCTCTTGTCGCACTCCTCGCGGATGTGTTCGGGATCACCGAGCGGGGGGAGGCTGGTCGCGCCCGGCGCGATCTTCCCCGGCTTGAAGCCGGCCTTTGTCGCGATCAGCAACCCTTCGTAGGGATGCAGGGCCTCGGCCAGGATCTCCTCGGACTGTCCATAGCCATAGATGTTGGCGGTGTCGATCAAGTTGATGCCCCGCTCGACCACGCGCTGGCACAGGCGTACGGCCTCGGCTCGGTCGCGAACCCCCTCCGCGTCCCGTGCCCCAGAGATGCGCATGGCTCCGAAACCGAGCCGACGAACCGAGGTGTCGCCGATCGTCAATGTCCCGACGGTTTCGTCCGTGACCGCTTTGGCTGGTTGCATCATCGGACAGTATCGTGACTCCGCTACAGCGTCCCGCGGGCCCGCTCGGCCGTCTCTCTGACCTGAGAACGGGCACCTGACAGCGGCACCTGAGAACGGCATAGCCTCAGCTACGGGAGGTGCTTTCGCATGGATCTTGGAGTACGGGACCGCAACTACCTGATCGTCGGGGGCACCTCGGGCATGGGGTTGGCCGCGGCCCACGTGCTGGCGGCGGACGGCGCTCGGCTGGTCGTGGTCGGAAGGAGCATCGAGCGTGCCGAGGCGGCGGTCGACCTGATTGCCGGGCCGTTCGTGCGACCCGTGGTGGGCGACGTGAGCCGGCCGGGCGAAGCCGAGCGCGTCGTGGCGGACGCCGTTGACGTCCTGGGATCGCTTGATGGAGTCGCGATCACCACCGGCACGAGCAGCGCGGCCCACAGCACCGTGCACGCCGCGACTGAGGCTGTCTGGACCGAGGCGTTCGAGGACGTTCTCATGGGAACCGTCAGGTCGGTCCAGGCTGCCGTGCCGCACCTGGTCGCCGGCGGGGGAGGGACAGTGGTCACGACGGCCGCCTACTCCATCCGGGCCTTCCACCCGGCGCGTCTGCCGTACGTCGTGATGAAAAGCGGTGTGGCGGCGTTCACGAAGACGATCGCCAAGGAGTTCGGTCCCCAGGGGGTCCGGGCCAACTGTGTGTGCCCGGGAGCCATCGAAACCGAGGGGTTGGCGGCGATGCGCCTTCAGCTGGCCGAAGCCCGCGGCCTACCACCCGAAGGCCTCCTGGAGCAGGTCATGGTCGAGGAGTGGGGGATGGACGTGGCTCTCGGTCGCCCGGGGCAACCCGCGGAGGTCGGCGAGCTGTTCGCCTTCCTGCTCTCGCCCCGCGCCGGATATCTCTCAGGTGCGGTGATCAACATCGACGGAGGCACGGCCTTCTGAGATAGTTCCTCGACCGCACGATGTCGTCGGTCGCCCCGCTACCACTCCGCGGTGATTGCAAGGGAGGCGTCATGATCGATAGCGACAATCTGATGGCGGTCGCACGGGACGTGGAACATACGATCCTCGAGCCGGGCGACATCCTGCTGAACGAGCAGGTGGCCATCGTGACGGGTGGCGGTGGCGGTATCGGCCAGGGAATCGCGCTCGGTCTGGCGAAGTTCGGCTGTGACGTGGCCGTATTGGACGTTGCCCCCGAGCGATGCTCGGCCACGGCGGCGGCCATCGAGGGGATGGGTCGTCGAGCCCTCGGGATCCCCTGTGACGTCATGGACACGGCGGCGCTGACGGCGGCCATCGACCTCGTGGTCGACCGGTTCGGACGGCTGGACATCCTGGTCAACAATGCCGGCGGCGTCCGGGGTGGTCCGTTCATCACCCAGCCGGAGGCGAGCATCCGCCGCCATGTCGAGATCAACCTGTTCAGCATGCTCTTTGCGAGCCAGACCGCCGCCCGGCACATGATCGCCGGGCAGCGCGGTGGATCCATCGTCAACGTCGCCAGCATCGAGGGGATGCGGGCCGCCCCGATGTTCGCCGTTTACGCGGCGTGCAAGGCGGGGATGGTGAGCTTCACCAAGACGGCGGCGCTCGAGCTGTCCGAGCACGGGATCCGCGTGAATTGCATCGCGCCGGACCACACGATCAGCCCCGGAAATCGCGGCAACCGGACGGGCCCGGTTGATCCGTCGTCGTGGGCGGACTCCGACAGCCGCGAGTGGTCCAAGGTCGTACCGATCGGGCGCGAAGGCGTGGTGGCGGAATGCGCGAGCACCGTCATCTGGCTGTGCTCGGCGATGTCCGCCTACGTCACCGGTGTCACGGTCAACGTCGACGGCGGCACCTGGGCGTCCAGCGGCTGGCTGCGGCAGCCCGAGGGGGGCTGGAACCTCAGCGGTTGACCACCCTTCGGGGACTGGATTGCTACCAGCTGAGGTGGAGGACGTCGATGCCGTACATCCCGCCGTGTTCCACCACCTCGACCCCTTCGGTGAGGTGATAGTCGGGGATGCGCTGGTGCCATTCCTCCAGGGCCACCCGGAGCTCGCGGCGGGCCAGGTGCGAGCCGAGGCAACGATGCGGGCCCAGCCCGAAGGCAATGTGGTTGTTCGGCGTGCGGTCCAGCTGGATCGCGAACGGGTCGCTGAACGCGTCGGCGTCGCGGCAGGCTGCGCTCAGGGGCAGCAGCACCATGTCGCCCTTCTTGACCGGGCAGCCGTGGAACTCGGTCTCCTGCATCACCTTGCGTGACGGGGCGACAAACGCAAAGGCACGCAGGAACTCTTCGACCGCCGTCGCCGACAACGCGGGGTCAGTGGCGAGTTGCGCCCGTGCGTCTGCGTGGCCTCCCAAGTACCAGAACGCGTAGGCGAGTTGGATGGAGACCGTGTCGAGGCCGGCCATGAACATCAGCAGACACCAGCTCAGCATGTCGGCCTGCGGGATCGGCTGGCCGTCGATCTTCCAGTCGAGGGCGGCGGTGAGCAGGTCCTCGCCGGGATGGGCCTTCTTCACTTCGATGAGCTCCGCGAAGTAGTCCTGGACCCCCATCATGGCGGCGAACGCCTTCGAGCGATCCGGATCCTCCTCGGAGGTGAGGTGCAGAATGTCGTGCTCCCACGCCAGGAATTGGTCGACTCCGTCCAGCGGCAGTCCCATGAGCTCCATGAAGATGGTGGTGGGGTATCGCCAGGCGAAGTCGCGCAGGAAGTCGCAGTGACCCCGATCCGCGAACGATTCGATGATCTCGACGCAGCGCTGCCGGACCTTCCCCTCCATCTGTTCCATGAGCTTCGGGGCGAAATGAGGAGCCAGCAATTGCCGCCATTTGGTGTGCTCGGGAGGATCCAACATCTCGGGGATCCACTTGTAGGGCGGGTCCGTCTCGAGCGGCGTCACGACGGAGCTGGAGAAGATATCGGGGTGTTGGAGGGCCGAGCGGACCATCTCGGGGTCGGTGAAGATCCAGTGGCCCTGCGGGCCGAAGGTGGAGAACACGAAGGGGCCCTCATCGCGGAGTTGGTCGATCCCCTCGACGTGCGAGAGAGCGGCTCCGGAGAGATAGTTGTTGTACTCGAGGACCGGGTAGTCCGCCCCGGCCGGCTCGGTGTTGGTCTGGGTCGTCGCCATCGTCCCCCTCTGCTCTGCGTTCTGCTGGGTCGGGTGATCAACCAGCGTTCGCGGAAGAGTATCTGTTCGGAGTGGAAATATCCGTCGCCAGCCCGGTCGACCAAGGGATGGCCGGACGCCTCGGTTGCCGGGCGCCTCGGTTGCCGGGCGCCGGGAGGGCGGCGACCGCGTGGGATGTGCTCCCAGCCCACGACGAGGAGCAGGAACTCGCTGCGCGCGTGATCATCGACCGCCGTCAGCTGCTTGATCTCTGAGGTCGGACTATGACGCGGTTGGCAACCGCGCGGTGTCCTCGCGGCACCGACCGGCGCGGCACCGGACGCCCCGAAGGCCCTTCAGGCGGTGCGACCGGTTGCCAAGAAGTGCTCGAGCCGGTCCGGCTCGAGCGGGCGAGCGAAGAGATACCCCTGCCCGCTGTCACAGTCCTCAGCCTGTAGGCGACTGAGCTGTGCTGCGTCCTCGATCCCCTCGGCCAACGTCTCGAGCTTGAGAGCCTTGCCCAGCTGAATCAGGGTGTGAAGGAGTGCTCCGCCCTCAGAAGAGGTCCCCGCGCCGGCGATAAACGACCCATCGATCTTGATCGAGTCGACCGGGAATTTCCCGAGATAGCCCAACGAGGAGTAGCCGGTGCCGAAGTCGTCGATGGCCAAGCGGACCCCGAGCATCCTGAGCGCTTGCAACTGCTGGACGGCATTTGTCGTGTTCCGCATGAGGCTGGTCTCGGTCAACTCGACGATCAGCGAGGACGGAACAAGGCCCGACGAGTCGAGCGCAGCTCGGACGTCCCGGACGAGCACGTCCCCTTGGAGCTGATGGCCCGAGACATTCACAGAAACGGCAATCGGATATCCCCGGTCGTGCCAGGCCCGGGTCTGGCGGCATGCCTCAGCCAGGACCCAGCGCCCGATCTCGACGATCATCCCCGATGTTTCGAGGGTCGAAATGAAGTCCTCGGCCTCGATGACCCCCCTGACCGGGTGCCGCCACCGCAGCAGCGCCTCGACACCAGTGACTCGCATGTGCCGCAAGTCGAATGTCGGCTGATAGACGAGGAAGAACTGCCCCGCGCCGAAGGCCATCCGCAAGTCCATGTCGAGCTCATGATGGTGCCGGATGGCCGTTCCCATCTGTGGCTCGAAGAGCGCGTAGCGCTTCTTGCCGGCGGCTTTCGCGGCGTAGAGAGCGACGTCGCCGTCCCGCAGCAGATCGTGGGCATGCTCTCGCACACCAACGGCGATCCCAATCGTGGCGGACACCGTGGTCGGCGTTCTCCCGGCGTGCCCGAGAATGAAGGGCTCGTCGAGAATGTCGATGAGACGCTGCGCCATGAGCTCGGGCCCGGCTGTGAGCTTTGGTCCTTCTGAGAGGATCGACGAACTCGTCGCCGCCCAATCGACCAACCGAGTCGGTGCCACGCAGTGATCCGACAAAGCGGGCGGCAACGGCCTTGAGGAGCTCGTCACCGGCCTCATGTCCGAACGTGTCGTTGACATCCTTGAACGAGTCCAGGTCGATGAACAGCAGCGCAATGTTCAGATCGCTGTCGCGGCGACCCCTGGCCAGCATCTGCTCTATCCGATCCAGGATCAGCATCCTGTTCGGCAGCCCCGTGAGCGCGTCGTGCAGCGACTGATGACGAATCTCTTCGACCAGACGCGCATTGCTGATGGCCACCGACGCATGTCCAGCCAGACCGTGAAGTCGTGTGACGAGATCGGGTTGATCTCTCAGGCGCTCCGGATGATCGAGCACGTCGGCCGAGATCCAGCCGATGGTCTGATCCGCCAGCCGAATGATGGTCGTGACCCCGAGGGCCATGTTCGGCGCCGGCGGGAGATACTGATCGTCGGCGTCAGGTCGACCGGCGTTGTGCCAGATGATCTCGCGAGAGTCGTTGGCCGGGAGGGAGCCGACTGCACGGTGGAGCGAACCATCGCGTCCGCTTCCTGGTCGTAGCCGAAGGTGGCCACCGATCGGTCGGTCTCACCGGAGTGTTCGAACAGCACCACCAGTGCGCGGTCGCAATCGATGACGGAGGGGACGGCGGCCACGATCCTGTCTGTGAGTCCCTCAGCTCGCCCCGAGCTCGACGAGGGAACTCGACAGATCGAGGAGGGCCCCGCTGGCCGCGGCCTCCCATCGCGCTTTGTCGAGGGCGAACGCCGAATCCATGGCCGCCGCGGCCAGGCCGGCGTAGGAGTCGAGGGCGGAAGCCTCGTGGGGACCGAACGGCGACCCCGGCTCGCGGATCGCCGCGAGATGGCCGTAGCGGGCCCGACCGGACGAAACGTCCGCCACCAGGACATTGCTGCCCAAGCCGGCGCGATCGCGTTGCAACGCCACCACGAGCCTCTCGGCTTCGGTCTGCTCGATGCCTTCGCAGTACAGCCGCTGTCCCGCGTTGAACGACCTGTCGACTGACAGGACGTACGACGGGGCGTGCACGGCCCTGGCGGCGGCGGCGATGATCCGGGGCAGGACGAGCTCCAAGCCCTCACCGGAGACGAGTTCAGCCACCGTCTGCTGCAGCGCCTCCAGGCGGGCCTCGAGGAGCCTGGCCCGGAAGGCATGGTGCTCGACCTCCGCGGCGATGTCGTCTTCGGTCCAGCGCAGGTACAACTCGCAGGTGGGGTCGCCGCGACACTGGCAGGCGTCGTCGACGGCCTTGGCGTCGTTGTATCCGAAGAGCTTGGGCACGCAGGAGATCAAACCGGTCAAGAACGCGCAGAACTCGGGAAACGGTTCGTAGCCGTCGGTGAATCCGAAGCGAATGACGCTTTCCCCCGGTCCGACGTCGACGGCCGCCATGTGCGAGATCGGAAGAATCGCTGCTGTCCCAAGGGCCAGGTTCTCCAGCACAGCGTTCGGCGAACCCAGCGCATGGAACACCTCGGTCAGCTCCGGCGTCGCCAGCGAATCGAGCGCATACTCCCCGACGGTCCGCAGAACCTGCACACCACCCAGGACAGCGCCGGTTGCTTCGAAGAGACGGCGCATCTGGGCGTACGAGCTCCAGACGCCCACATCCGCGAGCTGTGTCGCCGTTCGGGTTTCTCCCGAGGCTCGCAAGATCTCTTGCAGGATCTCGGGCGATGCCTCTCGTTGGAGGTACCCGATGACGAAGCCGGTGATCGATCCGCCGGCATCGCGTCCAGGAATCCGGTCCTCGCCGATCGCCGGGCGGTCCATTTCGTCACTCACTCCGTGTTGTTCCTCCGGGTGATCGGCGACGAAGCGGTCGGAACACCGCGTTCCAGACTATGAGGTACGGCACTGGCAATTGGGGATCAGATCGAGCTCGATTTGGATGCGACGTTCTCGGAGATCCCGTGCGCTGTACGGCTTATCAAGTGACACGGTGTGTCCATCTCGATGGCCTGTCGCCCGGCCGGCGTACCCAAATTCGCGGGGCGAGCTCGTCTCGCGGGCGGCGCCGTGCGGCTCGTCAACCGTGGTTCGGACGCGGGCTCACCGTCGCTCTGAGCCACGTCCATCGCCATCGTTCCTCCGTCGAAGCACGGCTACCATCGCCACCGTGTCGAGCGAGCCACTGTTCGATCCGGCGACGATCCCGCTCGATCGCCGAGGCGCGACAACACTCGGTGGGCGACCTCCTGCGGCGCTCTCGGCTCCGGTATCCCGACAAGCTGGCGCTCGTCGACGCCGAGGTCCGGCTCACGTTCAGCGAATTCGACGCCGCGGTGAACCGGACGGCCCATTCCCTCCGTGCGCGGGGTCTGGCGAAGGGGCACCGGCTCGCCATCCTCAGTCACAACTGCTGGCAGTTCGGTGTGCTGGTCTTTGCCGCGGCGCGGGCGGGGATCATCCTCACGCCGGTCAACTTCATGCTCGGTCCGGCCGAGATCGCCTTCATCCTGGAACACAGCGGCGCCTCGTGCCTTGTCGTAGAAGAGGCCCTCACGGCGACGGCCAGGGAGGCTCTGGCCCTGGCGGGCATCAAGGAAATGGTGCTCGGCGTCATCCCGACCGGGGCCGGTCCGGAGACCGAGGGCTGGGAGAGCGTCGACGCATGGGCTGAAGGTTCGATCGATCCGGGTGAGCCCGGCGTGGTGATCGACGACGACGATCCGCTGCGCCTGATGTACACGTCCGGCACCGAAGCGCGACCGAAGGGCGTGATGCTGTCGAGCCGCTCTCTCATCACCCAGTACGTCAGCTGCATCATCGATGGCGGCATGAGCGCCGACGACATCGAGGTGCACTCGTTGCCCCTCTACCACTGTGGCCAGCTGGACTGCTTCTTCTGTGTCGACGTCTACCTCGGCGCGACCAGCATCATCCTCGGGCGCCCCGATCCAGAAGAGCTGCTGGCCACGATCGCACGGGAACGCGTGACGAAGCTGTTTTGTCCACCGACGGTATGGATCTCGCTCCTTCGCCATCCGGCCCTCGAGACCTCCGACCTGTCGTCGCTGCGCAAGGGCTATTACGGGGCGTCGGCGATGCCCGTCGAGGTTCTCCACGAGTTGCGGCGCCGCCTCCCGCATGTCGCGCTGTGGAACTTCTACGGCCAGACGGAGATGTCGCCACTGGCCACCATCTTGCGTCCGCACGAGCAGGAGCCGTTCGCCGGTTCGGCCGGACGACCCTCGATCAATGTCGAGACCCGGATCGTCGATGACGACGACAGGCCGGTCGATCCGGGCGTGGTCGGCGAGATCGTCCACAGGAGTCCGCACGCGACCCTCGGCTACTACCACGACGACGAGAAGACGGCCGCCGCGTTCCGCAATGGCTGGTTCCATTCAGGAGACCTCGGCGTGATGTCAGCGGACGGCTATCTGTCGGTTGTCGATCGGAAGAAGGACATGATCAAGACCGGCGGAGAGAATGTGGCGAGCCGCGAGGTCGAAGAGGTGCTCTACCAACTGGGCGGCGTGGCCGAGGCGGCGGTGTTCGGGATCAGCCATCCCCGCTGGATCGAGGCCGTCGTGGCGGTCGTCGTTCCGGCATCGGGCGCCCTTCTGACTGTCGATGAGGTCCAGGCGCATGCTCGCCGTCATCTGGCGGGTTTCAAATGCCCCAAGTACGTCGTGCTCGTCGAGGAACTCCCCAAGAACCCGAGCGGCAAGGTCTTGAAGCGTGAACTGCGCGAGACGCACAGCCACCTCTCCGCTGCCGACGCCTAGCTCCACCGCATCGGATGCGCCCTCACGGGCGGGTGCCGTCTGAGTCGAGCCCGAAGGGTTGATTCGGTCAGTGCCCCGCGATCGCGTGCGGTTCGTAGGGCCGCTTCGAGTTGTTCGATCTCCTCGGGGCTCAACTCGACGGTGAGGGACGACAGGACATCGTCGAGTTGCGCGGAATTCGTGACCCCGACGATCGGTGCGCTGATCACCGGCTTTGCGAGCAACCAGGCCAGGGCGACCTGAACCCGCTTCAATCCGCGCTTGTCGGCTAGGTCCGCCACCGCTTGGACGATGGCTCGGTCGCCGTCCGAGTAGAGCCTTCTGCCGAACTCGTCAGTCTGGGTCCGCTCAGTGACGTCATCCCAGGCCCGGGTGAGTCGACCGCGGGCGAGCGGGCTCCACGGGATGACGCCGATCCCTTCGTCGACACACAGCGGGAGCATCTCTCTCTCCTCCTCGCGGTAGAGGAGGTTGTAGTGGTTTTGCATAGTCACGAACCGCGTCCAACCGTGCTGGTCCGCGGTGTGGAGCATCTTGGCGAACTGCCAGGCGTACATCGACGATGCGCCCACGTAGCGAGCCTTCCCCATCCTCACCACGTCGTGCAGCGCCTCGACGGTCTCCTCGACGGGGGTCGCGTGATCGAAGCGGTGGATCTGGTAGAGATCGACGTAGTCGGTGCCGAGCCGGCCCAAACTGTGGTCGATCTCGCTCAGGATCGCCTTGCGAGAGAGCCCGGAGCCGTTCGGGCCTCGGTGCATGCGCCCATGCACCTTGGTGGCGAGAACGACCTCGTCTCGGTTGGCGTGCTCGGCGAGTGCCTTGCCGACGATCTCCTCGCTGCTGCCATCGGAGTACACGTTCGCCGTGTCGAAGAAGTTGATGCCGGCCTCCAGTGCCTGGCGGATGACCGGCCGGGCGGCCTGCTCATCCAGGCTCCACGGGTGAGCCCCCCGCTGCGGTGCACCGAAGCTCATGCAACCAAGGCAGATCTTCGAAACGTCGAGTCCCGTCGAACCCAGCTTGGAATACTCCATGGACGTCGCCTCCTCGTGACCGATAGGCCGGGCACCCACCTTATGAGCCCGAGAGCAAGCCCCCAAACCGCCCGCCGACGGATGGAAACCGTTCCAGGCAGCCACTCTCTGGCTCGGTGGGTCAGGTGTTGGCCGGCAGGAAACTGCTCCAGTCGGGCCCGAGGGTGACCCGGTACGCGGGGTTCTCTATGCTCGCCGGGGAGGGCGGTCCATGAGGTTCGAGGGAACGGTTGCCGTGGTGACTGGGGCCGCTCGGGGGATCGGCGAGGCCGTCGCCCGTCGGCTCGCCGCCGACGGAGCGAAGGTCGCCCTCGCCGATCTCGACCTGGCCGCGGCCGCGGCCGTTGCCGCAGATCTCGGCGCTGCTGCGGTGGCCGTCTTGATGGATGTGCGGTCCTGGGCCTCCGTGGAGTCGGCCGCCGACACCGTCGAGTCAGCGCTGGGCCCCATCACCGCCCTGGTCAACAACGCCGGGATTTCCCGAGTCGCCCGTTCCGAGGAACTGCCGAGGGAATGGTGGGATGAGGTGGTCGACGTCAATCTCAGCGGTACCTGGAGATGTTCTCAGGTGGTCGGGGGCCGCATGGTTGCGCGGGGTGCCGGCGCCATCGTCAATCTCGGGTCCGCCTACTCCGAGATCGGGGCACCCGGCCGGGTGGCCTATGCGGCGACGAAGACCGGCGTCATCGGCATCACCCGGGTGTTGGGCACGGAGTGGGCCGGCAGGGGAGTGCGGGTGAACGCCGTGCAGCCCGGCTACATCGAGACCGAGATGATGCAGGTCACCCTGCGGGTGGGCACTGTCGATGCCGAGCAACTGATCGGCCGCATCCCGGCCGGTCGCCTGGGCGGACCAGACGACGTGGCCGGGGTCGTCTCGTTCTTGCTCTCGGACGACGCCGGGTACATCACGGGAGCGACGCTCCGGGTGGATGGCGGGCATCTGGCCTACGGCGGCATCCCGCCGGCCCATGAACTGCCCGCCCCGATCGGCGGGGTCGAGCCGTGACGGGTGACTCGGGACTGGCGGGACGGCACCTTCTGGTGACCGGGGCCGGGGGCCTCGGTCGGGTCCTGGCGGCCGAGGCGCTCGAGCTTGGCATGCGCGTGACGGTGTTCGACCGCGACGAGGAGTCGGTGGCCGCGTTGCCAGAGACAGAGGCGCTACGCGGGCTGGTCGCCGATCTCACGGACATCGGCTCCTTCGGCCGCCTGCTCGACGGCGTAACCGCCGGCCTCGGTCCGGTGCACGCGTTCGCTGCGACCGCCGCCGTGATCCGACGTCAACACGACGTCCGCGAGGTGACCGAGGCCGACTGGCACTTCCAGGTGGAGATCAACCAGAAGGCGGTGTACTTCTTGACCCGCGACGTCGCCGAGCACATGAAGAGCAACGGTGGCGGGGCCATCGTCCTCGTGAGTTCGGCTGCCGGCGTCACCGGGGGAGTGCAAGGGACGACCGTGTACGGCTCCACCAAGGCGGCGGTTCTCGCCACCATGCACGGGTTCGCCCGCCTCTACGCCGGCGCCGGTGTTCGCATCAATGCGGTGGTTCCCGGCACGATCGACACGCCGATGCTGTGGGTCGGACAGACAGACGAGACCGCCGCCGCAGCAGCGAGCCTGTCGGGCATGGGACGAGTAGGGCAGCCGCTCGAGATCGCACGACCGATCCTTTTTCTCCTCAGTGATTGGGCCTCGTTCGTGACCGGCACCAGCCTCGACGTGGACGGCGGCTGGCTCTACCGCTGACCACGTCGCACCGCTCGGCCAGGCTGTCCGGCCGAGCCACACCTATGGGGAGCGTGCCATGACAATCGAGGTGCATCGATGGACGGGATAGACGAGACCGCGGTCAGCCAATGGCTGGCCGTCCAGCTGCCCGAGTGTGACCTGCCGGTGCGTTTCGAGCTGATTGCCGGGGGACACTCGAACCTGACGTTCCAGATTCGCGACGCCGCAGGTCGCAGCTACGTGCTGCGCCGGCCACCCCTGGCCGAAGTGCTGTCGAGCGCCCACGACATGACCCGCGAGCACACGGTCATGTCGGCGCTCGGGAAGACGTCCGTCCCGGTCCCGCACGTGTTCGCCGCCTGCGACGACCTCACCGTGACCGGCGCCCCCTTCTATGTGATGTCCTTCGTCGGCGGGGCGGTGTATCCCGACCATGGAACGCTCAGCGCCGCGCTTCCGCTCGAAAGTACGGTGCGCGCCTCGCGCGACCTCGTCGAGGTTCTGGCCGCCCTGCATGCGGTCGATCCGCAGTCGGTGGGTCTCGCCGGGTTCGCCCGACCGGACGGCTACATCGAGCGGCAACTGCGGACCTGGTTGCGTCAGTACTGCGCAACGGCGGACCCTTCCGTGTCCGGCGTCGGAGCCCTCCACGATCGACTCGCGGCCCGTGTGCCCGTGCAGCAGAGATCGAGCATCACGCACGGCGACTATCGGCTCGGCAACACGATGATCGGCGATGACGGCACGGTCGCCGCCATCTTGGATTGGGAGCTGGCGACGCTCGGCGATCCGCTGGGCGATCTCGGGTGGCTGCTCGTCACCTGGCGCCAGGCCGCCGATGACGTCCAGTCGGCAGGCCACGAGCTGGGTCTCTCCACCGGCTTTCTGGACGAGGACTCCGTCGCGGGCCTCTACGGCCGGCTCACGGGCCTCGATCTCTCCGACCTGGAGTTCTACCTGGCGTTCAACTACTGGCGATGGGCGTGCATCATGCAGGGGGTCCACCATCGCTACCTGGCCGGAGCGATGGGGGAGGGCGCGGCCGCCGGACTTCCCGACTTCCCGTCGATGCTGGGCTGGCAGCTCGCTCAGTCCCAGGCACACCTGGACGCCTATGAAGAGACGACGACCGCACGGTGACGACGGGCGTAACCGGTGCGGGCCCAAAGGGCTCGATCAGGCGAGGTGCCGACCGAAGAATCCGGCAATGGTCGTAAACGCGTCCTTGGCCTCGGGCATCGGGTGGCTATGCAGGAAGCAGTGCCACATCCCCTCCCACGCGTGCAGCTCGGCGGTGGCGCCTGCGGCGAGCATGCCGCCCGCCGAGTACCCGAACAGGCCGATGCTGGCCGGTTGGTAGGTGCCCTGGAGCTCGCCCAGCTAGAGATTCACGTCGGCCGGCATTTCATCCCAGTGCAACTTCCGGTAGTGGCTCTTTCGTGTCACAGCGACTTCCAGCGACCAGCGTCGGGCGGGGGGTTAGCCTGCGCCCCGTGGAACCCGCCCAATACCTCGACGTTCTAAGAGATCGATCAAACGCCCTCTTGGTCTCGGCCCGTGCCGACCTCGACGCTCCAGTGCGAAGTTGTCCAGGTTGGACGGTGGGAGATCTCGTTGCCCACATAGGCGGAGTCTGGGGATGGGCGGCCGCGGTCGTTGGCACCGGTGTCAGGGCCGACTTCCCCTCGGTGCCCGAAGGCCGCGGCGCCGACGAACTCGTCGTATGGGCTGAGCAACAGGCTGGATTGGTCCTCGACGCGCTCGAGAAAGCCGATCCCGGCTCAAGTTGCTGGACCTTCGGCTTGCCGAGATCCCGGCTGTTCTGGTTTCGGCGCCAGGCGCTCGAAACTGCCGTCCACGCCTGGGACGTGCAGTGGGCGGTGGCCCATCCCGAGCCCCTGGAGCCGGAGCTGGCGAGCGACGGCGTCGACGAGTTCGTGACTTTGATGCTGCCGCGCCATCTCAAACAGAACCCGGGGGGCTGGACCGGCCAGTCGCTTCACCTCCACAGCACCGATGGCAAAGTGGAGTGGGTGGTCATGCTCGGCCCCGACTCCGCGGTGTCGGTCGAGCACGTTCACCGAAAAGCGGACGTCGCTCTTCAGGGAGCCGCGTCGTCGCTCTACCTGTGGTGCCTCAACCGGATGCCGTTGGCTGAACTGACGGTCTTCGGGGATCGTGCGGTGGCGGACCAGTGGACGACGGAGATCGCCCTTTGATCTCACGCTCTTGGCGGACACACCTCTAGGTGCTGGCGGAGTAAGGGCCGGCTGCGCCATCACCGGGGAAACAGATATCAGTCTCAGTCGGGGGCGATGACCCCGATGAGCTCAAGGACCCGGGCCGGTGGGAGGTGCTGCTCGGTTACCCGAACACCGAAGGGCGACAGGGCGTCCTCGATGGCGTTGCATATGGTGGGCGGGGCAATGATCATCCCGCCCTCGCCGACCCCCCTGAAGTTGACGTCGGCGTCCAGCGGGACCGTCTCGAGATGCTCAATCTCGATGCGGGGGATCTCGGACGCGGTGGGCAGGAGGTAGTCCATGAACGTGCTGGACAGGTACTGCCCGCTTTCAGGGTCGTAAGCCGAGCGCTCGAGCAGAACGGCGCCGATGCCTTGGGCAACGCCCCCTCTTATCTGACCCTCGACGATCGCCGGGTTGATGAGGACCCCGCAGTCCTCCGCGACGAGATAGCGGTCGAAGCGGACCTGCCCGGTCTCGACATCCACCTCGACTATTGCGGCGTGGGTGCCGCCGGACCAGCCGCCCTCGCCGCCGTCGAAGGCGGTGGTTACCTCGAGGTCGCCCTCGAGCTCGGGGGGCACCCTCCCGGGCTGGTGGGTGGCACGTGCGATCTCTCCGAGTGGCAGGGCTCGGGCCGGCACCCCGCGAACCGATACGGCGCCAGCGGACAGCTCCATGTCGTCACGGTTGGCTTCAAAGAGATGGGCGGCCACGTCCAACACCTTGCGCCGCAGCTGCCGGGCGCCGTGCAGCGACGCCCCTCCGGCCATGGTCGCCGACCGGCTGCCGCCAGTCATGCCCATCGGGACCACGTCGGTGTCGCCGACAACGACGCGCACCTGATCGAACGGCACACCGAACTCGTCGGCGGCGATCTGGGCCAGCGTGGTCTGGTGACCCTGGCCGTGAGGCATCTGGCCCGTGAAGACGGTCACCGTGCCATCCTCTTCGAGCCGGAGCCGCATCTGCTCGGGGCCCATCATTCCTCCGCCACCCTCGGTCCTCGGGCCCGGCGCGGCTTCTATGTAGGTCGCCAGTCCCAGCCCGAGGTACCGGCCCTCGGCTCGGGCTTTGGCCTGACGCAGGCGAAAGGCCCCCAGATCGACCGTGGCGGCCATCCGCTCGAGCGACTCTCGTGCCGTGACCCCGGCGAGGCTGCGACCCGTCACCATCTCCAGAGGAGGCTCATCTCGCGTGACCACGTTGCGGAGACGCACTTCGAGGGGTTCGACCCCGAGCTCCTTGGCGATCAGGTCGATCATCCGCTCCCGCACCCAGGTCTCGGAGGCCCAGGGGCCACGGTACGCGACGTAGCTGGCCTTGTTGGTGACCAGCGCGACCGACTCGAACGATAGGGCCCCGATCTTGTAGGGGCCCGGGATCATGCCCTGCACCATCTGGGGCAGCATGGCGCCCATGCCGGGGTAGGCACCCGTGTCAATGGTCATCTTCACCCGGAGCCCGAGGATGTCCCCGTCGTCCGTGACGGCCGCCTCAACCTCGAAGCTCTCCTCCCGGGCCTGGCCTGAGAAGGTCAGGTTCTCAGTCCTGTCCTCGATCCAGCGCACCGGCCGACCGAGCCGACGGGAGGCCGCCGCGCAGGCGATGTCTTCCCGGGCCGCCCCGATCTTGAGCCCGAACGACCCGCCGATGTCCCCGGCCAGGACCCTCACCTTCTCCTGGGGCATGCCGAGCGCCATGGCCAGCACCATCCGGGCGATATGGACCCCCTGGGTCGCTGAGTACACGGTGAGCTCTTCGGACTCGGAGTCGAAGCTGCACACCACTCCGCGGCACTCCATGGGCACGTTCTGGTGCCGGTGCTGACGCAACTCGGCCCGCACCACCCGGTCGGCCCGGGCGAAGGCACCGTCCACGTCTCCGAACGTTGCCACCGGCGAACGGACCAGCACGTTGGAGCCGAGATCTTCAAAGATCGGCGGGCCGCTGGGGTCGAGGGCGGCCTTTTCGGTAACGACGGCTGGCAGCTCGTCGTAGTCCACCTCTACCAACTCGCAGGCGTCTTCGGCCAGGTAGCGACTCTCCGCCACGACAAGTACAACGGGATCGCCGACGAGGCGTACTTTGTCCGTAGCGAGGGTGCTGAAGCTGGGCATCGGCGCCGGGCCGGCGAACATCGCGGCAACGCCTGGCCCGGACACGACCATCGACTCGAGCTCCTCACCGGTGAGCACCAGCACCACGCCGGGCGCACGCCGAGCCTCGCTCACGTCCACCCTGGTCACACGGGCGTGAGCCACGGTGCTGCGGACGAAGGCGGCGTGCAGCATGCCAGGCAGGCGAACGTCGTCGACGTAATGCCCGGTCCCAGTAAGGATGCGTGGGTCCTCGGACCGCTTGACGCTGGCTCCCGTGTACCGCTCGGCGATGTTCGTCATGTGAAAGGACGCCCCCGTGTGGCTAGTGGGCCGGCTGAGCCGGGCCATCGTGGCCGGCGGCCCGCAACACCCCGTTGACGATGCTCTCATATCCCGTGCAGCGGCACAGGTTGCCGGACAAAGCCTCGCGGATCTCGGCTTCAGTCGGGTCAGGAGAATCGCTGAGCAAGGCGGTGATCTGCATGAGGAAGCCAGGTGTGCAGAAGCCGCACTGGAACCCGTGCGAGTCCATCATGGCCTGCTGCAGTGGGTTGAGCTGCCCGCCGAGGGCCAATCCCTCGATCGTGAGGACGTCCGCTCCTCGCGCCTGCACCGCGAGCATGAGACAGGAGCGGGCGGGCTCGCCGTCGACGAGAACGGTGCAGGCCCCGCAGACCCCGTGCTCGCAACCCAGGTGGGTCCCGGTGAGCCCGAGGTCCTCCCGTAGGAAGTCGGCGAGGGTGCGTCGAGGCTCCACCGACCCTTGGCGCACCGAGCCGTTGACGGTGAGCTCGATCTCAAAGGTGCTCATGCCGCCTCCTTCGCCCGTTGGACCGCCTCGGACAACGTCCGCCGGACGAGGACTCGGGCCAGGTGTCGCCGGTAGGCGGAGGTTCCGTGCACGTCGGCCCCTGGTGACAGGTCCTTCGCCGCCTCGCTTGCCGCCTCGGTCAACGCCTCGTCGGTGGGCTCGGCGCCCACCAGCATGGACTCCGCGGCGGTGGCCCGCACCGGGGTGTCGCTCACCCCAGTCAGGACCAGGCGAGCGTCCGCGATCCGGCCAGCCTCGAGGCGGACCACCGCGACGGCCCCGACCAATGCGAAGTCACCGTGTCGGCGGGCCACCTGCGCAATGGCGCTCCCCGTGCCGGGTGCCGGCGCCGGGATCCTGATCGCGGTCAGGATCTCGTCAGGCGTCAGGGCTGTCGTGAAGAACCCGGTGAAGAAGTCGGCGGCCTTGATCGTCCGACGGCCCCGGTCCTGGCTGTCCGCGACCAGCTCGGCGTCGAGTGCCACGGCTACGGCCGGCAGCTCGGCCGACGGGTCGGCGTGGGCCAGGCTGCCGCCGACGGTTCCTCGGCTCCGGATGGCGGGATGACCGATGAGCGGCAGCGCCTGGGCCAGCAACGGGGCGTGCTGATGGACCTCCTCGTGCCGCTCCGCCGAACGCTCACGCACCATGGCGCCGAGCACCAGATGTCCGTCTTGGGTTCTTAGGGATTCCAATTCGGCCACCCCAGCGAGGTCGATTAGATGCGACGGTTGAGCGAGCCGGAGCGAAAGCAGAGGGATCAGGCTCTGGCCGCCGGCCAGCGGTCGGGCTTCGTCACCGAGCTCGCGTAGCAGCATCAGCGCCTCCTCCAAGCTGGTCGGGGCGCTGTACTCGAACGGAGGGGGTTTCACAGCTGACAAACTACCGCGCTCGAGACAGCCCGCGGGAAGGCGCTCGTCAGGTCGAGCGGGAAAGCGATTCCGACGACGAGGATCGGTGGCGAGCGTCGTTAGAATTGTGACCGAGGATTGCGCGGAACTGATCGCGCCGGCCCTCGTTGCGGGCCAGGCGCGCGGCGGTGTCGCCCGGGGCATCGGTGGTGGGAAGGCGGGATGATCGTGACCCCGCCCGCGGTCGGCAACGCCATCGAGGATGCCTTGGCGGGGGTCCGGGTCTGTCAGCAGAGTTCGAGCACCTTGGCCGGTGGGAGATGCTGTTACTCGGGATCGATAAGGATTCGCCCTCTCGTCACACCCCGGCCGAGCGCTCGATCGACACGTTCGTCGACTTGACCACGGCGGCGGCCATCACGCCGGGCACGAGCCCCATGTCGTCCACCGCTTCGCGGCTGATGAGGGCGACGACGCGGAACGGGCCCGCCTGCAGTTCGACCTGCGCCATGACCTTGTCCTTCACCACCTTGGTCACGATTCCCGTGAAGTGATTGCGGGTCGACTCGCTCGCCGCCACGAGCGGATCGGAGCTGTCATGGAGCGATTGGGCGAATCGAGCGAGCGCCGCCCCTTCGATCCGGCGTCTCCCGTTCACCGTCCGGGTGGCGTCGAGGCTGCCGCTGTCGATCCAGCGCCGAACCGTATCGGCGCTGACGCCCAGCAGCCCGGCCGCCTCGCCCACGCTGTAGTCCTCCATCGCAGGGCGAGCTTATGCTTCATCGGCGTCTCGCTCCACCACAGCGACGCCCACAAGTGAGCGTCTTCGCATAGGTGCTGACAACAGCAACGCCGGCTGGGCGCAGCGTCACGTGGGTCGGCACAACCGCCATTCCCCGGAGCCGACTTCCGCCCCTCCGTCTATCCTTGAGCTGGCAGACGTGCCGTGACCGAGAGGAGGAATTCTTATGTTCCAGAAGCTCTCATTTGCCCACCTTCTCGGTGCTGTCCTGGCGCTTTCCTTCATCGTCGGGTTCGCGGTGTTCGTGCTGTCCGGAGCCACCACGAACAAAGGAACGACCGGCGCCATCGGGGCCGAGAGCGCAACGATCATGAGCGCGGAGAAGACGAGCTGCACCGAGTACGGCACGTACGCGTCGATCGCAACGCTGCGAAGAGAGGGACTGCTCACGTTCAAGCCGGTCTACAACTCGGTGGTCTACGTGCCCGGGAAGCACTGCGGGACGATCGTTGTCGGCTCCCCGGCCTACCAATCGCCGGCCGGCTGAAGGAACGCCACTCACCTCACTGTTCGGCGCCCGCCGGGTGCGCTCCGTCGAACGCGGCTCCTTGAGCTCTCGTCGGACGGACCACATCGGCAATGGCGATTTGCCAAGAAAGTATTCGATCGAAATCAGATTTGCCCTACTACAAGGCGTCAAAGCTCTGACTTGCCTTGACCGGGGAACTGGATGGCATCTATCCTCGGGGCGCCCTGCCGCCTCCTGCAACTCGTGGGGCGCACTCTCGGAAGGGGACTCGGTGTTCAAGAAGCTCTCATTCGCGGGTTCGTCGGCGCGGCGGCGCTGGTCCTTGCCGGCGCCGCGGGCGTTGGCGTCGGCTCGGCGTCGGCCCAACCGACTGGCACGACCTTCCTCGCTGCGTCGAACACCGAGCCGGCGTTCGACTTCATGACGCAGAACTTCGTTCAGACCGCCAATGGCGGGAACAGCGTCACCTTCAGCTTCGGCGGCTCGGGTCACCTCGCCGGAGAGATCGACGGCGGCGTCGACTTCGCCTCGAACGGCACCGGCAACTCGCCGGCCGGCTTTGCCCTGTTCGCCTCGGCTGACGAGGCGAACGTCGACAACACGATTCCCGCGGGTGCCGCCGCCGCCAAGAACAAGGGGGCGGTGCCGAAGTACAGCGCCGGCCAGTGCATCGACCCGCATTCAGCGACGTACTCCGCGGCAAACGGCGGCAACAACGACGGCACGTCGTGCCCCGGCATCGGCTCCACCCGGGCGCAGTACACCACCGGACGCCTCGTGATCTTCTCGTGCAGGAGCGGCGGCACGACGCTCGCCCCGGCACAGGGTGCTCCCGCGTGCGCCGAGCCGGTCAGCGGCTATTTCACCAAGAGCGGGACGACGGAAGCGCCGTCCACGATGGCCCAGGTCTGGACTGATCTCCTCGCCCACACCAACAAGGCCGACGGCGGCACCGGCTGCTCAGAATGTCGGTGGGTATCTCGCCATCGCCGACCCGAAGAACGGCTGGACCTTCGCAGACACCGGCTGCGGCCCGTCGAATGTCGCGCCGAACGCGCCCTACGGGCTCGCGGGGATGGAGGCGCTCTACGTCGCGCCGTCGGGTACTACCACGCCCATCCGCACCACGCCCTCGGTGCGACCGCGTCCGATCAGGCGTGCGCGGAGATCGACCAGATGACCGACAAGGGGTCCAGCCTGGACAACTTCAACACCACGAGCCCGTCCTCGGGCGGCCAGGACGGGAACGGCAACTACTCCGACCCCACGCTGCCGATCATCTTCGGCGACAACGTGACCTACACGCAGGACACCGTCGTCGCCGGCACCTCGCAGATCGCGCTGCTGCCGAAGTCCTTCGTGGTCTCTCCCGGCGGCAACGACACCGACTTCTGGGCCGAGGTCCCCGAGTGCGGCGTCGCGCACATCGCCGCTGCGACCGTGTCGAACGGCTGGACGACCCACATCTCCAGCAGCCGAGTCCTGTACCGACAGGGACTACGTCGCCGGGATGCACGACAACGTCGCGGCCAAGATCAGCTCCCGCAACTTCGGGAAGAGCGGCGCAGCGAGCCCGAAGACCCTGGTCGGGCAGCACGGGTTCTACCAGCCGATCAGGCAGTGGGTGGTCGTCGAGAACGACGACCAGGGCCAGACCGCGGCGGCCGACCTCACGAGCGCCGACGGCAAATCTGCGCTGGCGTTCATCCACTATCTGCTCTCCGCCAAGGGACAGGCCGTGTTGGCCAGCCTTCGGCTATGACCCGATCAGCTAGCTGAAGCGCGAGCGCCGCGCAGTGAAGCGGAAGCTCGATTTCGCGCAGACGCTCGGACGTAAGCAGAAGGCCGCCGTCATCGTGGTCGCCGTGCTCGTCGGCTTCGGGCTCGGGTTCGGGGTCGCCCACCTCCTGGCCGGCTCCATCGCCTACTGGGGGGTCGTCTCGGGCCCGTTCCTGCTCACGCTGCGTGTCGCCGTCCCGGCAACGGTGATCGCCGGGATCACGGGAGTCGCCTCGGGGTACGTGCTGGCCAAGGGCCGCTTCCCGGGCCGGGACGTGCTCGAAACCATCGGAAGCCTCCCGATCATCCTCCCGCCCACGGTCATCGGCTTCTACCTGCTCGAGGTGCTCTCCCCCGGCACCCAGGTCGGGGGGTTCCTGACCCGCGTCGTCGGCCACGTGCTCGTCTACAACGTCGCCGGGTGCATCATCGCCGCGACGGTGGCGGCGTTCCCGTTCTGCATGCGGGCCGCGCGCAGCTGCCATCGAAGGGGTCGACCCCTCGCTCGAGCAGGCGGCGCGGACGATGGGCCTGCCCAACTGGCGGGTCGCACTGCAGGTGACGCTCCCGCTCGCTCGACGCGGCATCGCCGCCGGGCTCACGATCGGGTGCGCCCGCGCCCTCGGCGAGTACGGGGCCACGCTGATGGTCGGCGGCGACATCAACGGCAAGACGCGCACGTTGTCGCTCGCCATCCTCGACTCGTTCACCACGCCCGAGCGGAACACGATGCTGCTGATCCTGGTCCTGATGGCGATCACGGCGATGACCGGCGTCGGGCTGCTCGGCCGGAGCCGGGCATGACCGCCGCGCTCGAGGTCGCGGTCGCTCGCCGGATCGGCGAGTTCGAGCTGGACGTGGCGTTCACCGTGGAGTCCGGGATGTCGGTGCTGTTCGGCCCGTCCGGAGCAGGAAAGTCGTTGACCTTGGCGCTCATCGCCGGCCTCATCCGTCCCGACACCGGCACCATCGTGATCAACGGTCGATGTCGTCACCGACTGTGCCCGCCGTATCCACGTCTCCACCCAGGAGCGTCGCATCGGAATGGTCTTTCAGGACGGCCTGCTGCTGCCGCACCGCTCCGTTCTCGACAACGTCGCCCTCGCCGTCCGTCAGGCCAGCGGCCGCCGGGCACGACGTGCGGTCGCCCGCTCGTGGCTCGAACGGGTCGGAGCGGAGGGGTTCGCCGACCGGCGACCGGGCTCGCTCTCGGGCGGCCAGCGCCAGCGGGTGGCGCTGGCGCGCGGCCTCGCCGGCGATCCGGCGCTGGTGCTGCTCGACGAGCCGCTCTCGGCGCTCGACTCCGCGGTGCGCCGTGAGCTGAGAGAGCTGATCCGGGAGGTGATCGTCTCGTCGGGCGTTCCGGCGGTGCTCGTGACGCACGACGCCGAGGAAGCCGAGGAGCTCGGTGACGTCGTCATCGCCTACGACGACGGGCGGGTGACCGGGACGCGCATCGTCGAGCGACCCGTTGGCCCGGAGCCGCAGCGGGAGGCACCCGGAGAGCACCGAGCTCAGCGTGACCGGGCTGGTTCCGCACTCGTGGCTGAACAGCCTCGGCATACCGCCCTGGGTCTGGAATCCGCTGTCGGTCTCGCTCCGTGCGGCCTTCGAGGCGACGATCGTCGTCGCCGTCGTCGGCATCGCGCTCGGGTACCTCCTCGCCAAAGGCCGCTTCCCTGGACGCGGCGCGATCGAGACCGTGTTCAGCCTGCCGATGGCGCTCCCGCCCACCGTCGTCGGCTAGTACCTCCTCACGCGACTGGGAGGTCCGGGACCCATCCGCAATGCGGAGGTCCGCCTCTTCGGCCACCCGCTCACCTTCACCTTCACCGGGATCGTCATCGCGCAGATCGTCGAGTCGTTCCCCTACTGCCTGCGCTTCTCACGAGCGGCGATCTCCGGCGTCGATCCCCGCTTCGAGCAGGCCGCTCGTGCCATGGGGCTGTCCCGATGGCGGATCGCGCTCCTGCGTGACGCTGCCGCTGGCGCGGCGCGGCATCGTCGCCGGTGTCGCGATGGCATTCGGCCGCGCCTTGGGTGACTTCGGAGCGACCATGATCGTCTCCGGATCGGTGCCGATGGCGACAACGATGCCGATCGCCCTCTACAACGCCGTCTTCTACGGCTCCCACGAGCAAGCGATGGTCCTGGCGCTCGTCCAACTCGGCGTGGCATTTGCCATCCTCCTCGGCGTCAGCCGCCTCGGCAAGGTCCGGCCCTGGTAGCCCCCGTGCATCGATGGGCCGATGCAGGGCGGGTCAAGACGACGCTCGGAGCGGGCGGACGGCGCTACGCCGACGGCACATTCGGCGCATTTGCGATGCTGATAACGGGCAAGTCAAGTAAGAGCGGTCTGCAACCTGGCAAAGCGGAACCAACCCGGGCCCTCAGGCCTCCTCCGTTGCGACCTGCTCAGTACTACCTGATTCCCCCTCGGGCGTCGCCGACGGCGCGGGGGCAGTGGTCAGGCGGCCCTCGGGGCTGCTGCGTTCCCAATTGCCGGATCGCCCCCCCGACTTGTGCCAGAGGGTCAGCTCCTCAACAGATGCTTCCGGGTCGGCGTCCGCGAGTGCTTTGACAAGTGTGAGAGCGGCGACGGCGCAGGCCGTCAGAGCCTCCATTTCCACGCCCGTGCGCGCCACGACCTCGGTGACCGCGCTGATCTCGATCCTGTGTACATCGACGGCCACATCAACGGCCACCCGATCGATGCCGATGGGATGACAGAGAGGGATGAGCGAAAATGTCTGCTTGGCCGCTTGGATTCCGGCAAACCGAGCAGCCTGCACAAGGTCCAGTCCGTCCGGGGCTTCGCCAAGGGTTCGGATGGCGTCCGCGGCCGTGACGACGACGCACCTCGCGAGAGCCACGCGGCGAGTGAGCGGCTTGGCTGTGACGTCCACCATGCGGGCCCGACCGTGCTCGTCAATGTGGGCCAGGGGGCCGGCATCGATGCCGCTTTCGCCGGGCTGAGCGGACGGGGTGCTCATCCTCCGGAGACCGGTGGGATCACCGCTACCTCGTCATCGTCGTTCACGGGGGCGTCGGCCTCGACGGCCTCGCCGTTCAGCCAGATGTTGGAGACGGCCACGACCCCGGAGAACGCCTCTCCGAACCGCTCTTCCGCCGCGGCGATGATTCCCGAGACGCTGAGTCCAGGCAACGTGACGCTGGACGTGCCCGCCGCCTCCCGGGCTGGTCCAAAGAGGCGAAGGCGCGCCACGGCTAGCCCCCGATCATGGACATCGAGCGGGCCGGGCTGAGGAATCCCGGCTCGTTGATCCCGTGGCCGGGGAACTTCGCCCAGACCGCTTCGCGGAACAACACGGAGAGGTCGAGATCGGTGCCGCCGCTCCGCAGCACTTCGCGCACCGTTTGCTCGTCGTCGGAGAACAAGCAGTTCCGCAGTGCACCGTCTGCGGTGAGACGCAGGCGATTGCACGTGCCGCAGAACGGTTCCGAGACGCTGGAGATCAACCCGATCTCGCCGATTCCGTCGGCGAAGCGGAACCGCTCTGCGGGCGCGGCGCCCGACGGATCCGAAAGCGGTTCGAGTGGCCACTCGGATGTGATGCGCTCAAAGACCTCGCGACCCGGAACGAGCTGGTTTCGATCCCACTTTCCTTGCGCGTCCAGTGGCATGAACTCGATGAACCGCACAATGCGGCCGGTGGCCCGGGCAAAGGAGGCGAAGTCAAGAATCTCGTCGTCGTTCTGGCCGCGCAGCAGCACCACGTTGACCTTGAGTGGAGTGAGGCCAACCGACTCGGCGGCGTCCATCGCATTGAGGACTACCTGCAGGTCCCCCCGCCGGCGTATGGAGGCGAACCGGTCGGACCGCAGTGAGTCACAGCTCACGTTGACCCGGCGCAGTCCCGCCGAGGCCAGCTGCCGAGCCACCTTGGCCAGCTCCGTGCCGTTGGTGGTCATGGCCAGGTCGTCGAATCCGACGGTCGAGAGCCGAGCGATGAGCTCTGGCAGACCCTTGCGGACCAGCGGCTCTCCGCCGGTGATGCGCAAGGCGGTGACCCCGAGAGTCTTCGCAACCCGGGCCAATCGCGTGATCTCGTCGAACGTCAACAACTCCTGCTGGGGAAGGAATGACAGCCCTTCTTCAGGCATGCAGTAGACGCAGCGCAGGTTGCAACGATCGGTCACCGAAATGCGGAGATCGTTGTGCACCCTCCCGTAGCGATCGACCAGTGGCCCCTCGAGTGGCATGGTCGGGACCAGGCCGACCGCGTTTTCCGATCTGCCGCGGTGCGGTCGTACCGACACGGCGACGGGCACAGGAGCCGTCATGATGGGTCGATCTCACGGTCGTGCGTATTCAGTGCGAGGGACCCGTCGACACTGAGCTGATCGGGGTCGATGAGGAGGACATGGACCTGCGCTCCGACGCCAACGCCGTCGCCGTCGGGCAGGAGGATCAACGCATTGGCCTCGGACATGGAATGGAGCTGATGGGACTCCTGCCCGCCGGTCGTGCGGGCGCGCCAAGACCCTGAGTCATCGAGCATGACTTGGGCGCGCAGGAGGTGAAGCTTGCCGTCGGGCAGCCGGCGCAGATCGACGTCTGTGGTGGCCCGGATAACCGGCCGATGCAAGATGCGGTGTCCGGCGAGGCGCCGCAGCGCGGGCCGCACGAACAGCTCGAAGCTGACCATGGCCGACACCGGGTTCCCGGGGAGCCCGAATACCGGCGTGCCAGAGTCCGCCAACACGCCGAAGGCCAAGGGCTTTGCCGGCCTGATGGCGACTTGCATCCAGCGCATGTTGCCGGCGCTCAGCTTCTCCAGGACGACCCGCACGAGGTCGAGATCCCCAACGCTGACGCCGCCACTGGTCACGATGGCGTCGCACGTCGACCCCGCAGAGGCCAGCAGCTCCACCAGACTGGACTCGTCGTCTCCGACTATCCCGAGATCAAGGCGATCCCATCCTTCGCGCTGGGCCAGGGCCAAGAGAGTGTGCCGGTTGGCGTCGCGGATCTTGCCGGGGGGGAGGGGACCCGTTCCCGAGAACAGCTCGTCGCCGGTGGAAAGCACGCCGACCCGTGGACGGGGATGGGCCTGCACTCTGATGACACCCTGATTGGCCAGAACGCCCAAGTGGGCGGGAGTGAGCACGGTACCGGCCGGGGCAATGACCTCACCGATGGCCACGTCACGACCCGGCTGGCGGATGAAATCACCGGGTTGCAGCTGGCGACCGATGACGACGCTCCTGCCGTCGGAGCCGGTCTCGGTCTCTTCGATCATGCACACTGCGTCAGCTCCGGGGGGAACCGGTGCGCCGGTCATGATCCGCGCCGCCTGTCCCGGGCCGATGTTCTGATCGAGCTGGTGCCCGGCCATGATCGAGCCGATCACGGCAAGGCGAACCGGTGCGCCCGCTGTGTCGGCGGCGCGCACGGCGTACCCGTCCATTGACGAATTCGCGAACGAGGGAACGGGTTCGGTCGCCACCAACGAAGTGCTCACCACGCTCCCCAGCGCGTCGTCGAGCCGAAGTTCGACAGGGGGCAGCGGTCGGCACAACCCGAGGACGAACTGCTCAGCTTCCGCAAGGGGGATCATGAGTACCGACCCGGGCGACGGGGTACCGGCCGGTTCCTACGATGCTGCATGTTCGCTCGCGGGTGAACCCGCCATGATCCGCGCAGGATCCTTCCCCCGGGATTCGGCGTCGTCATCCGCGCAGACGCTCCAGTCAGAGCCGCCAGCCCACGTCTCGCGCTTCCAGATGGGAACGGTGTGCTTGAGCGTATCGATGCAGAACTGTGCCGCCGCAAACGCCTCCGCGCGATGCGGGGTGGACGCCGCGACGACGACCGCAACCTCTCCCACCTCGAGCCGCCCCACCCGGTGGAGCAGAGCCAAGCGCCCGATTACCGGCCACCGGGCCCGAGCGGCATTGGCCACGTCCGTGAGCCTTGCCACGACGTGGTCCTCATACGCCTCATACTCCAACGACGTGACGTCGACTCGCCCGTCGGAGTGGTCACGCACGGTGCCGCAGAACGTCACAATGCCCCCACAATCGGGGACGCTGACCCACTTCCACGCGGCATCGACCGGAAGTTCGCCTTCGCTGATGGCGATCCAGTCACCCGCGACCGGCATCTGCAGTTCGGAATCCATCATGAAGCAACTCGATGGATCGGACCGGTTCCGTCCCTGAGCGAGGAGGCCACCACCCCGGCCCGCAGGGAGATGATCTCGGCGCAAATAGACATAGCCGTCTCTTCTGGCGTGCGGGCACCGATATCGATTCCGATGGGAGCCATGATCCGTCGGATGTCTTCGGGCTCTACGCCCGCGGCGCGCAGTCGCTCAATTCGGCCCTCGTGGGTTGAGCGCGAGCCCATGGCACCGACATAGCCCACCTTGGTCTTCAATGCGGCAACCAGCGCCGGGACATCGAACTTGTGGTCGTGGGTGAGCACGCAGATGGCGTCCCCCGACCCCAATCGATCGGCCACGGTGGCCAGATGGCGGTGCGGCCAATCCGCCACCACCTCGTCGGCCTCGGGGAAGCGGGCGCTGGTGGCGAACATGGGCCGAGCGTCGCACACCGTGACGTGGTAGCCCAGCACTTTGGCCACGCGCACGAGCGCCGCCGTGAAATCGACGGCCCCAAAGATCAGCATGCGACGCGGCGCGGCGAACACCTCGATGAAGACCGTGATATCGGTGCGGTGCGGTTCTCCGCGCGGACCGTAGTGACGAGCCGCACTGCGACCGGCGCCGAGCGCTCCCCTTGTATCGCGGATGACGACGAGGTCGAGGTCGGGATCACCCAGCGAGCCCATCGGCTCGGCGTCTGGACGCACGACCAGCTTGGCACCGAGAGGAGGAAGGATTTCGTCCTTCGCGCCCTCCCGGGGATCGATCTCGATGACGGTGGCCAGCACCACCGGTTCTTCCGCCCGTAGGCAGTCCCGCACGAGGGCGAACGCGCCGTCCACTAGTCGAGTGGCTCCACGAAAATCCGAATGGTTCCCCCACAGGTGAGGCCAACGGCGAACGCCGCTTCGTCTGAGTAGCCGAATGTGCACAGGCGAGGCTTCCGGCTTGCCAGCACCTCGAGTGCCTCCGCGACGACAGCGCCTTCGACACACCCACCCGAGACAGATCCGGACACTTCCCCCAGATCGTTCACCGCCATGGCTGCGCCCGGGTCACGTGGCCCCGAACCGATCACCGCGACAACCCGGGCCAAGGCAACGCGGCGGCCCGCCTCTTGCCATTGTTCGATGTCGTCGAGCACGTCCTTCACAACTGCCCCATTCCCGCTTCGGCCTCTGTGCAACAAGACTTGCTTGCCACACTAATCACCCTTCCGAGGTCCTTTGAGCGGTCTGCGCCACGCTCGACCGCAGCTGCGTGATCGAGGGCAACGGGGCATCCCGGTGGACTCACTGTTCTCTCGGTCCATTTTCTGCAGGGTCAGCTCGGCTTGACGGCCCACCACTCGGAGTGGGCCAAACCGCCACTGGCAAGGAGCACACGGAAGATCAATGTGGCGCACCTCCGAGGAGCAGCTCCAGCGCATGAGGGAGCACGTCGACGACGGCTTCGAAGGACTCAACCGCCCCCCTGGGAGACCCGGGGACGTTGAGGACGAGGCACTGACCCACCGCGCCGGCGACGCCGCGTGACAGGCGTCCGAGGGGACTGACGGCGCGCATGGCTTCAGCCAGGCCGGGGGCCTCGCGCTCGATTATCGAGCGGGTCGCCTCCGGCGTGACGTCGGTGGGCGAGAATCCGGTCCCGCCGGTCGTCACCAAAAGTCCGGCAAACGAGGAGGAGAGGTCGCCGAGCGCAGCCGACACCGGTCCCACCCCGTCGGGAACGACCCTCCGCTCGACCACGCGAAAACCGTGGTTGGCCAACGAGGCAGCGAGCTCCTCGCCCGAGCGATCCTCGCGAGTGCCGCGGCTGACGGATTCTGAGACGGTCAGCACCTTTGCGTCGAAAATCACGCGTGTGAGGCTACAGCTGGACGCTGGGACATAACGGCAGATGAGACGAAGCCTGAAGCCCAGGTGCCGGGTGCGATAATGGCGAGATGGGCAGTACCTATGAGGGCATCGACGAGGGTCTGGCCGAATGGCTCGAGGCACAGCCGGTCTTCTTCGTGTCGACGGCTCCTCTTTCGGCTGATGGCTTGGTGAACTGCTCGCCGAAGGGGAACCGGCACGAATTTGCGGTCCTCGATGAGCGCACCGTGGCGTACCTTGACCAGACCGGCAGTGGCGTTGAGACCGTTGCCCACTTACGCGAGAACGGGCGGATCGTCGTCATGTTCTGCGCGTTTGCCGGAGCGCCGCGAATCGTGCGTCTGCACGGAACCGGCCGGGTCGTCCTGACGGGGGACTCGTCCTTCGCAGACCTGGCCGGCCGGTTTCCGGGTGGAAAAGGCGTTGGCGTCCGGTCGATCATCGTCGTCGATGTCAGCCGCATCGCTGATTCCTGTGGGTACGGTGTTCCCTTCATGTCGTTCGAGGGCCACCGGCCAACCATGGACCAGTGGTCGAACCGAAAAGGGCCCGAAGGCATACAGAACTATTGGGTTGAAAAGAACGCCGAGAGCATTGACCATCTTGAGGGACTCCCGACATGACGGAGGCGGGAGAGACCCTTTGCGCCGCGCTTCGCGTTCGGCGCTCGTCGATTGCGAGCCTCCGCGTTCTCTCGATCTCCCAGCGTGTGTCGGGGAACACGGCGCCCGGCAGAGACGTTCAGTGCCCGGTCACGAAAGTGGAGCTGCTCGGACCCGCAGTGCACGTTGGCCGACGTGACAGCGTCGGACCGGTTTGGTGAGCGAACCCGCAGGGCGACCTGGCCGAGAACCCTTTGGGCGTCCCGAGACGCCCGACGACGTGCGCAACGCTCTCGAAGAGCACGGGTATCTGGCTGACGACGGTCTGGCTACGGCGATCTTCTTGGCCATGGTGCTCCGGCGGCCGCTGTTCCTAGAAGGCGAACCCGGCGGCGGCAAGACCGAGGTGGCGAACGCCTTGTCCAGATGGACCGGCGGGGAGCTGGTTCGCCTTCAGTGCTACGAGGGGATCGACGTCAGCCAGGCTGTCTACGAGTGGGACTTTTCCCGCCAGCTGCTCCATCTCCGCGCCGCGGAACTCCGGGGGACAGCCGGGGCTGGGTCAGAAGAGATCCGAGCGGTGGAAGATGAGCTCTTTTCCGAACGGTTCTTGGTCCGCCGTCCGCTCCTACGCGCCATTGCCCCATTGTCGGGCGGCCAAGTCCCACCCGTACTGATCATCGACGAAGTCGACCGGGCTGACGACGAGTTCGAGGCATTCCTCCTTGAGGTCCTGGCCGACTACTCGGTGACGGTGCCCGAGCTCGGGACCTTTCGAGCCGAGGAGCCGCCACTGGTCGTGCTGACCTCGAATCGGACCCGCGACGTGCACGATGCGCTCAAGCGACGATGCCTGTACCACTGGGTGGAGCACCCTGACTTCGAGCGCGAGGTGGCCATCGTCCGGCTGAAGGCGCCCGAGGCCGGTGAGCGGTTGGCCCGGGAGGTGACCGCGGTGGTGCAAGCCGTCCGCGGCATGGGTCTGTACAAGGCGCCCGGCGTGGCTGAGACGATTGACTGGGCTCACGCCTTGTCTGCGCTGGGCAGCAGCCAACTGGACGAGACGGTCGTCGAGCACACGCTCGGCAGCATCCTCAAATACCGTGAGGACATCGAGCGAGTGACGGGCGCGGACCTCGTCGGTCTGGTGGAAGAGGCCGTTCGACGTGGCTGATCGTCGAGACACGATCCGACTGTTGGTGGAGTTTGCCCGAACTCTCCGCCGCGCCGGCTTGGCCGTTCCGGTGGACAGCGTCGTGCAGTACGTACGCGCCATCGAGGCCACCGGGATCGGCCGCCGGGACCCGGTCTACTGGGCGGGTAGGACCGTGCTACTCCATCGGCACGAGGATGTCGATACCTACGACCGAGTGTTCGACTCGTTCTGGTGGGGACGATCCCCGTGGTCGCCGACGCCACCCCCTTCCCGGGATCAATCGTTCGACGAGGACGAGGACGACGGCCTCATATCGTTGCCGAGTGACGGGGAACCGCCGCGCCGGCTGGAGTCGGTCAGGTACAGCGATGTCGAACGGCTCCGCCGTAAGGATTTTGCAGCCTGTACCCCCGAAGAGCTCGAAGAGATCTCGCGCCTCCTGCACGACGTGAAGCTGAGAGCGACCCGGCGGTCCCGGCGAATGCGGCGATCCGCGCGACACCATGGTCGCCACGACGCCAGGGCGACAATGCGGCAAGCCTTGCGATCGGGCGGCGAGGTGAGCCGGCTACTACACAGAGAGCCGGCGGTGCGCCCCCGCCGGGTCGTCCTTTTGTGCGATGTGAGCGGATCGATGGAGCCGTACGCCCGTGCTCTCTTGCGCTTTCTCCACGTCGCAGTCGTCGGTCAACGTCGGGTCGAGGCGTTCGCCGTCGGGACCCGGCTCACCCGGCTCACCCGCCAGCTGTCATCGCGAGACCCCGACGCCGCTCTGACCCAGGCGATGGCACGGGTGCTGGACTGGTCAGGGGGCACCCGGCTCGGAGAGGGAATCGGTACCTTCAACCTCCGCTTCGGCATGCCCGGAATGGCCCGCGGCGCCATCGTGGTGATCCTGTCGGACGGTTTGGACCGTGGCGACCCCGCGCACCTGGCGGGCGAGATGGCTCGCCTCCATCGGGCGGCCCACATGACGATCTGGGTCAACCCACTGAAAGCATCCGTGGGGTACGAACCGCTGGCCCGGGGAATGGCGGCTGCGCTGCCGCATATCGATAAGTTCGTCGAGGGTCATTCGGCTGCCTCGCTCGAAGCGCTGGTGGGTGTGATCGCTCAATGACCGCGCCGTTCGCGAACTACCCCGGCTGGCTGTCTCTCGCCTCCGGCCTGTCCCGATGAGCGTTGGCGCCGCCGTCCTGGCCGCCGGCGGGGGCAGCCGCTTCGAGGGTCCCGAGCACAAGCTGGTGTCTCTATTCCGTGGCCGCCCCCTCGTGACGTGGGCCCTCGCAGCTGCGGCCGGGGCCGCTCTGGACGAGGTGGCCGTCATCGTCGGCGCGGTGAACCTGAGCGCGGTCGTGCCGGCGGGGGTCCGCGTGATCGAGAACCCCGACTGGGCGAGCGGACAGGCCTCTTCCCTGCAGGCCGCGCTGACCTGGGCCCGCGAGCGCAATCATGATGCGCTGGTTGTGGGTCTCGGGGACCAACCGTTGGTCCCATCAGCGGCCTGGATGGCGGTGGCAGCTTCGGCCAGCCCCATCGCAGTGGCTACCTTCGATGGCCAGCGCCGGCCTCCGGTGCGGCTCCACCGCTCGATATGGTCACTGTTGCCCACCGAGGGGGACGAAGGAGCCCGGGTTCTCATGAACGAACGGCCCGACCTGGTGCGTGAGATACCGTGCGACGGTCAACCGGCCGACATCGACCACGAGAAGGACCTCACACGATGGAGCTGAACAATCAATTCCGCGTATCGGTTCCCATCGATGTCGCATGGGCGGTACTGACCGATCTCGAGCGAGTGGCGCCGTGCATGCCGGGCGCGGAGCTGCAGGAGGTCGAGGGCGACGAGTATCGCGGGATCGTCAAGGTGCGGGTGGGACCCATCACTGCGCAATACAAGGGGAGCGCCCGGTTTGTCGAAAAGGACGACGATCACCACCGGGCCGTATTGCAAGCCGACGGACGCGACACGCGGGGCCAGGGCAACGCATCGGCCACGGTCACGGCGACAGCCACCGCCGACAACGACGGCACGACGGTGTCAATCGTCACGGAGCTCTCCATCACCGGAAAGGTGGCCCAGTTTGGCCGAGGCGTCATGGCTGACGTCAGCGCCAAGATGCTTGGAGAATTCGCGGACCGCCTTGAGGCCGACGTTCTCTCACAGCGCGCGGGACCGGAACTCGATACGCCACCGTTGGCCGAGCCCCTGCCAAAGAACGGGGCACCTTCTGAGGGGTCTGAGCCGTCCTCGGTACGGGCGATCCAGTCGGCACCGGCCGAGCCCGTTGATCTCCTCGGCGCCGCCGGTCCCTCCGTTCTGAAGCGAGTGGTTCCCCTCGGCGTCGTCCTGAGCCTGGTCCTGTTGCTGCGGCGACGCCGACACCGGAGGACCGCGGCAGGCTGAGCCTCATGTGGCGTTCGGTTTCGATGTCCGGATTCTGAGCGCTCTCAGAATCCGGAGTCGGGGCAGACGAGCATGATGAGCCGCTCACCTGGGTGGCGAGCCTGTCGTGGGGGGCATGTTTTGTTGCCCAGCGTTCCGTTACCTTGACATTGACCGCATCGAATCAGGGTGCGTGAGAACGACCGCAACCGCCCAGGGAGTGGTGTTCCGGACGGGGTGAGCGCACCGCCCCGCCTCCGGGGAGGGCGCAGGCTCCCGATCCGTCAGGCCACAGCCCCGGCTCGGGCAGCCTGGAGCAGTTGATGGATGTCATTCGGTCCGAGCGGTGTGGAAGTGACTCGGACCCCGAGATGCGCCAATGCATCGCCCACCGCGTTGGCCGCGGCAGCGTGGGCACCGATGGCCCCGCCCTCACCCATGCCCTTGTATCCACCCGGGTTCGAGGTCGACTCGCTGTCCATGTGGATCACCTCGATCGGTGGGACCTCGGTGGTAGTCGGCAGGAGGTAGTCCATGAAGGTGGTCGTGAGCGGGTTGCCGCCCTCGTCGTAGACGAAGTTTTCGAGGAGAACGCCACCCAGACCCTGGACAACGCCACCGTAGATCTGTCCCTCGACAACCTGTGGGTTGATCATCTTCCCGCAGTCCTCGGCCACGATGTAGCGCAGCACACGCGTCTCGCAAGTCGCCGCGTCGATCTCGACGACGCAGAGATGAGTTGCATTCGACCATGTGGGGAAGCGGTTGGGCTGAAACCGTACTGAGGCTTCGATCCCTGGCTCGACATCGGGCGGCAAGCCCGATGGGTCTGTGTAGACGATTTTGGCGATCTCTTCCAATGTGATCGACGCCGCGCTCGGAGAACCCTTGATCGAGATCACCCCGAGATCAACTACCAGGTCATCAGCAGAAGCCTCCAGAACGTGTTCTGCGATGGCCAGCACCTTCGTCCGCACCTGCTGGGCGGCGCTCCGGGCCGCGCCACCGGCCACTACGGCGGTGCGTGAACCGCCGGTGCCCCCTCCCCACGGCGTGCCTTGGGTCGTTCCCTGCACGACGCTCACCTTCTCGTAGTCGACGCCCAACGTGTCCGCGATCACCTGGGCCATGGTCGTCTCAACCGATTGTCCGTGCGACGCGGTGCCGAGATAGGCGGTGACTGTGCCGTCCGATTCGACGCGGACTGTGGCCCCCTCGGTGTGAAGAGACGGGGCACCCATCGAGCTGGGCTCGATATAGACACTGATGCCAAGTCCAAGGTAGCGGCCATCATCACGCGCGCTGGCCTGATCCCGACGAAAGGCCTCGTAATCAAGCGCCTCAAGCGCCGCGTCGAGCGATTCGAGCGGTGTGGCCTCGACGAACGTCTGTCCTGCCGGATTGGTGAAGGGCAGGTCGCTGCTCGACAACAGGTTCCTGCGCCGGAACTCGACCGGGTCCATCCCGACCTCACGGGCGGCGATGTCCATCATCATCTCGCGGGCGGTTGTCTCGAACATCCATGGGCCGCGGTACGCAGCCTTGCCCATCGTGTTCGTCCACACGAGAGCGGTCTTGAAGCCGGACCGCGGGACTTTGTAGGGCCCGGGAAGAAGCGATGGATCGAGACCGGCGGGACAGATCGGGTACGCGCCCACGTCGCATTTGTGGTCGATCGTCATCGCCTGGATGGTGCCGTCTTTGTCGATCGCCATTCGCACCAAACCGGATTCGTTTCGGGCGTGGCCAGCGGCAATCAGATTCTCCCGCCGGTCCTCGATCCATTTCACCGGTCGCCCGAGGAGCTTTGAGGCGAGTACGATCGCGCACTCCTCCCGGGAGACGAACATCTTCTGGCCGAATCCTCCACCAACGTCATGGAGGTCGACACTGACCCGCTGTTCTGGCACGTTGAGATACCGCGAGAAGAAGTCGCGGGTGCTGTGCGACGACTGGCCAGAGAGCACGATGTGGCAGCTGTCGTTTCCACGGTCGTAGTCGGCGATAATCCCACGCGTCTCCATGGGCACGGCGAGATAGCGGTGCTGTTCGATCGTCGCCTCGACCACATGGGCGGCGTTCGCGAACGTCTGATCGAGGTCGGGCTGCAGCGGCATGAAGGGCGCTTCGACCATGTAGTTGGACGTCAGGCCCCAGTCGCCGTGGACGATGGAATCAGTGTTCGAGCCAGCAGTGCGATAGTCCACGGCCGCCTCGTCCGAATCTATGTCGAGCTCGATCGCCTCGAGCGCGTCCTCCGCCACGTAGCGACTGATCGCCACGACGAGGGCAATTGGATCCCCAACATGCTTGACCGAGCCGACCGCGAGTGGGGGAGGGGTCAACATCTCCGGGCCGAGCATGGCGTGCCACCCTTGCCCGTGGTGCGGGAGCAGTTGTTCGCCGGTGAACACAGCCAGGACGCCGTCGAGCGCCTCGGCGGCGGAGACGTCGAGACCGGTGATTGTCCCCTTGGCAACCTCGGATCGGAGAAAAGCCCCGAACACGATGCGCGGAGCGGTGACGTCGTCGACGTACTGACCGTGTCCGGTGAGGAGTCGACGGTCCTCCTTGCGGACGACGGACTGGCCTACGAATCGGGCGGCGACTGATCGGGGCGGTCGCTCAGGCATGCCGCCGACACTACCCGCGGCCGTCGAGGGCCGTCGCAAGTGAGGCTCACCGAGGATCTAGGGAGCCACTCCCCGACGACCGGGTCGTGCATACGGCTGCGCTCGCCTTCATGTCGGACCTACGAACGGGCCACGCAATCGGGAATGGCCTGGGAGGCTTCAGCGGATTCGCGAATGGTGGCGAGCCTCGACCATGCGCTATGGGTGCACGAAGCACCTCGCGCTGATTCCTGGCTGCTCATGATCGTGGAAACGCTCGCCTACGCCCACGCCCGTGGAATCGTCCTGGGCTCCCTTCATTCACCGAATGGCGCTCCGGTGGCCACCTTCACCCAGGAGCTCGTGATCCGGCCGGTGGGAGAGGCGCGCGCCGCGCACTGAGTGTGTCGGATGGGCGGTGGTCGGGCTGCCGCGGCGGTCGGCGGTCGATACGGGCAGCCCCTACCCGGCGCGGATCGATTCGAGTGCCGAAACGGGGACGCCGCAACACGCCGTCAATCAGGCTTTCGAGGGCCGAGATGGCCCGGTTCTCCAGCCGCTGGCATCTGGGGATCGTGGGTCCACCCCGTATGCACATGGCAGTCCCCAGGAGGGGATCTCCCCGAATCTGGAACCGTCTGATCTGAAGACTAAGCATTTCGCGACACCGGGCTGGGCAGCTTGATTTGGATTAGGGTGCAGCGCTGCAATCACTCGTCACGAGGATGGAACCCGTGAAACCAGCCCCCTTCGAGTACCACGCCCCCGAAAGCCTTGACGAAGCCGCTTCCACGCTCGCTGAGCTCGGTGATTCGGTGAAGGTCCTGGCAGGCGGCCAAAGCCTCATCCCGATGCTCGCGTTGCGGCTCACAGCGTTCGAGCACCTCGTCGACCTGGGGCGGGTTGAAGGTTTGCGCGGGATCGGCGCCGATGGCGACGACGTCGTCATCGGCGCCATGACGGTGCAGCGTGTGGTGGGCTCCGATGCCACCGTCGCACGGTCCGTACCACTTCTCGCGAAGTCCACACCGTTGATCGGGCATTTCCAGATCCGCAACCGAGGAACGATCGGTGGATCGGTTGCGCACGCGGATCCCGCTGCCGAGTATCCGGCGGTCGCTCTGGCGCTCGATGCGCAGATCGAGGCGCACAGCAGCCGAGGCACACGTCGCATCCCGGCTGCGGAATTCTTTGAGGCGACATGGACCACGTCGCTCCGGGAGGATGAACTGCTGACCGCGCTGCGCTTCCCGGTCTGGCCGGCTCGCTCCGCTTTCTCCGTCAAGGAGGTTGCTCGCCGGCACGGGGACTTCGCCATCGTCGGCGCGATGGCGGGGATTCAGGCCGCCGAGAGCGGGAAGGTGGGTCGCTGTACGATCGCCCTGTTTGGCATGGGAAGCAAGCCGATTCGAGCGGAAGCTGGGGAGGCGGCGCTGCTGGGTCAGACTCCGGGCTCAGAGGAGGTGACGGAGATCGCCAATCTTGCGGTAAAGGGCCTAGAACCCACGAGCGATCTGCATGCGTCAAGCGCGTACCGCTCGACCCTGGCTATCGAGCTCGTGCGGAGGGCTTTGGCGGAAGCATGGAACGCGGTGAAGGTGGCATGACCGAAGGCACTGTTCAAATCGTGGTCAACGGGGAGAGCTACAGCGGCGTTGTCGAGCCACGCAAACTCCTGGCGGACTTCCTCAGAGAGGACTGCGGCCTCACCGGGACCCACCTTGGCTGTGAGCACGGCGTGTGTGGCGCCTGCACCGTCCTGCTGGATGGGTACGCGGTGCGATCCTGTCTTACCTTCGCGGTACAGGCCAACGGTGGGGAAGTCACCACGGTGGAGGGTCTCGCCGGCTCCGACGGCAGCCTCAACCCGGTGCAGGAGGCGTTCCAGGTCGAGCACGGTCTGCAGTGCGGCTTTTGCACGCCGGGTTTCGTGGTCTCGGCGACAGGGCTGCTCCAGGAGAACCCGAATCCGACGGACGAGGAGATCAGGGAGGGCCTGTCGGGAAACCTCTGCCGGTGCACTGGTTACCAGGGCATCCTCCGAGCGGTCCGATCGGCCAGTGCCGCTATGTCGGCGAGCGCCGCCACCCAGGAGGGATAGACCGCCTGCCGATCCTGGCTCGGTTAGCTGGTCCGTCGAAACGGGGGTCAGTCAGCCCAGGGGAACGAGCGGGAGAAGTCCCTACTCAGCACGTCAAGCGAATATTCGGACGGTATCGCGGGATTGATGATCCATGCTGTAGAGCCAATTCGAAAAGAGGGGGCTTGGATTTCTGCTGGCCCACCTGATCAGCGCAGACGCGCGTCCAGACGGCGCTCAGACTGGAGCAAGCCGGTCAATGCGGGCCTGTACCCACGGCTGAGCGGGGTGGGGTCGGACTTCGGCCGGGGGAATGAGATCGAAGAGCGCTCAAGCCTCGCACACGGAATGTCAGCTCAGTCGATGAGCAAACTGGCCAGCGCGTCAGCGTGCTCTAAGGAGCTTCCGTAGGCAGCCTGCATCGACACGCAGCGCTTGTAGAACAGATGGATGTCGTGCTCCCACGTCGTTCCTATCCCACCGTGAATCTGGATGGCGTCGTTGACGAGCTCCACCAGTGCATCGCTGGCATAGGTCTTGGCAATCAGCGCGACCCGATGCAGCTCTTCTTCGCCGGCATCGTCGCTCCAAAGCCCTCGGTAGGTCGCGGCCCGACTGAGCTCCAGCCTCTGGTACATGGCGACGCACAGATGCTGAACGGCCTGAAACGACCCGATCGGACGGCCGAAAGCCACGCGGTCTTTGGCGTACGAGACGCACATTTCAAGCGCGGCCGTGCCGGCTCCGACAGCGTCGACCACGTAGGCGATGGCGACGCGATCGACCGTGCCAGCTAAGGCCGACGTGAGATCACCCTCACCGAGCCTCGTGGCTGGAACCTCCTCGAGGACGACCGTCGCTTGTTTGCGAGTGCCATCGAGCACCGCTTCGGGTTGCATGGAAGCCGACTTTGCATCGACGACGAAGAGCCCGAGGCCATCCGACGTCTGAGCCGCTATCAGCAGGACGTCCGCGGCCGCTGCGTCAGGTACGTGCACCTTCGTCCCGGTGACGGTCCAACCACCATCGGACGCCCGTCGAGCCAACGTGGCCGGGGTGCGCCACGAGTAGCGCTGAGCCGGTTCGAACAGCGCCAGTGTGGCGACCTGTTCTCCACTCGCCAACTGGGTCAGCAAAGCCGACTGGTCGAACCCAGAACCGCTGGCACGAACGGCCAAGGTGCCTGCCACCGCGCTGGATAGAAACGGACCGGGATGGAGTGCTCGCCCCATTTCCTCGAGCACCACGCCCATATCAGAGAGCCCCAAGCCCAACCCACCGCACTGTTCGGGAACCAAGATGCCGGTGAGTCCTAAGCGAACGACTTCCCGCCACATGCGGTCGGTCATGCCTCGCGGATCGTCGTACATCTGACGCACGTAGGCCATGGGGGCTTGCTCGGCCAGAAATCTTCGAACGGTCTCGCGCAAGAGCTCCTGTTCGTCAGTGAAGTCCAAGGTGGTGGTCATGCTCAGTAACTCTTCGGCAAACCAAGGCCTCGATACGCGAGGTTGTTGATATGGATCTCGCGCGTACCGCCGGCAATGGAGTTGGTTCTGGCGCCGGCTCGAGAACGACCAACCATTCCCTGATCTCCCTCGGGGCCCAGGATGCTGCCCTCCATCTCAGGAATCTCTTGGGTGAGATCCTGCCAAAGGAATCGGCCCAAGGCGGTTTCGATCCCCGGGTTCCGGCCGCTTAGCTGCATGGACGTCACACGTTCAGCCATGAAGCTCATGATCTCGCCCCGAACGTAAAGATCCACTAGGCGATGTCGAATGACATCGTGTTCGGCGATGGTTCGAGTTCGATAGGAAGTCACCTTGGCCAGCTCGATGAGGTCCAAGATGTCTTGGCGGATTCCCAAGTGGGAGTTGATGACCACGCCGCGTTCGTGAGCCAGCGTCGTGTGTGCCACCTTCCACCCGTCGTTGATCGGTCCGAGCAAGGCAGTGATCGGAATTCTGACGTCGGTAAAGAAGATCTCGTTGAATCCCGCCTGGCCGGTCAACATGCGGATCGGTCGGACTTCAATGCCTGGAGTGTGCATATCGACCAGGAGACAGCTGATTCCTTGGTGCTTCTCGACCTGGGAGTTCGTGCGGACCAAGAGTTCGCAATAGTCAGCGTGCTGGCCGCCACTGTTCCAGATCTTCTGGCCATTCAAGCGGAACTCGTCGCCGTCGAGCACGGCTCCAAGTCCGAGTGACGCGAGGTCGCTGCCTGCGCCTGGCTCAGAGAACCCCTGACACCACATGTGTTCCCCACAAAGCATCTTCGGGAGGAGCTCGCTCTTCTGTTCCGGCGTCCCCCAGGCCAAGATGGCGGGTCCAATCTCGCCGATGCCCAGTTGGTTCAGGTGTCGAGGGGCACGCGCTCGATGCATCTCCTCCTCGAAGACCATCTGTTCGATGGCCGAAGCGTCCCTCCCGCCGTACTCTTTGGGCCAGGCAACGCAGGCGTACCCGGCGTCATAGAGCTTCTGGGCCCAACGGCGACCCCGTTCGAGGTCGACTCCCAGTTGTTGACCCAGACCCGATCCCGGTGAGTGATTTGCCTCTAACCAAGCGCGCAGTTCGTCGCGAAACGCTTCGGCTTCAACTGGATATTCGAATTTCATGGTGCCCAATCACCGAGAAACATAAGGGCGACCCCTTTGACCACGAACGCACTCGTCCACCTGGCCACCTATCGCAAAACAATGCGGCAACCCCCAAGGTAGTCAAGAGAACGATAGCGCCCCGCGTGAACGAGCCTCCAGGCTCGGACGATAACTCCTCGCCCGAATTTCTGAACATCGGAGGGCACTCCGAGTGGACGACGATGACCGCGATTGACTCCGACGCACTCGTTCCAGTCCCAACGAGGCCATCGAAGGTTGGCCGCCGCAAGGCAAGCTCCTCGAGCAGCCAAATTGCCCGTGTGGGAGCGACCGTCACGACAGGATCGCTTTGCGCAATCGTGACAGGCCCCACGGGCCAGCCGCGGCGAGTTCGAAACCGAAAGTTCGCTCGACTTCCGGTCACCCTTCTCCAGGTCTACGTGCCTCGGCGACCCGCTGACGAGCCGCCAGAGTATCCACCGGTCGGGATCGTCCGTCTCGCCCTGTCCGCCGCTCATGCACCGAGTCGTCCGCCGCCTGACCGGGGGTTTCACGCAAACGGGCTCGGAGGGTCCCGATCGTGACCGGAGACAAACCGCAAATGCCGGCGATTCGCCGGTCCGACCACGCGGGCTGCACGCGCAGGATGTGGTTCGCGCCCTCTTTGCGTTCGGCGAGCGTCAAGGGAAGCCCGTGTTCGACGTTGTACTTGATTGACGCGATGTACGCGTCATCCGCTGACCCGTCGAAGAGCCTCGCGACGATGACGGTGTGGCCAAGAGCTTTTGCTGCCGCTACCCGATGGATTCCATCGACAACCCTGTGGTCAGTGCGGGAAACGACGATGGGGGGCCACCGACCGTCGAGCTCAGCAAGGGTCTTCACATGGTCTGCTCGAATGCCGCCCCGTCGTGGACATGCCCCAACCTTGAGATCGGACAGCCGCAGCTTGACGGTGTTGTCCTCCACCCCAAGCGTTTCAAGTTTGAAGGTGCTGTCCTCCAGGTCGAGCTTGCGAAGCCTTTCCACGCGCGAGCGGACGAGCGGTGTGCCCTGGCCCCCCGCCCAGCCAGCCTTTTCGGCCAAGTCCGTCATTTCTGACCCCCAACCTAGGTGCGACGCCCATCAAACGACGTTCGACATCCCAGACGAGGGTAGATTGCCGCCTAATTTCGTTGTCGCCAAGCGAGGTTTCGGGCTGCGTCGTGGCGAGTGTTCCCAACGGTCCCAACCGCGGCCCGAGTACGATTCGGGGGTTTCCAAGCAAGGTAGGAGCATTCCTTGTCCGCTGATCTTCCCGGCTGATGCCGCCGACTGAGATCCCAAGGGCGTTGCCAACCAGGCCCGGTCGGCAGAGATCCTTGCCGCTGCCTTCGACGTCTTCGTCGAACGGGGCTACGAGGCGGCCACTGTCCAAGAAATCGCTTCGCGGGTGGGTCTGCTCAAGGGCAGCTTGTACTACTACATCGAATCCAAGGAGGCTCTCCTCTTCGCGTTGGTACTGCGCGCCTACGACAACGTCATGAACTCCCTCGCCTCGGACGAGGAGCTCCTCCGAGGGGACGCTATCGAGAGGCTGTGCAGGTTCATCGAGTTATTTATCGGGAACCTATGCGACAACATTACGGAGGCTGAGGTACGCCTTGTCAACAAGAGAAGCATCGACTGTCTCATCCTCATCGGCGCGAGATCCGTGCCCGGGCCGAGATCGTGGAGTCATTCCTGAGAGACATCCTCAACCAGGGCATCGTAGAAGGACATTTCGATCCCGAGACCGACTTGCGCGTGGCTGTCCACACAATCTTCAGCATCCTCAACGGCGACAGCTGGATTCTCAGGCGGGAAGATCGGCCATGGTCAGCGATTGTCACCTGGTACCAACGGTTCATGGTCCAAGGTCTGGGTGGTGACTTTTCCAAATCTGGCGGCACCTTGCTCTCCGTTGCGATGGACCCGGGTCAGAGGGCGTAACCGGCGCCAACAGCAACGGCAGTGATTACGGCTGACCCGGCCGGAGTTCTTGCCCGTGGCCGAGCGCCTGAGGTGCTCAGTCGCCCGAGTACATCGTCGAAGAGAAGTCGGATTGTTCACCGTACGCCGCGCCATGACCCCCAGGTAGAAACGTGTGAACCTCACCCGGGCCCGCGATGTGGTTGGCTGACTGCTCCTCGGGGAGAACGCAACCAGCAACGAATGACCACGACTGGGAAGATCGGGCCGTTTCCCGGCTAGGGCTTGCTCCTCTGGCACAATCGATGGTCGGAGCAGATCAGCGATCGAATAGAGCAGAGCATGGCTGGGCGGTGACTATCAACTCCTCAGACGGATTGCAGCTGTTCACAATGTCCTGGACCTCACGGAGGGACGCAATCAGAGCGGCGAGAGCTTCACCACCGGGCGCTGTAGCTGCTTCTTTCTGCCATGGATTGGGGATGGACTCCGCGGGCATGGGCCGTGTCCGTAGCTGCTCAGGCGGGAACGGGGGATGCGCCCGCATGCCCAAGACATGCACGAACCGAACCCGACCAACTGTTCAAAATGCGCGCCAAAAGGGTTCCGGAAATTCTGGGTTGCGGTCGGTCTGCAACCCAACGGGACGTTGCCATTCGCATCAGATCCGCAACTTCGACGAACCACACTGGAAAGTCCCAGCACCTTGCTTCGGCGTCGCCAGTAACATTGCGCCATGACCAGCCCTGCCGAGTTTGTGAGATACGAAGTGGTCGGCGACGTTGGTTTGATCACTCTTTCTCGCGAGCCCCTCAACACCTACGACGGCGCCTTCCATGTGGAATTCCAGGGAGCATGGCTGAAGGCGAAGACTGACGACACGCGAGTTGTGCTCATGCAAGCCCTCGGGAAGCATTTTTGCGCCGGTGCTGAATTGAGATCACCGCAGCCAGCCCCCCCGGGCTCCGAGACGCTTCCCCCATGGGAGGAGATCCGCCTCATCAAGGGCGTAATGAAGCCGACCATCGCTGCTGTCCAGGGTGGCTGCATCGGCGGCGGACAACGAATGGTCTGGCCCTGCGACATCGTCTACTGCACCGAAGATGCGTTCTTCATGGACCCCACCGCCCGGATGGGTATCGGTGGCATCCAGTCGCACCTCCACAGTTGGTTCTACGGACAGCGGCTGGCCAAGGAGATGATCTACACCGGAATGCGATTGCCGGCGCAGCGTCTATACGCGACTGGGCAGGTCAACCGACTCTTCCCCGATGTTGACACCCTGCATCGAGAGACGCTCGCGCTCGCCCAGGAGATCGCAAGGCAAGATCCGCTCCCGCTCCGGCAGGCCAAACGAGCTGCCGACATCACGATGGACATCCAGGGCCAGCACTACGTGCTATCCCGAATGGAAGAACTCCTTGACGATCACCCGGTCATGAACCTGCACCTCTAACGCCTCGCTTCGCGGCGCGGGAAGACATCTCGGCAGCCGACCACCCCGGTCGGGAGTCCGGGAATGTCGGACCACGAACGGAGGGCCCGAATGGCTCAGACATGGGTATCGCCGACCTTCTGACAGCGGTATTCAGCTACCCTTATGGTGGCGAATCGTCGGGATGACGTGAGGTCGGGAGGTCTTTTGATGTCAGAAACAAAGCTGTGGGCCAACTCCGGCGACTCACACTCGCTTGGTGAGCGGGCGGTGTGGGAGGAGATCCTTCCGAAGGACGTAGCGGACCGCATGCCGCGCTCGGAGCGAGACCCCGAGGGGGCCTTCGAGATCGTTCATGTCGATGGGCAGAGCTTTCGTAGGGAGCTGCCCAGGCTCAACGTGAAGAAGGATCCAGTCCACGGCAAGACCATCGGCGAGCTCGTGAGCGAGCGGGGCGCGAATGACATCGAAAGTCGACTGCGCGACTGCGACACCGAGGGGGTCTGGGCCGAAATCGTCTACGACTCTCTCGGACTATGGGAGTCACTCATCAAGGACCAGAACCTCCTGCGGGTTGCCAACCGGGCCCAGAACGAGTGGAAGGCCTCGGAGATCGTCCCTCGATCGAACAACCGGTTGGTCCCGACGGCCTCGATCCCCCTCATTGATATCGACCTCGCGATCTCCGAGCTTCAGCATGCTGCAACGATTGGTCTCCACGCGGTCAGCATGCCGACCGGAGTGCCCGAGGGATTGCCCGATTACAACCGCGACGAGTGGGATCCCTTGTGGGCCGCAGCCGAGGAGGCCGGGATGGTGCTCGCCTTCCATATCGGGTCGGACAACGACGGGGACGGCAATACAAAGTTCCGCGGTCCGGGCGGAGCCGTGCTGAATTACGTGAACACCACCTTTGGAGGGCAGTTCGTGGCCCTGAAGCTCGTGACGAGCGGCGCGCTCGACCGGCATCCAAACCTCAAGGTCCTGATCTCGGAGGGTGGGGCGAGCTGGGTCCCATTCATTGGGGACCGCATGAACGAGGGCTACCGTCAGCACAGCATGTTCGTGCGGCCCGTGCTGTCCATGCTTCCCAAAGAGATCTTGTACCGGCAGGTGTACACCTCGTTCCAGCACGACGAGACTGGTCCCGCGGCAATGTGGGCGATGGGTTACCGCAACGTCATGTGGGGGAGCGACTACCCGCACCTGGAGGGCACGTTCGGGCACAGCCAAAAGACGCTGCATGAGTTGTTCGACAATGTGGCCCAAGAGGTGAGCCACCGAATTCGGATCGGTTCATTCAAGGAGCTCTTCCCTCACGTGAGCGATCCCCCAACCGACTGAGTCCGGAGCTACTCGTTTGCTGGCGAGTCGACGGGAACGGCGCACCGTACGCAAAGCCTTCGGTCGAACGAAGCGCTGGGATTGCGTGTGATTTGGGCCACCGACAACGGGAGTGTCGGTCGCTTTCGAACCGCTGTCGGTAGTTTTCATGCCTCAATGTGGGGTCGGTGTCCCCGAGGTTCGGGCGACGACCCGCGGCATCCCCGATCGCGACGAAACGTCTGGCATCTGATGCGTCCCCGATTCGCTGCACAAGCTCTTGAGCTTCGAACACATCGCCCGAGAGTTCCGTGACCAGACCGGCCTCTAGTGGGCCAGCACTCGAGGGTGTCCAAGTGCTTGACCTGAGTGGACCGATTGGCGCATATTGCACCCGGTTGCTCGCTGACCTCGGGGCCGACGTAGCGTTGGTAGAACTACCGGATGGAGATCCGCTGCGGCGAATACCGCCGTTTCGCGACGAGAGCCCCACCGATTCGTTGATCTTTGCCTATTACCACGCCTCGAAACGCAGTGTCATCATGAGTCCAGATGACTACCGGGGCCTTGAACGGCTCGGCGGTAATGCGGATGTGGTCGTAGTCTCGCCGTCGCCCGAGTCACGGCTTCACGGGTGGGACGCGGCAACGCGGACCATCGAGTGGGCGCCCGGGGCTGTCGTGTGTGCGATCACTCCCTTCGGCCTAACGGGACCGCACTCTTGGTGGCGCTCGACGCCGTTTGTCTCGTTTGCCATGGGTGGCAACATGCTGCGCATCGGCAGCGCCGAGGGCCCACCACAGATGATTCCGGGACGTCAGGTCTGGGACGAGGCGGGAGTGCACGCGGCAATATGCATCCTGGCCGCGCTCGCGGTCATCGATACCGTTGGACCACAGAGCATCGACCTCTCGGTCCACGAAGTCGCCACGAGTAAGGACTTCTTGATTGAACAGTACGACGTGGTCGGTATGAGCATGCTCGGACGTCGGGTGACCGTTGGATACCCCCCAACCGGTACTTATGAATGCGCGGACGGACCATTTGACGTCGCCGCCCATCAACTCCGGCATTGGGATGCCTTCTGCGAGATGCTCGGGTATCCCGAGGAGTTCGCCGATCCGGCGCTCTCCGATCCGCTGGTCCGGCGAGAGCGTTTCGAGGAGCTGGGAAGGACCATCCAAGGTCTCGTGCACAACCGATCGCGCCAGGATCTCGTGCAGCGTGGCCAGGCGGCAGGCCTCCCGTGCGGAATGTTGAATCGGCCTATCGAGTTCGTTTCGGACCGTCAACTCGCGGCGCGAGAAGCCGTCACCGTGTCGCCTACGCCATCGGGCCCACTCCCGATGCCCGCATCCGGTTCGGGGTTTCGCTCGACACCAAGCATGACGATCGAGCGCACGAGTGCACCGAAAGCGCCTGGGGCCGAAGCGGTTACTTGGGAACCAAGAGCACCGCGTGCGAGTCTGCTTACCACCGCCTCGTCGAGTGCCCCGCTCCGCGGCGTCAAAGTCCTGAGCTTCGGAGCGTTCGTGGCAGGTAATACGACGGCGAGCCTCCTCGCACAGCTCGGGGCGGACGTCGCCAAAATCGAAGCACGCAACCGTCCTGAGGTCCTTCGCATGCCGGCATACGCGATGGGCGGCACCGTCACCGAGCCGTCGGGTGTGACAAACACCGTCATGAATGCGTCGCTCAGCCGATCAGTACGCAACCTCTCTATCGACGTTGCCACAACTCCCGGGCGTGAGCTCTTTGGGCGCCTCGTCGCAATCGTGGACGTGGTGGTGGAGAACCTCTCGGCTAGCACAGCCGATAAATGGGGCGTGTCCTTCGAGGGATTGCGATCGATCAACTCAAGAATCATCCTGACTTCGCTCTCCGGGTATGGCCGCACTGGTCCGCGGGCGTCATACCTTGCCTACGCGACGAACATCTCGAATTTTGTCGGCCTTACATATGCATCGGGGCATTGCCATGGGACGCAATCCGATTACATCACCGTGGAGCATGCAGTGCTCGGGACGCTCGCTGCACTCCGTCACGTCGCTGCAACAGGGCAGGGGATGTGGGTGGACTCTGCCCAGATCGAGGCGATGGCTGCAATCATGCCTGACGTCGTGCTCGAGGCGATCGTGAATCGGCGCGACGTGGTGCCGGCCGGCAACGATGTGGCGGGCTCGCTCCTGTCAGGTGCATACCGCTGCGTCGGGCACGACGCATGGCTTGCAGTCGAGATCTGCGACCTGTCGGATTGGAATCGGCTTTGCGCCGTTTTGGACCTCCCACTTGAGGCTGAGTCACTTGAAATGGCTGACGCGCTGGGTCAGACACTCGAGGCGGCGCTCCAGGGTTGGGCGGAGGCGCGGACCTCATTCGGTGCCGCCCGAGAGCTACAGCGCGCGGGACTAGCCGCGGGCGTTGTCCAGAGTGTTGAGGACATCTGGCGCGATCCGCAACTGTGGAGCGGACCATTTCCGACTGCTTTCGCGCAACCGGATCTCGGCACTTACTACTACGCAGAATCGCCGCACCGCCTGAGCCGGACGCCGGGCCAGGTCGGTCACGTCGGTCGCCGTCTCGGCGAAGACACCGAGGCCGTGCTGACCGAGTGGCTAGATCTTGGTGACGACGACGTGCAACTCCTGATCAACGAAGGCGCGGCTTTTCAAGCCTGATTGGCCGTCGTCGGGAATTCAAGTTTCGGAATCCGAGGTCGAGTGCTCCGGCTTGCTAGTTCCACGTTCGCAAGCCGGGAGCCGATTGGGCCGGTCGTCGTCGCGTCATATTCGCCGAGGCACGGCTAACGTTAGACCAGACCCTGTCCAACTGGCTCACGATTTGCGGCGAGGCAGGACCGCGGGATTTGGGAGGGAAGTTGAAAGGGTCGATCTCCTTAGTGGAGATCTGCTTGAGCTAGTCCAACCGTCCTGGAGTCCTGATCACCATTAGTGTTCGCTCCGTACGCTCCGATGGCGTTCAGCCGTTCCGGCCGCCTGAACGTCACGAGCGCAATGCCGGTGTCACGCCGTTCGACATCGAAACCGTGATAGTTCCCCTCGATCATCGAGCGCTCTCTATTCCGAATGCATCCAACCCTGAGGATGGTTAGGTTGGCGGGCGCCAACAACACGTCTCGGCGAAACGTCTTTAGCGAGTGCGTGGTGAGCCCTTGCAATCAGGCGTTCAAGGCACTGCCTCTGTCGGCCATATCGCCGCGACCGATCACGAGGGGATGTGGGCGGCGAGCAGGGCTTTGATCGCCAGGCGATCCGGTTTGCCCGTCGCCAGCCAAGGCATTGCATCATCGTCCTCAATGAGAACGTAGCGCGGCACCTTATAGTTCGACAGTTCTTTTCGAGCTTGCTCACGAACTGTTTCACCGTCGAGGGTAACGCCAGTCTCAGGGATGACGAGCGCAGCCACGATCTCGCCCCTCTCTTCATCGGGGACTCCGAGGACATGGGCATCCTTGACGCCGGGCAATGCTTTCAGGACCGCCTCGACCTCCGGGGGCGCGACGTTGTTGCCGGATGTCTTGATCATCTCGGTGTGCCTTCCGTTGAAGAACAGCAGGCCGTTGACGAGTTTCCCCTTGTCGCCCGTGTCGTAGAAGCCGTCAGCCGAAAAGACATCCTCCCGCTCGCGCTTGTACATGCTCTGCATGAGCCCATAACCCCGGATAAGGATCGCTCCTTCCGTATCGTCGGGGAGCCACTCGCCTGTGTCGGGGTCGGCGATACGGATTTCCCATCCGTCGATTGCGGCACCCATGCATCCGACCGATCCCATCGGGACATCAGCTTCGGGGTCGGGCCAGGTGTAGGACGCGAGACTCTCGGTCATACCGATACTTCCCATCAGGTTGCCGGCCGGTAGCGGCTCTAGCGCCGGAATGTCACGGCTGGCTTGGGTTGGGTGGTTCATGATCGGGCCTCGCACACCGGGCCAGCCGGTCATCCTCGTCGCCCGTTCCCTCGTCATTAGGTCAAGGGAACGGAGGGCCTCAGTCCGGTCGACGCATAGAAGGGATGCACCGACGGCAAGCGCCGGCACCACCGTCATGGCAACGCCGCCCACCCAGAAGAACGGCATGCCGCAGAACACCTTGTCCTGGTCGTGCCAGCCGAGGAGTTGAGCTAGATGGACGCCCTTGCGAACGAGTGCTCCATGGGAGTGGTTTACGGCCTTCGGCATGCTGGTCGTACCCGAGGTGAAGATGGTGATGGCGAGGTCGGCCGGGTTCACCTGTTGTTCGATGCCCGCAAGCAACTCGTCACTGATCCCGGACTCCGTGGGCGTGTCAGTGAATGGACCATCAACCATCCACACGTCGCGGAGGAACGGCAATTCCACAACGCGGATAGGCGCCGAGCCTGGAGGTCCTCCGAGCGCCTCGGCGATAAACGGCTGATGAGGTGAGTCGAAAAGACTGCCCGGCGCGAGCAGAAGGTGGGCATCTCCAAGCTTCAGCGCTTTACGCATCTCGGCGGGTTTGTAGGCGGTGCTGAATGGCATGTGGAGGGCGCCGATTCGCTCGATGGCCAGCCACGAGACCACCCACTCGGTGCCGTAGGGAAAATGCGTTGCCACCCGCGTGCCTTTGCCGACGCCGGCGCTGATCAGACGCTTGGCGAGGGCGGCCGAGATCCGGTCGGCGTCTTCATAGGTCAGACGTTCGGTTTCGGTGATGACGAATTCGTGAGTGGGCCACCGTTCGACGCTCTCGCGAAGGAGGGCTGGGACGGTGGACTCATGCGCGAGTTTTGGACGCCATTCCATCCTGTCTCCTCTTGAGCGCGGGTTGAACCGTAAGACTAGACGCGACGATCGCGACAGCCGAAAGTCAAACCACGGGTGGTATCTGTCCGTTGCAGCGGGCAAGATGTCCGTCGTGAGCACAGCCCAACCAGAAACGTTCATAACCGAGGAGTTGCTCGGATTGGTCGGAAAGACCCTTCGAACCGCCCTATCGTTCCCGGTTTCCAAGTCCGACATCCGGAAATGGGCAATGGCGATCTACTACCCGGAGCGACCGCCTCGATTGTTCTGGGACGAGGAGTATGCGGCGACGACGAGGTGGAAGGGCATCGTTGCTCCCGAGGAGCTCAACCCATTCGCATGGATGGCGAGACAGCCTGAGCCGCCCGAGCGCCAGCCAGCCCCAGTTGCCGGTCAGCATGTGCGATTCGGCGATTTCGAGAAGACACTTGGAGTGGAGCCACCACCGTACCGGGCTGTCCTTCAGTCGCGTGTCATTGCGAACTATGGGAAGGTGCGGATTCGTCCCGATGACGTGATTCGGTCGGAAAGCTGCATCTCCGAGTACTGGGAACGGGAGGGACGGATGGGTCTCCAGCTGTACACAACTATCTCGGACAACCTCTACAACCAGCACGGCGACTGGATCAAGCGCCTCGACACGGTATTCGTGAGGTACCTCTGATGCCGGTCGAGGTGGCCGAACTGAAGGAGGGCCAAGCGATTCCGATATGGGAGCGTGACGGCACGCTCGACCACTGGAACCGTTTCGCCGCGGTGAACTACGAATTCGCGGCTCACCACATGGACGACGAGGTAGGTCGTTTCGAGGGATTCCGCGGTGCTTTCATAATGGCGCCCTTCTCGCACGCGTATCTTCACGCAATGCTCCGTCAGTGGATTGGCGAACAAGGTCGCATCGTGACGGTCGACATGCGCCTCAAGAATCCGCTGTTCCGCGGCCGGACCCTACGGGGCGGTGGTGAGATCAGGTCGATTCGAGACGCTGACGGGGAGGTCTTCGTCGACTTGGATATTTGGCAAATCGACGACGAAGGTACACAGCTTGGCGTGGGTTCGGCGACGGTGGCATTCGAATTGGGCTGACTGTCGACGGGCCTTGCGCGCCCTCCCAGAGGGCACGTCGGAGCGGTCCTCCCTCGTCGTCTACTTCTCAGTCATGCCAGTTTGCTGGCGAGGGTGACAGTCTTCTCGACTACAAATGGGCGAGCACCTCGCCTCATGGATGGCTACCCACCGGTGAACCTCTGGTGACCGTCTGCCAGAACTCGACTTCTTCCGCCGGGGGTAACACTTGGACGAATGAGGCCTCGCTCCTAGTTGCCCAATTGCACTCGACCCCGGCGGGCCGCGTGTCCGTCCAACTGAAAAAATTGCGCGCCTTCCCAAAAATCTTGACGTGAGCCGAACGGTCAGTCCCGGCGTCTCGAGCGCTTTTAGAAGAGGGCTGGCTACTGCGCTATGCCGGTAAGTCCGAATCCCAGGCCCGACCAATTCGAACTCGCGGGAGTAGAGTCGCTCTGGAAGAGAGGAGCCAGAACGATGCCCGCGACGAGCGATCTCCCCTACCTGATTAACGACGCCGACAACCATTTCAATGAGCCGCCGGACTGTTTTGAGCGTTACATCGATCCGTCGCTGAAGGACATGGCCATTCGGTTTGTGACAGCACCAGACGGCCGCCGGATGCAATTGTTCGCAGGCAAACCCTCGAAATTCGCCAGTTCCGAAGCCAACCAGGTCACGTTTTCGAAGGAGGAGCTTCGCAAGATGCTCGGGGACACCTCCAATGTCGGCACGGGGCGGGGCGCCGTTCCGACCGAAGAGGGTGAGAAAGAGCTCAGTGTCGTCCCCGGCATGCTCTTGAACCGACTGAACCCGCTGACTGGGCTCTCACAAGAGGAGCGGAAAGCCTTCGTCGCCGAATTCCGCAGTCAGTCAGAGGCTTTTGGAAGCCGTGACCTGCGCTTGGCCCTTATGGACGACCAGGGTATCGACAAGGGCATCATGTACCCGGCCGCGGCTCACGACATCGAGTATGAGTTCGCCGACAACGTAGATGCTCTCTATGCCAACATCCGGGCATTCAACCGCTGGATGGATGAGGAGGTCGGTTTTGTCGCGGACGGTCGCATGTGGCTGCCGCCCTACATTGCCTTCGCTGACCCGGACCTCGCCGTGAAGGAACTTGAGGCGGTCATTGCCCAAGGCGCGACGATGATCCAGACGAAGTCGGGTCACGCCCACGGTGGCCGAGAGAATCCTTATGGGGGCCGCTCCCTCGCCGACCCGGTATTCGATCGGTTCTGGAGCATCGTCAACGAAGCCGACGTACGCCTCGCGGTGCATCTTGGGGGAACCGACTACCAGAAATACGGTCGGGATTGGTCGGAAGATCCCGAAGCCGTGTTCGGTGACTTCGACGCATTCCAGTGGATGACGTATTGGGGTGATCGTCCGGCCATGGAGCTGACATCGGCCCTCATCCTGCATAACTTCTTCGGCAGGTTCCCCAATATCCGAGTCTGCCTGTCCGAGCAGGGCACCGTGTGGCTCCCCTACACACTGCGCAAGATGGATCACGCGTTCATGATGGGCCGCAAGGCCAAGTGGTCCGAGACTGGTCGTCTCGACCGGCGCCCGTCAGAGATCTTCCGGGCGCACTTCGTGGTCGCGCCATTTCCCGAGGAAAACGTCCGCCGGGTTGTGGACGAAATCGGCATCGATTCGATTGTCTTCGGCTCGGACTTTCCGCACGGTGAAGGCCTTGCGTACCCCTCGAAGTACGTCGAGGCCCAGCTGGGGTCGTTCAGCGAGGACGAGCAGCGTCGGATCATGCGGGACAACCTCGAAGCTTTCCTCGTCGGTTCGTCGGCACCGGCTGAGTAACGGTCTCGGTTCGCAGAGGCGACATGGGGCGGGACATCGCCATGGAGGCGAGGCTCTGCAGTCGGGGGGCAACAGTGTTCGGCGATCGGGGTGAGGTCTCCAGTCGAGCGAGCAGCAGAAGCATCCCAGGAAGGGGGAGGGGCGGACGACGAGCCCGAGACGCAACGGATGCTCAGTCCGATGGCGGCATGGCACGACGATTCTTCCAGCGGCCTCTATCGGTGCCTGGGTTCGCGCCTTGCACGAATGGAGATGTTGTCGTCCTAGAGGCATGGCACAAGCGCATTCCGCACTACCGCTTTGCGTCTGGCACAACGCTGGTCTACAGCGGTACCCCGCGGTGTCCCCACGACTTCCCGGTGGAGTGGGGCTAAGGCGGGGGTCACGGCTCGCCAGGTCACGACTGCGGGCACCATGAGTTCATGAAGCTCGATTGGTTTCCGACGTCGACGCGTTCCAGCGCCTAAAATGTGTTGTAGCGCCACGGCCATGAGTCTTGAACCGACGCTCTGGGCAGAGGCCCGGCTGTTGCCAGTCGACGCGCACCGACGGTCATGAGCATCTGGAGGAAGTCGACGACAGTGGCTGCCTATGCATCCGCTGCGCACCACGCACTGCTCCTACCAACCAGGACAGCGGATTGGCGAGCTCGTTCGCCCTCATGCTTGGCAAACTCCCTGCGCCGGTATGCGTATGCTGCTCGTCGAACCTCCGACGACGTCGCGAACTCGGAGCAATGGGGGTACTGACCATGGGGCCGTTCGTCGGGTGAGCCAGATCATGCCGTTCGTCGTGATCGGCCTCGTTTCAGGTTCGGTATACGGGCTGGCAGCGGTCGGGCTCGTACTTACCTACAAGACCTCGGGTATTTTCAACTTTGCTCACGGCGCTGTAGCCGCCCTGGCCGTCTACATCTTTTACTACCTCTACGTCGACCTCGGACTGCCCTGGGGTCTCTGCGCGGCGCTGTGCATCGGTGTACTCGGTCCTTTGATGGGGCTAGCGCTGGAGCGCCTCGCCGCGTTGCTCGCCGACTCGAGCGACACTCAGAAGATTGCATCCACCATCGGCATCATCCTGCTCGTGATCGGAGTCGGCCAGTTGTGGTACCCAACCGCACCCAACATGCCGTCGTTCCTGCCGACCGGAACGGTGCGCTTCTTGGGTGCCAACGTTGGCCACGATCAACTGATCATCTTCGCCGTCGCTCTCATCGCCACCGGGGTCCTCTACTACTACTTCCGCTACGTGCGAATGGGAATGGCGATGAGAGCCGTCGTCGATGACTCGTCGCTCGTCGGATTGACTGGTGAAAACCCGGATGCAGTTCGCCGATGGGCATGGATCATCGGAGCAGTGTTCGCGTCCGCTTCCGGGAATCCTCCTGGCGCCGAGCCTTTCGGTCAATGGGACGGAGCTGACCCTGCTCGTCGTGCAGGCTTTTGGCGCCGCGGCCGTGGGGTACTTTTCGAGCCTGCCCCTAACGTATGTGGGTGGCTTGTTGATCGGCGTCATCGCTGCCGTTTCCACCAAGTGGGTTGTGCAGGTACCTGCTCTTGGGGGGCCTCCCTCCCTCGCTGCCGTTCATCGTCCTGTTCATTGTCTTAGTTGTCACGCCGAGGGCACGGCTGACCAACAGGCGTTTTGCCATCTCGCAGGGCAATGCCGGACTCCTGGTACGCCCCTCTTCGGCCCGCGCCTGCTGTTTGCGGCGTGCTTCCTGGCCTTGTTATGCGTGGTTCCGTCGTTCGTCGGGAACCAACCTCGTCCTTTGTACTCGTCGGGTCTTGTCGACGTCATCCTTTTCCTGTCCCTGGGCCTCCTCATCCGCAATGCCGGTCAAGTATCGCTCTGTCAGTTCGCCTTTGCCGCCGTCGGAGCCGCCGCAATGGCCCACTTCGCTACGACGTATGGAATTCCATGGATCTTGGCGGTCTTCCTCGCCGGCCTGGTCGCCATCCCCGTCGGCGCGCTCGTCGCCCTACCAGCCATTCGTTTGACCGGAGTATTCCTTGCCCTGGCCACCCTGGGATTCGGAATCTTCATGGAAAACCTGTTTTACACAGAGAACTGGATGTTCGGTCCTACGACGGAAGGGATTCCCACTCCGCGACCAAGCTTCATGGGCGGCGACCACGGGTTCTATTACGTGATCTTGCTGTTCACCCTGGGCACGGTCGCCTTGATCATGTTCATTCACGAAGGCCGGCTGGGTCGGATCCTTCGTGCGATGTCAGATTCGCCGCTGGCACTCGAAACCCACGGGACAACCGTGAACGTAGCCAGAGTGCTCGTCTTTTGTATTTCATCGTTCCTGGCGGCGATCTCGGGGGCCCTCGGCGCCTCCCTCTTCCACTTCGCAGTCGGCTCTGACTTCGATTCGTTCTCGTCCCTCACTTTGGTGGCTTTGATTGTCATTCTCGTGACAGGAGCGCCCTGGTACGCGGTGCTTGGCGGCCGTTGGGCATGGAGGTGATCCCGGCCTACATCAACCTGAGCAATGTTTCTGTCTACTTCTCGATGCTGTTCGGGTTCTCAGCGCTGATTTTCCCTGCCATCGCGCCGCGGATAGCCCCCCGGTTGGGTATGCCTCCCCGACTTCGGCGGGCGGTGTGGCGGTTGAACGTGCTGATGGGCGGGAAGCCTCAGGAAGCCACTACGGGCCTTGCTTTTGCTGGGGTTCCCGGGTTGAAGGCATTCGACGGCGGCGAAGCCGTCGATGAAGTGGCCAACGCGGAGGCGTGTTCCGAGTCCGGTGGGCACGGCAAGAAGGGCCCAAGGCGATGGACTCGAGGTCCGTGAACTTTCCGTGCACTTTGGCGGCGTCGCGGCAGTGCTCGACTTCAGTCTCAGGGCCCCAACCGGGGTCATCACGGGTCTTATTGGGCCCAACGGCGCCGGCAAGACGACGACGTTCAATGCCTGTTCTGGACTCATCAAACCGAGCACCGGTCATGTTCTTTTGCACGGCCACGACGTTTCGAATGAAGGGCCCAGCGGCACGAGCGCGTCGAGGTCTCGGAAGAACATTCCAACGAGTCGAACTATTCAATTCGCTCTCGGTGGCGGCGAATGTGGCAATGGGAAGCGAATCAATCCTCGCCGGTGGCAACCCGTTCCGCCAGCTCTTCGCCGCTCCTGGCGATCGACGCCGGGTGCGTCAGGCGGTCATAGAAGCCGTGGAGCTGACCGGACTCGAGAATCTCGCTGCGTCCAAAGTCTCCGACCTTTCCACCGGTCAACGTCGCCTTGTCGAGCTTGCCCGGGTGTTGGCAGGTCCGTTCAGCCTTTTACTCTTGGACGAGCCTTCTTCGGGCTTGGACCAGGCCGAGACCGAGCAGTTCGGTCGAATCCTGACCCGAGTGGTGGCCGAGCGGAACACCGGAATCTTGCTTGTCGAACATGACATGTCATTAGTTCGGCAAGTGTGCGACAGAGTCGTGGTACTCGATTTCGGCCAGCAGATCTTTGAGGGTACGCCGGCCGAGATGGTGTCCAGCGAGATCGTGAAGGCGGCATATCTTGGCGCCGACTGCTGAGCCACCGAACTCGTCCTGAGCGAGGATCCATCCGCAGAGCCTGCCTAGCTCATCAGCAGGCAACCGTCTGATCCGATGCAACGGAGCCCGGACACCATTACTTTGCGAGTTTGAGTCTGCGTTCAGAAATCTCGAATAGCTAGCGTCGGACTGCAGTGCGCCAGGACGCGCTCCGGGCGCTTCCTGGCTTGAATCTAGACCTCCACGCCGAGGTAGCTCTCGAAGATCTCTTCGGGGCTCAGATCGCCACTAGCGCCGCTATAGGCGACACGGCCATGGTTGAGGAGGTAAACCGTATTTGCAAGGTTCGAGCGCACGGCTCACATATTGCTCAACTATGAGGAGCGTCGTGCCTTCGCTAGCCACTTGCTCGAGGAACTGGAAGAGGCCGTCGACTACCAAGGGTGCTAGGCCGATCGACGCTTCGTCAACGAGCACGAGTCGTGGGTTCGTGATGTAGGCCCTCACCATCGCAAGCATCTGCTGTTCACCACCGCTGAGGCTTCCGGCCGTCTGATTTAGACGCTGACCAATGATCGGGAAGGTATCAGCCGCTTTTTGGATGGACTCCTTGTACTTTCGCTTCGGAGAGAACAGAGTCAGATTCTCTTTGAGGGTGAGAGTGGGGAATATGGCCCTCCCTTCGGGGATGTGGCACACACCGAGACGCGCTCTCTGGTTCATCCGCCGTTGGGTGATGTCCTGATCGCCGAGGAGGATCGTCCCGGATCTCGGCTTGATCAAGCCCGAGATGGCGCGCAGGAGGGTTGTCTTGCCCGCCCCGTTCGGACCAAGGAGTGCAACGACAGATCCGGTGGGAGCCGAGATGGACACATCCCACAACACGGTGACGTCTCCGTAGCCGGCGGTTACATTTTGCACCTCAAGCACAGCCTTCCTCCTCTGTCCAGAGACTCGCCAGAGAGTATGGCCCGGACCACTTCGCCGCCGTAACCGGTTGCCTGTGAGCTGAGCCACGCGCTGTGCGAGTTGTTGTACCCGTCGGTGGAGCCACGCCTCGACGAACTCGACCGGGGTGAGCCACCCGTTTGCGCGGTGAGGCCTGTTCATGTTGTAGTCGATCCGCTATTCCTCGGTGAGGACTTGGCCTTCGAGCAGTGAGTCGAACTGCTGGCCTTTCAGGTACTCGTCGCGCATCCGGCCGTTGAAGCTATCGACCCAGGGGTTCAGCCAGGACGACGGAGCGTGGCGATGAACTGGGGTCCGTGGTCGAAGCGGACGTGGCCGGCGCACCGCGTTCGCCCGAGAGCCGGTCGAGGCAGTGGACCGCCCCATCGGCGTTGATCGAGCGTTCGACCTCGGTGTCCAGGGCGTCCCGGTTGAACTCGTCCACGCGTTCAGAGCTTGAGCATCCTCCCGTGGCTCGTCTGGTCGAACCGGAAGTCCTATTGCGCTTCCAATAGGGCACACGCAGGCCTTCTGCGATCTAGAGCCCTTGAATCCGCTTGTGGATGGCTCGCCAGCCAGCCTTCTTGGCCTCGACGGCCGCCCTCCTCCAAGCCCCAGCGGGGATGGCGCCAAGAGAAGCCTCACAGCCACGCACTGCGGGCGAAGTCGTCGTCGGATGGGACGAGTGTCGCCCGCCACGCTCGATGAGCATGAAGCGGACACGTTCCGTGAGCATCAGTTTGTGCACGTGCTGTCGCCCAGGTCGTCTTGGTGGCGCCGTAATGGTCAGGCTGTCGCCGCGGTGTGGCTATTCCGCCATCACCTCGGTGACAGCCGCTCGAGCGGATGATTCGTCGACGATCGCTTTTGATTCGGCGTAGGCGGCGACGAGGGACTGGACGGCCAGGTTATTGACCGCTCGGGGCAGTCCCCGGGAGACCTGGTGGATGAGCGCCAAGGCGTCGTCGGAGAACAGGGTGTCGCTGCGACCGGCGATTCTCAGGTGGTGGGCGACGTAGCCGGCCGTTTCGGTCGCTTCCATGCCGGTCATCGAATAGCGCAGGGCCACCCGCTGATCGAGAGCGGCGAAAGCGCCGAGGCGGATCCGCCGGCGCAGCGTCGGCTGGCCGACCAGCAGGCAGGCGAAGGGTGCGTGGGAGTCCATCTCGGCGTTGGTGAGCAGCCGGAGTCCTTCGAGCTGTTCGGCGTCGAGCAGGTGGGCCTCGTCGAGGACAAGCACGACCCGGCGTCCCCGCTCGTGCTCTTCGGTGGCCAGGGCGTCTTGGGCCTGGGGGATGAGCGAGGCCCGGTGAAAGCGCGGGATCCCACCCAGCGTCGAGACGATGTTCGAATACAGACCCCGTGCCCCGACGGTCGGGTTGCCGAGATAGATGACGGTGTGGCGGCTGGCGTCGATGCCAAAAAGCGCGGCCCGGATGGCGACCGTCTTGCCCGAGCCGACCTCACCAGTGACCACCCCCATCACCGCCTCGTCGATGCACCAGGTGATCCGGGCCGCAGCTTCGGCGTGGGAGCGATGCGTGTGGAGCATGGAGGGGGCGAGATCCTTGGCAAAGGGCATGCGGGTAAAGCCCCAGTGGGCCCGGAGGCGGTCGATGGTCATTGCTGGTTCTCCTTGTACTCGTCGTTGGTCGTGGTCTCGGTGGTGTCGGTGGGATAAGGCATTTCTTTGCCGTCCATGGTCAGCTGGGCGTAGTTGATGGACTGGGTCAGCTCGGCCCCCCGGCGCTCGGCCAGCAGGCCGAGGTAGTCGATGCCCGTCGGCGCCGGTGCCGGGGATGCCTCGGGGCGGGCCTGGGGGTGCGAGTGGCGGCCGATGGTGACCGGGAGGCCCTGGCCCATGGAACGGCCCTGGAAACGGATCTCCACGCTCTCCATGTCAAAGGGATCGAAGACGACTTCGACGCGCGAACCCACCAGGGCGGCATCGACTTCGAAGGTGTTGGAGTGCAAGGAGATGGTCGCCGTCTTTGTCACCGTGCGGACTTCTGACCACAAGAACGCCTCATGGAGTGCGGCTTGGCTCGGCAGCACCGGAGGGTCACCGGCCAGCAGCCTCTCGATGGGCGTCTGGCCGGTCTCTGAGTGGATGCGGCGGTGATAGACGGTCTCGACCCAGGCGCTGAACAGTCGGTTGAGCTCGGATACATCGGCGGGAAGGCGAGCCTCGACCTCGACGAGGAACTGGATGCGCACTGTCTCGAAGACCCGTTCGATCTTGCCCCGGCCCTGTGGCCGTCCTGGTTTGGAGTGCACCAGGCGGATCCCGAGACTGGCACAGGCCCGCAGCAGTTGGCGCGACACCATCGCACTTCCGTTGTCGAGATACACCGCCTTGGGCACGCCACGCGACGCCAGCGCATTGCGCAACGCCGCCTCGAGGCGCACCGTGTCCTCGGAGAGCCCCCAGCGATAGCCGACCAGGGAACGCGAGTGGTCGTCGATGAAGGCGAAGAGATCGGTCTTGCGCCCGGCGATGGTTGGCCCGTGCAGGGCGTCGCCGGTCCACAGATCCCCCGGTGCTTCTGCCTCGAAACGCCCAAAGGACAGCGGAGCTGATCCGTCGGGGCGAGTGTTTAGCCCGAGCCGGGCCAGGTGCCGTTGGACCGTGCGCTCTGCGGGTCCACTGCCTTCTTTGGTGCGGATGATCTGGGCCACCTGGGCGGCTGTGCGCCGAGGCACCTCGCGTTTGAGCGCCTCGGCCAGGTCTAACAGTCTCTTCTCGGTCACCGGTTCGCCGTTGCGCGATTCGGGCGCCAAGGCCTCGAAGCCCCCGGTCCGATAGGCCCGGATCCAGCGATCGATGGTGCCGCGCCCAACCCTGATGCGCCGGTCCTTGGGGCCCATGTGCTCCCGGCCGGCCAAGGTGCGCACGAGCGCGCCGCGCTGGCGGGTGGTGAGCGACTCGTCAGCCGCCTCGCGGATGAGCGAATAGCGGAAGAGCGCGACGTTGCGTTGCGCCTCGTTCATGGGTCAGTTCCTCCTCGATGTGGTCGAAGAGGTGACCCTTGTCGCTCAGGCGGGCCCTCGGAAGGGCCAGCTCGTGTTGCACAGCAGCCGACCGCCGGTGAGAAAGGAGGCGAGGGACCACACCGAGCGAGGCCCGAAGCGACGGACCACCACGATGCCGAGCACCCCAATGGCATCGACGGCGTCGAAGAAGTCCGAGCCGCCGGCCGAGCGGCGGTCATGTCCAGGGTCGAGAGCATGGGCCCAGCGGACGAAGTGCTCCCGCAGGGCGACCGCTCTGAGCGCAAACGCCCGCAGCCAGCCCCGCACGGTCGAGGGTGCCCGGCCGAGGTCCGAAGCGATGCGCCGGTGCCCCGCCCCGTTGGCCTTGGCCGCCAGCGCCGTCCCGATCACCTCGGAACCGTCGCGCCGGCGCAGCAGGGTGTCGTCTGGGAGCAGCACGTGCGTAGTGGCACAGGGCTTACAGATCGAGCGCCGCGGACACTTGCGTTCGCTCCGCCCGATCAAGCGCACCTCCCGCACGACGCCGTGCCCCCAGGGCCGGAGCCCTCTCTCGCAGTCCGGACAGCCAATACGGCCGCCGATCAGGTCCGCCTCGACGGCGGCCTCGTCAGTCCCTACGATGAGCACAGCGGAGCTCCGGCTTCGTTAGGAAGAGCCCCTTCGTGATCCTTCGAAAGATTTGGCGAGGGGGCTCTTGCGCGTTTAGATCGTGCTCACGCTGACGCCCGCGCCCATCCCCGTCAAACCCCGGCTCGGCACGAACCCGTGTTCAGTGATCGCGGCGCCACCAAATTGGTCACCAATGCGTGCTCACGCTCCGTGGCGACAAACGACCCACTCGTGGTCAACCAGAGAGGCGCTCAACACCGAGAGGCGCGAGGCGCTGGGTGGAGCGAGGCCGGCCGCCCGCCCGCCCCACGGGCCCGACGTTCTGTCACCCCGAACTGCTTTCGGAGGGTCTTTCACAGCCCGCAGCCGGCAATCCGGATCAGAAGTTTCCGCGGCCCAACTCCTTCAACATGTCGACGTCGAGGGCCTGGTCGGCAACGGGCGTCTTCAGGCGCTGGTTCTCCTTGCGGAGCTCTTTCGATTCGTTGGCGTCGTCGGCCTTCAGGCCGCCGTATTGGTTGCCCCACAGGTGCCAGGTGGACTCGGTGATCTCGAGGTGGCGGACCAACTCGTCAACCGACCTTCTCTCGCCCGGGAGTTTCTCCTTCGGCCAAGAGCCGAATGATCTGCTCGCGAGTGTGTCGGGGTCTCAGAGAGAGCCCCGTTCAGGGCTCGTTAGGCGCGCGCCGCCGATGGGTTTCCATCTTTCTTGCGAGGTATGGTGGATGGATGCTCTTCCTCGGCTGAGGACTTGTAGGCCCGAGGGCCGGAGCAAACAGATATGCCTAGACGGAGAAAGAGGGCTCGCGGTGAGCGGACAGCAGCTTGTTTTTTTTTTTTGCCGCCGCGTTCCTTCGTTCAGTTACATATGCTAGTGGCAGGTCGGTTGTGACGGTGGCTCCTATGTGGTTGGCATCACTGACACCACCCGTCGGCCTTTGTACCGCTACCCGTTGCGGGCGGCTGCCGTGAATATTCCGTCAATATTGAAACCGGCCTGAAACCTTGTTTCTATTAAAGGGAACATTAGAGTAGTTCGATACGTGGCCTATTTCCTCGCCATACCGCCCCCCCCCTGCTTCGCTCGCCATTGGATGCCACAATCATGATCCGACCAATCGAAGGCTAACCTAGTCAGTTTCTGACAGCGCGCGAAATTCTGACGCTGAGGCAATGCCACTATCTCGCCGTTGGGCTCGCCGACTCATTCCGAATTGGTCAGTGGAGCTTCATTACGATCCACAGGGCAATGCAACCATCGTCATCATGCCGGACGACATCGACGACGCCATCTGCCCCACTCTCATCGTCGTCATGACGAATCGGCGTTCCACCTTGAAGAACTATTCTGGCGACGCCTACCGCGAGTCGCGAATTCAGATGTGGTCCGACGTTCTTCGTGCGGTTGGATCATTGATCTGGGCGCGACCGCCCCGACAACGCTCCATTGATCAGCGAGGCAAACGGAGGTGTCCGTATCCAATGATCCGATCGATCTGACGATGCTTGGCGAACGTCTCGCCTGGTAATCAGGATGTACGGTGACAGCATCGATCTGTCCGATTTAACGAGGTTGGAGTTTGCCACCATCCTTGGAGTTTGTGCCACCGTCTATGAGGCGTCGAGTTGGAAGAGGATGCCTACGGCCGGTTTCTTGGTTGCGCTACGCGAAAGGACGGGGATCGGTCTAGACTGGTTATTGCGTTCGGACGAACCAGAAATTGACAAGCCGTCGAGGCGTTCGGATTGACTTCGTGGCCGCCTCGCCGCCATCAGTCGTTGCCTCGGAACAACAACTCCTGGTCCATCCTCTCGATGACCTGCACCAACCACCCAACTACCGCCCTGCGGATCGCATTGCTCGTGTCAGGCTGTCGTGGGGCTATACCACGCCGAACAGGTCAGCACTGAGCTTGCGAAGCGTGGCAATTTCTCGCTCCAACCTGCCGATCTCTGCTTGGCTAGAATGTGGCATCGTTGATGGGCGAGACGCTTGGTTGCCATCACCACCGTATCCTTCTTGGCCGCAACAAGGTTCTCGGTTGATCGATGGCCTCCGGCCTCTCTGAGTGTGCGAAGGCGCTCCACGGCCTTATCCTCCGTGTCAAATTGCTCAACGAAGCTCCTCGAACCGTCCTCAGCGATCGCTTCTATCCAATATCGTCGGTTGCGTGGCACGATTGTATAGGTAGTCATGAGCGGAGTATGCCACGGCAGCTTTTGCCTTCAACGTCAGAGCGGCTACGACAGGTTTCAGGGTGACACAGCATGACTGCTCTCCGGAGATGAATTGCCCGGCTGCTGTCATCCCAGCAGCATAGGGCAATTCGCCCCCCGGCTTCGATCCAACCCGCTTCGTTACACCGCCTCCTTCAACTCCTTGGCTGCCCTGAAGGCGATCTTCTTGCTGGCCTTGATCTCGATGGGCTCGCCAGTCCCCGGATTCTTTCCCATTCGAGCGGGACGACTTTGCACTTGCAGAATGCCGAGGCCGGTCAGCGGATTTTGTCGCCGTTCTGGAGATGGCGGGTGGCCAGTGTCATCAGGTCGCCCAACACGGCTTCGGCCTGCTTTTTCGGCAGGTCATGGCTCTCAGCCAACTCGGCGGCCATCTGCTTGAGCGTGATGGTGGCCGGGGATGCGGTGGATTTCGAGTTTAACGGCATGACAATCTCCCTGAACCAGTTTGGTGAAGATACCTGCGCGCAAGGTCTGGATTCGGTCAACAACACCCTCATCCCCGATGGATTGACGACCGACTCGTAGAGGCATGCTGCTGGCAAACGGCGACGATATCATGCTTGAGATGCAGTTCGGTATCGGACGAGACATTCCCACTTCGCCGTTCTCTCTGGAGTTCGACGATGAATTCGCCTGCTGCTGTCATCCGAGCAGCATAGCGGGATTGGCTTGTCAGGCCCACCAATTCTTCGCTGGCCTTGATCTCGATTGCCTCGCCGGTCGCTGGGGTCCAACCAATCCGAGCCGGTTCTTGCCCGCATATGCACGATGCCGAGGCCGATGATGGGCGTCACCGCTGCCTTCGCTTGAGTGCGTGCAAAGCGTCGTTGATTGATTTAAACCGCCTTGCGCGCCCGACAACCGGCTGCATAACAAACCCATCCACCTGCCGCCACAGCAGACACCACAATCGTTGTGATGGTGCCCCGGCATAAAATGCTAAAACCTCCTCGTATTCCTCGTTCCCGACGCCATAATCGAGTTCAATTACCAAACGATATCCATGGAGCATCGCCCACTGAGAGGCTCGTAAGTGATCGGGTATGTCGAAGGCAAGACCTATGGGAAGCCCTGGTGAAAACGTGGGAGGGTACATGGGTCTATTCTTGCTGATGCTATGGGTGGCTTGCCGTCCGTGTCCCGATTACTCACCGGGTGAGACGAGATAGCTGGAGCAACAAGCGTGCCATCAGCCAAATCCTCGCAGCAGCACCGTTTTTTGAGGCGACATCCGTTGCAGCTACGATCTCGTGTAAAGGTTGCCGACAGGCGAGAGCAACCAACTGT